>JAEZWF010000052.1 GCA_023420415.1 Actinomycetes bacterium | reverse complement strand
GATGCGCCCCTCGTTCATCACCAATATCGTGGACGCATTGCGTATCGTGGACAGCCGGTGCGCGATCACAAAGTTGGTGCGCCCCTTCATCAGCGCGATCATCGCATTCTGGATGTACGCCTCGGTGCGCGTGTCCACGCTGCTCGTCGCCTCGTCGAGGATGAGGATGGGCGGGTCGGCCAGCAGCGCGCGCGCGATGGTGATGAGCTGCCGCTGCCCCTGCGAGATGTTCGAGGCCTCCTCGTTCAATACCGTGTCGTAGCCCAGCGGCTGCGTGCGGATGAAGTGGTCGGCGTGCGCCATCTTCGCCGCGCGGACGACCTCCTCGTCCGTCGCGCCGTCCCTGCCGTAGCGGATGTTTTCGCGTATCGTGCCGCCGAACAGCCACGTGTCCTGCAGCACCATGCCGATCTCGCTGCGCAGGTCGTGCCGGCTGAGGTCGGTGATGTCGACCCCGTCGAGGGTGATGCGGCCGCCGTTCAGCTCGTAGAACCGCATGATGAGGTTGACCAGGGTGGTCTTGCCCGCCCCGGTGGGCCCGACAATGGCCACCGTCTGGCCGGGCTCGACGGTGAGGTCGAGGTGCTCGATCAGCGGCTTGTCGGGGCTGTAGGAGAACGAGACGTCCTCGAACTCGACGCGGCCGTGCGGGTCCTCCAGCCGCACGGGGCTGGCGGCCTCGGGCTCCTGCTCGGGGGCGTCGAGCACCTCGAACACCCGCTCCGCGGAGGCGACACCGGACTGCAGCAGGTTGGCCATCGAGGCCACCTGGGTCAGGGGCTGGGTGAACTGGCGCGAGTACTGGATGAACGCCTGGACGTCGCCGAGGCTCATCGATCCGTTCGCCACCCGAAGACCACCGACGACGGCGACGATGACGTAGTTGAGGTTTCCGATGAACATCATCGTCGGCATGATGATGCCGCTGATGAACTGGGCACCGAAGCCGGCGTTGAACAGGTCGTCGTTCTTGGCCTTGAACGCGCCGCGCACCTCGTCCTGACGACCGAACACCTTGACCAGCTGGTGACCCGTGAACGTCTCCTCGACGATCGAGTTGAGCTCACCGGTGCTCTTCCACTGCTGGATGAAGTGCTTCTGTGACCGCTTGCCGATGGCGGCGGTGACGAACATCGTGATCGGGATCGTGACCAGCGCGATGAGCGCCAGCAGCGGCGAGATGTAGATCATCATCGCCACCATCGCCACCACGGTGAGCAGTGAGTTGAGCATCTGGCTCAGGGTCTGCTGCATGCTCTGGGCGACGTTGTCGATGTCGTTGGTGACGCGGGAGAGCAGCTCGCCGCGCGGCTGGTTGTCGAAGTACGGCAACGGCAGCCGGTTGAGCTTGTCCTCGACGTCGCGCCGCAGGGTGAAGATGGTGCGGTTGACGGCACCGGTGAGGATCCACCCCATCGCCCACGACAGCAGGCTCGCCACGACGTAGATGGCGAGCACCCACAGCAGCACCTGGCCCACCGCGCCGAAATCGATGCCCTGGCCGGGCACCAGGTGGTCCATCTTCGCCACCATGTCGGCGAGCTGGTCCTGCCCGCGCGCACGCAGTCCCTGCGCCAGCTGCTCGGCCGTGGTGCCTGCAGGCACCTGCCCACCCACGCTCTTGCCGATCACGCCGGCGAAGATCAGGTCGGTCGCCCGGCCGAGAATCTTCGGCCCGACGGCGTTGAGGGCGACGCTCGCCACGGCGAGGGCCAGCACGGCATACAGCTTGGTGCGCTCGGGGCGCAGCAGGCCGAGCAGCCGCTTGGCGGACGGCACGAAGTTCTGCGACTTCTCGGCGGGCACGCCCACCCCGGCCATCGGCCCGTGCCGCTGCCCCGCCCGCGAGCCCGGCCCGCGACGCGCCTCGGCGGCCTTCTCCTCCTCGGTCTTCACACCCTCGGCGCTCATGCCGCCTCCTCCGCACTGCGCTGCGACTCGACGATCTCGACATACGTCGGACACGTCTCCAGCAGCTGGTCATGGGTTCCTGTGCCGACGACCTTCCCGTCGTCGAGCACGATGATCTGGTCGGCGTCGACGATCGTCGAAACGCGTTGCGCCACAACGATGACCGTCGCGTTGCGGGTCACGGGCCGCAGCGCTGCGCGCAGTCGCGCGTCGGTCGACAGGTCGAGCGCCGAGAAGCTGTCGTCGAACAGGTAGATCTCCGGGTTGGCCACCAGCGCCCGGGCGATGGCGAGCCGCTGCCGCTGACCGCCGGACACGTTGGTGCCGCCCTGGGCGATCGGCGAGTCCAGCCCGTCGGGCATGGCTCGGACGAAGTCCTCGGCCTGGGCGATGCGCAGCGCCTCCCACAGCTCCTCGTCGGTGGCATTTGCATCGCCGTAGCGCAGGTTCGAGGCCACCGTGCCGGTGAAGAGGTAGGGCTTCTGCGGCACGAGGCCGATCCGGTCCCAGACGTCCTCGAGGGCCGCCTCGCGCACGTCCACGCCGCCGATGCGCACGGCCCCACCCGTCACGTCGTAGAGGCGCGGGATCAGCGACAGGAGCGTGGACTTGCCCGCCCCGGTGCTGCCGATGATCGCCGTCGTGCGGCCCGGCAGCGCCTCGAGCGAGACATCTTGCAGCACAGGCACATCCGCGCCCGGGTAGGTGAACTCGACGTGGTCAAGGGTGACCGCATCCTCGGTGCTCGGCAGTGCCACCGGAGCAGTCGGCTCGACCACGGTGGACTCGGTGTCGAGAACCTCGCCGATGCGACCCGCGGACACAGTTGCCCGCGGGATCATCATCGACATGAAGGTCGCCATCATGACCGACATGAGGATCTGCATGAGGTAGCTCATGAATGCCGTCAGCTCGCCGATCTGCATCTGGCCGCTCTCCACCCGGTGCGCGCCGAACCACAGGACGGCGACGGTCGAGGCGTTGAAGATCAGCATGACGATGGGAAACACCATCGCCATGAGGCGACCGACCGCGAGCGCCGTTCCCGTGTACTGCGTGTTGGCCTCGGCGAACCTGGCCTCCTCGCGCTCCTCGCGCACGAACGCCCGCACCACCCGGATGCCTGTGATCTGTTCGCGCAGAACGCGGTTCACCCAGTCGACCGACTCCTGCATGAGCCGGAACTGCGGGATCATCTTGCGGATCACCAGGGCGACCGACAGGGCCAGTAGGGGCACCGCGACAGCGACGAGCCACGAGAGGCCGACGTCCTCACGCAGCGCCATGATGATGCCGCCGACCATCATGATCGGCGCGGACACCATCATCGCCGCCCCCATGAACGTCACCGTCTGGACCTGGGTCACGTCGTTGGTGTTGCGTGAGATCAGGGTCGGCGCACCGAACCGGGACACCTCCTGGGCGGAGAAGTCACCGACCCGGGCGAAGATGCTCGCCCGAAGGTCACGCCCCAGACCCGCTGCCGCTTTGGCACCGAGGTAGGTCGCGGCAATGGTCGCGACGATCTGCACGAAGGAGATCGCCAGCATCCACCCGCCGGTGCGCATGATGTAGCCGGTGTCACCGAGGGCCACGCCCTGGTCGATGATCCGGCCGTTGAGGCTGGGCAGGTAGAGCGAGGCGATCGTGCCGACGAGCTGCAGCAGCACGAGCAGGACGATGAGCCCGCGGTATGGCCGCAGGTACTCGCGAAGAATCCGGATGAGCACTTACTTCTTCCCCCTCGGGTCGGATGGTTTGGCCAGCGCGCCCTCGAGGAGGATGCCGACGAGCTCCTCCGCGCTGGCATTGGTGCCCTCGAGCATCGGGTGGACGCTGGAGAGGGTGAGCATGCGCAGGTAGGCCAGGAAGTCCTTGGCCGGGATCCGCAGCTGCGCCGCATCGGCGCCGATGAGGTCCACGAAGGCCGCGTCGAGCTCGGCCGAGGCCTCCTTGCGCCGCCGTTCGGCGTCGGCGTGGTCGGGACGCTGCAACGGTCGGCCGCTCGACTGGAGCACCACCATCAGGTTGAACAGCTCCTTGAGGTGGTCCTGCATGATGCCGACCGCGACGGCCAGCCGGTCACGCAGCCCGAGCTCGCGGTCGACCTGGCCGACCTCGACCACGAGCGCCTTGTTGTCGAGCACCTCGTGCAGGCACGCGTGGACGATCTCCTCCTTGTTGTCGAACACCCGGAAGATCGTGCCCTCGGCGATGCCGGCCGCTTTGGCGATCTCCTTGGTGCTCACCGCCATTCCCTTCTCGCGCAACAGCGGCAGGGTGGCCTCGATGATCGACGCCCGTCGGTCGGCGGGTGACATGGGACGTGCACGGGACATGCGCTCAAGGTTAAGTGAGTGAGCACTCACTCACAAACGGGTTTCCGACGTGCGCAAATGCACCCCGAGATGACATTCGTCCTGCCCGTCACTCACTCGCGGCGGGCCGGGGAGGGTGCCTACAGCGGGGTATGCCGCCCCCGGCCGAGCGCGCGCCGTCGGCGCCTCAGACGAGGAAGCCGTCGGCGACGAGGGCACGCAGCAGGGGCACCAGCTCGGCGCGCAGCGACTCCTCGTCGACCTCGAGGATCGACCCGATCGCGGTGACCGCAGCCGCGGCCGGGAGCGACCCGTCGCAGACGCTCGCCAGCGCCGCCCCGGCCGTGCCGACCCGCACCGCCCGACGCAAACCGCCACCCTGGCGCAGCAGGATCACCTGCGGGTCCGCCTCGCCCGGACGCCCGTGGCGTTCCTCGGTCACGTCGTCCGCGACGCTCCAGGCGACCGCCAGCAGCTCATCGTCGGTGTGCTCGGCCAGCCACGTCCGTGCGCGCAGGCCGGCCAGGACCGCCGGACCCATCGGCGTCTGCACCGGCCCGGAAGCCTCGGACAGGTCCAGGAACGGCTCGCGCTCCTCCACCGGCTTCTGCAGGGTGATGACGCCGAAGCCGATCGCGCTCACCCCGCGGGAGGCGAAGTCATCGAGCCACGCGGCATACATCGTCGCGAACTCCCTTGTGGCACTGTGGTGCCCGCCATCGCGAGCCCACGTCTCGGCATACTGCGCCGGGTCCTGGACCTCGCGCTGCACGACCCAGGCATCGAGCCCTGAGCCGGCCACCCACTCACTCACGCGGTCGCGCCAGTCGGCCTCACCCACGACCTCCCAGTTGCCGAGGAACTGGGCGATGCCGCCGGGCTCGAGGTGCTCACCGATCGAGCGCACCAGGTCGGCGACGAGGGCGTCCCCTGCCTGCCCGCCGTCGCGGTACTCGAAGAGCGGGACGTCGGGCGAGCGCGGCGTGATGACGAAGGGAGGGTTGCTCACGATGAGCTGGAACCGTTGTCCTGCAACGGGTTCCAGCATCGACCCCTGCAGGAGCGCCCAGTCCGACCCGTTCAGCTCGGCGTTGAACGCGGCATACGCCAACGCCCGTCCGGAGATGTCGGTGGCGGTCACCGAGGCGGCGTGGGTCGCGAGGTGCAGCGCCTGCACGCCACACCCGGTGCCGACATCGAGGGCGCGCTCGACGTGGGGTCGCGGTGTCCACGACGCGAGGGTCGTCGACGCGCCGCCGATGCCGAGGACGTGGTCGGGCGTGAGCGGTGCGCGGGTCGCGAGCTCGGACAGGTCGGAGGCGACCCACCACTGGTGGGCCTCGTCGGCATACGGCCGCAGGTCGCAGGTCGCGACGACGCCGGGGCCCTCCTGACGCACGAGACCGAGCTGTTGCGCGCCATCGACTCCCAGCTGCGGCAGCGCGGTGGCCGCCTCGGAGGCGTCGACCGCGTCGCCGAGGGTGAAGAGGCGCACAAGGGTGGCGAGCGGTGTGCCGGCGCTCGCCGTGACCCGTTGCGCCGGAAGGACCTGCTCGCGTCCCAGGGCGGCCGAGGCGAGTGGGCCGAGCAGCTCCTCGACGGTGTCGACGGTGTATGCCGCGCGCTCCAGGTCGGCGCGCAGGCGTGCCACGAGTGCCGGGTCGGCGCCAGGCGGTGGGGTGCTCATCGGTGGTCGGGTCAGCCGTCGAGCAGGCCGCCGAGGTTGAACCCGCCTCCCCCGCCACCGGACTGCTGCACGGGCGTCCACTCGCTCGGCTGGACGATGACGAAGCCGGGGCCGTGGAACGCGTACTGGAACGCCTCGCCGGTGCCGCCACGCAGCATCGACTTCATGTTCATGCTGGAGACGACCTGCGGCACGAGGTTCGCCGACCAGCCGACACAGGCCTGCACGTCGACATAGGTGGGTTGCTGGCTGCAGTCGAGGACGACCGGCTGCCCGACGGTGTGGATCGCGACCGTGCCGGTGCCCTGGAGCATCGTGTTGAACAGGCCGCCGCTCATCATGCCGGCACCCTGCACCCGCCGGATGTCCCACTCGATGCTGGAGTCGAAGGCGAGCAGGTTGCGGGCGTTGATCGACAGGGCGTCGCCGGCCAGGTCGACGAGGTAGACGAACCCGGCATCGGTCGCGAAGAACACCTCACCCTGGCCCGAGACGCGCATGAGCGCGACGTCCTCACCGGTCACGACCTTCTTGAACAGCTTGCCGACCGACCCGGCCTTCTCGTGGTCGAACCGGATCTGCCCCTGGAAGGCGACCATCGCGCCCTTGACCGCCAGCACGTCGCCGCCGAGGTGCACGCGCAGCAGCTGCGGGTTCTGCAGCGCGAACCGCTGCGTGACCTCGACCTCGAGGTTGGACTGCTCGAACAACGGACTCTGCATGCCGCCAGCCTAGGCCCAAGGCCGGGCAACATCCGCGCAGATGTCGACCAGCCGCGCTGCCATGACAGCGCGGCCCGACAGCCTCAGCGCGGTTGTTGGCACCGGACGCGCGAGGGCCCGTGCACCTTGGTGTGGTGCACGGGCCCTGGCGTATGCCGCGTGGTTGCGCGGGCGACCGCCTACCGCTGGGGCGGGCGGGCGTCCTCGACCTCGACGACCTCCACGACCTCGACCTCCTCGACGACGACGGTGCCGTCACGGTCGACCGCACCCGAGTCGGGTGCCGACGCATCCAGCGGCGTGGCGCCCTCGCCGTCGTCGTCACCACCGATGGCCAGGTCACGCGACTTGGAGACCGCGACCGCCGCGATGACGATGACCAGCGCCGCCGCGGCGATGCCGTAGCGGATGGCCTTGTTCTCGTCGGGCCCGATCGACAGGGTCACGATGGCCGGGGCGATGAGCACCGACACGAGGTTCATGACCTTGATGAGCGGGTTGATGGCCGGGCCGGCGGTGTCCTTGAACGGGTCACCGACGGTGTCACCGATGACGGTCGCGGCGTGGGCGTCGGTGCCCTTGCCGCCGTGGGTGCCGTCCTCGACGATCTTCTTCGCGTTGTCCCACGCGCCACCGGAGTTGGCCAGGAACACGGCCATGAGCGCACCGGAGCCGATCGCCCCGGCGAGGAAGCCGGCGAGCGGGCCGATGCCCAGACCGAAGCCGACGGCCACCGGGGTGAGCGCTGCCAGCAGACCCGGCGTCGCGAGCTCACGCAGCGAGTCCTTGGTGCAGATGTCGACGACGCGGCCGTACTCGGGACGAGCGGTGCCCTCCATGATGCCGGGGATCTCCCGGAACTGGCGGCGGACCTCGAACACGATGGCACCTGCCGCGCGGGTCACGGCGTTGATCGCCAGGCCCGAGAAGAGGAACACGACCGAGGCACCCAGCAGCACACCGACGAGCACGCTCGGCGTGACGATCTGCAGGTCGAAGGTCGTCGCGAGCTGCTTCTGGATCGCCTCGATCTCACCCTGGCCGATCGCACCGGTCTGCGCCTGCTGCTGGAGCTGGGCGAGGATCGGGTCGAACTTGCCGCGCCACGCATCGGAGTAGGAGCCGAACAGCGCGGTCGCGGCGAGCACCGCCGTCGCGATCGCGATGCCCTTGGTGATGGCCTTGGTGGTGTTGCCGACCGCATCGAGGT
Source organism: Actinomycetes bacterium (assembly GCA_023420415.1). Classification (GTDB taxonomy): domain Bacteria; phylum Actinomycetota; class Actinomycetes; order Actinomycetales; family Dermatophilaceae; genus Pedococcus. Next base: position 1,634 of record JAEZWF010000052.1, on the reverse strand, counting down.
CGGTGAGGATCCGCGCACCCTCCTCGTCGACGTCGCCCGACATCTCGGCGATGCCCTGGGCGTTGTCGGAGACCGGGCCGAAGGTGTCCATCGCCACGATGACGCCGACGGTGGTGAGCAGGCCGCAGCCGGCGAGCGCGATGAGGAACAGCGACAGCACGACCGACCCGCCACCGAGCAGGAAGGCGAGGTAGACCGCGCCGGCGATGATCACTGCGGTGTAGACGGCCGACTCGAACCCGACACCGATGCCCGAGAGCACCACGGTCGCCGGACCGGTCAGCGAGGTGCGGGCCACGTCGCGCGTGGGCCGCTTGTCCGTGCCGGTGAAGTAGCCGGTGAGCCACAGGATGATCGCCGCCAGGACGATGCCGATGAGCACCGCGCCGATGGCGACGTAGCGCGGGTTGCCATCGAGGGCGGCGATGGTCTGGTCCTCGACGCCGAGCCCGGCGAAGGTGTCGGGCAGGTAGAACCAGGCGGCGACAGCGGACAGCAGGGCCGCGATGACGGCGGAGATGTAGAAGCCGCGGTTGATCGCCGTCAGGGCGTTCTCACCGGGCTTGACCCGCGTGATGAACACCCCGAGCAGCGCGGTCACGGCACCGATCGCCGGCACCAGCAGCGGGAACACGAGGCCATAGGTGCCCAGGGCCGCCGAGCCGAGGATGAGAGCGGCGACCAGCATCACGGCATACGACTCGAAGAGGTCGGCGGCCATGCCGGCGCAGTCACCCACGTTGTCGCCGACGTTGTCGGCGATGGTCGCGGCGTTCCGCGGGTCGTCCTCGGGGACGTTCGCCTCCACCTTCCCCACGAGGTCGGCGCCGACGTCGGCCGCCTTCGTGTAGATGCCGCCGCCCACGCGCATGAACAGCGCCAGGAGCGAGCCGCCGAACCCGTAGCCGATGAGGATCTCGTAGGCGAGCTCGCCGAACACCAGGAGGATGACGGCGCCGCCCAGCAGCCCCAGCCCGCACGTGAACATGCCGGTGATGGTACCGGTGCGGTAAGCCAGCCGCATGGCGTCGCCAAAGTTCGACCGCGCCGCCGCAGCCACGCGGAGGTTCCCTGCGGTGCCGAGCCGCATCCCGGTGAAGCCGACCGCGGCCGAGAACAACGCGCCCATCAGGAATGCGACCCCGCGACCGACGGCGATGGTCTTCAGCTCCTCGGCGGAGTGCATGCCGGGGCCGGCGTCCCACGGCCACTTCGAGGCGATGATCACGCCCGTCAGGAGCACGATCAGGATTCCGACGACGGTGAACTGCCTCCGGAGGTAGGCGTTGGCCCCCTCGCGGACCGCCCGCGCCACCTTCTGCATGGCGGGGGTGCCGGTGTCGGCCGCGTAGACCTGCTTCATCAGCCACGCGGCGTAGCCCAGCCCGCCGAACGCGACGATCAGGCAGCCGATGAGCCCGAGCTTTTCGCCCAGACCGTAGGCGCTCGAAGTGAGGAAGCCGAACGGCTCCCACCCTGCCGCGAACAGCGCCGCGGAGTGCGTCGGCGCCGCGCCGAGCAGCCCCACAGGGAGCGCGCAAAGGATCGCGAGCAGCCACGGGAAGCGTGTGCGTCGCGAGCGAGAGCGAGAGAGGGACATGTGGCAATCCTGGCTCGGGGCGGACCTTCTACGT
>JAEZWF010000032.1 GCA_023420415.1 Actinomycetes bacterium | reverse complement strand
CGTGGGGGGGGGGGCCGCTGGCCCACCGCCCCCCCCCCACCCCACGACATTCGTTGTGGCAGTGGGTTATTCGGCGCTGAGCGCGTCGAGGTAGTGCGTGAGCCTGGCCTCGTACGTGCGGGCGCCGTCGGCCTCGGACCACAGCTCCCACAGCTCGTTGTCGTCCGAGCGCAGCGCGCGGCGCAGCGTGCGCGTGGCCAGCTCTTCCAGGTCTTCGTCGACCTCGACCGGGTCCTCCTCGGTCCAGCGCGGCACGTTGCGCTCCCCCACCGCACACTCCGGGTCGTCGCACACGGCGACGAGGACGGCGGCCGCGACCGCCTCGCACATCGCCGGCGCCTCGACGTAGTCCGGCGACTCGACCACCTCGGTCATCGTGCTCGCGAGCCGCTCGCGCCGACCGCCCTCGTCAAGGTCGTCCAGCGAGTCGAGGAAGTCCAGTGCGTCGTCGTTCGAGAACGGCCCTGCGCCTGTCGCGCCCATCCCTCTGCCTCCAGATCCACGCCCGTCACGCCGAAGTCCCAGCAGGTCGAGCGTGCCAAGGAACGGCGCCGGCGCGCCAGACCTACCGGCGAGGCAACCTCTGCCACCAGGCCGTGTCGACCCACCGACCGAGCTTGTGGCCCACCTCGCGCAGCACCCCGACCGGCTCGAACCCGAACGACTCGTGCAACCGCTCGCTCGTCTCGTTCGGCAGGGCGATGACGGCCAGCTGGGTGTGCACGGACGGCTCGGCATCCAGCCGAGCCAGCAACGCGGCATACAGGGTGCGGGCAACACCGCGTCCCCGGGCGTCGCCCGCGACGTAGACCGACACCTCGACCGTGCTGGCGTAGGCCGGTCGGTCGCGGAACAGACCTGACAGGGCGTAGCCGAGGACGCGGTCCGCGGCGGCGGCGACGAGGACGTGGCGGCCGGGTGCGTGGTCGGCGAGCTTCGCGCCGAGGTATGCCGCGCCGCGCGGCTCGATGTCGAAGGTGGCGACCGAGGTGCGCACCTGCTCGTCGTAGATCGCGGCCATGGCGGGCAGGTCGGCCGCGGTGGCGTCGCGGACGTCGATGTCGGGCGCGTCGGTGCTCACATCGGGGATGCTAGGACGATGAGCAGCGAACCCGGCCATGGGCTCGACCACCGCGGCAGCGACTCCGCCGGGGGCCCCGGCCACGGCGACGACCGGCAGGCCCGGTGGGACGAGCGGTATGCCGCCCACGACCACGTGTGGAGTGCCGAGCCGAACGCCGAGGTCGAGCGGATCGTCGGTGACTGGCCGCCGGGCCGCGCCCTCGACCTCGGCGCCGGTGAGGGTCGGCACGCGGTCTGGCTGGCCTCGAAGGGGTGGCGGGTGACCGCGGTCGACTTCTCGGCCGTGGGGCTGGCCAAGGGTGAGAAGGAGGCGGCGTCGCGGGGGCTCTCGGTCGACTGGGTGGTGGCCGACGCGCGGTCATGGCAGCCGCCGTCGGTGCCAGCCTTCGACCTGGTGCTGGTGTCCTACCTTCACCTGCCGGAGAACGTGCTGGCGCGGACGCCCGGGTGGCTGGCCCCCGGCGGCACCCTCGTCGTCGTCGGTCATGGGGTGCGCAACCTCACCGAAGGCGTGGGGGGACCGTCGGATCCGTCGCTGCTGCACTCCGTCGAGGGCCTGCGCGCGGCGGCCCAGGGGCTCGACGTCGAACGCTGCGAGGAGTTCCTGCGGCCGACTCCCGAGGGCGACGCCATCGACGTCGTCCTCGTGGCCCGCCGGCCCCGCGGGTAGCGTCGTCAGGCCCCGAGGAGGTCGGCGAGCTCGGTGAGCGTGGTGCCGAGGGGCGCGTCGAGCTGGTGGGTGGCTTCGGCGTCGCCGCGCGTCGGTCCCCGGGTGATGATGACGACCGGTATGCCGCGGGCGTGCGCCCTGCGCACGAAGCGGTAGCCGCTCATCACCTTGAGGCTGGACCCGAGGACGAGGAGGGTGCTGGTGCCCTCGGTCTGCTGGAAACAGCTCTCCACCAACGGTTTTGGCACGGACTCGCCGAAGAAGACGACCTCCGGCTTGAGGGTGTCGCGGTTGCACACGAGGCACAGGGGCACGCGGAACGACTCGACCTCGAGCGCGTTGAGGGCGATGTCGCCGTCAGGTCGGATCTCGTCGGAGGTGACGGTGAAGTCGGGATTGGCGTCGCGCATGCGCTCGTCGAGGTCCCACCGGCTGGTGCGGTCGCCGCAGGTGAGACAGACGACCTTGGCCAGGGAGCCGTGCAGCTCGGTGACGTCGGTGGTGCCGGCGGCCTGGTGGAGCCCGTCGACGTTCTGGGTGATGACGGTCTTGACGAGCCCCGCGCGCTGGAGCCGCGTGACCGCATGGTGTCCGGCGTTCGGCCCCGCGAGGTTGAACCGCTGCCAGCCGACGTAGCTGCGGGCCCAGTAGCGTTGCCGCGCCTCGCTCGAGCCGGTGAACTCGGAGTACTGCATGGGGGTGACCCGGCGCTCACCGTCGGGGCCGCGGTAGTCGGGGATGCCGGACTCGGTGCTGATCCCCGCGCCGCTCAGGACCAGGACGTTGCCGGCCGCGAGCAGGTCGGCGACGGCGTCGACGGACGCCGACGCGGCATACCGGTTGTCGACAGCCACCACGCGTCAAGGGTACGTGGGGCTCAGCGCCGGCCGAGCAGGTGTCGCTTGGCGGAGTCCTGGAGCAGCCGCTCGGCGGTGGCCGCATCGGCGACGTCGGGGTGCGGCGGGTGCAGGGGCGCATCGACCGTGACGAGCTCTGGGACGTGGGAGCGGATGGCGGTGTCGGTGACGAGGTAGCCATGGCGTTCGAGGACGTGCTGCTCACCGGGGCTGAAGGCGTCGAGGTCGGTGCGGATGCCGTTGATGAGCTCGGTGGTGCGGCGTGGGTAGGAGCCGTCGACGAGCGCGTCGAGCGCCCACGACGTGCCGGTGAGCTTGCCCTGGGCGTAGCCGGCGTGCAGCCAGCGCGAGCGCACCGACTGGCCGCCGCCGGTCGCGATGCCGAGGATGCGGACCATGCGTCCGGCGAGGGTGCGCTCGGTGCGCGCGCGGAACACGGCTCCGCCGTCACTGACGAGGACGGTGGCGTGGGACTTCCAGACCGGCTCGAGGGCGAGGTTGTCGTAGACCCCGCCGTCGGTGAGCCGGACCCGCCGCAGGATCGCGCGGCGTTCCTCGTCGGACTCGAGCCCGCGATGACCGCCCTTGAGCCCGATCCGGGCGCCGTCGAGGACCATCGGCGCGAAGAACGGGGGCAGGGCGCACGACGCGGCGACGATGTCAGCCATGCGCAGGGATGCCGGCGGCGCGGCATACCCGATCCGGTAGTCGCCGATGCGGCCATGGGGCCGGTGCGCTGTCGGGTCCTCGAAGACCCAGTTGACGCCATAGCTGATCTCGGTGGCGCCGGTGATGATGGCTGGCCCGGCAACACTGTTGTCGCGCAACGGTTTTGCCCACCACTCGACGGCGTCGGCGAACTGGTCGGCAAGTGCACGAACGGCGGCGTCGCGGGCGAACCAGCTCCCCGGCCTGAGCTTGGCGAGCAGGGCGGGCGTGCGGATGTTGCGAGCTGCGAGCGCCGCAAGTGGCGAGGCGACGTGCTCGTCGAATCCGGTCACGACACCGCCGCCGTCGGGGAATTCCAGTCGCGGGTCGGCGAGCAGGTTGGCGACGATGGAACCGCCGGAGACAGCGCTGATCGTGGTGAGGCGGGCGAGGACTCCGAGCTCGTTGAGCCGTCGCAGGGCTCCGAGGTGGAACAGTGCCGCCCGGTACCCGCCGCCGGACAGGCACAGAGCTGCGCCGTCGCGTCGGCTGCCGGGTCGGGACTGAGCGCCATCGGTCACACCCGCCGGTCGCGACGAGTCGGTCGCGTCGGTCGCGCCCGTCGCGTTGGTCGCCTCGGCGGCCTGGGCCGCGATGCGGGTGGCGGAGTCCTCGGTCTTCATCGGTCACGATGTAAGCAGAGGGGGCGGACAGCCGCCCGACGGCGGCCGGCTGCCGACTGCGGCAGCCGGCGAGCGGCATACCCACCGCGAGCGAAGCGAGTAGGCCACGCCTTTGGCGAGTAGTGGGTCACTGCTGCGCCCAGTGCAGCAGTGACCCAGCATCACCGAGGCACCTCATGGGCGATGGTGCGACCTCGGCCCGAGCCGGTCCAGGCTTCGTCAGGACGTCGTCAGTCGTTGACGAGGCGGGCGCGAGCTTCCTTGACGACCAGGGTGGTGACCGGCTCGTCCTGCAGGTCCGCGACGGTGTCGATGTCCTGCCACTCTCCCCCG
>JAEZWF010000022.1 GCA_023420415.1 Actinomycetes bacterium | reverse complement strand
CGGCTCGGGGGGGGCGGGCCAGCACGACGGGCGGGGGGGCGCTCGGGGGGGAGCGCCACCGGGCCCTTCGACGTGTGGTGTGGCCGAGCAAGAGGCGAGGTATGCCGCGCAGCCGGCTGCGCGGCATACCTCGCCTCGAGCGTGGGTCGGGGTCGGTCCCGGTCAGCTGAGACCGGCCTGGCTGAGCCAGTCCTTGGCGACCACGTCGGCGTCCTTCTTGTCGACGACGACCTGCTTGAGCAGCGTGGTCAGCGTCTCGGTGTCGAGCTTGGCCGACACGGCGTTGAGGGCGCCCGCGACGGTGTCGTTGCTCTTGGACTTGGTGATGAGCGGGACGACGTTCTGCGCGGCGAACATGTTCTTCGGGTCCTCGAGCGCGACGAGGTCGGCGGTCTCGATGTTGGGGTCGGTGGTGAAGATGTCACCGGCGTCGATCTGGCCGTTCTTCAACGCCTGCAGGGTGAGCGGGCCACCGGCGTCGAGCGGACGGAACTGCTTGAACTCCAGGCCGTAGATCTGCTTGAACCCGACCAGGCCGGTGATGCGCGTCTTCCACTCCGGCGGGCCACCCACGACGAGGTCCTGGCTCTTGCCCTTGAGGTCGGCGATGGACTTCACGCCCAGCTCGTCGGCCTTGGACTTCTTCATGACGAGGGCGTCCTTGTCCTCGGCCGCCGACTTGTCGAGCACGGTGAGGGTGTTGGGGAGGACCTGCTTGAGCTCGGTGTAGACCGCCTCGGAGTCCTTGCCCGGCATGTCCTTCTTGAAGTAGTCGCGCAGCACACCGGTGTACTCGGGGATCAGGTCGATCGAGCCGTCCTGCAGGGCCGGGATGTAGGCCTCGCGCGCGCCGATGTTGAGCTTCTTGTCGACCTTGACGCCCTTGGCCTCGAGGGCTCCGGCGTAGATCTCAGCGAGCAGGGCGCTCTCGGGGAAGTCAGCCGAGCCGACGGTGATGGCGCTGCTGTCGCCACCGCCACCGCCCGAACTGGACGAGCCGGTGGCGAGCGGGTCGCCGCCACCGGAGCCACCGCAGGCGGCCGTGCCGAGCAGAGCGGCCACGACAGCCACGGTCACGCTGATTCGCTTGAGCTTCATGGGTTTCTGTTCCTCCCGGAGGGTCGACGGACGGCCCGTCAACTGGGTTGGCTGTCCACGGTACGCCGCGGATCGGAAATCTCTACATCAAGGGGGGTATTTGACCGGTCGGTGGACGCCGGGGTGTCCACGCGACCCCGACGCGACGCCGAGGTGCGCCGGCCCGTGAGGCCGGGCGACACGGCATACCGCTGGATGACACCCAGCAGCAGGTCGACGGCGAGGGCGAGGAGGGCGACGACGAGGGAACCGCCGGCCATCTGGGGGTAGTCACGGATCTTCTGGCCGTCGATGAGGAATCGGCCCAGGCCGTCGGCGCCGACCACCGCAGCCAGCGTCGCGGTGGCGATGACCTGCAGGGTGGCCGAACGGAAACCGGAGAAGATCAGCGGCATGGCGTTCGGGATCTCGACTCGGCGCAGCACCTGCAGCCCCGTCATGCCCATCCCCTTGGCCGCGTCGCGGGCGGCCGGGTCCACACCTTCGACGCCGGCGTAGGCGCCGGCGAGGATCGGTGGGATGGCCAGCACGGCGAGCACGATGAGGCTGGGCACCACGAAGGCGGCAGAGCCGGAGCTGCCCGAGAACTTCGGGAACAGCCACAGCACCATGAGGAAGAGCAGGCCCAGGCTCGGGATGGCGCGGGCGGCCGCGGCGAGGTTGACCCCGAAGAACCGCCCCCGCCCCGTGTGCCCGATGGCCAGGCCCGCCGGGATGGCGATGAGCGATGCAGTGAAGAGTGCGATGGCGCAGTACCAGAGGTGGGTGACGATCTGGTCCGGGATCGAGCCCGGGCCCGACCAGTTCACCGGGTCGGTCAGCCACTGCCAGGTCGAGGCGATCATGCGCGGGCTCCCGTCACGCGCAGCCACGGTGTGAGCAGTCTCGTCACGACGAGGATCACGGCGTCGAAGATCAGCGCAAGGACGATGCAGGCCACGATGCCGACGACGATGGGGTCGTAGAACTGCCGGTTGAAGCCGTCACTGAAGAACAAGCCGAGCTGCTGCACGCCGATGACGGTGCCGACGCTGACGATGCTGACGTTGCTGACCGCCGCGACCCGCAGCCCGGCCGAGATGACGGGCACGGCCAGGGGCAGCTCGACGGCGAAGAACCGCTTCCCCGGCGTGTAGCCCATGGCCGTGGCGGCGTTGGTCACCGCGCTCGGCACCGAGCCGAGCCCGTCGGCGACGGTGCGCACCAGCAGCGCCACGGTGTAGAGGGTCATCGCGACGATGACGTTGAAGGGATCGAGGATGCCGCGGCCCGTGACGAGCGGAAGGATCACGAAGAGAGCCAGGCTGGGGATCGTGTAGAGCAGCCCGAACCCGGCGGTGAACGGGGCGTAGAGCCACCGGAACCGGCGCGCGAGCCAGCCGAGTGGCAGGGCGATCAGCAGCCCGAGCACCAGGGGCAGCCCGGCCAGCACGGCGTGCTGGCGCCCGAGGTTCCAGACGTCGCCCAGATGGTCGATGAACCAGGTCATGTCAGGCCGCCGGCGCCCCGGGGTTGTCGGGGTTCTCCACAAGGGGGCGCTCGGCCTCCTCGATCGCGGTCAGCACCTCGTGCGGGCGGACCGTGCCGACGAGGGCGCCCGAGTCGTCGACGACGACGCCGCGCCGGCTGGGGCTGGACAGGGCCGCGTCGAGGACCGCGCGCAGTGGCCCGTTGGCGCGGGCGACGGTGCCGCCGCGGTGGAGCCGTTCGCTGGTGACCTCGCCGTCGATGCGGCGGGGCTCGACCCAGCCCAGCGGGTGGTTGTCACCGTCGACCACGAGCACCCAGTCGTCATCGACGTCGGCGGCGGACTCGCCGAGGGTGACGGTGCGCTCCGAGGCGAGCGGAAGCCGTGGTGCGGGCTGGAACGACAGCCCGCGGTAGCCGCGGTCGCGCCCGACGAAGTCGGCCACGAAGTCGTCGACCGGGTGGGCGAGGAGGTATGCCGGCTCGGCCAGCTGGGCGAGGTAGCCACCGACGCGCATGACGGCGACCTGGTCGCCCATCTTGATGGCCTCGTCGATGTCGTGGGTGACGAAGATGATGGTCTTGCCGAGGTCGTCCTGCAGGCGCAGGAACTCGTCCTGGAGCTGGTCGCGCACCACCGGGTCGACCGCGCTGAACGGCTCGTCCATCAGCATCACGGGCGGGTCAGCCGCCAGCGCCCGAGCGACGCCGACGCGCTGCTGCTGGCCACCGGAGAGCTGGGAGGGGTAGCGCTTGGCGTAGTCCGCGCCCAGGCCGACACGCTCCAGCAGCTCCATGGCCCGGTCACGCGTCTCCTTCTTGCCCATTCCCACGAGCCGCGGCACGGTCTCGACGTTGTCGAGGACGGTGCGGTTGGGGAAGAGCCCGGCGTGCTGGATGACGTAGCCGATGCCGCGGCGAAGGTCGGACGCCTTCATGCGACCGGTGTCCTTGCCGTCCAGGGTGATGGTGCCCGAGCTCGGCTCGATCATCCGGTTGACCATGCGCAACGAGGTCGTCTTGCCGCAGCCGGAGGGGCCGACGAGCACGGTGATCTTGCCGGTGGGTGCCTCAAGGGTGAGGTCGTGGACGGCGACTGTGCCATCGGGGTACTTCTTGGTCACGCCGTCGAACACGATCATGCGAATCAACCTAACTGGTGGGTCGGACGATGTCGCCTACACCAAGGTAGGGATTGGCGGTGATACTGGCGCGGTGAGCGAGGATCCGGTGCTGCTGCGCGGCGAAGGGCTCGACCTGCCCACGCTCGTGCGCATCGCCTCGGGCGTGTCGGTCACCGTCGAAGCCGCTGCCCTCGAGCGGGTGCGCGTCCATGCCGCCGCTGCGCTCGACGTGGTGGCCCGGCGTGAGGTCTACGGACGCACCACCGGGGTGGGTGCCGCGCGCACGCAGCTGACCGATGGCGTCGACGACCACGGCTTGGGCTTGCTGCGGTCGCACGCGGCCGGGTGGGGCGATGGGTATGCCGTCCCGACCGTGCGCGCCGCGCTCGCCGTGCGCGCGAACCAGCTCCTGGTGGGCGCCTCGGGCGCGCGGCCCGAGCTCGTCACGGCGCTCGTCTCTCTGGTGAACGGGCCGGACGACGACTTGCCGGTCGTGCACGGGCTCGGGTCGCTCGGCACCGGCGACCTCACGGCTCTCGCAGAGGTGGGCCTGGCGCTGGCGGGGGAACGCCCGCGCCGCGGTGGTGACCGTCGTGCAGACCTGGCCATGGGCGCCGACGACGCCCTGCCGCTGATGTCGTCGAACGCCTTCACCATCACCGAGGCGGCGTTGCTGACTGCTCGGCTGGAGTCCCTGACGAGGTCAGCAACGATCGCCTGCGCGTTGAGTTTCCTTGCGCTGCAAGGAAATCCCGAGACGTTCAGCGAGGTTGCCGAGCGGGGTATGCCGTTCGCGGGCTCGCGTGCGGTGGCTGGGGCACTGCGGTCGTTGCTGTCGGATGAGCAGCTCGAACCGCAGCACATCCAGGACTTCTTCGGGTTGCGGGCCTGGCCCCAGGTGCACGGCCCCCTGGTGGATGCCGTGGCACGGCTGCGCGAGGTGACCGAGGCGATGGCGGGCGCCGGCTCGGAGAACCCGCGGTTCGGCCTCGAGGACGGCGGGGTGGTCGCCCACTTCGGCGGGTTCCACGCCGCACACCTCGCCGTGGCGGTCGACGGGTTGCTCCAGGCGTTGGTGCGCTCGGCCCAGGCGGTGACATCGCGGGTCTCGCACGTGCTGACCGACAGGGACTACTCGCCCCCACTGTTCCTGGCCGGCGACCAACCCGGGTCCTCGGGTGCGCTGGTTGCGGAATACGTTGCGGCGTCTGCTCTCTCGATCGTCCGCGAGGCGGCGGCAGCACCCTCGTCGATCCAGTCGGCGCACGTCTCCCGAGGCATCGAGGACGATGCCTCGTTCGCACCCCAGGCGACGGCGCGGCTGGGACGGGCGCACGCGGCATACCGGCGTCTGGTCGCGGTGGAGCTCGTCTGCGCGACCCGGGCCGCGCGACTGCTGGGTCGCACGCCGACGGCTGGACTGGCCGGGGCGTGGCGGGTGGTCACCCAGCTGCCGCCCGAGGTCGACGACCGCGACCTCAGTGGCGACTTCGAGCAGGCCGAGCGGTTGGCCGACGAGCTGGGCGACGTCGTCAGCCGGTGAGCAGGTGGCCCGCGAGGTAGTCGGCGGCCTCGTGGTGCCAGCGCGAGGCCTGACGCAGCATCGCGTGGTCGCCGCCCTCGATGGACTCGTAGGTGACGTCGACCCCGCGGGCGGCGAGCGCGTCCGCGTAGGCCTTGGAGCGCTTCGGAGAGGTCATGCGGTCGCGGGTGCCGTGCATGAACAGGACGTGGAGGCCGGGGTGGCTGCGCACCGGGTCCTGGGACTCGACCCAGGGTGCGAGCGCCGCGATGGCTCGCACTCGCTCGTCGCCGCCGAGCTGGAGCGCGACCCGGCCGCCCATGGAGTGGCCGAGCAGCCCGACCGGCACGCCGGGGAAGCGGCCGGTGATCTGCTCGAGCGCGAGCTCGCTGTCACGCAGCGGGCTGGCGGCGGCACCGTTCCAGCCGCGTACGGCATACCGGATCGACGCGACGGCGATGCGTCCCTCGCCGGCGGCGGCAATCGCTCCCGCGAACGGTCGCATGCGCAGGACGGCGGCGTGCCAGCTGCGGACCGGGGCCTGGCTGCGGTCCCGACCGCCGTGGAGCACGAGGACGACCGCGCGCGGGTTGGCGGGTTCGGCGGGCCAGGTGAGCTGTGCGGGCAAGCGGTACTCCTGCGGGTGCGGGCGGTGTCCGGCGCGATTCGGCGCCGGTGGGCCCGCGGATGGGTCAGACGTCGATGGCGCGGAAGTTCTCGTGCGACTTGCTCGCCGTGGGGCCGCGCTGGCCCTGGTAGTGGGAGCCGTACTTGCTCGAGCCGTAGGGGTTGTCGACGGGGCTGGAGAGGCGGAAGAAGCAGAGCTGGCCGATCTTCATGCCGGGCCACAGCTTGATCGGGAGGGTGGCGACGTTGGACAGCTCGAGGGTGACGTGGCCGGTGAAGCCGGGGTCGACGAAGCCTGCGGTGGCGTGGGTGAGCAGGCCGAGGCGACCGAGGCTGGACTTGCCCTCGACGCGGGCGGCGACGTCGTCGGGGAGGGTGACGACCTCGTAGATGGACCCGAGGACGAACTCGCCGGGGTGCAGGACGAACGGCTCGCCCTGGTCGACCTCGACGAGGCGGGTGAGGTCGGGCTGCTCCTCGGAGGGGTCGATGTAGGGGTACTTGTGGTTGTCGAAGAGCCGGAAGAACTTGTCGAGGCGCACGTCGACGCTGCTCGGCTGGATCATCTCGGGGTCCCACGGGTCGAGGACGACGCGTCCCTTGTCGATCTCGGCCTTGATGTCGCGGTCGCTCAGCAGCACGTGCAGAGACTAACGCGAGGCCCTCGTGGGGGTGGTCTGGCGGGGCTGCGGTGTCGGTTAGACTTCCTGCCGCACCACCGGATCCGGTGGTGCGCGCCGATGTAGCTCAATGGTAGAGCGCCAGCTTCCCAAGCTGGACACGCGGGTTCGATTCCCGTCATCGGCTCAGACAAAGTGAGGCCCCCGACACGCTTTTCCGTCGGGGGCCTCACTTTGTCTGAATGGAAGTCGCGCCGGGAATCGGGAGGAGGCCGCCCGCGAGCGAAGCGAGCCCCGGGCCGACGGCTCCCGTCATCGGCGCGGCGAGCGACGGCGCGGCTCCCGTCATCGGCGCGGCGAGCGTCATCGGCGCGGCGAGCGGCGGCGGGCCGCACTGGGGTCGGGACGGCTCGGCGGGGTGAGCCGCCCCGACCGCTCAGCTCACGCGACCGCCTGGCCCCCGAAGAACCGCCGCGTGCGCGACCACCGCGACAGCACGAACCGGTCGAGCAGCAGTACCACCAGCAGCGACACCCCGAACACCGGCAGGAACAACCCCAGCGCCACGACCAGGGCGGCCAGCCACGGTGCGGCACGCAACGGCATACGGCCGCGCGGAGCGCCGAGTTCACCGCTGCCGCGCGGTCGGCGACGCCACCACATGACCGGCCCCGTCACGCACGCCGCGATCACGGCGAGGCAGAACGCCGTCGTGAGCCACATGTTGAGGGTCCCGAACCGACGGCCCTCGTGCACCGCGATGCCCTGCGAGACCACCTTGGCGAGCGCGGGGTAGTCGGCGTAGCCGTAGGTGCTGACGACGCGTCCGCCGAAGCGGTCGACGTGCACCGTCTTCTCCTGGCCGGGGTCGTTGAAGGCGTAGCCGATGGCCGAGAACACACCACGGTCGCCCTGCGGGAAGGCGACCGTCATGGGACTCTTCAGCCCCTCCCGCTGGCCGACGGTCAGTGCCGTGTCGACGTTCGCGACCGAGACCTCCGCGCCACCGCTGGGCGGTGTCGACGAGGGCACCTGCGTCTTGCCCTGCGCCCACGGCACGGTGTGCCCGTGGGGGAGCGACTCGTCGAGGGTCGAGGTCGGGTTCGACATGGCGCCCTCGTCCATCGACCAGAACGACGTGCCTCCGGCGGTGGCGAGCTTTTGCGTCTGGGCGCCCCAGACACCGGTCCAGGGCAGCCCGGAGACGACGAGCAGCAGCAGCCCGGGCGCCACGACGGCGCCGATCAGCCCGTGGCTCCACCGCAGCCGCGCGCCGCGCACCCGCTTGGCCTTCTGCCGTCGCCGCGCCCGCCAGCCCTTGACGAACAGGAAGTACCCCGTGAGCGCCATGACGATCGCCCAGCTCGCACCGAGCTCCATGACGAGGTCGCCGAAGCGGCCGGCCATGAAGTTGGCGTGGATGCGCACGGCGGTGCCGCTGATGGTGGTGTCGGGGTTGAGCGACCCGAGCACCTCCCCCGTGTAGGGGCTGACGAAGACGTCCCGCGTCTCGTCGGCGGCGGTGGTGATGGTGAACCGGGTGCTCTCGTCGTCCGATGCCGGCTCGGTCATCGAGACGATGGTGGCGTCCGGGTAGGCCTTGGTCACGGCCTCGACCTGGGGTTCGTAGGTGAGCACGATCTGCCCGGGCACGTGGTCGACCCGCATGAGGTCGGCGTTGACGAGCGGCTCGATCTGGAACCGGAACAGGTAGATGAGCCCGGTCACCGCGAGCGTCAGCAGCACCGGCACCACCACGAGAGCGCCGTAGAAGTGCCAGCGCCAGAACGCTCGGAACAGTCCCGCGGTCCGCCCGCCCTTGGCGCGTGGCCGGTTCGCGTCACTGCCGTCGGTATGCCGCGTGCCCGCCGCCCCGGCGTCCGTCGCCTCGGGGGGTGCGGACGTCGTCGCAGGCGCGGTCACGAGTCCCGCCTCCCCCGCAGGGCCAGCAGCGCGGCGGCCCCGCCGAAGACCACGACGACCGTGGCGAGCAGGGCCACCAGCGCGCCGCCTTCCCACCCGTCGTTGGACCGCGGCGCGGCCTCGGCGGCGTCGCCGGTCGAGGGCGACCCACCGGAGGCTGGCGGCGACGCGGAGCCGGCCGTGGGAGCCGCGGTGCTCGTGCCGCTCGTGCCGCTCGTGGCACTTGTCGGGGCGGAGGACGAGGGGGCCGTGGCTCCGGAACCCTTGGTGGTGAACGTGAAGGTGCCCGAGATCGGGTGGCCGTCCTTGGACGTCACCCGCCAGACGACGCGGTACTTGCCCGGCGCAGCGCCTGCCGTGTCCACGCCCTGGCGAACGGCGTTGCCGGTCAGCTCGGGCTCGCCGGCAGAGATGATCTGACCGGCGGGGTTCGTGACCTGGATGATCGTGCCGGGCGCGAGCGCCGGCTCGTTGAAGACGAGCTCGATGCGTGCCGGCAGGGTGGCGACCGTGCTGTCGGCAGCCGGGTTGGTCTTCTGCAGGGCCGAGTGGGCCCCGGCGGACCCGCCGGTGATGCCGACGAAGCCAGCGGCCATGACCGCGATCGTGAGTGAGTATGCCGCGAGCTTGGCTCGGGCACGGGAACGAATGAGTTTCATGACGAAAGTCCTTGGGACGAGGGCGAATCCGCCGCCCTGAGGGCAGGCGGACGGTGCGGGGTGGGTTCGAGTGGCCACAGCGGTCGCACGCGAGCGCACCCCGGCCGTCACCGAGGACGATCGAGGAGGGATGGTTCAGGCGGCGACCATGACGGGCGCCGGTGGCCCGCGACGCCCGACACCGCCGAGTGCGGTCTCGAGCGGGACCAGCACCGGCACGGGCCACTCGGGTCGCGGCGCCGTGGGCCGCACCGGGCACCGGACGGCCACCCGCCAGCGCGGGAGGACGAAGGCGGCGAGGAACCACAGCGCTTCCTCGCCACGCGCGAGCAGCAGCCCGAGGAGCACCGCGGCCACGGTGTGCGCGACGACCATGGTCGCGCCGCCGCCCATCGAGTGGTCCATGCCCTGCATGGCCGCAGTGGCCAGCGCCGGGTCGGCGCACACGGCGACCGCGCCGGCGAGGTGCGTGCCGTGCTCCGGGGCACCTGCGACGCAGGGCGCGGCAGCCGGCTCGGTGAACGCAAAGGCGCGGTGGAGCAGCAGCTGCGAACCACCCAGCAGGGCGACGATCGCGACCGGGCCCAGTCGGCGCCCGGTGACCAACACCGACCCCGTGAAGACCAGGAGGAGGATGGCCGCCGACCAGACGCCGGCCGGCATACTGCCACCGCCGGCGAGGTGGGCACCCGCGGCGAGGGAGAACGCGCTCACCGCCAGACCTGCCGCCCGCGCCAGGCGCACGGCACCGGAGGCGGGAGAGGTCATGCACTCAAGGTTACCGAGCGGCGTGCCGGCCCTGCCCGCCCTGCTCGCCCGTCGCGGGCTCGAGCTCCTCGATGGTGCGGGTGCGCGCGATCGGTGACCCGACCAGCCACACGATCGCGAGCGCGCCGCCGATTCCGGCGAGCACGAGCGTCGGCTCGACGCCGAGCCACGCTCCGAGCAGCCCGCCGAGCACTGCGCCGAGCGGCCGGATGCCGTAGTTGACGGTGGAGAAGGCGCCCACGACGCGGCTGCGCAGGGCATCGGGGATCACCGCGGTCTGCAGGGCGTTGAGGGGCACGTCGAGCCACATGACACCGAACCCGCTGACGAACTCCACCGCGCCCAGCACTGCCGCGCGACTCCACGACGGGCCACCGGCCAGGGGGAGGAAGGCATAGGGCGCCGAGAACAGGACGACGCCGATCATCACGGTGCGGCCGACGCCGATGAGCTTGACGGCGCGGCTCGCCGTGACCGCACCCAGCGCCCCGCCGGTGGCGCCGATGCCGAGCGCGAGACCGATGACACCGGCCGACAGCCCGAGGTGCCGGCTCGCGAACAGGATGACCAGCGCAGCGGCGACGAAGTTGAAGAAGTTGATCGTCGTGACGCAGGTGAGCGACGCCCGCAGGTAGGGGTGGTGCCACACGAACCGCAGTCCGCCCCACGCCCGTCGGAGAAGCGACCCGTCGTCGTCCCTGACGACCGGCCGCTCCTGCACCTTCACGCCGCGCACCATGAAGGCGGAGAACGCGAACGACAGCGCGTCGACCAGGACCGCCACGGGCGCGGTGAGCCACTGGATCAGACCACCACCGAGGGCCGGGCCACCCACGAACGACAGCGAGCGCGTGGTGCTCAGCCTGCTGTTGGCCTCGACGTACTGGTCGCGGCGGACCAGGGAGACGAAGAAGGGGGCGTATGCCGTCTGGAACAGCACCTGCCCGAGTCCGGCCAGGAGGGCGACGACGAAGAGCTGGGCGATGGTGACGACGCCGAACCAGTGGGCGATCGGCAGCGACAGGAGCACGAGGCACCGCAGCAGGTCGGCCGCGACGAGGAGGCGCTTCTTGTGCTGCTGGTGGTCGACCCAGCTGCCGACGAGTAGGGACACGAGGTTGGGCGCCCACACCGCGGCCGTGAGGAAGCCGACCACCGGCGCGCTGGCGTGCAGCGACGTGACGGCGATCAGCGGGATCGCGAGCTCGGTGATGCGGTCGCCGAACTGGGAGACACCGTCGCCAACCCAGAAGCGGACGAACCTGCGGTCGCGCGAAAGGCGCTGTGGCGCAACGGTTTCGGTCATAACTGGCCTGTCTCATCGTCGCCCTCATCGGCGGGCTGCTCGGCCTCGGGCAGGACGTAGCGCAACATCCGGACGGGGCGCGCACCCTGTGGCTTGTCGCCATCGCTCTTGCGGTGGACATACGGCGCCAGCAGCTCTTCGATGGCACTCTCGACCTCGGCGAGCTCGTCGGCAGTGACCTCGAACGTGGTGTTGGACAAGCCGGCGGATCGCCGCCACTCGACCTCCAGCAGCGGCTCGACGTCGCGAGCCCACTGAGCGGGCAGGGCAGCCGCCTGCTCCATGAGCACGTCACCCAGGATCCGGGCCGCGTCGAGGTCCTCCTCACTGTTCGCCACGAACCGGAACCCCGTGCCGACCGCCTCCCACCAGCGCTGACGCCCGTCGCTCGCGACCTCGGCGTCGCGCACCAGGCCGTGCTCGGCGAGGTGGCGCAGGTGCCAGCTGGTGACCGAAGGGGTGGCCCCGACGAGCGGGGCGAGTGCCGTGGCGGTGCTCGGTCCGTCCTTCTGGAGCTGGCTGAGGATCGCCAGCCGCACCGGGTGGGCGAGCGCCCGCATGCCTCGCGCCCCCAGCTCGACGTCGCCGTACGGGTTGGCCATCGCGCACCCCTTGCCCAGTTGTGAGAGAACCCTTTCGAGAGGACTCTCTCACATTGCATCGGCCCCGTCCACCCCCGACTCATGTCCCGCAACATGCCGTGGAAACTCGTCGCCCACGGCATGTTGCGGGACATGAACTCGTGGCGCGCGGCATGTCGCGGGACATGAACCGGCTCAGTTGGCGGGGGAGGCCATCCAGACGCCGTGTCCGGCGCACGTCGCTGGCACGGTCACGCCAGCGACCTCGAGCGGATCCGAGGCCGACCCCGACGACGAGGGCTCGACTGCCACGCCCCCACCGACTCGCACCTGGTCACCCACCCGCAGCTCGCCCCGATTCCCGGGCACCGTGACCGTCAGCGGGTCGTCGTCCACGACCTTGGTTCCGTTCGGCCAGACCACGACCTGTTCCCCGGCGCCGAGGCACCCGTCGAGCACCGCGAGCGGCCCCTCGAGCAGCGCGTCGGCTCCGCTCGACTCGGACCGCCCGACGAAGACCTGCGTCCCGTCCGCGGCCTCCAGCGTCTCGGCGCCGCCGCCACACGCCGCCAGCGCCAGCGCGACGAGAGCGACCCCAACACCGACCGGGACCCCACGCATGCCGCACCTCCGCGCTAGTGGCGACCACCCGGCATACCGGAGTCTTGTCCCTCGCTGGAGCCCTCATGGCCCACGTGCTCGCGGGTGAGGTCGAGCAGCATCCGCACGTGGGCGTCGGCGAGGCGGTAGTAGACGAGCCGGCCGTCGCGGCGTCCGGTCACGACGCCCGAGGCGCGCAGCAGCCGCAACGACTGCGACACCGTCGCCTCCTGCGTCGCGGTCGCCGCGGCGAGGTCGCAGACACACAGCTCGCCCACCTCGAGCAGCGCATAGAGCAGCCGCGCCCGCGTCGGGTCACCGAGCAGCTTGAACAACGCCGCCGCCTGACCGAGCGACTCGGCCGGCAGCGCGGCGTCGACCGCGAGCTGCACGCGGTCGGGGTGCACGACGCGTTCGACACAGGCGTCGAGCCCGAGCACCGCCTCACCCGCCGCCTGGTCCGCTCCCATGTCGAAAGGGTAGGTCAGACCAGCGTCTGCCAGTAGTACCAGAACCGCTCGGCGATGAGCCCGGCCACCGCCACGACCCAGATGACGCCGATCACCATCGCCCACCCGGGCAGGCCGCGCACCCATCCCGGCAGGCGCGACGGGCTCGTGCGGATGAGGTGCGACACCACCGCGAGGAACGCCGTGACCGTGCACACCCAGACGACCATGCAGTAGGGGCACAGGGCGTTGATCTCGTAGAGCGACTGCACGATCAGCCAGTGCACGAACCCGAGGCCGAAGAGCGTGCCCGCGAGCATCCCCCACCAGTACCAGCGCGCGAACCGGGCGCCGGCCACCAACGCCAGCGCGATCGCCACGAGGGCACCGAAGGCCGCGACACCGATCATCGGGTTCGGGAAGCCGAAGACACCGGCCTGCTCGGAGTTCATGACCGACCCACAGCTCACGACCGGGTTGAGACTGCACGAGGGCCGGTACGCCGGGTCCTGCAGTCCGCGGATCTTCTCCAGCAGGAGGGTGAAGGACGCGACGAGCCCGAACGCCGAGCTGAGGACGAGGGCGACGACGACCGAGCGCGAGGGACGGGCCGATGCCTCGTGGCCGTCCGCCCGGTCCGCCCGCTCGTCGTCGCTCACCGGCTCGACGGCCGGCGCGACGTCACTTCGCGAGGGCGGCATCGATCTTGGCCTCGAAGTCTTGCACCGACTGCGGCTGGATCATCGTGCCGTTGAGGAAGAAGGTCGGGGTGCCCTGCACGCCGAGGGCGACACCGTCGTTGCGGTCGGCCTCGACGCGCTTCTGGGTGGCCGGGTCGGCGACGGCCTTGTCGTATGCCGCGAGGTCGAGCCCGAGCTCCTGGGCGAACTGGCGGAACAGCGGCGCCTTGCTCTCCTGCTGCTCGCCCCACTGCGCCTGGGTCTCGTACATCTTCTTGTACATGGCCTCGAGCTTGCCCTGCTGTGCGGCCGCCTCGACAGCCACCGCGGCGTTCATCGAGTTCTGGTGGCTCGGGATCGGGAAGTAGCGCATGACGAAGGTGACCTTGCCCTCGTACTTCGCGCGCAGGTCCTCCACCACCGGGTAGGCCGCCCGGCACGCCTCGCACTCGAAGTCGAGGAACTCCACGAGGGTCGCCTTGCCGTCCGGCGCGGTCTGCAGCCGGTGGCTGTTCTCGCGCACGAGGGTCGCGGCGTCGACGGTGCCACCGCCACCACCCTTGTCCGCGGCCTGGCCGCCGGAGCCGCGGTCGGGTGCGAACGCGAGGACCGCCCCGATCACCCCCACGAACAGCGCGACGATGACACCGGACACGAGGACGTTGCGTTTCACAGCGGGGAAGCTCCGTTCGGGAGGCGCGGCAACATGGCGCCTGGGGTTCGGACGTGGCGATGCGGCAACGACTGGCCCGTCACAAAAGGTTCCTGAACGCCGGTCAGGACCGTCGCGGCCGTGCGCAGCCGGGTCAGTTCGGGACGATCCAGGTCAGCACCCAGATGAAGCCGACCACGGCGAACACGACGAACAGACCGGCGAGGATCATCGCGATGACGACCGCGCCGTCGACGCCGTTGCCGCCGTCCTGAGCGCCCTCCTCGGCGCCCCGCTCGACGTCACGTTCGGCACCACGCACGACGCCACGTTCGACCCGGGGCACAGCCGCCGGCGGGGCCGCCGCGTCGGCGCGGCGCCGCAGGGCGTCGACGCGCGCGTTGCCCTCGTGCTCCCGGACCGGCCGCGGCAGGGAACGCCACATCGCCGGGAAGTCGTCGGCATACCGCTCCCGCCAGGCCGCGACGGCGGCGTCGACATCCGCACCCCGGCGCGTGGTCCCGAACCAGGCTGCGCCGGCGGCCGGCAGGTCACGCATCGACTCCTGCACCTCGCCGAGCAGCTCCAGCGCCGGCGGGTCGTAGGCGCGGGCCAGGTGCGCGACGAGCGCCTCGCGCGCCTGCCACTCGCGCCCCGCGGCGAGGTCGGCGCGCGCCTGCGCCACGACGCGGCTGCCGTCGTGCGGATCCTGCCCACTCATGGGACGCGAGTATGCCGCGTGGTCGCCGGCCGTGCCGCGCGGGCTCGCGCGGGTGGCCGGGTCGGTCGTTCGGGTGGCATGACGCACAGGGGCTTGCATTCGTTACTCGTGAGTAGCACCATGGAAGTTACCGGCAAGTAATGACGCCAGTGAACGACACCGACGTCCCACGACAGTGGAGGTGCCCGATGGGCCACTACAAGAGCAACCTGCGCGACCTCGAGTTCAACCTGTTCGAGGTCTTCGGCCGTCAGGACGTGCTGGGCAGCGGCCCGTACGCCGAGGTCGACGCGGACACCGCCAAGGAGATGCTCAAGGAGGTGGCCCGCCTCTCGGAGAACGAGCTCGCCGAGTCGTTCACCGACGCGGACCGCAACCCGCCGGTCTACGACCCCAAGACCTACTCGGTGACCATGCCCGAGTCGTTCGCCAAGAGCTACGCGGCCTACACCGACTCCGGCTTCTGGAACGTCGACGTGCCCGGCGAGCTCGACGGCACCGTCGCTCCCCCGTCGCTCAAGTGGGCCATGAACGAGATGGTGCTCGGCGCCAACCCCGCGATCGCGATGTTCGCCGCGTCCTACTCGTTCGCCAAGCTCCTCTACATCCTCGGCACCGACGAGCAGAGGAAGATGGCCCGCTGGATCATCGAGAAGGGCTGGCACTGCACGATGGTGCTGACCGAGCCCGACGCCGGGTCGGATGTGGGCGCCGGGCGCACCAAGGCCCGCGACAACGGCGACGGCACGTGGAACGTCACCGGCGTCAAGCGGTTCATCACCTCCGGTGAGTCCGACATGACCGACAACGTCATCCACTTCGTGCTCGCCCGCCCCGAGGGCGCCGGCGCCGGCACCAAGGGCCTGTCGCTGTTCATCGTCCCCAAGTTCCACGTCGACCTCGAGACCGGGGAGCTCGGCGAGCGCAACGGGGTCTACGTCACCAACCTCGAGCACAAGATGGGCCTCAAGGTCTCGACCACCTGCGAGCTCACCTTCGGTGACAAGGAGCCCGCCTCCGGCACCCTGCTCGGCGACAAGCACGACGGCATCGCGCAGATGTTCCGAGTCATCGAGCACGCGCGAATGCTGGTTGGTACCAAGGCGATCTCGACGCTTTCGACGGCATACCTCAATGCTCTGGACTATGCGAAGCAGCGCGTCCAGGGCGCCGACCTCACCCAGCAGGCCGACAAGGCCGCGCCGCGCGTGACCATCACGCACCACCCCGACGTGCGCCGCTCGCTGATGACCCAGAAGGCGTATGCCGAGGGGCTGCGCGCGCTCGTCGTCTACACCGCGACCCAGCAGGACATCGTCGACCAGGCCCAGCTCGAGACCGGTTCGGAGGAGCTCGAGAAGGACAGCCCCGCCGAGGTCGCGAGCCGCATCAACGACCTGCTGCTGCCGATCGTCAAGGGTGTCGGCTCGGAGCGAGCATGGGTGCTGCTCGGCACGGAATCCCTTCAGACACTGGGCGGTTCGGGCTTCCTGCAGGACTACCCGATCGAGCAGTACATCCGCGACGCCAAGATCGACACCCTCTACGAGGGCACCACCGCGATCCAGGGCATGGACTTCTTCTTCCGCAAGATCATCAAGGACAAGGCGCAGGCCCTGGCCGCGGTGGCCATGCAGGTGCAGGAGTTCGCCAAGGACCTCGGTGCCACCGACGGCCGCATCGACCGCGAGCGCGAGCTGCTCGGCGAGGCGCTCGAGAACGTGCAGGGCATCCTCGGCTACATGGTCGGCGAGCTGATGAAGTCCGACGTGCGCACCGACGAGTCGAACGACATCCGCAACGTCTACAAGGTCGGCCAGAACACCTCGCGGCTGCTGCTCGCCGCCGGCGACCTCGTCATCGGGTGGCTGCTGCTGCGCCAGGCCGACGTGGCCCACAAGGCGCTCGCCGCCGGCAACGTGTCGGCCAAGGACAAGGACTTCTACGAGGGCAAGATCGCGGCCGCGTCGTTCTTCGCCCGCACCGTCCTGCCGAAGATTGCCGCCGAGCGTGCCATCGCCGAGGCCACCGACAACGCGCTGATGGACGTGCCCGAGAGCGCGTTCTGACGTTCTGCTCCCGCCCTACGGCGGGCACCGCGAAGGGGCCGGGGCCCCGCGCGGCCGGCCCGCGCGCGTCC
>JAEZWF010000019.1 GCA_023420415.1 Actinomycetes bacterium | reverse complement strand
GTTAAAATGCGCCGCTTCACCCTTTTTGTTTTGTGGGTTTAAGCGCCTCTTTGTCGGGAGGGACCCAACCTCGGCGGGTATGCCGCGTGGTCGCCTACTTCTGGCGGGCGAGGGCGAGCAGCCGGTCGAGCTGGGCGAAGCCCTGTGCCTTGGTGCCCTGGAAGCCCTGGCCGTCGCCGGTGCCCTGGAAGGTGACGACCGACACCCCGCCCGGGGTGTTCATCCGGGTGACGCCGACGTACTGGTACATCGTGCCGCTCGCCTCGGTCGTGACCTTGGTGGTGAGCAGGTAGGTGCCGGGCTTCGGACCGGCCTCGGCCGTGACCTTGTTACCGCCCTTGGTGCACCCCTTCATCACCAGCTCGCCGACTCGCGTGACATCGGCGTCCGCGAGCTGGTCGGCGTCGGCGTCGTCGAAGACGCGGACCCGCTGCTTGCCGATGAGGTAGTCGTCCGGTCCGGCCTGCACCGCGACGACCCCGACCCGGCCAGCGATGCCGGCCTGCTGCTCGTCGGTCTCGCAGTCGACGATGGCCAGGGACGCCAACGGGTCAGCCGATGCCGCGCTGGGCTTGGCACCCGAGTAGAACAACGGGTCACGCCACTGCGAGGCCGCGACGAACAGGTTCGACGAGGGGACCGGGTCGGGACCGCTCACCGGCATCTTCTCGTTGACCGCCTTGGGCCCCGCGGCCGTCGCGCCCGTCGACGAGCTGGGTGAGGACGGGCTGGTCGTCGCCGTGGCGCCCGCGCCGTACCGCTCCAGCCGCTCCCGGGCGATCGCACCCAGCGCGGCGACCTGCTGCTCCGTGTACTCCGCGTCGGACTCGATCGAGACGGTGAAGTTGATGAGGGTGACCGCCTCGGGCCCGGTGACGACAGCCCACCAGCCCGACCCCGCGTCACCGGCAGTGAAGGACAAGGTCGTGACGCCGTTCGACTCGGACCGCTTGGTGGCCCTGAAGTCCGGCCCCTGCTGGCAGCCCTCGATGTCGGTGACCAGCTGGTCGGCCACCGTCGACGGGTCGGTGCCGCCGCCGAGCTCGAACAGCGCCTGCCCGCCCTCGAAGTTGCCGTTGTCCAACGTGATCTGCTGTCGCTGCTTCAGCCCGTTCGGCACGGACGTGAGGCAGTCGAAGGTGCGGAAGTCATCCGACTTCGGGTCCTGGTCGGTCAGGCGCGACCCGTTCGGCAGGCCCAACGTGTCCGACCACTCGGTCAGCAGTGGCAGCGGGCCGGCCTGACCGAGGGAGCCCGTCGTCGTCGGCGACGGGGAAGCCGACGACGACGAGCTGGTCGACCGGGTCGCGGGCACGACCGGGGACTGGTCAGCGGTGGGCCCCCACACGGCATACCCGACCCCGCTGGCGACGATCACGGCAGCCGCGGCGGCGGCACCCACGGTGAGAAACCGGCGGCGCCGCAGCGCACGCCCCCTGGCCTTGACGAACCGCACGTCGGGCATGGGCGCTGTCTCCACGTCGCCGCGCAGGGTTGCCATGGCGCGACGCACGAGGGCGTCGTCCGCCTCGTTCCACTCGTCGATGTCAGCCATGGTCGGTCTCCTCGTGCGTCAGGGCCTGGGCCAGGAGGGCTCGGCCCCGGTGCAGGCGGGCCTTGACGGTGCCTGCGGGGGTGTTGGTCTCGTGGGCGATCTGTTCGATGGACAGGTCGCCGATGTAGTGCAGCGCGACGGCTTCGCGGACCGGGTCGGGCAGCTCACGCATCGCCGCGACGATGGCGACCCGGTCCTCCGTCGGGGGGCCGGTCGTGTCGTGCGTCCCGTGCCGGGTGTAGGCGCGTTCCTGCGTGGTTCGCTTGCGCCAGTTGGAGATTGCGATGCGGCGGGCAACCGTGCGCACCCACGACAGCGGGTCGTCGGCCGCGCGGACGGTCGACCACTGCTGCCACGCCTTGGCGTACGCCTCCTGCGCGCTGTCCTGGGCGACGGTCAGGTCACCGGTGAAGCCGTACACGAGGTGCACGACTCGCCTGGAGGTGTCCCGGTAGAACGCGTCGAACTCCGCCTCGGCGGACTGCGCGCTCATGGACACCTCCCCGGTGGTTGCTGATCGTGCGCCCAAGGTCATCACACCGCAGCAGACGCGGCCGGGGCGGGACGGGTTGCGGCGCGTTCGGGGTGAATTTTGCTGTGAATCGCGAGGCGCGCGGCGTGGGTCGCCGGAAGTCACGGCCCGGTCAGCGACGATGGGTGCGTCATGACTGTCATGGAGCTGCTGCGGGGGACGGGGACCGGTGCGTCGACCCGGGGGGCGGTCGACCCGGGACGGCTGCGGCGGGCGATGCTGGGCGGAGCGGGGGCTGCCGCGGTGGGCGCGTGCGTCTTCGTGTTGCCAGCGCTGATGGTGTGGGTGGCCGCGAGCGAGAGCGACGTGTCGTGGACGTCGGCGCTGGGCACCGGTGCTGCCCTGTGGCTGCTCGGCGGCGGCGCCCACGTGTCTGTCGGGACGCTCCCGGTGACGGTCGTGCCGCTGCTCTTCCTGGGTTTGCTGGTGTGGCTGGGCGGGCGCGCGGCGGCGCGGGCGACCGCCGAGGCCGCGGGTGACCGCACGGTCGTCCACGTGCGTGGACTCGTGCACGGACGGCTCGCCGCCGAGCTCGGCGGCTGGGTCGGTGGGTATGCCGCGTGCGCGCTCGTCTGGGTGCTGCTCGCCTACGTGGCCGGGCCGAACCCGGTGTGGTGGACGCTCGTGGTGCCGGTGGTGGTCGTGCCCGTCGTGGCGGCTGGACTGGCGCTGCGGCGTCACGTCGTGGACCGCCCCGAGCTGCTCGGTGACGCTGCTCAGCGACCGTCGTGGTTGCCGGATGCGGTCCGTCGCGGAGTGCGGCCGGGGCTGGAAGGTGCGGCCGCACTGCTCGGGGTCGGCGTGGTCCTGGTCGTGCTGATGGTGGTGACGCACTTCGGTGCGGTGAAGAACCTGCAGTCCGAGCTGGCGCCGGGTGTGGTCGGTGGCGTCGTGCTTGCCCTCGCGCAGGTGACCGTGCTGCCCAACCTCGCCTTGTGGGCGGTGTCCTTCCTGGCGGGGACGGGGTTCTCGGCGGTGGAGGGCGCGTCGGCGACGTGGACCGGTGCACGGTCGTCGGTGCTGCCGATGGTGCCCGTGTTCGGGGCGCTGCCGGAGCCGGGGGCCTTCCCCGGGGTCATGCCGCTCGTGGTGCTCGTGCCGGTCGCGGTCGGCGCCTTCGTCGGGTGGCGGTCACTGCGCTCGGTGGCACGGCTGTCGACGATGCGCACCAAGCTGACGGTGACCGGGGTCGCGGTGGTCGTGACCGCCCTGACGATCGGGCTGCTCGACGCGCTCGGGGGAGGGTCCCTTGGCGCTGGCCGGCTCGCCGACATCGGCGCACCGGCGCTCGCGATGACTGCGGCCCTGCTGGTCGAGGTCGCGATCGGCGCCGGGCTCGTCCTCGCCTGGGACCGTTGGAAGCTTCGCCGCTGAACCTTGGTCGTCACCGGTGACACCGGAGCGGGTGGCCGAGCTGGCTTGCACGGGACCGGGTGTGTTCGCCTGAGGGGTGATGGCTGGCCGGTGAGACAGGGGAGAGCCGGGCTCGCGAAGTGACCGCCCGCATGTGACGTTGGGAGCATGGCTCACATCGGATACACGCTCATGACCGAACAGTCGGGTCCACGCGAGCTCGTCCGCTACGCGCAGGCCGCGGAGGAGACCGGTTTCGACTTCGCGGTCAGCTCCGACCACTACTCACCGTGGCTCACCACCCAGGGCCATGCGCCGCACGCCTGGACCGTGCTCGGGGCCGTCGCGCAGGCCACTTCGCGGATCGAGCTGATGACCTACGTGACCTGCCCGACCATCCGCTACCACCCGGCCGTCGTCGCGCAGAAGGCAGCAACCCTGCAGCTGCTCGCCGAAGGACGCTTCACCCTCGGGCTGGGCAGCGGCGAGAACCTCAACGAGCACGTCGTCGGCGAGGGCTGGCCCATGGTCGACGTCCGCCAGGACATGCTCGAGGAGGCGATCACGATCATCCGCGAGCTGCACACCGGCGAACTCGTGACCTGGGAGGGCGCACACTTCCGCGTCGACTCGGCGCGCATCTGGGACATCCCCGAACAGCCGGTCGAGATCGGTGTCGCCGTGTCGGGTGACAAGTCGGTGAGCCGGTTCGCGCCGCTGGCCGAGCACGTCATCGCGGTGCAGCCCGAGGCCGAGCTCGTCAGCCAGTTCACCAAGCAGCGCTCGGCGGCCACGACTGCCAAGGGAGCCAAGAGCTCCCGGGGTGGCAAGGGCCAGCCGCGCGCCATCGGGCAGATGCCGATCAGCTGGGACCCCGACCGCGACACCGCCATCGAGCGCGCCCACGAGCAGTTCCGCTGGTTCGGCGGTGGCTGGTCGGTCAACGCCGACCTGCCCACCCCGGCCGGTTTCGCCGCCGCCTCCCAGTTCGTCACGCCCGACGACGTCGCCGAGTCGATTCCGTGCGGCCCGGATCTCGACGCGGTGGTCGAGGCGGCGCAGGCGTGGTGGGACGCCGGCTTCACCGACCTCGCCCTCGTGCAGATCGGGGACGAGGCGCAGCAGCGCTTCCTGGACGAGGCTGCCGGCCCCTTGCTCGACAGCCTCCGTGAGGCCGCGCCCTCCACCTGAACCCTGCCTCGCTATCGTCGTACCCGTGACGACGCCGACGCCGCCCACGGAGCCGACCGGCATCGTCGTCCTCGTCTCCGGGTCGGGCACGAACCTCCAGGCGCTCATCGACGCGGCTACTGACGCGGCATACGGGGTGCGCATCCTCGCAGTCGGTGCCGACCGGGCTGGGATCACGGGGCTCCACCGGGCGGCCGCCGCCGGCATACCGACGTTCGTATGCCGCGTGGCCGACTTCGCGACGCGCGCCGAGTGGGATGCCGCGTTGGCGTCGCGCATCGGCGACCACGCCCCGGCATTCGTGGTGTCGGCGGGGTTCATGAAGCTGCTCGGACCCGACGTCCTGGGGCGGTGGACCGTCATCAACACCCACCCCGCGCTGCTGCCGAGCTTCCCGGGCGCCCACGCGGTTCGGGACGCGCTGGCGGCCGGCGCCACCGAAACCGGGTGCACGGTGCACGTCGTCGACTCCGGTGTGGACACCGGGCCGGTGATCGCGCAGGCGCGCGTCGCCGTCGACCCGGACGACACCGAGGACTCGCTGCACGAACGCATCAAGGCCCTCGAGCACCCACTGCTCGTCGACGTCGTCGGCCAGGTCGCGCGGGGTGAGCTGTCGCTGCCGGCCGTGGACGGTAGCGGTCCGCTGGGCCGATAGACTTTTCGTGACAACTGGCGAGGGTGGACCACCACCGGGGAGTCACGCGCCGGGACATCGCCCGCCTGGGTGTCCCGCACCGTTGCAACCGACCGCGGAGAACCCATGAGCTCTGTCAGCAAGCCCGGCCCCAGCGAAGACGTCCGCCCCGTGAAGCGGGCACTGGTGTCCGTCTACGACAAGACCGGGCTGGAGGACCTGGCCCGTGGTCTGCACGAGTCCGGTGTCGAAATCGTGTCGACGGGCGGCTCCGCCAAGCTGATCGAGGGGCTCGGCATCCCGGTGGTCGAGGTGGCCGACCTGACCGGGTTCCCCGAGTGCCTCGAGGGGCGCGTCAAGACGTTGCACCCGAAGGTGCACGCCGGTGTGCTGGCCGACACCCGCAAGCCCGACCACGTGCAGCAGCTCGCCGACCTGGGTGTCGAGCCGTTCGACCTCGTGGTGGTCAACCTCTACCCGTTCCGCGAGACCGTGGCATCGGGCGCCGGGCCGGACGAGGTCATCGAGCAGATCGACATCGGCGGACCCACCATGGTGCGGGCCGCAGCCAAGAACCACCCGAGCGTCGCCATCGTCACCGACCCCGCGGCATACGCCTCGGTCCTGGAGGCGGTGCACGGCGGCGGCTTCACGCTGGCCCAGCGCAAACTCCTTGCGGCACAAGCGTTTGTGCACACCGCCGACTACGACAACGCCGTGGCCAACTGGATGGGCAACGCCTACGTCGACACCTCCGACGGCACCGGCTTCCCCGCGTGGACGGGCGCGACCTGGCAGCGCAAGGCGGTGCTGCGCTACGGCGAGAACCCGCACCAGCGCGCCGCGATCTACACCCACTGGCGCGCCGGAGTCGCCTCGGCCGAGCAGCTGCACGGCAAGGAGATGTCCTACAACAACTACGTCGACGCCGATGCCGCGGTGCGCGCCGCGCACGACCACGGCGACCAGCCGACGGTCGCGATCATCAAGCACGCCAACCCCTGCGGCATCGCCGTCGGCGACACCGTCGAGGAGGCGTATGCCGCGGCGCACGCGTGCGACCCCGTCTCCGCCTACGGCGGCATCATCGCGACGAACCGGCCCGTGAACGCGGCAATGGCGAAGGCTGCCAACGAGACGTTCAGCGAGGTGATCGTCGCCCCCGGGTTCGACGACGACGCGCTGGAACTGTTGCGGGAGAAGAAGAACCGGCGCCTGCTGCTCCTGCCGGACGGCATGGGGAAGACCGCCGACCCGATCGAGTTCCGGCCGGTGAGTGGCGGGGTGCTCGTGCAGACCGTCGACCGGATCGACGCCGAGGTCACCGGTGACGACGGTTCGGTGACCGGTGGCGACGACGCGCCCAACTGGCGTCTGGTCGCCGGGGCGGCCGCCGACGAGGCGACCCTCGCCGAGCTGCAGTTCGCGTGGCGGGCGGTGCGGGCCGTGAAGTCCAACGCCATCCTGCTCGCGCGCGACGGGGCCTCGGTCGGCATCGGCATGGGCCAGGTCAACCGAGTCGACTCGTGCCACCTCGCCGTCAACCGCGCCAACGCCGACGATCAGGACCGGGCGCGGGGTGCCGTCGCCGCGTCAGACGCGTTCTTCCCGTTCGCCGACGGGCTCCAGGTGCTGCTCGATGCCGGGGTGCGCGCGGTCGTCGCACCTGGTGGCTCGGTGCGTGACGACGAGGTCATCGCCGCCGCCGAGCAGGCCGGCGTGACCATGTACTTCACCGGCACCCGCCACTTCGCCCACTGAGTACAGCGCCCACTGAACCCAGTGCCGACGGACCCTTTGGCAAAACGGGGGTTGCTGACACGAAACGGCGGTTCCGCAGCCCCGTTTCATGCACGCAACCCCCGTTTTGCGGCGGCTGGTCGGATCAGTCGAGCTGGGGTGCGCGGTAGCCGGTCGGCTCGCCTGCCCCGAGGTCGATGATCGCGGCGACGGGGCCACCCCCGTCCGGGCCCTGGTGCGCGGCCGACACCGACACGAACACCGCCGGATCTCCGGTCACTGACGCCGTCACGCCACCCACCGCAGCCTTGATCTGCCGGTGCCAGTGCACGTCGGAGTCGTCGAGCATCGCGTTGCGCCGACCCCGCACCGCACCATCCTGGCTCGCCTCGCACTTGAGGAAGACGTTGACCAGACGCCCCTGCAGGTCGGAGGTGTGCGGCCGCTCGGGCAGGTCGAGCCCGGCGTCCTTGATCGCCGCCCAGATGCCGTCGGCGTCCAGCGCGTCACGCATGACCGAGTGCCCGATGCGGTAGCGCCCACCGACGCCGCGCGCGTTGCCGACGACGACCACCTGCGCCCGGTCCAGCTCCACGCCCGACGAGCACGATGCCACCGACGAGTAGAGTGTCCGGTCGCGCAGCACGTCCTCGTCGCGCGGCATCTCGATCTCGCCGAGGGCGACTGCGATGCCGAGCGCGGTGCCACCGTTGGAGACGTCCATCGACGCGAGCGTGTCCTCGGTGAAGACGTCGTGACCGCGGCTCTTGGCGTCCCGGATGGTGTCGATCGTGAGCAGCGGCGTCTTGGTCTGCACGTAGTGCACGTCGGCCGGGTCGGTGATGCCCGCGCGTTCCATCGCCACCTTCACCGCGTCGGCCACCTTGGTCACCATCGCCGTGCGGCCGATGTCCTCGGGCAGCAGCACCTCGCTCATCGCGAACCCGACGGTCAGCCGCGGCTCGTCGGTCTGCTCCGCCTTGTCGGCAGGCACCGTGGCGAAGATCGTGGCGTGCGGGCTGATGATGCCGTCGGTGCCACCGGACCACACGATCGGCACCTCCTTCACCTTCGCCGGGTCGGCGCCCTTGGCGACCAGCACCTCGCGGAACGCCCGGTCGGCGATGATCCGCGTGTAGTCGTTGACCCCGCCGTTGCCCTCGGTCTTGCCGATGACGGCGATGACGCGGTCGGCGTCGATGACGCCGTCGTCGATGAGCGTGGCGAGCTCGCTGGCGTCGGTGACGCTGTGCAGCGGCACCTTGCGGACCTCGATGGCGTCTGGCATTGCTGTCACCTTCCTGATTCCGTTGTGCTGCTTGATGTTTCGTCTTTCAACACGGGGGTATGCCGCCCGCTCACCACCGTGCCCACGTCGCCTTCGCCCGTGGCTACGGCGTCGACAGCCGAGGCGATCTGGTCCAGCGCGGTGATGACGCTGGTGCCGCCGGCGCGGGCAAACCGCAACGCGGCCTCGACCTTGGGCCCCATGGACCCCGACGCGAACTCGCCGGAAGCGGCATACCTCTCCAGCTCGGTGAGTGGCACCCGGCCGAGCGGTTGCTCGTCCCTGGCGCCATATCCGACAACGGCATTCGCCACGTCGGTGGCGATGACGAGCACGTCGGCCTCGATCGAGGACGCGAGCAGGGCGGCGGTGAGGTCCTTGTCGATGACGGCCTCGACCCCGTGCAGGACGCCGTCGGAGCTGCGCGACACGGGGATGCCGCCGCCACCGGCGGCCACCACGAGGTAGCCCGCGTCGAGCAGCGTCAGCAGCGTCGACGTCTCGAGCACCTCGACCGGCTCGGGGGAGGCAACCATGCGGCGCCAGCCCTTCTCGCCCCGGTCCTCCCACGTCTCGCCGTGCTCGATGAGGGGCTTGGCCTGGTCGCGGGTGAGGTAGCGGCCGATCGGCTTGGTGGGCTTGGTGAATCCGGGGTCGTGACCGTCGACGAGCGTGCGGGAGACGATGGCGGCGACTGGATGATCGATACCGCGTTGCACCAGTGCGGCCTCGAGGGTGTCGAGCACCGTGAAGCCGATGGTCGCCTGCGTCTGCGCGCCGCACCAGTCCAGCGGCACGGGCGGCACGACGTGCGCGGCGAGCTCGTTCTTGACGAGCAGGTTGCCGACCTGCGGGCCGTTGCCGTGGGTGAGCACCACTTCGTGCCCGGCGGCCACGACCTCGGCGACGTGCCCCATCGCGGTCGCGATCGCGTCGCGCTGCGCCTGTGGTGTCGCGCTGCCGTCGGGGCCGGTCATGGCGTTGCCGCCGAGCGCGATCAGGACCCGCACGCCACACCTCCCACCGGTCGCACCGACACCTCGATGAGCCGGTGCGGCGAGCCTAGGCAGCGCTCCTTGGCCCCGGCGTTGGCAAGCCCTGCCCAATGCGGCTCCCTGCGTTGGCAGGTGTGGTCACCCGTTGCCCGGCGCCACGAGGGCGATGACGAGGTCGCGGACGGTGTCCGGATCGTCGAGGCTGTCGCCGAAGAGCTCGCGCAACTGGCCCACGCGGTAGCGCACCGTCTGCGGGTGGACGAACAGCTGCTCGGCGACCGCTTCGCGTCGGCCGCGGTGCAGCAACCACGCGCGCAGCGTCTCCTCGAGTTTCGGCCGTTGTGTCTCGGTGAGGTCGTCGAGGGGCGCGAGCACGCGCCGGCGCAGGTCGGCGAGGGCTTCCGGGTCGGCCGTCACCACCAGCTCGGCCAGGTGGGCGTCAGTGTCGTATGCCGCGCGGCGCTCGCCCGCAGCCACCGTCGCCTGCGCGCGTCGTGCCCGTTCGTAGGAGACGGAAACCTCGCGCCACGGAACGGTCTGGCCGACGACCAGGCCGAGCCGTGATCCATTGTCCACCAGTGACTTTCGAGCCTTCGCGGTCAGGTTCGGTAGCAGCAGCGCACACGTGTCGTCGTTGGGTGGTGCGCCGGGCAGGTCGCCCTCGACGACCAGGCTCGAGGGATCGACGAGGGGCCGCACGTCGCGGAGCTGCTCCTCCGAGACAAGGACTGCGGTGAGCGTGCGGGGCGGCTGCCATGACGCGCGCGCGGCGTGCCGGTCCACCGTCTCGTCCGTGACACCGCCGCGGAGCAGGTCGCGGGCGACGCGGTCCAGCTGCTGGCGGTGGTGCCGCTCCGCGGTGGCGAGCTCGGCCGCGTGCCCGGCGACGCTGGCCGCGGAGAGCTCGTCGATGTAGGCGAAGACGAGCTCGGCGAACCGGGCGAGGCTGGCGGAGTCGAGCTCGGCCTCCACGGCGACGGCCGACAGCTCCCGCCACGAGACGCGGGCGCCGATGCGGTAGGCG
This sequence comes from Actinomycetes bacterium, assembly GCA_023420415.1. GTDB lineage: Bacteria > Actinomycetota > Actinomycetes > Actinomycetales > Dermatophilaceae > Pedococcus. Next base: position 4,491 of record JAEZWF010000019.1, on the reverse strand, counting down.
GACAGCAGTGCGTCGAGGCTGCGTCCGTTGCGGGCCTCGCCGCGACCGAGCTCATAGGACGCGGCCTGGGCCGGTCGCAGGGGACTGCTCGGGTCGGTGCTGCGAGCGGCGAGGGTGAGGAAGCCGCCGAGCGCGGTCCGCACTGCAGCCTCGATGGTGTCGACCATGAAGGCACGCGCCGCGGCATACGCAGGCACCTCCTCGATGATGGCCTCGACGGCGTCCTCGGCGACACCGGGCAGCGCGTCGCGCAGCCGGGTCTCGACCCGGGCGGGCAGCTGCAGTCCGGCGGCCCGGTCGACGGCGATTGCCTCGGTGCGCCGGCCGCTCGCCGGTGCCCCGCCCCCTCCCGTGGATGTGGGCGCCGTCACGCCGGGAGCCGCGCCGGGGCGAGGCTCACGCCGCGATTGGCTCTCTTTTGTCATCTGCGCACAACCCTTCCCGCGATGATCACCCGGACTGGTCAGGATTTTAGGCCAAGTTGTCGGACAAACTAGCTCCATGACCGCTGCAGCGACCCCGCGCACCACCACGAACGCGGCCCGGACACGCGGCATACCCATGGCTCGGCTGCGGGACGCGGCGCTGCGCGTGGCCCACGCGGTGACCACGCCGGTGCTCCCCGCCGACTACCTCGACCTCATCGCGCCGCTGCGGGCCGGGGCCGACCTGCGCGGCCGCGTCGTCGCGGTCACCCCAGAGACGGCCGATGCGGCCACCGTCGTGATCCGCCCGGGTCGCGGCTGGCGCGGCCACGTCCCCGGCCAGTACACCCGGATCGGCGTCGACGTCGACGGGGTCCGCAACTGGCGCGCCTACTCGCTCACCTGCCCGGTCGACGCCGCCGACGGCCTCATCTCGATCACCGTCAAGGCCATCCCGGACGGCAAGGTCAGCAACCACGTCGTGCGCGACCTGCGCCCCGGCACCCTGATCCACCTCGACCAGGCGACCGGCGACTTCACGCTGCCGACCCCGCGCCCCGCGAAGGCGCTGTTCCTCACCGCCGGGTCCGGCATCACGCCGGTCATGGGCATGCTGCGCAACCACCTGGACGAGCTGCCCGACGCCGTCCTGGTGCACAGCGCGCCGACGTCGGGCGACGTGATCTTCTCCGCGCAGCTGCGCGAGTGGGGCGGGCGCGGTGACCTGCGGCTCGTCGAGCTCCACACCGACACCGACGGCATGCTCTCGCCCGCCGACCTCGACGAGCTCGTGCCCGACTGGCGCGAGCGCGAGACGTGGTGCTGCGGACCGACGGGCATGCTCGACGCCTTCGAGGAGGCGTATGCCGCGGCGGGCCTCTCCGAGCGCCTGCACACCGAGCGCTTCCGCCCGGTCGTCGTCGCCGAGGGCGAGGGCGGCACCGTCACCTTCGCCACCCAGGGCAAGACCGTCGAGGCCGACGGCGCGACCCCGATCCTCGACGCGGGCGAGGAGGCCGACGTGCTCATGCCATCAGGCTGCCGGATGGGCATCTGCTTCGGCTGTGTCGTTCCCCTGCGCCAGGGGGCCGTGCGCGACCTGCGCAACGGCGAGCTGACCGTCGCCACCGAAGGTGACGGCGTGCGCATCCAGACCTGCATCTCGGCCGCCGCGGGCGAGTGCGAGATCGACCTCTGACCCATCCGTCACCACTGACTTCGACGAACAACGCTGCAACGAAAGGACTTTCGTGACTGCCACCGCCAACCGCCCGACGACCTCCACCGTGGGGGACGAGCAGTTCGACCTGTCGATCGACGGTCGGCTCGCAGGCACGCCGCGCGCGCCGCAGAACACCACCAAGGTCGGCTCGCGCCTGTCCGTGGCCGCCAAGGAGCGCAGCTTTGTCCCCAAGCCGTCGGGCAAGCCCGACCCCGCCGGCCACCTGTCCGCCGAGGACATCGAGGCGCTCGGCGCCGAGCTCGACGCCCTGCGGCAGGAAGTCCTCGACTCCCGCGGAGCCAGCGACGCGGCATACATCCGCAAGGTCCTGAAGTGGCAACGCGGACTGGAGATGGGCTCGCGCGCTGTCCTGCTCTTCTCGCTCTTCCCGCCGGCGTGGTTCGTCGGCACCGCCGGCCTGTCGGTCGCGAAGATCCTCGAGAACATGGAGCTCGGGCACAACATCATGCACGGGCAGTGGGACTGGATGCGTGACCCGCGGATCCACTCTCAGGAGTGGGAGTGGGACAACGCGAGCCCCAGCGAGTTCTGGAAGCACAGCCACAACGAGCTGCACCACACCTTCACCAACGTGATCGGCCGCGACAACGACCTGGGCTACGGCATCATGCGTGTCGATGAGGACCAGAAGTGGTACCCGTCGTACATCTCGCAGCCGCTGGTCAACTTCGTCAACATGGTCTTCTTCGAGTACGGCATCGCGGCCTACGACCTCGAGGTCGGCGCCTACCTGCAGGGGCGGGGCAAGGACAAGGAGACCTTCCAGCGCGACCTGAAGAAGGTGCTGCGCAAGATCGGCCGGCAAGCGCGCAAGGACTACCTCGTGCACCCGCTGCTGTCCGGGCCGTCGTTCTTCCAGACGGTGGCTGCCAACTTCGTCGCCAACACGGTGCGCAACGTGTGGACCCACTCGGTCATCATGTGCGGTCACTTTCCGGAGGGTGTCGAGACGTTCGCCAAGCAGTCGATCGACGGCGAGACGCGCGGTGAGTGGTACCTGCGGCAGATGGTCGGGTCGGCAAACATCAGTGGTAGCAAGGCAATGCACCTCATGACGGGCAACCTGTCGCACCAGATCGAGCACCACCTGTTCCCCGACCTGCCGAGCAACCGGTACGCCGAGATCGCCCCGCGGATCCGCGAGATCTGCCAGCGGTACGGGCTGTCCTACACGACCGGGCCGCTGCCCAAGCAGGTCGCGTCTGCGTGGAAGCAGGTCGTCGTGCTGGCGCTGCCCAACCCGCAGGAGGGGCGTTCGCGGGTCGGCATCGCGGCCGAGGCCGTGGGCAAGCGGGTGCGCCGCAAGCTGCGCAACCGTCGTATGCCGCGTCGCGCCTCCGCGACCGCCTGACCCGGGCGCCCACAGCGGTCCGGTTCGAAGTAGTCCGCTTCCGGAATCCGGTCCCGGACTACGTCGAACCGGCAGTGACTTCTCTGGCCCGGCGCAGCCCGAGCCTGACGTCATGGCCGAAGATCCACGTGGCGACGAGAACGATGAGGGCCAACGCCGCCCAGGCGCCGATGTTGAGGCCCAGCTCGGTGCCGGTGATCGTGTAACCGAGCCACGGCAGCACGGCCAGCACGATCGTGATGATCGGGACGGCAAGGATCATGCGGACGCGCTCCGGGCGGCTCCAGAGGCTGGACGCCAGCACGAACGCGGCTACCGGCAGGACGACCACGAAGAACTGCATCGGCAGCGTGAACAACACCATCCACGTGTTCACGCTCGTGAGCTGGGTCTGGGTCTCGCCGGTGGACGAGGTGGTCTCGACTTCCGAATATCCGACACCGCCCAGACCGGTCACCAGGACCATGAGGAACCCCAGCCCGAGGATCCCGCCGACGACGATGGGTACCCAGACCGCCGAGAGGGTGCCCCGGGGGCGGTCCGCAACCACGGTGGTGACCACGGCCAGCTGCGGCGAGCGGCCGGCATACGCCTCGTCGGCGATTGCCTGGGGTGGGCCGAGCTCGGCGAGGGCCGCTCGCACGTCGTCGTCGGAGGCGTTCGGGCCGGTCGTCCCCTCGAGGTGCTCGCGCACGCCGGCCAGCACTTCCGCGCGTTCGCCCGGGTCGACGCCGTGGAGCAGCAGCTCGAGGTCGCGCAGGTAGGCGGCGGCCAGCGGGTGCGTGGTCGGTGCGGTCATGACGGTCCCCCTGAGAGTGTGCTGTCGACGGCGTCGCGGAACGGTTTCCAGGTGCGGCGGAAGGCGGCCAGCGACTCGCGCCCCTCGCCGGTCAGGGCGTAGTAGCGCCGTGGCGGTCCCTCGGTCGACTCCTGCCAGCTGGTGTCGACGAGTCCGGCTTTGCGAAGTCTCGCCAGCAGTGGGTAGAGCGTGCCCTCACTGGCGAGCAGCACCCCGTCGGCGGTGAGGCGCCGGGCGATGTCGAGGCCGTACAACGCGTCTCGTTCGAGGAGGGCCAGGACGCAGTACTCCAGCGCACCACGACGCAGCTGCGTCAGGATGATGTCGTCGCCGGGTACCATGCGACACAAGATAGCCCTCTCCGTGACCCCTCGACAACCGGTGTCACTGTTCGTGGCGACTGGCTTGCGTCACTCCGACAAGGGTGGACAATCCGCCCCCGGCTCAGTGCACATCCACAGGTCAACGGAGACGACCATGCGGTACCGCACCAAGCCGACTCGGTACACGACCTCGTAACCGTCGTAGCGCCACGTGCCAGGTTTAGCCTCGATCCACCGATGGTCTGATGGCGCGGCGTTGATCGTCGTCGTGGGCTGAGGAGACAGCGAGGGCGTGGTTGGTCGCCCGACCTCGCTGTCGGGGTGTTCCACGTCGTGTTCCTCGGTCGCGC
>JAEZWF010000055.1 GCA_023420415.1 Actinomycetes bacterium | reverse complement strand
CCGTGTTTGCTACGCCGGGCTTGACCTTTCAAGCACGACCGACTTGACCGCCTTTGTCCTGGTCTTTCCTCCGGAAACAGATGAGGAGCCTTATTTTGTCCTTCCGTATTTTTGGATACCGGAAGAGAATGTGCCGCTTAGGGTAAGCCGAGACCATGTGCCGTATGATGTCTGGAAAAAAGAAGGCTTTCTTCTTACGACTGAAGGCAATGTTGTGCATTACGGTTTTATTGAGAAGTTTATTGAAGACTTAGGCATGAAATACAACATTCGTGAAATCGCCTTTGATCGCTGGGGTGCGGTGCAAATGAGCCAGAACTTGGAAGACATGGGCTTTACCGTAGTTCCCTTCGGGCAAGGATACAAGGACATGAGTCCTCCGACTAAAGAGTTGATGAAGCTGGTCTTGGAAGAAAAACTCGCACACGGCGGGCATCCTGTTCTTCGCTGGTGCGTTGATAATATTTTTGTTCGCACTGACCCGGCTGGAAACATCAAGCCGGACAAGGAAAAATCAACCGAGCGAATTGACGGAGCGGTAGCTCTTATCATGGCCCTTGATCGGGCAATCAGAAATCAAGGGAGTGACTCCGGCTCTGTTTATGACGAGCGAGGGTTGCTACTCTTTTAGAAAAATGCAAGGAGGTGATGTCCTCTGGGACTTCTAAAAAATCTATTCAAAAGCCGAGACAAGCCGGAGCTGACAAAACCGTCAGTATTCCGATTTTTCTTTGCTCCGTCCTTTTCCGGCAAACAGGTGACGGAGAAAAACGCCATGCAATCGGCGGCGGTTTACGCTTGTGTCAGAGTCATCGCTGAGACCGTTGCAAGCTTGCCCTTGCACCTTTATCGCTATGTCGATGAAGGTAAAAAGCGGGATACAAGACATCCTTTGTACTTTCTCCTGCACGATGCACCGAATCCGGAAATGACCTCGTTCATTTTCAGGGAGACCATGATGACGCATCTTTTGCTATGGGGGAACAGCTATTCACAGATACTGAGAAACGGACATGGCGAAATTACTGGGTTATATCCCCTTTTGCCGGACAAGATGCAGGTCAGCCGCAACGAGGAGGATGAACTCATCTACCTTTACCAAAGCGGCATGAAGAATATAGCGTTTCGCAAAGAAGAAATCCTTCATATTCCCGGCCTTGGATTTGACGGCCTGGTCGGCTACTCGCCGATTACAATGGCGAGAAACGCCATCGGCATGGCTATGGCAACAGAGGAATTTGGGGCGAGTTTCTTCGCAAACGGAGCCGCACCGGGCGGTATTTTGGAGCATCCGGGGACGCTTAAGGACCCGTCCAAGGTTAGGGAAAGCTGGAACCAGCTCTTTCAAGGCTCCGGCAATGCAAATAAGGTGGCTGTCCTCGAGGAAGGCATGACCTACAAGCAGATCGGGATTCCACCGAATGAAGCACAGTTTCTTGAAACAAGAAAGTACCAGACGGAGGAAATCTGTCGTATCTACCGTGTGCCGCCACATCTGGTGGCAGACCTCGACAAAGCGACTTTTTCCAATATCGAGCATCAGTCTATTAGCTTTGTCGTTCACACCATTAGACCTTGGCTGGTTCGACTCGAGCAGGCGATGAACAAGACACTTCTTTACCCATCTGAACGACAAGATTATTTTGTTGAGTTCAATGTGGACGGTCTTCTTCGAGGTGACTATGAAAGCAGGATGCGCGGCTATGCTACAGCCAGACAAAACGGTTGGATGAGCGCCAACGATATCAGGAGGCTTGAAAACATGAACCTAATATCAAAAGAAGAAGGAGGAGATCTGTACTTGATCAACGGCAACATGACCAAACTTGAAGACGCTGGCATCTTTGCCGGCAGGGAGGTGAAAGCAAATGGAAAAACGTAAGTTCTGGGTCTTTCAACGAGGAGATCAGGAAGAGGGAGAAACCGTCCTAAGACTGGACGGACCGATTGCAAAAGAGAGCTGGTTTGGCGATGAGGTCACACCGGCTCTTTTCTTGTCGGAGCTGGAAAGACATCCGGGAGATTTAACGGTCTGGATCAACTCTCCGGGCGGCGACGTCTTTGCGGCATCACAGATCTACACCATGCTCATGGACCATCAGGGAAAAATCACGGTCAAAGTAGAGGGCCTAGCCGCTTCTGCCGCTTCTGTCATTGCGATGGCCGGCGGCGAAGTGTTGATGAGCCCTTCTTCCATGATGATGATCCATAACCCGACGACCATTGCCGAGGGCTGGAAGGACGAGATGGAAAGGGCCGTAAGCATTCTTGAGGAGGTCAAAGCCTCCATCATCAATGCCTACGAACTCAAGACCGGGCTTTCAAGGCATAAGATCTCCCGGCTGATGGACGACGAAACATGGATGAATGCAAGGAAGGCAAAGGAGCTGGGATTTTGCGACGGTTTCCTTTTCACCGGAGAAGAAAGCGAACCGGAGGAAGGCATGGCTTATGCCGCCAGAAAGATGGTGGCTCAAGTCCTAAACAAAATCGGCCCAGATGCTGTTTTCAAGAGGGTAGCGAAGGAGACAAAACCCGCTGAAGAAACAGACATTCAAGAACAATCCGAAACAGGCACAAGATACACAGAGCTTGAAAAAAGGCTCGAACTTTTACGTCATTAAGGAGGACGAAGAAATGAATAAAATTCAGGAACTGAGAAACAAACGCCTTGAAGTTTGGGAAAAGGCTAAGGCCTTTTTGGAAGAAAAGCGAGACGACAAAGGCATCGTCTCAGCAGAAAACACGGCCGCCTACGAAAAGATGGAACAGGAAGTCGTCGATCTTGGAAAAGAAATCGACCGCCTGGAACGCCAACGGGACATGGACATGAAGCTTAACGAAGCGACCAGCCGTCCTGTGGTGACAAACCCTATGCAGGCCAAGGAAGACAAGACCGGCAGGGGCAGTGATGCCTACAAGCGTGATTTCTGGAACCTTATGAGAAAGAAGAACGCTGTTATAACGAACGCCCTGCAGGTCGGTACGGACTCCGAGGGCGGCTATTTGGCTCCGGATGAGTTTGAACAGACACTTGTGGAAGCGTTGGAAGAAGAAAACATCTTCAGAAAAATCGCTCATGTCATTCAGACATCTTCCGGAGATCGCAAAATCCCTGTTGTTGCAACAAAAGGCACGGCTAGCTGGGTGGACGAAGAAGCCGCCATCCCGGAATCTGATCCTGCCTTCGGCCAGGTCTCCATCGGTGCCTATAAGCTGGCGACTATGCTCAAAGTCTCCGAGGAACTTTTAAACGACTCGGTCTTTGACCTGGAAAGCTACATCGCTAAAGAATTCGGCAGGCGTATGGGTTCCAAAGAAGAGGAAGCCTTCCTTATCGGCGACGGCACAGGCAAGCCCACAGGCATTTTCCAAACCGTAGGCGGTGGAGAAGTTGGCGTTACGGCTGCGTCGGATAAAGCAGTGACGGCAGATGAGCTGATCGACCTCTTCTATTCGCTTCGTGCACCGTACAGGAAAAATGCCGTCTTTATTATGAACGATGCGACTGTGAAGTTGATTAGGAAACTTAAAGACAACACCGGACAGTACCTCTGGCAGCCGGCTCTCACAGCAGGCACACCGGATACCATCTTGAATCGTCCCGTGTACACGTCAAGCTTTGCTCCTCTGGCAGAGGGTGGAGCGTTGGCGATTGCTTTCGGCGACTTTTCCTACTACTGGATCGCCGACCGTCAGGGCAGGTCTTTCCAAAGATTGAATGAGCTCTTTGCCGCAACGGGACAAGTTGGCTTTAAGGCTACACAACGAGTGGACGGCAAGCTAATCCTGCCTGAGAGCGTGAAGCTCTTGCAGATGAAGGCCGGCGCTTAAGGAGGAAACGATGAACGCAGAGGAGCTTCTTCATCCATTAAAAGAAAATCTGGTTGTGGAGCATGACGCGGATGATCCCCTCATGCTCCGCTGCCTTTCCTCTGCGATTTCCTATGCAGAGGGATACCAGAAAAAAGGGCCGGATCACTATCAAAGTCATCCGATGACAGAAAGCACGAAGCAGGCCGTGATCGTCCTTGCCTCTTTCTTTTATGAAAGCAGGGACGGTTCTACGGCCGGCTTCTTTTCCGATTCTCCCGATGCTGCGAAACAGGTCTGGGAGACAGTGAAACTTCTGCTTCAAGGTGATAAGGACGTGATCCTATGAGCATTAAATTGACACATTTTATTGAGCTTTTCCGTGTAGAACAAGGAACAGACGAGGACGGTTTTCCGGTAGAGCGTGACGAGCTTTTAGCAAGCGTTAGAGCCTACCGGGAAGACCGCTATGGCAGTGAAATGTGGAAGAATAGAAGTCTTTTTTCCAAAGCGACGGTGCTCTTTCGCATCAGATCAATTCCCGGTATCGCGCTCGATACCCGGTGTGTGGTGCTGACGGAGGACGGCAGATACAACATCCTCTCCGTAGAAGATATCCGTCATAAAGGGCTCTACTGGGAGATCTTGGCTGAAAAGGTCGATACGGAAGGGGTGGTCAAAGATGGCTAAGTGTGAAATCAAGATGCCGGATGAGTTTTTGGACAAACTCTCAAAGCTCGGCGACCGCTTTGACCAGGCAGCCCCTAAGATTTTACAAAGCGGCGGCAAGGTTGTGCTTTCGCAGATGAAGGCAAACCTTGAAGGCAGGATCGGTAAAGATACCAAGTACCCTTCCCGCTCTAAGGGCGACCTTGTCAGAAGTCTCGGCATTACACCGGCCTTGCAGGATAGAAACGGCGAGTGGAATATCCGGGTGGGTGTCGGAGATTCCAAAGACCGTGAGGGCGTGCCGAATGCACTGAAAGCCCAAGTCTTGGAGTATGGAAAATCCGGGCAGAAGGCAAAGCCCTGGATGAAGCCCGCCAGACGAAAGGCAAGAAAGCCTGCTATCCATGCGATGGAAGAGACGCTGAAAAGGGAGCTTGACATATGAGTGCATTAGCGGAACTGAAAAGAATAGCAGAAGAGTTAGGACTTCCGTCAGGAGCCGTTTCTTTTGAAAAGAAGGCACCGGAAACCTACCTCGTCTTTACACCGCTTTATGATGACTTGTTGCTCTATGCCGACAAC
>JAEZWF010000046.1 GCA_023420415.1 Actinomycetes bacterium | reverse complement strand
GCCGACGGCCTCGGGCTCACCGGACGCGGCGAGGGCATCGCAGCCATCGCGACCGCGCTCGTCTACTCCCGGGCCTGACCCGACTTCGGGCCACTGCGGCTCGGTGCCGCGGCCTGGCTCGAGCCTGGGTGGCCACAAGTGCGAGGGGTTCCCGACTTCGGGCCACTGAGGGTCGATGCTGCGGCTGTGATCAGCCCTGGGTGGCCCGAAGTCGGGGATGAGTCGTGGCGCTACTGCTTCCAGTGCCGCGAGTCGACGTGGCGACCACCGACCGACACCGCCGGGGCGAGGTCGTTGACCGTGGCGTCGCGCGGCGACAGCGGTGCGAGGCCCCACGCGTGCTCGATCGTCGCAAGGATCGACGTCGTGTCGTAGGCCGTGTGGCTGACGCCGGAGCGCTGCATGCCGGCGGACAGGACCAGCGCGGGGATGCGGGTGCCCGGACCCCACGCGTCCGCCTTGGGTGGTGCGACGTGGTCGTAGGACCCGCCGAACTCGTCATAGGTCACCACGACGAGCGTCTGCTTCGCCTGCGGCCCCCTCGTGATCGTCTTGAGCAGGTCGACCAGGTGGTCGCTGCCGCCGTGCTCGCTGGCATAACCGGGGTGCTCGTTCTCCGATCCGTAGGGCTTGACGAAGCTGACCTGTGGCAGCGTCCCGGCCTTGGCGGCGGCGATGAACTTCGTCTCGTCCTGCAGGTGCGAGCGCCCGGGCGCCCCGACCGCGTAGTTGGCGAAGTAGTTGAACGGCTGGTGGTGGTACTGGAAGTTCTTGCCCGGCCTGCCCGCGGCCGCGTCGTCCCAGCCGCCTGCGTACCAGTTCCACGAGACACCCTTGGCCGAGAGCCGGTCGCCGATGTTCGGGTATGCCGTGTCGTCGACGAGCGGGATCTTGGCGCCGTTGCCGGACGGGGCCGACGACGGCTGCACCGTGTTGACGGCGAAGTTGCCGCAGGCGGCGGTCGCGTCGTTGACCGCCGGGCCGGCGCACTTGCGCGTCAGCTGGCCGTCGACGGTGGCGCCGGTCGCCGTGTAGAGCGGGTAGCTCGTCGGCATGCCGTTCGCGTCGAGCACGGTGTTCTTCGCGCCGAGGGCACCGGCCGAGGTGTCCAGCGGGGCGCGGGCGGCAATGAGGAACTGGTGGTTGAGGAAGGACCCACCGAACGCGGCCTGGAAGAACCGGTCGGCCAGCACGTAGTTCGGCGCGTGGGGGGAGTGGAGGTACTGCCAGATCGGCAGCGCTCGCGTGTTGTAGCGACCCATGGTGAGGCCCACCGCGTCCGAGCCGGTGACGTAGCGGTCCTGCTTGCCGCCGTCGAGCTGGTACTGCTCCTGGTAGAAGCGGTGCACCTGGTCGCGGGTGCACCCGCCGGGCTCACCGGTCCCCTTCGGCACACCGTTCGGCGCATAGACGCCCTCGGGCGGGCAGGTGGTGTCGGTGGGCCTGATGTAGTCGTCGATGGTGAACGCGTTGTTGGTGAAGGCGCTCGCCGCGATGCCATGTGCAGCGTCCTGGCAGGTGCTCGGCTGGGGCGGTGACGTCAGGTTCACGTCGTCCTGCAGGAGACAGTTGTATGCCGTGCCGTCCTGGGCCACCTGCGTCACCGCGGGTGCCGTGGCGCCGTCGACGCTGCCGCCGCCGACCTTGCCCCACGACCCGTAGAGGTTGTCGAAGGAGTGGTTCTCCTCGTAGATGACCACGAGGTTGGTGTAGCCGCCGGGCAGGGCGCCCGGCTTGTCATGTGGCTTGACGTGCGGCTTGGGGCGGCTGGCGTGCGTGGGCGTCGCGGCCGTGGCTGCTGCGGGGATTGCCGCACCGGCCACGGTGAGCACGAGGGCGCCGAGGACGGCGGTGGTGCGTCTGGTCACGGAGGTCCTCCTGGTTCGACGGTGCGCTGGCTGCGCACCTGACCATCACCGTGGCCCTGACCTGCGGATTCATCCATGACAGGTGTCACGGATGAGGTGAACAGTCGGTGACCCCGTCCTGAGGTGCGGGCGGACAACCGCCGGGCCACCCGGCATACCCGCGTGGTCGGAAAGGGGAGGTCCGCGCAGGTAGCCTTGCGCGCGTGAGTCTTCGCCTCTATGACACCGCCGCGCGCGAGCTGCGCGCCTTCGAGCCACTGCACGAGGGCAAGGTCGGCATCTACATCTGCGGGCTCACGACCCAGGCCGAGCCGCACATCGGCCACGTCCGGTTCGCGGTGGCGTTCGACGTGCTGCGCCGGTGGCTGGCGGGGCGCTACGGCTACGACGTGACGCTCGTGCGCAACGTGACCGACATCGACGACAAGATCCTCGCGAAGTCGGCCGAGGCGGGCGAGCCTTGGTGGGCGCTGTCCTACCGCAACGAGGTCGCCACGTCCGCCGCGCTCCGGTCGCTCGGCGTGCTGCCACCGACCTACGAGCCGCGCGCGACGGGTCACATCCCCGAGATGGTGACGCTGATGGACACGCTCGTCGAGAAGGGTCACGCCTACCCGGCGCCGGACGACAGCGGCGACGTCTACTTCGACGTGCAGAGCTTCCCCGAGTACGGCTCGCTCACGCACCAGAAGATCGACGACATGGAGGCCGCGCAGGACGCCGACCCGCGTGGCAAGCGCGACCCCCGCGACTTTGCGCTGTGGAAGGGCCACAAGGAGTCTGAGCCCGAATCCGCCTCGTGGCCAACACCTTTCGGTGACGGTCGCCCCGGCTGGCACCTCGAGTGCTCGGCGATGGCACGCAAGTACCTCGGCGACTCCTTCGACATCCACGGCGGCGGTGTGGACCTGCGGTTCCCCCATCACGAGAACGAGCAGGCGCAGTCGCACGCTGCCGGTCTCGGGTTCGCCAACTACTGGCTGCACAACGCCTGGGTCACCGTCGGCGGCGAGAAGATGAGCAAGTCGCTCGGCAACAGCCTGCTCATCTCCGAGGTCACGAAAGTCGCGCGCCCATTGGCGATTCGTTACTACCTGACCGCAGCCCACTACCGCTCAACCATCGAGTACCACGAGGGCTCGCTGCGTGAGGCCGAGGCGACGGTCGCGCGGATCGAGGGCTTCCTCACCCGCGCCCTGCGCGCGCTCCCGGACGACACCTCGACCGTGCCCGACCCCGCTGACGTGCCCGAGGAGTATGCCGCGGCGATGGACGACGACCTCAACGTCAGCTCCGCGCTCGCCGTCGTCCACGACACGGTGCGGGCCGGCAACACCGCGCTCGACGAGCGCGACGACGAGGCGCTCGCCACGGCATACCGCGCGGTGCTCGCCATGACCGACCTGCTCGGCATCAACCCGCTAGACCCGCGGTGGGGCGGCGGCAACGACGCCGGTGCGGGCGAAGGTCTCGAGGCCCTCGACGCACTGGTGCAGGCCCAGTTGGAGGCGCGGGCCCAGGCGCGCGCCTCCCGAGACTTCGCGACAGCCGACGAGATCCGCGACCGGCTCGCGGCCGCCGGCATCCAGATCGAGGACACCCCCTCGGGGGCCAACTGGTCGCTCACGCGACGTGAGCAAGGAGCGAGCTGATGGCAGGTAACTCCCAGCGCAAGGGTGCGGTCCGCAAGGGCGCCAGCAAGAAGGGCGCCACCGTCGGCTCCGGCGGCCAGCGTCGCCGGGGTCTGGAGGGCAAGGGCCCGACGCCGCGGGCCGAGGACCGGCCGTACCACAAGGCGCACAAGCAGGCGAAGGCCGCGGCGAAGCGCGCCGGGTCCGGCAGCGCGACCGGCTCGCGCGGGTCGGGTGGGCGTGGCGGCAGCAGCGGTCGGCGCAGCAAGCACTCCAGCGAGGTCGTCGCCGGGCGCAACGCCGTCGTCGAGGCGCTGCGCGCCGAGGTGCCAGTGACCACGATGTACGTGGCCGGGCGGATCGACGCCGACGACCGCGTGCGCGAGGCGCTCGCGACGGCCACGTCACGCGGCATACCGGTGCTCGAGACGCCACGAGGTGAGCTCGACCGGCTCACCGATGGCGCTGTGCACCAAGGGCTTGCGGTGCAGGTGCCGCCGTATGAGTACGCGCACCCGCGTGACCTCATCGACCCCGAGGCACCCGGCATCCCGCTGGTCGTGGCCCTCGACGGCATCACCGACCCGCGCAACCTCGGTGCGATCGTGCGGTCCGTGGCGGCCTTCGGTGGGCACGGAGTTGTTGTGCCGGAACGTCGTTCGGTCGGCATGACCGCGAGTGCCTGGAAGACGTCGGCCGGCGCCGCCGCCCGCGTGCCCGTCGCCATGGCCAGCAACCTGACTCGCGCACTGGAAGACTTCCGCAAGGCCGGGTTCTTCATCCTCGGGCTCGACATGGACGGCGACGTGGCACTGCCCGCGCTCGACCTCGCCGGTGAGCCGCTCGTCATCGTGACCGGCTCGGAGGGCAAGGGGCTGTCGCGGCTGGTGCGCGAGACCTGCGACCAGGTCGTGTCGATCCCGATGTCGTCGGCCGTCGAGTCGCTCAACGCGGGCGTCGCGACGGGGGTCGTGCTCTACGAGATCGCGCGGCAACGCTCGGAGCGGTGACTCCACGCGGGGCAGCGGAATCCGGTAGGTTCGGCGGCGTCGCGCCCGAGGGGGAGCGGCGCAGCTAACGCGAAGGGACTCGACACATGTCTGACTACGGCACGCCTCCGCCCCCGCCGCCCGGTGGTGGGACCCCGCCCCCGCCCGGAGGGGCCACCCCGCCGCCGGCACCCGGCTACAACCAGCCCATGGGTGGTGGCGGCCAGCCGCCGAAGAACTACCTCGTCTGGGCCATCCTCAGCACGATCCTGTGCTGTCTCCCGCTGGGTGTCGCCTCGATCGTCTTCGCGGCCCAGGTGAACGGCAAGTGGGCCTCCGGCGACCACGCGGGTGCGGTGGCCTCCTCGGAGAAGGCGAAGAAGTTCGCCATCGCCTCGGCCATCGTCGGCCTCATCGGCGGCATCATCTACGCAGTGTTCGTCCTTCCCAACCTGGACACCAGCAGCTCCATGTGAGTGGGTCTGCGACACTGACGCAGTGACGATCGTCCACGCCGCGCCAGCTCCCACCACGGGGGGCTGGCGCGGCGTCGTTCTACCCGCAGCCACCGCAGCGGGTGCCCTCGCCGCGGTCGCCGTCGTCGGCCTGGTCGACCCGAACCAGCCGGGCCACTACCCGACCTGCCCGTTCCTCGCAGTCACGGGCTACTGGTGCCCCGGGTGCGGCTCGCTGCGTGCCATCCACGCCCTGGCCCACCTCGACGTCGCCACCGCGATGGCGCGCAACCCGTTCACCGTGCTGACCGTCGTCGGGCTGGCGATCGCCCTCGTCGTGTGGGCCCGACGCCGCTGGCTCGGGCAGCCGCGCACCTTCGTCGCCCCGGCCTGGCTGCTCTACTCCCTGCTGGCAGGTGTGCTGGCGTTCTGGGTGCTGCGCAACCTGCCGGGCTTCGCCTGGCTCTCACCGGCCTGACCAGCTGGCCGGCTGAGGCCGGACCCGCGCATCAACGCTGCGGGATGACCTGCGACGGATTGCCTTCCAGGACAACGGTGCTGCACACCTTGTCGGCGAACGTCTGCCGCTTGGGGTCCCACAGCGGCCAGAGGTAGCCGATGTAGAAGATGCCGTCGAGGAAGTGCGCCAGGTCGCGCACGAACGCCATGAGAGCTCCCATCGGCTGCCCCGTGCGCTCCTCGACCAGCGTGATGCCCATGACCTTCTTGCCGACGCTCTGTCCGGTGCGGCCCATCTTCAGCCAGCGGTTCCACCAGTTGATGCCGAACATCACGAGGAAGCCCACCACCATGAGGATCCCGCCGGTCACTGCGAGACCGGTGTTGCCGTCGTCGACGGTGGTGGACGTGCCCGAGTAGCTGTCGTACTCGCTCGAGGGCATTCCGGCGACCAGGAGGGCGATCCCGACGACGTAGGGCACGATCCCGACCAGCTGCACCAGGCCGTCGATGAGAGAGGCACCAACCCGCTGGAACCAGCTCGCATACGCGGCAGTGGGGGCGTAGGCCTGCTGGTAAGGCGGCGCCCCGACGCTCCCATAAGCGCCCTGGGGGGCCGGCTGCGGTGGCGCGGCGTACTGGCCGGGCGAGGCGGCATACCCACCCTGCTGTGGGCCGGGAGGTGCCGGTGGCGGCGGAGGCGCGGCCCCCTGGGCGCCTGGCTGGAGGTCCGCGCGGCGGCGGGTGGCTTCGTCGTCGGTGCTCACGTGCTGTCCCCTCGGTCGGTGAGTTGCCGGGGCAACCCTAGCGACCGGAGGGGTGAGGAGTCAGTGACTGCCTCAGTCGTCGTCGAACATCGCCACGACCGGCATCTCGACGGTGTCGACACCGACCACCGCCACCTCGTCGGGCTTGCTGGGCAGTACGGTCGACACGTAGTCGGCGATGGCGTCCTCGAGCGGCACGTCCCGGCCGGCGTGTTCGCTCATGTACCAACGGTGTTCGAGCACCTCGTGGAACAGCTCGGCGGGTTCGAGCTTGCCCGCGAGGTCGCGCGGCACGGCCCGCGTGATCGGCTCGTAGACCTTGGCCAACCAGTCGTGGGCGACGATCTCCTCGTCCTCGTTCTGCCGGTCGCCCGCCGCACGGTAGGCGTCGAGGTCGTTGAGGAGGCGCCGCGCCTGGTTCTCCTCGACGTCGAGACCGGTGAGCCGCAACAGCCGCCGCGAGTGGTGACCGGAGTCGACGACCTTGGGCTGGATCTGGATCTGGGTGCCGTCGAAGTCAGTGGAGATGGACAGCTCATCGACGTCGAACCCGAGCTCGTTGAGCCGCCGGATGCGCTCGTCGACCCGCCACCGGTCACCCTGCTCGAACCGCTCGGGGCCGGTGAGCTCGTTCCACAGCGCGGTGTAGCGGGTGACGATCTGGGTCGAGATCTCGATCGGGTCGGCACCCTCGGGCAGGAAGCCGCCGGCCTCGAGGTCCATCAGCTCGCCGGCGATGTTGACCCGGGCGATGTCGAGGTCGTGCTCGCGCTGCCCGTCGGTCAGCGACTGGTGCAGCTCACCGGTCTCGGCGTCGACGAGGTATGCCGCGAACGCGCCCGCGTCGCGGCGAAAGAGGGCGTTGGAGAGGGAGACGTCGCCCCACCAAAAACCCGCCAGGTGCAGCTTGACGAGGAGCACGGCGAGGGCATCGATGAGCCGGGTCGCGGTGTCGCGCCGCAGGCTCTGGCTGAAGAGGGCGCGGTAGGGCAGGGAGAACTGCAGGTGGCGGGTGAGCAGGCACGCGTCGAGCGGCTCGCCGGCCTTGTCGACCCGGCCACTGACGACGCCGACCGGGGCGACCGTGGGCAGGTCGAGGCGGCGCAACATGCGCAGCATCTGGTACTCGCGCTCGGCGAGGACGGTCTTGATCTCCTTGACCGCCAGCACGCGCCCGGAGAGCTTGACGAACCGGACCACATGGCGGGAGATACCGCGGGGGAGAGCCGCGAGGTACTCCTCCGGCCAGTCCTCGAGCGGGGTGTCCCACGGCAGGTCGAGCAGCGCCGGGTCAGGTCGTGACGCGGTGATGGACAGGGCCATGGTGAGTTCGGCCTCCAGTCAGGGACGGTGGAGCGGTCGGACCGTCAACGATCTCCCACGTGGGTGGGAAACCGACGTGGCCGGCTCCCGTGCGGGAGCCGGCCACGCGGCATACGAGCTGGTGGTGCGGGTCGACTCAGTCGCCGAGGCGCTCACCGGAGGCTGCGTCGAACACGTGCACGTGACCCTGCTTGGGCGCGAAGTGCACCGTCTCACCCTTCTGCGGCGGCTTGCGGCCGTCGACGCGAGCGATGAACGGCTTCTCGGGTGCGTCGCCGTCCTCGTCGTCGTCCACGTGCTGCGAGGCCTTGGTCGAGCCGTAGATGTAGGCGTCGGCGCCGAGCTCCTCGACCACGTCGACGGTGACCGGGATGCCCTGGCCGTCGCTGGTGAGCTCGAGGTCCTCGGGGCGCAGGCCCAGCGTGACGTCCTTGCCGGACGCACCGCTGAGCAGGTCGCGCTCGACGGGCACCGTGGCTCCGCCGACCTTGACGCCACCGTCGGTGACCTCGACGTCGAGCAGGTTCATGGCGGGGGAGCCGATGAAGCCGGCGACGAAGACGTTGTTCGGGTGGTCATACATGCGGCGCGGGCTGTCGACCTGCTGCAGGATGCCGTCCTTGAGGACCGCCACGCGGTCGCCCATCGTCATGGCCTCGACCTGGTCGTGGGTGACGTAGACGGTGGTGACGCCGAGGCGGCGCTGCAGCGAGGCGATCTGGGTGCGGGTCTGGACACGGAGCTTGGCGTCGAGGTTCGACAGCGGCTCGTCCATGAGGAACACCTGCGGGCTGCGCACGATCGCGCGGCCCATGGCGACACGCTGGCGCTGGCCACCGGAGAGGGCCTTGGGCTTGCGCTCGAGGTAGGGCTGCAGGTCGAGGATCTTGGCGGCCTCCTCGACGCGCTTGCGGATCTCGGCCTTGTCGACGCCGGCGATCTTGAGGGCGAAGCCCATGTTGTCGGCGACGCTCATGTGGGGGTAGAGCGCGTAGTTCTGGAAGACCATCGCCACGTCGCGGTCCTTGGGCGAGAGGTTGGTGACGTCGCGGTCACCGATCCAGATCTTGCCGCCGTTGACCTCTTCGAGACCGGCGAGCATGCGCAGCGCGGTGGACTTACCGCTTCCAGAGGGGCCGACGAGGACGAGGAACTCGCCGTCCTCGATGTCGATGTTGAGTCGGTCGACCGAGGGCTTGTCGTTGCCCGGGTAGAGGCGCGTTGCCTCGTCGTACTTCACCGTTGCCATGGCGTCTTTGCCTTCTTCCTTCACCGGCAGGAACGTGCCGGACGATCCGTTGTAAAGGTGGTGCCCCCGACGACATCGGTGTCCCCGGGTGTGCTCATCCTTGCTGACCAGCGACGAAAGCGCCAGCCACGCCAGCACGCGGAGGTGGCCACGCGGCATACCTCTGCCCGCAAGTTCTTGCAGCGCCTTGCTAACTTTGCGGCCATGAAGCCACGGCTGGCAGACATTGCCGCCCACGCCGAGGTGAGCGAGGCGACCGTCAGCCGCGTCCTCAACGGCAAACCGGGCGTGGCCGAGGCGACCCGCGAGGCGGTGCTGACCTCGCTCGACATCCTGGGCTACGACCGGCCGTCGCGGCTCAAGCGCAAGACGGCCGACCTCGTCGGGCTGATCGTGCCGGAGCTGACGAACCCGATCTTCCCCGCGTTCGCGCAGATCATCGAGACGGCCCTGGCGCGCCACCACTTCACGCCGGTGCTGTGCACGCAGACACCGGGCGGGGTGCACGAGGACGAGTACGTGCAGATGCTGCTCGACCGCGGCGTCGCCGGCATCATCAACATCTCGGGCCAGCACGCCGACGTCTCGACCGACCCGTCGCGGTATGCCGCGCTGCGTGACCGTGGGCTGCCGCTGGTGCTGGTCAACGGGTTCAACGAGGCGATCGACGCGCCGTTCATCAGCAACGACGACGTGGCCTCGATGGAGCTCGCGCTCTCGCACCTCGTGCAGCTGGGGCACACGCAGATCGGGCTGGCGGTGGGGCCGGAGCGGTTCGTGCCGGTGATCAGGAAGATCGAGGGGTTCCGGCGCTCCATGCGTGACCTGCTCGGCCGCGACGACGTCGAGGAGCTCATCGAGCGCACCCTGTTCTCGGTGGAGGGTGGCGACACAGCGGGGGCGCGGCTGATCGAACGCGGGTGCACGGCCGTGGTGTGTGGTTCGGACCTCATGGCGCTCGGGGCGATCCGGGCGGTGCGCCGGTCGGGGCGGCAGGTGCCCGAGGACGTGTCGGTCGTGGGCTATGACGACAGCCCGCTCATCGCGTTCACCGACCCGCCGCTGACGACGGTGCGCCAGAGCGTGCAGGCGATGGCCGAGGCGGCGGTGCAGACGCTGCTCGACGAGATCGAGGGTCAGGACGTGCCGCGCGGCGAGTACGTCTTCCGACCCGAGCTGGTCGTGCGTGGCTCGACGGCTGCCGCGCCGGTGCGCCGCTGAGTGAGTCGCGCGCCTGGTTAGCGGCGGGCGCGGCGGTCGAGCAGGAGGGTGAGGGCGGTCGCGACGTCCTCGGGGGAGTCGACACGCCAGCGCGCAGCGGTGTCGCCCGGGCCGACCTTGACGCCCACGTCGCCGTCACCGAGCCGGGCGAACACGTGCTCGTCGGTCACGTCGTCACCGAAGTAGACGAGCACCTCGGCGCCGAGCGCCTCGCGCAACCCGGTGAGCGCCGTGCCCTTGTCGGCCTGGACGACGGACACCTCCACGACCTGTTTTCCGTGCAGGACATGGACATCGGTATGCCGCGTGGTCACGTCGAGCGCGGCCGCCTCGGCCGCGGGGGCGGCCTCGGGCGACATGCGGCGGGTGTGCGCGACGACGGCGGTCGGCTTGTGCTCGAGCCAGAAGCCCCGGTGGGCGGGCACGAGGGCCTCGAGCTCGGCAGTGACCTGCTCGAGCGTGTTGCGCTGCTCGGCGCTCATGGCCGAGTTGCCTTGTGCTGCAGTGGATTCCGCGCCGTGGCTGCCGATCAGGGTGACCGTGTCCTGGTCTGCCAGGTCGGTGAGGGCGCCGAGGCTGGCGAGGTCACGGCCGCTCACCACCGCGGCATACGTGCCGGGTAGTGAAGCCAGGCCGCGCAGGGAGTCGATCGTCCCCGGCAAGGGGCGCGACGTCGAGGGGTCGAGCACCAGCGGTGCGAGCACTCCGTCGAAATCCGTTGCCACGAGCAGGGATCCGGCCTCGGCCGCCTCGGCCAGGGAACTCGACAGCAGGGACGAGACGGTCACGAGCGACCGCCACGGGACGACGGCGAGGCGGTCGGTGCCGGACGCTCGGGGGCGCTCGCGAGGTTTTCGAGGAACCGGGCCGCCCACCGCTGCACGTCGTGGTCGGCCACCCGCCGGCGCATGGCGCGCATGAGGCGACGCTTCTCCTTGTCGGGCGTCTCGATGGCGCGCATGATCCCCTGCTTGAGCCCCTCGATGTCGTGGGGGTTGACGACGAACGCCTGGTGCAGCTCGTGGAACGCGCCGGTGAACTCGGACAGCACGAGCGCGCCGCCCTCGTCGTAGCGGCAGGTGACGTACTCCTTGGCGACGAGGTTCATGCCGTCGCGCAGCGGTGTCACGAGCAGGACGTCGGCGGCGAGGAACAGGGCCGCCATCTCGCGTCGCGGGTAGGAGTGGTGGAGGTACTGGACGGCCGGGGCGCCGATGCGGCTGAACTCGCCGTTGAGCCGACCCACCTCGCCCTCGATCTCGGCACGCAGCTGCTGGTAGGCCTCGACGCGCTCGCGGCTGGGCGTCGCGACCTGGACGAAGACCTCCTTGGGTGGGGCGACCCGGTCCTCGGCCAGCAGCTCCCCGTAGGCCTTGATGCGGTGCCCGATGCCCTTGGTGTAGTCGAGCCGGTCGACCCCGAGCAGGAGGGTCTCGGGGTCGCCGAGCGACTCGCGGATCTCCTTGGCCCGGGCCCTGGTCTCCGGCTCCTTGGCGAGCGCCTCGAGTCCCTTGAAGTCGATCGAGATGGGGACCGCGCTGGCGCGCACCCGCCGGGCGTCCTCGGCCCGCGAGACGCTGACGGTGTCGCCGCGGGTCTGCAGCCCGAGCAGCTGCCGACAGGCCCGCACGAAGTTCTGGGCGTCGGCCACGCGCTGGAACCCCAGGTAGTCCGCCCCCAGCAACCCCTCGAGGATCGCCCGGCGCCACGGCAGCTGGGCGAAGAGCTCGACCGGCGGGAACGGGATGTGGTCGAACCAGCCGATCCGCACGTCCGGGCGCAGCTCGCGCACCATCCCCGGCACCAGCTGGAGCTGGTAGTCGTGGACCCACACGGTCGCGCCCTGGGCCGCGACCTCGGCGATGGCCTCGGCGAAACGCCGGTTGACCTTCTCGTACTGCGTGAACCACTGCCGGTGGAACGAGGCCCCGACGATGACGTCGTGGTAGATCGGCCACAGGGTGTCGTTGCTGAAACCCTCGTAGTACTGCTTCACCTCGTCCTCGGACAGGGGGACAGGCCGCAGCCACATGCCCTGCTCCTCGAACGGCTCCGGCGCCTCACCGGCCTCGCCGGCCCACCCGACCCAGGCCCCGTCTCGGTCGCGCATGACCGACTCCATCGCGGTCACGAGGCCGCCCGGGCTGGTGCGCCAGGAGACCTCACCGTCGGCGGACACGACCCGGTCGACGGGCAGCCGGTTGGCCGCCACGACGAGGTCGAACGCACGCTTGCTGGGGGCCCTGCTGGCGGCCCTGCTGGGGGACATGAGTCATCAACTCCACGGGTGCTCCGGCTCCGCCCCGGCACAGGCGGCCGTCTCGTCCCACCCTATGCGGCTCCCTCTGGCGGTGGCCCGTCGACCGGTCTACCGTCTGACCATGAAGATCTCGGACGTGGTGCGCCGCAAGGGCGGCGGGGTCGTGACCATCAAGCCCGACGAGACCGTCGGGACGCTGCTTCAGCTGCTCGCCGACCACGGCATCGGTGCCGTCGTCGTGAGCGAGGACGGGGAGGCGGTCGCCGGCATCGTCAGCGAGCGCGACATCGTGCGCCACCTGCACAGCGACGGCGCTGCGGTCGTGGACGCCCCCATCGCCTCGATCATGACCTCCGACGTCCGCACCAGCGAGCTGGACGTGCCGGTCGAGGAGCTGGCCCGCACCATGACCGACATGCGCATCCGCCACGTGCCGGTGGTCGTCGACGGCAAGCTCGAGGCCATCGTGAGCATCGGCGACATCGTCAAGCACCGCATCGACGAGCTCCAGGCCGAACGCGACCAGCTCGTCGGCTACATCCAGCAGTAACCCAGCCGCGCGGCATACCCCGGGCTCATCCGGGCCACGTCGGGACGCCTCACCGACGCGCGGCCCCGCCTCGCTTACCGTAGGAGCGTGACGACCGAGGCGATGACGGGGGGCGAGGACGGCGGCACGACCGTGCCCTCGCACCCGAGCGTCGGCCCCTACCGGCTGATCCAGGAGCTCGGCGAGGGCGGCATGGGGGTCGTCCACCTCGCCCTCGACCCGAACGGTCGCGCCGTCGCGCTCAAGCTGCTGCGGCCCCACGTCGCCCACGACAAGGACGCCCGCACGCGGCTGGCCCGCGAGGTGACGGTGCTCGGGCGGATCGAGGACCAGCGCGTCGCCACCGTGATCGACGCCGACCTCGACGGCGACCGGCCCTACCTCGTCACCCGTTACGTCCCCGGGCCGCCGCTCGACGACGTGGTCCGCGACCACGGCCCGATCACCGGGTCGGACCTGCACCAGCTGGGCCGCGGCCTCGCCGAGGCGCTCGACGTCATCCACTCCGCCGACGTCATCCACCGCGACCTCAAGCCCGGCAACGTGCTGCTGGTCGACGGTGACCCCGTGCTCATCGACTTCGGCATCGCCCACATCGCCGACGACGTCCGCATCACGATGACCGGCCTCGTCATGGGCACGCCGGGCTACCTGTCGCCCGAGGTCGTCGAGGGCGCCCCCGTCACCGAGGCGACCGACTGGTGGGGCTGGGCCGCGACCTTGGCGTTCGCGGCCAGTGGCGCCCCGCCCTTCGGGCGTGGCCCGATGGACCTCGTCCTGTCGCGCGTGAGTCGGGGCGAGCCCAACCTCACCGGTGTCGACCCGCGCCTTGCCCCGCTCCTGTATGCCGCGTTGTCGCCCGAGCCGCGCCAGCGCCCGGACGCCGACGAGGTGCTGGACGCGTTGGAGCGCTACGCCGAGGGCAAGCCGGTGACGCAGGTGGTGGCGGCGCCTGCGCGGCACACCCAGGTGATCGAGCACCCTGCGACGGACCGGTTCGAGCGGCCCGCCGTGGCGCCCGCGGTCGCCGCGCCGTTCGCTGAACCCGCCGTCGCGCAGCCTGCTGTCGCAGCGCCCGCCCCGGCGGCCCGTTTCACACCCGCGCCGGTGGCTGAACCGCAGTGGCCGGCACCCGCCGGGCAGGACCTCCAGCCCTGGCCGGCCGACGACGCCGACGACGGCGAGGTCTCGGACTGGCAGGCGGCCTGGGACGGCGAGCCGGGCCAGCCGGACCCGCGCATCGGCCGCCCACAACGCACCGGCACGATCTTCGCGCTCCTCGTCGCGCTCGTGGCTGCGGCCGCGGCATACCCGGTGGTGGCAGCGGGTGTGGCCCTGCTGTGGTGCTGGGCGGCGCGCACGGCCGACCGGTCGGTGACGTCGCTGGTGCTGCGGCGCTACTCCAAGGGCAGGCGACGCAGCGACGTGCCGCTCGCGGTGGTGGCGAGCCCGTGGCACCTCGTCGTCGGGGCCCTCGCCACCGTCGTGAGCGCGCTGCTGCCGGTGGTCGTGGGGGTGTGTGCGGTCTTCAGCGCCGCGCTGGCGCTGGTCGCGCTCAATGGTGGTTCGCCGCACCCGAACTCGGGACCGGCGATCGCGGTCGGCGCCCTCCTCGCGGGTCTCATGGCGTGGTGGGGGCCCGGCGGCTCCGGCCTGCGCCGGGGCTCGCGCAGCATCGTGCGCGGGGTCGCCGGAGGGCCCACCGCAGCGCGCGTGTTCGTCGGGGTCGTGCTGGTCGCGGCTGCCGCCTGTGTCGTCCTGGCGGTGCAGCACGGCGGCGCACCGAACTGGTGGCCGACCCAGGCACCGTCCGCCCTGCTGCCGGCTGGGGTCTCCGCGGGCTGATGACCGAGGAACGTCCCCGCCCGCGTCGCCGTCGTCCCGCGCTGCGTCAGAGCCGCATCTGGCGTGGCGAGGAGATGACCGAGACCATGCCCATGGTCGAGACGTTGCGAAACACGCCGTACCGCAACGCCAAGGTGCGCCAGGCCGTGGCCGAGGAACGCGAGGCTCGGGCCTCGCTCGACCTCGCCCTGCGGGTCGGCGAGCTGATGCTGCGCTGCGGGGCCGACGCGCCCCAGGTGGAGGCGTCCGTCGTGGCCGTGGCTGCCGCCGCGGGGCTCGACAACCTCGAGGTTGACATCACGCTGCAGTCGCTGCTCGTGCAGTGCACGACCCCCTCGGGAGTGCCGATCACCATGTTGCGGGTGGTGCGGTCGTCGACGCGCGACTTCGCCCGGCTGGTCGCGGTGCACGAGTTCGTCGAGGAGCTGGTGAGCGGCGAGTACGACCGCGAGGCGGCGTCGGCGCGGCTGCGCGAAATCCGGCGTGCGCCGCGGTTCTGGCCGCGGTGGGTGGTGCGCGGGGCGCCGGCCGTCACGAGCGGCGCCATCGCGCTCATGCTGGGCGCCGGCGTGGTGGCCGCGGTCGTGGCGGGTGCGTCGTCGCTGCTCATCGGGTATGCCGTGCGCAAGCTGAGCCGGGTCGGGGTGCCGGAGTTCTACCAGTCGGCCGTCGGTGGGTTCCTCGCGACGGTGCTGGCCTGGGGTGCATTCGCGGTGGGGGCGCAGAGCTGGCTGCCGGTCTCGTCCACGGAGTTCGCGTTCATGGTGGCGGGCGGGATCACCGTGCTGCTGCCCGGGCGGGTCATGGCCTCGGCCTTCGAGGACGCGATCTCCGGGTATGCCGTCACCGGCGCCGGCCGTGTCTTCGGCGTCCTGCTCACGACGTCGGCCATCATCCTCGGCGTCGCCACCGGTCTGGCCGTGACCCTCCAGCTGGGGCGGGTCCTCGAGCTCGAGCTGGCGTCACCGTCGATCCTGTCCTCGCGCGCGTCCGATGCCCCGTTCGGCCTGGCGATGGTGGGCGCGGCCATCGTGGGCGTCTCCGGTGCGGTGAGCCTGCGCAGTCGGCGACGCCTGGTGCTGCCGGCCGGGGCGCTGTCGCTGGCGGCGACCGTGGTGTCGCTGCTGGTGTCGCGGGTCGAGGGGGCGGGTCTGATCGCCTCCGCCGGGGTGGCGGCGGTCGTGCTCGGGGCGGCCGGCCGGCTGGTGGCGCTGCGGCTGGGGGCGCCAGCGATGGTGCTGATCGTGCCGGCGAGCTATGCGCTGCTGCCGGGTCTGGCGATCTTCCGTGGGCTCTACCAGCTCTTCGGGTCGGGCACCGATGCCGGGACGCTGAGCCAGCAGGGCGGCATCGCGACCCTCCTCGGGGCCATGGCCACGCTGCTCGCCATCGCTGCGGGCAGCGTGTTCGGGGAGTTCCTCGCGGCGCCGTTCGACCACCGCATGGTGCAGAAGCGGCGGGTTCGCTCGCGCTGACGTCGCTGGTCACGGGTGGTGCCCGTGTGATTTGTGAAGATTTCGCCGTTTCGCTTGTGACCTGCGGACTTGCTCCTTACCGTGGTGAGGTCGCGTCCTCGCGGGCGCGACCACTCACAACTGCACACGGCATACCCACAACCGCTTTTGCACACTCACCGCGCCGAGCCTCGTCAGGTGAGTGTCACGCCGGAGATCCGCTCCGGGCACGACGAGGACGGGGGACCCACCTCTGGCCGTTTACGCGGCCTCGGGGTGAAGCCGGCTCCGGCCGGCCGGGCACCTGACAGCCCGAACCCGACAGCTCACCCCGAAGGCGCCCGTCAGGAAGGAAATCCCCCCGCAATGTTCTATGCCCCGAAGCACTCTGCTCGGAAGCGAAAGCCCGTCGCCCGCCGCGTCGCCGGTGTTGCCATCGCCGGCGCCGCCACCGTCGCCGGTGGTGTCGCGACCGCCTCGTCCTCCTCGGCCGCCGGTTCGGTCTGGGACCGCGTTGCCGCCTGTGAGAGCGGTGGCAACTGGCAGATCAACACCGGCAACGGCTACTACGGCGGCCTGCAGTTCTCCGACCGCACCTGGGACGGCTTCGGCGGCGAGCGTTACGCCTCGCGCGCCGACCTCGCCACCAAGGCGCAGCAGATCACCATCGCGCAGAAGGTGCTCAAGGTCCAGGGCCCCGGCGCCTGGCCGGTGTGCAGCCAGCGCGCGGGCCTGACCAGGTCCAACGGTGGCGCGGTGGACGCCGGTTCGACCTCCTCGCCCGCCACGGTCTCGCGCTCCAGCGCCCGCACGGCCGCCCTGTCGACCTCGTCGTCGCGCACGGCCACCCCGGTCAACCTGGTGGTCGACGGCATCCGCGGCCCGAAGACCAACACGGCGATCGAGCGCTGGGTCGGTGGGTCGGCGAACGGTTCGCTGTCGCGCACCGACATCCAGGCCCTCCAGCGCAAGGTCGGCTCGGCCCCTGACGGCATCATCGGCCCGAAGACCACCCGCGCGGTGCAGAAGAAGATCGGTGCCCGCCAGAACGGTGCGCACTCGTTGGACCGCGCCACGGTCCGCGCGCTGCAGAGCTACCTCAACGCCCGCTGAGGCCTCTCACCCACTGACGTCTGCGTCTTTGCCCCGCTGGTGGGCAAAGACGCAGACGTCTTTGTGGGTATGCCGCGTGGCCGCGGGTAGCATCGTGCGCCGACCCCGGCCGCTTCGGCCGGGTCGTGCTGGCGTGGCGCAATCGGTAGCGCACCTGTCTTGTAAACAGGTGG
The DNA here is from genome assembly GCA_023420415.1 of Actinomycetes bacterium. Lineage (GTDB taxonomy): Bacteria > Actinomycetota > Actinomycetes > Actinomycetales > Dermatophilaceae > Pedococcus. Next base: position 3,634 of record JAEZWF010000046.1, on the reverse strand, counting down.
TTAGGGGTTCGAGTCCCCTCGCCAGCTCTCACCATGGCCGGCCTTCGGGCTTCGGCCGCGACGACGGTGGTCCGGGGCGCCTCGCCGAGCACCCGGCATACCGGTCAGGAAGTGACCGGAAGGGTCTCTATGGTCGTTTCCAGAGCCCGCCACCGCGGCGGCGCCACGACCGAGGAGCAGTCATGGACTTCAAGATCGAGCTCATCCCGCTGAACGTCAGCGATGTCGACGCCGCCCGCGAGTTCTACGGCGAGAAGGTCGGCTGGAACATCGACCACGACCAGACGCCGGTCGAGGGCCTGCGCTTCGTGCAGGTCACGCCGCCGGGGTCGGCCGCGTCGTTCTGCTTCGGCACCAACCTGCAGATGCTGCCCGAGGGCCAGACCCAGCACATCCAGGTCGTCGTCGCGGACGCCGATGCCGCGCACGACTACCTCGTCGAGCGAGGCGTCGAAGCCACCGACGTCGAGGACCTGGCGTGGGGGCGGTTCACGCACTTCAGCGACCCTGACGGCAACCAGTGGTCGCTCCAGCAGCTGCCCCAGCGCTGACCTCCGGGTCGGGGCGGGTGGGCTCGCGCTCGGACGCGCGCTCACCCGCACCACAAGGCTACGAGAGCTTGATGTTGACCTGCTTGGTCTGGGTCATCGACTCCAGCGCGCCTTCGAGCGAGAACTCCCGACCCATGCCGGAGTCCTTGTAGCCGCCGTAGGCCTGCCCGATCACCTGGCCCCCGCCCTGGTTGACCTGCACCCACCCCGACTCGATCTCGTGCGCGGTGAGGATCGCCTCGTCGAGGTCGTGGCTCCAGACGTATGCCGCGAGGCCGTAGCTCGTGCTGTTGGCGATGCGGACCGCGTCGGCCCGGTCGGTCCACGGCGTGGCCACGAGCACCGGGCCGAAGATCTCCTCGCGCGCGATGCGCCACGACGGGTCGACGTCGGCGATGATGCTCGGTCCCATGTAGTAGCCGCCCTCGCTGCCAGCCGGTCCGCTCGGTCGCACCTCGCGACCGTCGAGGATCGCGCGGGCGCCGGTCTGGGCGAGCCCTTCGTCGACGTAGCCGCGGATCGTGTCGTACTGCTTCTGGTTGATGATCGAGCCCATGTCACTGGCCTCGTCGAGCGGGTCGCCGACGACCAGCTGGGCGACCCGGTCGTGCAGTGCGGCCAGGAACTCGTCGTAGACGTCAGAGTGCACGAGCAGCCGCGAGCCCGCCGTGCAGGACTGTCCCTGGCGGGTGAACCGCATCGCCAGGAGTGTCCCCTCGACTGTCTCGGCCAGGCGCTGCGGCGTTGCGGCAGAAGGGAACACGATGTTGGGGCTCTTGCCGCCGAGCTCGAGCGAGACGGGCACGAGCCGTCGCCCGGCATCGGCCGCCACCGAACGGCCGACCGCAGTCGAACCGGTGAACGACACCTTCGCGATGCCAGGGTGCGCCGTGATCGCGGCGCCCACGGTCGAACCCAGGCCGGTGACGACGTTGAGCACCCCGGGCGGCAGGTGGCGGTTGCACATCTCGGCCAGCTTGAGGATCGTCAGCGGCGCGTCCTCAGCGGGCTTGACCACCATGGTGTTGCCGGCGGCGAGGGCGGCTGGGATCTTCATGCCGGCGATCATCAGCGGCGAGTTCCACGGCAGGATCGCGCCGACGACGCCGAGCGGCTCGCGCCGGGTGTACTGCAGCTGGCCGTTGCCGGACGGCAGGACCGCGCCCTTGAACTCGCCGGCCACCCCGCCGAAGTAGCGGAACAGGTCGACGAGGGTTGCCGACTCCGGGCGCGCCTGGGTGCGCAGCGCGTTACCGGTGTCCTGTGCGGTCAGAACGGCGAAGTCCTCCGCCTCGGCGGCGAGGTCGGCGGCGATGGCGAGCAGTGCCTGCTGGCGTTCCCTGAAGTGCAGCGCCCGCCACGCCGGGAACGCCTCGGCCGCCCTGCCCACGGCCACGTCGACGTCCTCGGCGGTGCCCTCGGGCACGGTCGCGAGGACGACACCCGGGCGTGACGGTGCGACGACGTCGGCCCACTCGCCCCGGGTGCCCGGCACCCAATCGCCCCCGATGAGCATCAGCCACCGTTCGGGCGACGATCCGGGCTGGTCCAGTGTCGTGCGCATGCTCGCTCCTCGGGGTGTTCCTGGCGTCGGGTCAGGTATGCCGCGCGGCCGGCTTCGGTGGGTCAGCTCGCCGCGCGGGCGGCGTTGCGACGGGTGGCGACGATCGGCGGGATGGCTGCCGTGACAGCGACCACGGCCGCCAGCAGCAACCAGAGGAAGCCGACTGCGGTGGTCGTGTCGACCCAGGGGAGCCCCAGCGCGTTGTCGACCGAGAAGCGACCCGGGGAGGGCGCGACCGCCAGGGCGGTCAGCGCGATCACGACGGGGTACTCACCGCCGCCCCTGGCGTTGGCGAACGCGCCGGACGCGATCGAGCCCGCGGCACCCGCCACGAGCATCGTGCCGGCGGCCATCGCGGCCGCAAGCGGGGTCAGCAGACCCAGCGCCAGCAGCACGCCACTCGTGACCTCGCAGGCGATCGCCATCCGCACCATGACAGCCGGCGGGCGCTGGGCGAGCTTGTCGAAGATCGCCTCGGCCCCCTTGAGCCCGGGCCCGTTGAACCAGCCGAAGGCCTTCTGGGTGCCGTGGACGACCAGCACGCCCGCCACCACCAGCCGGACCACCAACGGCACGAGGTCGAGCGTGCCCTCCATGACGCGCTCCCTACCGCTTCACGATCGGATTGCGCACGGAGCCAACGGATTCCACCGTCACGACGACCTCGTCGCCGTCCTTGAGGAAGACCGGGGGCTTGCGTCCCGCGCCGACACCGCCCGGCGTGCCGGTGGCGATGACGTCGCCGGGCAAGAGGGTCACCGTGTCGGTGATGTACTCGATGATCCGCGGCACGTCGTTGATGAGGTCCTTGGTGTTGCCGTCCTGCATCACCTCGCCGTTGACCTCGGTGGTGACGCGCAGGCCGCGCGCGATGTCGCCGACCTCGTCGGCAGTCACGACCGGGGAGATGGGGCCGGTCTTGTCGGCGTTCTTGCCGAGGGTGAACTGCGCGGTCTCGAGCTGCTTGGTGCGGGCGCTCAGGTCGTTGAACGCGGCATACCCGAGCACGTGCTCGTAGGCCGAGTCGCGGGTGACCTCCCAGCCCTCGGTGCCAATGACCACGGCGAGCTCGACCTCCCAGTCGAGCCCATCCTCCTTGGGAGGCAACGGAACTGGCGTGCCGTCGACGACGAGCGACTGCTCCCAGCGGCCGAAAATCATGGGTGCGGGTGGCTGGTCGAGGCCGGCGAGGGACTTGGACTCCTCGGCGTGGCTGGCGTAGTTGATGCCGACGCAGAAGATGCGCGACGTCTCGGGGACGGCGGGCGCGAGCTCGACGTCGCCCGCGGCATACTCCTGCCCGCCGGTCGCGTCCAGGCCGGCGGCGACGTCCGCGTAGAACTCGCGTGCGGTGCCCAGGTCACGGATGGTGTCGCCGTCGATGCTGCCGATGTGCCGTTCGCCGTCGATGACGAATCCGGTGAGCTTCATGGGTTCTCAGTCCTTCGTGGGTGGAGGGGAGCTGGCTGACGGCATCAGCGTGCCGCCGGGCACGGGGGGGGGGGGGGGGGGGGGGGGG
>JAEZWF010000013.1 GCA_023420415.1 Actinomycetes bacterium | reverse complement strand
CGTCGGTCCCACGGGTGCGGGCAAGACGACGCTGGTGAACCTGCTCATGCGGTTCTACGAGATCGACGCGGGCCGCATCACGCTCGACGGCGTGGACACCCGCGACCTGACGCGCGACGAGCTGCGCAGGCAGACGGGCATGGTGCTGCAGGACACGTGGCTGTTCGGCGGGACGATCCGCGAGAACATCGCCTACGGCAACCCCGACGCGACGGACGAGCAGGTCCTCGAGGCGGCCCAGGCGACCTACGTCGACCGGTTCGTGCACTCCCTGCCCGACGGCTACGACACCAAGCTGGACGCCGAGGGCGGCAACATCAGTGCCGGCGAGAAGCAGCTCATCACCATCGCCCGGGCGTTCCTGTCCGACCCGGCGCTGCTCATCCTCGACGAGGCCACGTCGTCGGTCGACACGCGCACGGAGCTGCTGGTGCAGCAGGCGATGTCGGCGCTGCGGCAGGACCGGACGAGCTTCGTCATCGCGCACCGGCTCTCGACGATCCGCGACGCCGACGTCATCCTGGTGATGCGCGACGGCTCGATCGTCGAGCAGGGTTCGCACGAGGAGCTGCTGGCCCGCGACGGTGCCTACGCCGAGCTCTACAAGGCGCAGTTCCGCGGTGCGGCGGTCGACGTCGACACCGGTGAGGCGCCGGCGCCCGAGATGGCGACCGCCGGGAGCTGACCCAAGCGCCGGGTATGCCGCGTGGCCGAGCTGGCCACGCGGCATACCCGGGCGTGAGTCTCCTTGTGCCTCAGCAGGTCTCGACAGGAGTCGCCTCGGTGAGGCGGTACTCCGAACGCTTGTCGAACAGCAGCGGGATGAGCGGCTGGTCCTCCTGCGCCATGGTGACGTAGGCGCCGGATGCGTTGCGCTTGAAGGTGATCCCGTGCAGTCGCATCACCGGGGCGAACTCGTCGCGCTGCGCGGCAGTGAGCTGGTAGCCGCACATCGGCTCGGGTTCCACCTGCGACGACGAGGTCGGGATCATGTTGTCCTGCCCGCCGAAGTAGACGACGCCCGAGCGCTCGGCGCCCTCCTGCGTCACCCGCTGTGCCGCGGCCGCGGTCTCGCGGATGAGGGTGTCACGGTTCTCGACCACCATCTGTGCGCTGCCGACGGCGCTGGTGTAGTTGACCTCCACGCGACGGCGGTTGAGCAGGGCCGGGTCGGCTTCCTCGGCGGCGTTGAGCGGCTCGTCGGCGGTCTCGCTCAGCATGCCGACGACGTGCTGCAGCCCCGCGTAGTTGCGCAGGATGCGTGCCTGCCCGTCACCGGCGACCTGGAGGAACTGCTCGCCGTCCTTGACGTAGAGGCCGTACTCGCCGGAGGTGTAGCCCAGCGCCTCCACCTGCGCCGCCGCGTAGTCCTCGCTCATGGTCTTGGCAAGGTCGTGAATTGTCTTGTCGGACTGGCGGTTTCGCGGCCACAGCTGAAGCAGGTCGGTCTTGTAGTACTTGTTGGGGCCGTACTCGTGCAGGTCGTTGAGGACGTCCGGCTTCCAGTCACGCATGACCTTGACGACCGCACGGGCCTCGGGTGACTTCAGCGCCATGTAGTCGCGGTTGACGTCGAGACCGTCGGCATTTCCGCGGGTGTTCGCGACCCAGCCGTCGGGGTTGAGGTTGATGAAGAGCACCGTCGTGTTGCGCAGCAGCCGGGTCCAGGCCGGGTCGGTCGTGGTGGCCATGTCACGCGCGAGCTGCATGCACGCCTCGCGGCCCGAGTTCTCGTTGCCGTGGACCGAGCAGGTGTACATCAGGACCGAACCCTTCTTGGCCTCCGCGACGCTCTTGGGCGCGGGGTTGCCGACCTGCACGAGCTGCAGCGGGCGCCCCTGCACCGACGAGCCGACGCGGGTGACACGCACCCGGTCACTGCTCGCGTCGAGGTCGCGCCAGAAGCGTTGCGACTCAGGCACGGTCGTCCACCTCGCGCCGTTGCTCTTCTCGAAGGGGGTCTTCAGGTCGGCGGGCGCAGCCTGCAGCGCCTTGCGCAGGGACGTGTCCGGTTCGTCGGACACGGCGGTGGTGCTGGCCGCGGCGCTGGTGCCGATCACCGCGGCGACGGCGGCCAGGGCCACCAGGCGGGTGGTGGGTCGCGGGACGTGCATGGTTCTCCTCCTTGCGTGGTGCGCCGGGGGAGACCTGCGGTGCGGACATCAGGTATGCCGGTTTGCCCCGGCTCGGGTGGATGTGCCCACACTCCGCCGCTCCGGCACCCGTGTCCAACCGAAACTGGCCACGCGCCCGACCGGGCGGCACGCGCGGATGCTGAAACGCGGCATACGTCCTAGGTTGGCTGGTGGCGCACGCGACGCGCGCCCGTCCCGATCGAGGAGCCGCCGATGTCCCTTGCAGCCGCACCCGTGCTCGTCCCAGCTCAGGACACGCTCATCGATGCCGGGGCCGTCGACTACCTCATCCTGGCGATCTACTTCGTCTTCGTGCTGGGCATCGGGTTCCTCGCCCGGCGCGCCGTGTCCGACTCGATCGACTTCTTCCTCTCCGGACGGTCACTGCCTGCGTGGGTCACGGGTCTGGCGTTCATCTCGGCGAACCTCGGCGCGGTCGAGATCATGGGCATGTCCGCGACCGGCGCTCAGATCGGGCTGCCCACGGTGCACTACTTCTGGGTCGGCGCGATCCCCGCGATGCTGTTCCTCGGTGTCGTGATGATGCCGTTCTACTACGGCTCGAAGGTGCGCTCGGTGCCGGAGTTCATGCTCCGCCGCTTCGGCACGGGCGCCCACCTCGTCAACGCGATCTCGTTCGCCTTGGCCCAGCTGCTCATCGCCGGAGTCAACCTGTTCCTGCTCGGTTCGATCGTGCACGCACTGCTCGGCTGGCCGCTCTGGGTGGCACTGGTGGTCGCGGCCGCGATCGTGCTGTCCTACATCACCTTGGGTGGGCTGTCGGCGGCGATCTACAACGAGGTGCTCCAGTTCTTCGTCATCGTCGCCTCGCTGCTGCCGCTGACGCTGATCGGCCTGCACCGGCTCGGCGGCTGGGACGGGTTCATGGACAAGGTCCAGCCGCAGATCGACAAGGGCCAGGTCGTCACGCCGGTGGACCAGCAGCTCGAGTCGTGGCCTGGGCAGGCGCTGTCCGGCTTCGACAACCCGTTCTGGTCGGTGGTCGGCATCGTGTTCGGCCTCGGGTTCGTGCTGTCCTTCGGCTACTGGACGACGAACTTCGTCGAGGTCCAGCGGGCCATGGCCTCGAACTCGATCTCCGCGGCGCGCAAGACCCCGATCATCGGCGCCTTCCCCAAGATGTTCATCCCGTTCATCACGATCATCCCCGGCATGATCGCCGCGGTGCTGGTGGCGGAGATCGCGGCGGTCAAGCGGGGAGAGACCGTGCCGGGTGGTTCCTCGGGTGAGGGCGTGACCTACAACGACACGTTGTTGCTGCTCATGCGTGACGTGCTGCCGAACGGCCTGCTGGGGTTGGCCATCACCGGTCTGCTCGCGGCGTTCATGGCCGGCATGGCGGCCAACATCTCCGCCTTCAACACCGTGTTCAGCTACGACCTGTGGCAGCGCTACATCCGCAAGAACCACACCGACGACTACTACCTGCGGATCGGCCGGCTCGCCACGGTCGGCGCAACGGTCATCGCCATCTTCACCGCCTCCATCGCCAGTCAGTTCGACAACCTGATGGACTACCTGCAGGCGCTGTTCGGCTACTTCAACGCCCCGTTGTTCGCCACGTTCATCCTCGGCATGTTCTGGAAGCGGATGACACCGACCGCGGGCTGGGCCGGTCTCGTCAGCGGCACCGTGGCGGCCGTGGTCGTGAGCGTCCTCAGTGAGGCAGGCTCGTTCGGCTACAGCCTGCACGTCATCCCGATCGACGGCCAGGGTGCGGCCTTCATCTCGGCGAGCGCGGCCTTCGTCGTCGACATCGTCGTGAGCGTCCTGGTGACGATGGTGACCGAGCCGAAACCGGCGAGCGAGCTCAAGGGGCTGGTCTACTCCGAGACGCCCAAGGCCGACCGCACCGACCCGCTCGAGGCCAGCTTGCCGTGGTACCGCCGCACCGTCCCCCTGGCCGGTGTCGCCCTCGGCATGGTCATCGTCCTCAACGCGCTGTTCTGACAAGGAGCTGACACATGTCCTCGACCCACGACGCACCCACCGAGGCCCCGGACCCCGACGACGACCGGACCACGCGGCATACCGCCGGTGCCTTTGACATCCGCAACTTCATCGGGATGCTGCTCGGCATCTTCGGCGTCATCATCCTGGCGATGGGGCTGTTCGCCGACCCGGAGACCGAGAAGACCGGCGGCGTCAACGCCAACCTGTGGGCTGGCATCGTGCTCGTCGTGGTGGCGGCCGTCTTCATCGGCTGGGCCCGGCTGCGGCCCATCGTGGTGCCCGAGCAGGTCGACCTCGTCGAGGACGACCCCACGCGACCGGGCCCCAGCCGCCGACCGGGCGCACACTGACCGGCGTCCACTGACCGGCGTTCACTGACCGTTCACCCTGGGGGACCCCGGTCCGGTTGCCGACTGGCCGCAATCGCGCCACCGTGAAGTGGGCGGGGGCCGTCACCGGGGCGGTCACGCACCAGCCGGGAGGGAATGTCATGACGGACAACGTGGTCCTCATCAGGTACGACGAGAACCCCAGCAAGTGCTACGAAGAGGTCAGCAAGCTGCGCGACCTCGCCTACGACGACAAGGGGCTCGAGGTCGAGTCGGCGGCGGTCATCGCGCGCGACGAGTCAGGGCAGCTCACGCTCGATGACGGCACCGGGCGCGAAGGGGGCTCCGGAGTGCTCTCGGGCAGCCTCATCGGGATGGCCGTCGGTGCCCTGGCCGGCCCCGTCGGACTGCTCATGGGTTGGGCCACCGGCGCGCTCGCCGGGTCGGTCGACGACGCCGACCGCGAGTCCGACGCCGCGGGCGTGCTCGACATGATCTCCGAGCAGATCGAGCCCGGGCAGACAGCCGTCATCGCCCACGTCGACGAGAAGGACACCTCGGTGCTCGACCAGCAGGTCGCCGACTCCGGCGGGACGCTCGAGCGCTGGTCGGCCTACGACCTCGTCAACGACCTGCACGCGGCCGAGGACGTGGCGGCGACCGAGGCCAAGGAGGCGCGCAAGGAGTACCGCGAGCAGCGCCGCGAGGAGCGCAAGGACAAGATCGAGGCGACGCTCGACAAGGTCAAGTCCAAGCTCTGAGCCGGCGGGTCGGGATCGGCGGCTTCAGGCGAACTGCCAGGAGCGCTTGCTGAGGCCGTACCAGAAGCCGTCGATCACCGACTCGTTGTCGAGCGACCCGGACTCGTGGGCCGCGCCGAGGCTGACGTACAGCGGAGCCCAGTGCTCCGTGCGCGGGTGGGCCTCGTGCGCGGCGGGTGCCTTGTGCTCGAAGTCGAGGATCGCGTCGATGTCCTTGCGCTGCAAGGCTTCTGCCGCCCACTGGTCGAACTCGCTCGAAGCCGACGGCGGTTCCTCATCCGGCCCTGCCGAGGGGTTGAACCAGCGCAGGTTGTGGGTCGTGAAGCCCGACCCGACGATGAGCGTGCCCTCGTCGCGCAGTGGCGCCAGTCGCCGGCCGAGGTCGAACAGGGTCCGCGGGTCCAGGGTCGGCATGGACATCTGCAGCACGGGCACGTCCGCGTCGGGGTACATCTCGACGAGCGGCACGTAGGCACCGTGGTCGAGGCCGCGCGTCTCATCGCGGTGCACCGGCGTCTCACCGGTGGTGACCAGCCGCTCGACCGAGGCGGCGAGCTCGGGCGCCCCCGGGGCGGCATACGTCACGTCGTAGTAGCGCTGCGGGAAGCCCCAGAAGTCATAGACGAGCGGCACGTTCCCCGAGGTGGCCGACAGCGACAGCGGCGCCTCCTCCCAGTGGGCGGAGACCATGAGGACGGTGCGGGGCTTGCCGAAGCGGCTCGACCAGTCGGCGAGCTGGGCGGTCCACACCGGGTCGTCGGCGAGCGGCGGCGCGCCGTGGCTGAGGTAGAGCACCGGTTGCCGGTCGTCGGTCGCCGTCATGGAAGAAGGCTACGCGCTTGTGAGTTGAACCTTCAACAAGATTGGGTATGCCGCGTGGCCGGCTCCCCATGGCGCCGCACTTGACGCCTTGGGTTACCGTCTGTGGCGTTGCCATGTCCGCGCAGCGACGAATCCGCTGCACATGGGATCAGAAATCCGAGGTTGCATAGTGAGCACGGGGCGCAAGCTGGTCATCGTCGAGTCGCCGGCGAAGGCCAAGACCATCGGGGGATACCTCGGCAGCGACTACGAGGTCGAGGCCTCGGTCGGGCACATCCGCGACATCCCGACGCCGTCGGAGATGCCGGCCGACATCAAGAAGGGCCCGTTCGGGCGCTTCGGCGTCGACGTCGACAAGGACTTCGAGGCCTACTACATCGTCGACGCCGACAAGAAGAAGAAGGTCAGCGAGCTCAAGCGTGCGCTGAAGTCTGCCGACGAGCTCTACCTCGCGACGGATGAGGACCGCGAGGGCGAGGCGATCGCCTGGCACCTCAAGGAGGTCCTGCAGCCCAAGGTGCCGGTCAAGCGGATGGTGTTCCACGAGATCACCCGCGAGGCGATCCAGCGGGCGGTCAACCAGACCCGTGACATCGACATGGAGCTCGTCGACGCGCAGGAGACCCGGCGCATCCTCGACCGGCTCTACGGCTACGAGGTCAGCCCGGTGCTGTGGCGCAAGGTCAAGGCGGGGCTGTCCGCCGGGCGCGTCCAGTCGGTCGCGACGCGCATGGTCGTGGAGCGCGAGCGCGAGCGGATGGCGTTCGTGCGCGCCTCGCACTGGGACGTCGAGGGTGACTTCACCCCGGACAGCGAGGCCAACCTGTTCACGGCCCGGCTCACCGCGGTCGACGGCCGCCGGGTGGCCAGCGGTCGTGACTTCGGTGACGACGGCCGGTTGAAGTCCACCGAGGTCGCCCACCTCGACCAGGCGGCCGCCGAGTCCATCGCCGAGCAGGTCCGTGAGGCCGCGATGGCGGTCAGCGGCATGCAGGAGAAGCCGTACACGCGGCGACCGAGCGCGCCCTTCACGACGAGCACCCTGCAGCAGGAGGCCTCGCGCAAGCTGCGGCTGTCGAGCAAGAACGCCATGCGGGTCGCGCAGCGCCTCTACGAGAACGGCTACATCACCTACATGCGCACCGACAGCACGACGCTGTCGGAGGATGCGCTCACCGCCGCCCGGCAGCAGGCGCGTGACCTCTACGGCGCCGAGTACGTGCCGGACGCGCCGCGCCGCTACGAGAAGAAGGTCAAGAACGCCCAGGAGGCGCACGAGGCGATCCGTCCCTCGGGTGACCGGTTCCGCACGCCGGCGCAGGTCGCCGGTGAGCTGCGCGGCGACGAGTACGCCCTCTACGAGCTGATCTGGAAGCGCACCGTCGCCTCGCAGATGGCGGATGCCCGCGGCTCCACCGCGACGGTGAAGCTGGCCGGCCAGCTGCGCGACACCCGCGGGGTCGAGTTCAGCGCATCCGGCACGGTCATCACGTTCCGCGGCTTCCTCGCGGCATACGAGGAGGGACGCGACGAGACCCGCAACGCCTCCGACAGCGACCAGGAGCGCCGGCTCCCGCGGCTGAGTGAGGGTGTCGACCTCACCGTCGTGCGCGCCGACCCCGACGGTCACGAGACGAGCCCGCCGCCGCGTTACACGGAGGCGACTCTCGTGAAGGCCATGGAGGAGAAGGGAATCGGACGGCCGTCGACCTACGCGAGCACGGTCGGCACGATCCAGGACCGCGGCTACGTCAACCCGCGCGGCTCGGCCCTGATCCCGACGTGGCTGGCGTTTGCCGTCACCCGCCTGCTCGAGGAGCACTTCACCGAGCTCGTCGACTACGACTTCACCGCCTCCATGGAGGAGGACCTCGACCGCATCGCCAATGGTGACGAGCACCGCGCGCAGTGGCTCAAGCGGTTCTACTTCGGCGACGGGCTGCCCGCCGGCGGGCAGGGCCTCAAGGAGCTCGTCGACGACCTCGGCGAGATCGATGCCCGTGAGATCTCGACCATCCCGATCGGCGACGGCGTCGTCGTCCGGGTCGGTCGCTACGGCCCCTACGTCGAGGAGACGGTGCCTCAGGGCGTCGACCCGGCCACCGGAGAGATCACCGGCGAGGTGAAGGAGGGCGCGGGCGACACCCCGCGTCGCGCCACCATCAACGACGACATCGCGCCCGACGAGATGACGCCGGAGAAGGCGCGTGAGCTGCTGGCCCAGTCGGCTGACGACGGTCGCGTCCTCGGTCAGGACCCAGCCACGGGTCGCGACGTGGTCGCCAAGGCCGGTCGCTACGGGCCCTACGTCACCGAGGTGCTCCCCGAGAACACCGCGGAGACGTCCGGTGCGACGAAGTCGCGTGGCAAGAACAAGGTCAAGCCGAAGACCGCGAGCCTGTTCAAGGACATGGACCTCGCCACGATCGAGCTCGACACTGCGCTCAAGCTGCTCAGCCTGCCGCGCGTCGTCGGCACCGTGACCGAGGAGGACGGCACCTCTGTCGACATCACCGCCCAGAACGGTCGGTACGGCCCCTACCTCAAGAAGGGCACCGACAGCCGCTCCCTGCAGACCGAGCAGCAGCTCTTCGACATCACGCTGGAGGAAGCGCAGGCGATCTACGCCCAGCCCAAGCAGCGTGGTCGTGCCGCCGCGGCGCCGCTCAAGGAGCTCGGCCCCGACCCCGTGAGCGGAAAGCCCATGCTGGTCAAGGACGGTCGCTTCGGTCCCTACGTCACCGACGGTGAGGTCAACGCGACCCTGCGCAAGGCCGACGACCCCGAGTCGATCACGCCGGAGCGCGGTGCCGAGCTCCTGGCCGAGAAGCGCGCCAAGGGTCCGACCACCCGCAAGCGGGCCGCCAAGAAGACCGCGAAGAAGACGGCCAAGAAGACCGCGAAGTCGGCGGCGAAGAAGGCCACCAAGAGCGCGGCCAAGAAGGCCTGAGCCGTATGCCGCTGCGCCCGGACGTGGTGGACCGGCTGGGTCTTCGGCTGGCGAAGGAGCAAGCAGGGCAACGACTTCCGTCCGTCGCCGCCGGGTTGGTGCGTGGCGGTGGCCTGGTGTGGTCCGACGCGGTCGGCGCCACGACCGGGCGGGCCGACGGTGAAGTGGTGAGTGCCGACACGCAGTACCGGATCGGCTCGATCACCAAGACGTTCGTAGCCGTGGAGGTGATGCGGCTGCGTGACGAGGGCGCCTTCGCCCTGGGCGACCCTGTGCGGTCGGTGCTGCCGGACGCAACGGACTCGTCATTCGCGGAATCGACTGTGGCCCAGCTGCTTTCGCACACCTCCGGCCTGCCGGCCGAGACGTCGGGGCCGTGGTGGGAGCGGGTCGAGGGCGGCGACTGGGCGAGTCTGCTCGGAAGCAGGCCGCAGCTGCGCTTCCGTCCCGGGGCGCGCTTCCACTACTCCAACGTGGGGTATGCCGTGCTGGGCGAGATCGTGGCGCGGCTGCGCGGTGTGCCGTGGCACGAGGCCGTGCGGACGAGTCTCCTTGTGCCGCTTGGCATGTCGCGCACGACGCCGCGACCCGTGGCGCCTGCTGCGGCAGGGTGGGGCGTGCACCCGCTCGCCGACCTGCTCCACGTCGAGCCCGAGCACGACGCTGTGTCGATGGCGCCGGCGGGGCAGCTGTGGTCCACGGTCGAGGACCTTGCGCGGTGGGCTGCGTTCCTGGCCGGTCGGACCGAGGGCTTGCTGGCTCCGGAGACGCTCGACGAGATGCTCCTGCCGATCGCGGTGAACGACAGTCCCGGCCAGGCGTGGACCGCTGCCCACGGACTCGGCTGGCAGGTGTGGAACCTCGAGGGGCGTCGGTTCGCCGGGCACGGCGGCTCCATGCCCGGCTTCCTCGCCGGCCTGCGGGTGGACCGTGAGACCGGCGACGGCGTTGTGGTCTTCGCCAACGCGACCTCCGGCATGTCGGCCCACCTCTCCTCCGAGCTGCTCACCATCCTGCGTGAGCACGAGCCGGTGCGGCCCGAGCCATGGGTCCCGGACCCGGCGCAGGCGACGACGCTGGAACTCGTGGGGGACTGGTACTGGGGCACCACGGCATACCGGCTGCGGTTGGGGCCTGAGGGGCACCTGGTCCTCGGTGAGCCGGGCACGGCGCGCGGGTCACGGTTCCGGCCGGAGGGCGACGGCTGGGTGGGGCTCGACGGCTACCACGAGAACGAGCCGCTGGCCGTGGTGCGCTCGGCCGACGGTGAGGTCAGCCACCTCGACATCGGCTCGTTCCGGTTCACGCGAACCCCCTACGACCCCGACGCCGACATCCCCGGCGGGGTCGACGAGCAGCGCTGGCACTGACCGTTCGGTCGGGTTCTTCGGATTCGGCGGTGGGAGCAGCCGGCTGACCCCTAGAGTGCGCTCACCATCCGCACCCTGGGGGACCCATGTCACGTCTGCGCGCGCTGGCAGCGACACTCGCTGCCGCACTCCT
>JAEZWF010000015.1 GCA_023420415.1 Actinomycetes bacterium | reverse complement strand
GACGAACTCGACGTCGGCCCCGACGGATTCCGACGCACGAGCAACCGCGCCGGCGGAACCGAGGGCGGAATGTCCACCGGCGGACCGCTGCGGGTGCGGGCAGGGATGAAGCCCATCGCCACGGTCCCGCGTGCCCTGTCCACCGTCGACGTGAGCACCGGGGAGGCCGCGAAGGCCAACCACCAGCGCTCCGACGTGTGCGCGGTCCCGGCCGCCGGCGTCGTCGCCGAGGCGATGGTCTCCCTCGTCCTCGCCGAAGCCGTGGTCGAGAAGTTCGGCGGCGATTCCGTGGCCGAGACGAAACGGAACCTGGACGCCTATGTCGCGGCCGTTCCGGAGAACCTCCGCATCGGACCATGAACCAGACCCCGATCCCGAAACCGGTTCCGCCGCTGGAACCGGTCCCCGCCGCGCTCTCGCGCATCGTGCTCTCCGGCCCGCCCGCGGCCGGGAAGTCCACGATCGGGCGGCTGCTGGCCGACCGCCTCGGGGTGCCGCTGATCGACACCGATGCCACCATCGTCGAACAGTACGGTGTGATCGCGGAGATCTTCGTCGAACGCGGTGAGGACTATTTCCGACGCATCGAACGCGAAGTCGTGCGCAAGGCGCTGCGGCGCCTGCTCGACCGACCGGGGATCGTGTCCCTGGGCGGGGGAGCGATCCTCAATCCCGGCACCCGAGCCCAGCTCAAGCACCCGGCGATCAAGGTCGTGCACATCGACATCGACGTCGAGACCGTCAGGCAGCGGATCAACGCTCCGCACCGGCCGCTGCTGCGCGGGGCCGGCACCGCGGTGGAGAACTGGCAGGCGCTCGTCGCCGAGCGCGAACCCCTGTACGAACAGGTCGCGACCTTCCGCGTGCAGGCCTCGAACTCTCCGCCGTCGACGGTGGTCAACCGCGTCGTCGACGTCCTCACCGGTCTGCAGAGGGCCGAGGAGTACGCGAAGTACGCCCACCTCGACGAGGGCGGCACCGAGCGTGGGCGATGAGACCGGCCGGTCCACCGAGCATGGGCGTGTGGCGACCGCGGACCCCACAGGACTAGGGTGGCCGATGAGACTACGAACGATCAGGAAGACGGACGAATGAGCTTCACACGCATCAATGTCGACGCCGGAGGGACCTACCCGGTCCTCGTCGGGCACGGACTGCTGGGCGAACTGCCCGCACTGCTGGGCAACCGCGTCGAGAAGGTGCTCGTCATCCACCCCCGCGCCCTGCGCACGACCGGTGAGACTGTCCGGGACGACCTCTCGGCAGCCGGGCTCGACGCCGTGGCCGCTGAGATCCCCGACGCGGAGGAGGCCAAGCACGTCCAGGTCGCGGCCTTCTGCTGGCAGGTGCTCGGACAGTCCGACTTCACCCGCACCGATGCCATCGTGACCGTCGGCGGGGGAGCCGTGAGCGACCTCGGCGGCTTCGTCGCCGCCACCTGGCTGCGCGGGATCAGGGTCGTCCACATCCCCACCACCGTCCTGGGTATGGTCGATGCCGCCGTCGGCGGCAAGACCGGCATCAACACCGCCGAAGGCAAGAACCTCGTCGGTTCCTTCCACGCCCCGGCCGGGGTCCTCGTCGACCTCGACACGCTGGGCACCCTGCCGGAGCACGAACTCTTCACCGGCCTCGCCGAGGTCGTCAAGACCGGTTTCATCGCCGATTCCGCCATCCTCGATCTCGTCGCCGCCCATACGAAGGACGAGATCGGCGCCGTCGACGGCCCCGTGCTCAGAGAACTCATCGAACGCTCCATCCGAGTCAAGGCCGAAGTCGTGTCCGAGGACTTCGAGGAATCCGGCCGCCGCGAGGTCCTCAACTACGGGCACACGCTGGCCCACGCGATCGAGCACAAGGAGCGCTACCAGTGGCGCCACGGTGCCGCCGTGTCCGTGGGCATGGTCTTCGCCGCCGAGGTGGCCGCCATGGTCAAGAACCTGCCCGAGGAGACCGTCGACCTGCACCGTCGGCTGCTCGGCAAGCTCGGCCTGCCCACCGGCTACCGGTCGGATGTGTGGCCGCAGCTGCTGGAGACGATGAAGCGGGACAAGAAGGCCCGCGGGTCGATGCTGCGGATGGTGCTGCTGACCGATATCGGTCAGCCGAGCACCGTCGAGATCCCCGATGCCTCGATCCTGCACACCGCCTATCAGGAGGTCGGCGAGACCTCACCGACGGTGGCTCTGCCCACCGAGCTCGGCTGAGCCGGTGCCCGCTCGGATGGAAGCAGAGGTCCGGGCTTGTTAGAATTGCCCAGTGGCGCTCCCGTGTGCCCACCGCTCGGGCACGGGACGAGCGCCCGCCGACTGCGATCACCCGTCGGTGATCATGACTGAAGCGAAGAAGGACGGATTAGTGGCGACAACCAACGACCTGAAGAACGGCCTCGTGCTCAACCTCGAGGGCCAGCTGTGGTCCGTCGTGGAGTTTCAGCACGTCAAGCCCGGCAAGGGCCCGGCGTTCGTCCGCACCAAGCTCAAGAACGTGCTCTCGGGCAAGGTCGTCGACAAGACCTTCAACGCCGGCGTCAAGGTCGAGACCGCGAACGTCGACCGCCGTGACATGCAGTACCTGTACAAGGACGGCACGGACTTCGTGTTCATGGACCCGCAGACCTACGACCAGATCCACGTGCCCGAGGCCACCGTCGGCAAGGCCGCGGACTACCTGCTCGAGAGCCAGAACGCCCAGGTCGCCAGCCACGACGGCACCGTCCTCTACGTCGAGCTGCCCGCCTCGGTCGTCCTCGAGATCACCTACACCGAGCCCGGCCTGCAGGGCGACCGCTCCACCGGCGGCACCAAGCCCGCGACGCTGGAGACCGGCGCGACCATCAACGTCCCGCTGTTCCTCGAGCAGGGCACCAAGGTCAAGGTCGACACCCGCGACGGTTCCTACCTCGGCCGCGTGAACTGACCGTTGGCTGCCCGATCCAAGGCGCGCAAGCGCGCAGTCGACCTCCTCTTCGAGGCCGAGCAGCGCGGCGTCAACGCGCGTGACCTGCTGGCTGAGCGGCTCGCCAAGCCGGTCACCGAGGCGCCGCTCAACCAGTACACCGCCGACCTCGTCGAGGGCGTCGTCGCGCACTGGACCGACATCAACGAGCTGCTGACGACGTACTCGCAGGGCTGGTCGCTGGAGCGGATGCCCAGTGTCGACCGGGCGATCCTGCGGCTCGGTGCGTTCGAGGTGCTGTATGCCGACGACGTGCCCGAGGGTGTCGCGGTCGCCGAGGCGGTCGAGCTCGCCAAGACGCTGTCGACCGACGAGAGCCCGAAGTTCGTCAACGGACTCCTCGGCCGGCTGATCGAGGTCAAGCCGACCCTGGCCTGAGCGCCGCGGTGGTGTGCGGCTGACGTTCGCGCAGTTCGGCACCGGTCGAGCACGTGGGGCCGCGCGACCGGTGCCAAAGTGCGCGATTGTCCCGCTGCTAGCATTGCTGTCACTTGACGTCGAAGGTGGCAGTGATGGGCACTCTGACGATTCGGCAGCTCGACGAGGAGACCCAGCACCGGTTGCAGGTGCGGGCCGCGCAGAACGGCCGCTCCATGGAGGCCGAGGTGCGGGCCATCCTCGAGGAGGCGGTCTCAGAGGAGTCGACGAGCGAGGGCCCGTCCCTGGGTGAGGTAATGGCTGAGTTCCGTCGCCGCACCGGTGGCGTCGAGCTCGACCTCCCGCGTCGCGACGATTTCGGCGATCGCCGGATCCCGGACTTCTCGTGATCGTCCTCGACACCAACCCGTGGGAGGCGTGACCACCCCAGCGTCTCGTATGCCGCGGTGCTCAGTAGGTGGGTCGGTTCGTCCGGCGGCCGGGGCGCGGGCTAGAGTGTCAGCGCACGACATCCTTTAACGACCTGTCCCGTGAGGCAGGGAAGGAGGTCCGGCGCTGATGCGTCATGACTCAGCAGTACCCGCGGTCGAGCCGACGGCTCCCGCGACCCCGGCGTCCGACGACGCCGCCGCCCGCACCGTGATGAGCGCCGCGGACGTCTCCCGGGTCCTCAAGCGGATCGCCCACGAGATCGTCGAGCACAATAAGGGCGCGCACGACCTTGTCCTGCTTGGCATTCCGACCCGTGGGGTCGCCCTGGCCCACCGCCTTGCCTCACTGGTCGAGCAGGTCGAGGGCCATCCGGTGCCGGTCGGCGCGCTCGACGTGACGATGCACCGCGACGACCTGCGCCGCCAGCCCACCCGCAGCCCGATGCACACCGACATCCCGCCGTGCGGCATCGACGACAAGGTCGTCGTGCTCGTCGACGACGTGCTCTACTCCGGCCGCACCGTCCGCGCCGCGCTCGACGCCCTCTCCGACCTCGGCCGGCCCCGCATCGTGCGGCTCGCCGTCCTGGTCGACCGCGGCCACCGCGAGCTGCCCATCCGTGCCGACCACGTCGGCAAGAACCTGCCCACATCGAGCAGCGAGAAGGTCCGCGTGCGCCTGACCGAACCCGACGGCGTCGACGACCAGGTGACCATCACCGGAGGTGAGTCCCGATGAGCCTGACGCTCGAGACGGCCGCCGCGACCACGCGGCATACCAAGCGACACCTGCTCTCGTCCGCGGATCTCGACCGCGACCAGATCCGGGCCATCCTCGACACCGCCGCCGAGATGCACACGGTGCAGAGCCGCGAGGTCAAGAAGCTGCCGACCCTGCGCGGACGCACCGTCGTCAACCTGTTCTTCGAGGACTCGACCCGCACGCGCAGCAGCTTCGAGATCGCGGGCAAGTGGCTGTCGGCCGACGTCATCAACGTCTCGGCCAAGGGGTCGTCGACCTCCAAGGGTGAGTCGCTGCGCGACACCGTGCTGACCATCGCGGCCATGGGCGTCGACGCCCTCGTGATCCGGCACAGCGCGAGCGGTGCAGCGCACCAGGTGGCCCAGTGGGTCGACGCACACGTCGTCAACGCAGGCGATGGCATGCACGAGCATCCGACGCAGGCCCTGCTCGACGCCTACTCCATGCAGCAGCGGCTCGGTGACCTCGACGGGCGCCACGTCGCCATCGTCGGCGACCTCACCCACTCGCGGGTCGTCCGCTCAAACCTCATCACGCTGCGCACCCTCGGCGCGAAGGTCACCCTCGTGGCGCCGCCGACGCTGATGCCGAGCGGCATCACGGCGTGGGCGCAGGGCGACGGGTTCGAGCTCAGCCACGACCTCGACGCAGTCCTGCAGACCGCCGACGCCGTGATGATGCTGCGGGTGCAGCGCGAGCGGATGAGCGGTGGCTTCTTCCCGACGGCCCGCGAGTACACCATCGGTTACGGCCTCACCCGCCCCCGGCTCGAGGCGCTGATCCGCGCCAACCCCGACGTCGTGATCTGTCACCCCGGCCCGATGAACCGCGGCCTCGAGATCGCCGCCGACGCCGCCGACGCCGCCCAGTCCTTGGTGCTCGACCAGGTGAGCGCCGGTGTGGCAGTAAGGATGTCGGTGCTCTACCACCTGTTGTCCGGCGAGGAGGTCGCGTCATGAGCACGCTGCTGGTGAAGGGCGCCGACCTGGCCGGAGCAGGACCAGCGGACCTGCTGCTGGCCGACGGCGTCATCCGCGAGGTCGGCTCAATCTCGAGTGCTCGGGGCGCCGACGTCCTCGATGCCGACGGGCTCGTGACGTTGCCGGGGCTGGTCGACCTGCACACCCACCTGCGCGAACCCGGCCGTGAGGACGCCGAGACGATCGAGTCCGGCTCGGCGGCTGCGGCGGTCGGGGGCTACACCGCCGTCCTCGCCATGGCCAACACGACGCCGGTGACGGACACGGCGGAGGCGGCGGAGCGGATCCTCGACCTGGGCCGCGCCGCGGGGCTGGTCGACGTGGTGCCGGTCGGTGCCGTGACCAAGGGGCTCGAGGGGGCCGAGCTCGCCGAGCTCGGTCTCATGCACCGCTCCCGCGCCGGGGTCAGCGTGTTCTCCGACGACGGCAAGTGCGTGCACGACGCCCGGGTGATGCGGCGGGCGCTGGAATACGTGCGTGCCTTCGGCGGCGTCGTGAGCCAGCACGCGCAGGACCCCCACCTCGCCGGGCCGCAGGCCTGCGCCCACGAGGGCGAGCTTTCCGGACGGCTCGGACTGCCGGGCTGGCCGGGTGTGGCCGAGGAGTCGATCGTCGCGCGCGACGTCATGCTGGCTCGCCACACCGGGTCGCGGGTCCACGTCGCCCACGTCTCCACCGCTGCGACCGTCGAGGTCGTGCGCTGGGCCAAGGCGCAGGGCATCGACGTCACCGCCGAGGTGACGCCCCACCACCTCGTCCTCACCACCGACCTGCTCACCGGCTACGACCCCGTCTACAAGGTCAACCCGCCCCTGCGCCCCCAGTCCGACGTCGACGCCCTGCGCGAGGCGCTGGCCGACGGCACCATCGACGCGGTCGCCACCGACCACGCGCCGCACGCCCGCCACGACAAGGAGCACGCCTTCGTCGATGCTGCGTTCGGGATGCTCGGCCTGGAGACGGCCCTGTCGGTGGTCTCCGACGTGATGGTGCGCGGCGGCGGCCTCGACTGGCCCGGCGTCGCGCGGGTCATGTCGACCAACCCGGCCCGCATCGCGGGGCTCGCGGACCACGGACGGGCGCTCGAGGTCGGCGCGCCTGCCAACCTCACGCTCGTCGACCCGACGGCCGAGGTCACCATTGACCGGAGCGCGTCGATGTCGTTGTCCCGCAACAACCCTTGGCACGGCCGCACCCTGCGTGGAGCGGTCCACGCCACGGTGTTGCGGGGTCGCGTCACCGCGCAGAAGGGAGCCCTCGCGTGACGCGCCTGCAAGCCGTGGGCGTCATGCTCGTCGCGTTGGGCCTCATCTACGCGCTGCTGTATGCCGCGTGGTTGCGCAAGCGTCGGCGGCACGCCTCCGCGGCCATCGCCGTCGAACGCCACCGCACCGAGGACGGCGCCACCGCGGCGCCCTCGCTGCACGACGAACGGCCCGCCACCATCGTGGCGGAAGGCACGTACGTGAGCACCACGACCGCCGAGAACCGCTTCGAACGGGTCACGGTCGGCGGTCTGGGCAACCGGTCCAGGGCGACCCTGACGATCACCCGCGGCGACGCCGAGCGTCTCGTGCGGATCGACCGTCAGGGGGAGTCGACCGTGACGATCCCGGCCTCCAGGCTGGTCTCGGCGCGCCGTGACAAGGGCATGGCCGGCAAGGTCGTCGGCGCCAAGCGCATCGTCGTCCTGCAGTGGCGCACGCAGGAGGGAGACCTCTACGAGACGGGCTTCCTACCCCGCTACAAGGCCGACGTCGACCGGATCGAGTCCGCGCTGTGGTGGCACAGCTCTGACGACCAGTCGACGCACGATGCGAAACCCACTGAGACAGAAGGAGAAACGGCGCCGTGAGCGTGGCTGCACAAGTTGAGGCCGACCTGGACCGGGAGCCGGCTGTCCTCGTGCTGGAGGACGGCCGCACGTTCGGCGGCACGGCATACGGGGCCGTCGGCACGACGGTCGGTGAGGCGGTGTTCTCGACCGGCATGACCGGCTACCAGGAGACGCTCACCGACCCGAGCTACCACCGCCAGGTGGTCGTCATGACGGCACCGCACGTCGGCAACACCGGGGTCAACACCGACGACAACGAGTCACAGCGCATCTGGGTGGCGGGCTACGTCGTGCGCGACCCCGCGCTGCGCCCGTCGAACTGGCGGTCCGAAGCGACCCTGGAGGACGATCTGCGCGAGTGGGAGGTCGTCGGCATCAGCGGTGTCGACACGCGGGCCCTGACGCGTCACCTGCGTGAGCGGGGAGCGATGCGGGTCGGGATCTTCAGCGGGGACAAGGCTTCTGCTCCCGTCGACCAGCTCGTCGCCGAGGTGCGGGCCGCACCGGCGATGACGGGGGCCGCCCTGGCCGAAGAGGTCTCCACGGCCGAGGCGTATGTCGTGCCGGCGGTGGGGGAGAAGCGGTTCACGGTCGCCGCCGTCGACCTCGGCATCAAGGCGATGACGCCGAACCTCATGGCGCAGCACGGCATCGAAGTGCACGTGCTGCCGGCCACCGCGACGCTCGACGACATCCGGACCGTCGGGGAGGGCGGGCCTGATGGCGTGTTCTTCTCCAACGGTCCCGGCGACCCGGCGACGGCCGACCGGGAGGTGGCGGTGCTCCAGGAGGTGCTGGGCGCGGGTATCCCGTTCTTCGGCATCTGCTTCGGCAACCAGCTCCTGGGACGCGCGCTCGGCTTCGGCACCTACAAGCTCAAGTACGGCCACCGCGGCATCAACCAGCCGGTGATGGACCGCACCACCCGCAAGGTGGAGGTGACGGCCCACAACCACGGGTTCGCCGTCGATGCGCCTCTGGAGGGGGAGACGCAGACCGACTTCGGTTCCGCCAGCGTGTCGCACGTGTGCCTCAACGACGACGTCGTCGAGGGGCTCGAGGTGCGGGGAGACGGAGGCGACCTCACGGCCTTCTCCGTCCAGTACCACCCGGAGGCGGCCGCAGGGCCGCACGACGCGGCATACCTCTTTGATCGGTTCATCGAGCTCATGAAGGCCAAGCAGGAGAAGGGATCTCGCGTCTGATGCCTAAGCGCGACGACATCAAGAGCGTCCTCGTGATCGGCTCCGGGCCGATCGTCATCGGGCAGGCGTGCGAGTTCGACTACTCGGGCACGCAGGCCTGCCGGGTGCTGCGCGAGGAGGGGATCCGGGTCGTCCTGGTCAACTCCAACCCGGCGACGATCATGACCGACCCCGAGTTCGCCGACGCGACCTATGTCGAGCCGATCACCCCCGAGGTGGTCGAGTCGATCATCGCCAAGGAGCGCCCGGATGCGGTCTTGGCGACCCTCGGCGGCCAGACCGCGCTCAACTGTGCAATCGCCCTCCACGAGGCCGGGGTGCTCGAGAAGTACGACTGCCCGCTCATCGGCGCCAACGTCGAGGCGATCCAGCTGGGTGAGGACCGCGAGAAGTTCAAGGGCGTCGTGGAGCGCGTGGGTGGGGAGTCGGCTCGCTCGGCCATCTGCCACACGATGGACGAATGCGTCGCTGCCGCACAGGATCTCGGCTACCCGGTCGTGGTGCGGCCGTCGTTCACCATGGGCGGACTCGGATCCGGGTTCGCCTACGACGAGGCCGACCTGCGCCGCATCGCCGGTGCGGGTCTGCAGTACTCACCGACGACCGAGGTGCTCCTGGAGGAGTCGATCCTCGGGTGGAAGGAGTACGAGCTCGAGGTCATGCGCGACCACGCCGACAACGTCGTGGTGGTCTGCTCGATCGAGAACCTCGACCCGATGGGTGTGCACACCGGCGACTCGATCACCGTGGCGCCTGCCCTGACGCTGACCGACCGCGAGTACCAGCGGCTGCGCGACATCGGCATCGCGGTCATCCGCGAGGTCGGGGTGGACACCGGCGGCTGCAACATCCAGTTCGCGGTCAACCCCGAGGACGGCCGCATCATCGTCATCGAGATGAACCCGCGCGTCTCGCGGTCGTCAGCCTTGGCGTCCAAGGCCACCGGGTTCCCGATCGCCAAGATCGCCGCGAAGATGGCGATCGGATACACCCTCGACGAGGTGCCGAACGACATCACCCAGGAGACGCCCGCCAGCTTCGAGCCGAGCCTCGACTACGTCGTGGTCAAGGTGCCGCGGTTCGCGTTCGAGAAGTTCCCGGCCGCTGACCCGACTCTGACCACGACGATGAAGTCCGTCGGCGAGGCGATGGCGATCGGTCGCAACTTCACCGAGGCCATGCAGAAGGCGCTGCGGTCCACCGAGCACAAGGGCAGCAGCTTCCACTGGGACGGACCGGCCCCGAGCGAGGAGCAGGCTCGCACCTACCTGCACACCGCCAAGACGCCCACCGACGGCCGCATCGTCACCGTGCAGCAGGCGATGCGCGGTGGCCTCTCGGTGGAGGAGGTGCACGACGAGACGGGCATCGACCCGTGGTTCCTCGACCAGATCGCGCTCATCAACGCCGTGGCCGACCGGGTCGCCTCCGCGACCGAGCTGACACCGCAGCTGCTGCGGGTGGCCAAGCGCCACGGCTTCAGCGACGCGCAGCTCGCCTCCCTGCGGGGTATGCCGGAGGCCGTCGTCCGCGGGGTGCGGCACGCCCTCGGGGTGCGCCCCGTCTACAAGACGGTCGACACGTGCGCGGCCGAGTTCGCCGCACGGACGCCCTACCACTACTCCTCCTACGACGAGGAGAACGAGGTCGAGCCGCGCGAGAACGCCGCGGTCATCATCCTCGGCAGCGGCCCCAACCGGATCGGTCAGGGCGTCGAGTTCGACTACTCCTGCGTCCACGCCAGCTTCGCCCTGCGCGACGCCGGCTACGACACGGTGATGGTCAACTGCAACCCCGAGACCGTGTCCACCGACTACGACACCAGCAGCCGCCTCTACTTCGAGCCGCTCACCCTCGAGGACGTCCTCGAGGTCGTCCACGCCGAGCAGCAGGCCGGTCCGGTCGCCGGAGTCATCGTCCAGCTGGGTGGCCAGACCCCGCTGGGTCTCGCGCAGGCGCTCAAGGACGCCGGCGTCCCCATCGTCGGCACGAGCCCGGAGGCGATCGACCTCGCCGAGGACCGCGGCGCCTTCGGGCGCGTGCTCGCGGAGGCGAACCTGCCCGCGCCACGGCACGGGACGGCATACAGCGCAGGCGAAGCCGTCGCGGTCGCACGCGAGATCGGCTATCCCGTCCTGGTGCGCCCCTCGTATGTCCTGGGTGGTCGCGGGATGGAGATCGTCTACGACGACGAGACGCTCTCGGCCTACGTGACGCGCGCGACCGTCGCGAGCCCCGAGCACCCGGTGCTGGTCGACCGGTTCCTCGACGACGCGATCGAGATCGACGTCGACGCGCTCTACGACGGCACGCAGATGTACCTCGGCGGGATCATGGAGCACATCGAGGAGGCCGGCATCCACTCCGGCGACTCGGCCTGCACGCTGCCACCGGTCACCCTCGGGGTGGCCGAGCTCGAGCGGGTACGGGAGGCGACGCTGCGGCTGGCCGAGGGCATCGGCGTCCGCGGGCTGATGAACGTGCAGTTCGCCCTCGCACAGGACGTCCTCTACGTACTCGAGGCCAACCCGCGCGCGTCGCGCACGGTGCCGTTCGTGGCCAAGGCGACCGGCGTGCCCGTGGCCAAGGCCGCGGCCCGGGTCATGCTCGGCGCCAGCATCAAGGAGCTGCGCGAGGAGGGCATGCTCCCGGCCACCGGTGACGGTGGCTCGATGCCGAGCCACGCGCCCGTCGCAGTGAAGGAGGCAGTGCTGCCGTTCAAGCGGTTCCGCACCCGCGACGGGCAGGTCGTCGACAGCCTGCTCGGGCCGGAGATGCGCTCGACCGGCGAGGTCATGGGCATCGACGAGGACTTCGGCACGGCGTTCGCCAAGGGCATGCTCGCGGCCGGCTCCGGTCTGCCGCGCGAGGGGCGGGTCTTCGTGTCGGTGGCCAACCGTGACAAGCGCGCGATGATCTTCCCGGTGAAGCGGCTGGCCGACCTCGGGTTCACCATCGTCGCCACTACTGGCACCGCGGATGTGTTGCGCCGCAACGGAATCAGCTCCGAGGTAGTCCACAAGGTGAGCGAGCGCGACGAGGGTGAGCAGTCCATCGTCGACCTCATCCTCGCCGGTGAGATCGCCATGGTCGTCAACACGCCGAGCGGCCCCAACGCACGTGCCGACGGCTACGCCATCCGGGCCGCGACGACGTCGATGGACAAGCCGATCGTCACCACCGTCCAGGAGCTCGCCGCGGCCGTCCAGGGCATCGAGGCGCAGCTGCAGGGCGAGTACACCGTCAAGCCGCTGCAGGCGCACGCCCGCGACCTGGACCTCTACGGGGCCCACTCGTGAGCGGCGTCGTGCAGGTGACCGGCGAGCTCATCGCGACCCGCCGGGCCGGCGCCTACCACCACCTCACCTTCGTCGCGCCCGGGCTGGCCGAGCACGCGAAGCCCGGCCAGTTCGTCGCCCTCGCCGTCGGGGGAGAGACGAGCTCGAACCTCCTGCGCCGCTGCTTCTCGATCCACAAGGTGAGCCCGTCCGGCACCTACGGCGGGACGGTCGACGTGGTCATCTCGCCGGTCGGACCGGGCACCGAGTGGCTGTCCGGTCTGCGCGCCCACGACGAGGTCGACATCGTCGGTCCGCTCGGTCGCGCGTTCCCGCTGCCGAAGGAGCCGGTGCCCTGCGTCCTCGTCGGCGGTGGCTACGGCAGCGCGCCGTTGTTCTGGCTCGCGCAGGCGCTGCGCGAGCGTGGCTGCCACGTCGAGCTCGTGCTCGGCGCAGCCACCGAGTCCAAGCTCTTCGGTGTGGTCGAGGCCCGCCGCCACGCCGACGGTGTCAGCGTCACCACTGACGACGGGTCCGCCGGCACACGCGGCTGGGTCTCGGACGTGCTGCCCGAGGTCATCACGCGCACGGGTGCCGCGGTGGTCTACGGCTGCGGCCCGATGGGGATGCTCAAGTCGGTCACCGACGTGGCCACCGCCCACGGTGCCGTCGCCCAGGTGGCGGTCGAGGAGTCGATGGCCTGCGGCGTCGGCGTCTGCATGACCTGTGTCATGCCGGTGACGGGCAACGACGGCGTCACCCGGATGGTCCGTTCCTGCGTCGAGGGCCCGGTCTTCCGGGGCGACCGCGTGCGGTGGGACGCCTTTGACGACGGGGTATGCCGCGTGCCCGCCGATGCGCTCGGCGCACCGAACGTGGGGGGCCACTGATGGCGAACGGGACTACCGTGGACATGTCCGTCGACCTGGCCGGAGCGAGTCTGCCCAGCCCGATGATGACTGCCTCCGGATGTGCCGCGAACGGGCGAGAGCTGGCGCGGTTCTTCGACATCCGCGAGCTCGGGGCCTTCGTCACCAAGTCGGTGATGGCCGACCCGCGCTCGGGTCGCGGCACTCCCCGGATGGCCGAGACGCCCTCCGGCATGCTCAACTCGATCGGCCTGCAGGGGCCAGGCATCACGGCATTCTGCGAGAAGGACCTGGCCTGGCTGCACCAGGCCGGCGCGCGCACCCTCGTGTCCATCGCCGGCAACACCAGCGGTGAGTTCGCCGACGTCGCGGCAACGCTGCGGCAGTCCGACGGCTTCGGTTCGGTCGTCGGCGTCGAGGTCAACATCTCGTGCCCCAACGTCGCCAACCGCGGGCTCGTCTTCGCCTGCGACCCCATGGCCTCGGCCAAGGTGGTGGCGCTCGTGCGCGAACAGCTGCCGCGCAACATCCCGATCTTCGCCAAGCTCACACCCGACGTGACCGACATCGTCAGCATCGCCCAGGCCGCGGTCAAGGCCGGGGCCGACGGACTCACCATGATCAACACGCTGCTGGGCATGGTGATCGACACCGACCGGCTGCGGCCGCAGGTGGCGGGGGTCACGGGTGGGCTGTCCGGCCCGGCGGTGCGACCGGTCGCGGTGCGCGCGGTGTGGCAGGTCAGGGCCGCCATGCGTGAAGGCCGGTTGCCGACCGTGCCGATCATCGGAGTCGGGGGAGTGCGCACCGGTCGTGACGCCCTCGAGCTCGTCGCGGCCGGCGCCAGCGCGGTGCAGGTTGGGACGGCGACGTTCAACGACCCGCAGGCTCCCGTGCGGGTCGGACGCGAGCTGCAGGACCTGTTGCAGGACAAGGGGTTCGACTGCCTGAAGGACGCGGTCGGCATCGCCCACGAGAGGATGGCCTGACATGAACGAACCGCACGACGTGACCTTCGGGCAGCGGTTGCGCGCCGCCATGGACCAGCACGGCCCGCTGTGCGCAGGCATCGACCCGCACCGCGCACTCGTCGAGTCGTGGGGCCTGGGCTACGACCTGGACGGCCTGCGGCAGTTCACCGAGACCTGCGTCGAGGCGTTCGCCGGCCAGGTCGCCGCGGTCAAACCCCAGAGCGCGTTCTTCGAGGTGTTCGGCTCGCGCGGGATCGCGGTGCTGGAGAACGCCGTTCGCACGCTCCAGGAGGCCGGGACGCAGGTCGTCGTCGACGCCAAGCGCGGTGACATCGGCAGCACCATGGCTGCGTATGCCGAGGCGTTCCTCGGCAAGGACGCCGTCGCCGCCGGCGACGCGGTGACGGTGAGTCCCTACCTCGGGTTCGAGTCGCTGCGACCCGCCCTCGACCTCGCGGCCCAGACCGGCCGCGGCGTCTTCGTGCTCGCGCTGACGTCGAACCCCGAGGGGCGCACGGTGCAGCACGCCCGGCTGCGGGACGTCAGCGTGGCCGAGTCGATGGTGACGAGCGCGGCCGCCGAGAACGCCGCCGCGATCGAACGCGGTGAGCTCGGCAGTGTCGGCCTCGTCGTCGGCGCCACCGTGGGCAGCGCTGTGCAGGAGCTCGGGCTGGACCTGGCCGCGATGGGCGGACCCCTGCTCGCCCCGGGGGTCGGTGCCCAGGGCGGCACCAGTGAGGACCTGCGCCAGGTGTTCGGCGACGCCCTGCCCAACGTCCTACCCGCCAGCTCGCGCGACGTGCTCTCGGCTGGCCCCGACGTCAGCGCCCTGCGTGACCGTGCGCGGTCGGTGAGCGAGACGATGGCCGCCCTGCTGCGCTGACCAACCGTCCTCACTGCTGCGGCGTCTGACAGCACACAGCACGGACAACGCGAGGGGGAGCGGTGCGCACAACAACGATTCGAGTGCCTGAGAACCACCCACGGGTCGGTCTCAGGCACGCACAGCTGGGCGCGGGGTTGGCGCTGGCGTGCGCCCTCCTGCTCGCGGGGTGCGGGAGCGAACCAGGTGGGACGGCCAGCTCCGCCACCTCGAACGCGAGCGTGCCCACCACCTCGACCACAGCCCCCACGACCACAGCCCCCACGACCACAGCCCCCACGACAGCGGGGCCCACGACAGCTGGGCCCACGACGTCATCGCCCCCGGCCAGCCCGGCGTGCACCGCGCCGATGACTGTCAGGTTCACCACGACCAGCCCGAAGGTCGCCGGCGCCTCGACCGTGCAGCGGGTGACGACCTCGGTCAAGGCCGCGTGTGCCACGGCGGTGGGCGTCTCCCGGCTGCAGGAGCTCGCGAACACCGCTGCGTCCGAGCGGTTCGACACGTGGCGGTCGAGCAACGAGGAGTCACAGGCGACGGGTGCGTCGGCACCGGGGGAGTTCACGCAGCGCGCCACGGTGCCCGTGAACGTGCCCGGGCTGACCGTGATCCGGTTTCAGGACCGGACCTCGCTCGGTGGTGCAGTCAGCGACTCGAGCGTCCGGGCGGTCGTCCTCGACAACACCACCGGCGAGGAGATCACCCTCGACGGCATGCTCGCCGAGATGCAGCAGGACGGCGGTCCGCGGTGGGACTTCGAGAAGGAGCTGCGCCGGGCCGCGCTGCGCAGCGGCAACCCGTTCGTCAACGAGACGTTGGTGCAGACGTTGACCCGCAAGGAGATCAGCGCGTGGCCGACCAAGGCGGGTCTGGCCGTGGCCGTGGACCAGCGCCGCGTCTTCGCCGGTGCGGCCGGGCTCGTGACCTTCACGGTGCCCTGGTCGGCCCTCGTCGGACCCAAGTCCGACATGTCCTTCATCCCCGACGGCTGGGGCCACTGACCGGCGGCCGGCAACGCCCGGTGCGGACCCGGCATACCGGGACCACGACGGGGTATGCCGTGTGGTGGACCACGAGGGAAAGGCAGGCATGCGCATGAGCGAGCCGATGAACCAGCCAGTGAACGAGGGCACCGAGGGTGAGGACCGCAACCTCGCCGAGATGGACGAGGCCGACTCGGCCTCGCACCACGACAGGCAACAGCTGATCCAGGAGGCGATCGACGAGGTGGTGGCCGGTGGCGCCGGTCGCGATGTCGCCACCGTGCGGGCCCAGCTCGTGGAGGCGCTGTCGCGGCGCGGCATCGGCGAGCAGCCGCCGCGATGGGTGGACACGGTCGCCGGGGCCGCCGCCGAGGGGCGCCGCTATGTCGAGGACACCAGCTCCGCACCCTGACGACCTGCGGTTTCGTGCCGACGGGCCTCGATGAGAATCCGGCGGCGGCGGTTGCTAGAGTCGATGGGGTCCAAGGGATGGCACCCGTGCAACCAGCGCGCCCGCAGAGGAGTTTCTACCGTGGCACTTCCTACCCTGACTCCGGAGCAGAGGGCCGCGGCCTTGGAAAAGGCCGCCGTCGCCCGTCGAGAACGGGCCGCGGTGAAGAACCGCCTCAAGTACGCCCAGGGTTCGCTGCGTGAGGTCATCGAGGACGGCAAGTCCAACGAGGTCGTCGGCAAGATGAAGGTCTCCGCGCTGCTCGAGTCGATGCCCGGCGTCGGCCGCGTCCGCGCCCGCCAGATCATGGCAGAGGTCGGCATCTCCGAGAGCCGGCGAGTCCGCGGCCTCGGCGCCAACCAGATCTCCGCGCTCCTCACCCGCTTCGACGAGGCGTGAGCCAGCCGGCTCACGCCGAGCAGGACCGGACCGACGGACCGCACCGGCTCGTCGTCCTCGCCGGCCCCACCGCTGTCGGCAAGGGCACGGTGTCGGCCTACATCCGCGAGCACTTCCCCGAGGTGTGGCTGAGCGTCTCGGCGACGACGCGTTCGCCGCGCCCCGGTGAGGTGGACGGTGTCCACTACCACTTCGTCTCGACCAGCGAGTTCGCGCGCATGGAGCGTGACGGCGAGCTGCTCGAGTCTGCCGTGGTCCACGGACGCAACCACTACGGCACGCCGCGCCGCCCCGTCGAGGAGGCGCTCGCCGCGCACCGCATGGCGCTGCTGGAGATCGACCTGCAGGGCGCGCGGCAGGTGCGGCAGAACATGCCGGAGGCGTTCTTCGTGTTCCTCGCGCCGCCCAGCTGGGAGGAGCTGGTGCGCCGGCTCGTCGGCCGCGGCACCGAGGACGAGGAGGAGCGCACCCGCCGGCTGGAGACCGCGAAGGTCGAGCTGGCCGCCGAGGCGGAGTTCGACGTGACGATCGTGAACGACGACGTTCGGCGTGCGGCAGAAGAACTCGTACACTTGATGCGAACCCACTGACAACTGATTGTGAGCACACCCGTGTCCGGAACCGTCGCGAACCCCATCGGCATCACCAACCCGCCGATCGACGACCTCCTCACCAAGGCCGACTCCAAGTACGCCCTGGTCATCTACTCGGCCAAGCGCGCCCGTCAGATCAACGCGTACTACAGCCAGCTGCAGGAGGGCCTGCTGGAGTACGTCGGCCCGCTCGTGGACAGCCAGGTGCACGAGAAGCCCATGTCGATCGCCCTGCGCGAGATCAACGAGGGCCTGGTCACCTCCGAGCCGATCGAGGCCTGAGACCCGGGAGGTCCCCGATGGCGCGGATCGTCCTGGGTGTCGGCGGCGGCATCGCGGCATACAAGGTCGCGTCCCTGCTGCGCCTCTTCACCGAGTCGGGGCACGACGTCACGGTCGTGCCCACCGAGTCCGCGCTGCACTTCGTCGGTGCCCCCACGTGGGAGGCGCTGTCCGGCAAGCCGGTGCAGACCGACGTGTGGACGTCGGTCCACGAGGTGCCGCACGTGCGCCTCGGCAAGGCCGCCGACCTCGTGGTGGTCGCGCCCGCCACGGCCGACCTGCTCGCGCGAGCCGCCCACGGCCTCGCGGGTGACCTGCTCACCAACGTGCTCCTCACCGCACGCTGTCCCACCGTGATGGCGCCGGCGATGCACACCGAGATGTGGGAGCACCCGGCGACGCAGGCCAACGTCGAGACGCTCACCGAGCGCGGCATACACGTCATCCCACCGGCCAGTGGGCGCCTCACCGGTGCCGACACCGGCCCCGGCCGGTTGCCCGAGCCGGAGGACCTGTATGCCGTGTGCGAGCGGCTGCTCGCCCACGGCACCTCCCAGCCGTCGGGCCCCGGTGACCTACCGCTGGCCGGTCGCCGCGTCGTGGTCTCGGCCGGTGGCACCCGCGAGCCGCTGGACCCGGTGCGGTTCCTCGGCAACCGCAGCTCGGGCAAGCAGGGCTACGCGCTCGCCGAGGTGGCCGCCGCCCGCGGCGCCGAGGTGGTGCTGGTTGCCGCCAACAGCTCGCTCCCGGCACCGACCGGTGTCAAGGTCGTGCCGGTGGAGACGGCCCTGGAGCTGGAGTCGGCGGTGACGGACGCGGCCCGCGACGCCGACGTGGTCGTGATGGCGGCCGCGGTGGCCGACTTCCGCCCCGCCACCTACGTCGACACCAAGATCAAGAAGACGCACGACGCCGGTGACCCCGAGGCCGCGCCCACCATCGAGCTCGTGCGCAACCCCGACATCCTCGCCGGCCTGGTGCGCGACCGCGGTGACGAGGCGAACCCGGTCATCGTGGGGTTCGCCGCCGAGACCGGTGACGCCCAGGGCTCGGTCCTCGACCACGGGCGCGACAAGCTGGCGCGCAAGGGCAGCGACCTGCTCGTGGTGAACGAGGTCGGAGCCGACAAGACCTTCGGCGCCGACGACAACACCGCCCACATCCTGCGCCAGGGCAGCAGCCACGTGGTCGAGGTGGGCCCGGCGTCCAAGCAGGCCGTGGCGGCCGCGGTGTGGGACGCCGTCCAGGAAATCCTGTGACCGCTCTGCCCGAGCCCGACGAGCGCAC
The DNA here is from genome assembly GCA_023420415.1 of Actinomycetes bacterium. Classification (GTDB taxonomy): domain Bacteria; phylum Actinomycetota; class Actinomycetes; order Actinomycetales; family Dermatophilaceae; genus Pedococcus. Next base: position 138,825 of record JAEZWF010000015.1, on the reverse strand, counting down.
CCACCACTCGTCGCGGCGGCAGGACGACGTCGACGACCTCGCGTGGCCGACCTTCAGCCCGCAGGCCATGGCGCTGCTGGAGGATGCCGGAGAGGTCCTGCACCCGGCGCCCGGTGAGCTGCTGATCGACGCGGGGGAGCCGTACGACTTCTACTACGTGCGCCGTGGCGGTGTGATGCTGCTCGACCGCCGCGACGACCGGGTGGTCTTCCTCGTCGAGCCCGGCGACTTCGTGGGGGAGCTCGGCATGCTGATGGGCCAGCGTGCGTTCCTGCCCGGCATGGCCGTGGCCGACACCGAGGTGCTGCGGGTCCGGGTGCCCGAGCTGCAGCGGCTCATGGCCATCTCGGGCGAGCTGAGCGACGTGCTCCTGACGGCGTTCGACGCCCGCCGGCGCCTGCTCAAGCGGCTCGGCGAGGGCGGACTCGTCCTCGCGGGCGACGACGACGCAGACCTGCACCGGTTGCAGGACTTCGCCGAGCGCAACCAGCTGCCCTACCGCACCGTGCTGCGCACGGACGACCGGGCGTGGGCTGACCTGGCCCGCAGCACCGACCTTCCGGACACGGGGACCGCGGTCGTCACCGGCGAGCGCCGGGTCCTGACGGCGCCGTCGACCCGCGACCTCGCCACCGCGCTCGGCATCGACCTGTGGGGGCTGGGCGACGGCTCGCGGTGTGACCTCGTCGTCGTCGGGGCCGGACCCGCCGGGCTGGCGGCAGCCGTCTACGGCGCCTCCGAGGGCCTGTCGACAGTTGTCGTCGAGGACGTGGCCATCGGCGGACAGGCCGGCAGCTCGACGCGGATCGAGAACTACCTCGGCTTCCCGCGTGGCATCTCCGGGGCCGAGCTGGGGCGGGCCGCCATGCTCCAGGCGGTCAAGTTCGGGGCCAAGCTGGTGTCTCCGCGAACGGTCACCGCAATTCGCCAGGCTCCCGGCGGTCTGTTTCGCGTCACGCTCGACGACGAGACCGATGTCGAGGCGTGCGCCGTCATCGTGGCCAGCGGCGCGCGGTACCGCCGCCTGCCGGTCCCCGGCCTGGCCGACCTCGAGGGCCGGGGCGTCTACTACGCCGCGAGTGAGCTGGAGGCCACGGTCGTCGCCGACCGCACCGCCGTCGTGGTGGGCGGGGCCAACTCATCCGGGCAGGCCGCACTGTTCCTCGCCCAGCACGCGAGCCACGTCCACGTGCTCATCCGCCGGGACGACCTGACCGAGACGATGTCGGACTACCTGGCCCAGCGGCTGCTCAACCACGACCGCATCACGGTGCATCCCCGGTGCGAGCTCGCTGCGGTCGAGGGCCCCGCGCGGCTGACGCGGCTGACGTGGCGCGACCACGCGGGCGGCCGGGACGTGGACATCGACGCGGCGGGGCTGTTCCTCATGATCGGCGCCGAGCCGGGCACGGCCTGGCTGCGCGACACCGGTGTCGCGCTCGACGACCGCGGCTTCGTCGTGACGACCGACGGGTTCGCCACCACGATGCCCGGGCTGTTCGCCGTCGGCGACGTGCGCTCCGGGTCGGTCAAACGGGTGGCCTCCGCCGTCGGGGAGGGGTCGGTCGTGATCTCCGCGGTCCACGCGCACCTCGCAGGGCGCACCTCGCCCTGACGCGCCGCAGTGTGGGATGCCGTGCGGCTGACCCGCCCGTCGCGGATAGACTCGCCGGGTTCGCTCCCGCGCGTTCACGTCCCGTCCCTGAAGGAGTTGCTGAGTGTCTGCACGCCTGTTCACGTCCGAGTCCGTCACCGAGGGACACCCGGACAAGATCTGTGACCAGATCTCCGACTCGATCCTGGACGCCATGCTCGAGCAGGACCCCGGCAGCCGGGTGGCCGTCGAGACGATGGTGACCACCGGTCTCGTGCACGTCGCCGGTGAGGTGACCACCGAGGCCTACGTCGAGATCCCGAAGATCGTGCGCGACACCGTGCTCGGCATCGGCTACGACTCCTCCACCAAGGGCTTCGACGGAGCCTCGTGTGGTGTCGAGGTCTCGATCGGGCAGCAGAGCCCGGACATCGCCCAGGGCGTCGACACGGCATACGAGAACCGCACCGGTGGCGTCGACCCGCTCGACAAGCAGGGCGCCGGCGACCAGGGCCTCATGTTCGGGTACGCCTGCGACGACACGGCCGAGCTGATGCCGCTGCCGATCTTCCTCGCGCACCGGCTCTCCGAGCGGCTCACCGCCGTCCGCAAGAGCAACGAGGTGCCCTACCTGCGTCCCGACGGCAAGACCCAGGTCACCATCGGCTACGACGGCGACAAGGCGGTCAAGCTCGACACCGTGGTCCTGTCGACCCAGCACGCCGCCGACGTCTCGCTCGACGACCTGCTGACCCCCGACATCGAGCAGCACGTCATCAAGCCCGTCCTCGAGCAGCTCGCCGACGAGGGCACCGAGCTGGACACCACGGCATACCGCTCGCTCATCAACCCGACCGGACGCTTCGAGATCGGCGGACCCATGGGCGACGCCGGGCTCACCGGCCGCAAGATCATCGTCGACACCTATGGCGGCATGGCCCGTCACGGTGGTGGCGCGTTCTCCGGCAAGGACCCGTCGAAGGTCGACCGCTCGGCCGCCTACGCGATGCGCTGGGTCGCCAAGAACATCGTCGCCGCCGGGCTCGCCCGTCGGTGCGAGGTCCAGGTCGCCTACGCCATCGGCAAGGCGCAGCCGGTCGGCCTCTACGTCGAGACCTTCGGCACCGAGACCGAGCCGATCGAGAAGATCCAGGCCGCGATCACCTCGGTCTTCGACCTGCGTCCGGCGGCGATCGTCGACCAGCTCGACCTGCTGCGCCCCATCTACAAGCCGACCGCGGCCTACGGCCACTTCGGTCGCACCCACGTCGACGGCTACACCAACCCGTTCACGTGGGAGCGCACCGACCGCGTCGAGGAGCTGCAGAAGGCCGTCAAGGGATAGCCACCCCTGCCCCTGTCGCACGGCTCGCATAGGTTCGCCCCATGAGTGAGGGCGGTGGCGGTGAGCAGCTGGAGCTGATCCGCGCCACCCTGCCCAAAGCTCGTCGGGCGCGCGCGTCCGCCTCGTCCGCCGCTGCCGCCGCGTCGAGCGACCCGGTGGCGTCGGTGGTCGTCGACACCGGCCTGGCCCACCTGGACCGGCCGTTCGAGTACCTCGTGCCCGAGTCGATGGCCGACACGGCGGTGCCGGGGGCTCGGGTCAAGGTGCGCTTTGCGGGGCAGGACCTCGACGGGTTCGTCGTGGCGCGGTCGGCGACGGCTGAGCACGAGGGACGGCTGGCGCCGGTGCGCCGGGTCGTGTCGCCGGAGTCCGTGCTGACGCCGGAGGTGCTCGAGGCAGCGCAGCGGGTGGCCGCACGCTGCGCCGGCACGCTCGGCGACGTGCTGCGGCTGGCCGTCCCGCCGCGGCACGCCACGGCCGAGAAGGCGCTGTCGCTCGAGCCGCCCGTTGCCGACCCCCTGCCCACCGTCGAGGGGGCCGGGCCCGCGTGGAGCCGGTATGCCGCGGGGCCGGCCTACGTCTCGAGGCTCGCCGCGGGCGAGTCCCCGGCTGCCTCGTGGCTCGCGCTGCCTGCCGGGTCCCCGGACGAGGACTGGCCGCGGGCCCTGGCCGATGCGGCGGCGGCGACGCTGGCCGGGGGCCGCGGCAGCATCCTCGTGGTGCCGGACCACCGCGACGTGCGCCGGGTCGACGCGGCCCTGACCGAGGTCCTCGGCAAGGGTCGGCACGTGCGGCTCACCGCCGACCAGGGTCCGCAGGCGCGCTACACCGCGTGGCTGAAGGTGTTGCGCGGCCACGTGTCCGTGGTGGTGGGGACGCGCGCTGCGGTGTGGGCGCCGGTCAGGTCGCTCGGGCTCGTGGCCTGGTGGGACGACGGGGACGACCTGCTCGACGAGCCGCGGGCGCCCTACCCGCACGTGCGCGAGGTGCTGCTCACGCGGGCCGCGGTGGAGGGCGCCGCGGTGCTGAGCGGGGGTTTCACCCGGACGGCCGCCGTGCAGCGGCTGGTCGACTGTGCCGACCTGCGCACCGTCGGGGGGCGGGCACCCCGCGGTGCGGTGCCCCGGGTCGTCGTGGCCGGCGAGGGCAACGAGGTGGAGCGCGACGCCGCGGCCGCCAGCGCCCACCTGCCCTCGGTCGCCTGGCGCACCGCCAAGGAGGCACTGGAGCACGGGCCCGTGCTCGTCCAGGTGCCGAGGCGGGGCTACCTGCCCTCGCTGGCCTGTCAGACCTGTCGCACACCCGTGCGCTGCGCCCACTGCGGCGGCCCGGTGGCGCTGTCCGCGCGTGGGGCCGAGCCTGCCTGCCGGTGGTGCGGGCGCGGCGTGGGCCGGTTCGAGTGCCGTACCTGCGGCGGGCACGAGCTGCGTTCGTCGGTCGTCGGCGCACGGCGTACGGCCGAGGAGCTGGGCCGGGCCTTTCCCGGCACGCCGGTGCACACCTCGGGTGCGGGCGCGGTCCTGGAGACGGTGGGTTCAGGCTCGGCCCTGGTCATCGCCACCCCGGGTGCCGAACCCGTCGCCGACGGTGGGTATGCCGCGTGCCTCCTGCTCGACGCGTGGGCCTCCCTCGACCGGCCCACGTTGGACGCGGGGGAGGAGGCGCTGCGCCGCTGGCTCGGGGCAGCGGGGCTGGTGCGTCCCGGGTCTGCTGGCGGACGCGTCGTGCTCGCCGGTGCGCCGACGCACACGACCCTGCCGGTGGTCGAGGCCCTCGTCCGATGGGACCCGGCGTGGTTCGCCCAGCGCGAGCTCGCGGACCGGGCCGCCCTGCACCTGCCGCCGACGGTCGCCCTGGCCGCGGTGACGGGCGAGCGCAGGGTGGTGCAGGACGCGCTGCGGCTGGCCGACCTCGGTGCCGACGTGGAACGGCTCGGTCCGCTGCCCGTCGGCGAGGACCAGGCCCGGGTGCTCCTGCGCACCGATCTCGACGACTGGGACACCCTCGCCGCTGCGCTGGTCGACATGCGCGCCCGGCGCAGCGCCCGCAAGTCCGGGGGCGGGGTGCAGGTGCGGATGGATCCACCTGACCTCGCATCGTGATGTGGCTGCGGCACATGGCCGCCGACCACACATCCCCCTAGCGTGGCGCGCATGGCAACCACACGTGTCATCGCGAACGGCGTCGAGCAGGCCGTGCACACCTGGGGTCCGGTCGACGGCATCCCGCTGCTGCTGGTCCACGGCAACTGCTCGTCCGGCCTCTTCTGGGAGCCGTTCGTGCGCACCCAGCTCGGCGGCGACGACGGCCCGTGGCGGGTCGTGGCGCCGGACCTGCGCGGGTATGGCGAGTCCGAGACCGCGCCCGTGGACGGGACCCGCGGGCTGCGGGACTTCGCCGACGACGTGGCGGCGCTGCTCGACGCAGAGGGGCTGTTCCCTGCGGGCACGCGCCCGTGGGTCGGCGCGCACTCGATGGGTGGCGGCATCGTCATGCAGCTGGCGGTCGACCAGCCGGGGCGGGTCGCGGGCCTGCTCCTCGAGGCCCCCTTGTCTCCCTACGGTTTCGGTGGCACACGCGACACGGACGGGACCCCGACGACCGAGGACTTCGCGGGCACCGGTGCCGGCGCGGTGAACCCTGACTTCGTCGCGCGGCTGGCCGCCAAGGACCGGTCGGGGGAGGAGCCGACGGCTCCACGCACAGTGCTCCGCACGGCATACGTGAGTGACCCGTCAGTCCTTGGGGACGACGAGGAGGCCATGCTCGACACGGTGCTGTCGACGGCCACGGGCGAGGACAACTACCCGGGGGACGCGGGTGCCAGCCAGAACTGGCCGATGACCGGGCCGGGCACGCGTGGCGTCACCAATGCCATGTCTCCCAAGTACTTCGGCGTCGCGGAGGCGCTGGTCGGGTTGGAGCCGAAGCCGCCGGTCGAGTGGGTGCGCGGCGACGCGGACGTCATCGTGTCGGACACGTCGCTGTTCGACCTGGCCTACCTGGGCCAGCTCGGAGTCGTGCCCGGTTGGCCGGGTGCCGAGGAGTGCCCGCCCCAGCCGATGGTGGCCCAGACCCGGGCCGTCCTCGAGCGGTATGCCGCGGCGGGCGGTCCGTTCACCGAGACGGTGCTGGAAGGGTGCGGCCACTCACCGCACCTGGAGCGGCCGGCGGAGTTCCTCGCCGCGCTGGAACGCCTTGCGGCACAAGGCAACTCGCGATGACGGCATACATCACCGGAACGGTGCCCGTTCGCGGTGGAGAGCTGACGTACGGACAGTGGGGCGAGTCCGGTCCGCTCGTCCTGGCCATCCACGGCATCACGGCCAACCACCTGGCGTTCGCCCCGCTCGGTGAGCTGCTGGGTGCAGAGTTCCGCATCGTGGCGCCGGATCTGCGGGGCCGTGGGCGCAGCCGCGACCTGCCCGAGCCGTACGGCATGGCGTCGCACGCGCAGGACATGGTCGCTCTGCTGGAGGCTGTCGGTGGGCCGGCGCAGGTCGTGGTCGGGCACTCGATGGGTGGCTGGGTTGCGACGGCACTCGCGGCGAGCCGTCCCGACCTCGTGGGGCGCATCGTCCTCGTCGACGGCGGTGCACCGCTGCCGCTGCCGCCGGGCCTGGGTGACAACCCCTCCGACGACGACATCGCGGCCGTGGTCACGGCCACGGTCGGGCCGGCATACGAACGCCTGCGCCAGACCTTCCCCACGCGCGAGGCGTATCGCGACCTCTTCCGCTCCCACCCGGCGCTGCAGGACTGGACGCCCGAGATCGAGGCCTACGTCGACTACGACCTCGTGGGCGAGGCGCCCGACCTCCACTCCGCGTGCCGCATCGAGGCCGCGCTGGGTGACGCCCGCGACCTGTATGCCGTGTCGCCGTCACCAACCCCCACTGCCGTCCCGTCGGTGTTCCTCCAGGCCGAGCGGGGGATGCTCGACGACCCTGAGGGGATGTATGCCGTGGGCTACCCCGAGCAGCAACTGCCCGGCACTCCCGTCGAGGTCGTGCCCGGCGTCAACCACTACACGATCGTGCTCGGTGGGGCCGGGGCGCAGGCGGTGGCCGAGCACGTCTGCGCCGGTCGCGGAACGCACCAGGCCAAGGCCCGGCGGTCCGTCAGGCGCTGATCGCCCGGTCGTAGAGGTCGGCGAGCTCGTGGGCGGCGGCAGTCGGGTCGACGGTGCCGTTGACGATGGCCACCACCGTGGCATCGATGGATCCGCGAAGGGCCAGGGCCATGGCCCGGACGTCGAAGTCGCGGAGCTCACCGGCCGCCTGACCCGCCGTGAACCCCGCCTCCAGGAGCTCCAGGCCCTGACCGCCGTTCGGGTTGGCGAGGTTGCCGGCCAGCTCGACGGCGGCCCTCGCGTACGCCTCGTCTTCGGCGATGAACTCGAGGTTGCTGGTGATGTAGGCCGTGATCTTGGCGCGGATCGAGTCCTCGGCTGCGATGCGCGGACCCATGAACGCCGCTGCTCGCGCGAGGACGTGGGCGAAGGTCTCCTGCAGGAGCGCCTCGCGGGTCCCGTAGTGGTAGGAGATCAGCCGCGTGCTGCTCAGCTGTGCCTCGTCGACCACCTTGGCGAACGAGAGGCCGTGGACGCCTTCTCGGGCGAGCACGCGCACGGTCGCCTCGACGATCTGCTCACGGGTGTCGGTGCTCACGACTGCATCCTTGCGGCTCGTCGGCGGGATGGCCCGCCGCCTCCACGCGCGTCGTGCCCTTGACGGCATCTTACTCGGTCAGGTAAAACCTTACTCATGCGAGTAAACTCCGTTCTGAGCCCGGCCACCGACCGGATCCTGCGATCGGCCCGGGTCGTCTTCGGCGCCATCGCCCTGGTGTCCGCACTGACGGTGCTCGCGGCCTTCGTCCTCCAACGAGTCGACCCCGACCAGGTCAACTGGGTGGTCTGGCTGCGGGCCGCGGCCTACACGGTGGGCGGTGTCTGGCTGCTCACCCTCGTCCGCTCGGCGCGGCAGAGCGCGAGCCGAGCCGCGCTGCTGCGGCTGCGGGTGGTGTGTGTGCTGGCGCCGCTGGGCATCGCCGCTCTGGTCATCTCCCCGGACTCGGGCTACCCGATCTGGATGAAGGTCGAGCAGGCGTTCTTCGGGCTGATGCTGGCACCACTGGCCGTGGTGTTGCTGCGTTCGTCGGTGACTCGCGACTTTCGTCGCGCCCGTCAGGCGACCGCGGCCGCCTGAGCGGCCGCGCCTAGACTGGCGCGCGTGTCGATCCAGAACATCCGCCTCTTCGGCGACCCGGTGCTGCGGACTCCCGCGGAGCCGGTCGTCGACTTCGACCGCGAGCTGCGCCAGCTGGTCAAGGACCTCACCGAGACCATGATGGACGCGCCGGGGGCTGGTCTGGCAGCGCCACAGATCGGCGTCGGCCTGCGGGTGTTCACCTACTGGATCGACGGCGAGCTCGGTCACCTCGTCAACCCCGACCTCGACCTGTCCGAGGAGCTCCAGGAGGGTGAGGAGGGCTGCCTGTCGTTCCCGGGACTGCGGTTCGAGACGCCACGGGCGCTGCGGACGGTGGCCAAGGGCTTCAACCAGTTCGGCGAGCCGGTGCTCATCGAGGGGTCGGAGCTGATGGCGCGCTGCCTGCAGCACGAGACCGACCACCTCGACGGCATCCTGTTCATCGACCGCATGGACCCCGAGCAGCGCAAGGCCGCGATGAAGGCGATCCGCGAGGCCGACTGGGACGGCCAGGCGCCGCCGCAGGTCAAGGTCAGCCCGCACTCGACGTTCGGCCGGGCCCTGTGAGGCTGGTCTTCGCCGGCACGCCCGAGGCCGCCGTCCCGTCGCTCGAGGCGCTGGCGGCGTCCCCCCACGAGGTCGTGGCGGTCGTGACCCGCCCTGATGCGCGTGCCGGGCGGGGGCGCTCGTTGGTGGCCTCGCCGGTCAGGGCTCGGGCGCAGGAGCTGGGCATCGAGGTGCTCACCCCCGATCGGCCGCGCGACGAGGACTTCCTCGCCCGGTTGCGCGAGATCGCACCGGACGCGTGCCCGGTCGTCGCGTACGGCGCACTCATCCCGCAGGTCGCGCTCGACATCCCGACCCACGGCTGGGTCAACCTGCACTTCTCGCTCCTGCCGGCCTGGCGTGGGGCAGCCCCGGTGCAACGTGCCGTGATGGCCGGTGACGAGGTGACCGGCGCCTCCACCTTCCTCATCGAGGCGGGGCTGGACACCGGGCCCGTGTTCGGCCACATGACCGAGACGATCCGTCCGCGCGACACGGCTGGCGATTTGCTGGACCGGCTGTCGCGGGCCGGTGCAGGGCTGCTCGTGGCGACCATGGACGGCATCGCCGACGGGTCGCTCGTGCCGGTGCCCCAGCCCGCCGACGGTGTGTCGCTCGCGCCCAAGCTCGAGGTCGCCGACGCCGAGGTGCGCTGGGACGTGCCGGCGGTCGCGGTCGACCGACTCGTCCGCGGGTGCACGCCGGCGCCGGGCGCGTGGACCACCTTCCGCGGCGAACGCCTCAAGCTCGCGCCGCTCACGATCGACGCCGGGTATGCCGGTGGGCCGCTTGCCGCGGGCGAGCTCGCCGTGGGCAAGCGTGACGTCCACGTGGGCACCGCGAGCGGCGTCGTGCGGCTCGGCGACGTGCAGCCGCACGGCAAGAAGGTGATGGCTGCCGCCGACTGGGCGCGCGGCGTGCGGGTGGATGCGGGGGAGAGGTTCACCCGTGGCTGAGGGCCGAGGGCCACGCGAGCGGGGCCGGCGACCAGAGCGCTCACGGCAGAAGCCGAGCGAGCGCAGCCGTGGCTCCGACCCGCAGCGGCTCGCCGCCTACACCGTGATGCGCGCTGTCGCCGACGGGGCTTACGCCAACCTTGAGCTGCCGAAGGTGTTGCGGGACAGGCGAATCCACGGGCGCGACGCCGCGTTCACCACCGAGCTGGTCTACGGCGCGGTGCGGATGCACGGGTTCTACGACCCGGTGATCGCGGTGGCCGCCGACCGACCCATCGCCTCGATCGACCCGCGGGTGCTCGACACGCTGCGCCTCGGCGCCCACCAGCTGTTGGGCATGCGCGTGCCGACCCACGCCGCGGTGGCCGAGACCGTCGGTCTGGCCCGCAAGGTCAACGGCGCCGGCGCGGCCGGTTTCGTCAACGCGGTGCTGCGCCGCATCAGCGAGCGGACCCGCGAGGAGTGGTTGGCCGAGGTGGTGCCGTCCGGCGGCGACCCGGCGGCTCGGCTCGCCGTCGCGCAGTCGCACCCCGAATGGGTCGTCAAGGCGTTGCGTGCGGCGCTGCTCGGTCACGGCGCAGCCGCCGCGGACACGGTGGACGGCTCGCTCGAGTCGCTGCTGGAGTCCGACAACGCGCCGGCCAAGGTCGCCCTGGTGGCGCGCCCCGGGCTGGCGACCGTCGACGAGCTCGTCGCTGCCGGAGCGGAGCCCTCGGCGACGTCACGCGTGGGTGCGGTGCTGTCGAGTGGTGACCCTGGCGGCATACCTGCCGTGCGCGAACGACGGGCTGCCGTGCAGGACGAGGGGTCGCAGCTGCTCGCGCTCGCGCTGGCGGCCGTGCCCGTCGAGGACACGGCCGGAGAGCCCGAGAAGTGGCTCGACCTGTGCGCGGGACCCGGCGGCAAGGCTGGCTTGTTGGCCGCGCTCGCGTTGGAACAGGGCGCAGACCTCGTCGCCAACGAGGTGAGCCCGCACCGCACCGACCTGGTCCGCCAGACCCTCGCACCCGCCGTCGCGATGGCGGGTCAACTGGGGCGGAGCATCGAGGTGCGCACCGGGGACGGGCGCGAGGTGGGCGCGGACGAGCCCGGCCGTTACCAGCGCGTGCTCGTCGATGCTCCCTGCACCGGTCTCGGTGCGCTGCGCCGACGACCGGAGGCACGCTGGCGTCGCCAGCCGGGCGACCTCGCCGGGCTGGGTGCGCTGCAGCGCGACCTGCTCTCCTCCGCGGTCGACGCCACCGCGCCCGGGGGAGTCGTCGCCTACTCGACGTGCAGCCCGCACCTCGCGGAGACCCAGTTCGTGGTGTCGGACCTGCTGAAGAAGCGCGACGACGTCGAGGCGGTGCCGGTGCGCGAGTTCCTGCGGGACGCCCGAGGTGAGCCGATCGAGGTTCCCGGTGACCAGCCGTGGGTGCAGCTGTGGCCGCACCTGCACGGCACCGACGGGATGTTCCTGGCCCTGCTGCGCAAGAAGCGATGAGCGAGAACGAGATCCGGGCGATGGCCCCGGGTGACGCGGCGGTCGCCACCGCCGACGGCGCCGTGGTGGGGTTCGCGACCGCCGGCCCTGCGCGGCCGATCGAGGACCGCCCGGCGCCGGTGCGGCCGTTCGAGCTGTGGGCCCTCTACGTCGCCCGTGACGAGCTGGGCTCGGGACTCGGTCAGCGCCTGCTCGACGCCGTCCTGCCCGCCGATCGCCCGACCGAGCTGTGGGTCTTCGCAGACAACGCACGCGCCCGGGCGTTCTACGCCCGCAACGGCTTTCGTGACGACGGCACGGCATACCGCGACCGTCGTTTCCCTGACCTGCGTGAGGCTCGGATGGTGCGCGGAGCCGCGCCGATAGGGTGAGTCCCGTGCAGATCTCGCCGAGCATCCTGTCCGCGGACTTCGCCAACCTGCAGCACGAGCTGGACGTCATCGCCAACGCCGACTGGGCGCACATCGACGTCATGGACGCGCACTTCGTGCCGAACCTCACGATCGGGCTCCCCGTCGTGGAGCGGCTCGCGCAGGTGAGCCCCATCCCGCTCGACTGCCACCTCATGATCGACGACCCCGACCGCTGGGCGCCGCAGTACGCCGAGGCGGGCGGGTCGTCGGTGACCTTCCACGTCGAGGCGGCCAAGGACCCGCGCGCCATCGCGCGTGACCTGCGGGCCGCCGGCGCGCGAGCGGGCATGGCCATCAAGCCGAACACGCCGTTCGAGCCGTACGAGGACCTGCTCGACGACCTCGACATGATCCTCGTGATGACCGTCGAGCCCGGCTTCGGGGGCCAGACGTTCATGGCCGACCAGATGCCCAAGGTCACCCAGGTGCGCGAGGCCGTCCGGCGACGCGGTGGCGAGGTGTGGGTCCAGGTCGACGGCGGCGTCTCGGCCAAGACCATCGAGCAGTGTGCGGAGGCCGGAGCTGACGTCTTCGTCGCGGGGTCCGCCGTCTACGGTGCGCAGGATGCGGCCGCCGCGATCGACGAGCTGCGCCGCCTGGTCACCACGCACGGCCACTGAGGCCCTGCCGAGGGTCGCTGGTGATGACCGTCACGCGGACCGGCCGGGTTCGACCGCGACGACGTGGGGCATACTGACGGCGACGTGCTCCGGGGTCGGTGCAATTCCGAACCGGCGGTGACAGTCCGCGACCCGACCGCAGCCAGCGGCCGGTTGACTGGGTGGAACTCCCAGACCGACGGTGAAAGTCCGGATGGTAGGCAGCACGTGACAGGCAGAACCCTCTCGGGTCGCGACCTCGCCGCTGCGCGACGCGTCCCCGGAAGGCTCGACGCCCGTCGTCCCCGGAGCTCGACCGACAGGTCTGGAGCCACGAGGACGGAACGATGGGCACGAACACCGACACTGACACCCGGTGGATGCTGCGCGCCCTCGAGCTGGCCGCGCAGGGGCCCGAGGCCAACGCCAACCCACGCGTGGGCGCCGTCCTGGTCGCGGACGACGGCACCGTCGTCGCCGAGGGCTGGCACCGCGGTGCCGGCACACCCCACGCGGAGGCGCACGCCCTCGCGCGGGCGGGGTCACGCGCTGCCGGCACCACGGCATACGTCTCCCTCGAACCGTGCAACCACACCGGCCGCACGCGACCCTGCAGCGAGGCGTTGTATGCCGCGGGCGTGCGTCGCGTGGTGCACGGCCAGACCGACCCCAACCCGGCCGCCGCCGGGGGAGCCGGGTGGCTGCGCGAGCACGGGGTCGAAGTCACCGGCGGCGTGGAGGCCGAGGCAGCCGCCGCGCTCAACCGCACCTGGACGCACCTCATGCGCACCCACCGCCCCTGGGTGACGTGGAAGCTCGCCACGACCCTCGACGGGCGCTCGGCAGCCGCGGACGGGACCAGTCGCTGGATCACCGGTGAGTCCGCTCGGGCCGACGTGCACGAGCACCGCGCGCGGTGTGGGGCGATCCTCGTCGGCACCGGAACGGCGCTGGTCGACGACCCGCAGCTGACGGCTCGACGTCCCGACGGGTCGCTGTACGCGGCCCAGCCCATCCGCGTGGTCATGGGCATGCGCGACCTGCGGCCCGACGCACGCGTCCTCGACGACGCAGCCCCCACGTGGCACCTGCGCACCCGCAGCCCCAAGGAGGTGCTCGACGCCCTGGCCGGGGCCGAGGTGCACCATGTGTGGCTCGAGGGCGGCCCGACGGTGGCCGCGGCGTTCCTGGCCGACGGGCTCGTCGACGAGGTGGTCGCCTATGTCGCACCGGTCCTCCTTGGACGCGGGAGGCAGTCGGTGAGCGACCTGGGCGTCACGACCATCGCCGACGCACTCCGCCTCGCGCCCACCGACATCACGCCGATCGGCACCGATGTGCGGATCACGGCTTCGCTCAAGGAGATTGGTTGATGTTCACCGGAATCGTCGAAGAGCTCGGGAGGGTGGTCGCCATCGACCACGGTGCCGACTCCGCCCGCCTCACCGTGCACGGACCACTCGTCACCGTTGACGTCGCCCACGGGGCGTCGATCTCGGTCAACGGGGTCTGCCTGACTGTGGTCGACGAAGCCCCCGACGCGGCCGGCACATTCACCGTCGACGTGATGGGGGAGACCCTGGCCCGCACCAGCCTGGGGGCCCTGCGCCCCGGCGACGACGTCAACCTCGAACGCGCCATGGCGGCCAGCGCCCGGTTCGGCGGCCACGTCGTCCAAGGACACGTCGACGGCACAGCCACCGTCACGGGCCGGGCACCCGCGGACGGGTGGTTGCTCATGCGGTTCGCGTTGCCCGACACGGTCGCCCGCTACGTCGTCGAGAAGGGGTCGATCACCGTCGACGGCGTCAGCCTCACCGTCTCCGCCATCGGCACGGACTCCGGCGGCGACTGGTTCGAGGTGTCCCTCATCCCCACGACGCTCGAGCTGACCACGCTCGGGCGCAAACGTCCCGGCGACCTCGTCAACCTCGAGGTCGACGTCATCGCCAAGTACGTCGAGCGCCTGCTCAACACTCATCGCCCCACCGCCCACCCCCTCAACACCCAGGAGATCCACTCATGAACTGGCTGGAGCAGTTCTTCAACGCCGAGCTGCACCTCGGGTCGCACACCATCTTGTGGCGCGAGGTGGTCGGCAACCTCTTCGGCTTTGCGTCCGCCATCGGTGGGATGCGCCGCCGGGTCTGGGCGTGGCCGATCGGGATCATCGGCAACGTGCTGCTGTTCACGGTCTTCTTCGGCGTCGCGTTCAGCACGCCCCAACACGAGACGTTGTACGGCCAGGCGGGGCGGCAGGTCTTCTTCATCATCACGAGCATCTACGGCTGGTGGCGCTGGAACCAGGTGCGCAAGCTCAACGCGCACGGTGCCGACGCACCGGCCATCACGCCACGGTGGGCGACGATGAACGAGCGCCTCGCCTACCTGGGAGCCTGGGTCGCCGGGGTGCTGGTCTTCCAGTGGCTCTTCTCGGTCATCGGTGCCGGTTGGCCCGCACCGCGCTGGTACTACTGGTGCGACGCGTGGATCTTCGTCGGGTCGTTCATCGCCACCTACGCCATGGCCCGTGGTTGGAACGACTTCTGGCTGGCCTGGATCGCGGTCGACATCGTCGGTGTTCCCTTGTTGTGGCACTCCAAGTTCTACCCGTCGGCCATCCTGTATGCCGTCTACGGCGGCTTGGTCCTGTACGGGTTCTTCGTGTGGCTCAAGGCTTCTCGGACGGAAGCCCCCGACCGTGAACCCGAGGAGGTGGCCACCGCATGACCGGGCTGGCCACCGTCGCGGAGGCGCTCGAGGAGCTGTGCGCGGGTCGCCCGGTGCTCGTCGTGGACGACGCCGATCGCGAGAACGAGGGTGACGTCGTCCTGGCTGCGCAGACCCTCACGGACGAGTGGCTGGCCTGGGCGGTCCGGCGCAGCAGCGGCTACGTGTGCGTGCCCATGACCGGCGACCGCGCCGACGAGCTAGCCCTCCCGCTCATGGTGAGCGACAACCGGGACCCGCTCCGCACGGCATACACGGTCACCGTCGACGCGGCGCACGGCGTGACGACGGGGATCTCGGCGGCCGACCGCGCGCACACGATCCGTCTGCTCGCCGACCCCGGCGCGACGGCCGACTCGTTCGTCCGGCCTGGGCACGTGGTTCCGTTGCGCGCCAAGGCCGGTGGCGTCCTGGAGCGCCCCGGTCACACCGAGGCGGCGGTCGACCTGTGCCGGCTCGCCGGGCTCGCGCCCGTGGGTGCGATCGCCGAGCTCGTCCATGACGACGGCACCATGATGCGGCTGCCCGCCGTGCAGGACCTGGCGCGCGACCACGACCTGCGCGTGCTCACCATCGCCGACCTGGTCCGCTGGCGGCAACGGCACGACCGGGTCGAGCGCGTCGCGCAGACGGTGCTCCCCACCCGGCACGGGACCTTCGCGGCACATGGCTTTCGCGACGTCGTGACGGGACAGGAGCACGTCGCACTCGTGAGCCCGCGCGGCATCCCCTCGACGGCGCCGCTCGTGCGGTTGCACTCCGAGTGCCTCACCGGTGACGCGTTCGGGTCGTTGCGGTGTGACTGCGGGCCCCAGCTCGAACGATCGCTCGAACGGGTCGCGCAGGACGGTGGCGTGGTCGTCTACCTGCGCGGGCACGAAGGCCGCGGCGTGGGCCTGTTGGGCAAGTTGGAGGCATATTCGTTGCAGGACAAGGGATTCGACACCGTGGACGCCCAGACCGAGCTGGGGTTGCCCGTCGATGCGCGGGAGTATGCCGCCGCGGCGGCCATCCTGACCGCTCTGGGCATCGAGTCCGCCCGGTTGCTGACCAACAACCCGCGCAAGGTGGCGGCACTGCGTGAGCTCGGCGCCGGCGTGGTCGGTGTCGAGCGGCTCCAGGTCGTGAGCACCCCGCACAACCACTCCTACCTGCGCACCAAGCGCGACCGGATGGGGCACGACCTCGTGCTCGACGCCCGTGACGCCGCGGAGACCGCATGAGCGGCCACGGCGCACCGCACGTGACGGTCGACGGCACCGGGCTGCGGGTCGCCATCGTCGCCGCCTCGTGGCACACCGAGGTGATGGACGGACTCATCGCCGGCGCCCAGCGGGCCCTCGCCGAGAGCGGGGTCGAGAGGGCACCCCTTGTGCGGGTGCCGGGCACGGTCGAGCTGTCCGTCGCGTGCGCTCGTCTCGCGCCGGCATACGACGCACTTGTCGCACTGGGCGTCGTGATCCGGGGCGGCACACCGCACTTCGAGTACGTCTGCGGCGGCGTGACCCACGGCCTCACCGACGTCAGCACCCGCGCGGGCATCCCCATCGGGTTCGGCGTGCTGACGTGTGACAGCGACGAGCAGGCCCGTGACCGTGCCGGCCTGCCTGGCTCGCGCGAGGACAAGGGGCACGAGGCCGCGACGGCGGCCGTGGCCACCGCGGTCACGTTGGCGGAGCTGGCTCCCCGTACGCTTGGGGCGTGAAGACCTTCGACGAGCTGTACGCCGAGCTGGCCGACAAGGCGGTGACCCGACCCGACGGATCGGGCACCGTCCGCGCGCTGGACGCCGGCGTGCATGCCATCGGCAAGAAGATCGTCGAAGAGGCCGCCGAGGTGTGGATGGCCGCCGAGCACGAGGGCAAGGAGCGCACGGCCGAGGAGATCAGCCAGCTGTTGTACCACCTGCAGGTCCTCATGGTCGCCTCCGACATCACCCTCGACGACGTCTACGCACACCTCTAGGAAGAACCGCGTCATGTTGCGAATTGCCGTGCCCAACAAGGGATCCCTGTCCGAGCCGGCGGTGGAGATGCTGCGCGAGTCGGGCTACCGCGTGCGCCGCGACTCCAAGGAGCTCGTCGTCGCCGACACGGACAACGACGTCGAGTTCTTCTACCTTCGCCCGCGCGACATCGCGGTGTACGTCGGCTCCGGCACCGTCGACTGCGGCATCACCGGTCGAGACCTGCTGCTGGACTCGGGCAGCGCGGCGGTCGAGGTGATGACGCTCGGCTTCGGCGGTTCGACGTTCAGGTATGCCGGGAAGCCCGGCACCGGCGCGGACGTCAGCGACATCGCCGGTCACCGTGTGGCGACGAGCTATCCCGGGCTGGTGGAGAAGCACCTGGCCGAGCACGGGGTGAGCGCGCAGGTCGTGCGCCTGGACGGAGCCGTCGAGACCGCGATCACCCTCGGTGTCGCCGACGTCATCGCTGACGTGGTGGAGACCGGCACGACCCTGCGGCAGCAGGGGCTGGAGGTCTTCGGTGAGGCGATCCTGCGCAGCGAGGCAGTGCTCATCGCCCGCGCCGGCAGCGAGGAGGCTGCCGCTGTCGAGGTCCTGCGCCGCCGCCTGACGGGTGTGATCACCGCCCGCCACTACGTGATGCTCGACTACGACGTGCCGGCCGACCTCGTCGAGGCCGCGTGCGCCGTCGCGCCCGGACTGGAGTCGCCGACGGTGTCACCGCTGCAGAACCGGGACTGGGCGGCCGTGCGGGTCATGGTCCCGCGGGTGCGGACCAACGCGATCATGGACGAGCTCTACGACCTGGGCGCCCGGGCCATCCTCGTCACCGACATCGCGGCGTGCCGGCTCTGATGGACGACGCTGTCGCGTTCGCGCCGTTCCGACCCCGGCGCGGGAGAGCGGTCGCGCTCGTGGCGGCGGTCGTGGCGCTGGTGATCTTCGGTGCCATCGCCGTGCTGCTGCCCGGAGCCGACCGCGGTGGAAACTGGACCATCGGCGACCGGATCTTCTTTGCTGGCACCGGGATCGCGATCGCGTTCTTGCTGTGGCGGTATGCCAGCATCCGCGCGGTCCCGACCCGGACCACCCTGACGGTGCGCAACCTCTTGCTGACTCGCACGATCGCGTGGGACCAGATCGTCGACGTGAAGTTCGCCGGTGGTGACCCGTGGGTGACGATCGAGCTCGCCGACACCGACGAAGTTGCGGTCATGGCGATCCAGAAGGCGGACGCCGAGTTGGGGCGTGCCGAGGCAGCCAGGCTCGTCGCACTGGTGCAGGCACTGAGCCCGCCGGCGCCTGGTCCCGACGACCTGGCGCGGTGAGGCCGGCCCTCGCGGTCGTGCGGCCGCGGGACTGGGCAACCGCACTCGGCGGGCGAGCACGCGGCATACGAACGTAGGGTCGGGGTGTGAATGATGACGCCGACCGACACACGCAGGTCGAGGAGTACCTGACGCGGTACGCCGAGACACTCACGAGCTTTGACGCCGAGGCGGCTGCCGACCTGTGGGACATCCCGGGATGATCGTCGACGACCGGTTCTCGGGTGTGCTCAGCGACCGGGAGTCCATGACCCGGGGGCTGGAGCAGTCCTACCCCGTGTATCGCGCGCTCGGGCTGGCTTCCGTTGGCCACGAGTGCTTGAGCGTCCAGGACCTCACCGATGCGATCGTGCTCGTGCAGGTCCGCTGGATCTTCAAAGACGTGCAGGGGCAACAGCTCACGGACAGCACCGCGTACTACGTGCTGCGCCGCGGCGAGGCCGGGTTGCGTGCCTGCGTCTGCGTGCAGGTCGACGACGCCGAGAAGCTGCAGGCCCTCGCGGCCGCGCGTGGCGTCGACCTGAGCGCATTCATGCAGGGCTGACGGGCGCGGATTTGTCAGAACGGTGGTTCGTCGTAGACGGGCGCCGGTGGTGTGGGGTCGAGCTCGATGATGAGGTCGGGTGGTGGGGCGAGCTCGATGAGGCGTTCGTGGTAGAGCTCGAGCATGGTGGGGACGTCGTCGATCAGGTCGAGGGGCCGCAGGATGTGGCGGGGAGCGTGGTGCCACTCCACGAGGCGGCGAGGGGGTCGTCGCTGGTCGATGTCGTCTCGGTCGATGTTGTCTCGGTCGATGGCTGGTCTTACGGGCTCAGGGATCTGCGTGGTGAGGGTGGTGCGGTGCAGGTGGTCGACCGGGTTGGTGGTGGTGCGTTTGCCGGTGGGGTCGGTCCATTGCACGATGCCGCCGGCGAGGAGGAGGACGTGCCAGCTGTGGCGTTGTTTGATGCGGTGGTGTCGGCGGCACAGGCAGATGAGGTTGGCGGGGTCGGTGGCGCCGATGGGCCAGGGCACGACGTGGTCGAGGTCGCAGAACCGGGCGGCGACACTGCAGCCGGGGAAGCGGCAGTGTCCGTCGCGCAGGCGCACGAGGCGTTGCATGCGGGTGGGCATGGCGTAGGAGCGGACGCGGTCGGCGGCGTTCTTGGTGGTTTTGCCCGGTGGTCCGAGACCGGCGGGGATGACCCCTGAGGTGACGGCTCCGGTGCGCGGGTCGCACACCAGTGGGGTGGAGTCCTTGATGCGGGCGACGTCACCCAGGGTGGCCAGGTCGACCAGCACCGGTTGCGCCGACAGCCCACCGACCTCGGTCAGGTTCACCACCTTCGGCGGCACCGCGTCCTTCGCCGGCACCGCGTCCTTCGTTGGCACCGCGTCCTGGGCCGGCATCGTGTCTTTCGCCGACACCTCGGTGGCGGCCGTCCCGGTGTCGTCGGCCGTCCCGGTGTCGTCGGTCGTGCCGGTGATGGCAGCAGCCGCGGCACTGTCGGCGGCCGGCTCAACAACGGGCTGGCCCGAGGCGCTGCTCTCAGCGGGGCCAGTCTCGCCCGCGTCGCCACGGCTGCCGGGTCGCTCGGGCCGGTCGGGTCGCTCGGGCTGGTCGGTGGGGTTGGTGGGGGTATCGGGGATGGTGGCGTGCAGGAGCACGGTCACATCGGCTTGGGCCAGGACGAGCTGGGCGAGGGCGTCGGCGCGGGCCTGGTTCACGGTCAGGTCCTTGTCGTGCTGGCGGAGCTGGTGGGCCAGGGTCTCGATCGCGTGCCACATCGGCAGCGAGGACTCGACGGGCAGCTCGGCTTCCCAGTGGTCGGTGCCCTGGGTGGCCGGGGTCCGCACGACGCACCGGTTCTCCACTGCGTCGGCTGCTTCCTCGGCTGGGACCTGCGGTGCGACCCTGGCGATGAGCCGCCGCACCCGGGTCCGTAGCGGTCCGGCGGTCTCGTCCCACCCGCCCTTGGCATGCACGTGGTCCAGCAGCAGGTCCATGACCGTGGTCGCGGCCTCGTCGGGGCACGCGGACAGCTCACCCGTGACCACGCGGGCCCGCCACGCGTCCAGGTCGCCCGTGCTCATCGCGTGCACGAGATCTGGGGTGGTCGTGACCTGGTGCACCGCGTCAGCAACCCGGGACTCGGCTGCGGTCGTCGAGATGCCCATCCGGGTCGCGACCATCGCTCCGGCGTCCAAGGACTTGTGCCCCAGGCCGCGGTGCTGGAGCACCCACTGCCCGTGCCGGTCCAGGTGCTCATCATGGGCGGCGACGTGCGCGATCGCCCGCGTCTGCAAACCCGCAACGGTGTTGGTCAACCGCTGCGTCGCCTCGACCAGGTCCAGCAGCTCGTCACACGACCACGACCCCAAGTCGGCCCCGGAGCCCGCGTCGGACAGGTCGCGCACCATCTGCGTGACCTGCTCCAGAAGCTCCTTCGCGACCATGCCTCACTATATCGAACACGCGTTCGAATGGCAATACTCGTCCACAACCCGTTTCCTGGACCTGCACCAAGGTTTCCCAGGCGGGGTCGGAGCGGGGGTGCGACAGGCGGGGTGCGACAGTCGGGGTGCGACAGTCGGGGTGCGACAGCCGGGGTGCGACAGGCGGGGTCTGACAGCGGGGTCGCTGTTCGAGCCGCCGCGCCCGGTGCCTGCAACCATGGGACCCGTGTTCGCAACCACGCCGGAGCCGCCCTACACGGCCGTCATCTTCACGTCCCTTCGCACCGACGGCGACCACGGGTATGCGGCCATGTCGAAGCGCATGGAGCAGCTCGCATCGCAGCAGCCGGGCTACCTCGGCCTGGAGTCGGCTCGCGACGACGTGGGCCTCACGGTGTCGTACTGGGTCGACGAGGACGCCGCGGCTGCCTGGAAGCTGGTCGCCGAACACGCCATCGCTCAAGAGCGCGGGAGGTCCACGTGGTACCTCGACTACCAGGTGCGGGTTGCAACCGTCACGCGCTCGTACGGCCCGTCAGGTCCCCGCTGACAGCGAAGCGCCCACCGCCTGAGGTGCGAGGACACGCCCTCTGCGCCGTTGGTGACGCATGTGCGGCATGCGTCAGCGGCGGTCAGTGGACCTCGGGCAGGTTCGGCCGCAGCAGCGTCGAGAACGCCACCTGACCAATCATCAACAGTGTCAACGTCATCCACACCGCCGTGAACCCACCGGTCGCGTCACGCACGGCGCCCATCGCGGCCGGTCCCAGGGAGGCGATCGTGTAGCTGAACAGAAAGGCGAAGCCGGCGAGCCGAGCACTCGCCTGCGGAGTGCCGGCATAGTCGACCATCAGCACCATGCCGAGCGCGAACGACGCACCCTGACCGAATCCCAGCACGCCCGCCCACACCCACGGTGCCGCTCCAGGAGCCAGCCACAGCCCGGCCTGCCCGACGAGCCCGACCATCGAGGCCCCGATGAGCAGCAACCGGTGGTCGTGCACGTGGTCGGCGAGCACAGGACCGAGCAGCCCGGAAACCAGCTGCAACGCGGTGAAGACACTCAACAGATAACCCGCGTGCTCCGGGTCCCAACCACGCGCGGCATATGTCGGCGCGAGCCAGGCCAGCGAGGAGTAGAACTCGACCGACTGGATCGTGAGGTAACCCGCGATCAGCCACGCGGTGATCGACCCCCACGGCAGCCTCCCAGGGGCGACCACAGGGGCCTGCACTGCCCGAATTCGCTTCTCCCGCAACGACAACGGCAGCCAGCCCCCCACCCCGACCAGGGCCAACACGGACCACGACCCCAGCGACGCCTGCCACGAGCCCAGACCCTCCGCCAAGGGCACGGACAACGCCGACGAGGCCCCCGCGCCGGTCATCATCGCCAGCATGTAGATCCCGGTCACGAGGCCCGACCGGCCCGGTGGGAAGAGCTGCTTGACCAGGCCGGGCAGCAACGTCCCGCCCAGGGCGATGCCGACTCCGGCAACGAACGTCCCGGCATACAGCAGCCACACGTGCCCACCGCCGAACCGCGACAACAGCCCCAGCAGGACGCACCCGATCGCGACCTGGACGGCTCCAGCCGGTCCGACGCGCGCAGCGACCCGACCCGCCACGGGCGCAAAGACCCCCATGCACAGCACCGGCAATGTCGTCAGCGCACCGAGAGCAGCGTTCGACAGGCGCAGGTCCACACCGATCGCGTCGACGAGCGGCGGCACGCTGGCCATGACGGTGCGCAGGTTGACCGCGACGGCCACGAGGCCCACCGCCACGAGCCACGTCGGCGGGTGGTTGGCGCTGGCGCGGGAGGAGACCGACGTGGGTGCGGGGGTGGACATCGGGCCCATCCTCCCAGTGCGCTCAGTCGAGGTCGGACTCGCCCTCGGGCGGTGGTCGCCAGTCGAACGTCATGGCCTCCGGGATGTGGTCGCGCGCCTCGTCGGCCGTCATGCCCGTCAGCATCAGCAGGTCGACGACCATCGAGCGGATCTGCGCGCGGATCACCTCGGCCGACAGGCCGGTGGCGGGCTCGAGGACCGCGCTGAGCTCACCGACCTGGAACAGCCCCGCCCGTGCCCCAGTGGCCGAATGCCGCCTCGCCAGTTCGCGGGCGATGTCGTCAGTGCTCGCCGACAGTGAGCGGATGAGGGAGACGTATGCCGGTGGGACCGGCTCGTCACGCCACGTCGCCACCGCTGCCCGGCGGACCAGGACGCGCAGGTTGCGGATGGCGCGGTCGAGCGGTTCGAGCAGGTCCGCGATCGCCAGGACGGAGGGCAGGTGGCGACGCCGGAAGGGGGAGAGACGCACCACCGCCACGCCTTCGGAGGATGCGGACCGCAGCTCGTCGAGCATGGTCTCGGAGTCGCGGGCGCGCGTGAGCGTGGCGGTGGCGAGCTCGTCGTCGTGGTCGCGCAGCGCGCGCGCCGTGTCGGCGAGGATCTCGCTCATCTCACGCATCACCAGCGCAGCCTGCTGACGCGGCCGGCGGATCGGTGCCGCCGGCGCGACGAGGGTGAGCGCCAGGGCCACGGTCCCGCCGATCACCGCGTCGAACCAGCGGGTGAAGGCCTGCCCCGGGTCGGCGACGAGGGTGGTGACGATGGCGGACTGGACGCCGGCCTGGGTCGTCAGGAGCGGACCGGCGCCGAGCAGCGCGGCCAGGCTCATGGCGATCACCACCACGACCGTGATCTGCCACAGCCCGGAGCCGAAGAAGTGGACGAAGGCGTCGCCGATGAAGACGCCGACGGCCACCCCGATCATGACCTCGGCGACCCGCCGCAGCCGTTGCCCGTAGGACAGCCCGAGCGAGACGATCGCCGTCACCGGTGCGAAGAACGGCCGGTAGTGGTCGAGGACGTCGGCTGCCACCCACCACGCGAGGGCTGCGCCGACCCCGCACTGGACGACGAAGAAGAGTCGGCTCAGCATGCGTTCGGTGCGGGCGCGAGCCTCGCGCCTGGAGCGGTTCGCAGCCCTCGCCAGGCTCGCCCGCGCCAGGTCTGTCCGGGGTGTGTCGTCGGCGCTCATGACAACCGGTCGTCCGTCGTGTCGATGACCAGGTCGGCGCGCTCCCACGTGCGGTCGGCGTCGTAGAGGCGTCGTTCCTGGTCGGCCCACTGCTCCCAGAACGCCTCGTACCCCGGGTCGCGCGCCAGCCCGCGCGCCCGACGCACCGCCTCCTGCGCCTCGACCCAGACGAGCGCCGACGCGGCCGCCCCGCCCGGCAGGGCACCGGAGCCGCAACCCTCGAGCACGACGACGTCGGTCGGCGGCAGCTGCACCCACTCGGCGGCATACCGGTCCCGCGCCCAGTCCCACCGCTGGTAGCGCGCCGCCCGCCCCTCGCACAGCGGACGGACCACCCACTCGTTCGCACGGTGGGTGCCGGCCCGCAGGCCGTCCCAGCCGGGGTAGAGGTCGTCCATGTGGACGGTCGGTGCGGCGAGCTCGTCAGCGACCCGGCGTGCCAGCGTGGTCTTGCCGGAACCGCTCGGTCCGTCGATGGCGACGAGGTGGGTGCTGCCGCATCGGGGTGGGGTCGAGTCGACGAGTGCCACGATCTGGCGCACGTGCTCGAGGGTGCGGTCGCCGGCCATGCCGCCACCCTAGGCGGGGTGAGACACCGCAGCCATCGCCTGCACGGGCGCTGGGTAGCCTTGGCGGGTGAGCGTGGCGACCCGGGTCATTCCCTGCCTCGACGTCGATGCCGGCCGGGTGGTCAAAGGCGTCAACTTCGAGAACCTGCGTGACGCCGGCGACCCGGTCGAGCTGGCCCTGGCGTACGGGCAGCAGGGCGCGGACGAGCTGACCTTCCTCGACGTCACGGCCAGCAGCGGCAACCGCGAGACGACCTACGACGTGGTGACCCGCACGGCTGAACAGGTGTTCATCCCGCTCACCGTCGGCGGGGGCGTGCGCACCCCCGGTGACGTCGACCGGCTGCTGCGCGCGGGAGCTGACAAGGTCGGCGTCAACACCGCCGCCATCGCCCGGCCCGAGCTCATCACCGAGATCGCCGAACGGTTCGGCACCCAGGTGCTCGTGCTGTCCGCCGACGTGCGCCGCACCCGCCCCGGCGGCGCCGAGACACCGAGTGGGTTCGAGGTCACCACCCACGGGGGCCGCCAGGGCACCGGCATCGACGCCGTCGAGTGGTGCGTGCGCGCCGAGCGGCTGGGTGCGGGGGAGATCCTGCTCAACTCGATGGATGCGGACGGCACCAAGGACGGCTACGACCTCGACCTGATCCGGCTGGTCCGGCCCGAGCTGCACATCCCGCTCGTCGCGAGCGGCGGTGCCGGCAAGGTCGACGACTTCGCCCCGGCCGTGCAGGCCGGGGCGGACGCGGTCCTCGCCGCCAGCGTCTTCCACTTCGGCGACCTCACCGTCGGCGACGTGAAGGAGCAGCTGGCTCGCGACGGCATACCCGTGCGCTGAGATCCCTGTCAGGCCAAGCCGATTGGCGCGGCCCACAGGGCCTCGACCGCCTCCGCGCCGCCCGTCTCCTCGATCTGTGCGACCCGACGACGCCCGTATGCCGCGAGGAGCAGCTCTTCGGGTTCGCCCTCCAGGACGACGGTGCCGAGCTCGGTGGTGCCCTTCACCGTCGCCCGCTGGCCGCCGGGGGTTGCGAGGACCACCCCGACGGGTGCGCGGCGGAAGTAGACGCGCCCGAGGCGGGCGAGGTGGGTCCACAGGGCGTCACGCACCTCGGGGCTGAGGACCCGGCGGGGACCAGGCGTGCCGTCGCCACGCAGCACGTCCTCGTGGTGGACCACGAACTCGACGAGGTTGACCGCCTCGTCGACGGGGGCCAGCCGCGTCGGTGACCACACGGGCGGACCCGTGCGGACGTCCTCCACGAGCTCGGCCCACGGGCGCGCGGCATACCCACGCATGGCGTCCTCGAGTCGGCCAGCCAGGGGTGGCACCACGATGCCGGCGGCGAGATCGGGCCGCCGGTCACGGATGACGAGGTGGGCGGCCAGGTCCGCGGTGTCCCACGGGTCGCACAGGGTGGGTGCGTCCGGGCCGACCTCGACGAGGGTGGCGGCGAGGGCCTGACGCTCGGTGCGGGCCATGTCGGTGCCGAGTGGGAACATGCCGACCATGATGCCGGTTGGCCTCGTGAGAGGCTTGTCCGTCGCCCGCCCGTGACAGCACGCCCGCATCGCACCCACCAGCTCCCGGAGGTCACCTGTGTCCGTCGACGCCGCGCCGTCGTTGCGTCGTGCGTTGCGGATCGTGGGGGTGGGCATCCGGCGCCAGCCCCGCTGGTTCGCGTTCGCCGTCGCGGGCTCGACCGTCTACGGCGTGATGACCGTCCTCACCGCGTGGGCCATCGGCAAGGTGACCCGCGAGCAGGTGCAGCCCGCGGTGGAGGCCGGGCACGCGACGGCGGCGCAGCTCTGGACGATCTTCGGCTGGATCGCCGGCGTGGTGCTGCTCAACGTGGTCGGTGTGGTCATCCGCCGGGTCGCTGCGGGCTACACCATGTTCAACGTCGCGGCGCACTACCGGCGCGAGGTCACCCGGCAGTACCTCCGGCTGCCCCTGTCCTGGCACCACCGGCACCCCTCCGGGCAGCTGTTGTCCAACGCCAACGCCGACGTCGAGGCGACGTGGAACGTGTTCGCGCCGCTGCCGATGGCGATCGGGGTCATCGTGATGCTGATCGCCGGCATCGTGCAGATGGTGCTGGTCGACCCGCTCATGGCCGCGATCGGCCTCACCGTCTTCCCGTTGCTGTTCCTCGCCAACCTGGTGTTCCAGCGGGCCATGTCACCCCGCATCGCCCGCGCGCAGCAGCTGCGCGCCGAGGTGAGCGAGGTGGCGCACGAGTCGTTCGAGGCGGCTCTGGTGGTCAAGGCGATGGGACGCGAGGAGCAGGAGGCGCAACGCTTCGAGGAGGTCACGCGGCGGCTCCAGGCAGCCAACGTCGAGGTCGGGCGCACGCGCGGCACCTTCGACCCGGTCATCGAGGCGATCCCGACCCTGGGCACCCTGGCCGTGCTCGCCGTGGGCGCCTACCAGGTGTCCGTGGGTGCGCTGGAACCGGCGAGCGTCGTGCAGATCGCCTACCTCATCTCCGTGCTGGCCTTTCCGGTGCGCGCCCTCGGTTGGGTGCTCGGCGAGCTGCCCCGCACCGTCGTCGGGTGGGACCGCGTCGACGCCGTGCTCAAGGCGCGCGGTGCCCTGGAGTTCGGCGGCACCTCGCTCCCGGGCGAGGGTGCGGCCCACGGAGCGTTGGAGGCCGTCGACTACTCCTACGACGTCGTCGACGAGGACGGACGTGAGTCGCGGTTCCAAGCGATCCACGACGTCGACATCGACCTGCCTGCAGGGTCCACCGTCGCCCTCGTGGGTCCGACCGGGTCCGGCAAGACCACCCTCACCAACCTGTCGCTGCGCCTCGTCGACCCCGACGACGGCGTGGTCCGGGTCGACGACATCGACCTGCGCGAGGTGCGGCGCGGCGGCATACCCGACGTCGCGGCTCTGGTGCCCCAGCAGACCTTCATGTTCGACGACTCGGTGCGCGGCAACATCACCCTCGGCGGCGACTTCTCCGACGACGACGTGTGGGGCGCGTTGGCGACCGCACAGGCCACCGGCTTCGTGAGCGAGCTCGGCGCCGGGCTGGACACGCACGTGGGGGAGCGCGGGGCTTCCCTGTCGGGTGGCCAAAGGCAACGAATAGCGTTGGCACGAGCCATCATCCGCACGCCACGTCTGCTGGTCCTCGACGATGCCACCAGCGCGGTCGACCCCGCCGTGGAGCAGGCGATCCTGGCCGGGTTGCGCGAGACGAGCTCGGGCACGACCGTCCTCGTCGTCGCCTACCGCATGTCGACCATCACCCTCGCCGACGAGATCGTCTACGTCGAGGGCGGTCGGGTGCTCGACCACGGCAGCCACGACGAGCTGCTCGCGCGCTGCGAGGGCTACGCCCGGCTCGTCACGGCATACGCCCGCGAGGCCGCGGAACGCGCCGCCGTCGAGGCCGACGAGGAGGGCGTCACCGTATGAGCGCCACCATCGAGAAGACCTCTTCGCTCGGCACCATCGACACCCTCAAGCGCGGTCTTTCGCTCTCGCCCGAGCTGCGCCGCGGCATCTGGGTGACCCTGGCGCTGGCAGCCGTCACGACGGTCGGACGCATCGTCGTGCCCTTCGTCGTGCAGCAGACCACCGACCACGGGCTGCTCGGCGCGGGCGGTCCCGACCCGGGGCTGGTCCTGCGCTACGTCCTGCTGGCGCTGGTCGCCGTCGTCGTCACCGCGACGACCGCGTATGCCGTCAACGTGCGGCTGTTCCGAGCGTCCGAGGCGGGCCTGGCGACGTTGCGGCTCAAGGCTTTCCGGCACATCCACGACCTGTCGATGCTGACGCAGAACACCGAGCGTCGCGGGTCGATGGTGAGCCGCGTGACGTCCGACGTCGACACGATCAGCATGTTCGTCCAGTTCGGCGGCATCATCCTGATCCTGTCGCTTGGCCAGATCGTGGTCGCGACCGCGCTCATGGCGTTCTACAGCCCGTTGCTGACGGCCGTGGTGTGGCTGTGCTTCGTGCCGCTGCTGCTGGTGATCCGCCGGTTCCAGCGGATCGTGGGACGGGCCTACACCGCGGTGCGCGAGCGTGTCGGTGACCTCCTGGCCGCGGTGTCGGAGTCGGTCGTGGGCGCGGCGACCATCCGGGCCTACGGCGTGGAGAGCCGAACCGCGGAACGGATCGACGAGGCCATCGACGCGCACCGGCAGGCGGCCATCCGGGCCCAGGTGCGCTCGGTCGTGGCCTTCTCGTCCGGCCAGCTGGTGGCCGGGCTGACCCTGGCGGTGGTCCTGGTCGTCGGCACGATCCAGGCGGCCGGCGGTCACATGACCCTCGGTGAGCTGCTGGCGTTCCTGTTCCTCGTCAACCTGTTCACCCAGCCGGTGCAGCAGGCGACGGAGATCCTCAACGAGCTGCAGAACGCCGTCGCCGGGTGGCGGCGGGTCATCGGCATCGTCGACACCCCCGCCGACGTCGCCGACCCTGCGGATGACGGGGTGACGTTGCCGCGCGGCCCGATCAGCGTGACGTTCGAGGACGTCGGGTTTGCTTACCCCGGTGGAGAGCCCGTGCTCCACGACGTCGACCTGACGATCGAGCCGCGGTCCCGCATCGCGATCGTGGGGGAGACGGGTTCGGGCAAGTCCACCCTCGCCAAGCTGCTCACCCGGCTCATGGACCCGAGCGACGGCAGGGTGCTCATCGACGGCACCGACCTGCGCGACGTGCGCTTCTCCTCACTGCGCGAGCGGGTGGTGCTGGTCCCGCAGGAGGGGTTCCTCTTCGACGCGACCCTGCTCGAGAACATCCGGTTCGGTCGGCCCGACGCCACCGACGAGGACGTCGAGCTGGCCCTGACCGAGCTCGGCCTCGACCAGTGGCTCGAGGGGCTGCCGCAGGGGTTGCGCACCGAGGTCGGCCAGCGGGGTGAGTCGCTGTCGGCCGGGGAACGGCAGCTCGTCGCCCTCGCCCGCGCCTACCTCGCCGACCCCGACCTGCTCGTCCTCGACGAGGCCACCTCGGCCGTCGACCCCTCGACCGAGGTCCGGCTCCAGCGCGCACTCGAGGGGCTCACGCGCGGCCGCACCTCGATCGCCATCGCGCACCGCCTCTCCACGGCCGAGGCCGCCGACGAGGTGGTCGTGGTCGACCGTGGACGCATCGTCCAGCGCGGACCGCACCGCGAACTCGTGCGCCAGGAGGGCAGCGTGTATGCCGGGCTGCACGCGAGCTGGGCCGCGCAGCAACGCGGCTGACCCGGCGACACCTCACAGTTGCCGGGTGGTCCAGAGGGTGGTGCCGTGGTCCGGGCTGGCCTCGGTTCGTTGGGTCTCGGTTCGTTCGGTCTCGGTGAAGCCGAGCTTGGCCAGCACCCGCCGGGAGGCGGTGTTCCAGTCCCACACGGTGGCCCACAGTCGCTGGTGACCCGACGAGCGGGCCCAGGAGATGACCGCCTCGGCAGCCTCGGTGGCGTAACCGCGGCCCCATGAGCTGCGCAGCAGCTCGAAGGCCAGCTCTGGCTCGCCGGCCGTCCCGCGGCCGCTGTCGACGAGCCCGCAGTAGCCGATGACGTCACCGTCGACTTTTCGCTCGACCGCCAGCAAGCCTGTCGTCGTCGGTGCTGGGTCGGTGCGGATCGCTTCCTCGAGGTCGGCCACCGTCGGGTGGCCGTCGGCGTCGAGGCGGCGATGGGGCGGCACCCTGGGGTCACGTTCGGTCCACAGCTGGCGCAGCACCACCGCGTCCTCGACTCGTTGCGGGCGCAGCACCAACCGCTCGGTCGCGAGCGCAACCCGCCCGTCCGGCATACCCATGGGGTCACCCTGTCACGGCGCCGCGACGCCACAACGCCCGTCGAGGAGTCGCGACGCGCTGAAGACCGAGCCGGTGGTCAGCGCGCCGCGACCCCTCGACCGTAGGCCGTCACGAACGGACGGTCCGTCGGGACGATCTCCTTGCCCAGCGGGGCCAGCGTGACCGGGATGACCTTGAGGTTCGCGATGGCCAGCGGGATGCCGATGATCGTCACGGCCTGGGCCAGGGCGGTCAGGACGTGGGCGATCACCAGCCAGATGCCCGCGACGACGATCCAGATGATGTTGCCGAGGAGCGACCCGACTCCGGCCGTCGGCTTGCTGACGACGGTGCGGCCGAACGGCCACAGCACGTATCCGGCGATGCGGAACGACGCGATGCCCCACGGGATCGTCACGATGAGGATGCAGCACACCACCCCCGCCAGGGCATAGCCCAGGGCGAGCCAGATCCCGCCGAACACCAGCCAGATGACGTTGAGCAGCAGCCTCAGCAGTCCCATGCCACCATCATGCCCGCACTCTGCCGGGCCGACTGGGCGACCGCGGTCAGCGCTCGACGACGTCTTCGTCGAGGACCGTGCGGTCGACGCGGCGGTGGAACCGCATTCCCGCCGCGCCGCCAGCGATGGCGCCGAGCAGGCTGATGACCGCGGCCAGCACGAGTGCCACGACACCGGCCGTCGTCAGCTGTGAGGTGCTCAGCGGCAGCCGCGGGTAGCTGTTCAGCTGTCCCAGCAGGTCGTACTCGTTGCCGGCGACGGCACCGACGACACCGATGACGACCGCCACGAGCAGGGCCCACAGCCACACGGCCAGGCCCTGCTTCGCCCCGTTGAACCGCGCCATCCGCCCGGCGACGTACCCGCCGCAGTAGTAGGCGACGAACACGATCACGGCGAGCGCGATGGCGCCGACGATGCCGACCGTCCCGGGCTGGTCGGTCGCCTGGTTGACGGCCTGCTCGGGGTCGGTGTTCGTCCCGAGCCCCACCGCGGTCCCGGCCGCAGCCAGCGCCGCCGTCAGGATCACGGCCATCCCGGTCGCGGTCAGCCACCCGAAGAACGCCGAGCCCATCTTGATCCCGCCGAACCGCTCCTCCTCGGCGTCGAGCCGGTGGGCGGGTGCGGCGTAGGCGCGTGAGTCCGCGGGTGTCACCAACCGCTCGTCGCGGGCGTCGCCGTCACGGACATCACCGCGCCGCGGGCGCCCGTCCTCGGCGTATGCCGCGTCGTCGCCCCGGTGGCGCCCGTCTCGCTGGGCGTCTCGCTGGTCGTCTCGCACACCGTCGTGCCGATCGTCCCTGTCAGTGCGCATGCCGTCGGCGCGGGTGCGGTCGTCGTAGCCGCGGCTGTCACGCGCGTCATCGCGGACCCCGGCACGCGTCCGGTCGTCCGTGACGCCGCGCTCGTCGTAGCCGCGCTCGTCGTAGTCGCGGTTGTCGTAGCCG
This sequence comes from Actinomycetes bacterium, assembly GCA_023420415.1. Classification (GTDB taxonomy): domain Bacteria; phylum Actinomycetota; class Actinomycetes; order Actinomycetales; family Dermatophilaceae; genus Pedococcus. Next base: position 107,374 of record JAEZWF010000015.1, on the reverse strand, counting down.
CGCTCGTCACCGTCGTGGTCGTGGTTGCGTCGAAGGCTGGGCATGGTGTGCTCCTCACTCCTGGGCACGGCGCGGCGGGTCGATGTACCCGGCGCACCGTGCCTGCTGGTACCCGTGCGCAGCGTGCGCGAAACGGGCGTCGGGACTGTTGACGCGCCCACCGGATCCGCATGACGCGGGACCCGTAGGCTCTCGGGCATGGCGAGCGTGCGGACGGTTCAGGTGACCTTCGACTGTGCGGAACCCCGCAGGGTGGCGGAGTTCTGGAAGCAGGTCCTCGGCTACGTCGACCCGCCGGTCCCGTCGGGGTTCGACAGCTGGGACGACTTCGAGGCCTCGCTCCCGGCCGAGAGCCGGGGCTCGGCCTGGGCCTGCCAGGACCCGGACGGCGTCGGGCCGCGGCTGTTCTTCCAGCGCGTTCCCGAACCCAAGACCGTGAAGAACCGCGTGCACCTCGACGTCCGGGTCGGCACCGGCCTCACCGGCGAGGAGCGGGTGGCGGCACTGGAGGCCGAGGCCGACCGGCTCGAACCCCTGGGGGCCACACGGATCCGGCTGATGCTGGCCGACGAGGAGAACGAGTCGTGCCTGGTCATGCAGGACGTCGAGGGCAACGAGTTCTGCCTCGACTGAGCCTCCCCGTCCGCTTCATGTCCCGCAACATGCCGTCAAAAGTCAGATCCGACGGCATGTTGCGGGACATGAAGGCCAGGGTGGAGGGGGCGGCATGGTGACCACGCGGCATACGGACCGGACCCACCCGGCACAATGGGGCGGGTGACCTCGCCCGCCCCCCTCGACCCAGCCATCGCCGCGCGCCTCAAGCGCGACGACCATGGCCTCGTCGCCGCCATCGTGCAGCAGCACGACACCGGTGAGGTGCTGATGCTCGGCTGGATGGACGACGAGGCGTTGCGCCGCACCCTGACCGAGGGCCGGGTGACCTACTGGTCGCGCAGCCGCGGGGAGTACTGGCGCAAGGGCGACACCAGCGGCAACGTGCAGCACGTGAAGTCCGTGGTGCTCGACTGCGACGGCGACGCACTGCTCGTGCGCGTCGACCAGACCGGGCCCGCCTGCCACACCGGCACGCGCACCTGCTTCGACGGTCGAGACCTCGAGGCGGTCCCGTATGCCGGCCAGTGACGTCTCGCCCGACCTCACCCCGGGTGCCACCTGGCCCGACCTGCCGACCTTCGCCGAGCTCGCGCGCGACCGGCGGGTCATCCCCGTCGTGCGACGGCTGATGGCGGACGCGGAGACGCCCCTGTCGGTCTACCGCAAGCTCGCCCAGGACGCGCCCGGCACGTTCCTGCTCGAGTCGGCCGAGCACGGGGGAGTGTGGTCGCGGTACTCCATCATCGGCGCCGCCAGCCGGGCCACCCTCACCGAGCGCGACGGCCAGACGCACTGGGTCGGTGAGCCGCCGGTCGGGGTGCCGGGCAGCGGCGACCCCCTCGAGGCGCTGCGCGACACCGTGAACGTGCTGGCCACCGAGCCGGTGCCGGGCCTGCCGCCACTCACCGGCGGCATGGTCGGGGCGATCACCTATGACGCCGTGCGGCGCTGGGAGCGCGTCGACGACACCAACCCTGACGACCTCGGCCTGCCCGAGCTCGCCATGGTGCTGGCGACCGACCTCGCGGTCCTCGACCACACCGACGGGTCGCTGCTGCTGGTCGCCAACGCCATCAACTACGACGCGACGGACGAGCGGGTCGAGCAGGCCCACGCCGACGCGGTGGAGCGGCTGGACCGCATGACCCGTGAGCTCGCCGCGCCCGCGGACTCCACCGTCGCCACGGTCGACCAGGACGCCTTCGGCCGGGCCCGCGACGAGGTCACCAGCAACACCACACGCGACGCGTTCGAGCAGATGGTCGAGGACGCCAAGGAAGACATCCGTTCGGGTGAGGTGTTCCAAGTCGTTCTCTCGCAACGCTTTTCAGCGCCCTGCCCGGTGGACGCGCTCGACGTCTACCGCGCGCTCCGGTCGACCAACCCCAGCCCCTACATGTACCTGCTGCGCCTGCCCACGCCGGACGGGGACACCTTCGACGTGGTCGGTTCGTCGCCCGAGGCGCTGGTCAAGGTCACCGGTCGTCGGGCCATCACCCACCCCATCGCCGGGTCCCGGCCCCGGGGCAAGTCTCCGGAGGAGGACCTCATGCTGGAGGAGGACCTCATCGCCGACCCCAAGGAGCGTTCCGAACACGTCATGCTCGTCGACCTCGGCCGCAACGACCTGCAACGGGTCTGCGAGCCCGGCACCGTCGACGTCGTCGAGTTCATGAACGTCCGCCGCTACTCCCACGTCACCCACCTCGAGTCGACGGTGGTCGGCGACATCGCACCCGGCAACACGGCATACGACGTGCTGCGCGCGACGTTCCCCGCCGGCACCCTGTCCGGCGCACCCAAGCCGCGCGCCCTCCAGCTCATCGAGCACTACGAGACGAGCCGCCGCGGCGTCTACGGCGGGGTCGTCGGCTACCTCGACTTCCACGGAGACCTCGACATGGCCATCGCGATCCGCACCGCCGTCATCAAGGACGGCACCGCCCACGTGCAGGCGGGCGCCGGCATCGTCGCCGACTCGGTGCCCACGAACGAGTACGACGAGACGGTCAACAAGGCCGCCGCCGCCCTGCGCGCTGTCGCCACCGCGCGCGCCCTGCGCACCGTGAAGGAGGCCGACCAGTGAGCCGGCTGCGTCCCACCGGCAAGGCGTTCGTCGTCATCGTCGCGGTCCTCGCCGCGCTCGTCCTGATCGCGGGCGGCCGCCAGACCTGGGTCAGTGGCACCGTCAACGACCCGGTGCTCGGCGCGAGCCGCATCGCCGCGACCGGCACCGAGGTCGCGGCCGGCCTGGTCGGGGTGGCGCTGGTGGCCGCGGCGGCGGCCATCGCCAGCACCACCAGTGGTGCCCTCATGCGCCGCGTCGCGCTGGTCCTCCTCGCCCTGGCCGTCCTCGCGGAGGGGTATGCCGTGCTGCGCGTGCTGCGCGACCCCAGTGGCCTGCTCGGTGGGGTCGCCGCCAAGCAGGCGGGCCGCACCGGCACGGTCGAGACGCATGCCAGCGCCACCGTGTGGCCATGGCTGGGGCTCGCCGCCTGTGTGCTGCTGTTGCTGGCTGCGGTCGGCGGCCTGGCCGGCGCCTCGCGGTGGCAAGGGCTCGGCGCGCGCTACGAAACCGGCTCGACGACCACGGGGCCGCGCGGCCAGCGCGTGGGCTCGGACTGGGACCGGCTCGACGAGGGCGACGACCCGACGGTCGCCGAGGACACCGCGCCCGACCAGCCTGGGCCCGACCAACCTTCGTCCGGTGAGACCGTGCGCGACGACCCCGGCCGCACCTGACACAATGGCCCCAACGTCCCACCCACCACGAGCAGGAGCCGGCACGCCATGGCAGAGCACGACATCCACGAAGACCACGGGCACAGCGTCGCCGCCTGGACCGGTGTCGCCGTCATCCTGTTCGGCTCGCTGGTCATGTCGCTGGCCGTGATCTTCCCCAGCGTCTTCTGGTTCGTCGTGGGGGCGGTGATCTGTGTCATCGGTGCCGTGGCCTGGAAGCTGCTCAACATGGCCGGCTACGGCGCGGTGGCCCACGACGGCCCGGACGCCCCCGACACGGCCAGGCCCGAGGTCGGCGTCAAGTAGTCCATGAGCACCGTCCTCGAGCAGATCGTCGCGGGGGTGCGTGAGGACCTCGCTGTGCGTGAGTCCGCCGTGCCGTTCGACGTCATCAGCCAGCGCGCCGCCGCGGCGCCACCGGCGCTGGACGCCGAGGCCGCCCTCCGGCAGCCCGGCCTGTCACTCATCGCGGAGGTCAAGCGGTCCAGCCCCAGCAAGGGGGCCCTCGCCGACATCGCCGACCCCGCGTCCCTGGCGGGCGAGTATGCCGCGGGCGGCGCCACCGCGGTGAGCGTCCTGACCGAGCGGCGCCGCTTCAACGGTTCGCTCGACGACCTCGACGCCGTTCGTGCCGCTGTGCGGATTCCCTTGCTGCGCAAGGACTTCATGGTCACCGACTATCAGCTGCACGAGGCACGCGCCCACGGCGCCGACATCATCCTGCTCATCGTCGCCTCCCTCGAGCAGCCCACCCTGGAGCGGATGCACGCCCTGGCCCGCGAGCTCGGGATGACTCCGCTCGTCGAGGTGCACGACGAGGAGGAGACCCGTCGTGCGGTTGACGCCGGCGCCACCGTCATCGGCGTCAACGCCCGCAACCTCAAGACCCTCGACGTCGACCCGGACACCTTCGGTCGGCTCGCCCCTCTCGTGCCCGACGGCGTCGTCCTGGTGGCCGAGTCCGGGGTGTCCGGCCCCGACGACGCCGCCCGGTTCCACTCCGAGGGCGCCGACGCGGTCCTCGTCGGTGAGGCCCTGGTGCGGGGCGCGGACCCGCGCCGCGCGGCGCAGGACATCGTCAGCGTCGGCGCGGTGACCCATGGCTGACCTGACTCCCGAGCCGCTCGCCCGTCTAGGCCGGTTCGGAGACTTCGGCGGACGCTTCGTCCCCGAGGCGCTCATCCCGGCGCTCGAGGAGCTCGACGAGGCCCGGCACAAGGCGATGCTCGACCCCGAGTTCCTCGGTGAGCTCGAGCGGCTGCACCGCACCTACACGGGGCGCCCGAGCATCATCACCGAGGTGCCCCGCTTCGCCGAGCACGCCGGCGGCGCCCGCATCATCCTCAAGCGCGAGGACCTCAACCACACCGGCTCGCACAAGATCAACAACGTGCTCGCCCAGGCGCTGCTCACCAAGCGGATGGGCAAGACGCGGGTCATCGCCGAGACCGGCGCCGGCCAGCACGGCGTCGCCACGGCGACCGCGGCCGCGCTCATGGGGCTCGAGTGCGTCGTCTACATGGGCAAGGTCGACACCGAGCGGCAGGCCCTCAACGTCGCCCGCATGCGGATGCTGGGCGCCGAGGTCGTCGCGGTGCCCACGGGCAGCGGCACGCTCAAGGACGCCATCAACGACGCCCTGCGCGACTGGGTCGCCAACGTCGGGCACACCCACTACATCCTCGGCACGGTCACCGGGCCGCACCCGTTCCCGGAGATGGTGCGCGACTTCCACCGCATCATCGGCGTCGAGGCCCGCAGCCAGGTGCTCGACCTCACCGGTCGCCTGCCGGATGCCGTCATCGCCTGTGTCGGCGGTGGGTCCAACGCGATGGGCATCTTCCACCGGTTCATCGACGACGCCGACGTGCGGCTCATCGGGGTCGAGGCCGGGGGAGAGGGCATCGAGTCCGGTCGGCACGCCGCCCGGTTCGCCTCCGCGGACCCGGGTGTCCTGCACGGCACCTTCAGCTACCTCATGCAGGACGACGACGGGCAGACCCTGGAGACCCACTCGGTCTCCGCGGGGCTGGACTACCCGAGCGTCGGCCCCGAGCACTCCTACCTGCGTGACACGGGCCGCGCCGAGTACCGCTACGCCACCGACGACAAGGCGATGGAGGCGTTCCGCCTCCTGTGCCGCACCGAGGGAATCATCCCGGCGCTCGAGTCGTCCCACGCCCTCGCCGGTGCCATCGAGGTCGGTCGCGAGCTGGGGCCCGACGCACTGCTGCTGGTCAACCTGTCCGGCCGCGGCGACAAGGACATGCACACCGCCGCCGAGTGGTTCGGCCTCATCGAGGGAGAAGCGGTGCCCGAGGGGCAGGCCGACGAACCGCGCGCCAGCGGCGACGGAAGGAGCCAGCTGTGACGGCCGACGCCGACGTCACCACGGGACGGGGCGTCGAGTCGGTGTTCGCCCGCTGCCGCGAGGAGGGTCGCGCCGCCCTCGTCTGCTACCTGCCCGTGGGGTTCCCGTCCGTCGAGGGCTCGGTGCGCGCCATGGTGGCGATGGTCGAGGCCGGCGCCGACATCGTCGAGGTCGGCATCCCCTACTCCGACCCCGTCATGGACGGCCCGACCGTCGCGTATGCCGCGGACCAGGCCCTCCAGCGCGGGGTCCGCGTCCGTGACGTCTTCACCGCCACCCGCGCCGTCCGCGACGCGGGGGCACCGCCGCTGGTCATGACCTACTGGAACCTCGTGCTGCGCCACGGCACGCAGCAGTTCGCCCGTGACCTCGCCGAGGCGGGCGGGGCGGGGCTCATCACCCCGGACCTCATCCCTGACGAGGCCGCCGACTGGATCACGGCCAGCGACGAGAGCGGTCTCGACCGGGTCTTCCTGGTCGCACCGAGCTCCACCGACCAGCGGCTCGCGGCCGTGACGAGGCAGTGCCGCGGTTTCGTGTATGCCGTGTCGCACATGGGCGTGACCGGTGTCCGCGACTCGATGGGCGACGCCGCCCAGGTGGTCGTCGAGCGCACCAAGGCCGTCACCGACCTGCCCGTGTGCGTAGGCGTCGGGGTGTCGGGAGGCGCGCAGGCAGCCGAGATCGCGGCATACGCCGACGGGGTGATCGTGGGGTCCGCCCTCGTGCGGCGCCTCACCGAGGCGACCGACGAGGAGGCCGGCCTGGACTCGCTGCGCTCCCTGGTGTCCGAGCTCGCCGACGGCGTCCGCCAGGGCCGCTGAGACCGATGGGAACCATCCGGCGAGCCCGGACGCAGTACTCACTGGAGCACCGCGGCCCCGCCGGCGCAGCGGTGCCCACGACCCGATCCGCCGCCTGACGCAAAGGAACGAACACCGCATGAGCAAGGCCAACGCCGACCGCAAGGCGGCAGACCGCAGGGCCAAGATCGAGGCAGCCCGGGCCCAGGAGCGCCGGGGCACCACCACCAAGATCGTGGTGGCAGCCGTGGCCGTCCTCGTCATCATCGGTGGCGTCGTCGGCGCGATCGCCTTCGGCGGCAAGGACTCCGGCAACGACACGGCGAGCGGCGGTTCCAGCGCCGCCAAGGGCGGGAGCCTGCCCAAGGGCGTCAGTGCGATGGGTGCGGGACTCGTCGTCAACCCCGACGCCCCGGCGAGCGCGCCGACGCTCGACCTCTACGAGGACTTCCAGTGCCCGGTCTGCGGCCAGTTCGAGTCCATCTTCGGCATCCAGATCAAGGACATGGTCGAGGCGAACCAGGTCAAGCTCGTCGCCCACACGCTGACGTTCCTCGACAAGAACCTGCGCAACGACTCCTCGAACCGCGCCGCCAACGCCGCCGCCTGCGCTGCTGACGCGGACAAGTTCCTCCAGTACAAGACCGCCGTCTTCCAGGGCCAGCCCGCCCAGGAGGGCACGGGCTACACCGACGACCAGCTGAAGCAGTTCGCGAAGACCGCGGGCATCAGCGGTGCGGCCATGACGATCTGGGAGAAGTGCTACGACGACCGCACCTACAACGCCTACGTCGAGTCGGTGCAGGCCCAGTCGGAGAAGGACAAGGTGCAGGGCACCCCGACGATCCGGCTGAACGGCAAGGACGTCAACCTGCAGGGCCTGACCCAGCAGACCCTCGCCGACCAGGTCAAGGCCGCCACGAAGTGACATCAGATGCAGTGACCTCCTCGGCGCTGGGCCTCCCGGCCGTGATCCCGAGCCCCACGACCGGGGTGTGGCACCTGGGGCCGTTCCCCCTGCGTGCGTACGCCCTGTGCATTCTCGTGGGCATCGGGGTCGCGGTCTGGATCACGAGCCGGCGCCTGGCCGACCGCGGCTACCCCCCGGAGAAGGCGCTCGACATCTCGGCCTGGGCCGTCCCCTTCGGGATCGTGGGCGGGCGCATCTACCACGTCATCACCACGCCGGAGCCCTACTGGGGCGAGAACGGCAACCCGGTCCACGCGCTCTACATCTGGCAGGGCGGCCTCGGCATCTGGGGCGCCATCGCCCTGGGCGCCCTCGGTGCCTGGATCGGGGCCCGGCGCCAAGGCGTGTCGTTCCTGGACTTCGCCGACGCGGCGGTGCCTGGCGTGGCCGTGGCGCACGCGATCGGGCGCTGGGGCAACTGGTTCAACAACGAGCTCTACGGCCGGCCGACGGACCTGCCGTGGGGTCTGCAGATCCACTGCTGGGACGAGTCGCTCGGCAGGGCCGTCACCTGTGAGGGCACCAGCTCGACGGTGCAGGGCGTCTACCAGCCGACCTTTCTCTACGAGTCGATCTTCCTGCTGCTGCTGGCGCTGGTGCTGGTGCTGGTCGACCGACGCTTCCGGCTGCACCGCGGTCAGGTGCTCGGCCTCTACGTCGCCGGCTACCCGATCGGGCGCGTCGTCGTGGAGCGGATGCGCACGGACGACGCCGAGCTGATCCTCGGCCAGCGGCTCAACGTGTGGACCAGCATCGTCGTGTTCGTCCTGGGCCTGGCCATCATCTGGTGGTGTCGCCGCTACCCGCACACCCCCCGCAGCACACCCCGCGAGGAGAGCCGGCCACCCGCCGAGGAGACCGCGACGCCCGAGGCCAGGTCTCAGCATACGGAATGACTCGGCTCACATAGCGGAATGGGGAACCCGGGGGCTATCCTGCCTCCAGCCGTGGCCAAGGCCGTCCACGCGTGACCGGTGAGCCCCCTCCGCAGGGGGTTCACGACGCCCTGACCCCCAAGGACGGTGACCCTTCGTGTCCGTCGCGCGCTTCTCCGCCCAGCCCGAGAACACCGGGCTCTACCGCCGCGAGTTCGAGCACGACGCCTGTGGCGTCGCCCTCGTCGCCACGATGCGGGGCAGCGCCGGGCACGACATCGTCGACCACGCACTGACCGCGCTGCGCAACCTCGAGCACCGCGGCGCCACCGGTGCAGACCCCCTCGTCGGCGACGGAGCCGGCATCCTGACCCAGGTCCCCGACGCGTTCTTCCGCGCGGTCGTCGACTTCGACCTCCCGGTGGGAGGGGCGTATGCCGTGGGCACCGCCTTCCTGCCCCAGGGCGAGGCCGAGCGCGACGCCGTCGTCGCGAAGATCGAGGCGATCGCCGCCGAGGAGGGCCTCAAGGTCCTGGGCTGGCGCGACGTGCCCGTGTCGGCCGACCTCGTGGGCCAGGTCGCCCGTGACGTCATGCCGGTCTTCCGTCAGCTCTTCGTCAGCGCCGCCGTGGGTCGCATGGTCGGCCTGGGTCTGGACCGGCTGGCCTTCTGCCTGCGCAAGCGGGCCGAGCGCGAGACCGACGTCTACTTCCCGTCCCTGTCGTGTCGCACCATCGTCTACAAGGGCATGCTCACGACCGGACAGCTCGAGCCGTTCTTCCCCGACCTGTCCGACCGCCGGTTCGAGACCCAGCTGGCGCTGGTGCACTCCCGGTTCTCCACCAACACCTTCCCGGCCTGGCCGCTGGCGCACCCCTACCGGCTCATTGCCCACAACGGCGAGATCAACACCGTCAAGGGCAACCGCAACTGGATGCGTGCGCGGGAGAGCCAGCTGGTCTCCGACGTGATCCCCGGCGACCTCGAGCGGCTGTTCCCGATCTGCACTCCCGACGCCTCCGACTCGGCGACGTTCGACGAGGCGCTGGAGCTGCTGCACCTCGGCGGGCGCTCGCTGCCGCACGCCGTCCTGATGATGATCCCCGAGGCGTGGGAGAACCACGAGGAGATGGACCCCGCCCGGCGGGCGTTCTACGAGTTCCACTCCACCTTCATGGAGCCGTGGGACGGCCCGGCGTGTGTCACGTTCACCGACGGCTCGCTCATCGGTGCCGTCCTCGACCGCAACGGCCTGCGCCCCGGACGCTACTCCGTCACCGACGACGGGCTCGTCGTCCTCGCGTCGGAGTCGGGTGTCCTCGACCTCGACCCGAGCCGGGTGGTGCGCAAGGGCCGCCTGCAACCGGGGCGGATGTTCCTCGTCGACACCGAGCACGGCCGCATCATCTCCGACGACGAGGTGAAGTCCTCGCTCGCCGCCCAGCAGCCCTACGAGGAGTGGCTGCACGCCGGCCTGATCAACCTCGACGACCTGCCCGAGCGCGAGCACATCGTGCACACGGCCGCCTCGGTGGCGCGGCGCCAGCAGACCTTCGGCTACACCCAGGAGGAGCTCAAGATCCTCCTGACGCCGATGGCCCGGACCGGTGGCGAGGCGCTCGGGTCGATGGGCACCGACACCCCGATCGCCGTGCTCTCGGACCGGCCGCGGCTGGTGTTCGACTACTTCACCCAGCTCTTCGCGCAGGTGACCAACCCGCCGCTCGACGCGATCCGCGAGGAGCTCGTCACCTCCCTCGGCACCGTCATCGGGCCGGAGGGCAACGCGCTGACCGCGACGCCGGCGCACGCCCGCCAGGTGGTCCTGCCGTTCCCGGTCCTGGACAACGACGAGCTGGCCAAGATCGTCCACATCAACGCCGACGGCGACCTGCCCGGGTACGCCACGCACGTGGTCCGCGGCCTCTACGACGTCACCGGTGGAGCCGAGGCCATGGAGGCACGGCTCGAGGAGATCTTCGCCGAGGTCTCGGAGGCGATCGCGAACGGCAGCCGGTTCATCGTGCTGTCCGACCGCGACTCGGGTCGTGACCTGGCGCCGATCCCGTCGCTGCTGCTCACCTCGGCTGTGCACCACCACCTCATCCGGGAGAAGACCCGCACCCTCGTCGGTCTCGTCGTCGAGGCCGGTGACGTGCGCGAGGTGCACCACGTGGCCCTGCTCATCGGCTACGGCGCCGCGGCGGTCAACCCCTACCTGGCGATGGAGTCCGTCGAGGACCTCGTGCGCTCCGGCGCGATCGAGGGCGTGAGCGCCGAGCAGGCCGTGAAGAACCTCATCAAGGCGCTCGGCAAGGGTGTGCTCAAGGTGATGTCGAAGATGGGCATCTCCACCGTCGCGTCGTACCGCGGCGCCCAGGTGTTCGAGGCGCTCGGCCTCTCCCAGCATCTCGTCGACAAGTACTTCACCGGCACCGTGTCCCAGCTCGGCGGCGTCGGGCTCGACGTCATCGCCGCCGAGACGGCGGCGCGGCACGCTGCGGCATACCCTCCGGACGGAGTCCGGCTCCCGCACCGCAAGCTCGACGTCGGTGGGGAGTACCAGTGGCGCCGCGAAGGCCCGCCGCACCTCTTCGACCCCGACACCGTCTTCCGGCTGCAGCACTCGACGCGAGAGCGCCGCTACGACATCTTCAAGCAGTACACCCAGCGGGTCGACGAGCAGTCGCAGCGGCTGATGACGCTGCGTGGGCTGTTCGAGTTCACCGACCACGCCGACCGGCCGCCCGTGCCGATCGAGGAGGTCGAGCCGGTCAGCGAGATCGTGAAGCGGTTCAACACCGGCGCGATGTCGTACGGCTCGATCAGCAAGGAGGCGCACGAGACCCTCGCGGTCGCGATGAACCACCTCGGTGGGCGCTCCAACACCGGCGAGGGCGGTGAGGACGTCGACCGGCTCATGGACGACGAGCGTCGTTCGGTCATCAAGCAGGTCGCGTCCGGACGCTTCGGGGTCACGTCGCTCTACCTCACCAAGTCCGGCGACATCCAGATCAAGATGGCCCAGGGCGCCAAGCCCGGGGAGGGCGGTCAGCTGCCGGGTCACAAGGTCTACCCGTGGGTGGCCCGCACCCGGCACAGCACGCCCGGTGTCGGCCTCATCAGCCCGCCGCCGCACCACGACATCTACTCCATCGAGGACCTCGCCCAGCTGATCCACGACCTGAAGAACGCCAACCCCGAGGCGCGCATCCACGTCAAGCTCGTGGCCGAGGTCGGTGTCGGCACGGTCGCCGCCGGGGTGTCCAAGGCGCACTCCGACGTCGTGCTCATCTCGGGACACGACGGCGGCACAGGCGCCTCACCCCTCACCTCGCTCAAGCACGCGGGTGGGCCGTGGGAGATCGGGCTGGCCGAGACCCAGCAGACGCTGGTGCTCAACAGCCTGCGCGACCGCATCGTCGTGCAGTGCGACGGCCAGCTCAAGACCGGTCGTGACGTCGTCATCGCGGCGCTGCTCGGGGCGGAGGAGTTCGGGTTCGCCACGGCGCCGCTGGTGGTCAGCGGCTGCATCATGATGCGCGTCTGCCACCTCGACACCTGCCCGGTCGGCATCGCCACCCAGAACCCCGAGCTGCGGGCGCGGTTCTCCGGCAAGCCCGAGTTCGTCGAGACCTTCTTCGAGTACATCGCCGAGGAGGTGCGCGAGCACTTGGCTGCCCTGGGTTTCCGCAGCATCGACGAGGCCATCGGCCGGGTCGACGCGATCGACGCGACCAAGGCGGTCAACCACTGGAAGGCCGAGGGGCTCGACCTGTCGCCGATCTTCAGCGACGTGCAGGCGCCCGACGGCTCGGGCCGGCGCAACACCACCGGCCAGGACCACGGCCTGGAGAAGGCCCTCGACCACAGCCTCATCACCATCGCCCGCGAGGCCATCAACGACGGCACCGCGGTGACCGGCGAGGTGGCGGTGCGCAACGTCAACCGCACGGTCGGCACGTTGCTGGGCCACGAGGTCACCAAGGCGCACCCCGACGGGTTGCCCGACGGCACGATCGACCTCACGCTGACCGGCTCGGCCGGGCAGTCGTTCGGGGCGTTCCTGCCGCAGGGCATCACGCTGCGGTTGTTGGGTGACGCCAACGACTACGTCGGCAAGGGACTGTCCGGTGGGCGCATCGTCGTCCGACCCGACCGCGGTGCGCCGCTCCAGGCTGAGGCTAACGTGATCGCCGGCAACGTGATCGCCTACGGCGCGACCACCGGTGAGCTGTTCTTGCGCGGGATGGTCGGTGAGCGGTTCTGCGTCCGCAACTCCGGCGCCACCGCCGTCGTCGAGGGAGTCGGCGACCACGGCTGCGAGTACATGACGGGTGGGACCGTTCTCGTCCTCGGTCCGACCGGCCGCAACTTCGCGGCCGGCATGTCCGGGGGAGTGGCCTACGTCCTCGACCTCGACACCGAGCGCGTCAACCCAGAGCTCGTCGACGTGAGCGGGCTGCGCCCCGACGACGAGACCATCGTCCGCGAGCTGCTCCAGCGACACCTGGACTGGACCGAATCTGCTGTCGCAGCAAGGCTGCTCGAGGACTGGGAGAGCGCCAAGGCGCGTTTCACCCTCGTGCTGCCGCGTGACTACCAGCGCGTCCTGGACGTGCGCGCCGCCGCCGAGGCGGAAGGACTCGACGTCGACGGCTCCGAGGTCTGGGAGCGGATCATGGAGGCATCCCGTGGCTGACCCGCAAGGTTTCCTGAAGACGCGCGAGCGGGAGCTGCCCGCACGGCGGCCGGTGCCGGTCCGGATCAAGGACTGGAAAGAGGTCTACGAGGAGCAGGAGGCCGGCCAGCTCCAGCGGCAGGCCGGACGCTGCATGGACTGCGGAATCCCCTTCTGCCACAGCGGTTGTCCCCTGGGCAACCTCATCCCCGAGTGGAACGACCTGGTGTGGAAGGGCGACTGGCGCGAGGCCATCGAGCGGCTGCACGCGACCAACAACTTCCCCGAGTTCACCGGCCGCCTCTGCCCGGCACCGTGCGAGACGGCCTGCGTCCTCGGCATCAACCAGCCGGCCGTGACCATCAAGCAGGTCGAGGTCACGACCATCGACCGGGCCTTCGACAGCGGCTACGTGCTGCCCCAGGCCCCCGAGCGGCTGTCGGGCAAGACCGTCGCGGTCGTCGGTTCGGGTCCGGCGGGTCTCGCCGCCGCCCAGCAGCTCACCCGCGCGGGCCACACGGTCGCCGTCTACGAGCGTGCTGACAAGCCGGGCGGCCTGCTGCGCTACGGCATACCCGAGTTCAAGATGGAGAAGTCGGTCGTCGACCGCCGCATCGCCCAGATGGAGGCCGAGGGCACCCGCTTCCGCAGCGGTGTCGACGTCGGTGCCGACGTCACTGGGCAGCAGCTACGCGACCGTTACGACGCCGTGGTCCTGGCCGTCGGCGCCACCGTGCCGCGCGACCTGCCGGTTCCCGGGCGTGAGCTCGACGGCGTGCTGCAGGCGATGGACTACCTGCCGCCGGCCAACCGGGTCGCCCTCGGCGAGACCGTCGAGGGACAGGTCACCGCGGAGGGCAAGGACGTCATCGTCATCGGCGGTGGCGACACCGGCGCCGACTGCATCGGCACGGCACACCGGCAGGGTGCGAAGTCGGTGACCAGCCTGGAAATCATGCCCCAGCCGGGTGCGGACCGCGCCGCCCACCAGCCGTGGCCGACCTACCCGATGCTCTTCCGTGTCGCGTCCGCGCACGAGGAGGGTGGCGAGCGAGTGTATGCCGCGTCGACCAAGGAGGTCCTCGGCGAGGACGGCAAGGTCAGCGGCATACGCCTCGTCGACGTGACCTTCAAGGACGGCAGGTTCGAGGAGGTGGAGGGCACCGAACGAGTGCTGCCCGCCCAGCTGATCCTCCTGGCGATGGGCTTCCTCGGACCGCAGGGTCCGGGGGTCGTCGAGCAGCTCGGTGTCGAGCTCGACGAACGCTCGAACGTCAAGCGGGACAACGACTACATGTCCTCCGTGCCGGGCGTCTTCGTGGCCGGTGACGCGGGGCGTGGCCAGTCGCTGATCGTGTGGGCCATCGCCGAAGGACGGTCTGCCGCCGCGGGGGTCGACCGCTACCTCACGGGGTCGACGGCACTGCCGCGGCCGGTCAACCCGACCGACCGTCCACTCGTGGTCTGAGCGCCCTGTCCGGGGAGTGACCGCGGTCACGTTCGGCGCACCCGGGCCGATAGGGTCGAGGCATGCGTCGAGCCAAGATCGTGTGCACCCTCGGCCCCGCGGTTTCCACCCCTGAGAAGATCCGGGAGCTCGTCGACGCGGGCATGGATGTCGCCCGCCTCAACCTCTCCCACGGCGAGTACGCCGACCACGAGAAGATCTACCACGAGATCCGCAGGGCCAGCGACGAGAGCGGCCGTGCGGTCGGTGTCCTCGTCGACCTGCAGGGGCCCAAGATCCGCACCGGCCGCTTCGCCGAGGGGCCGGTCAAGCTCGCCACCGGTGACACGTTCACCATCACCACGCGCGACATCCAGGGCGACCAGGACGAGGTGGGCACGACCTACAAGGGGCTGCCGGGCGACGTCGAGGCCGGCGACGTGCTGCTCGTCGACGACGGCAAGGTGGCGCTGCAGGCCACCGACGTGAGCGACACCGACGTCGTCTGCAAGGTCACCGTCGGCGGCACCGTCTCCAACAACAAGGGCATCAACCTGCCTGGCGTCGCCGTCTCCGTCCCCGCCCTGTCCGAGAAGGACAAGGAGGACCTGCGCTGGGCGCTGCGCCTGCGCGCCGACATGATCGCGTTGTCGTTCGTGCGCTCGGCCAAGGACCTCGAGGACGTGTATGCCGTGATGGACGAGGTGGGCGTGCGCCTGCCGGTCATCGCGAAGATCGAGAAGCCCCAGGCGGTGGAGAACCTCGCCGAGATCATCGCCGCCTTCGACGGCGTCATGGTCGCCCGAGGCGACCTCGGGGTGGAGCTGCCGCTCGAGGACGTGCCGATCGTGCAGAAGGAAGCGATCGAGATCGCGCGCCGCCAGGCCAAGCCGGTCATCGTCGCCACGCAGGTGCTCGAGTCGATGATCGAGAACCCGCGCCCCACCCGCGCCGAGGCGTCCGACGCGGCGAACGCCGTCCTCGACGGCGCCGACGCGATCATGCTGTCCGGCGAGACCAGTGTCGGGGCCTACCCGATCCAGGCCGTCGAGACGATGGCCCGCATCATCGAGAGCACCGAGGAGCACGGTCTCGAGCGCATCCCGCCGCTCGGCACCCAGCCGCACACCATGGGCGGTGCGGTCTCCAAGGCAGCGGTCGAGATCGGCGACCTGCTCGGGGCCAAGTTCCTCATCGTCTTCACCCAGTCCGGTGACACCGCCCGCCGCATGTCACGCATCCGGCCGCGCATCCCCATGCTCGCCTTCACGCCAGAGCAGCACACCCGGTCCAAGCTGGCCGTGGCGTGGGGCATCGAGACCTACCTCGTCCCCATGGCCCGGCACACCGACCAGATGGCGCTGCAGGTCGACCGCTCCCTGCTGACCTCCGGCCGCGTCGAGGAGGGCGACATCGTCGTCATCGTCGCCGGGTCGCCTCCCGGGATCCCCGGCTCCACCAACGCCCTGCGGGTGCACAAGATGGGCGATGCCATCAACGGCGTCGCACCGGCATACCAGGACCTCACCGAGCTCTGAGGCTTTTAGGTGGCGCCACGCAGCCTTTGTATGCTGTCCGCGCCGCTGAACGCAGTTCGGCGCGCCGAAGTGGTGGAATGGCAGACACGGAGCACTCAAAATGCTCTGCTCGAAAGGGCGTGCGGGTTCAAGTCCCGCCTTCGGCACCAACGGGACATCAGGGGGACACATGCGCAGAGTAGGCGTGGGCGTGGCAACGGTCGTGGTCCTCGCCCTGACCGGGTGCACGGCCGACGCACCCGACATCCCCGACGTGACCACCTCGTCGACGACCGCAGCGCCCGAGGCGCGCTTCCCGCTCGCCATCCAGGACGTGTCGGCCAAGGACGGTCGCATCCAGACTCTCAACGTCCAGGAGGACGGTGTGGTCCTGGCCAACGGCAGCAAGCCCGGCGAGCAGATCGGCTGCCAGCTCGGTGCCGCGGACCTCGCCGTCCTCAAGGCTGCCGGTGTCCGGGTGAGCGATGACGACGGCAGCCAGACGTTCGACGGACCGCTGACCGTCACCTTCGAGGGTGTCCCGGTCGACGACCCGCGCCTCGCCGAGGCCAAGCCGGTCATCGCCGGCCTCGTGGCAGAGCTCGCCGGGTCCGAGAGCGCCCGCAAGCGCTGCACCTGACACGCAACGCCGACGAAACACGTGGTCCCTTAGGGTTGTCCTGTGAGCACCCAGGACACCACCCCCGAGCAGTCGGCCGACGCCGCGGCCCCCCAGACCAGCGACGCCGCCCTGCGCATCCTCGTCGCCGAGGACGAGGCGCTGATCCGCCTCGACCTGGCCGAGATGCTGACCGAGGCGGGCTACGAGGTCGTGGGCCAGGCGAGCAACGGCGAGCAGGCCGTCGAGCTCGCGACCGAGCTCACGCCGGACCTCGTGATCATGGACGTCAAGATGCCCGTCATGGACGGCATCACCGCCGCGGAGAAGATCGGCGAGGCGCGGATCTGCCCCGTCGTCATGCTGACCGCGTTCAGCGACACCGAGCTCGTCGAGCGCGCCCGTGACGCCGGCGTCATGGCCTACATCGTCAAGCCGTTCACGGCCAGCGACCTCGCCCCGGCCATCGACATCGCCCGGCACCGCTGGACCGAGGTCAAGGCGCTGGAGCAGGAGATCGCCGACTTGGGGGAGCGGCTCGAGACCCGCAAGGCCGTCGACCGCGCCAAGGGCATCCTGCAGAAGAAGCTCAAGCTCTCCGAGGCCGACGCCTTCCGCTGGATCCAGAAGACCGCCATGGACCGCCGGCTCGGCATGCGTGAGGTGGCAGACGCGGTCATCGCCGGCATGGACAAGTCCTGACGGGACCCGTCGCGATGACCGCAACGGTTCGCCGCGCCCAGCCGGGTGACGAGGCAGCCCTGCACGAGGTTGCCGCGGCCACCTTTGCCCTCGCCTGTCCGCCGCACATGACCCAGGAGCGGGTCGACCACTTCGTGGCGACGGTCCTGTCCGAGGGCAGCTTCGCGGCATACCTCGCGGACGACGACCGTGACCTCTTCCTCGCCGAGGAGGACGGCACACCCCTCGGCTACGCCATGCTCGTCGCGGGGGAGCCCACCGACGCCGACGTCGCCGCCGCGCTGACGCTGCGGCCCACGGCCGAGCTCTCCAAGATCTACGTGCTGCCCGGCCACCACGGCTCCGGTGCGAGCCACGCCCTCATGACCGCCGCGATCGAGGCCGCCACCGCGCGCGGTGCAGCCGGCGCGTGGCTCGGGGTCAACCAGCTCAACGAGCGGGCGCAGAAGTTCTACGGCAAGAGCGGCTTCACCAAGGTCGGCACCAAGCGCTTCCTCGTCGGCGACGCCTACGAGGACGACTACGTCTTCGAGCGGCCCCTGTGACCCCCAGCGCAGTCGGCGACATCGGGGGCATTCGCACGCAACCACAGCCGTCCGCGGACTCGATTTCGGGGTTCACTTCACGCCGGACAGTTGATGGTTCTAGAGTCCTTGCTCGGGTGCTCTGCGGAGTGTCCGGCGGTCGGGGGAGCCGTGCTGGCAGGAGCAGGTCCGACGACGTTGGAGGAAAGCCGTGAGCCGTCCCGCGATCACCGTGCGCCGCGTGGGTGCGGACGAGGAGCGATCGTTCACCGAGCTCTGGATGGCGTCCCGCGTCGAGACCGGCGCCAGCCCGGAGGTCGTGGCGCGGGCCGCGTCCGAGGGCAAGATCGCCGCCGCCCTCGACCGTGACGACGTGCGCGCCTACCTGGCCACCAGCGACGGGGAGCCGGTGGGCTTTGCGGTCGCCGCGACCAGCCCGTTCTCCTCGCTCACCGACGCCCCGTGCGTCACCATCGACCAGCTCTACGTGGCGCCGAAGCAGCGTCGGCACGGGGTCGCACGGCACCTGCTCGGGGCCGTGACCCTGTATGCCGACTCGCGCGGCTGCGAGCAGATCGGCACCAATGTGCCCGCGCAGCACCGGGATGCGAACCGATTCTTCGCCCGGCTGGGCTTCAGCTCGCAGGTGGTGCGGCGCATCACCACGGTCGCCGCGCTGCGGCGCCGGCTGGGTGCAGACGAGCCGCGCCACCACTCGCTCGAGGCGCTGCTGCACCGCCGCCGCTCGTTGCGTGCCAAGGCCAGCGGCGCGGCGGGGTCACGCCTCGCAGGCTGACCGGCATACCCAGGCGGGGTCTCAGGCGCCCGGTGCGGCGTCCCTGATCAGGCAGGTGAGCCGCGCGGTGCAGATGCGGCGGTCCTGGTCGTCGGTGACGACGATCTCGTAGGACGCGAGCGTGTTGCCCAAGGACAGGGCCGTGGCGGTGCCCGTGACGAAGCCGGACCGTGCCGCCCGGTGGTGGGTGGCGTTGATGTCGGTGCCGACCGCGATGCGGTGCGGGCCGGCGTGCAGGGCCGACCCGATCGAGCCCAGCGTCTCGGCGAGGACGACGGACGCGCCACCGTGCAACAGGCCGTAGGGCTGGGTGTTGCCCTCCACCGGCATCCGCGCGACCAGGCGCTCGGGGCTGGCCTCGAGCACCTCGATCTCCATGCGCTGCAGGAGCGAGTTGGGGTTCATCGCGGTGAGCGCGTCGAGGAAGGCCTGGGTGTCGCCGGGGCCGCTGGTGGGGGTGTTCGTCGTGTCGGTCACGCGCAATAGGCTGCCATGCGTGAGTCGCCTCCTGTTGCTTGACGGTCATTCGCTCGCCTACCGCGCCTTCTTCGCGTTGCCGGCGGAGAACTTCTCGACCTCGACGGGGCAGCACACCAACGCCGTCTACGGGTTCACCTCGATGCTCATCAACGTGCTGCGCGACGAGCAACCGACGCACGTCGCGGTGGCGTTCGACGTGTCGCGGCAGACGTTCCGCACGGAGGAGTACGCCGACTACAAGGCCGGCCGGTCGGCGACGCCCAGCGAGTTCAAGGGGCAGGTCTCGTTGCTGCACGAGGTCCTCGACGCCCTCAAGATCCGCTACGTCGAGGTCGACGGTTACGAGGCCGACGACGTCATCGCCACCATCACGACCCAGGCGCTCGCCGAGGGCATGGAGGTGCTGATCTGCTCCGGTGACCGCGACGCGTTCCAGCTGGTCACCGAGACGAGCACCGTGCTCTACCCGGTCAAGGGCGTGTCCGAGCTGGCGCGCATGTCGCCGGAGGCGGTCGAGGCCAAGTACGGCGTGTTGCCCGAGCGCTACTCCGACCTCGCCGCGCTCGTGGGTGAGTCCAGCGACAACCTGCCGGGCGTGCCTGGTGTCGGCCCCAAGACGGCGGCCAAGTGGCTCGGGCTCTACGGCGACCTCACCGGCGTCGTCGCCCATGTCGACGAGATCAAGGGCAAGGCTGGGCAGTCGCTGCGCGAGCACCTCGACGGGGTGCTGCGCAACCGGCGGCTCAACCAGCTGGTCCGCGACCTGCCGCTGCCCGTCGGTCTCGCCGACCTGGAGCGGGCGAACTGGGACCGCGAGCAGGTGCACCAGGTCTTCGACAGCCTCGAGTTCCGCGTGCTGCGAGACCGGCTGTTCGAGTACCTCGACGCTCCGCAGGAGGAGGCCGACCAGGGCTTCGAGCTCGAGGGGTCGGTGCTCTCACCTGAGGAGGTGGCCGGCTGGCTGGCCGAGTATGCCGCGCCGGGAGTGCGCGTCGGGGTGCACCTCGTGGGGCAGTGGGGTCGCGGCACCGGGGACACCACCGCCCTGGCGCTCGCCACCGACGGTGACGCGGCGGCATACCTCGACCTCACCACGCTCGACCCGGACGGCGAGGCGGCCGTGGGCGCCTGGCTGGCCGACCCGGAGCGCCCCAAGGTGCTGCACGAGGCCAAGGGGCCGATGCTGGCGCTCGCGGCGCGGGGCTGGACCCTCGAGGGTGTCGCCATCGACACGGCGCTGGCGGCCTACCTCGTGCGGCCCGACCAGCGGTCCTACGACCTGGCCGACCTCGTGCTGCGCCACCTCGGCCGTGAGCTGCGCGCGGAGAGCGACCAGGGCGGGCAGGGGCTGCTCGACTTCGGCGACGAGGACCTCGGTGACGCCCAGGACGCGATGGTGCGGGCGCGGGCCGTGCTCGACCTCGCCGGTGCGCTCGCCGAGCAGCTCGAGGCGACCGGTGGCACCTCGTTGCAGCAGGACGTCGAGCTGCCGCTCGAACGCGTCCTGGCTGGGATGGAGCGGGTCGGCATCGGCGCCGACACCGACCAGCTGACCTCCCTGGAGGCCGACTTCGCGGCGAAGGTGCGCGAGGCGCAGCAGGACGCCTACGACGCCATCGGTGGCGACCAGATCAACCTCGGCTCGCCCAAGCAGCTGCAGGTGGTGCTGTTCGAGACGCTCGGGCTGCCGAAGACGCGGCGCACGAAGACGGGGTACACGACCGACGCCGACGCGCTGACCGACCTGTTCGCCAAGACCGAGCACCCGTTCCTCGAGGCGCTGCTGCGGCACCGCGACGCCACCCGGCTGCGGGTGACGGTCGAGGGCCTGCTCAAGTCGGTGGCCGACGACGGGCGCATCCACACGACCTACCAGCAGACCATCGCGGCGACCGGGCGGCTGTCGTCCACCGACCCGAACCTGCAGAACATCCCGATCCGCACCGAGGCCGGCCGCCGGATCCGCGAGGTGTTCGTCGTGGGCGAGGGCTACGAGTCGCTCATGTCGGCCGACTACAGCCAGATCGAGATGCGGATCATGGCGCACCTGTCCGGCGACGAGGGGCTGATCGAGGCCTTCCGGACGGGGGAGGACCTGCACCGGTTCGTGGGGTCGCGGGTGTTCTCGGTGGAGCCGGCCGACGTCACGGCGGAGATGCGCTCGAAGGTCAAGGCGATGTCCTACGGCCTGGCCTACGGACTGTCGGCGTTCGGGCTGTCGAAGCAGCTGACGATCTCGACCGGCGAGGCGCAGGGGCTCATGGACGAGTACTTCGAGCGGTTCGGAGGGGTGAAGGACTACCTCACCGAGGTGGTGGCCGAGGCGCGCGGCACCGGCTACACCCAGACGATGCTGGGCCGTCGGCGCTACCTGCCCGACCTCACCTCCGACAACCGGCAGCGGCGCGAGATGGCCGAGCGGATGGCGCTCAACGCCCCCATCCAGGGCTCGGCCGCCGACATCATCAAGCTCGCCATGCTGCGGGTCGACCGGGCCCTCGGTGAGGCCGGGCTGAAGTCGCGGCAGCTGCTCCAGGTGCACGACGAGCTGGTGCTCGAGGTCGCGCCGGGCGAGCAGGACGCCGTGGAGGAGCTGGTGCGCCGCGAGATGGGCGAGGCGATCGACCTCGACGTGCCGCTCGACGTCTCCGTGGGTGTCGGGCGGTCCTGGCACGACGCCGCGCACTAGTTTCACCGTGTGACCCGCACCGGCCGACGCGACCTCACCGTCACGGGGCTGGTCGTGGTGGCGGTGACGGCGCTGCTGGTCGGTCGCTCGCTCGGTCGCGGCCTCTACCTGTACCGGGACTTCGTGACGGTTCCGGCGCCGGTGGTCGGCGCGGCCACCTGGGGCACTGCGGGGGACCCGCCGCGGTCCGCGCCGCTGGACGCCGTCGTGGTGGCCCTGTCGCCGGTGGTCCCGCCGGGGGTTCAGCAGCAGGTGATGCTCGTGTCCTGCCTGCTGCTGGCCGGTCTCGGCACGGGCCTGCTCGTGCGCTCGTGGGGACTCGGTGCGATGGTCCCCGCGGCGGTGCTCGCCATGTGGAACCCGTGGGTGGTGGAGCGCCTGTTGTTGGGCCAGCCGCCGACGTTGCTGGCCTACTCGATGACGCCTTGGGTGGTCCTGGCTGTGCGGTCGCGACTGGGTGGCAGGCGCGCCCTGCTCGCGCTCGCAGCGGCCGCTGTGCCTGCGGCGCTGACGCCCTGGGGTGGCGTGTCGGCCCTCGTGACCGCGCTCGTGACGGCCATGGCCACGCCGTGGCGGCGCGGGTGGTGGTGCCTCGGGGCGGCGGGGCTGGGAGTTGCCTGGTGCCTGCCGTGGCTCGTGCCGAGCTTCAGGTATGCCGTGGCCGCTGCCGATCGCGATGGCGCGAATGCCTTCGCGGTGCAAGCCGATTCGCCCCTCGGGGTGCTCGGCTCGGTCGCCACGCTGGGCGGCGTGTGGGGTGGAGGGGCCGTCCCGGCGTCCCGGTCGGGTGGGTGGTCGGTCGCGGCGGGGCTGGTCCTGCTGGCCCTGGCCGCCACGGGAGTGGTGGTGCTGCGCCGCTCGGGTCGTCGAGGGGCGGCGGGCTGGCTGGGGGCAGCGCTCATCGCACCCCCGCTGGCGGTCACCGTGCTCGCTACGGCTCCCGGTGTGGCGTTCATGCGGGTGGCTCAGGAGGTGCCGGGCCTCGCCCTGGCACGGGACACGCACCGCTGGATCGCGCCCACCGTGACGGCGACGGCGGTGCTCGTAGGGGTCACCTCAGCCACCCTTGCTCGCGTCCTGGCCGCACGCGGTCGGGTCGGTGCGGCGCCCGCCGTGGCCGTGGTGGCCGTCGCCTGCTCCGTCGTGGCGCTCACGGTCCCGGACGCACCCAAGGTCCTGCACGCGGCATACCAACCCGTGCGTATGCCGCCCGGCTGGGCGCACGCGGTCGCGTCGGCCGACCGAGCGGCCGGCGACAAGGCGGTCCTCGTGCTGCCGTGGTCGGCATTTCGGGCGGCCCGCACTCCTGCTGGCTACAACGCCGGCCGGCCCTTCCTGGACCCGCTCGAGCGAGCCCTGGTGCAGGAGGTGGTCCGGGCCGAGCAGCTCGTGGTCGTGCGTGACGGCCGAGAGGTCGTGGTCGACGACGACCCACCGGCCGCGGCTGCCCTGGCGGCAAACCCCACACCGGAGTCCCTGCGGGCGGCGGGCATCGGTGCGGTCGTCGTGTGGAAGGACGTGCGCGGACCGGACGTGCCCTCGGTCCTGGGGTCGCTCGAGCGGGTCTCGGACAGCGGGGCCTTCGAGGTCTGGCGGGTGACACGCCCGTGACGGGTTCGGCGAAGGATTGCGCACACCTGGCAACCAGCCGGTAACATCAGCGGCAATGTCCTTGGCCGGGAAGGTGCTGGATCCATGAAGTTCATCCGCCGCAGCGAGCGTGGCGAAGTCTCCGCTGCTGTCGTCCTCGTGCTGAGCGTCCTGCTGGGTGGCGGTGCTGCCGCCGCTGCGGTGGCGACCGTGGTCAGCACCCAGGGTCCGGGCGACTCCGCCGCAGTCCAGAGCGGCCCCAAGGACGTGCTCCCGCCGGAGCAGGTCATCAACTACGGCGGCTGACTCACACTCGCTGTGAACGGGCGTCGGTCATCGCGACCGGCGCCCTTCGTCGTGCCGTGTGCGTGAGGAGCTCACGCCAGTAGTCGGCGGTGCTCGCCCAGGTGAACTGCGCGGCATACTCCCTGGCTCGTGAGCCCAGGCCGTCACGGGCGACGGGGTCGGTGAGCAGACGCGAGACCGCGCGCGTCATGGCGTCGAGGTCGTCGACCAGCAGGCCCGTGGTGCCGTCGACGATCGACTCTGACAGCCCGCCCGCGTCGCGGTAGGCGACCGTCGGCACGCCATGGCTCGCGGCCTCGACGACGCACAGTCCCCACCCCTCCTTGACGCTTGGTGCGAGGGCGACCCACCCGGCGGCGAGCTCGGCATGCTTCGTCTCGTCGTCGACGAAACCGAGCAGCGCCACGTCGTCGGCAACTCCGGACGCGCGGGCGTGGTCGGCGATGCGGTCGTGCCACCAGCCCTGACCGATGACACGCAGCCGCAGGCCCGGGTGCGTCGACCGGAGCCGGGCGACGACGTCGATGGCGTGCTCGACCCGCTTGTGCGGCACGAGGCGGCCGAGCACGACCAGGGTTGGGTCGCTGGCGCGCGCCACCTCGACCGCCTTGGGGGTGTCGGTGCCGTTGTGGATCACCGCGATCCGGCCGGGGCCGACACCGAGCTGGGTCAGCTCGTCACGGGTGCGGGACGAGACGGTGGCGTACTGGTGACGGCGATAGACCCGAGGGGCGATGCGCGACTCGATGAACCAGCCGACCCGCGCCGCGACAGGGCCGAACACGACCGGCCACTGCTCGCGGTGCACGTGGTGGACCAGGACGACCACCGGCGTCCTGGTGGCGACGGGGGAGAAGAAGGGGATGCCGTTCTGGCTGTCGATGACGACGTCGTAGGCGCCGTGGCGTCGCTCGTCGCGGCGCAGGGCTCGCAGGGCCGCCGGGTAGACGGTGAGGCGCCCGCCGGCCCGGCGGTAGCGGACTCCGGCCTTCGTCTCGCTGGTGGGCGCGTTGCCGTGGGCGGCGCAGTAGATCGTGATGTCGTGACCGTGGGCCGCGAGCTGCGCGGCGATCGTCTCGATGTAGTGCTCGGCGCCCCCACCCTCGGGGTGGGTGAAGTCGCGCCAACTCAAGAATGCGAGGCGCACCCGGCTGCCCATCCTCACGATTTGATGGCCGATTCGGCCAAGTTGACTGGCGGGTAACCATACCCGCACTAGGGTTCTGCGGGTGGTCGAGTCGGGGAAGAAGACGCCGCCGCGCCCTCTGCCCCGGGGGTCGCTGCGACGCTCTGTCGAGCTGTTCCGCGCCTTTCTCGTCGAGCAGTCCGACCCGGACCGCTTCTACTCGACGCTGGCCGTCGACTCGGTGGCGGAGGTGCTGCGCTGGACGCCGTTGCGGGGTGCGAGCGTCGTCGACATCGGTGGCGGGCCGGGCTACTTCGCCGACGCCTTCGCGGCAGCCGGGGCCCGGTATGCCGGGATTGAACCGAACGTGGGCGAGCTCACCGCGCGGGGCGGTGTGGGTCACAACACCGTGCGCGGATCGGGGCTGGCGCTGCCGTTGCGCGACGGTGCCGTGGACATCGCCTACTCCAGCAACGTGCTCGAGCACGTGCCGTCGCCGGAGCTGATGGCGGACGAGATGTTGCGCGTGGTGCGACCGGGGGGAGTCGTCGTGCTGTCGTGGACGCCATGGCTTTCGCCGTGGGGCGGGCACGAGACGGCGCCGTGGCACTACCTGGGTGGTCGCCGGGCGGCGGACCGGTATGCCGCTCGGCATGGTCGGCGACCGAAGAACGACTTCGGCCGGTCGCTGTTCGCCTGCTCGATCGGCCGGATGATGCGCTGGCTGCGGCAGGCGCAGGCCGCTGGGGTGGTCGAGGTCGTCGAGGTGCTTCCGCGGTACCACCCGTGGTGGGCCAAGTGGGTCATCCGGGTGCCCGGCGTGCGCGAGGTGCTCAGCTGGAACGCCGTGCTGGTCCTGCGGCGGGTGACGTGACGACGGCGGGTGACCTGACGACGGCGGGCGACCTGAGGACACAGAGCCGTCCCGACGAGGGGGTCGTGGTCTGGCGGGTGCGCCTGCTCGCGGCGTCGCTGTTCATTGCGGCGCTCATGTTCCACCAGGCGCCCGGTCGGGTCGTCCCGGACACCAAGCTGGACCTGACCGCCAACCCCGGTGGCTTCCTGGACCGTGCGTTGTCGGTGTGGGACCCCCAGGGGCAGTTCGGGCAGCTCCAGAACCAGGCCTACGGCTACCTCTTCCCGGTGGGTCCCTTCCACTGGGCGCTCATCGAGGCGGGCGTTCCCGCCTGGGTGACGCAACGACTGTGGTGGAGCGTCGTCGCCGTCGTTGCCTTCCTCGGCTTGTGGCTCCTTTCCGGGGCCCTGGGCGTCGGTGGTCGGTGGTCGCGGTTCGCCGGCGCGCTCCTGTTTGCGTTGAGCCCGCGGATCGTGAGCGAGCTGGCCATCACCTCCGTGGAGGTGTGGCCCTATGCGATGGCGCCGTGGGTGTTGTTGCCGTTGGTCCTGCCCGGCAGACGGTCATGGTGGTGGCGGGTGAGTGCGTCGGCCCTGGCATTTGCCGTCGTGGGGGGTGTCAACGCGGTGGCCACGGGAGCAACCCTGGTGCTGCCCGCCCTGTGGCTGCTGACCAGGCAGTGGTCGGTGCGGCACCTGCTGCGGTCGACTGCGTGGCTCGGGGCCGTGGTCCTGGTTTCGTTGTGGTGGTTGGTTCCCCTGGTCCTGTTGGGGCGGTACAGCCCGCCGTTCCTCGACTGGATCGAGAACGCCCCGGTCACGACCGCCTTCGCGAGCCCGTGGGAGGCGCTGCGCGGTACCACGACGTGGTTGAGCTGGCTCTCGGTCGGCAACGGCCCCACCTGGCCGGCCGGTTGGGCCTACGTCACCCAGGCAGCCCTGGTCGTGGGGACGGCGGTGGCGGTGGCGTTGGGTCTGGGCGGGCTGGCGAGTCGGTCCTGTCCCGAGCGACGGTTCCTGCTGCTGTCCCTGGTCACCGGACTGGCCCTGGTCACGCTGGGCCACGTCGGCGCGGCCGATGGGTTCGGGGCGGCCGCGGTGCAGGACCTTCTGGACGGACCGCTCGCCCCGCTTCGCAACACCCACAAGTTCGAGCCCGTCGTGCGCGTGGCCCTCGTGCTGGGCACGTGCCACGCGATCTCGGTGCTGCGGGCACGGTCTGCGCGATGGGCCGCCCCCTCGTGGTTGGCCCCCGTACTGGTCGGATCACTGCTCGTCGCCCTCGTGTCTCCGGGGGTGCAGGGTGTCATGGCGCGTCCGGAGTCCTACCGGGCCATCCCGTCCTACTGGGCCGACACCGCGGCCTGGCTGGACGCCCAGGCAGGGCCGGGCAGTGTCCTCGTGCTGCCGGCCGCGAGCTTTGCCGACTTCACGTGGGGTTCGACGAAGGACGAGCCCCTGCAAGCGTTGATGCGTCGGCCCTTCGCGGTCCGGGACGCCGTCCCGTTGGGCTCCGCCGGCGCAACACGCCTGCTCGACGAGGTCGAGCGACGACTCGAGAGTGGGCAGGGATCACCCGAGCTGGTGAGGATGCTGCGTTCGGCAGGCGTGCGCTTCCTCGTCATGCGCAACGACCTGCGGCCCGACGTGGTCCGAAACGTCTCCCTCCAGGTGCACCAGGCACTCGCCGATGCGGGATTGGCCCGGGTCCGCACGTTCGGCCCGGTGGTCGACACGACACCGCCCGAGTCGGGCGAGGTGTTGGACTCCTCGACGCGGCTTCCGTACCCCAGTGTCGAGGTGTTCGACACGGGTGGACCGGCGGCGGCGGCCCAGGTCGACGCCACCGGTGTGGTGGGGGTGGCAGGAGGGCCCGAGGACATGGCGCGGGCCACCGAGGCTGTCGACGCAACCGCGGCGGTGTCGGCGGTGGACGCGAGCCGGGCCGGGTTCGAGCCGTCCCGCTGGGCAGCGACCGATGGCAACCGGCGGCGGGAGGTCTTCTTCGGCCGGGCCAGTGACAACACCTCGGCAACGTTGACACCAGGTGACCCGGGTCGCACCGGACGCTCGGTCATCGACTACGAGGTCGTCCCGCCCAGTGCGCAGTCGGTCCGTCGATGGGATGGCGACCTGCTCGACGTGCGATCGTCGTCCTCGGCTTCAGACGCCAACGCGAGCCTGCGTCTCGGTCCCGGCTCGAGCCCTGCGGCCGCGGTGGACGGTGACCAGTCCAGTGCCTGGGTCTCCGGTCGTTACGGCCGCGCGCGCGGGGAGTGGCTGGAGCTGTCCTTCCGCGCCCCGCGCAGCGTGGAGGGGTTGACCGTTCGGTTCTCCAGGCCCCCACAGGTGGGGGCGCTCCCGACTCGCGTCACGGTGACGACGGACGCGGGCTCCACGAGCAACGTCGTGTCCGGCACGACGAGGGCGCAGCAGCTCGCAGCACCGCCGACCCCGACGTCTCGGGTTCGCATCACCGTCACCGAGCTGGAGGCCGATGGTTCGGAGAACGGTGTGGCGATCAGCGAGGTTGCCGTCCCGGGGGTGGTGATGGGGTCCTCGATCGTGGTCCCCACGTCGGACCTGCCGGAGGGGGCGCGGGTGTCATACGTGCTGGGGGTGCCGGCCAGTGGCTCCGGGAGCTGTGTCCGCGTCACGGAGCGTCCGCTGTGCGCGCCCTCCCTGGGACGCACCTCGGAGGAGCCGGCAGGACTGCGCAGGGAGCTCGACGTGACCCGGTCGGGCACCTTTGAGCAGAGCGGGTCCGTCGTTGTCCGTCCCGGTCCGGAGGCCGATGCTCTCGTCGACGGGCTCATGCCCTACCGAGCGACGGCGACGAGTCGGGCGGTGCCGGACCTGGCAGGTCGGCCTGCAGCGGCCGTCGACGGCTCGTTGGGCACCGGCTGGGTGGCCGCCGCCGATGACTCCGCACCGGCCCTCACCATCACCCTGCCGAGAGCCGTCACCACCACCGGTGCCCAGTTCCAGGTGGACCAGTTCCTTGCCGCGTCACGCCCGCGGAAGGTGGTGGTATCGCTGGGAGGTGGTAGTCCTCGAACGCTCACGGTCGACGAGGAGGGCCGGGTCAGCTGGCCGGCCACTCGGGCCAAGAAGGTGACGGTGCGGTTCGTCGCCACGAACCAGACCAGGAGCGTCGATGCAGCCGGGTGGGTCACGGTCCTGCCCGTCGGGGTCTCCGAACTGGTCATTGACGGGGCGCCCAAGGCGTCACCGGCTCCCCGGACAGCGCAGACGGGTGCACCCTGTGGCTTCGGCCCGGCCCTCGTCGTGGACGGCGAGCGGTACGACACCCGCGTGGACGGGACCGTCGCAGACCTGGTCGACGGGCGGCCGCTGACCTGGCAGCCCTGCGGCAGCCGGCCCGTGTCGCTGGACGTGGGACGGCACCGGCTCGAGGCAGCCGCGACGGAGATCTTCACGCCGCGCTCGCTGGTGCTGAGGCCGACGGAGTCGTCGTCCACGTCGATGCGGGGACCTGGCACGAGTGGCTCGCTGACCCAGCAGTGGGCGTCGCCGACGCGCTTGCGCGTCTCGCTGGACGAGCGTGGCGAGACGTCCCTGATCGTCCTTCCGCAGAACTTCAACGCAGGATGGCGAGCCACCACCGAGTCGGGGGAGGTGCTCGCGCCCATCCGCGTCAACGGTTGGCAGCAGGGCTGGGTGGTTCCGGCCGGCACGAGCGGCCAGGTCAGCATGGTCTTCGCGACCCAACGCTGGTTCACCGCCGGGCTCGTGGCCGGTGCCATCGCGGTGGTGCTGGCCGCGGCGGGCATGGTCCTGACCCGACGGCGCGGGTCCTCGGTGCCTGAGCCGCCGACCGCGGCCCGGTGGGTGCTGGTGGCCACCCTGGCCTTGGTCGTGGCCGCGTTCGGCGCGGTCGGAGCGGCGTCCGTGGTCGTAGCTGTCGCGGTCGTCCTGGTGTGTCGCTCCCGCGCACCTGTCCCGCTCGCAACGGCCGGGTTCGTCCTTGTTGCCGGGGCGTGGGCGTTGTCGGGTCTGTGGCCCACCGAAGGTGCGGGTGTCACGTCGACCGTCGTTCAGCTCCTCGCCCTCACCGCGGTCTCCACCTCCGTGGCCGCCGGTTGGAGTGCGTGGGGAGGAACAGGGTCGCCACGCCTGGCGCGGCGCATCAGGGGTCGTTCGAGCCAGTAGAAGCTGGCCGTGGCCAGGGCCAGGCTCAGGGGCACCGTGAGTGCCATGAGGAGCCAGAACCGACCTCCGAACACCTCTTGCCCGGTGAGCCGTTCGACCACGATGAGGGCCACGAGGTGATAGCAGAAGACGCCGTAGCTGATGTCCCCGAGGTACTTGCCAACCCGTCCACCGAGAAGCGTCACGGCGCGTGGCTCGTCCCGGAGCCGCACGCCCAGGACGGCGGGGAGGACGACGAGCAGGCCGAACGCGGCATACAGGAGGTTCTTCGTAGCGGCCTGACCGGGCGTGGCGAGGGACAGGTCGTAGGGCCCGGCGAGGGGAGAGGTCGCCACGAGGTAGAGGCCGAGGGCGACCGACCAGACGGTCCACGGGTGCTGCGCCAGCTGGTCGAGGCGACCGGGCCCGTAGACGCCCGCTTCGCGCGCGACGTGCCAAAGGCTCAGGCACATCCCGACGCCGAACCAGCCCACATAGCCGGGGAGCCAGACCCCCCAGAGCCCGTGGTTCTGGGCTGCAGCGGTGGCCATCCAGGCCGCGCCCACCACTGGTGTGAGCGCGAGCAGCAGCAGACGGCGGGTGACCTCGGGACGGGTGGCCCTCAGGTGGTGGCGTTGGCGTCGGATGGCCAGCGCCCAGGCTGCCAGGGGGAGGACGACGTAGAAGGCTGCCTCTGTCGCCAGGCTCCACATCTGGGTCAGCGCCTGCGCTTCGTGCCCCGGCGAGTAGATCTGCACGAGCAGTGCATGACGCACGTAGTCACCGATGGCGGCTCGTTGGGTGGCCGGGGTGCCGACCCAGGCCAGGGCCACGGCGATCCACAGCGGCGGGAGGATCCGCACCACCCGGTGCCAGAAGTAGCGACGGGTGCCCGGGCGTGAGCCACCCGTCACCAGCGCCCACGCATGGGGTCGGTACAGGAGGAAGCCGGAGATCACGAAGAAGATGGCCACACCGCTGTCCATGCGCGACAGGACGCCGCGGAACGGACCGTTGAGGGAGTCTCCGCTCTGGAACCCGACGTGGGTGGTGAGGACCATGAGGGCACCCAGGGCGCGCAGCCCATCCAACCCACGGAAGCTTCGTCGAGAGCTCGATGCGCGGGCCGTCATGGCATGGGCTCCGGCACCCCGACGGTGATGTCCCCGACGCACACGTTGGTCCCCGGCTCGCTCGTGCTGAGCGTGATGTAGCGGACGTCGGCGACCCGTGATGCGCGCAGTGAGACCGTTCCCAGCCCTGCGGGCCAGGTGGCGGGACCGTTGACCAGTGGCACCGCGCCGGAGTCACCCACCGCGGTCGCGGTCACGGTTGCGCTCGGGTTGGCCAGGTAGCCGATCTTGACGTACCAGAACCCGCTCGGAACGGGCTGGGTCAGGGGCACCCTCACGGAGTCGGCTCCCGTCAGCAGGTAGCGGCAGTCGGATGCGTCGACGGACCGGCCCCACACGGCGAACCTCGACGCAACGATGGTTCCGTCACCGCGGACGACGAGTGGTTCGCTCGACGGGTCCTGGACCAAGACGTCGTCCGACACCAGCCTGGCGACACCGGCAACGCCCTGGTTCGCGCTCAGGGGCAGGATGGCGTCGGGCAGCTGGGTGTCCCACAGGTTCACCCGGCCGCGGTCCTCGATCGAGCGAATCAGGTTGCCGGCATACGCCTTGGACGGGTTGGCGGACCAGAGCTGGGCGAAGCCGTGGTTGCTCGCCGTCACGGCGGCCAGCCAGACCAGTGCCAGCCCGGATGCCACGACCCCGCCCAGCACCCGACGTCGAACAGGGCGCAGCAGGACGAGGCTGCCCGCGACGGCGAGCGTCAGCGGCACCACGGCATCGGACCAGTAGTGCAGTTGGCGCGTGACGAGGCTGCCGAAGAAGGCGAACCGCCCGTAGCCGACCACCGCAACCGTTGCGGCCGAGTACCCCGCGACGGCCGCCCACCACCACAGCGCCCGCCGGGCCCGCAGCACACAGAGAGCGACGAGCCAGGCGGTGACGGCTGCACCTGCAACGGACACCCACCAGGCTGGGTTGGACAACCCGAAGTAGGGGGGTGAGGAGGGGGCCCACGCAACCGGTCCGCCGACGACTGTCGCAACAACCGAGCTCCACAGGGACTCACCCCACAGCAGGAGCAGTCGGGCGGGGGATGGTGGGGACGAGGCTTCGGCCGGCCCGCCGCGCGTCAGGTAGATGGCGGCGAAAGCACACGCGGCCACGAGGCAGGCAAGGAGCCAACCCCAGCTCGCTCGCACACCCCGGTTGCCGGCGGGTCGTGGCCGAGACAGCAGCAGCGCGGCTCCGGTGAGGACGATGAGTCCCGACTTCTCCCAGAACAGCATCGAGGCGAAGAGCGCCCCAGCGGCTCCGACCAGGGACAGGGTCGTGCGTCGCTGCGACCAGTCAAGGGTGCAGTGCAGGAAGACAAGCCCCAGCACGTGCGCCGGAAGGTTGTTGACCGCACTCGACAGGGACATGAACGACGGCATCGACAAGGGCGACAGCGCGTAGAAGACCGTGCCGACCAAGGTGAGCGCGTCACGTCCGTGCAGCCGTTGCAGCAGGGCGGCCATGAGCATGACGGCAGCAGCCCACAGCACCCCGCGGACGACAACGGTGAAGTCGTAGTTCAGGGGCGCGGCCCACACGAACAGTGCGTACATCGCTCGGAGCCCGGGCGCCACGTGGTCGTTCACCGGCGTGAGGAGCGCCTCCATCCCGAACCCCCGAGCACCGACGACGAGGAAGTCGAGGTCGTCGGCATACCAGGATCCGCGGCGAGCCAGGAGCCCCAGCGCCGTGGCCGCGAGCGCGGCGACAGCGCCGGTGACGCCCCACAACCGTGCGTCCCCCGCGGCATACCAACGGCGCATCCCGACATCCCTCGAATAGGCAACTCGCGCAGGCTACTCGCTGGTACGCTCGCGCAGACTCATTTCAAGGGAGAGAGAGCCGGGGCATGCGCAAGGTGTTGGGTGGCGTCGCCATCCTGCTGGGAGTTCTGCTACTCGTCGTCGGGATCGTGGCCAAGCCGGTCCTCTACAAGAACCTGGCCACCGTGCCACTCGACCAGAAGTCGACATCGGTGTCGCAGGGCTCGGGGATGTCGGCCCTCTACGCCCATGTGGAGAACGGCACTGCCGTCTTCGACAAGCTCGAGGGGGTCGACCTGCGCAGCACCCGGCAGGTCCGCGGCATCCCCGGGAAGGTGCCCGCCGACAAGCGCGGCACCGAGGCCTTCTGGCAGACCACGGTGCAGTCGCAGGCGCTCATCGACGGCAAGTGGACGGACCTGAGCTTCAGCGACGAGGGCGTCTCCATGAACCGCAAGACCGGCGTGTCCACCAACTGCTGTGGTGACTTCAAGTCGGCCGGCGACCTGGAGGACCCGACCAAGCAGAACCCCATCACGCACGAGGGCCAGTTCTTCAAGTTCCCGTTCGACGTGCAGAAGAAGACGTACCAGTTCTGGGACGGTGACCTCGGGCGCGCTGAGCCGATCAACTTCGTCCGCGAGGAGAAGCTCCAGGGCACCACGACCTATGTGTTCCGACAGACGATCCCGAAGGCCGAGGTGACCGAGCGCGAGGTGCCCCGAGCTGTGTTCGGGGACAGCGCCGACGGGAACGTGACGGCGAAGGTCATGTACGGCAACGTCCGCACCCTCTGGGTCGAGCCGAACACCGGCGTCCTCATCAAGGGCCAGGAGGAGCAGGACAAGTCACTGGTGGCTGAGGGGTACCCGGAGCTCGCGACGACCAAGGGCACCATCGGCTACGACCCGGTCACGGTGAAGAAGAACGCCGAGGAGTGGGGCACCAAGGGGTCCCTGCTCGGGTTCGTCAACGGGATGCTGACCCCCCTCGGGATCGTCCTGGGCATCCTGCTCATGGCGCTCGGGCTCTTCCTGACCTTTGGTGCCACCGGTCGAGGACGGCGCGAGGCCCGCTGACCGGCACCGCCCGCAGCGAACGAAGGGACAGAGCCTGCAGGGGGTTGGCTCTGTCCCTTCGTCGTCTACCCGGGTGATCGGGTGCCCCCGCCGCCTGTGGGGCGGGGGCGGCCGCCCTGACCGTCTGGGAGGGGTGAGGGTTCCCAGGAGGTCGACGGGTGGGCGACACCATCGACGGTAGGAACCGAGCCGCCGCGGACCGAGACCAAAGGCGAACTCGAGGAGACATTTTGCGTACTGGTCCGAAGGTGCTTCAGTTCGTAAACTAGTTGGCATGGCCGCGGCTTTGCCCGTGCCGGCCGTGGCCCGAACTGTCATGGACACACGGGACACGGAGTACGCCCGGCACGCACTGAGCAAGCGATACGTCCCTTACGCATTGACGTTTCGCGACGATGCTCCGGCCTTCCACGCCCAGCACGCGACCCTCGAGTGCGACGGTCTCGCCGTCGACTGGATCACCTTCGGCAGCGCCGTGCACGTGTCCCCGGAAGAACCGTTGGGCCACGTCCACTGCTCCTTGGCCGCCGTCGAGGGTGCCGTCGAAGTCTCCAGCGAGGGGAGCAGCTGCGAGGTCGCCGGGACGAACTCGGTCATCCTCGACGACGAACGCAGGTTCGAGCTCGATGGCGTCGCAGACACGTTGAGCGTGCTGTTGCGCGTCGAGTCGCACCTCGTCCACCGGCATGCGCTCGACCTCCTCGGAGAGGCGACACCACGCACGACCTTCGAGCTCGCCGGACCGCCGGCCGCACGCGGCCGGGCCCGGTGGGAGCTCGCCGTCCGCTACGTCACGCACTCCCTGGCCAACCAACCACCTCCCGACGACCAGCTGCTGTGGCTCGACGAGCTGCACCGGTTCACGGTCCTCAACATGCTGCTCACCCACCCGAACTCGGCCATCCAGGGACCGGTGTCGAGCGCCACAGCCGGCAACGCGGCTGCTCGGTCAGCCGCCGAGTACCTGCGGGTGCACCTCGCCGAACCCATCCGCATCGCCGACGTCGCGGCCCTGTTCGGTGTCTCGACGCGAGCGCTGCAGCTGGCCTTTCGCCGCACCTACGACATGAGTCCTCGTGACTACCTGCGTGACCTCCGTCTCCAGCGGGCGCACCTCGACCTCGTGTCCGACGAGGCCGTCCCCATCGCCACCGTCGCCCACCGCTGGGGCTTCTCCTCACCATCGCGCTTCGCGCGGGCGTATGCCGCGCAGTTCGGTGAGCTGCCGTCCCTCACCAGGCGCCAGGGGTACGTCAACGGGCGGACGGCACGCCCGACATGACGGCCCCGAACTTTCACGTCCACAGCACGCTAGGGGCGCGGCGAGCACGGCTCCAGACCAAATGCGAAATGCGAAGGACGGAATGCGAAATCCGGCCCTTGTGGTCGCGACCGTCGCGGTTGACGCTGGAGCTGCTGCGACTTGGGGTTTCACACGTGAGTGGCGGTGACTGAACATGGACACCTCGTTCCGCAAAGGACTGGACACCACTGACATCGACGAGGCACGTGACGTCGTGGGCCGCGCCTATGTGCCCCACTCGATCTCCCCCCACGGCGACGGCCGCTCATTCCACGCGGTGCAGGAGACCGCCCACGTGGGTGGCATCTGGATCGACCGGCTCACGTACACCAGTGATGTCGACGTCGTCCCCGTGGCTCCGTTGGGGAGTCAGTACTGCATCATGCAGACGCTGCGCGGAGTGGTGACGGTGACGAGCGACGGGAGCTCGGTGGACCTGGTCGACGGACGGTCCGTGGTGCTGGACGAGAGCAGGCTCTTCTGGATGCGCTGGCACCCGGAGTCGCTCGTGTGCAACCTTCGCCTCGACGCCGGCTCGGTCCACCGGTTCATCCTCGACATCATCGTGGACACCGTTCCCAGCTCCACCTTTGAGCTGGTGGCGCCCGAGACCCGATCCGACCGGATTCGCTGGCAGTCCGTGGTGCGCATGCTCAACCAGCTGGCTGTGCTCGGCCCACCCGACCCGGCGGCATACCCGATCTGGTCCGCGGAAGTGGAGCGGTTCGCGGTGTCGGCCATGCTGACGACCCACAGCAACCACGTCATGGAGGCCGTGCGGCCGCAGGCGAACGCCGCAGCCAGTCAGGTCGCTGCGCGACAGGCGGCCGAGTACCTGCGGGCCAACTGTGCCGAACCCATTGTGCTGCAAGGGCTCGGACCGAAGTTCGGGGTCAGCACCCGGTCCATCCAGCTGGCGTTCCAGCAGCTGTACGACTGCAGCCCGCGGGAGTACCTCAGGGAGATGCGGCTCCAGTCGGCGCACCTCGACCTCATGTCCGACCCGGACGCGAAGATCACGGACATCGGCTTCCGGTGGGGCTTCTCCACCCCGGGCCGGTTCGCGCGGGAGTACCGCCGGAGGTTCGGCATCCTCCCGTCCGAGGTGGTGCGACAGACCACGCTCGAGGTGAAGGAGCAGTCACTCGACGTGGGGGGAAAGAGCTGACGAGCGGGTGAGCCACGGTGGTGGTCACTTTGCGAAATCCGCTGACAGGACACGAAATTCGGCCTCCCACCGAGGGCACGGAGTCGTCCTAACATACGCGTCGTGGACAACGCCTCACGAGTGAGCGCCGCGGCCAAGGTGCTCGACACGACCGACACCGAGTACGCCATACACGTGCTGGGTGGTCAGTACGTGAGCTATGGCATGGAGTTCCGCGACGGGACCCAGAGCTTCCACGCGACGCAGTCGACCTTGGAGTGCGGTGAGCTGGCCGTGGACTGGATCGGACACGGCAGTGCGGTCTACCTGACCCCGGAGGCGCCGCTTGGTGGGATCTACTGCTCGCTGCTGTCGCTGCGGGGCTGTGTGCGGTTCGGCAGCGAGGGGCAGTCCTTCGACGTCGAGGGCCCGACCTCCCTCGTGCTCGACAACCGGCGGCACTTCGACATGGACTGGGCGGAGGGAACCATGACCCTGTTCTTCCGCATCACCGCCAGCGCGGTGCGAAGGCACGTCGTCGACGTCCTGGGCGAGGCGGCCGGCCCCCTGACGTTCGACCTGACGGGACCGGCGAACCGCCGGGACCAGGCTCGGTGGACCGCCGCCATGGCGTTCCTGGTGCGGTCGATGGAGAACCCTCCGGAGCCGGAGGACCGACGGCTGTGGCTCGACGAGCTGGAACGCTTCGCCGTGACGAACATGCTTCTGACACATGCAAACTCGACGACGCGAGAGCGCATCGCCGATGACCGCGCCGCTGGCCTGGCCACCGCCCGCGCAGCGGCGGACTACCTGCGTGAGCACGCGGCCGAGCCGATCCGGATCGGTGCCCTCGCGTCCGTCCTGGGGGTGTCCCCGCGGGCGCTCCAGCGAGCCTTCGCCAAGGAGTACGGCGTTGCGCCGCGCACCTACCTGCGCGAAATACGGCTTCAGCTGGCCCACCTCGATCTGACCAGCGACCCAGATTCGGCCGTGTCCCGGGTCGCACACCGGTGGGGCTTCTCGTCACCCTCGCGGTTCGCTCGCGAGTACGCCAGGTTCTTCGGCACCCGTCCTTCCCTCGTCAACCGCGACGGCTACCTGGCACCCAGCTCGGGCCGTGGCCGCGTGCGTGGACCATCTGCGTGAACACCCCACGCGTGCACAGTGATTCGTGCCCGCTGGTCGCTTTGCGACACCGTGGTACGGGATGCGACAACAGGCCTTGAACCGGGCCCTCACGTCTCGCATCCTGCTGCTGTCGAACCGGGGGTGGGTGACCGGCCCGACAGCACGATGGTGGTGGTACACATGCACGTTCCATACCGAACCAGCGTCGACACGCACGACGTCGACGAGGCCAGGGAGGTCATCGCCCGCTCGTACACGGCCCACGCGATCGTTCCGCTGGACCGCGGCGAGAGCTTCCACGCCCTGCACAGAACAGCGTCGTTCGGTGGTGTCTCCTTCGACCGCCTTCGCTACGTGAGCGACATCGAGATCCGGCCGGAGGGGCCGCTGGCGACGCAGTACTGCGTCCTGCAGGTGCGGCGGGGCGTCGTCACGGTCAGGAACGACGGACAGACCCTCGACGTCGGGACGCGTGAGTCCGTCGTCTTCGACAGCGCGCGGCACTGCGACCTGAGGTGGCACCCAGGTGCGGAGGTGTGCACCGTCCGCGTGGACGCCAGAGCGATGCGCAGAGCCATGGTTGACGCGTTCGGCAGCGGCCACGATGCGACGCGCTTCGACGTGGCACTGCCGGGCACCCGAGCGGCGCAACACCGCTGGAACTCGGTGGTCCGCATGTTGCGGGAGCTGGCCCTCGCGTGCCCGGACGAGCCGGAGCCAC
The DNA here is from genome assembly GCA_023420415.1 of Actinomycetes bacterium. GTDB lineage: Bacteria > Actinomycetota > Actinomycetes > Actinomycetales > Dermatophilaceae > Pedococcus. The sequence goes on along the minus strand of JAEZWF010000015.1, from coordinate 69,234 downwards.
ACCCGCTGTGGTCCGCCGAGGTGGAGCGGTTCGTCGTCGTCGCGATGGTGGCCACGCACCCCGCCGCGTCCCCGAGCCAGGTGCACACCGGACCGGTGCGGGTCAGCGACGTGGTTGCGCGGAAGGTGGCCGACTACCTGCGCGAGCACCACGCGGAAGCCATCGGTCTGGAGGAGATGGGTCCTCGTTTCGGCGTCAGCGCGCGGGCGCTGCAGCTCGCCTTCCACCGCGTCTACGACTGCACGCCCCGGGCGTACCTGCGTGAGCTGCGGCTGCAGTCGGCTCACGACGACCTGCTGGCCGACCCGGACGCGTTGATCACTGACATTGGCTACCGGTGGGGCTTCTCCACCCCTGGCCGATTCGCGCGCGAGTACCAGAAGCGATTCGGCGTCCTGCCCTCCCAGCTCGAGCGGGGCAGGTCCGTGGGGCGTCGTCACACTGCGTGACCGGTCGATGCCGGGCACGCGTACCCCCGTACGCGCGCCCGGCAGCGACGACCTCAGCGCACCGCCGTACGCCTCGTCACGTACGCGACCGCCCCCACCGCGAGGAGCAACAGTCCCAGCCCGACCGGAACGGCGGGCTCCAGCCCGGTGTAGGCGAGGCCGGTAGGCCTCGGGCCGGCCGCGGGACTTCCGCCACCCCCGGGGTGGTGCGGGCCCGTCCCGGCAGGACACGTGAGCGTGAACCCGACCGTGTCCGAGCCGGGGTCCGCGGCGCCGGCGAGGACGGCTGCGTCGAGCTGCATGTCCGGTGCCGAGAAGTCGCCCACGGTTGCGGTGATGACGTGGTGACCGCAGTGAATGGTCCTCGTGACAGGCACACTCCAGGTGCCGTCTGCCCCAACGATGTCCGCGCCGAGGTGTTCTCCGTCGAGGGTGACCGACACCGGGAGCCCGGGCGCGTTGCTGGTCCCGCTCACGGCGGGTGGCGTGCTGCTGACGGTCGACCCGTCGACCGGCGACGTGATGTCCACCGTCGGCTCCTGGGTTGGGGGAGAAGTGGAGGCGTCCACCATGAACGAGGTCTCGTCGGTGGCGGTGTTGTTCGCCTCGTCGGTGGCACTGGCCACGGCCGTGTGCTCGCCATTGGACAGGGCTTCGGTCGGTGTGGACGTCCACGACCCGTCCGCACCCGTCTCCACCGACACTGGTGACCCGTTGTCCAGCGTCAGCATGATCGTTCCGTGGACGATGTCGCTGGTCCCGGAGATCGCCGGGGTCGGGTCGTTGGTGGTCGACCCGTCCGCGGGCTCCGTGATCGCCACGGTCGGGGCCGTGGTGTCGACGGTGAACGTCGAGGACGCCGTCGCCGTGTTCCCGGCTTCGTCGGATGCCGTTGCGGTCACGGTGTGGTCGCCATCGGTCAACGACGCTGCGGGGGTGTAGGACCAGGAACCGTCGGCGCCGGTGGCGACCGTGACCGGCGCCGCATCGTCGATGCTCAGCATGACCGTCCCGCTGCCCACGTCCGAGGTGCCGGTGATGTCTGGAGTGCTGTCGTTGGTCGTGGATCCGTTGGCCGGTGTCGTGATCGCCACCGACGGCGCGGCGGTGTCGACGGTGAACGTCGTCGAGTCGGAGGCCGTGTTGCCGGCTGCGTCGGTTGCCGTCGCCACAGCCGTGTGCGAGCCCTCGCCGAGCGCGGTGGTGGGTGTGTGGGACCACGACCCGTCGGTGCCGGTCGCCACGGAGACAGGAGCCTCGCCGTCGATGGCAAGGCTGATCGAGCCCGACGCCACGTCCGAGGTGCCGGTGATCGTCGGCGTCGCGTCGTTCGTTACCGACCCATCCGCCGGGGCCGTGATCGCCACCAACGGCGCCGTGGTGTCGACGGTGAACGTCCTCGAGTCGGAGGCCGCGTTGCCGGCTGCGTCGGTTGCCGTCGCCACAGCCGTGTGCGATCCGTCGGCCAGCGCGGTGGTCGGCGTGTGGGACCAGGACCCGTCGGTGCCGGTCGCCACCGAGACAGGAGTCCCGCCGTCGACGGCAAGGCTGATCGAGCCTGACACCACGTCGGAGGTGCCGGTGATCGTCGGCGTCGCGTCGTTCGTCACCGATCCATCCGCCGGAGCCGTGATCGCCACCAACGGGGCCGCAGTGTCGACCGTGAACGTCGTCGAGTCGGAGGCCGTGTTGCCGGCTGCGTCGGTCGCGGTCGCCACAGCCGTGTGCGATCCGTCGGCCAATGCGGTGGTCGGGGTGTGGGACCACGACCCGTCAGCGCCCGTGGGCACGGTCACCGGCGCGCCGCCGTCGACCGACAACGTGATCGAACCGGACAGCACGTCCGAGGTCCCGGACACAGCCGGGGTGGAGTCGGCAGTCGTCGACCCGTCGGCCGGTGTCGTGATCGCCACCGCTGGAGCCGTCGTGTCGACGGTGAACGTGGAGGAGTCGGACGCCGAGTTGCCGGCCGCGTCGGTGGCCCGGGCGACAACGGTGTGCGTGCCGTCCGCGAGCGCTGTGGTGGGTGTGTGGGACCAGGACCCGTCGGCGCCGGTGGGGACCGAGACAGGGGAGCCGCCGTCGATGGCAAGGGCGACGGAGCCCGACACCACGTCCGACGTGCCGGTGATGGCCGGCGTCGTGTCCGCGGTCGAGGACCCGTCGGCCGGGGCCGTGATCGCCACCGCTGGAGCCGTCGTGTCGACCGTGAAGGTCGCGCTGTCAGTAGCCGTGTTGCCCTGCGGATCAGTCGCCGTCGCCACGACCGTGTGTGAGCCCTCACCCAAGGCGGCCTCGGGCGTGTACGACCACGACCCGTCGGCACCTGTGGGCACCGGCACGGGGGCACCGCCGTCGACAGCCAGGCTGATCGACCCGGACACGATGTTCGACGTGCCCTGCATGTCGGGTGTGGCGTCGTTCGTGGCCGAGCCGTCGGCCGGTTGCGTGATGGCGACCGTCGGCAGCACGTCAACGGTGAACGTGGTCGAGTCAGTCGCCGTGTTGCCGGCCGCATCGGTGGCCGTGGCCACAGCCGTGTGCGTGGTCTCGGCCAACGGCGTCGTGGGTGTGTGGGACCACGACCCGTCCGCGGCGGTGGGGACGGTCACCGGAGCTCCGCCGTCGATGGCGAGGGCGATCGAGCCCGACAGCACCTCGGAGGTGCCGCTGATGGTCGGAGTCGCGTCCGGAACGGTGGATCCGTCAGCAGGGGAGACGATGTCGATGGCGGGGGCGGTGGTGTCGCACTCGACCCCGCCGGCGGGAGCCGTCGCCGAGACGGTGAGGGGCAGGATCCCGAGTGTCACCGTGCCTGTCCCGGCCAGGAGCGAGACCCGGGCCGTCAGGTAGTTCGTCGAGAACGTGCCGCCGGCGGCGACGATGTCCGCGTTGCTGGCCAGGTGCAGGGTCACCGATCCCACCAACGGCACCGACACGGTGAGGTCGGAACCCGCCGTGAGCGTGACGGTGCCGATGCCTGGTCCGGTCACCTGCACCGACGAACCGGTGAGGCTCGCGCTGCTCGAGGCTCCGCTGGTCGCGGTCGCGCTCAGCACCGGTTGCAGCGCGGACACGCTGACCGCCCCACCGAGGAGGGACAGGCCGGCCACGTTCCCCTGGGCGGTGCTGGTCACGCCGCGGGTGTCATGGGTGGGCGACTGCGCGGTGAGCGCGGTGGTGGTCGTCACCGAGGACACCCCGGTCTGCAGGACGTTGACGCCGAGGGCACCCACCGACGCACCCGTCGTCGTGGTCACGGCCCGCGAGATCGGCTGACCCGCGGGGACGCAGGCGTTCGCGCCCGCCCAGGCCGCGGAGTCCGTGTAGGTGAGCACGCCCGTGGACAGGACGCCCGGGAGGGTGACCGAGGCAAGCCCTCCGGAGCCGGTCGAGTCCGGCGGGGCGGTCTCGGTGTTGGACACCCGCGCCCCGATCGGGCCCAGCTGCAGACCGAGATTCGCGGAGGTCGCCTCCGCCGGTGTGGCCGGGTTGGTGCTGTCGACCGTGGCCGAGGAGTGCACCAGGTCGGTGGCCAGCAGGTTCGCGCCCGCGACCGTGCTGGCCGCGGTGAGGACGTTGCCGCTGGCCGCGGCGGTGTATGCCGCGGGCAGGGGAGCGGCGGAAGCGCTCGGCGTGGCGGCGAGTGCGCCGCCGACCAGTGCGGCGACCGCAGCGCCGGCCAGCCACCGCCGCGAGGACCGGCGACTCAGGCGGTTCAGGACTGTGTGAAGTTGCACCATGGACGTGACTCCTGGCTCAGGCACCCCACGTCTCTTATACGTCAAATGACGTAGTCGCGTCTGCCTTCCTGAGAAAAAACTGGAAGTTTCCTCAGCCGCGCAGGCAGACGAAGATGGCCGTGCCGGGAAACAGCTCACCGCGCAGCGGTGACCAGCCGCCCCACGTCTGCCGGTTCCGGTCCGGCCACTCGGGCTCGACGAGGTCGACCAGCACCAGCCCGGCAGCCACCAGCTCGCGCACCCGGTCACCGAGCGTCCGGTGGTGCTCGACGTAGGTCGCCTCACCGTCGCTGTCCGCCTCGACGTACGGCGTCCGGTCGAAGTACGACTGCCGCACGGTCAGCCCGTGCTCGCCCGGGTCGTCCGGGAACGCCCACCGGAACGGGTGGGTGGTCGAGAAGACGAACCGCCCTCCCGGGCGCAGGACCCGCGCCACCTCGCGCATCAGGGCGCCACTGTCAGCCACGAACGGCACGGCCCCGTATGCCGTGAAGACGACGTCGAAGACCGCCTCGCCGAACGGGAGGGCGACGGCGTCGCACTGCGCCAGGGGCACGGGGCGCGCCGGGGCAGTGACCGCGCCGTTGAGCCGTCGTGCCTCGCGGAGCATCCCGGCCGACAGGTCGGTGGCCACGACGGACCCGCCCTGACCGGCGACCCAGCGCGAGCACTGTGCCCCGCCGGCCCCGATCTCGAGCACCCGGCGACCGGCCACGTCACCCAGCAGTCCCAGCTCGGACTCGCGCCACCCCTCCGGACCCCACACGAAGTCGTCGTCACCCAGGAACCGGCCGTGCTCGGCGTAGTACTCGCCCGCCTCGGCGTCCCACCAGGACCGGTTCGCGACGGCGGTTTCCTCCGCCCCCGCCACCCGGCGGCTGACCTGCGCAAACTCGCTCACGCGGCATACCTCACGGTTTTGACCCCCAGCAGACGCGGTCGGTAAGGTGGACACGCACATTTGTGTGCGCGCGTTCCCGCGTGCCCACCAACGCACACCTTCTATTCAATCTGTCCACCATCGGAGTTCCTACTACATGACTGCCAGCACGGTCGAGAAGACCGCCCCTCAGGTTGCCATCAACGACATTGGCTCTGAGGAAGACCTCCTTGCCGCGATCGACGCGACCATCAAGGACTTCAACGACGGCGACATCGTCGAGGGTCGCATCGTCAAGGTCGACCGGGACGAGGTCCTGCTCGACATCGGCTACAAGACCGAGGGCGTCATCCCCTCGCGTGAGCTGTCCATCAAGCACGACGTCGACCCCAACGAGGTCGTCACCGTCGGCGACGAGGTCGAGGCCCTCGTCCTCCAGAAGGAGGACAAGGAAGGCCGCCTGATCCTGTCCAAGAAGCGCGCCCAGTACGAGCGCGCCTGGGGCACGATCGAGAAGATCAAGGAGGAGGACGGTGTCGTCACCGGCACCGTCATCGAGGTCGTCAAGGGTGGCCTCATCCTCGACATCGGCCTGCGCGGCTTCCTGCCCGCCTCGCTCGTGGAGATGCGTCGCGTCCGCGACCTCCAGCCCTACGTGGGCAAGGAGATCGAGGCCAAGATCATCGAGCTCGACAAGAACCGCAACAACGTGGTCCTGTCGCGCCGCGCCTGGCTCGAGCAGACCCAGTCCGAGGTCCGCACCACGTTCCTCAAGGAGCTCCAGAAGGGGCAGGTCCGCTCCGGCGTCGTGTCCTCGATCGTCAACTTCGGTGCGTTCGTGGACCTCGGCGGTGTCGACGGTCTCGTCCACGTCTCCGAGCTGTCCTGGAAGCACATCGACCACCCGTCCGAGGTCGTCGAGGTGGGCCAGGAGGTCACCGTCGAGGTGCTCGACGTCGACATGGACCGCGAGCGTGTCTCCCTGTCGCTCAAGGCGACGCAGGAGGACCCGTGGCAGCACTTCGCCCGGACCCACGCGATCGGTCAGGTCGTCCCGGGCAAGGTCACCAAGCTCGTCCCGTTCGGTGCGTTCGTCCGTGTCGACGACGGCATCGAGGGCCTGGTCCACATCTCCGAGCTGGCCGAGCGCCACGTGGAGCTGCCGGAGCAGGTCGTCCAGGTCGGCCAGGACATCTTCGTCAAGGTCATCGACATCGACCTCGAGCGTCGCCGGATCTCGCTGAGCCTCAAGCAGGCCAACGACGACAGCGCGCCCGTCGCCGAGTTCGACCCGACCCTCTACGGCATGGCCGCGGAGTACGACGAGCAGGGCAACTACAAGTACCCCGAGGGCTTCGACCCGGAGACCAACGAGTGGCTCGAGGGCTACGACGAGCAGCGCGAGAAGTGGGAGAAGCAGTACGCCGAGGCCCACGCTCGCTGGGAGGCGCACAAGGCGCAGATCGAGGAGGCCACCAAGGCCGACGCCGAGGCTGCGGCCAACGCCGGCACCGCCACCTCGTACTCGTCCGACTCGGGCTCGTCGTCCGACAGCGACGCGGGTGCCAGCCGCCCGGCCGCCCCGGCGGGCGAGGGCACCCTCGCCTCGGACGAGGCCCTCGCCGCGCTGCGCGAGAAGCTCACCGGCAACTGAGCCCACCGGCATACCGACGAGGTATGCCGCGGACTCACCGCCCCAGGCCCGGTTCCCCTTTCGAGGGGAGCCGGGCCTTCGGCTTGTGCCGGTCCTGCGTATGCCGTTCGCCTCGGCCCACGTCGCCAAGGCACGTCGGCGGCACGCGAGGTCGGCCACGGCCGTGTGAGGATGGTGCGCATGGCACGAACGATCGCGACCAACACCGACGTCGACCTCGACGGGCTGCTCGAGTTCGTCCGTCCGCGCCACCAGATGGTGCTGCTGACGCAACGTTCGGACGGGCGGCCCCAGGCGTCGCCGGTGACCGGAGGCGTGGACGACAGCGGCCGGGTCGTGATCTCGACCTACCCCGAGCGGGCCAAGACGACGAACGTGCGCCGCCAGCCGCAGGTGTCGGTCGTCGTGCTCTCCGACGACTTCGGTGGCGCCTGGGTGCAGGTCGACGGCGACGCCGAGGTGCTCGACGTGCCCGAGTCCGTCGAGCCGCTGGTCGAGTACTTCCGCAACATCTCCGGCGAGCACCCGGACTGGGACGAGTACCGGCAGGCCATGGTCGAGCAGGGAAAGTCCATCATCCGCATCACCCCGACCCGGTGGGGGCCGGTCGCCACCGGGGGCTTCCCCGCACGCCTCGCGGAGGGCTGACCAGGGCGCCGCTAGGGTGGCGGCATGTTGCGCGTCGGCCTCACCGGAGGCATCGGGTCAGGGAAGTCGACTGTCGCGCAACGCCTTTCCGAGCTCGGCGCGGTGGTGGTGGACGCGGACCAGCTCGCGCGCGAGGTCGTGGCCCCTGGCAGCGACGGGCTCGCTGCCGTGGCGACGCGGTTCGGCGACACCGTGCTGGCGGCTGACGGGTCGCTCGACCGGGCTGCACTCGGGGCGGTCGTGTTTGCCGACGCCGATGCCCGCCGCGACCTCGAGGGCATCACGCACCCCCTGATCGCCCGGCGAACCGCCGAGCTCGTGGCGGCGGCCCCCGACGACGCGGTCGTCGTGCACGACGTGCCCCTCCTGGTGGAGAAGCAGTACACGCCGCAGTACCACCTGGTGCTCGTCGTGGGTGCGCCTGAGGAGACGCGCCTCCAGCGGTTGGTGCGAACCCGCGGAATGAGCGAGGACGACGCCCGCGGGCGGATCTCGGCCCAGGCCACCGACGACGAGCGCCGTGCAGCCGCCGACGTGTGGCTCGACAACGAGGGGTCGGTCGGCGAGCTGCGCGCAGCCGTCGACGCGCTCTGGCGTGAGCGACTGGTGCCCTTCGAGGAGAACGTCCGTCACGGCATACGGGCCAAGCGACCAGAGGAGCTCGCGCTCGCCGAGCCCGACCCCACGTGGCCCGCGCAGGCGGCGCGCCTGCTCGACCGCATCAGCCTGGTCCTCGGTGACCTGGCAGTGACCGCTGACCACATCGGCAGCACCTCGGTGCCCGGTCTCATCGCCAAGGACGTCATCGACCTCCAGGTCGGCGTCCGGTCCCTGAGTGACGTCGATACGCCGGCTGTTGTGAAGGCGTTGCAGGACAAGGGGTTTCCGCGGGGCAAGGGCGAGCACCACGACAACTCCAAGGACGGCACCCACTGGCCCAAGGTGTTCTTCGGCTCCAGCGACCCGGGCCGGGTCACCCACCTGCACGTCCGCGAGGTCGGCGGTCCGGGGTGGCGGTGGGCGCTGCTCTTCCGCGACTGGATGCGCGCGGTGCCCGCGGCGCGCGAGCAGTATGCCGCACAGAAGCTGGCGCTGGCCGCCGCCGGGTTGACGACGTCCGAGTACGCCGACGCCAAGGAACCGTGGTTCGACGAGGTGAGCGAGCGCGCCGAGGCGTGGGCGGCCGCAACCGGATGGGAGCCCCAGCGTGGTTGACGAGCACGGCGGGCACGCCGAGGTCCGCAAGCCCGAAAGCGTCTACGGCGTGGGTGACGAGCCCGACCCGCGGTTCTCGCTGGCCAACGAGCGTACGGCTCTGGCGTGGATGCGCACGGCTCTGGCGTTGGTGGCCGGCGGAGTGGCGGTCGTGTCCGTGTCGGCCCTGCAGGGCCTGCCCCACTGGTCGGCGCTCGTCGGGGGAGCGGCGTGTCTCGGCGGGGCACTTCTCGCGGTGCGGGCCGTCACGTCGTGGGCTCGGGTCGAGCGCGCGTTGCGGCTGCGCGAACCCCTGCCGTCGCCACGGGCGCTGGTGTCGCTCGCCGGCGGCGTCATCGTCTTCGCCGTGGTCGCCGTCATGCTGGCCGTGCTCGAGCTGCTCAGCGGCGGCGGTTCGTGAGCTCGTTCCCGGACCGGGCCGGTCTCCAGCCCGAGCGGACCGCCCTGGCGTGGCAGCGAACGGCGTTGACCTCGTTGGTGATCCAGGTCGGGGGAGTGGTCCTGGCCTTCCGCATCGGCCAACCCGTCGTGGCCATCGTCGGTGCGGTCGTCGCCGGAGTCACCAGTGTCAACGTCCTCGGGGTGCGGCGCCGGTTCGACCAGCTGCGGGACGACGAGCGCGGCTACCCACCGCACGGCCCCATGGTCGACGTCGCCGTGGCGACCGGTGGTGCCGCCGTGGTGGGCGTCCTGCTCGCCATCACGGTTGCCGTGCGCTGACGGTCGGTCTCAGCCGTCGTGACGGGACCGTCGGCGTCGTGGCCGGCCGAGAGTCGTCTCGCGGGCCTCAAGGGTCCACGGGACGTTCACGTGCTCGGGCGGACCAGTCCGCCCGTCGATCCGCTCGACCAGCAGCCGTAGCGCCTCCCGGCTCAGCCACGTCAGGTCGGGGGCGATGGTGGTGATGGTGGGGTTCGAGTAGCGCGTCTCCTCGATGTTGTCGAAACCGACGACTGCGATGTCACGCGGAACCGACACCCCCGCCTCGGCACAGGCGCGCAGGGCACCGACAGCCATGAGGTCGTTGAAGCAGAAGACCGCGTCGGGACGCTCGGGCAGCGCGAGGAGCTGGCGCATGGCGATGCGTCCGTCCTCGCGCTCGAAGTTGGGCACCCGGATCACTAGGCTCGGGTCGAACGTCAGTCCTCCCTTGCGCAGGGCCTGTCGGTAGCCACGCAGGCGCGCGGAGGCCGTGCCGCGGATCGTCTCTCGACCGATGGCGGCGATGCGGGTCCTGCCGAGCGAGACCAGGTGCTCGGTTGCGGCCCGGCTCGCGGCGACTGAGTCGACGGCGATGTGGTCGTAGCCGGTGGGCACGGGGCGTTCGCCGAGCAGCACCATCGGCAGGTCGTCCGCGCGGTCTGCGATCTGCGCTGCGCCCAGGGCGAGAGGGGAGAAGATGACGCCGTCGATGACGTGGGACCGCATGCCTTCCAGCACGACGCGCTCTGCGTCCGCATCGCCACCGGTCACGTCGAGCAGGACGATGTACCCGAGTGCGGCCGCCTCCTGGGTCACGCGTGCGGCCAGCTCGGCGAAGTAGGGAGAGTCCATGGCCGGCACGGCCAGTGCGAGAAAGCCGGCCTTGCCGTGCTTGAGGTTCCGGGCAGAGAGGTTCGGGCGGTAGTGGAGCTGGGCCATGGCGGCCTCGACCTTGGCTCGGGTGCTCGGTTTGATGTGCGGGTAGTTGTTGAGCACGTTCGAGGCGGTCTTGACGGAGACGCCCGCCAGCTCTGCCACGTCACGCAGGCGTGCCGCCACCTGTGCCTCCCATTCCGCCGGACCGAGCCAACCGTACCGGTCGGACAGCGACCGCTCACAGAAAAGGCGGGGGTTCCTCTGGACACGGAATGTTAACCGTTGTAAAGATTGCGCATCCGAAGGTTAACCGTTGTAAATCCGGTGCGCCCGCGGGACGGACCCAGGTCAAGGAGGATCGGGATGGGCCAGGCAAGGGTGCGTATCGACCCTGCGTTCAGGGTGGGGCCGCTCAACCACCGCCTCTTCGGCTCGTTCGTGGAGCACATGGGTCGCTGCGTCTACACCGGCATCTACGAACCGGAGCACGCCACCGCCGACGAGCTCGGCTTCCGGGGTGATGTGGCCGACCTGGTGCGCGAGCTCGGCCCGACCATCGTCCGCTACCCCGGCGGGAACTTCGTCTCCAACTACCACTGGGAGGACGGGGTCGGACCCAAGCACGAGCGGCCGACGAAGCTGGACTTCGCCTGGCGTTCCGTGGAGACCAACCAGGTCGGCACCGACGACTTCGTCGACTGGTGCCGTGCAGTGGGTGTTGAGCCGATGCTGGCGGTCAACCTCGGCACCCGGGGCGTCACCGAGGCGATCGAGCTGCTGCAGTACTGCAACGGCGAGGTCGGCACGATGCTGCCGGACCAGCGCGCCAAGAACGGACACCCCGACCCGCATGACATCCGTGTCTGGTGCCTCGGCAACGAGATGGACGGCCCGTGGCAGATGGGCCACAAGACCGCCGAGGAGTATGCCCGGTTGGCCGAGGAGACCGCGCGTGCCATGCGGCGCTTCGACGACAACCTCGAGCTCGTGGTGTGCGGGTCCAGCAACCACGGCATGCCGACTTTCGGTACGTGGGAGCGCATCGTCCTCGAGCGCTGTTTCGACCTCGTCGACCACGTGTCCGCCCACGCCTACTACGAGCCCGTCGATGGCGACGTCGACTCGTTCCTCGCCTGCTCGGAGGACATGGACCGCTTCATCGACGACGTCGTCGCGACCGCCGACCACGTCGCGGCGGTCCGGCGCTCGAGCAAGCGCATCCAGGTGTCCTTCGACGAGTGGAACGTGTGGTTCCAGCAGCGGTTCGAAGGTGAGAAGAACCTGGAGATCAGGGAGGCGCCGGAGCTGATCGAGGACGTCTACGACGTCACGGATGCCGTCGTCGTCGGGAGCCTGCTGATCACCCTGATGCGGCACACGGACCGCGTGGCCATGGCCTGCCAGGCCCAGCTGGTCAACGTGATCGCGCCGATCGCCACCGAGTCCGGTGGGCCGGCGTGGCGGCAGACGATCTTTCACCCGTTCGCGCTCACGGCCCGGCATGCCCGCGGCACCGTCCTGCGGCCCGCGGTCCGAAGCGACACCGTGGACACCCCCGCTTTCGGACGCGTCGACCAGCTCCTCGTCACCGCAACCCTGGACGAGGACAACGGGGACCTCGTGGTGTTCGTCGTGAACCGGTCCCGCACCGAGGAGTGCGAGCTCACCCTCGACCTCGTCGGCCTCACCGGCGCCCCCGCTGGCGGCCACGCGGCATACCGGCTCATCGAGCACCTCGTGCTCCACGACGACGACCCCTCGGCTCGCAACACCCGTGACGAACCGGAGCGGGTCGTCCCACAACCCGGCAACGCCGACCTAGACGGCGCCACGTTGCGCGCCGTCCTTCCCCCCATCTCCTGGCACTGCATCCGTCTCACCGAAGGGAAATCCCGATGAACACCAGCACCCCGAGCCCCAGCATGACGCGACCAGAGGTCACGAGGCGAACCGTGCTCACCGGTGTCCTCGGCGCCGGTGCCGCGTTCGGCCTCTCGGCCTGTGGCGGCGGGTCGAGCAACGTCCCCGGGAGGTCTTCCTCAGCGGCCGGGGCGGGCGGAGCGACCGGGTACTCCGGCCCCAAGGTGACGCTCCAGTTCTGGAACGGGTTCACCGGCGGCGACGGACCGTACATGAAGCGCCTCGTCGACCAGTTCAACAGCGAGCACCCCAACATCGCCGTGACGATGAACACCATGCAGTGGGCCGATTACTACGCCAAGCTGCCCGCTGCCGTGACCGCCGGGAAGGGGCCGGAGATCGGCATCATGCACGTGGACTCGGTTGCCACCAACGCCGCGCGGCGCGTGATCCAGCCGCTCGACGACGTGGCCAAGGCACTCAAGCTGAACGAGAGCGACTTCGCGCCAGTGCCGTGGAAGGCCGGCATCTACCAGGACCAGCGCTACGCCATTCCGCTTGACGTCCACCCGCTGGGCTTCTTCTACAACAAGACAGTCATGGAGAAGGGTGGACTCGACCCCGAGAAGCCGCCGATGACCGCGGACGAGTACGCCAGTGCCTTGGACACGTTGAAGGGCAAAGGAATCCAAGGCCACTGGGCCAGTCCGTTCCCGTTCACCGGTGGGCTGTCGGTGCAGTCCCTCATCTACCAGTTCGGCGGCAGCCTGTTCAACGAGGACGGCACCGAGGTGCTGTGGGCCGACGAGCCGGGAGTCAAGGCGCTGAGCTGGTTCGCCGACCTGGTGAAGAACGGGCACTCGCCGGCCAAGATCGCCCAGGATGGAGACATCGTCGCGCTCCAGAACGGCAAGACCGCCTTCAACTGGAACGGGATCTGGACCATCAACACCCTGCGTGAGAAGACCGGTCTCGAGTGGGGTGTGGCGCCCCTGCCCGACATCGGCGGCACCAAGGCGGCATGGGCAGGCTCCCACCAGTTCGTGCTGCCGACGCTGAAGACACCCGACGAGAACAAGTCGACGGCGGCGCGCGTGTTCCTCAACTGGATCAGCACCAAGAGCCTGGAGTGGGCGAAGGGCGGCCAGGTGCCGGCCCGCAACAGCGTTCGCGAGTCCGCCGAGTTCAAGGCGCTCAAGGAGCAGGCGACCCTGGCCACGCAGATCGATGACCTGCACTTCCCCCCAGCCGTGGCCGGCATTGGCGACGCGATGCCCGAGTTCGACAAGGCGCTCAACCTGGCCGTCCTCGGCACCAAGGACCCGAAGGCTGCCCTGTCCGAGGCCGCCGGGAGGGCCACCAAGATCCTGGAGGCGAACAAGAAGAAGTACGGCTGAGCCATGGCCACGATCACCGCCAACGCCCCGGCGGCGGCGCCACCCACTGGTCGCCGCCGGGGGAGCCGCTCGCGCATCCACGGTTCACCCTGGACCGGCTACCTCTTCCTGGCGCCGTTCCTCGTCCTGTTCATCTCCTTCGTGGCGGTGCCCGCGGCCTTCGGGATCTGGATCTCGCTGCACGACTGGGACTTCCTCCTGCCGGGGAAGCCGTTCGTGGGGTTGCAGAACTACCGCGACCTCGTGGACAGCAGCTCGGTTCAGTTCGAGGCGTTCTGGAACAGCATGCGTGCGACCGCCATCTTCGTGGTCGCGAGCGTCCCGTTCCTCGTGGTCCTGCCGCTCCTCCTGGCGTTGCTGCTCAACCGCCGCTTCCCGGGGCGCACGTTCTTCCGGGCGATCTTCTTCGCTCCGTTCGTCCTCGGGGTCGCGGTCGTCGGCCTGATGTGGTCCTACCTCCTCGACCCGCAGTTCGGCCTGGTCAACGGGCTGCTGGGCGCGCTGGGGCTGCCTGACGACACTCCGTGGACAACCTCGCAGCCCTGGGCGTGGGTGTCCCTGCTGGGTGTCACGGTGTGGTGGACCATTGGCTTCAACGCGGTCATCTACCTCGCCGGCCTGGCCGACATCCCGGCGGAGCACTACGAGGCTGCGGACCTCGACGGCGCCAACGGCTGGCAACGGCTCCGCTTCATCACGCTGCCTGCTCTGCGCCCCGTCCTCGTCTTCGTCATCGTGACGACGATCCTGGCCAGCGCCAACATGTTCGGTCAGAGCTACATCATGACGGGCGGTGGGCCCGGTGACTCCACGCGAACGGCGATCATGGAGATTGCCGAACGAGGGCTCTCGCAGTACCGCATGGGTCAGGCGTCGGCCATGAGCTATGTGCTCGCCGTCTTCCTCTGCCTCGTGTCGCTGATCAACTTCTGGGCTCTGCGGGAGCGGAAGTGAAGCGCCGGAACGGGCCACTCTTCTGGCTGTCCATGGGGTTGCTCAGCGTCGTCTTCGTGGGCCCGCTTGCCCTCATCGCGTTGACCTCGGTCAAGTCGCAGGGGGAGTCCAGGACGGTGCCCCCGACCTGGCTCCCGAGCGAGCCGACACTGCGTGCCTACGACGTGCTGTTCTTCCAGGACTCGGCCAACCCGGTGCTGCGCTGGTTCGCGAACTCGATCGTCGCGGCGACGGCGCACTCAGTGCTGGTGCTCGTGGTGTGCTCGATGGCCGGCTACGCGCTGGCTCGACTGGAGTTCCCGTTCAAGCGAGTTGTGTTCGGGCTGATCATCGGCACCCTGTTCCTGCCGGGGTTCATCTTTCTCATGCCCAACTTCATCATCCTCGACCGGATCGGGTGGTTGGACCAGATCTGGGCCATCGTGGTCCCCGGCGCGGCGGGCGCCTTCGGCGTCTTCTTCATGCGGCAGTTCTTCCTCGGCCTGCCCAGGGAGCTCGAGGAGAGTGCGCAGCTTGACGGCGCGGGTCCGTTCCGGACCTTCCGCTCGATCGTTCTGCCCAACGCCAAACCGGCGCTGGTCACCCTCGGGGTGCTGAGCTTCCTGGCCAACTGGAACGACTTCATCTGGCCGATCTACGTGTTGTTCTCGCCCGAGCGCCTCACGTTGCCGGCTGGCCTCAGCCGGCTCCAAGGTGCCTACACGATCGACTACCCGGTCGTGATGGCTGGCGCCATGCTGGCCGCCGTTCCGGTGCTGGCGATCTACGTCTTCGTCCAGCGTTACGTCATCGAGGGCGTCGCCAGCAGTGGCGTCAAGGGCTGAACCCCCAGTCAGGAGAACCAGTGTCGCCGCTCCACCGTCCCAACGTCGCCTTCGCCGTTGCACTCGCGGGAGTGCTCGTCGTCACCGCCTGCCAGCAGTCCTCCCCGGGTGGCAGGTCGGGCTCGACGACGACCACCGAAGCGCAACCGGCGTCCGGTTTCACGAACCCGGTCTGGGGTTCGAACTTCCCCGACCCACAGATCGTGAAGGGCCCGGGCGGATATGTCGCCATGGCCACCAACGGCAACGGGATGAACGTCCAGACCCTGACCAGCGACGACCTGGTCGATTGGACGCAGGGTCAGGATGCGTTGCCGGAGCTGCCGGCGTGGACCTCGCCGGGCAAGGTCTGGGCTCCTGAGGCGGCGCGCATCGCTGACCGGTGGGTCATGTACTACACGACCAAGGCCCCCGACCCCGAGATCCAGTGCATCGGCGTCGCCGTGGCCGCGCAGCCCGAGGGGCCGTACCGCGACACCAGCGCTGGGCCGTTGGTGTGCGAGGAGGAGCAGGGCGGTTCGATCGACGCCTCACCGTTCGTCGCGAAGGACGGCAGGGCCTACCTCTACTGGAAGAACGACGGCAACGCGATCGGTGTCGACACGTGGATCTCGGTGCAACAGCTCGGCCCCGACGGCACCACGCTGGTCGGCCGGCCGCAGCGACTGCTCAAGCAGGACCAGCCCTGGGAGGGGCAGCTCGTCGAGGCGCCGAGCCTGTGGGAGCGCGACGGGGTCGTCCACCTCTTCTACTCCGCCAACGACTACGGGTCTGACCGGTATGCCGTGGGGCACGCGACCGCTCCATCGCCCCTGGGACCCTTCACCAAGGAGCCGGAACCAGTGCTCGTCAGTAGTGAGGTCGCGGCGGGACCGGGGCACAACTCCTTGGTGGAGAAGGACGGACGGCTCTGGATGGTCTACCACGCGTGGGCGCCGGATGCCGTCGGGTCCGAGGTGCCCGGGCGAACCATGTGGCTCAGCGAGGTGACCTTCGACGGCGCGAAGGTCAGGGTCCAGCCACCGACGACGAACGTCGACACCAGACCGTGACGTGCGGGTCGTCGCGAGCCTCACCGGCAATGCCGCGGCGTGGGCGTGGCTCTCAGTGGCGAGGCTCGTGGGGCACCAGGGGCAGGGCCGCGGCGGCGAACACGGCCGCGGAGGCGAACGTCACGGCATACCCCCGACTGGCGACGAGCGCGCCGGCGACGGGCGGCACACAGGCCGCGGCGAGGAACTGTCCGGTGTTCTGGATGCCGAGGGCGCGACCCGACCAGTAGGGGCCCGCGCGCTCGGCAACCGCCGTGAAGGCAAGGCCGTTGTCGGCGACGGTTGCCCCGGTCGCGACTACGAGCAGCGCCACGGCGAACGGGGAGCCGACCGCAGCCGCGGCACCCAACGCCAGCATGGTCACCACCACGGTGAGGGCGACCCATCGCAGCGGACGCATCCGGCTGCCCACCCGGTCCGAGAGCCAGCCGGCCCCGATCCGACCGAGGGCGCCCCCGACCTGAGCCACGGCGACGAGCGTGCCGGCGGCGCCGGGACTCCAGCCCCGCTCGGTGACGAGCCACGCGAGGGCATAGGTCCACACGAGGAACTGGGGCACAACCAGGAGCACCGACACCACGTGCACTCGAGCCAGGAACCGTTCTGCCACATAGGGATTCGCCGTGTGGCTGCTTGTGCGCTCCGGCCGGGGCGGGTCGATGACCAGGAGCGCGGTGGCGACCAGTGCGAGCGCGGCGACAACGGCCGGGATGACGAGGGCGACGCGCACTCCAGCACGGTCGGCGGTGACGGCGAGCGTCACCGCGGCAACACCCACACCGAGGGGCTGGGCCATCTGCCGGATGCCCATCGCCGTCCCGCGCCGGTGGGCCGGGAACCAGCCCACGACGACGCGTCCGCTCGCGGCGTTCGCCGACGAGGCACAGGCGCCGGCGAGGACGAGCCACACGAACCACCACGTGGGCGAGTCACCCAGCGCGGCCACGGCCCCCGCCACCGTGGTGCCCAGCAGCCCCGTGACGAGCGCGAACCGCTCACCGCGCCGGTCGACCACCACGCCCCACGCCACGAGGGTGAGCAGGACGCCGATCATGGGCGCCGCGGCCACGAGCCCCGCAAGTGGCAGCGAGAGGCCCTCGCGCCGGTGCAGCACCGGGATGAGGAAGGCCGGGCCGTGCACCACGACCGCCGACGCGGCCTGCGCGGTGGTGCTCACCGCGAGCATCAGCCATCGACGGGTGGTGCCCACCGCGGGCGTCGTGCCGGTCACCCGGCCAGTCAAGCCCGCACGAGTGGGGTATGCCGCGATGTCTCACCTCGTGGCAGGCGCCCGTGGGCGCGGTGTCGGTGGGGCGGCATACCGTAGGAGCATGCGTCCCACGACTGACCTGCAGCGCACGGTGGCCCCGTTCGAGGTCGTCTCCGAGTACTCGCCTGCCGGCGACCAGCCGACCGCCATCGCCGAGCTGACCAAGCGCATCAACGCGGGGGAGAAGGACACCGTCCTGCTGGGCGCCACGGGCACCGGCAAGTCCGCGACGACCGCCTGGCTGATCGAGCAGGTGCAGCGCCCCACGCTGGTCATGGCGCCGAACAAGACGCTCGCCGCCCAGCTCGCCAACGAGTTCCGCGAGCTGCTGCCCAACAACGCCGTCGAGTACTTCGTCAGCTACTACGACTACTACCAGCCCGAGGCGTACATCCCGCAGACGGACACCTACATCGAGAAGGACTCCTCGATCAACGACGAGGTCGAGCGGCTGCGGCACAGCGCCACGAACTCGCTGCTGACCCGGCGTGACGTCGTCGTGGTCGCCTCGGTGTCGTGCATCTACGGCCTGGGCACACCGCAGGAGTACGTCGACCGGATGGCGCGGCTCAAGGTCGGCGACGTCGTCGACCGTGACGAGCTGCTGCGCCGGTTCGTGCAGATGCAGTACACCCGCAACGACCTGGCGTTCACGCGCGGCACGTTCCGCGTCAGGGGCGACACGGTCGAGATCATCCCGGTCTACGAGGAGCTGGCGGTCCGGATCGAGTTCTTCGGCGACGAGATCGAGCGCATCTACACGCTCCACCCCGTCAGCGGCGAGGTGATCCACGAAGAGCAGGAGATGTACGTCTTCCCGGCCACCCACTACGTCGCCGGCCCCGAGCGGATGGAACGCGCGATCAAGGGCATCGAGCTCGAGCTCGCCGACCGGCTGTCCGAGCTGGAGAAGCAGAACAAGCTGCTCGAGGCGCAGCGCCTGCGGATGCGCACCACCTACGACATCGAGATGATGCGCCAGGTCGGGTCGTGCTCCGGCATCGAGAACTACTCCATGCACATCGACGGCCGTGCCCGCGGCACCGCGCCGAACACACTGCTCGACTACTTCCCCGAGGACTTCCTGCTCGTCATCGACGAGTCGCACGTGACGGTGCCGCAGATCGGCGCCATGTACGAGGGCGACATGTCGCGCAAGCGGATGCTCGTCGACCACGGCTTCCGGCTCCCGTCCGCCATGGACAACCGGCCGCTGAAGTGGGAGGAGTTCCTCGACCGCATCGGCCAGACCGTCTACCTGTCGGCGACGCCCGGCCCCTACGAGCTGGCGCAGAGCGACGGTGTCGTCGAGCAGATCATCCGACCCACGGGCCTCATCGACCCCGAGGTCGTGCTCAAGCCCACCAAGGGCCAGATCGACGACCTGCTCCACGAGATCGGCGAACGCACCAAGAAGAACGAGCGCGTCCTCGTCACCACCCTCACCAAGAAGATGGCCGAGGACCTCACCGACTACCTCCTCGACAAGGGGGTGCGGGTCCGCTACCTGCACAGCGAGGTCGACACCCTGCGACGGGTCGAGCTGCTGCGCGAGCTGCGGATGGGTGAGTACGACGTGCTCGTCGGCATCAACCTCCTGCGCGAGGGCCTCGACCTGCCCGAGGTGTCGCTGGTGAGCATCCTCGACGCCGACAAGGAGGGCTTCCTGCGGTCGGCCCGCTCGCTCATCCAGACCATCGGCCGCGCGGCCCGCAACGTGTCCGGCCAGGTGCACATGTATGCCGACGAGGTCACCCCCTCGATGCGCGAGGCCATCGACGAGACGCAGCGCCGGCGCGAGAAGCAGATCGCCTACAACAAGGAGGCGGGCGTCGACCCGCAGCCGCTGCGCAAGAAGATCGCCGACATCACCGACCTCATCCAGCGCGAGGACGCCGACACCGAGGCGCTCATCGGCTCCGGTCGCGCGCAGTCCCGCGGCAAGGGCGGGCAGCGCGGCGGACGCGGGACCGTGCAGGCCGACGCCGGGGTGGCCAGCGACCGGCTCCGCGAGATGCCGGCCAACGACCTCGCCAACCTCATCCAGGAGCTCTCGACCCAGATGCACCAGGCAGCGGCCGAGCTGCACTTCGAGCTGGCCGCCCGCCTGCGCGACGAGATCGGCGACCTCAAGAAGGAGCTGCGGCAGATGTCCGCAGCCACCCAGTGACCCCGAGTTGATCGACGACCCCGAGTTGATCGAAGCGGCAGCGCGTGTAGGGTTTCCTCGTTCATCGGAGGGGAGTATCCCCACGCGGTGTCCTCGTCATCACGGTCGGCAACTTCCGGCCCGGGGAACCGGTCCGCCAAGTCCTGGGCGGGAGAGACCTCCGGCCACCTCGTCGTGACCGGAGGACCACGTCTTGACCGCTCTCACCGCCACCACGGCCACCTCGATGGAGGTCGCGCCGTGGGTCTGGTACCTCACCATCGGCCTGATGGCCGCGGTGCTCCTGTTCGACGTCGTCATCATCGCCCGGCGGCCGCACGTGCCCTCCACCAAGGAGGTGTCGGTCGCGCTCATCGGCTACGTCGGCGCGGCCCTGCTGTTCGGGCTCGGTGTCTGGTACTTCACGTACGAGCAGGCCGGGGCCAAGTTCATGGCCGAGTACTACGCGGGCTGGCTGACCGAGTACTCGCTGTCGATCGACAACCTGTTCATCTTCCTGCTGATCATGGCGCGGTTCGGCGTCCCGGCGAAGCTGCAGCAGACGGCCCTGCTCATCGGCATCATCATCGCCATCGTGCTGCGCGGCATCTTCATCGCCGTCGGCGCGGCCGCGATCAACCGGTTCTCGTGGGTCTTCTACATCTTCGGCGCGTTCCTCGTCTACACCGCGATCCAGCTCGTCCGCGAGGGGCAGAGTGACGACGACGAGTACGAGGAGAACCGGTTCATGCGGTTCGTCGAACGCAGGTTCCCGGCGACGAACCAGTACCACGGGGCCAAGCTGTTCATCCGTGAGAACGGCAAGAAGCTCGCCACCCCGATGTTCATCGTCATCATGGCGCTCGGCACCACCGACCTGCTGTTCGCGCTCGACTCGATTCCCGCGATCTACGGCCTGACCCGCGAGCCCTACCTGGTGCTGACCGCGAACCTGTTCGCGCTCATGGGTCTGCGCCAGCTGTACTTCCTCATCGGTGGCCTGCTCAAGCGCCTCGTCTACCTCACGATCGGCTTGTCGGTCCTGCTGGCCTTCATCGGCGTGAAGCTGATCCTGCACGCCATGCACGAGAACGAGCTGCCGTTCATCAACGGTGGCGAGAAGATCTCCTGGGCCCCGGACATCCCGATCTGGCTGTCGCTGTCCGCCATTGTCGTGATCCTCGGCGTGACCACGATCGCCAGCCTCATCAAGTCGTCGCACGACGCGAAGCGGGTCGGCTCAGCCTCCTGACTCGGCCGGGTCACGCTGCTGGCCGGCGCCCATGACCAGGGCGCTGGCCAGCACGACCAGGCCCATGCCGACCAGCTGCGCGACGTGCAGGCGCTGACCGAGGACCAGCAGACCGGCCAGCGCCGCGGCGACGGGCTCGATGCTGAGCAGGATGCCGAACACCCGTGGGCTCAGGTGACGCAGTGCCGCGAGCTCGAGGGAGTAGGGGAGCACTGAGGAGAGCACGGCGATCCCGAGCCCCTTGGCGACGTCGCCGGGCTCCCACTGGGGCGCGGAGCCGAGCCCGAACGGGAGCACCAGGACGAGAGCCACCATCATGGCCAGCGCCAGCCCGTCCAGGCTGGCGAACTCCCGGCCGACCTGTCGGCTGGCGAGGATGTATGCCGCCCAGCAGGCGCCGGCGACCGCGGCCAGTCCCAGCCCGGTCCACTTCAGGTCCGCCACCGGGGTCTGCAGGGCCTCGGAGATGAGGACCACCCCGGCCGCGGCAGCCGCCACGGCGGCGAGGTCGCGCAGCCGGCGCGACAGCACCGTGGCGAGGGTGAGCGGACCCAGGAACTCGATGGTCACTGCGACCCCGATGGGCAGGTGTGCGAGGGAGGCGTAGAACGCGAGGTTCATGAGCCCGAGGGCTGCGCCGAAGGCGAGGACCATCAGCCAGGCCTGCCGGGACCGCCCGCGCAGCCGTGGGCGCGCCACCGCCACCAGGATCACGGTGGCGAACAGCAGCCGCAGCAGGACCGAGCCGCCGGCGCCGATGCGGGGGACCAGCGTGGCGGCCAGGGCGCCACCGAACTGGACCGACACGATGGCCGTCAGCACCAGCACCAGGGGCGGTACTCGTGGGCGGCTCGGGGTCACGTGCGGACTCTAGTGACCCGGCGGGTGCTCACCAGCCGCGGTCTCGCCACTCCTGCAGGTGCGGGCGCTCGGCACCCAGCGTGGTCGGCGCGCCGTGGCCCGGCCACACGACCGTGTCGTCGTCGAAGACGTCGAATACCCGGGTGCTGACGTCCTCGATGAGCGAGTCGAAGGACTGCCCGGGGTTCTTGGTGTTGCCGACACCTCCGGGGAACAGCGAGTCGCCGGTGAAGAGCTGCACCGGTCCGTCCGGGTCGCGGTAGGCCAGCGCGATGGACCCGGGGGTGTGGCCCCGGAGGTGGATCACCTCCAGCGGCACGTCACCGACGGTCACCACGTCGCCGTGGGCGAGCGCGCGGTCGGGAGGCAGCGGCATACCCTCGGCGTCGTCGGCCCCGCAGACGGTCACCGCCCCGGTCGCGGCGACCACGTCCGGGAGGGCGCGGTGGTGGTCCCAGTGCTGGTGGGTGGTGGCCACGGTCCGCAGCCGGCCACCCGCCGCGGTGACCAGGTCCAGGAGCCGTTCGGTTTCGGCGGCGGCGTCGATGAGGAGCAGGTCGCCGGTGGCCCGATCGCGCAGCAGGTAGGCGTTGTTGTCCATTTCTGAGACGGACACCCTCCACATGCTGAGAAGGTTCCAGTCGTTCGACGTGACCTGGGCAACGGAATCGGAGTCGTGAGGTGCACTCATACGCCCCATTCTGTCGTCAGGGCACGCAACCGAGCGATATCAGCGAAATCGCCTAGTCCCGATGAACTATTGCTGCTCGGGCATTCGACGTCCTACTTTTGTCCAGACGCGAAAAGCCTGACGGGGCCGCACAGGGGGTGCGGGCGGGCCTTCGCTGTTGTGTGAGGGAAGAGTTGAATAGATGTCTGCTGCAATTGACGACGTCCAGCGACGGGTTGCTGGACGTGAGATTGACACCGTTCGCGCGCTGCTGCACGACCTGCGACAGCCGTTGGCGGCCATCCTGCTGATGGCAGGGGCCGAAGGCGGCGACGACCGTCGCAAGCTCGACGTGATCGCCGGACAGGCCCAGTGGCTGTCCGACGTGGTCGAGACCAGCCTGAGCGAGGCCGCGACCGACGAGGTCGTGCCCACCGACGTGGAGCGCATCGTGCGCGAAGGCGTCGACCGGGCGGCCGCGACGACGGGCTGCCGCTTCACCGTCGACGTCGTCGGTGCACGGCGGGCCTGGGCCCGGCCCGTGGCGCTCAGCCGCGCCCTGGCCTGCGTGCTCGACAACGCGGTGCGCGCCGCCGGCGAGTCCGGCGCGGTCACCGTGACCGTCGTCGAGGACTCGACGGGGACCCATGTCCGCGTTGCCGACACCGGCCCCGGCTTCGGACGCATCGCGTCGCGAACCTCCTTGGGGCTCACCACGACCCGCGCGATGGTGGCGGCGTGCCAGGGCACGTTCGACATCCGTGACGGTCGCGATGGTGGCGCCGTGGCAGACATCTGCCTCGGCACCGTCGGCCTCGAGGCGGTGGCCTCGTGAAGATCGTCGTGTGTGACGACCACCTGCTCCTGCTGGAGGCGCTCGGTCTCGCGCTGGCCTCCAAGGGCCACGAGGTCGTGGCCCTCGCGAGCACGCCGGAGGAGGGTGTCGCGGCCGTGGCCGAGCACCACCCCGACGTGTGCCTGCTCGACGTGAACTTCCCCGGCGGGACGTCCATCACCGCGATCCACCAGATCCGTGAGGCGTCGCCGCAGACCAAGGTCGTGATGCTGTCGGCGGAAGCCGACCACGGCATCGTGGGGCGGTCCATCGCCGAGGGTGCGGCCGGCTACGTCGGCAAGGAGAAGCCGATCGTGGAGATCGTCGAGATGCTCGACCGCGCGGTGCGTGGTCAGCTCGCGGTCGAGCCCTCGCTGCTGCAGCGCGCCCTGCGCCCGCAGAAGTCGGCTGCCGAGGACCCGTTGTGGTCGCTGCAGTTCCTGACCGACCGCGAGTGGCAGGTGATGCGCTGCATCATGGACGGCCAGACCACCGAGGAGATGGCCACGACGCTGGGCGTCCAGCGCAGCACCGCCCGCACCCACGTGCAGAACCTGCTGACCAAGCTGGGCGTGCACTCGCGGCTGCAGGCGGCGGCGCTCATCTCGGCCCACGGCACGCCGGAGACGTGGCCGGCGCACCTGCGCTGACCGCCGTGGTGGTGCCGGGCATGGCGTCACCCCTTTGACGTAGTCATTTCTCCAGCGCCGGGCGGTGTCCGATTCGTCCTGCGCACGGGAAGGTGGCGCCATGCCCCCGCACATTCGCGTGGCCGTCGTTGACGACCACGAGGTGTTTCTCGACGCGCTCGCCCTGTGCCTGCGCGAGCAGCCGGACATCGACGTGGTCGCCACCGCGACCAGCGTCCGGACCGCACTTCGCGTCGTCGACGACACCGCCTTCGACGTCCTGCTGCTCGACCTCGACCTGGCCGGGGAGGACGGGTTGGTGGTGGCGC
The DNA here is from genome assembly GCA_023420415.1 of Actinomycetes bacterium. Lineage (GTDB taxonomy): Bacteria > Actinomycetota > Actinomycetes > Actinomycetales > Dermatophilaceae > Pedococcus. The sequence goes on along the minus strand of JAEZWF010000015.1, from coordinate 44,985 downwards.
GCCAGGCGCTGGCCCGCAACGACCAGACCGGCGTCCTGGTGACGACCGGCTCCGATGGCGCCCAGCAGCGCATCGTCGAGGCCGTGCAGCTCGGCGTGCGCGGGTGGATGACCAAGACCGTCACCGCCGGTGAGCTGCTCGAGGCGCTACGCGGCGTCGCCCGCGGCGAGACGCACATCCCGGCCGAGCTGCTCACCGGTGTCCTCATGTCCCTGTCCCAGCGGCCGCACGCCGCGGCGGAGCACGTCGAGGGCATCGACGACCTGACCAGCCGTGAGCTGGAGGTGCTCGGATGCCTGGTCGACGGCATGAGCCGGGCCGCCATCGGCGAGCTGCTGCACGTGTCACCCAACACGGTGCGCACCCACGTCCAGAGCATCCTGCACAAGCTCAAGGTGCACTCGGCCCTGGCCGCCGTGGCCGTGGCCCGGCGTGCCGGCGTGACCGGCTCGGCGAGCCTGACCACCAACTCCGCCTGAGTCGCCGCGCCGGTCCGCGCTGGTCCGCGCTGGTCCGCGCCGGCGGGCCCGCCCGGCGTCAGGCGATGACGTCGCGCGTCTCCTCGCGCTCGGGCGTCCCGCTGTCGCCCGACGCGGAGCGGGTCGCCTGGGCCAGCGCATGGGCGGCACCGATGAACGCCAGGTGCGAGAAGGCCTGCGGGTAGTTGCCGACCATCCGCCTGCCCACCGGGTCGTACTCCTCGGAGATGAGGCCGACGTCGTTGAACAACGCCACCAACCGGTCCATCAGCTCGGTGGCCTTGTCGACCTGTCCGCTCGCGGCATACGCACTGACGAGCCACCACGAGCAGGCGAGGAACGGGTGCTCGGCGCCAGACAACCCGTCGACGCCCGTCTCGGTGCGGTAGCGCAGGAGGAGCCCGTCCTGCATGAGGTCCTCCTCGATGGCCGCGATGGTGCCGAGCACCATCGGGTCGTCACCGGGCAGGAAGCCCACGGACGGGATCACGAGCAGCGACGCGTCCACCTCGGTCGTCTCGTAGTGCTGGGTGAAGCTGTTCCGCTCGGTGTTGAAGCCCTTCTCCAGGATCTCGGCGCGCACCCGGTCACGCAGGTCCCGCCACTTCTCGACCGGCCCCTCCAGCCCGAAGTCCTCGACGCCCTTGACCGCCCGGTCGAAGGCCGCCCACACCATGACCCGCGAGTGGGTGAAGTGCCGCAGGGGTCCGCGGATCTCCCAGAGGCCGTTGTCGGGCTGGTCCCAGTGCCTGGCCAGGTCGTCGACGAGTGCCCGTTGCACGGCCCAGCCGCGGTAGGACACCTCCAGGCCCTGGCGGCGCGCGATGTCCATCGCCACCATCACCTCGCCGAGCACGTCGGACTGACGCTGGTCGACGGCGCCGTTGCCGATGCGCACGGGACGGGAGTCGGCGTAGCCCCGCAGGTGGTCGAGCGTGATCTCCGGCAGCCGCCGGGACCCGTTGATGGTGTACATGATCTGCAGGTCCTGCGGGTCACCGGCGACGGCGCGGATGAGCCAGTTGCGCCAGCCACGGGCCTCGTCGACGTAGCCGGACAGCAGCAACGCCTCGAGGGTCAGGGACGCGTCGCGCAGCCAGCAGTACCGGTAGTCCCAGTTGCGCTCGCCGCCGAAGTCCTCGGGCAGGCTCGTGGTCGGCGCGGCCACGATGCCGCCGTACCGGCTGTGCGTCATGGCCCGCAGGGTCAGCAGCGAGCGGGTCACGAGGTCGCGGTAGGGCCCGTCGTAGGTGCAGCCCTGCGTCCACGCGTTCTCGTAGCGGATGGTCTCCGCGATGCGGGAGTCGATGTCCAGCGGCGGCGGAACCGGCTCGTACGACGGTGACCAGGTCAGGGAGAACGTGAGGACCTCCCCGGCACCCACCTCGAACTCGTCGACGTGGTGCCCGTCCTCGGGGTGGGGGAGCCGGGTGCCGCGCAGCACCAGCATGTCCGGGCCGGCCACGGCCACGATGACGTCGCTGTCGACGCGGTGACCGGGGTCGTGCGACACCCACGGACGCACCTGCCCGTAGTCGAACCGCACCACCCACTCGTGCCTCATCCGCACCGTGCCGCGCAGGCCCCTGACGCTGCGGACGATGTCCGCGCGTCCGTCACCGGTCGGCATGACGTCGGTGACCACGACCACGCCGTCGTCGGTCTCGTGCGTCGTCTCGAGCACGAACGAGTTGTCGACGTAGCGCCTCGTGGTGCGGGCCGGACCGGCCGGTCCGAGCAGCCACCGACCGTTGTCGCGGGTGCCGAGCAGGGCGGCGAAGCACGCGGGGGAGTCGAAGTGCGGCAGGCACAGCCAGTCGATCGAGCCGGCCCTGCTCACCAGGGCCGCGGTCTCGGTGTCGCCGAGCAGGGCATAGTCCTCGATGGGGGTCGTCGTCTGGTCCGCCATGTCGGGAGCGTATGCCGCGTGGCGGGCCTCCCGCACGGAGGCGCGGCATGCGTTGTCGGTGCCGACACCTACGATGGAAACCGTGACTTCAGCCCTGCCCGCACGCCGCCCCATGCACGACCAGCTGATCGTCCGTGGTGCGCGCGAGCACAACCTCCGTGACATCTCCGTCGAGCTGCCCCGCGACTCGATGATCGTGTTCACCGGGCTCTCCGGGTCGGGCAAGTCGTCGCTGGCGTTCGACACGATCTTCGCCGAGGGGCAGCGGCGCTACGTCGAGTCCCTGTCGGCCTACGCGCGCCAGTTCCTCGGCCAGATGGACAAGCCCGATGTCGACTTCATCGAGGGGCTGTCGCCGGCGGTGTCGATCGACCAGAAGTCGACCAACCGCAACCCGCGCTCCACCGTCGGCACGATCACCGAGGTCTACGACTACCTGCGCCTGCTCTTCGCGCGGGCCGGTCGTCCGCACTGCCCCATCTGTGGCGCCCCCATCACCCGGCAGAGCCCGCAGCAGATCGTCGACCGGCTGCTGGAGCTGCCCGAACGCACCCGGTTCCAGGTGCTGGCCCCGGTCGTGCGGGCCCGCAAGGGCGAGTACGTCGACCTCTTCGCCGAGCTCCAGACCAAGGGCTTCTCACGGGCCCGGGTCGACGGCGAGGTGATCTCGCTGGCCGACCCGCCCAAGCTCGAGAAGCAGATCAAGCACACCATCGACGTGGTCGTCGACCGGCTCGTGGCCAAGGGCGACGACGCCGGCGCCAAGCGTCGGCTCACCGACTCGGTCGAGACCGCGCTGGGGCTGGCCGGTGGCGTCGTCGTCGTCGAGTTCGTCGACCGTGAGGCGGACGACCCGGAGCGCGAGCGGCGCTTCTCCGAGAAGATGGCCTGCCCCAACGACCACCCCATCACCATGGACGAGGTCGAGCCGCGCTCCTTCTCCTTCAACAGCCCGTTCGGCGCCTGTCCCACCTGCAGTGGCCTGGGCACCGAGCTCGAGGTGGACCCGGAGCTGCTCATCCCCGACGAGGACCTCACCCTGGCCGAGGGCGCCATCGCGCCGTGGGCGCAGGGCAGTGGGTCGGCGGAGTACTTCCAGCGGGTCATGACCGCGCTGTCCGACGACCTCAAGTTCTCCATGGACACCCCGTGGAAGGCGCTGCCCAAGCGCGCCAGGGAGGCGTTGCTGCACGGGCAGAACTACAAGGTCCACGTCCGCTACCGCAACCGGTACGGGCGCGAGCGGTCATACACGACCGGCTTCGAGGGCGTGGTGCCGTTCGTCAAGCGGCGACACGCCGAGACCGACTCCGAGTGGAGCCGGGAGCGGTACGAGGGCTACATGCGCGAGGTGCCGTGCCCGGCCTGCAACGGTGCCCGGCTCAAGCCGGAGTCGCTGGCCGTCCTCATCGGGGGCAAGTCGATCTCGGCGGTGTGTGCCCTCTCGATCGACGACACGGCCGCCTTCCTGCGCGACGTCGAGCTGACGCCGCGGGAGCGGCAGATCGCCGAACGCGTCATCAAGGAGATCGACGCCCGGCTCGGGTTCCTCCTCGACGTGGGTCTCGACTACCTCTCCCTCGACCGTCCCGCGGGGACCCTGTCCGGTGGAGAGGCACAACGCATCCGGCTCGCGACCCAGATCGGCTCCGGCCTCGTCGGCGTCCTCTACGTCCTCGACGAGCCGAGCATCGGTCTGCACCAGCGTGACAACCACCGGCTCATCGAGACGTTGACCCGGCTGCGCGACCTCGGCAACACCCTCATCGTCGTCGAGCACGACGAGGACACCATCGCCACGGCAGACTGGGTCGTCGACATCGGCCCCGGCGCGGGCGAGCACGGGGGAGAGGTCGTGTGGTCCGGCCCGGTCAAGGGCCTGCTCGAGCACGACGAGTCGATCACGGGCAAGTACCTCTCCGGCCGGCTCGACATCCCCACCCCGGAGGTCCGGCGCCCGCAGGAGACGGGTCGCGAGGTCACCGTCGTCGGTGCGCGCGAGCACAACCTGCAGGACGTCACGGTCTCGTTCCCGCTCGGCAACCTCGTGGCGGTCACGGGCGTGTCCGGGTCAGGCAAGTCGACGCTGGTCAACGACATCCTCTACAACGTCCTGGCCAACAAGCTCAACGGTGCCCGCCACGTCCCCGGCCGGCACAAGTCGGTGACCGGCCTGGCCAACCTCGACAAGGTCGTGCACGTCGACCAGAGCCCGATCGGCCGGACCCCGCGGTCCAACCCCGCCACCTACACGGGCGTGTTCGACAACATCCGCAAGCTGTTCGCGCAGACCACCGAGGCCAAGATCCGCGGCTACCAGCCCGGCCGGTTCTCGTTCAACGTCAAGGGCGGCCGCTGCGACGCCTGCTCGGGCGACGGCACCATCAAGATCGAGATGAACTTCCTGCCGGACGTCTACGTCCCGTGCGAGGTGTGCCACGGCGCGCGCTACAACCGCGAGACCCTCGAGGTGCACTTCAAGGGCAAGACCATCGCCGACGTCCTCGACATGCCGATCGAGGAGGCCGCCGAGTTCTTCGCCGCGGTGCCGGCCATCGCGCGGCACATGAAGACGCTCAACGACGTCGGCCTCGGCTACGTCCGCCTCGGCCAGCCGGCCCCCACCCTGTCCGGCGGTGAGGCCCAGCGCGTCAAGCTCGCCTCCGAGCTGCAGAAGCGCTCGACCGGACGCACCATCTACGTCCTCGACGAGCCCACGACGGGTCTGCACTTCGAGGACATCCGCAACCTGCTGCTCGTCCTGCAGGGCCTGGTCGACAAGGGCAACACGGTCATCGTCATCGAGCACAACCTCGACGTCATCAAGAACGCCGACTGGATCGTCGACATGGGTCCCGAGGGCGGCAGCGGGGGCGGCCAGGTCATCGCCGAGGGCACACCGGAGGAGGTCGCCCGGGTTGCCGACAGCCACACCGGCCGGTTCCTGGGGCCGATCCTGCAGCGCAGTGCGCGCACGACCACGCGACCCACCGGCAAGGGCGCGACGAAGCGCACGGCCGCGGCCACGGCGACGACCAAGCGCACCGCCACCAAGGCGGCGACCAGGAAGACCGCGGCGAAGAAGACCGCCACGAAGAAGACCGCGACGAAGCGTTCGGCTCGCCAGGCCTGAGACGCGCGTGCGGGGTATGCCGGCCACCCGGCATACCCCGCACGTCTCGTGGGTGGAACGTGCCTAGACGTCGCCGCCGAGGTAGGCGGCCTTGACCGCCGGGTCGTTGGCGAGCTCCTCACCCGTGCCTTCCCGGATGATCTCGCCGGTCTCGAGGATGTAGGCGCGGTTGGCACGTTTGAGGGCCTGGGCCGCGTTCTGCTCCACGAGCAGCACCGTCGTGCCCTGCTTGTTGATCTCGGTGATGATGTCGAAGATCTGCTGGATCAGCTTCGGCGCCAGTCCCATCGACGGCTCGTCGAGCAGCAGCAGCTTGGGCGAGGCCATCAGCGCACGGCCGATCGCCAGCATCTGCTGCTCACCACCGGACATCGTGCCCGCCACCTGGGTGCGGCGTTCGGCGAGGCGGGGGAAGAGCCCGAAGACGCGGTCCAGGTCCTCCTTGACCGCCGGCGACTTGCGGTCCTTGCGCGCGTAGGCGCCCATGTCGAGGTTCTCGCTGACCGTCATGCCGACGAAGCAGCCACGACCCTCGGGGGACTGCGCGATGCCGAGGACCGGGCGCTCGTGGGCCGGCATCGTGGTGATGTCCTGCCCCTCGAAGCGGATCGTCCCCGTGCGGACCGGCCGCAGCCCGGACACGGTCTTCATCGTCGTCGTCTTGCCCGCACCGTTGGCGCCGATGAGGGTGACGACCTCGCCCTGGTCGACGGTGAACGACAGGTTGCGGATGGCCTCGATGCGCCCGTAGTTGACGCTGAGGTCCTCGACCTCAAGAAGCATTCTCATCCACTCCCAGGTAGGCGGCGATGACGGCCGGGTCGTTCTGGATCTCGGCGGGCGGGCCCTCGGCGATCTTCTTGCCGAACTCCAGCACCACGATCCGGTCGGTCACGCCCATGACGAGCTTCATGTCGTGCTCGATGAGGAGCACCGTGTAGCCCTGGTCGCGGATCGACTGGATCAGCTCCATGAGCTTGACCTTCTCGGCCGGGTTGAAGCCGGCGGCCGGTTCGTCGAGGCACAGCAGCTTCGGGTTCGTCGCGAGGGCGCGGGCGATCTCGAGCCGACGCTGGTCACCGTAGGGCAGGTTGCGCGCCAGCTCGTCGGCCCGCTTCTCCAGGCCCATGAACTTGAGCAGCTCGTAGGCGCGGTCCATGCCCTCGGACTCCTCGGCCTTGAACTTGGGCAACCGCAGCAGGGCGGTGCCCATGCCGGTGGTGTGGTGGGCGTCGGCGCCGACGAGGACGTTCTCGAGCGCGGTCATGTTGTGGAAGAGCCGGATGTTCTGGAACGTGCGCGCGATGCCCAGCTTGGTGATCTGGAACTTCTTGCGCTTGCCCAGCGGCTCGCCCATGAACCGCACGCCACCGGAGGTCGGCTGGTAGACGCCGGTCATGACGTTGAAGCAGGTCGTCTTGCCGGCGCCGTTGGGACCGATGAGGCCGAGGATCTCGCCGGTGTTGATGTGGAACGAGACCCCGTCGAGGGCGGTGACACCGCCGAAGCGCAGCGTCACGTCGTCGACCTCGAGCATCTTGCCCGGCGGGAGGTCCGCGACCTCCTCGACCGAGATGTCGACCGAGGTGTCGGGGGTGGCGTCCGCGTCGGGACGCAGGACCGTGTCGTCATCGACCCGCGTGCCCTTGTGCAGCTCGGGGTCGGGCGTCGTGGCGTCCGGTGTCGTGTCAGGCACGGGCCACTCCTTCCGCGTCGATGGTGTCTGGGGCCTGTTCGTCGGCATGCTTGGCACGCACGGTCCTTCGCGGTGGGAGCAGCCCCTGGGGACGGAAGATGGCGAGGGTCATCAGCAGGATCCCGAACATGAGGAACCGCGCGTCGGCGAGGTCCTCGCCCACGCCGGGGAGGGACCGCAGCTTCTCCGGCGCCCAGGTCAGCAGCGCCGCAGCCACGACGACACCCCACCGGTTGCCCTGACCGCCGACGACGACCATGGCGACGAACAGCACCGAGTAGAGGATGGTGAAGTTGTCAGGGTTGATGAACTGCTGCTTGGTGGCGAACAGCGCACCCGACAGGCCACCGACGGCGGCACCGGTGGCGAAGGCCAGCAGCTTGAACCGGAACGTCGGCACACCCATGAGCTCGGCGGCGTCCTCGTCCTCGCGGGTCGCCTCCCAGGCGCGGCCGACGCGCGAGTTCTGCATCCGCCAGTCGAGGAACAGCACGACGAGCACGAAGGTGAGAGCGAGCCAGTAGTAGGGCACCGAGTCGGTGACGCTGAACTTGAACGCGGTGCTCGTGTTGTCGAGGTTGATGGTGGAGACGAGACCGTTCCACTCCAGCTTCGGGATCGAGAACAGCTCGACGCTCGGCGGCGGCGGGATGTTCGAGATCCCTCGGCTGCCGTTGGTGAGGCCGTCGGCGTTGACGAGGATCAGCCGGACGATCTCACCGAAGCCGAGCGTCACGATCGCGAGGTAGTCACCCCGGACCCGCAGGGTCGGCCACCCGAGGATGAGACCGGACACCAGGGTGACGACCATGGCGAGCGGGATGCACAGCAGGAGCGGGAGCTTGGCGTGCTGCGAGCCCAGGACGCCCACGGTGTAGGCACCGATCGCGAAGAAGCCGATGTACCCGAGGTCGAGCAACCCGGCATACCCGATGACGATGTTGAGCCCGATCGCGACCAGCGCGTAGAGGGCGCACAGGAAGAGCACCGCACCGAAGTCCGACCCCGACGTGGTGAGAAACGGCGGGTTGATGATCGGCAGGAGGTAGACGAAGACGGTGAGCGCGATGGCGAACACGATCTTCGCCCAGCGGGGCAGCGCGCGGAACCGGTCCGCGACGCCGCCGAAGAAGCTGCGTACCTGGGTCATGCGCGTGCCTTTCCGAGGGACTCACCGAGCAGGCCGGTCGGGCGGAACAGCAGGATCACGACGAGGAGGGTGAACGCGACCACGTCGCGCCACTCACCGCCGAAGAGGGCCTGCCCGTAGTTCTCCGCGACACCGAGGATGAACCCGCCGAGCAGGGCGCCACGCACGTTGCCGATGCCGCCGAGGACGGCGGCGGTGAACGCCTTGACGCCGAGGAGGAAGCCGGAGTTGTACCGGACCTGGCCGACCTTGAGCAGGTACATCACGGCGGCGGCACCGGCCATGGCACCGCCGAGGACGAACGTCAGCCGGATGACCCGGTCACGGTTCACACCCATGAGCGCGGCCGCCTCGGGGTCCTGGGCGACCGCGCGGATGCCGCGGCCGAGCCGTGAACGGTTCACGAACTGGTCGAGGACGACCATCATCACGATGGCGGCACCGAGGACGATGAGGTCGATGTTCGAGACCTGGTAGTTGCCGATGTGGAAGAGCCGCACGACGTCGATCTTCAGCGGGAACGGCGAGGCCTCACGGGGGCGGCCGACGTAGTCCTGGAAGGCCGCCTCCTGCCCGAACCACTTGAACGGCTTGTCGCGCAGACCCATGGCCTCGGACAGGGCGAAGGACGCACCGATCGCGGAGATGAGCGCGATCAGGGGCGGTGAGTTGCGCTTGCGCAGGGGACGGTAGGCCACGCGCTCGAGCAGGAGCGCGACGAGCGCCGACACCGTCATGGCCGACAGGAACGCGATGAGCAGGAAGCCGGCGATGCCGACCCCGCTGGCGCTGCCGGCCCCGAGTGCCATGAGGACCCAGACGGCGGCGAACGCGCCGTACATGAAGACCTCGGAGTGGGCGAAGTTGATCAGCCGCAGCACGCCGTAGACCAGGGTGTAGCCGAGGGCGATGAGGGCGTAGATGGCGCCGTACGCCAGCCCGGTGATGGTGAGCTCCGGGAAGTGGTTGAACAGAAGGCTGAAGTCCATCGGACCTCCGTGTGAGAGGGGAACGCACGGCGTGGACGGGCAGGCCAGGCCGTTCCCGCATCCGGGTGGGAACACGCTAGCGGCCAGGACCCTGCTGGACGAGGGTCCTGGCCGCTAGGCGACTGCTACTTGATTTCCTGGTCGGGGACGATCTTGCCGTCCTGGACCTTGTAGGCCCAGACCGAGACCTCGGCCGGCTCACCCTTGTCGTCGAACTTGATCTTCTTGGTGACGCCCTGCTTGTCGTACGTCTTGATGAACTCGGTGACGTCCGCCCACTCGGTCTTGCCCGCGGCGATCGCGTCGAGGAAGACGTTGGCGGCGTCGTACGCCTCGGCCGAGTAGGTGGCCGGGTCGGTGTTGTAGGCCTTCTTGTACGCCTCGGCGAACTCCGGAGCCTTGTCCGGGGGCAGGCACGGGCAGGTGAGGATCGTGCCCTCGGAGGCCGCGCCGGCGCCCTTGATGTAGCCGTCGTCCTTGACGCCGTCAGCGGCGACGAAGGTGCCGGTGAAGCCACCGTCCTTGAGCTGCTTCACGAGCTTGCCGGCGTTGGAGTAGTAGCCGCCGTAGAAGAAGACGGTCGCGCCGGAGGCTTTGGCCTTGGTCACGGTCGCGGAGAAGTCGTCCTGCTTGCCGTCGGCCGCGGTCTGGTCCGTGCCGGCGACGAGCGAGCCGAGGTCCTTCTTGACGATGTCGGACAGGCCCTTGCCGTACTCGGAGGTGTCGTCGGAGACGAACACCTTCTGCGCCTTGAGGACGTCCTTGATGTACTTCGCCGCGGCCGGGCCCTGGGTGGCGTCGTTGCCGAGGACGCGGTGGAAGGTCTTCCAGCCGTTGTCGGCGAGCGCCGGGTTGGTGGCGGAGGCGGAGATCGTGTTGAGCCCGGCGCTGTCGAAGATCGGGTCGGCAGCCTTGGACTCACCGGAGAAGGCCGGGCCGACGATGCCGATGAGCTTCTTGTCGGTGACGGCCTTCTGGGCGAGGCCGGGCGCGATGGCCGGGTCACCCTGGGAGTCGAACGAGGTGAGCGTGACCTTGCAGTCTGCGTTCTTCTCGTTGTACTGGTTGACAGCGAGCTCGGCACCGTTCTTGATGTTGATGCCGAGGTTGGCGGCGTCACCGGTGAGTGCGCCGAAGAAGCCGATCTTGTAGTCGCAGGCCTTGCCGCCGCTGCCCGAGCCGGAGGCGTTGTCGCCACCGCTCGTGCCGCCGCAGGCACTCAGGGCGAGCGCGGCGGCCACCATCGGGACGCCGATCTTGAAGACAGAACGCAAGACTCCTCCTGAAGTCATGTGGTGCTCGCGGGCGGACCCGCGGACGCCCCGGGTTCGGGGTCTGCGAAGAATATGCCTCCTCCTGCGCGTGGGCGGCAGCGTCGACGACGTGCCGTGACCGTGTCGTTACCAAGGAGTGAGACGAGATGTGAACGACTCGGACGTCCCACGCGTATACGTCCATGACGGATCCCCCCGCGAAAGGTGAACCATGACCGCCGACAGCCAGCAGACCACCCCCGACGCCGTTCCCACCCGCCGGACCGTCCTGTGCACGGCCGGCCTCGCCGGCGCCGGCGTCATGGCCCTCGGCGCCTGTGGTGCCGCCGAGGACGCGGCCAACAGCGCGGTCTCGTCCGCCAGCGACGCCGCCTCCGGTGCGATCAAGGACGCCATCTCCGAGGCCACGATCCCCGAGGGCGGTGGCAAGGTGTTCGCCGACCAGAAGGTCGTGGTCACCCAGCCCACGGCAGGGGAGTTCAAGGCGTTCACCGCCGTGTGCACCCACCAGGGCTGCGTCGTCAGCGACGTCGCGGACGGCACCATCAACTGCGGTTGCCACGGCAGCAAGTTCGACATCACCACCGGCGCGGTCAAGGCCGGCCCGGCCAAGGAGCCCCTCCCGGAGAAGAAGGTCACCGTGGGGGCGGACGGCATCACCGTCAGCTGACGGGCTCCACGACGCAGGCGCGGTATGCCGCGGGCTCGCCCCGCGGCATACCGTCACCTCGTCTGCCCCGACCACCGCGCCTGTCATGACGTCAGGTGTGGTTCATAGAGTGGTGTCGTGGCTGACCCCGTGACCTATCGCCCCAAGCCGGGGGAGATCCCGGTCGACCCGGGTGTCTACCGGTTCCGCGACAAGAACGGGCGGGTCATCTACGTCGGCAAGGCCAAGTCGCTGCGACCGCGGCTGTCCTCCTACTTCCAGGACATCAGCGCGCTCCATCCGCGGACACGCACCATGGTCACCACCGCGGCCAGCGTCGAGTGGACCGTCGTCACGACCGAGGTCGAGGCACTCCAGCTCGAGTACTCGTGGATCAAGGAGTTCGACCCGCGGTTCAACGTCAAGTACCGCGACGACAAGTCCTACCCCTACCTCGCGGTGACGATGGGTGAGGAGTTCCCGCGGGCGCAGGTGATGCGCGGGGCCAAGCGCAAGGGGACCCGATACTTCGGGCCCTACGCGCACGCGTGGGCGATCCGCGAGACGCTCGACCTGCTGCTGCGGGTCTTCCCGATCCGCACCTGCTCCTCCGGGGTGTTCCGGCGCGCGAACCAGGTGGGGCGGCCGTGCCTGCTGGGCTACATCGACAAGTGCTCGGCGCCGTGCGTCGGACGGGTGACGCCGCAGGAGCACCGGCAGATCGCGGAGGACTTCTGCGACTTCATGGCCGGTGACACGACCCGGTTCGTCAAGCGGCTCGAGCGCGAGATGGCGGCCGCGTCGCAGTCGCTGGAGTTCGAGCAGGCGGCGCGGTTGCGGGACGACCTCGTCGCGCTCGGCAAGGCGCTGGAGAAGTCGGCCATCGTGCTGGGTGACGGCACCGACGCCGACGTGTTCGCCCTCGCCGAGGACGGGCTCGAGGTGGCCGTGCAGGTGTTCCACGTGCGCGGCGGCCGGGTCCGCGGGCAGCGCGGCTGGGTGGCCGAGATGGACGCCGAGTCGGTGCCCGAGGTGGTCGGGCACCTGTTGCAGCAGGTCTACGGCGGTGAGACCGGTGACGGGGTGCCGCGCGAGGTGCTGGTGCCCGTGCTGCCCGACGAGCCTGACGCAGTGGCCACCTGGCTGGGTTCGCTGCGCGGGTCGTCGGTGCAGCTGCGCGTGCCCCAGCGCGGCGACAAGCGCACCCTGCTGGAGACGGTGCACCGCAACGCCGAACAGTCGCTGAACCGGCACAAGCTCGCCCGCGCCGGTGACCTCACCGCCCGCAGCCAGGCCCTGCAGGAGCTGCAGGAGTCGCTCGACCTGGCGGACGCACCGCTGCGCATCGAGTGCTACGACATCAGCCACATCCAGGGGTCACAGGTCGTCGGGTCGATGGTGGTGTTCGAGGACGGCCTGGTGCGCAAGTCCGAGTACCGGCGGTTCGTCATCAAGGGCGAGCAGGTCGACGACACCGCCGCCATGGACGAGGTGCTGACCCGGCGCTTCCAGCGCTACCTCGAGGAGCGTGACCAGTCCTCGGACGTCGAGCTCGGACCCGACCCCGAGGCGGGACCGGAGCGGATCGACCCCGACACCGGGAAGCCGAAGAAGTTCGCCTACCCACCCAACCTCGTCGTCGTCGACGGCGGCCTGCCGCAGGTGAACGCGGCCCAGGCGGCGCTGGACCGCATGGGCATCGACGACATCGCCGTCGTCGGCCTCGCCAAGCGGCTCGAGGAGGTGTGGCTGCCGGGGCAGGACTACCCGGTGATCCTGCCCCGGACCAGCGAGGGGCTGTACCTCCTGCAGCGGGTCCGCGACGAGGCGCACCGGTTCGCCATCACCTTCCACCGCCAACGCCGCAGCAAGGCCATGACCGCGAGCGCACTCGACGGCATACCCGGTCTGGGCGAGGCGCGGCGCAAGGCGCTGCTGCGCCAGTTCGGCTCGGTCAAGAAGATCCGCGCCGCCACGGTCGAGGAGCTCCAGTCCGTGTCCGGCATCGGACCTGCGCTCGCGGCCTCGATTGCGGCAGAGTTGGCCACCGAGGCCGCACCCGCGCCAGCGGTGAACCTCATGACGGGCGAGATCCTCGACGACGAAGGGACGGGGTCGTGAACGGCGGGGACGACAGGGGTGCCGTCGACGCACCCAGGGACGCGCAGCTGGTCATCCTGACGGGGATGTCGGGCGCCGGTCGGTCGACGGCGGCGAACGTGCTCGAGGACTCCGGCTGGTACGTCATCGACAACCTGCCGCCACACCTCCTCGTGCCCCTGGTCGAGCTGGCCCGCACCGCGCCGAACCCGACCGAGCTGCCGCGGCTGGCCGCCGTCGTGGACGTGCGGGCGCGCGGGTTCTTCGCCCACCTCCAGACCGCGCTCGACGAGCTGCGTGCGGGCGGCTGGCGTCCGACGCTGGTGTTCCTCGACGCGACCGACGAGACCCTGGTGCGGCGGTTCGAGTCGGTGCGCCGCCCGCACCCGTTGCAGGGCGACGGTCGGCTGCTCGACGGCATCACCCGGGAGCGGGAGCTGCTCGCGGACCTGCGCTCGGACGCCGACGTCGTCATCGACACCTCCGGCCTCAACGTGCACCAGCTCGCCAAGAAGGTGCACCCGATCTTCAACGACACCGCCGGTCCGAAGGTGCGGATCGCGTTGATGTCGTTCGGTTTCAAGTACGGCGTGCCGCTCGATGCCGACTTCGTGCTGGACATGCGGTTCCTGCCCAACCCGTTCTGGATCCCCGAGCTGCGACCACTGACCGGGCGCGACGAGGAGGTCGCCGACTTCGTCCTGCGCCAGGAGGGCGCGTCGGAGTTCGTCGAGCGGGTCCAGGCCATGCTCGAACCGGTCATCGAGGGCTACCTGCGGGAGGGGCGGCGGTACGTCACCGTGGCCGTCGGCTGCACCGGCGGCAAGCACCGGTCGGTCGCCGTCGCCGAGGCGCTGCGCGCGAGGCTGGCCAGCGACGAGGTCGCCACGTTCGTCGTGCACCGCGACCTGGGGCAGGAATGAGGCCGGGGGCCAAGGGTGCCGGACCCGCAGTGGTGGCGCTCGGGGGCGGTCACGGCCTCGCGGCGTCGCTCGAGGCGCTCAAGCTGGTGACCGACGACATCACCGCGGTCGTGACGGTCGCCGACAACGGTGGGTCGTCGGGCCGGCTGCGTGAGGAGTTCGGGGTGCTCCCCCCGGGGGACCTGCGGATGGCCGTGTCGGCGCTGTGTGACGACACTGAATGGGGTCACATCTGGCGCGACGTGCTGCAGCACCGCTTCCAGGGCGACGGCCCACTGGCCGGCCACGCGCTCGGCAACCTGCTCATCACCACCCTGTGGGACCTGCACGAGGACCCCGTGACCGGGCTCGACCTCGTCGGGCGGCTCCTCAACGCCCGGGGGAGGGTGCTGCCCATGGCGGCGGTTCCCCTCGAGATCACCGCGCAGGTCGTGGGCCTGGACGAGGGTGACCCGGATGCGGTGACGACCGTCCGCGGACAGGTCGCGGTCGCGACGACGCGGGGCAAGGTGCGCAGCATCGCGCTCGAACCGGCCGACCCGCCCTCGGCCCCCGCGACCGTGGCCGCCGTCCGCGACGCCGACTGGGTGATCCTCGGGCCCGGGTCGTGGTTCACCTCGGTGATGCCACACCTCATGGTGCCCGGGCTGCGCGACGCGTTGCACGACACGTCCGCGCGCCGGGTGCTGACCCTCAACCTCGAGCACTCGGGGGAGACCGCGGGGTTCTCGGCCGCGACCCAGGTGGCGGTGCTGGCCGACCACGCGCCGCGACTGAGGCTCGACGTGGTCCTGGCCGACCCGTCGGCGGTCGACGACGAGGAGACCCTGCGGACGGCCGCGGCCCGGATGGGCGCCGAAGTCGTCCTGGTGCAGGTGGCGGGGCGGGGTTCGCCGGGACACCATGACTCCCTGCGGCTCGCGGCGGCGTATCGTGACGTCTTCGGGCCCGGGGGACAACGATGAGCGAAATGGCAGGATGAGCGGATGGCGATGACGGCGCGCGTCAAGGACGAGCTCAGCAGGCTCGACGTCACCAAGCCCTGTTGCCGCAAGTCCGAGGTCGCGGCCACCCTGCGGTTCGCCGGAGGTCTGCACATCGTCGGGGGGCGCATCGTCGTCGAGGCCGAGCTCGACACGGCGAACGCGGCCAGACGGCTGCGCAAGAGCATCGGCGACCTCTACGGGCACCCGTCCGAGGTCCTCGTGCTCGCCGCCGGCGGCCTGCGCAAGGGCAGCCGCTACGTCGTCCGCGTCGTGCAGGACGGTGAGGCACTCGCCCGGCAGACCGGCCTGATCGACTCACGCGGCCGACCCGTCCGCGGCCTGCCACCCAAGGTGGTCAGCGCCTCCGCCTGCGACGCCGAGGCGGCTTGGCGGGGTGCGTTCCTCGCCCACGGCTCGCTCACCGAGCCCGGCCGGTCCTCCGCGCTGGAGATCACCTGCCCCGGCCCGGAGGCCGCGCTCGCGCTCGTCGGCGCCGCCCGCCGACTGGGCATCCAGGCCAAGGCCCGCGAGGTGCGCGGTGTCGACCGTGTCGTGATCCGCGACGGTGACGCCATCGGCGCGATGCTGACCCGGCTCGGTGCGCACGAGGCCGTGCTCGCGTGGGAGGAGCGGCGGATGCGCCGCGAGGTCCGCGCGACGGCCAACCGGCTCGCCAACTTCGACGACGCCAACCTGCGCCGCTCGGCCCGGGCCGCGGTGGCCGCCGGGGCTCGCGTGCAGCGGGCGATGGAGATCCTCGGTGAGGAGATCCCCGACCACCTGCGCGAGGCCGGCCAGCTGCGGCTCGAGCACAAGCAGGCGTCGTTGGAGGAGCTGGGCCAGCTCGCCCAGCCGCCGATGACCAAGGACGCCGTGGCCGGCCGCATCCGGCGCCTGCTCGCGATGGCCGACAAGCGCGCCCAGGACCTCGGCATCCCCGGCACGGAGGCCAACCTCACGCCTGAGATGCTGGAGGCGTGAAGTCACCTCGCGGGGCCAGGGTCCGTTGATGAGCGCTCGCATCGCCGTCGTCGGCACGGGGTACGTCGGACTGTCCATGGCGGTGCTGCTCGCGCGGCACCACGACGTCGTCGCGCTCGACATCGACGAGGCCAGGGTCGAGCTGTTGCGGCAGGGCCGCAGCCCGATCCAGGACACCGAGATCGAGCGGTTCCTGGCCGAAGGCGGCCTGCGGCTGCAGGTCACGACCAACCCGGCGGAGGCCTACGACGGTGCGGACTTCGTCGTGGTCGCCACGCCGACGAACTACGACCCCGTCACCAACTACTTCGACACCACCAGCGTCGAGCAGGTCACCAAGGACGCCGTGGCCCGCGCGCCGGGCGCCACAATCGTCGTGAAGTCCACGGTGCCAGTCGGGTTCACCCGCGACCTGAGGGCTCAGGTCGGCTCGGACAACGTCGTGTTCAGCCCCGAGTTCCTCCGCGAGGGCAAGGCCCTCTGGGACAGCCTGCACCCGTCGCGCATCGTCGTGGGGGAGCGCACCGAGGCGGCTCAGCGGTTCGCGGACCTGCTGCGCGACGCCTCGGAGGAACCGGACGTGCCGGTCCTGCTCACCGACAGCACCGAGGCCGAGGCGATCAAGCTGTTCGCCAACACCTACCTCGCCATGCGCGTCGCGTTCTTCAACGAGCTCGACACCTTCGCGATCACCCACGGCCTCGACACCCGGCAGATCATCGACGGCGTCGGGCTCGACCCGCGCATCGGGCCGGGCTACAACAACCCGTCGTTCGGCTACGGCGGCTACTGCCTGCCCAAGGACACCAAGCAGCTGCTCGCCAACTACCGCGACGTGCCGCAGAGCCTCATCGAGGCCATCGTCAACGCCAACACCACCCGCAAGGACTTCATCGCCACCGACATCCTTGCTCGCAGGCCCAAGGTCGTCGGCATCCACCGGCTGATCATGAAGGCCGGCTCCGACAACTTCCGGGCCAGCAGCGTCCAGGGGATCATGAAGCGCATCAAGGCCAAGGGCGTCGACGTGGTCGTCTACGAGCCCGGTCTGGAGGGTGACTCGTTCTTCGGGTCACGCGTCATCCGCGACCTCGACGAGTTCACCACCGTGGCCGATGTCATCGTCGCCAACCGGATGGTGCCCGAGCTCGAGGGCGTCGCCGACAAGGTCTACACCCGCGACCTCTTCGGCGGCGACAGCTGAGCGAGGTGTGCCGGCGACGAGGGGCGGGAGTTACCGGCCCGTACACCGGACCGGGATGCCGTGGCGCACGTGCCAGCCGATAGGGTCGGTGCCGAGCACGCATGCCGCGACGACGCGGCATACCACCCCCTCCCGGAAGGGCCCTGAACCGTGACCGTTCGCGTTGGCATCAACGGCTTTGGCCGCATCGGCCGCAACTTCTACCGCGCCGCCCAGGCGTCCGGCGCCGACATCGAGGTGGTCGCCGTCAACGACCTCACCGACAACGCCACCCTGGCCCACCTGCTGAAGTACGACTCGATCCTCGGCCGGTTCCCCGGTGAGGTCACCTCGACCGACGAGGACATCACCGCCGACGGCAAGACGTTCAAGGCGTTCGCCGAGCGCGACCCCAACAACCTCAAGTGGGGCGACCTCGGGGTCGACGTGGTCGTGGAGTCCACCGGCATCTTCACCGACGCCGAGAAGGCCAAGGTGCACCTCGACAACGGCGCCAAGAAGGTCATCATCTCCGCCCCGGCGAAGAACGAGGACGTCACGATCGTCCTCGGCGTCAACGACGGCGACTACGACGCCGACGCGCACACGATCATCTCCAACGCGTCGTGCACGACCAACTGCCTCGGCCCGATGGCCAAGGTGCTGAACGACGAGTTCGGCATCGTCAAGGGCCTCATGACCACGATCCACGCCTACACCCAGGACCAGAACCTCCAGGACGGCCCGCACAAGGACCTGCGTCGGGCCCGCGCCGCGGCCCTGAACATCGTGCCGACCTCGACCGGTGCCGCCAAGGCCATCGGCCTGGTCCTGCCCGAGCTCAAGGGCAAGCTCGACGGGTACGCGCTGCGCGTGCCGACCCCGACCGGTTCCGCCACCGACCTCACCGTGGAGGTGGGCCGCGAGACCACGGTCGAGGAGGTCAACGCGGCGTTCAAGAAGGCCGCCGAGGGCCCGCTCAAGGGCATCCTCGTCTACACCGAGGACGAGATCGTCTCCAAGGACATCGAGACCGACCCCGCCTCGTGCATCTTCGACTCGGGCCTCACCAAGGTGATCGGCAACCAGGTCAAGGTCGTCGGCTGGTACGACAACGAGTGGGGCTACTCCAACCGCCTCGTCGACCTCGTCGGTCTCGTCGGCTCCAAGCTCTGAGCGGAGCCCCAGTGAAGTCGATCGCCGACCTCTTCCCGTCCGGCGACCTGCGCGGCAAGCGCGTGCTCGTCCGGTCCGACCTCAACGTGCCCCTGGAGTATGGCGAGGACGGCACGGCCACGATCACCGACGACGGGCGCATCCGCGCGTCCGTGCCGACGATCAAGGCGCTGTCCGATGCTGGCGCACGCGTCGTGGTGACGGCCCACCTCGGTCGCCCCAAGGGCGCGCCGGAGGACAAGTACTCGCTGCGTCCCGTCGCCGCGCGACTCGGTGAGCTGCTCGGCCGCGACGTCACCTTCGCCACCGACACGGTGGGGGAGAGCGCACGAGCGGCGGTCGACGGCGCGCAGGACGGTGACGTCGTGCTGCTCGAGAACCTGCGGTTCAACCCTGGTGAGACGAGCAAGGACGACGCCGAGCGGGCCGCCTTCGCCGGCGAGCTGGCGGCGCTGGCCGACGCCTACGTCTCCGACGGGTTCGGTGTCGTGCACCGCAAGCAGGCCTCGGTCTACGACGTGGCGCGGCTCCTGCCCGCCGCCGTCGGGGGCCTCGTCGAGACCGAGGTGGCGGTGCTGCGGCGCCTCACCGAGGACCCCGAGCGGCCGTATGCCGTGGTGCTCGGTGGTGCGAAGGTCTCCGACAAGCTCGCGGTGATCGACAACCTCATCCAGACCGCCGACCGGTTGCTCATCGGCGGCGGCATGGTCTTCACCTTCCTCGCCGCCCAGGACTACGAGGTGGGCAAGTCCCTCCTGGAGGCCGACCAGGTCGAGACGGTCAAGGGCTACCTCGAGCAGGCGCGCGAGCGTGGCGTCGAGATCGTCCTGCCGGTCGACATCGTGGCCGCCACCGAGTTCTCGGCGGACGCCGACCACGAGGTGGTGCCGGCCGGCGCCATCCCCGCCGACCGGATGGGTCTGGACATCGGCCCCGAGTCGGCTGTGCTCTTCGCCGAGAAGCTCGACGGGTGCCGCACGGTCTTCTGGAACGGCCCCATGGGTGCGTTCGAGATGGAGCCGTATGCCGCGGGCACGGCTGCCGTGGCCAAGGCCCTCGTCGAGCTCACCGAGAAGGGTGCGCTCACGGTGGTCGGCGGTGGCGACTCGGCCGCCGCGGTGCGCCAGCTCGGGTTCGAGGACGACCAGTTCGGCCACATCTCCACCGGTGGTGGCGCGAGCCTGGAGTACCTCGAGGGCAAGGAACTGCCCGGTCTGACCGTTCTCGACGAGGAGAAGTAGATGGCTGGCACGTCTGGTCGCACGCCGCTGATGGCGGGCAACTGGAAGATGAACCTCGACCACCTCCAGGCCACGCACCTCGTGCAGAAGCTCGACTGGACCCTGCGTGACGGCAAGCACGACTTCGGGGCGGTCGAGGTCGCGGTGCTGCCGCCGTTCACCGACATCCGTTCGGTGCAGACGCTCATCGACGGCGACCGGCTCGAGCTGAGGCACGGCGGCCAGACCCTGTCCGAGCACGACAGCGGCGCCTACACCGGGCAGGTGTCCGGCGCCTTCCTCGCCAAGCTGGGCTGCACCTACGTCATCGTCGGGCACAGCGAGTGCCGCGAGTACCTCCACGAGACCGACGAGGCCGTCAACGCCAAGCTCAAGGCGGCATACCGGCACTCGCTCACCCCGATCTTCTGCGTGGGCGAGGGGCTCGAGGTGCGGCAGGCCGGTGGCCAGGTCGAGTTCGTGCTCGCCCAGGTCGAGGCCGGCCTGGCCGGCCTCGCCGCAGAGCAGGCCAAGAGCATCGTCGTCGCCTACGAGCCGATCTGGGCGATCGGCACCGGTGAGGTCGCCACGCCCGAGGACGCGCAGGAGGTGTGCGCGGCCATCCGCACCAAGCTGGCCGATCTCTACTCCGGTGACCTCGCCGACGGCGTGCGCATCCTCTACGGGGGTTCGGTCAAGGCGAACAACGTCGCCGCGATCATGGCCCAGGAGGACGTCGACGGCGCCCTGGTCGGTGGCGCGTCGCTCGACCCGGTCGAGTTCGCCTCCATCTGCCGCTACCGCGACCACCTGGCGACCAGCTGACGAACGAGCAGGTATCCTGACCGTTGCTGCCGTCTGCGGTGGCACGAACCGACAAGCGACGACAGATGGGTGTTCCGTGGAAGCCGTGAAGATCGGCCTGCAGGTGCTGCTGGTCATCGGTGGACTGATCCTGACCCTGCTGATCCTGCTGCACAAGGGCAAGGGCGGCGGTCTGTCGGACATGTTCGGTGGTGGCATGTCCACGTCGCTGGGCTCGTCGTCGGTGGCCGAGCGCAACCTCGACCGGTTCACCATCGCCGTGGGCCTGGTCTGGTTCGCGTGCATCGTCGGGCTTGGCCTGATCGAGCGATTCTCCGCCTGAGGCGAAAGGAAACCCCGCAACGATGGCAGGTGGCAACGCAATCCGCGGCAGCCGTGTCGGCGCCGGTCCCATGGGTGAGGCCGAGCGTGGCGAGGCCGCCCCGCGCGTCTTCGTCTCCTACTGGTGCGCGAACGGGCACCAGACCCGGCCCAGCTTCGCCGAGGAGCCCGGTCTCTCCGTCCCCGAGACGTGGGACTGCCCACGCTGTGGCTTCCCCGCCGGTCAGGACGAGGCCAACCCGCCCGCCCCGCCGAAGGTCGAGCCCTACAAGACCCACCTGGCGTACGTGAAGGAACGTCGTTCCGACGCCGACGGCAAAGCCATCCTCGACGAGGCCCTCGCCACCCTGCGTGAGCGCAAGCTCATCCAGTAGCCCCGCGCACACGTCCACTCGAAGCGCCCATCGGTCCCGTGCCGGTGGGCACTTTGCGTGTGGGGGGCCGGTCTCGCGTCCCGGACACGGCGAAATGTGGTTACCGAGGGTAGGTTAGGCTTACCTTCGTGACTTGCTCCCGTCTCGTGACCCGTGCCCGACCCACGCGAGGGGTGGCGGTGGCTGCCGCCGCGGCCCTCCTGCTGTCCGCCTGTGGGGGTGGCGTGGACAGCGCCGCCGGCCGCGCCGGCCAGGAGACCCGCCGGGACAGCGGCGGGATGCGAACGGTCACGACGATGCTCGGCCCGGTGACCGTGCCGACCAAGCTCGACTCGGTCGTGGTCATCGAGGGCCGGCGCGACCTCGACATCGCGCTCTCGCTCGGTCTCCCGGTGACCGGGATCCCGGCCCTGCAGCCCGGGGAGATGGACCTCGAGGCGCCGTTGCCCGAGGAGCTCACCGCCGGGCTCGACGAGATCTTCCTGCGCGGCCAGGTCAACGTCGAGGCCATCGCGGCAGCCACCCCCGACCTCATCCTCAGCCGCTACTCCGACGTCGAGCCGATCCGGGCGGAGCTCGAGGCCATCGCCCCGGTGCTCGTGGTGGGGGACCAGGAAACCTCCACCTGGCAGGACGACCTGCGGCTGGTCGCGAAGGCGACCGGACGTGACGACCGCGCAACCGAGCTCATCGCGGCATACGACAAGCGGGTGGCCGCGCTCACGAAGACGTATGCCGACGTCATCGCCGCCAACACGTTCGCCCCCATGAACTACGACCTGGAGAGCGACGCCACCGACACCCGGGCCACCCGGTTGCTGTCGACGGTCATGCGCGACGTGGGGCTGCGCCCGTCGAAGGCGTGGGCCTCCGCCATGGCCGGGGACAAGGCGGAGTTCGGGCCCGAACAGCTGAAGACCGGCTACGGCGACGCCGACGGCCTGGTGGCCCTCGTGAGCGAGCCGAAGGCGTGGGCCGCGGTCCAGGCCAAGCCGCTCTACCGGCAGCTGCCCGCCGTCGCCGGCGGCAACGTGGTCCGGTCCGACCGTCGCACCCACGAAGGCGCCGCCCTCACGGCCGACCACGCCCTCGACGTCGTCGAGCGGCTGCTCAAGACCTTCTGAGCCCCGTGACGAGCATGACCGTGGCTGCATCGGCACCGGCTCCGGTGCGGTGGAAACCGTTGGTGCTCCTGGCGATTGGGGCGTGCGTCGCGTCGGTCGTCCTGAGCATGTTCGTGGGCGGCCTGGCGTTGGCCCCGGCCACCGTCTGGGAGGCGCTGCGCGGCACAGCAGGGGCGGAGGCCGAGGCAGTCGTCCTCGGGCAGCGCGTCCCGCGGACGCTCCTCGGGGTGCTGGGCGGTGCGGCGCTGGCGACCGCGGGCGCGGTGATCCAGGGCCACACCCGCAACCCCCTGGCAGACCCAGGCCTGCTGGGTGTCACTGCCGGGGCGAGCCTGGCGGTGGTCCTCGCGGTCTCACTCCTGGGGTTGACCACCCCGGCGGGGTACCTGTGGTTCGCGTTCGGTGGGGCCGCTGCGGGGTCGGTGCTGGTCACCGCCCTCGGCCTTGCCACCGGGCGTCGTCGCGACGGGTCGCCCGCCGCCCTCGTGCTCGCCGGTGCGGGCATCTCGGCGCTGCTCGGTGCGGTGACCGGGGTGATCCTCCTGCTGGACGTCACGACCCTGGACGTGTTCCGGTTCTGGACCGTCGGCTCGCTGACCGGCGGGCGTGGACCCGAGGTGATCGCGCCGGTGCTGCCGCTGCTGACGGTGGGACTGCTCATCGCGGTCGCCCACGCACCGGTGCTCAACACGCTGTCGCTCGGCGACGACGTCGCTCGTTCCCTGGGCAGCCGGCTGGTGTCTGCCCGGCTGGTCGGCCTGGCCGCGGTGACGCTTCTCGTGGGGTCGGCCACCGCCCTGGTCGGGTCGCTGGGCTTCATCGGGCTCATCGCGCCCCATGTGGTGCGGCGGTTCAGCGGCCCGGACCACCGCGTCCTGGTGCCGGTGTGCGCCCTCGTCGGTGCCACGCTCGTGGTGCTCGCCGACGTCGTGGGGCGGGTGGTCATCCGCCCGGCGGAGCTGCCGGTCGGCATCGTCCTCGCCGTTGTCGGCGGCCCGTTGTTCCTCCTCGTGGTGGTGCGGCTCCTGCGGGGTGCGCGATGAGCACTGTCAGCGGCCGCCGGGTCGTGCGCGTCGGCCCGGTGTCAACGCGGGTCGCGCCGCGCACCGTCGTCGTCGCCGTGCTGGGCGCCGTGGTTGCCGCCGTCCTGGCGGTGCTCGCCCTGGCGGCCGGTGACTACCCGGTCAGTCCGTCCGAGGTCGTCGCGGCTCTGCTCGGGGGTGGGGACCGCCGCACCCGACTCGTGGTGGTCGACCTCCGGCTGTCCCGAGTGGTGCTGGGGTTGCTGGCCGGGGCGATGCTCGGGCTGGCCGGCGCGATCGTGCAGACCACCACCCGCAACGGGCTGGCCAGCCCGGACCTGCTCGGCGTCACTGCCGGGGCAGGTGCGGGGGCCGTGGCGGTGCTCGTCGTCGGCGGCAGTGGTGTGCTGCTGCGCGCGTCCGCAGCAGCCCTGCTGGGTGGCCTGGCGGCTGCCGCCCTGGTCGCGGTCCTGCTGCGCCTCGCCGGCGGCACCGGCCTGCAGGTGCTGCTCGTGGGAGTGGGGGTGTCCGCGTTCTTCGGCGGGCTCACGAGCTGGTTGCTGATCATGGCGAGCATCGACGACCTCGCCCGCGCCAACGCTTGGCTCTCCGGCTCGCTCAACGAGCGCGGTGCCACCGAGGCGTCGGTCCTGGCGGTGACCCTGGCACTCACGGCCGTGGTGCTCGTGCCGCTGGCTTCGCGACTCCCGGCCCTCGAGCTCGGGCGCGACGTGGCGGCCGCGCTCGGTCACCGCCCGACGCGGGTCGAGGCCGGGCTGCTGCTCGCCGCGGTGGCGCTGACCTCCGCAACGGTGGCCATGGTCGGCCCGATCGGGTTCGTGGCGCTCGTCGCCCCGCACCTGGCCCGGCTGGCGAGCGGCGCGCCCCGCCCGCCGCTGGTCGCCTCGGCGCTCGTCGGTGCCGCGGTCGTGACGGCCAGCGACCTGGTGGCCCGGGTCGCGTTCGCGCCACTGCTGCTGCCAACCGGTGCGGTCACTGCCGCGGTGGGTGCTCCCTTCCTCATCTGGTTGCTCGTCCTCGCCCGAAAGGGGTACTCCTCGTGACCGCCTTCAACGTCGACACCGTGACGGTCCGGTTCGGTGAGCGCGTGGCGCTCGACTCCGTCAGCACCGCGGTGCCCAGCGCGAAGGTCACCGTGATCGTCGGACCCAACGGGTGTGGCAAGTCCACCCTGCTGCACAGCCTCGCCCGCCTGGTCGGTCCGGACGAGGGCCGGGTCCTGCTGGGCGACGAGGACGTCTCGGCCCTGGACCGGCGCGGCTTTGCCCGTCGGGTGGCCCTGCTGCCGCAGGGGCCACAGGCCCCGGACAACCTGAGCGTCATCGACCTCGTGTCGCGAGGGCGCGACCCCTATCGCCGATGGTTCGACCAGTGGTCGCGACCCGACGAGGACATCGTGACCGAGGCACTGCGCCGCACGGGCCTGGACCAGGTCGCGGACCGCCCGCTCGAGACGCTGTCCGGCGGGCAGCGGCAGCGGGCCTGGGTGGCCCTGGCCCTCGCCCAGCGCACCGACATCCTGCTGCTCGACGAGCCCACGACCTACCTCGACCTGGCGCACCAGCTCGACGTCCTCGACACGGTCACGCAGCTGCACCGTCGCGACGGCGTGACGGTGGTGATGGTCCTGCACGACCTCAGCCTCGCGGCCCGGTACGCCGACCACGTCATCGCCATGCGGGCGGGCCGGGTGGTGGAGTCGGGGCCGGTCGACGACGTCGTCACCCCGGGGATGCTGCGGGCGGTCTTCGACGTCGAGGCTCAGGTGCTGCCGGACCCGGACACCGGCCGGCCCCTGATCGTCCCCCGCGGTGGCGACCACACCTGGCGCGCCCGGGTCGGGGCAGCGGCCGCGAGCTGACCAGTCGAGCTGGGTCAGAGGTCTGCTGCGGCCGCCTCGTCGACGAACCAGATGGTCTCGTCGGAGCCGCGCACCTGGGCCGCGGACGACTGCTCGGGCGGCGCTCCTGCGACACCACGACCCACGGCCTCGGCCTTGTCGGCACCCGAGACGAGGAACCACACGCGGTCCGAGCGGTTGAGCGCCTCGAAGGTGAGGGACACGCGGTCCGGCGGCGGCTTGGGGGAGTCGTGCACGGCCACCGTGATGGCGTCGGAGGTCAGCTGGGCGGGGTGCCGGGGGAACAGAGACGCGACATGGCCGTCGGGCCCGACGCCGAGCAGCATCACGTCGAACGCACCCTGCCCGTGGTCGCGCACGGTCGTGGCGTATGCCGCGGCGCTGGCTTCGGCGTCGGCGCTGCGGTCGGGGCCCTCGACCCGGTGGACCTTCGCGGGGTCGAGGCCCAGCGAGGCGAGTCCGGCCTTGTCGTTCTGCACGTCGTTGCGGTCCGCGTCACCGGCGGGCAGGTAGCGCTCGTCACCCCACCAGACCCGGACCCTGGACCAGTCGACCGAGTCCTTCGCCGGTGAGGCGGCCACCGCCGCCCAGATGGCAGAGCCGAGCGAACCCCCGGTCAGGCCGAGATGTGCCTCGTCCTTGTCGGCCAGCACCTCGGCGAGGGTGGCGAGCAGACGCTCGCCCGCGGCATACGCCACCGCCTCCTTGTCGGCGCTCACGGCGACCTCGGGCTCGGTCATGACGTTCCTCCCTTGCGGGCCGGTGCCTTCCGCGCGGACTTCGTGGCGGCCTTGGCGGTCTTGCGTGCCGGCGGGCGACCCTTGTCGTCCTTGGCCTTGGCCAGCTTGCGGGCGGCGGCCTTCTTGACCGCCTTCTCGTCGGAGGCCTTCGGCGGCTGCGGTGCCTCGACCATCTGGGCACTGCCCGCCTTGGAGTTGGCCCGGGCGATCCGTCGCGACTCGCGCTCGGCCTCCTTGACCGATGGAGCCTCACCCTCACGGACGGCGTCGGTCGCGGTGACCGAGCGCGGACCGACACGGGCCAGGCCCTTGCGGATGGTCTCCTCGTAGATGTCGTCCGGGTCCAGCCGGCGCAGCTCGTCCGCGAGGCACTCGGCGGTGCCCCGGCGGGCCAGGGAGATGCGCCGCACCGGCTGCCCGGGCTGGGTCAGGGTCGCGATGCTGCCGTCGGGTCGGACCAGGTCGACCGGGCCGCTCGCGCGCTCCAGCCGCACGCTCACCATGCCCGTGCCGGCCCGGGTGCGTGCCCGCCGGACCGGACACCGCAACGTCTCGGCCAGCCAGGCCGCGAGCAGGTCCGTCGACGGTGAGTCCGAGGCGCCGGTGACCGTCGCCTCGAGGACCGGCTCGTAGGGCGGCTGGTCGAGTGCCGCAGCCAACAGGCCGCGCCACAACGTGATTCGCGTCCACGCCAGGTCGGTGTCGCCAGAGGCGTACGTGCGCGCCCGGGTCTTCAGGGCTCCACGCGGGTTCTTGGCGGTGGCAGCATCGGTGATGCGTCGCTGCGCCATCGACCCGATGGTGTCCTTGGCGACGTCGACCGGAGCCTCGGTGGGCCACCAGGCAACGACGGGGGAGTCGGGCAGCAGCAACGGAATCACCACTGCCGCACCGTGGTTCACCAGCTCGCCGTAGAGGCGAAGCACGACGACCTCGCTGGCGCCCGCGTCACCACCGACCCGGATCTGGGCGTCGATGCGTGACTGTCCCCGCTTGTTGCCGAGGACGACGGCGATGATGCGGCTCGGGTGCTGTCGCGATGCGTCGTTGGCGTCCTCGATGGCCTGCTCGGCGTCGGCCTCGTCGACGACGATGAGCAGCGTGAGGACGCGGCCCAGGGCCATCGCCCCGGTGTCCTGGCGCAGGGCGACGAGCTTCTTGCTGATGGCGACCGTGGTCGTGCTGGGCAGGTCGATGATCACAGTGCTGTCCTGGCTTTTCGGGTGTTCAAGCGGGGTCCCCGCGAAGTATCGAAGTGACGAAGGAGCGCAGAACTTCGTGGGGTGCTCACGGCATCCTCCACACTCGGCCGTCGCGGCGCATCATCTCGTCGGCGCTCTCGGGGCCCCAGCCGCCGGAGCGGTACGGCTCGACCCGGCCCTTCTGCTTGGACCAGTAGCGCTCGACCGGGTCGAGGATCTCCCAGGAGAGCTCGACCTCCTCGTGCCGGGGGAACAGTGGCGGGTCGCCGAGCAGCACGTCGAGAATGAGCCGTTCGTAGGCTTCGGGGCTGGACTCGGTGAACGAGCGGCCGTACCCGAAGTCCATCGTGACGTCACGCACCTCCATCTGTGCGCCGGGGACCTTGGCCCCGAAGCGCATGGTGATGCCCTCGTCGGGCTGCACCCGGATGACGATGGCGTTCTGCCCGAGCTCCTCGGTGGCGGTGTGCTCGAACGGCAGGTGCGGCGCCTTCTTGAACACGACGGCGATCTCGGTGACGCGCTTGCCGAGGCGCTTTCCGGTCCGCAGGTAGAACGGGACCCCGGCCCAGCGGCGCGAGTCGATCTCGAGCTTCATCGCGGCATACGTCTCGGTGTGCGACCCCTTGGCGACCCCGTCCTCCTCGAGGTAGCCGATGACGTGCTCGCCGCCCTGCCACCCCGCGGCATACTGCCCGCGCGCGGTGGACTTGCCGAGGTCACCCGGGTGACGCACGGCGGAGAGGACCTTCTCCTTCTCGGCGCGCAGGTGCTCGGCCGCGAACGACACCGGCTCCTCCATCGCGGTGAGCGCGAGGAGCTGGAGCAGGTGGTTCTGGATGACGTCGCGAGCGGCGCCGATGCCGTCGTAGTAGCCCGCGCGGCCGCCGATGCCGATGTCCTCGGCCATGGTGATCTGCACGTGGTCGACGTAGTTGGCGTTCCACACCGGCTCGAACATCTGGTTGGCGAAGCGCAGGGCCAACAGGTTCTGCACCGTCTCCTTGCCCAGGTAGTGGTCGATGCGGAAGACCGAGTCGGGCGGGAAGACGCTCTCGACGATCTCGTTGAGCTCGCGGGCCGACTTCAGGTCGTGCCCGAACGGCTTCTCGATGACGACCCGGCGCCACGAGTCACCTTCGGGCCGGCTGAGACCGGACCGCTCGAGCTGCTCGCAGACGACGGAGAACGAGCTGGGCGGGATCGACAGGTAGAAGGCCACGTTGCCGCCGGTGCCGCGCTCGGTCTCCAGCGACTTGACCGTCTCGGCGAGCAGGTCGAAGGCGTTGGGGTCGTCGAAGGTGCCCGGCACGAACCGGAAACCCTCGGCGAGGTTGCGCCAGACGCTCTCGCGAAAGGGAGTTCGCGCGTACTGCTTCACCGCGTCGTAGACGATCTTGCCGAAGTCCTGGTCGGCCCAGTCGCGGCGGGCGAAGCCGACCAGGGAGAACCCGGGCGGCAGCAGACCGCGGTTGGCGAGGTCGTAGATCGCGGGCAGCAGCTTCTTGCGCGCCAGGTCACCGGTGACGCCGAACAGGACCATGCAGGACGGTCCGGCGATGCGGGGGAGTCGTTTGTCCCGTGGGTCGCGCAGCGGGTTGCTCGCCTGCGTCACGCGGGTCGGACTCATGCGGGGTCCCCGCGAAGTATTCGGGGGAGCGAAGCGGGGGAGAAACTTCGTGGGGTGTTCATGTGGCTGCTTCCGCGGGTGCGAGGGCCTCGAGGGCGTCGCGCACCTGCGCCAGACCGGCGTCGTGGTCGGTGAGGTGCAGCTGCAGGACCGGGCGGTCGTGCTCGGCCAGCACCTGCGCGTCGCCTGCGGCCTGCGAGGCGATGAAGTCACCGAAGGTGAACTCCCGGCCCGGGATGGCGAGGTCCTCGTGCGGCTGGGTCGTCACCTGGAGGTAGACGCCGGTGGCGGGGCCGCCCTTGTGGAACTGCCCGGTGGAGTGCAGGAAGCGCGGCCCCCAGCCGAACGTCGTCGGACGACCGGTATGCCGTGCGACGACCGGGCGGGTCTGCGCGAGGTCGGCGTCGGCGAGCCGGTCGAGGTAGGCCATGATCGCGACGTACCCGGTCTTGGGGTCGAGCTGGGCCAGGAGCGCGTCGATGGCGTCCGGCACCGTCTTGGCGTCGCCGAGCCAGTCGCCACCCAGGGCGCGGATCTCGACCGCTCCGTCGGTGGCGGCCGGTGCGTCGGAGGCTCCGATTCCCTTGTCCAGCAACGCCCGTGCGGCCTTCTTGGCGCTCTCGACGTCGGGTTGGTCGAAGGGGTTGATGCCGAGCAGGCGGCCTGCCACCGCGGTGGCGACCTCCCACAGCAGGAACTGCGCACCGAGGGAGCCGGTGACGCCCACCGCGGCCTCGCCCGTGACGGTGTCGTCGTCACCGTCGTCAGCGTCGTCGGTGTCCGGCAGCAGGCTCACCCAGAGCTCGTCATCCGTCAGGTCGCCGGCCGGTGCACCGCCCACGACCACGGGCAGCAGTCCCGTGCCGTTCTTGCCGGTGCTCTCGGCGATGAGCTGCTCGGCCCAGTCACCGAAGCCGACCGCCGACGTGCCCGCGTCGATGAGCAACACCTTGTCCCGCAACGGGTTCGTGCCACCGAGGGCTGCACCCAGGCGCAGCCCGGGGTTGGCGTCGTCGTCGGCGCTGAGCACGTCGGAGACCGCCTCGGCGTCGTCGAGCAGGGCCTCGATGTCGGCGCCCGCCAGACCGGACGGCACGAGACCGAACGCGGTGAGCGCGGAGTAGCGCCCACCGACGTTGGGGTCGGCGTTGATGACGCGGTAGCCGTCCTTGCGGGACTCCTCGTCCAGCGGGCTGCCCGGGTCGGTCACGATGACGATGCGTGTGGTCGGGTCGATGCCCGCCTCGCTGAACGCGGCCTGGAAGGCGCGGCGCTGCGAGTCGGTCTCGACCGTCGACCCGGACTTGCTCGACACCACCACGACCGTGCGGTCGAGGTCGGTGATGGCGTCGCGCACCATGTCCGGCTGGGAGGAGTCGAGCACCACGAGCGGCACCCCGGCCGTGGCGCAGATGACCTCCGGCGCCAGGGACGACCCGCCCATGCCACACAGCACGACCCGGTCGACGCCCTCGGCCTTGAGCTGGTCGCGCAGCGCGGCGATCTCACCGAGCAGCGGCCGCGACGACCGGGGCAGCCCGACCCACGACAGCCGGATGGCCGACTCGGACTCGGCCTCGGGACCCCACAAGGTGGCGTCCTGGGCGAAGAGCTTGCCGGCGAACCCGGCCTCGACGAGCTCTGGGACCTTCGCCGCGATGGCGTCGGCAGCAGCTCCTGAGGCGACGACCCCCAGTGAGCTCACTTCTCGCCCTTGCCGTCGGCGTCGACGTCGGCGCGAGCGAGGTCGAGGTCCTTCTGCACCTCGTCGGCGAGCTCCGCCCAGGCCTGCTCGAACTTCTCCAGGCCCTCCTTCTCGAGCACCTCGGTGACGTCGGCGTAGGAGATGCCGAGCGCCTCCACCTGGTCGAGCACCTCGCCGGCTGCGGCGTAGCTGCCGGTGACCGTGTCACCGGTGATCTCGCCGTGGTCCGCCACGGCGTCGAGGGTCTTCTCGGGCATGGTGTTGACGGTGTTCGGGGCCACCAGCTCGGTGACGTAGAGGGTGTCCTTGTAGTCGGGGTTCTTCACACCGGTCGAGGCCCACAGCGGACGCTGGGCGTTGGCGCCGTCGTCGGCGAGGTTCTGCCAGCGCGGCGTGCCGAAGACCTCTTCGTACGCCTGGTAGGCGAGCTGGGCGTTGGCCACGCCGGCCTTGCCCTTGAGCTCCTGGGCCTCCTGCGCCTGGTCGCCCTTGACGGCGTCGAGCCGCTTGTCGATCTCGGTGTCGACGCGGGAGACGAAGAAGGACGCGACAGAGTAGATCTTCGACAGGTCCTTGCCGGCCTCACGAGCCTGCTCCAGACCGGTGAGGAAGGCGTTCATGACGCCGCGGTAGCGGTCGAGGGAGAAGATCAGGGTCACGTTGACGCTGATTCCCTCGGCCAGCACCTGGGAGATCGCGGGCAGGCCCTCGACCGTCGCCGGGATCTTGATGAACACGTTGGGCCGGTCGACGACCTCGGCCAGCTCCTTGGCCTGCTGCACCGTGCCCGCGGTGTCGTGGGCCAGGCGCGGGTCGACCTCGATCGACACGCGACCGTCGAGGCCGTCGGTGGCCTCGAAGACCGGCATCATGATGTCGCAGGCTGCGCGGACGTCGTCCGTCGTGAGCTTGCGGACGGTCTCCCACACGTCCTTGCCCTCGCGGGCGCACTGGCGCAGGTCCTCGTCGTAGCGGTCACCCTTGGCAAGGGCGGCCTGGAAGATCGAGGGGTTCGTCGTCACACCGACGACGCCCATCGTGTCGATCAGCTCCTGCAGGTTGCCGGTCTCGATGCGCTCGCGCGACAGGTCGTCGAGCCACACGGACACGCCCTGGTCGGCCAGGGCCTGGATGTTCTTGTTCTGGGCCACGAGGGTCACTTCCTCTTCGTGCTGGCCGCGGCCTTCGTCGCGGCGCTCTTCTTGGTGGTCGTGTCGGTCACGCCGCGTCGTGCCTCGGCGGCGCGGGGCCGGGTCTGGGTGACGGTCGCCGCTCGGCGGGCGCCGCCCTTGGCGTCCTTGATCGAGTCCTTGGCTGCCTTGACGACGGCCTCGGGCGTGATGCCGAACTCGCGGTAGAGCGTCTTGTAGTCGGCCGAAGCGCCGTAGTGCTCGAGGCTGATGCTGCGGCCGGCGTCACCGACGATGTCGTGCCACCCGAGCGACACGGCAGCCTCGACGCTGACGCGGGCGCGCACGTCCGGGGGCAGGACGCGGTTCTGGTATGCCGTGGTCTGGTCCTCGAACCACTCGCGGCACGGCATCGACACCACGCGGGTCTTCACGCCCTGCTTCTCCAGGGCCTCACGCGCGTCGAGCGCGATGGCGACCTCGGATCCGGTGGCGACGAGGATGACGTCGGGCTTGGCCTTGCCGGTCGGGCCCCCGTCGATGAGGACGTAGGCGCCCTTGGCGACGCCCGCGGTGCTGGCGTACTTCTTGCGGTCGATCACCGGCAGCGCCTGCCGGGTCAGGGCCAGGGCCGCGGTCCGGTCGTTGCGCAGGATGTGCCCCCACGCGGCCGAGGTCTCGTTGGCGTCGGCGGGGCGGACCACGTCGAGACCGGGGATGGCGCGCAGCGCGGCAAGGTGCTCGACCGGCTGGTGCGTCGGTCCGTCCTCGCCGAGGCCGATCGAGTCGTGGGTCCACACGTAGGTGACGGGCAGCTGCTGGATCGCCGCGAGCCGTACCGCGGGCCGCATGTAGTCGGAGAACACGAGGAACGTGCCGCCGTACGGGCGGGTCAGGCCCTCCAGCGCGATCCCGTTGAGGATCATGCCCATTCCGTTCTCACGGATGCCGAAGTGCAGGGTGCGCCCGTAGGGGCCGCCCTTCCACTCGCGGGTCTGCTTGCTCTTGGGGATGAAGGACGGCTCGCCCTCCATGGTGGTGTTGTTCGACTCGGCCAGGTCGGCCGACCCGCCCCAGAGCTCGGGCATCACGGGAGCCAGTGCGGTCAGCACCTTGCCGGAGGCCGCGCGGGTCGCCATGCCCTTCTCGGTGTCGGCGGGGAAGGTCGGCAGTGCGGCGTCGAGGTCGGCCGGCACCTCGCCCGCGACGACGCGGTCGAGGAGCTTGACCCGCTCGGGGTTGGCCTTGCGCCACGCGGCGAACCGCTTGTCCCACGCCTTGTGGGCGGCCTTGCCACGCGCCTTGACCTTGCGGGCGTGGGTGAGCACGGCACGGTCGACCTGGAAGGTCTTCTTCGGGTCGAAGCCGAGGACCTCCTTGGTGGCGGCGACCTCCTCCTCGCCGAGCGCGGAGCCGTGCGACTTGCCGGTGTCCTGCTTGGTGGGGGCGGGCCAGGCGATGATGGTGTGCAGCACGACCAGCGTCGGCTTCTTCGACTTCTTCGACTTCTCCAGGGCGGTGTAGAGCTCGTCGACGTTCTCGACGTACTCGGACCCGTCGCCGTTCTTGCGCCAGTCGACGTCGACGACGTCCCAGCCGTAGGCGCGGTAGCGCGCGGCCACGTCCTCGGAGAAGGAGATGTCGGTGTCGTCCTCGATCGAGATCTGGTTGGCGTCGTAGATCGCGGTGAGGTTGCCGAGCTCCTGGTGACCAGCGAGCGAGCTGGCCTCGGACGACACGCCCTCCATGAGGTCGCCGTCGGAGGCGATCACCCAGATGTGGTGGTCGAACGGGCTCTCGCCCGGCTTGGCGTCGGGGTCGAACAGACCACGCTGACGGCGCTGCGCCATGGCCATGCCGACCGCGGAGGCGAAACCGGAGCCCAGCGGGCCGGTGGTGATCTCCACGCCGGTCGTGTGGTGGACCTCGGGGTGTCCGGGGGTCAGGGACCCCCAGGTGCGCAGGGCCTTGAGGTCGGTCAGCTCGAGCCCGTAACCGGACAGGTAGAGCTGGATGTACTGCGTGAGGCTCGAGTGGCCGGCCGACAGGACGAACCGGTCACGTCCCAGCCAGGCCGGGTCGTTCGGGTCGTGCGCCATCACCTGCTGGAAGAGGAGGTATGCCGCGGGGGCGAGGCTCATGGCCGTGCCCGGGTGGCCGTTGCCGACCTTCTGCACGGCGTCGGCGGCGAGGACGCGGACGGTGTCGACCGCCCGCACGTCCAGGTCGTTCCAGCCTGCCTTTCGCGCGACCGGCTTCTTGAGCCCTGTCCTGCGCTGGGCCTTGGTCTGACGGGCTTTCGTGGGCACTGAGAGGTCTCCTCACGCTGGGTGCTCGGGTGACGTGCACGGATGGGAACGACGACACCACCGAGACTAGTCCCGGGCGTGATGCGCGTCGCATCCAGTACCGACGGTCGGGCGGGTGCGTGACGGGGCTAGACTGGCGGAGCCCCGTCGGGCTCGCCCACACACCTTGTGACCTCTGCCGAAGGACGCCGTGACCGCTCTCGATCCGACCGCCCGGACCTCCACGTCCCCGGCACCGGCGAAGCGGAGCAAGGCCGCGGCATACCTCGCGCTCACCAAGCCCCGCATCATCGAGCTGCTGCTCGTGACGACGGTGCCCGTGATGTTCTTGGCGCACAAGGGAATTCCGTCGCTGTGGCTCATTGTCGCGACGCTCGTCGGCGGCTCGCTCAGCGCCGGCGCGGCCAACACGTTCAACTGCGTCTACGACCGTGACATCGACGCCGAGATGCACCGCACGAGCAACCGCCCCATGGTGACCGGCGAGATCACTCCTCGCGAGGGTGTCGTCTTCGGGCTCGTGCTGACCGTCGTGTCGACGGTGTGGCTGGCTGTCTTCGTCAACGTCCTGTCCGCGGCCCTCAGCCTGGGTGCGATCGTCATGTATGCCGTGGGCTACACGATGCTGCTCAAGCGCCGCACGTCGCAGAACATCGTCTGGGGTGGGGCAGCCGGCTGCATGCCGGTGCTGATCGGCTGGTCGGCCGTGACGAACTCCGTGTCGTGGTCGGCCGTCGTGCTGTTCCTCGTCATCTTCTTCTGGACGCCGCCGCACTACTGGCCGCTGTCGATGCGGTTCAAGGAGGACTACGCGGCCGCAGGTGTCCCGATGGCCCCCGTCGTGCGCGACTTCGTCGTCGTCGCCCGCCAGGTCGTCGTCTACTCCTGGCTCATGGTGGCGGCGTCACTGGCGCTGGTGTGGGTCAACCCGATGGGGTGGCTCTACCTCGTGACCGCGGTGCTGTGCGGCGGGATGTTCGTCGCCGAGGCGCACCGCCTGCTCCGGGCGGCCAAGGCCGGCGCCGGACCGAGCGTCCTGAAGCCCATGCGGCTCTTCCACTTCTCGATCACCTACGTCGGCATCCTCTTCCTCGGCGTCGCGCTCGACCCGCTGCTCTACCTGCCCATCTTCTGAGGCAGCTCGCGCCCGCGGCGGAACGGCCCGACGAAGACCGACAGGCAGCCGACCGCGTTGAGTGCCGCCATCGCGAGGATCGTCTCGCGCACCCCGATGGCCTCGCCGAGCGCGCCCGCAACCAGTCCGGCGACCGGCATCGTGCCGAAGTTGAGCACCGACATCGTCGCCGTGGTGCGGCCGATCAGCGCGGCCGGTGTGTAGCGGACCCGGAACGACGCGCGCACGACGTTCGCACCGACGACGCCGACCCCGACGAGGAACGACCCCAGCGGCACGAGGGCCACGCCCACGCCGGGCTGCGCCAGGCCCACGAGGATGGCGGGTGGGCCGCCGAGCACCTGGAGCCAGCGCAGGGCACCGGCGTCGCCGAGCCAGCGGACGGTGCGGGTCGCGACGGTGGCGCCGAGCAACCCGCCGCAGGCCCCGATCGCGATGACTGTGCCGACGAACGACGGCTCGAGCCGCAGGTCGCGCACGAGGAACAGCACCATGAGCGCGCCGTACCCGGTGAGCGCGAAGTTGCCGAGCCCGCCCTGGATGGCGAAGAACCGCAGGAACCGGTCGCGCACGACGACGCGGACGCCCTCGCGCACCTGGCGCCCCATGGGTTCGCGCTCGGGCCGCTCGGGTGCGGGTCCGAGCTTGTCGGGACGCATGCGCCACAGGCAGACCCACGACACCAGGAACGACAGTGTGTCGACCACGACCGCGCCGGCCGCGGAGAACGCCTGCACCAGCAGGCCGCCGAGCCCGGGGCCGGCGATCTGCATCGCCGACTCGGTGCCGTAGATGCGCGAGTTGGCCGCCTCCAGGTCATCGCGGTGCACGACCCGTGGGACGAGCGCGGTGTATGCCGTGCGGAAGAAGACGGTGCAGCTGCCGAGGACCAGCGCGGTCACCATGAGATGGGGGAGGGTCAGCAGGTCCAGGGCCCAGGCGACGGGAACGGTGGCCACGGCGGCGGCGCCGACGAGGTCGGCGGTCATCATCACCCGGCGCGGGTCGCTGCGGTCGACGATGGCACCGACCGGCAGCCCCAGGACCAGCCACGGGAACCAGACGGCCCCGGCGAGCAAACCCATCGGGAACGGCCCGGCGTGGAACTGGGTGACGGCGATGAGCGGGAAGACGACGGTGGTCGTCATCGAGCCCAGGACGCTGACGCCCTCCCCGAACCAGAGCAGGTGGAAGTTCCGGTTGCGGGCCAGGGGAGTGGGCTGGGCAACCGGTGTGGTCGTGGTCGTCATGGCTGGGCCGGGAACCCTCGGGCGAAGACGTAGACGGCCTCGCGTTCCTGGCCGTCGTCGGGCAGGTCGCGCCTCGACCACTTGAGCAGGACGTCCACGACCTCCTCGGCCACCTCGCGCAGCTCGTCCGGGGTGAGCTGCAGCCAGTTCTGCGTCGCGAATGCCGCGTCGTCCCAGTCGGGCATGGTGTCGGCGTTCGCGTTCCAGGCCTGGACACGTTCGAACTGGCGCTGCAGCGCGAGCGACTCCGCGGCATACGCGGCGGTGACGGCGGCGGTGTCGTCGGCGAAGTCCGCGCGCGACCAGCGGGTGCCGGCGTCGACGAGCTTCCACCAGCGTTCGCGCTTGTCCTTGGCGAGGTCGGGTGCCTCCTCCACCAGCCCGGCCTCGGCGAGGACCTTGAGGTGGTGCGACGCGCTGCCGACCGCTTGGCCGGTGCGCCCCGCGAGGTGGGACGCGGTCGACGGGCCGTCGACCTTGAGCGCGTCCATCATCCGGGCCCGGAACGGGTTGGCCATGGCCGACAGGGCCTTGGCGTCGGTGACGGTGCGGATGCCCGTGCGGTCGTGCTTCTTGGCTGGCATGCGCACAAGAGTAGTTGCACAACCACAGTTGCACAAGAGAATTTGTGCAACTGTGCGGTGCCGAAGCGCTCAGACCCGGCGCAACGCCACCATCGCCCGCACCAGCGCGACCACGAGCAGGCTCGCCAGCAGCATGTGTCCGAGCACCACGACCCAGGGCAGCCCGGTGAAGTACTGCGTGTAGCCGACGGCTCCCTGCAGCAGGGTCACGCCGAGGACGCCCAGCCAGGCCCGCGCGGGCAGCGAGGTGGGAGCGGTGAGCCGGGCGGCCAGCCAGACGGCGACGACGAGCCCCACGAACAGCATGACCGCATCGGCGTGCAGCCAGGAGATGGTGCGCGGGTCGAAGCCGTACCGCGCAGGGGTCTCGGCGTCACCGGAGTGCGGCCCGCTGCCCGTGACGACAGTGCCCAGCGTCAGGACCACGGCGGCCACGACGCAGGTCACCAGACCCAGCCGGTGGACCAGTGGGTGCACGGCCAGGGGCGTCGGGCCGGCCGGCAGCTGCGACCGGTAGTAGGCCAAGGACGCCGCCCCCACGAGCACCATCGACACGAGGAAGTGGGCCGACACGATCAGTGGGTTGAGCCCGGTCAGCACGGTGATCCCGCCGATGACGGCCTGGGCCACGACGCCGGCAAGCACCACGACGGCCGGCACAACGAGGTCGCGACGCGCCGACCCCCAGCCGCGCCACACGGCATACCACTGCTCTCGTTGCGGCCCGCTCCACCGCCACACCGCGTACAACGCCGCCAGGGCGACCCACCCGACGAGCCCGGTGAGGGTGCGGTTCCCGAACTCGATGTAGCGGTGGTACCCCTCGGCCTGGTGGGGCACGGGTGTGTAGGAGCCGGGCACGCACTGAGGCCAGGTGGGGCAGCCGAGCCCGCTGCCGGTGAGCCGGACGAGGCCGCCGGTCACGACGATGAGGACCTCGACGACGACGTTGAGCAGCAGCAGTCGCCTCATCCAGGTCACCGCCAAAGGGTACGGGTCAGGGGTTTCCCCGACGGCGCTGGGGGAGCGATGGGGGACGTTCCTCATGGTGGCGCGACAGCGGCGCTGGCTGACTGGTCCCATGACCGGGAGCGCGTGGCGGGTGGGTGTGGTCGTGGGGTATGCCGCGTTGCTGGCGGCGGCGGTCGCGACGGGTCGTCCGGCCTGGGTCGTCGTCGGGCTGGCACTGGCAACGGCGGTGACCGCCAGCGCGGTGGGCCGTCAGTCGTCCCAGCGGAACCAGCGGCGCGCGAGGAGGGCTGCCACGGCGCCCCACGCGGCGAGCACCGCCCACGCGCGCCAGTCGGCAGCCCCGTCCACCAGGGCGGCGCGCAGTGCGTCACCGAGCGCAGCCGAGGGCAGGAACCACACCGCCTTCGCCGCGATGACGACCCCGCCGAGCGCGAGCATCGCCACCCAGAGCAGGTTGGCCAGCGCGAGGACCCCCTCGGCGCGCACCGTGCCGCCGAGCAGGAGCGCCAGGGCGGCGAACGTCGCCGACCCGAGGACGAGGGACAGCAGAGCAGCGGGTATGCCGCGCAGGCTCGGCTCCCAGCCCAGCGCCAGGCCGACCGCCGCGACCACAGCGACCTGCAACGCGACGACCGACAGCACGGCGAGGGCCTTGGCCGCGAGCAGCCCGCCACGGCCGAGCGGGGTCGCGCCGAGCAGGCGCAGGACGCCGTAACGGCGGTCGAACGCGGTGGAGATCGCCTGGCCGGTGAAGGCGGAGGACAGCACGCAGAGCGCGAGAACCCCAGGCACGGCGGCGTCGACGCGACGGCCCGGGCCGAGGTCGAGGAACGTCGCGTGGACCAGCCCGACGAGGACGGCGACCGGCAGCACGAGGGCGACGAGGAGCTGCTCACCGTTGCGCAGCAAGGTGACCGTCTCGTGGCGCGCCTGCGCGAGAATGCGTTGCTGCGCGGGTGCGGCGTTGCTCACGGGGCTCACCGGCGGGCCTCCCGGGTGAGGCAGAAGTAGCGGTCCTCGAGGCTGGTGTCGCCGGCGACCTCGGCCGGGCTGCCGTCGGCGACCGTGCGTCCGGCAGCGACGATGACGACGCGGTCGGCGAGCCGCTCGGCCTCCTCGAAGGAGTGCGTCGTGAGGACCACGGCCGCGCCGTCGGTGGCGACCGAACGCACCAGGTCCCAGACATCGAGGCGTGCGTGGGGGTCGAGGCCGGCGCTGGGCTCGTCGAGGAAGACGACCTCGGGACGACCGACGAGGGCTGCGGCCAGCGCCACTCGCTGCCGCTGCCCGCCCGACAGGCGGCGCACCGACGTCCCGGCGAAACCGTCGATACCGAGGCGACCGGCGAGGTCCGCGACCGGCACCGGCGCGGCATACATCCGGGCGAGGTGGGTGAGCAGGCGCACCGGCTTCGCCGACGCGGGGAGCCCACCGTCCTGGAGCATCACGCCGACCCGGGCCCGGTGGTCCGGGCCCGCCCGCCACGGGTCGGTGCCGAGGACGCGCACAGTGCCACGGTCGGGGCGCCGCAACCCCTCACAGCACTCGACCATCGTCGTCTTGCCGGCGCCGTTGGGCCCGAGGACCGCGGTGACCTCACCGGCCGATGCGGCAAAGCTCGCACCGTCGAGGGCCGTGACGGGGCCATAGGTCTTGCCTACGGACTCGACGGACACGGCGGCTGGCACGGGCCGAGTCTAGGAACTGGGCGGATGCCGCATGTGGCAGGGGGCCTCAGACGCCGACCGTGAAGTCATCGCCCCAGCCACCGGGTTGGGCGGACCCAAGGAGAACACCATGAGCGTGCACGCAGACCCGTACACCGTTGCCGCCGAGGTCGCCTGGCGCCGCGAGTCGCTGGGCGCAGCGGGGCTGGCCGGGAACCGTCGTCCGACCCAGCTGTTCCGCCTGCTGCCGTGGGGTCGGCGTCCGCGCCACGCGCGCAAGGCCGCCACCCACGCGGCGCGGCACACGGCCCGTCCCGTCTGAGGCCCCGACGTCTCTGGGTGGCCGGGCGACACCCAGAGATAAGGCATAAGCCCCATGTGTGAGGGGGCCTTAGACGCACATCGTGGTGTCACCACGAACCGCACCGCACAGTCCGACCCGCAAGGAGAACCCCATGATCATCGCTGACCCGCTCTTCGTCGCCGCCGAGGTCGAGTGGCGCACCGAGTCCATGCTCGGTCACCGTCTCGGTGAGACGCCCGCCGAAGTCCCCGCCCGCCACCGCCGGTTCCGCGCCGCCGTGTCGCGCGCGTTCGCCGGCCAGCGTCACCTGCACCGCCACCACTCGTTCGGCCAGGCCTGACGACCACGGTGGTGCACACCACCGACGACGACACCAGGGCTTCGACCTCCACCACGAGGTCGGGGCCCTTTGTCGTGCCGCAGGAAATTGGTCCGGCGCTGTCCGCGCGCTCGGACATACTGTGCGACGTGGCGATGGAGACGGCAGCGGGCAACGCCTTCGTCGGGCGCGACGAGGAGGCGGGGCGGCTGCGACGTCTCGTCGGTCTCGAGGGCGGGGGTCACGGTTCGGTGCTGCTGTCCGGTGACGCGGGCATCGGCAAGACCAGGGTCCTGTCCGACCTCGTGGACCACGCGCGCGAGGAGGGGTGGCGGATCCTCGTCGGCCACTGCCTGGGCGAGGCCGGGCGCACCCTGCCCTACCTGCCGTTCAGCGAGATCGTGGCCCGCGTCGAGCAGTCCGACCCCGACCTGGCGGCCCAGCTCGTCAAGGACCACCCGCAGCTGGAGAACCTCACCCCGGGACGCCGCCGGGTCGGTGAGATCCGCGCCGGTCACGACGGCGACGGCTCCGACACCCTCGACCGCTCCGACCTCGTCGAGGCCGTCCACGCCGCCCTCGAGGACCTCTCGCGCCTCGGCCCGGTCCTCGTGGTCATCGAGGACGTGCACTGGGCCGACGAGTCGTCCCGCGACCTGCTCACCCTGCTGTTCACCCGTGGGTTCCGCGGGCCGGTGTCGATCGTCGCGTCCTACCGCAGCGACGACCTGCACCGGCGCCACCCGCTGCGTTCGACCCTCGCGCACTGGTCCCGCCTGCCGGACCTGCGCCGGCTCGACCTCGGGTCGCTCACCGACGACGCCGTCCGTCAGCTCGTCGACACGCTCCAGCCCGGCGCCCTGAGCCCAGAGGCGGTCGAGGCCGTCGTCGAGCGGGCCGAGGGCAATGCGTTCTTCACCGAGGAGCTCGTGGCCGCCAGCGCACTGGGGCACCACGGCGTCGCCGAGGACCTGTCCAGGCTGCTGCTCGTCCGGTTCGACCAGCTCGGGCCGAGCGGCCAGCGGGTCGTGCGGTTCGCCTCGGCTGCCGGGCGCACCGTCTCCCACGCCCTGCTCGAGGCTGTGGTCGACCTCGACTCGGCCGCCTTCGACGAAGGAGTCCGCGAGGCGGTCGAGCGCAACATCCTCGTCGCCACGGACAACGGGGGCTACGCCTTCCGGCACGCCCTGCTGGCCGAGACCGTCTACGACGACCTGCTTCCCGGTGAGCGGGTGCGCGCGCATGAGCGGTATGCCGCGGTGCTGGCCGAGCGCCGCGGGCTCGGCGCGTGGGCCGACCTCGCGCGCCATGCGGCCGCCGCCGGCGACCGCGAGACCGCGCTCGACGCGCACGTCAAGGCCGGTGACCTCGCCATGTCCGTCGGTGGTCCGCGCGAGGCGTTCGACCACTACGAGCGAGCCCTGGGTCTCATGTCGAGCGGTGACGAGCGCGCCGACGCCATCACCATCAAGGCCGCCGCCGCCTCGACCGCCGTCGGCGGGGCGGTCCGAGCGGTGTCGTTGCTGCGCGAGCGGCTGGAACGCCGCCCGGCCACCGCCCCCGTCCTCGGCAGGGTGGAGCTGCTCGCGGCACTCGCCACCACGGCGCGGGTGATCGACGGCCCCACCGACACCCTCGCCGCGACCAGGGAAGGGTTGTCCCTGCTCGAGGGCCTGCCCGACGACGACGCCGACCCGCGTCGACCCCAGGTGCGGGCCCGGCTCCTGGCGGCCCACGTGCAGGCGCTGGCCGACCGGGGCCGCGACGACCAGGCCACGACCGCCGCCGACCTCGCGGTCGAGGCAGCCCTGGCAGCCGACCTGCCCGAGGTGGCCGCCGAGGTTCGCGTGGTCAGGGCGCGCATCATCGAACGCGTCGTCGACCCAGACGCCTCCCGCGAGACCCTCGAGGAGCTCATCGCCCGGGAGACGTGGTCGGGCGACCCGGCCGCCATGAGGGCGCGGCACCACCTCGCGTCCCTGCACCACCGGTCGGGCCGACTCGAGGATGCCGTGCGCACCTATGGCGAGGGCGCTGCGCGGGCCCGCGAGTCCGGCCAGATGTGGGCGCCCTACGCCCTGGAGAACCGGCTCCTCGCCGGCCTCGCGGCATACGAGGCGGGTCTGTGGGACGAGAGCGCGCGGTTCCTCGACACGCGTCGTGACAACCCACCCCAGCCCGCGGCGTCGATGTTCGCCGGCGCCCGGCTGCTGCTGGCGGCCGCCCGCGGTGAGCAGGGCTGGGAGGACCCGCTCGCGCAGACGCGGCAGTGGTGGGACGTCGACGGTCTCGTCGCGGTGTTCGCCGGTGGCGCGGCCATCGACCTGCGCGGCAACGGTGGCGACGTGCACGCCGCGGTGGCGGCCTACGACGACGTGGTTTCGGTGCTCGCCACCGTGTGGCACCCCCGGTTCCAGGCCCAGCTGCGGTTCGCGGCGCTGCTGCTGGGCCAGCTCGCGTCGCACGTGCAGAAGGTGCCGACCGCCGAGCGGCCCACACTCGTGGCCAAGGGTGCGGCGGTGGCCGACGAGGCCGAGGCGGTGTGGGCGCTGCAGTCGCAGGAGGGACATACGGGTCCGGAGTCGCTGGCGTGGCTGGCCAGGATGCGTGCCGAGGCCCTGCGGCTGCGGTGGCTGGCCGGGCAGGAGGTGCCCTCCGAGCTGCTC
Source organism: Actinomycetes bacterium (assembly GCA_023420415.1). Lineage (GTDB taxonomy): Bacteria > Actinomycetota > Actinomycetes > Actinomycetales > Dermatophilaceae > Pedococcus. Next base: position 1,976 of record JAEZWF010000015.1, on the reverse strand, counting down.
GTCGAGGCCTGGCGCGCCGCGGTGGCGTCGTTCGACGACTACGGGCACCCGTACGAGACGGCCCGCTCGCGGGTGCGGCTCGGGACGGTGCTGCAAGCCATGGGCGACCGCGACGGCGCCCTGGAGGTGCGGGCCGCGCTGGAGGTCGCCCGCAGCCTCGGGGCCGAGCCGCTGCTTGCCGAGGTGCGCGCCAGCGGGGGAACGCGGCCACCGCGGCGCCCGGCCGACCGCGCGGGCGAAGAGCTCACGCCGCGCGAGCGCGAGATCCTGGCGTTGGTGGCACTCGGGCGCAGCAACCGCCAGATCGGGACGCAGCTGTTCATCAGCAACAAGACGGCCAGCGTCCACGTCTCCAACATCATCGCCAAGCTGGGGGTGACCAGCCGGGGTGAGGCGGTCGCCGTGGCCAGGGAGCGAGGACTGCTCGACTAGTGCTTAGGGTCACCTTGCTTTCGCAGCGTCGGGGGAATTACGTAACATCGATGTTGTGAATATCGCGGCGAGCCCCGAGACCCCTGTGGTCGCGGGCTCGACGACGCTCGAGTCCAGCACCCGCGAGCGGGTCCTGGCCGCCATCAGCGAGCGGGGTCCGATCACCGCCGCAACCCTCGCCGAGGACCTCGGCCTCACCGCACCTGCGGTGCGCCGCCACCTCGAGAACCTCGCCGACGCCGGCCTGATCGCCGAGCGCGAGCCGGCCACCACCAGCCGTGGACGGGGCCGCCCGGCCCGGTCCTACGTCATCAGCGACGCCGGCCACCAGGCCCTCGACTCCGACTACGACCACCTCGCCACCGAGGCGCTGCGCTTCCTGGCCGCTGAGGCCGGGGACGACGCGGTGCGCCGGTTCGCCGAGACCCGCGTGGCCGCCCTCGAGGAGCGGTATGCCGCGGAGCTCGCCACCGCGGGCGACGACCCGAGCGCCCGGGTGGACGCCCTCGTCGCGGCCCTGACCCGTGACGGTTTCGCCGCCTCGGCCCGCCCCGTGGGCGACCCCGCCGGGGGAAGCCGGCTCACCGGCATACAGCTGTGCCAGGGGCACTGCCCGGTCCAGCACGCAGCCCGGGAATTTCCAGCGTTCTGTGACGCTGAAACCGATGCGTTCTCGCGGCTGCTGGGCGTGCACGTCCAGCGGCTGGCGACGCTCGCGCACGGCGACCACGTCTGCACCACCTTCGTCCCGACACCGACCAAGCCTGAACTTCCGAAAGAAAGGTCTTCACGATGAGCACCATCGAGGAGCTGAACCCGGGTCTGAAGGACCTCGGGCGTTACGAGTACGGCTGGGCCGACAGCGACACCGCCGGCGCGTCCGCGCGGCGCGGGCTGAGCGACGAGGTCGTCCGCGACATCTCCGGTCGCAAGAACGAGCCGCAGTGGATGACCGACCTGCGGCTGAAGTCGTTGCGGCTGTTCGACAAGAAGCCCATGCCCAGCTGGGGCAGCGACCTGTCCGGCATCGACTTCCAGAACATCAAGTACTTCGTGAAGTCGACCGAGAAGCAGGCGACGACCTGGGACGAGCTGCCGGCCGACATCAAGAACACCTACGACAAGCTCGGCATCCCGGAGGCGGAGAAGCAGCGCCTCATCGCCGGTGTCGCCGCGCAGTACGAGTCGGAGGTCGTCTACCACCAGATCCGGGAGGACCTGGAGGAGAAGGGCGTCATCTTCGTCGACACCGACACCGGCCTGCGCGAGCACGAGGACCTGTTCCGCGAGTACTTCGCGAGCGTGATCCCCGCCGGTGACAACAAGTTCGCCGCGCTCAACACCGCAGTCTGGTCGGGCGGGTCGTTCATCTACGTGCCGCCGGGCGTCCACGTCGACATCCCGCTGCAGGCCTACTTCCGGATCAACACCGAGAACATGGGCCAGTTCGAGCGGACGCTGATCATCGCGGACGAGGGCTCGTACGTGCACTACGTCGAGGGCTGCACCGCGCCGATCTACCAGTCGGACTCGCTGCACTCCGC
>JAEZWF010000005.1 GCA_023420415.1 Actinomycetes bacterium | reverse complement strand
GCGCCGACCACGAGGGTGATGTGGCTCGTGCGCTTGAGGATCTGGCTGGCGCGCCCCTGAGCACGGGGGCGGAATCGCTTCATCGTCGGACCTTCGTCAACGTAGGCTTCGACGATCCAGAGGTCTTCGTCGCGCAGCGTGGTGCCGGCGTTGTCGGCCAGCACGTGCGCGTTCGCCATGGCACTGCTCAAAATCTTTCGGACATCAACTGCGACTGCCTGCGGGGCAAACCGCAGAATGTCGAGCGCCTCGAGGGCGTGCTTGCCGCGGATCTCGTTGACCACACGGCGCGCCTTCATGGGCGTGACGCGAACGTAACGCGCCTGCGCCTTCGCTTCCATTGAAACCTGCCTCACTTCTCGAAGTGACACCGACTCAGCGTCGGCGCCCCTTGCGGTCGTCCTTGTCGTGGCTACGGAACGTGCGGGTCGGTGCAAACTCGCCGAGCTTGTGACCAACCATGGACTCCGTCACGAAGACCGGGACGTGCTTGCGTCCGTCATGCACCGCGAAGGTGTGCCCCAGGAAGTCCGGGGTGATGACCGAACGACGAGACCAGGTCTTGATCACGTTCTTGGTGCCCTTTTCGTTCTGTTCGTCGACCTTCTTCATCAGGTGGTCGTCGACGAAAGGACCTTTCTTCAGACTACGTGGCATCTTCCAGCTCCCCTATCAGCGCTTCTTGCCGGTCCGGCGACGGCGCACAATGAGCTTGTCGCTGGGCTTGTTCGGACGACGGGTACGACCTTCGGGCTTACCCCACGGGGACACCGGGTGGCGACCACCGGAGGTACGACCTTCACCACCACCGTGCGGGTGGTCCACCGGGTTCATCGCGACACCGCGCACGTGCGGGCGACGCCCTTTCCAGCGCATGCGGCCGGCTTTGCCCCAGTTGATGTTCGACTGTTCGCCGTTGCCGACCTCACCGACAGTGGCGCGGCAGGTGACTTCGACGTTGCGGATTTCGCCCGAGGGCATACGCAGCTGAGCGAAACGCCCTTCCTTCGCAACGAGCTGCACCGAGGTGCCTGCGGAACGCGCAATCTTCGCGCCGCCACCGGGGTAGAGCTCGACCGCGTGGACGACGGTACCGAGCGGGATGTTGCGCAGCGGCAAGTTGTTGCCGGGCTTAATGTCCGCACCCACGCCGGATTCGACCATGTCGCCCTGGCTGAGCTTCGCGGGGCACAGGATGTAACGCTTCGTCCCGTCAACGTAGTGCAGCAGGGCAATGCGTGCGGTGCGGTTGGGGTCGTACTCGATGTGAGCGACCTTCGCGGGCACGCCGTCCTTGTCGGCACGACGGAAATCAATGAGACGGTAGGCGCGCTTGTGCCCGCCACCGGGGGGGCGTGCCGTCACGCGACCCTGGTTGTTGCGCCCGCCGGTCTTGTGGATCGGACGGACGAGAGACTTCTCCGGCGTCGAACGGGTGATCTCGACGAAGTCGGAGACAGAGGCTCCACGACGACCCGGGGTCGTCGGCTTGTACTTACGAATTCCCATGTGTACTCACTACCTCTTCGAGTTCTCAGGCGAGATCGCCGAAGATGTCGATGGTGCCTTCGCTCACGGTCACGATGGCGCGCTTAGTTGCCTTGCGCTGCCCGTAGCCGGTGCGAGTACGCACGCGCTTGCCCTGACGGTTCTGCGTGGCGACGTGGGAGACCTTGACGTTGAAGATCTGTTCGATCGCCTGGCGGATCTCGGTCTTGTTCGAACGGGGATCAACGAGGAAGGTGTACTTCCCCATGTCCATCAGACCCGAGGTCTTCTCAGTGATGACCGGCGCGAAGATGATGTCGCGCGGGTTCTTGCAGTGTTCGAGACTCACTTGCCCTCCTTAGCTGCAATGAACTCCTCGAGCGCTTCACGCGAGAACACGAGATCCTCGGCGTCCATCACGTCGTAGGTGTTGAGCTGGTCAACGGCGAGGACGTGAACCTCGGGGAGGTTGCGCACCGAGAGCATGGTGAGCGTGTCTTCGCGGGTGATGACAACGAGCGTCTTACGACCCTCGGTCAGCCCCTCAAGGGCAGTGCGAGCCGCCTTGGTGGAGGGGACGTCGGAAGAGACGAGGGCGTCGACGACGTGGATGCGTCCGTGACGGGCGCGGTCGGACAGGGCGCCGTAAAGGGCACCGGCCTTCATCTTCTTCGGGGTGCGCTGGGAATAGTCACGCGGCTGCGGACCGTGGACGATGCCACCACCGGTCCACTGGGGCGCCCGGGTCGAACCCTGACGGGCGCGACCGGTGCCCTTCTGGCGCCACGGCTTCTTGCCGCCACCGGAGACCATGCCACGCGTCTTGGTGGCGTGGGTGCCCTGGCGTGCTGCGGCAAGCTGAGCGACGACCACCTGGTGAATCAAAGCCGGGTTGGTCTTCGCGTCGAAGTACTTGGCGGGCAGTTCGATGCTGCCGGTGGACTTGCCGTCCACACCAATCACGTCAACCTTGGTTACGTCAGCCATGATCACGCACCCTTCACAGCGGAGCGGACGAGAACCACAGCGTTCTTCGGACCGGGGATGGCACCGGAGATGAGCAGCAGCCCCTTCTCGGTGTCAACGCCGAAGACGGTGAGGTTCTGGACGGTACGACGGACATTGCCCATGCGACCGGCCATGCGCAGACCCTTGAAGATACGTCCAGGGGTGGCGCAGGCGCCGATGGAGCCGGGCTTGCGGTGGTTGCGGTGCGCACCGTGCGAGGCGGGAGCGCCACCGAAACCGTGGCGCTTCATCACGCCGGCGAAGCCCTTACCCTTGGTCTTGCCTGACACGTCGACGCGGTCTCCCACGGAGAAGACGTCGGCGCCGAGTTCCTGACCGAGTTCGTAGCTGTCGGCTTCGGAGGTGCGAACCTCAACGAGGTGACGACGCGGGGTCACGCCAGCCTTTTCAAAGTGACCGGCGAGAGGCTTGGTGATGCGGCGAGCATCAACCTCACCGAATCCAATCTGGGCGGCGGTGTAGCCGTCGGTCTCTTCGGTGCGCACCTGCGTGACAACGTTGGTGCCCACCTGCACGACCGTCAAGGGAACGACGCGACCGTCGTTATCCCAGGCCTGGGTCATGCCAAGCTTGCGACCGAGCAGCGCCTTGACGGGCGCAGCCGCTTGCTGGGTGTTCTTTGCCATTTCTACAGGTTCCCTCAGAGCTTGATATCGATTTTCACATCGGCCGGAAGGTCGAGTCGCATAAGCGAATCGACTGCCTTCGGCGTCGGGTCGATGATGTCGATGAGACGCTTGTGCGTGCGCATCTCAAAGTGTTCGCGGCTGTCCTTGTACTTGTGCGGCGACCGAATCACGACGTACACGTTCTTTTCGGTCGGCAGCGGCACCGGGCCCACGACCGTCGCACCCGCACGTTGCACGGTGTCGACGATCTTGCGCGCGGAGGAGTCGATGACCTCGTGGTCATAGGACTTGAGCCGGATGCGGATCTTCTGTCGCGCCATGCCGTCTTACCTCTCTTCAGCAACTGTCACCGGTCCCCGCACTCGGGCGTGTCGCACTTGACGACCCGCGTGTCGACCGAAGTCAACCGAGTGGTTCGAACCGATGATCCTTCTCGTACGACGAGCTTGCGCTCGATGGCCGGTTTCCCGGCGGAAGTGGTTCATTTGGCGCCAGCGCACTCCCTGAACACGCGAGGTTTTCGCGCGCTACTCAGGGACACTGCTCGCCAATGCAACTTGACTAGTTTGACAGAGCGGCGCTGCTTGGGACAACTAGCCGCGGACAAGTGTGACGACATTCGCATTGAGGCGGCGTGTCGCATGAATCGTGGATGAAGCCTCCATGTCGCGGCAGCGTCCATACCGATACGCGTCATCCCCGAGGAGTAACCTCCCCGGGGATGACGTTCGGTTCTCACGGTAACCCTGCGGTTACCGAGCTCCTCGCGACTCACATGACGTCAGTCGCGGGAGCGTGAGATCACTTGAGGATCTCGGTGACGCGACCGGAGCCGACGGTGCGACCACCTTCGCGGATAGCGAAGCCGAGACCGGCTTCCATCGCGATGGGCTGGATCAGCTCGACGGTGATCTCGGTGGTGTCACCGGGCATGACCATGTCGGTGCCCTCGGGCAGCTCGATGATGCCGGTCACGTCGGTGGTGCGGAAGTAGAACTGCGGACGGTAGTTCGTGAAGAACGGCTTGTGACGACCGCCCTCTTCCTTCTTGAGGATGTAGACCTGACCCTTGAAGTTGGTGTGCGGGGTGATCGAGCCGGGGACGGCGACGACCTGACCGCGCTCCACTTCGTCACGCTTGGTGCCGCGCAGGAGCAGACCACAGTTCTCGCCCGCCCAGGCTTCGTCCATCGACTTGTGGAACATTTCGATGCCGGTAACGGTGGTCTTCTGCGGTTCGCGGATACCGAGGATTTCGACCTCAGCGTTGATCGGGAGCTTGCCGCGCTCGACGCGACCGGTGACGACGGTACCGCGACCGGTAATGGTGAAGACGTCCTCGATCGGCAT
>JAEZWF010000054.1 GCA_023420415.1 Actinomycetes bacterium | reverse complement strand
CCGCCCACCACCGCCTCAGGCGAGGGAGGCGTAGAACTCCTGGCAGGCGGCATACGAGGGCAGGAGGCCCTGCTCCCTCGCCTCGGCGAGACTCGGCGCGGACGCGTCCTTGGGTGAGAGCACGGGTGCCTCGAAGCCGTCCGGGAGGGTCAGGCCGACCTCGGGGTCGAGCGGGTGTATGCCGTGCTCGCGCCCGGGGTTGTAGGGAGCGGTGACGAGGTACATCGCCGTCGTGTCGTCCTCGAGGGCGGCGAAGGCGTGGCCGAAACCCTCCGGAAGGTAGACCGCCCGGCGGTCCCTGGTGTCGAGCAGCACCGAGTCCCACTGCCCGAAGGTGGGCGAGCCGACCCGCAGGTCGACCACGTAGTCGACCAGCGAACCGGACAGGGCGGTGATGTACTTCGCCTGCGACGGCGGCACGTCGGCGAAGTGGATGCCGCGCACCGTGCCGCGGCTCGACACCGACACGTTCGTCTGCACGATCCGGGGCTGGTGCCCGACCAGCTCGGCCAGCTTGTCGCCGCGGAACGACTCGAGGAACACGCCCCGGTCGTCGGGGAACTGGCGCGGGGTGATCTCGTAGGCGCCCTCGATGGACAGCTCACGGAACTCCATCAGCGGCGCTCCTCGGCGAGCAGGCCGTCGAGGTAGGCGCCGTAGCCGCTCTTGGCGAGCTTGGCTGCGAGGCTCTGCAGCTGCGCGTCGTCGATCCAGCCGTTGCGCCAGGCGATCTCCTCGACGCACCCGATCTTGCGACCTTGGCGCGCCTCGACGACCTGGACGAACTGCGAGGCGTCCATGAGTCCCTCGAACGTCCCCGTGTCCAGCCACGCCACCCCGCGCTCCAGCACCGTCACGGTGAGGTCGCCCCGCTCGAGGTAGGCGTTGTTGACCCCGGTGATCTCCAGCTCGCCGCGGGGGCTGGGTTCGAGGTCGCGGGCAACCTGCACGACGTCGTTGTCGTAGAAGTACAGGCCGGGGACGGCGTAGGAGCTCTTGGGCTGCTCCGGCTTCTCCTCGATCGACAGGACCGTGCCGTCGTCGGCGAACTCCACGACGCCGTAGGCCGACGGCTCGGTCACGTGGTAGGCGAAGATGTGGCCGCCGGTGACGTCGGTGTTGGCGCGCATCGCCGTGCCGAGCCCGGTGCCGTAGAAGATGTTGTCGCCCAGCACGAGCGCGACCGAGTCCGCACCGATGAAGTCGGCGCCGATGACGAACGCCTGGGCCAGGCCCTCGGGGCGCGGCTGCGCGGCATACTCCAGCCGGATGCCCCACTGCGACCCGTCACCGAGGAGCCGTTGGAACTGCTCCTGGTCCTCGGGCGTGGTGATGACCAGGACCTCCCGGATGCCCGCCATCATCAGCGTCGACAGCGGGTAGTAGACCATCGGCTTGTCGTAGATCGGCATGAGCTGCTTGCTGATGCCGAGCGTGATGGGGTGCAGCCGCGTCCCCGAACCACCGGCCAGGATGATGCCCTTCATGGGAGTGCACGCTACCGGTGCGGGCGGCTGGGTCAGCCGATGAGGGTTTCGGTGGCGCTGACGGTGCCGACGGTGACCGGCGCTCGCAGGGTGCTTCCGGTGCCCGGGTAGAGCCGGACGACGTTCCCCGAACGGGTCAGCAGGTCGCTGCGCCCGTCACCGTCGAAGTCACCGGGGCCGAGGACCTGGAGTCCGCGCCAGCCGCTGTTGACGTGCGTCCGGCTGGCGAACCCGCCGGCACCGTTGCCGCGGTACAGGAAGAGGTAGCCGGTGGACGCCTGGCGGACCATGACGTCGGGTGTCCCGGAGCGGTCGAAGTCGCCGACTGCCGTGATCGAGTCGAAGTCGCCCCACCCGCCACTCACGGCGGTGCGGCCGCTCAGCAGGCCGCCGGCGCCGGTGCCGCGGTAAAGCCACAGCACGCCGCTCGCGTCGCGTGCCAGCAGGTCCGGGTGACCGTCGCCGTCCATGTCGCCCGGTGCCACCACGACGTCGAACCCGCCCCACCCGCGGTTGACCACGCGACCCGGGCGCAACCCGCCGCGTCCGTTGCCCGGGTAGAGCATCAGGGCGCCGTCGTCCCGGCGGCGGGCGAGCACGTCGGGGTGGGTGTCGGTGTCGAAGTCGCCCGCCGGCACGAAGAGGTCGGCGAAGCCGAAGCCCGCGCTGAGGTTGGTGCGGGGCCGCCACCCGGCGCGGTCGTTGCCCCGGACCAGCTGGAGCACCCCGGCCGACCTCAGGGACATGACGTCGGCCGCGCCGTCCTCGTCGACGTCGGTGGCCCGGATGGCGCCGTTCGGGCGGATCAGACCCATCCGCTGCTTGACGGTCAGCACGCGCAGCGCGGCGGCGTGTACCTGGCTTCGGAACGTCGCGCTGGCCGCCATGCGCGCCTTGACCGCAGCCACCATGGCCGGCGTCAGGTCCGGGTTGACGGTGAGCACCAGGTCGCCACCGGCTGCGATGAACTTCACCGCCCTGGTGCCCGGCGCCCAGGCGGCCACCTGACGGGCGTTTCCCAGGTCGTCGGACACCACGACACCGCGAAAGTCCAGGTCGTGACGCACCATGCCGTCGACCACCGTGCTGGAGAAGACGGCCGGGTTGGCCGAGTCGATGCGGGTGTAGATGGCCGAGGACAGCATGAGCATCTCCGCGCCGCCGGCCACAGTGGTCCGGAACGGCGCGAGGTAGGCGTCGGTCCGGGTCGTGGTCGCGTCCTTCACACCGCTGGTGGTGTCGGTGTTGGCGGTGACGCGGCCGAGGCCGGGGAAGTGCTTGACCGAGGGCATCACGGTGGCGGCCCGCATCCCCTGGGCGAAGGCCTGCGCGTGCGCGCCCACGACCGACGGCGTGTACCCGAACTCGCGGTCGAAGGCGCCGATCGGGGCGTTCCTCGGCGCGAACTGCGCGCTCGGCACGGTGTCGGCGACGGGTGCGAGGTTGACGTTGACACCGCTCGAGCGCAGCTGGCGACCCCACGTGGTGGCCGAGCTGCGCAGGGTGCCGGCCGACCAGCCGCCCTGGGTGAGGGCTGAGGGGATGGTGGAGAAGCCGGTGCCCTTGAGGACCTGCACGGCCCCGCCCTCCTGGTCGGCAGCGACTGCCAGTGGCACCCCTGCGGTCGCGGCCGACGTGGCCCTGGCCTGCAGGGCTGTCGTCACCGACCGGGTGGCGCTCACGCCCGCGCTCGACCGGCCGGTGAGGATCACCGAGCCCACGTGCTGGTTGGTGATGGCGGAGGCGGTGGCGGCGCTGACGCCGGTCGCCGGGGTGCCCACCATGAACAGCTGCCCGACGCGCTGGTCCTCGGTCATCCGCGCGAAGACCTCCTGCGCCGGCGACTGCGTCGTCGGGGTCACGGTGAGCGCACTCGTGGTAGCCGCGGCGCTGCCGCCCCCGCCCATGCAGGTCGCCAGCACCGCGGCGCAGGTCAGGACGGTCACCGCCGTCGTTCGAGCCCTCATGTCATCCACCCCTTCGCCTCCGGGCGGCGGGCGATAGCCTCGTCGTCGTGAAGGTCTTGGTCACCGGCGCTGCCGGGTTCATCGGCTCCAACTTTGTCATTCGTGCCCGTCAGGTGCGCCCTGACTGGCAGATCACGGTGCTCGACGCGATGACGTATGCCGCGAACGTCGCCTCCCTCGACCCGGTCGCCGAGGACGTGACCGTCGTGAAGGGGTCGGTCACCGACGCCGACCTCGTGGACGAGCTCGTCGCCGCCCATGACGTCGTCGTCCACTTTGCCGCGGACTCCCACAACGACAACAGCCTCGACGACCCGTGGCCCTTCATCGACACCAACATCATCGGCACCTACCAGCTGATCCAGGCGGTCCGCCGCCACGGGAAGCGGATCCACCACGTCTCGACGGACGAGGTCTACGGCGACCTCGAGCTCGACGACCCCGCCAAGTTCACCGAAAGCACCCCGCTCAACCCATCGTCCCCCTACTCGGCCTCCAAGGCCAGCGCCGACCTGTTGGTGCGCGCGTGGATCCGCTCCTTCGGGCTCAACGCCACGATCTCCAACTGCTCCAACAACTACGGCCCGCGGCAACACCCCGAGAAGCTCATCCCGCGCCAGATCACCGGCATCATCGACGGCGTCAAGCCCAAGCTCTACGGCGAGGGTCTCAACGTGCGCGACTGGATCCACGTCGACGACCACAACGACGCCGTCATCGCGATCATCGAGCAGGGACGCCTCGGCGAGACCTACCTCATCGGCGCCGACGGTGAGATGAACAACCGCGACATCATCGGCCTCATCCTCGAGCTGATGGGCAAGCCGGCCGACTGGTACGAGCACGTGCCCGACCGCCCCGGCCACGACCTGCGCTACGCCATCGACGCGACCAAGCTGCGCGCCGAAACCGACTGGCGCCCAGCGCATCCCGATGTGCGCTCGGGTCTGGCCGACACCATCGCCTGGTACGAGGACAACCAGGACTGGTGGCGCACCGCCAAGGTCGTCGCGGAGACGCGCTACGCCAAGCTGGGGCGCTGATGACGCGCTGGGGCATCGCGGGGGCCGGGGGTCAGCTCGGGCTCGACCTCCAGGTCGCGCTCGCCGTCTCCGGGGTCGACCTGAAGAAGCAGGTGTCCGCGTGGAAGCGAGCCGACCTCGACATCACCGACCCCGAGAAGGTGCGTGAGGCGGTCCGCGGGCACGACGTCGTCGTCAACGCCGCGGCATACACGAAGGTCGACGACGCGGAGACGCACGAAGGGGATGCCTTTGCCGTCAACGCGATCGGCGCCGCGAACCTCGCCGCTGCGTGCCGCGAGACGGGGGCGCGGCTCGTGCACGTGTCGACCGACTACGTGTTCTCCGGCGATGCGGACGAGCCGTATGCCGAGGACGCGCCGTTCGCTCCGCGGTCTGCCTACGGGCGCACCAAGGCCGCGGGGGAGTGGGCCGTGCAGGCGCACTGCCCGAACGCGTGGATCGTGCGCACCGCGTGGTTGTACGGCGGTGGCGGCCCGAACTTTGTCAAGACCATGGCCCGCCTCGCCGACGAGCGCGAGACCGTGTCCGTCGTCGACGACCAGCGCGGGCAGCCGACGTGGACCATGGACGTCGCCGAGGCGATCCTGCGACTCGTGAACGACGACGCCCCGGCCGGCACCTGGCATGCCACCAGCCAAGGTGAGACGACCTGGCGCGGCTTCGCCCAGAAGGTCTTCGAGGGCCTGGGGCACGACCCGCAGCGGGTGCTGCCCACCACCACCGCCGACTTCCCCCGCCCGGCCCCGCGACCGGCATACTCCGTCCTCGGCCACGACGCCTGGCGGATGGCGCGACTGCCGCTGCTGCCACGCTGGGACGAGAGCCTCGCCCGCGCGCTGCCCGACGTGGTCGCGCCGGAGTCAGACACGCCACACAGCTGACCGCGGGTCAGGTCCGGCCGTTAGGGTCGGACCATGCTTGCTGCCTACGCCGAGTCCATCTCCGCAGACGACCCGCTGTCCGGCCTCGTGGTGGGCGAGCGGCCCGAGCCCCAGCAGCGTGACGGGTGGACCACGGTCACCGTCAGGACCGCCGGCCTCAACCACCACGACGTCTGGTCGCTGCGCGGTGTCGGGCTGCCCGCCGACCGGTTGCCGATGATCCTCGGCTGCGACGCTGCCGGGACCGACCCCGACGGCAACGAGGTGATCGTGCACGCGGTCGTGCCCAGCGACGGCTGGCGCGGCGACGAGACGCTCGACCCGAAGCGGTCGCTGCTGTCCGAGCTGCACCAGGGCACCCTCGCCGAGCAGGTGACCGTGCCGACCGCGAACCTCGTGCCCAAGCCGGCCGACCTCTCCTGGGAGCACGCCGCGTGCCTGTCGACGGCGTGGCTCACGGCATACCGAATGCTGTTCACCAACGCGGGACTCACCCCGGGGGCCACGGTGCTCGTCCAGGGCGCCGGCGGTGGCGTGGCCACGGCGCTGGTGCAGCTGGGCGCGGCGGCGGGTTACCGCATGTGGGTGACGACGCGGGACGAGGCCAAGGGGGAGCGCGCGGTGCAGATCGGTGCCGACCGTGCCTTCGCCAGCGGCGAGCGCCTTCCCGAACGCGTCGACGCGGTGATGGAGACCGTCGGCGCCGCGACGTGGTCGCACTCGGTCAACTCGCTCAACCCCGGCGGCGCCATCGTCATCTGCGGCGCGACGTCCGGTGACGCACCGGCCAAGGCCGAGCTGACCAAGATCTTCTTCAAGCAGCTGCGGGTGCTCGGGTCGACGATGGGCACGCGCGGCGAGCTCGAGCGGCTCGCGAAGTTCGTTGCCCAGCACAGGATCGAGCCGGTCGTCGACTCGGTCATGCCGCTGGCCGACGCCCGCGACGGGTTCGCCAAGATGGCCGGCGGCGACGTCTTCGGCAAGATCGTCTTCAGCGTCTCCTGACGTCGCCCGGGCTCAGCCCACTCAGTTGAGCAGCGAGACGATGCCCCAGCCGCCGAAGCCGATGACCATGAGCACCAGCACGACACCGGCGAAGATCATCGCGCCCTTCTGCTCGCCGCCCATCTTCTCCGACCAGCCCTGCGCCTTGGCGACGTCGCGGATGTAGCCGCGCCCCTCACCGGCGTCGAAGGAGTAGTCGACGACCTTGCCGATCTTGCCGTCGTCGAGGTCGACGCCGTACTGCTTGCTGAACGACTTGTTGTAGACCCGGCCGCGGGAGAAGCTCTTCTCGGCCTGCAACCGCGGGCTCGAGCCCCCGGCGCCCCACCGCAGGCTGTTCGAGACGTCCACGATCGTCAGCTGTTGCTTGGCCTCGTCGAGGGTCACCTCGTGGGTGAAGACCTTCTTGAGGCCGTGCGCCTTGAGCAGCGTCAGCCAGCGGGCGTCAGCGACGTCGATCGTGAGGTCGAACCCCTTCGGGGTCTCCTTGACGATGTAGGGCGTGTCGGCCGTGGCGGCGCGGACGGCGGAGATGTACTCGGCGGTGGTGCTCATGTTTCCCCTCGTGGACTTCGGATCAGCTGGACGGGATCTGCAGCCAGTCGTACCAGCCGTTGTGCAGGACCAGCCATGCGATGAGACCGTACCCGGCCTGCCCCGGGTGGTGTGGCACCCGGCTGGCCGCCAGGTCGGCCTGCCACTGCTCGTGCCCCAGCAGCGGGCTGAAGGTGTCGACGAACGGCACCCCACGGCGTGAGCACACGTCGGCCTGGGCCTCGACCAGGACGTCGAGCTTGCCGTTGAGCTCCTCGTCGTCGGTGGGCGGCGGGCTGACGACGAAGGTGCCGATGCCCGTGCTGGCGGCCTCGTCGAGGATGTTGGCGAGGTTGAGGCGGTGCCGCGCGAGGGTGATGCCCGACCGGGCGTCGTTGGCGCCGATCGAGACGACGAGCCGCTTCTCGGACCTGCCGCGCCAGCGCGGCTTGCACTCCGCCTGCCAGCGCGCGAGCAGGTCGGCGGTCGTGTCGCCCCGGACCCCGAGGTTGTATGCCGTGAGCTCCAGGTCAGGGTGCTGGGTGCGGCCGACGACGCGGGAGACCCAGCCCTGCCCCTTGGGGTCGCCGACGCCGGCCACCATGGACGCACCGAGGAAGACCAGGGCGACGTCGCGGGGACCCTCGGCGGCCACGTGGAACTCGGCGCTCGGGGTGAAGGTGGGTTCGGTCACGAGGGGTCTCGCTGTTCGGTCGTCATCGGGTCAGTGGTCACTCAGTCGTCGCTCAGTCGTCGCTCAGTCGTCGTCAGTCGTCGTCATCGTCGTCGAGGCGGGCCAGCCAGGTGGCGAGCCGCTCGACCGGGGTCTCGAACTCGGGGTTCAGGTCGACGAACGTGCGCAGCTGGTCGGCCAGCCACTCGAACGTCACCTCTTCCTCACCGCGGCGCGCGGCCAGCTCCTCGATGCCACGGTCGGTGAAGTACACGCCAGCCACCATACAAACTCAGCTGCCGGCACTCACCGAGGCACGCGGCATACCCGCAGGTGGTCGCCCGGGCTCCGGTTCATGTCCCGCAACATGCCGTCGATCGGCGCTCGTGACGGCATGTTGCGGGACATGAGCGGGCAAGGCGAGTGCGGAGATGGGTATGCCGCCCGCTCAAGGGTGAGCGGGCGGCATACCTGAGCCTTGGGTCAGCGCTGGAAGGCCTGCTGCACCAGCTCCGCCTGCTGCTCGGCGTGCCGCTTGCTCGACCCGGTCGCCGGCGAGGCCGAAGCCTTGCGGGAGACGACCATGAGCGGGCGGTTCTGGCCGTGCTGGGCCAGCGCCTCGGGCAGGTTGAGCGCCATGAACGGCCAGGCACCCTGGTTGCGCGGCTCGTCCTGGACCCAGACGACGTCGGCGTTCGGGTACTTCGCGAGCTCGGCCGCGATCTCCGCACCCGGGATGGGAGCGAGCTGCTCGACGCGCACGATCGCGGTCGAGGTGTCGCCGGCCTTCTCCCGCGCCGCCTCCAGGTCGTAGACGACCTTGCCGCTGGCGAGCAGGACGCGGGTCACGCCGTCACCGGAGAGGTTCGCCGGGTCGGGGATGACCGGCTGGTAGCGGCCCTGGGTGAAGTCCTGCGGGCTGCTGGCCGCCGCCTTGAGCCGCAGCATCGACTTCGGGGTGAAGACGATGAGCGGTCGACGCGGGCGGGCGTAGGCCTGCCGGCGCAGGAGGTGGAAGTAGTTCGCCGGGGTCGAGGGGTAGGCGACCGTCATGTTGTCCTCGGCGAACATCGTGAGGAACCGCTCGATGCGCGCGGAGGAGTGGTCGGGGCCCTGGCCCTCGTAGCCGTGGGGGAGCAGCAGCACGACCGAGGAACGCTGGCCCCACTTCTGCTCTCCGGAGGACACGAACTCGTCGATGATCGTCTGCGCGCCGTTGAAGAAGTCGCCGAACTGCGCCTCCCACAGCACCAGCGCGTCGGGGCGCTCGACCGAGTAGCCGTACTCGAAGCCCATCGCCGCGAACTCGGACAGCAGCGAGTCGTAGACCCAGAACCGGGCCTGCCCCTCGCCCAGGTAGAGCAGCGGGGTCCACTCCTCGGCGGTGTTCTTGTCGATGAGCACCGCGTGCCGCTGGACGAACGTGCCCCGACGGCTGTCCTGGCCGGCCAGCCGGACCGGAGTGCCGTCCATGAGCAGCGACCCGAACGCGAGCAGCTCGCCAGTCGCCCAGTCGATGCCGCCGTTGCGCACCGAGTCGGCCCGCTTCTCCATGGCCTGCTTGAGCTTCGGGTGGACGGTGAAGCCCGCGGGCGGGTTCACGAACGCGTCGCCGATGTGCTGCAGCGTCTGCTCGGAGATGGCGGTCTCGGTGGCCGACTTGGTGGTCTGGTCGGCGGTCTGCGCCTTCGGCGGCTCGAGACCGGTGTGGCCCTCGGCGTCGGTGCCGGTCTTGGTGTCGTCACCCTGGGACTCGGCCGGCGCCTTGAGCGCCTCCTTGGTCTCGACGAACACGCGCTCCAGCTGCTGCTGGTAGTCGCGCAGCGCCGCCTCGGCCTCGTCCTGGCTGATGTCCCCACGACCGATGAGCGACTCGGTGTAGAGCTTGCGCACCGACCGCTTCGCCTCGATCAGGTTGTACATCAGCGGCTGGGTCATCGAGGGGTCGTCGCCCTCGTTGTGACCGCGGCGGCGGTAGCACACCATGTCGATGACGACGTCCTTGTTGAACTCCTGCCGGAACTCGTACGCCAGCTCGGCGACCCGCACGCACGCCTCGGGGTCGTCGCCGTTGACGTGGAACACCGGCGCCTGGATCATCCGCGCCACGTCGGTCGAGTACGTCGAGGACCGCGACGCGCTCGGCGAGGTGGTGAACCCGACCTGGTTGTTGATGACGACGTGGATCGTGCCGCCGGTGCGGTAGCCGCGCAGCTGCGACAGGTTGAGCGTCTCGGCGACGACTCCCTGACCGGCGAACGCCGCGTCACCGTGGAGCAGGATCGGCAGGACGGTGAAGTCCTCACCGGCGAGGTTGAGCCGGTCCTGCTTGGCGCGGGCGATGCCCTCCAGCACGGGGTCGACGGCCTCGAGGTGGGAGGGGTTCGCGGCGAGGTAGACCTTGGTCTTGTTGCCGTCCTCCGCGACGAACTCGCCCTCGGTGCCGAGGTGGTACTTCACGTCTCCGGAGCCCTGGACCGACTTGGGGTCCTGCTTGCCCTCGAACTCGCGGAAGATCTGGCCGTAGGACTTGCCCGCGATGTTGGCGAGCACGTTGAGGCGGCCACGGTGCGGCATACCGATCGCGACCTCGTCCATCGAGTCGGCGGCGGCGCGCACGAGGATGCGGTCGAGCAGCGCGATGACCGACTCTCCACCCTCGAGGCTGAACCGCTTCTGCCCCACGAACTTGGTCTGCAGGAACGTCTCGAACGCCTCAGCCGCGTTGAGCCGGCGCAGGATCCGCAGCTGCTCGTCGGCGCTCGGCTTGGCATAGCCGACCTCGATCTTGGACTGCAGCCAGCGCCGCTGCTCGGGGTCCTGGATGTGCATGTACTCGGTGCCGATGGTGCGGCAGTAGGAGTCACGCAGGATGCCGAGGATCTTGCGCAGCTTGAGCATCGGCGCCCCGCCGAACCCACCCGTGGCGAAGTCGCGCTCGAGGTCCCACAGGGTGAGGCCGTGCGAGGTGACGTCGAGGTCGGGGTGGCGGCGCTGGCGGTACTCCAGCGGGTCGATGTCGGCCATGAGGTGGCCGCGGACGCGGTAGGCGTGGATGAGCTCCTGGACACGCGCCGTCTTGTTGACGTCGTCGTCGTGGTGGGCCGAGATGTCCTGTACCCAGCGCACCGGCTCGTAGGGCAGGCGCAGCGACTCGAAGATCTCGTCGTAGAAGCCGTTCTCACCGAGCAGCAGCGAGTGCACGATCCGCAGGAAGTCACCGGACTGGGCGCCCTGGATGATGCGGTGGTCGTAGGTGCTGGTGAGCGTGAGGATCTTGGAGACGGCGTTGCGGTTGAGCGTCTCCTGGCTCGCGCCCTGCCACTCGGCGGGGTACTCCAGCGCGCCGACGCCGATGATCGCGCCCTGCCCGGACATCAGCCGCGGCACCGAGTGGTTGGTGCCGATGGTGCCCGGGTTGGTCAGGGTGAGGGTGGTGCCCTGGAAGTCCTCGACGGTCAGCTTGCCGTCGCGGGCCTTCTTGACCATGTCCTCGTACGCCGACCAGAAGTGGCTGAAGTCCATCGTCTCGGCGGCCTTGATGCTCGGCACGAGCAGCTGGCGGGTGCCGTCGGGCTTGGCCAGGTCGATCGCGAGGCCGAGGTTGACGTGACCGGGCACGACGAGCGCCGGCTTGCCCTTCTCGTCGACCGCGAAGCCGTTGTTCATCTCGGGCATCTGGCCGAGCGCCTTGACGAGGGCGTAGCCGATGAGGTGGGTGAACGACACCTTGCCACCGCGCGAGCGGGCGAGGTGGTTGTTGATGACGACGCGGTTGTCGATGAGCAGCTTGGCCGGGACCGCCCGCACGCTGGTCGCGGTGGGGACGGTCAGCGACGTCTCCATGTTGGTGACGGTGCGGGCGCTCGCGCCGCGCAGCGGCTTGACCTCGTCCTCGTGGACCGGGCTGGCCTCCTTGGGCTGCTCCGGGTCGCGCGGCTTGGGGGCGGCGGCCTCCTTGGCCTGCGCCTCCTTGGTGGTCTGCCCCTCCTTGGTGGCTGGGGCGGACGACTTCGCGGCGGCCTCCTTGTCCTCGGGCTTGTCGGCGACGGCCTGGTCGGTCTTGGCGTCCGGCTTGTCGGTCGACTGGGCGGAGGTGGTCGAGGGCGCCTGCTGCGTCGGGGCAGCGGCCTGGGGCGCGGCCGGCTGGGTCACGGGCGCGCTCGCCGCGCCGTTGCTGCCGGAGCTCGCCGCAGTGCCGTTCGCGGCGCCGTTGGCACCGGCCCCCTGGCCCGGCTGGTAGTTCTCGAAGAACGGCCACCAGGCCTTGTCCACCGAGTTCTTGTCGTTCTGGTACTGCTCATACAGCTCGTCCACGAGCCACTCGTTGGGGCCGAAGGCCGCAAGGGGGTCGCTGGTCGATGACTGGTCGGGCACGGCGGATACGCCTCTTTCATCACGTTGGCAATGGCCTCACATCGGCTGCACCCAGCCTATCCCCGCTTTGTGCTCAGCGCTGCGGGGGGAGGGCACGCAGTCGTGGGGCGGGGGCCCCCCCCCCCGACCCCGGGGCCCAGGCTCACGCCTCGGCGGCGGTGATGTCCTTCTTGCCGAGCCGCGGCTGGTCGACCTTGAGCGCGAAGGTCATGAGGAAGGCGAGGCCGTAGAGGGCCACGAAGGCCCAGACCACGCCGACGTTCCCACCCCAGGGGCGGACGATCGCGACCACGGCCGAGCCGAGGAAGGTCGCACCGCCCGCGGCGGTGGTGTACATGGCCATCGCGGCGCCCTTGTGGTCGGGGGCGAGCGCCGGCATGATCGCGCCGAGCGGCACGAAGCCGGCCAGCAGGATGCCGAAGACGGTGCCCGCGGCGACGGCCACGACGAAGCCCCAGTTCGAGCCGGCCGGCACCCAGTGCGGCACGTACCACCAGGCCAGCAGGCCGATGGCGGAGCCGACGATGCCGAACCAGCGCACCGTGGTGGTCCAGCCGATGCGGTCGCCGAGAGCGCCGAAGGCGGCGTTGAACAGGATGTTGCCGGCGAAGATCACCGAGGTCATCAGGAGCCAGCGGCTCTCTCCCCAGCCGAGGGTCTCGGCGATCACTGTGGGAAGGATGATGAACATGCCGAACTGCGGGGCGGTGTTGATCAGGCGGGTCAGGAAGCCGAGCAGCACGCGCTTGTTCTGCCAGGACAGGATCACGCCGGAGGCGATCACCCTGAGGCTGCTCTCCCCCGCCGGGGCGAGACGGCGGTACCCGTGCTCCTCGCGCACGCCGAGCCAGGCGATGAGGAAGCCGGCCACGACGATCGCCGTGGAGGCGACCATGGCCCAGCGCTGGCCGAACAGGCCGCCGCCGAAGGCGGGGATCAGGCCGATCGCGACGAGCGAGCCGATGGTGGGCATGCCGCCGGTGAACATGACGTAGAACCAGCCGACGGCCGTGCCGTTGCGCTGCTTGGGCACGACGGCGTTGATCCACACCAGGAAGGAGAAGGCGAACAGCGGGAAGCCGAAGCCGCGGAAGGTGTACGCGGTGAAGATCAGCGGCACCGACTCGGTGGCCAGCGCGCCGATGAAGGCGGCCTGGAACACCACCCACACGATGAGGCCGAGCAGCATCACCTTCCGCGGGCCCCACAGGTCGGAAAGGGCGCCGGCGAGGTAGGAGCCCAGCAGCGCGCAGGCCGAGTAGAGGGTGATCGCCGTGGCGGCGAGGTTGATCATCTCGTCGCCGCCGCCGAAGGCGGGGATCAGCCCGATGGCGACGAGCGAGCCGATGGTGGGCATGCCGCCGGTGAACATGACGTAGAACCAGCCCACGGCCGCGCCGTTGCGCTCTTTGGGCACGACGGCGTTGACCCACACGAGGAAGGCGAAGGCGAACAGCGGGAAGCCGAAGCCGCGCAGGAGGTAGCTGCCGAA
>JAEZWF010000049.1 GCA_023420415.1 Actinomycetes bacterium | reverse complement strand
CGTACTCCTCCACCCCGGTCAGCAGCTGGACCATCACACCCACCAGTCAGGACCAGGCCGGTCGTGGCAGCGACCACGCCACCGCAACGGCAGCCACCAGCCGGAACGGAAACGCGGGCTCGACAGGAAACGCCGGTGTGGCCGCCACCCCAGCGGTGGCAGGGATCGAGACAGTCTTCGCCACCGCGATGGTGCGCCGATGCGCGGTGCCGGAACCGGTCGTGATCGGGTACCGGCCCACCGAAGCCATGATCCGCACCGTCAAGGGCCGCGACGGGCACTGCCGGTTCCCCGGATGCACTGTCGCCGCCACGTTCTGCGACCTCGACCACGTCACCCCCTGGCGCGAAGGGTCCACCCTGACCCAGGTGAGCAACCTGATCTGCCTGTGCCGACGACACCACCGCACCAAGCAACTCCGCCGCTGGTCCGTCCGCATGCTCCCCGGCGCCATCGTCGAATGGACCGACTCCACCGGCCGCCAACGCCTCACCCATCCGGTCAACCACCTCAACCCCGACCCCCAGCCCTGGCTCAACGACGACGGCCGACCCCTCCCGGACGACACCGGTGATGCACCAGACCGCCCGGTCGAGCTGCCCTCACTGCTCGAAGAGGCATTCGAATACCTCACCGACCACCGCGAACGCTTCGGCCCCCAACACCGCAACCTGTTCGACGAGTACGGCAAACGCATCGGCCAGCTCATCACCCCCGGCAGCCTGTGGACCGTCGACCTCACCGACGACTACGCCACCCACCTCGCAACCCGACGAACCACCGGCCGCCGCCGGTCCAACGCCGACGACCCACCACCGTTCTGACGCCCGCCGACCTAGGAACGGTGCGCGCGCGTCCGTGGCGGCCGCACCACGGTGAGGTCCGAACGACGAGGCGCAGCAACGAGATCCGGTATGCCAGGCACCGACGCCGCCGGCACGGCGCCCGCATCTGTAGGCCAGTCGCGCCCACCCTCGTCACCAAAGGCCGCGACCGAGCTCGCCTGGCCCGGCGTGAACCGCGGCCCGTACCGCACCCCGCCCAGACCCGCATCGGCGAACGCACGCGCCCACGCCTGCGGCACGGCATACGGGACCATCGTCTCCAGCTCGCGCGTCACACCGAAACCGCCCGCCGCACGCGACTGGAGGTCAGCCAACCGCCACGTCGACGGCGCGTGCAGCCGCGACACGATGGCGTCCTCCAGCGCCGACTCCGGCAACACGGGCCGGACGGCGAGCACAGGTCCAAGCCGTTCGCGCACGGCACTCTCGGCATCCAACGCCAGGTAGCAGGTGCCTCGCGGTGAGGGCAGGTCGAACCGGCCACCCCCGTCGTTGCCGAACCACCACGGACCTCGATCGACGTGATGACAGCGGAAGAGCTCATCCTCAGGCGCAACCTCGGCCACCGGGAACCCCTCCAGGGAACCCTGCGGCGCGCGCTGCGCCACTCGTTCGCGCTCCCCCACCTCAGGCAGCCCAGCGAGCAGCGTCCGCAGCCGCCGCATCGGCGACGTGGGCCACTGCCGCGGCAGACGACCGGTGCACCACGAGGTAGTCAACGGCGCTGTGCCCCTCGAACACCTCGCTCGGTGTCGTGAGCCAGGCCCCGACCGTCCACCCGTCGACACCGGCCCGCGTGAAGATGCCGATCGCGTCCTGCACCCCGGGCCGCACCTGCCCGTTGCGCCCGAACTGCAGCGACGGGTAGACGAGGTGGCCGTCGCTGGTCCGGGCCGCGAGCACCGTCCCGCGACGGACCCGGTCGAACAGCGCCTGCCGCGAGATGCCCAGCCACGCCACGAGACCAGCCGTGTCGTAGAACGGCGCGAGCGGCTCGTCCAGCGGGTGCACGGCGGGCAGGGCCGCCACCATGCGGTCCGCCAGCTCGTCCACGTCGTCCAGGTCGAGCGTCCGCCCCTGGTCGAGCAGCTCCTGCGCCCGGGCCTCCACCCGTTCGCGCACCGCTGCCGTCAGGGCGTCCACACCCGTCGTGTCCACCGTCCGGCTCATCGCGCCACCTCCCAAACCTGCCTCACGCGCGTCAAGGGCGTCAAGGTCAGGAACCACCATAACCCTGGGCGCCGACACCCCACCACGGCGGGCTGGCGCTACTCCCCGCGCAGCTCCCAGGTGTGGACGGGCTCGTTGCTGTGCATGTTCTCGGCATACCGGCGCAGCATCTGCGCCAATGCACTTTGCCGGTCCATGCCCTTGCCCTCGGTCTCGAGCCGGTTCACCGTGTCCGTCATCCACGTCGCACCGTTGCGCCCTGTCGTGCAGCGCCCCTCGATCACCGAGAGGTACCGGTCACGCACCTTCTCCGACACTCCCCACTCGGTCAGGCCCTCGTAGGCCATCGGCAGCAGGTGGCGCAGCACCAGCTCGTCGGACCGGACCTCGCCGAATCCCGGCCAGTAGAGCCGCGACTCGATGCCGTCGCGGGCCGCGTTGACGAAGTTCTGCTCGGCGACCGCGAAGCTCATCTTGGTCCACACCGGGCGGTCGTCGGCGGCGAGCTTGCGGATCACCCCGTAGTAGAACGCGGCGTTGGCGAGGACGTCGATGAGGGTCGGGCCGGCAGGCAGCACGCGGTTCTCGACCCGCAGGTGGGGCTTGCCGTTGACGATGTCGTAGATGGGCCGGTTCCACCGGTAGACGGTGCCGTTGTGCAGCCGCAGCTCGGCGAGGCTCGGCGCCTCACCGGCTTCGAGCAGCGCCACCGGGTCCTCATCGCTCACCTCGGCGAGCAACGCCGGGAAGTACCGCACGTTCTCCTCGAAGAGGTCGAAGATCGAGGTGATCCACCGCTCCCCGAAGAACACCCGCGGGCGCACGCCCTGGTTCTTGAGCTCGATCGCGCGGGTGTCGGTCGCCTGCGTGAACAACGGGATCCGCGTCTCGGCGAACAACCGCTTGCCGTAGAAGTAGGGGCTGTTCGCCGCCAGCGCCACCTGCGGCGCCGACAGCGCCTGTGCGGCGTTCCAGTGGGCGGCGAAGTCCTGCGGCGACACCTGCAGGTGCAGCTGGACGCTCGTGCACGCCGACTCGGGCGCGATCGAGTCGGCATACGTCGCAACCCGCTCCCCCGTCGGCCCCTCGATGTCGAGGTAGATGTCCTCACCGCGCGCATAGAAGATCGAGTCGTTCAACGCGGCATACCGGTTGTTGGCGCTGATCCACTCGCCGTCGAAGTCCTCCGGCATGATCGTCGGCAGGATGCCGACGGCAACGATGTGTGCGCCTCGCTTGCGGGCGGCCGTGTCGGCGGCGTTGAGCGAGTCCCGCATCTCGTCCTCGAGCTCGATCGCAGCGTCACCCGGCAGGGGGCGCGGCGGCACGTTGAGCTCGATGTTGTAGCGGGCCAGCTCGGTCTGGAAGCCGGGGTCGGCGATCTCCTCGAGCACCTCGGCGTTGGCGAAGTTGGGCTGGTAGTCGTCGTCGACGAGGTTGAGCTCGATCTCCATGCCCGTCATCGGCCGGTCGAACTCGAACACGCTCTGCGACAGCATCCGCTCGAACACGTCAAGGTTCTGACGCACCTTCTCGCGATACCGCTGGCGCTGCTCTCGTGTGTAGCTCTGCGCGTTCACCTCTTCGCCCACGAAGACCTCCCGGTGTGGTCGAGCCGCCTGGTCGAGCACTGCGTGCTGTGGCCACGACCCAACCACATGCGCGACATGCGTGCCACCACTCGCAGGCGGATCCGGAGGGAGCCACGCCGAGGCGGTTCACGGGTGCTGTCGGTACGGGCTCCTAGCCTGCAGGTGTGCGGTTCCTCCACACCTCCGACTGGCACCTGGGGCGTTCGTTCCACCAGGTGGGACTGTTGGGTGCGCAGGCGGAGTTCCTCGACCACGTCGTCGAGGTCGTGCGGGCCGAGCAGGTCGACGCCGTGCTGGTCTCCGGCGACGTCTACGACCGCGCGATGCCCGCGCCCGACACGGTGCAGCTGCTGTCCGAGACGGTGACTCGCCTTGTCGACGCGGGGGCCACGGTCGTGCTGTCCAGCGGCAACCACGACTCGGCGATCCGGCTCGGATTCGCCAGTGAGCTCCTCGCCCGCACCGGCGTCCACATCCGCACGTCGGTCGACACGATCGGTCAGCCGGTCGTCGTCGACGGGGTGGCCGTCTACCCCCTTCCCTACCTCGAGCCGTCGGTGGCCGGGAGTGCACTGGGCGCTGATGCGCTGACCCATGCGGCAGTCCTGGGCAGCGCGATGGACCGGGTCCGTGCCGACGTCGCCACCCACGGACTGCCCTCGGTCGTCATGGCCCACGCCTTCGTCACCGGTGGGGCCACGAGCGAGTCCGAACGTGACATCTCGGTGGGTGGCGTGAGCGCCGTGCACCCGTCGATCTTCGACGGGGTGGGGTATGCCGCCCTGGGTCACCTCCACGGCCGCCAGCAGGTCTCGGAGGCGGTCCGCTACAGCGGCTCACCCGTGGCGATGTCGTTCAGCGAGCACCGTCACACCAAGGGTTCCTGGCTGGTGGACCTCGACGCGTCTGGCCTGAGCGTCGAGGAGGTTCCGGCACCGGTGCACCGCCAGCTCGCGGTCCTGCGTGGCGACCTCGACGCCCTGCTGCTCGACCCCACCCTCACCTGGGCCGAGAACGCCTACTGCCAGGTCACCCTCACCGACCCGGTGCGCCCGCTCGGTGCGATGGAACAGCTGCGCCGCCGGTTCGCCCACACCCTCGTCCTCCAGTTCGACCCGCAGGGCGCCGCGGTGCCGGTCCGCAGCTACGTCGAACGCACCGCTGCGGCCGACCCTGTCGACGTCTGCTGCGACTTCCTCGGGCACGTGCGAGGCGGGTATGCCGCGACGGACGACGAGCGTGCGCTCGTCGCCGAAGCGGTCGAGGCCGTCCGTCTCGACCGCGGCTCCCGCGACGACGAGGGGCGCGTCGCTGACCAGGCGAGCACGCGGCATACCTCTGCCGCCCGAGGTGTCGCATGAGACTTCATCGCCTCACGGTCACGGCCTTTGGGCCCTTCGCCGCCACCGCGGAAGTCGACCTCGACGCCGTCGCCGAGGGTGGGATCTTCCTCATCCGCGGGGCCACCGGTGCGGGCAAGACCAGCCTGCTCGACGCCATCTGCTTCGCGCTCTATGCCGACGTCCCCGGGGCGCGCACCAAGAAGGGGCTGCACAGCGACCACGCGGACCGCGGCGTGGTGCCGTCGGTCACGCTGGAGCTGACTGCCGCAGGTCGGCGGCTGCGGGTGGAGCGCTCCCCGGAGTTCCGGCGCCCCAAGGCACGCGGCAAGGGCGAGGTGTCGGTGCCGGCCAAGGCCCAGCTGTCGGAGCTGCGCGACGGTGACTGGGAGTCGCTGAGCACACGGCACGACGAGATCGCCGAGGTCATCGACGACGTGCTGGGCATGGGGTTGGCCCAGTTCGCGAAGGTCGTGCTGCTGCCGCAGGGTGACTTCGCGACGTTCCTGCGCGCGACGCCCGAGGAACGGCGGGGGCTGCTCGAGCGGCTCTTCGACGTGGCCGGCTTCGTCGGCATCGAGGAGTGGTTCGTCGAGCAGCGCAAGCAGGCCGGGGCTGCCCTCGACGAGGCGCGACGTGAGCTGCGGACCCACCTCACGATGGTGACCGAACACCTGGCTTCAGCTCCAGTTCCGTTGCTGGACAACGAGATTGGCATGGAAGATCAAGCACCACTCGTCGACCTGGCGCCGGCCGACGTGCCGTCACGGCTGGACGAAGTCGTCGCAGCCCTCGAACGGGCCGCAGCAGAGTCGTTGGCGGCGCTCGACGACGCCAAGGCTGGGGCCGAGGCTGCGTCGAGCGCGCTGGCCGGTGCGCGCGGTCTCGCGACAACGCAGGCACGGGGGCGTCAGGCGGCCGCCTCGCTCACCCGGCTGGACGCCGCCGCGGCCGAGCACGCCGGCGCGGTCGACCGGCTGGAGGTCGCGGCACGAGCCGCCTCCCTGGCCGGCGAGCTCAAGGCCCTCGACCGCGCCGCCGCTGCCCTGGCCCAGGCTCGGACCGCGCTCGAGACGGCGTCGGTCGCCACCGCGTCGCTGGGTGTCGCGGACCTCACGGCCGACGGCCTCGCCGGCCAGCTCGACCGGCTCGAGTCGGCCAGCACTCACCTGCACGATGCCGCCGGAGCCGTCGCGCGTCTCGACCGGGCACTCGGTGCCCACCGGGACGCCACGGCCACGGCGCGAAAGGCTGGGCACCTGCTGGACCAGGCGGTGGAAGAGCTGGGCGCCGCCCGCGCGCGGCGCGCCGAGGTGGTGACCGAGGTCGACGAGGCCGCAGCGGCGCAGGCGGCGCTCCCCACCGCCCGGCAGGCCGTCGAGGTGATGGCGCGCAAGCACGCCCTGCGCACGGCCCAGGACGCCGACACCGCCACCCTTGCAACCAAGCAGCGGCTGCACAGCGAGCTCGTGTCCGTCGAACAGGAAGCGCGGGCCGTCTACCTCGACCTGCGTGAGGCAAGGCTCGACGGCATGGCCGGCGAGCTCGCCGCCCGGCTCGAGGACGGCTCCCCCTGCCCGGTGTGTGGCGCCAGTGAGCACCCGCACCCCGCCGCCGGCGGTCAGCAGGTCACCGCCGAGCAGGTGGCCGACGCCGAGGACACCTGGCAGCGGGCGCGTGCTGCGGCCACCGACCTGCTCTCGGTGATCCGCGGTCTCGAGGCCACCATCGCCCAACGTGGCGACGAGCTCGCCGACACCGACGACGACGCTGAGACCCTCCACGATGCGCTGCAGGCCCGTCGCCGGGCTGTCGAGGCCCTCACGGTCACCGCGGAGAGGCTCCCTGCGCGGCAGGCCGACCTTGCCTCGCTCGACGCCGCCATCGAGCAACACGACGCCAAGATCAATTCGCTGCGGGAGACGGCCGCCGTGGCGTTGGCTGCGGCCGACGGCGCCGAGCAGGACAGCGCACGCGAGCGTGCCGCGGTCTCGGCAGCATTGGACGACCACGCGACGCTGTGCCCGTGCGGACCGCTCGACGAGCCCGATGACGCCCGACCATTCGCCGACCAGGTCACGGCGGCCAGCACCCGCCATGAGGGGACGAAGCGGGACCTGAGTGCCCATCGGGAAGCGCTCGTGGCCGTGGAGAAGTCCGCTGCCGACCTGGCTGAGGCCGAATCCGCCGTGCGCGAGTCGTTGCAGGACAACGGGTTTGACGATGTCGAGCAGGCTCGGGCGGGCCAGCTGTCAGCGGACGAGACGCGTCAGCTCAAGGAGGCCGTGGCTGCCCGCGACCGCGCCCGTGCCGTGGCCACCGCGACGCTCGCCGAGGAGGCCGTCACCGAGGCGCTGGAGCAGCCGGAGCCGGACGTCGGGTCGCTCGAGCTGGCCGCTGGCGAGGCGGCATCGGCGCTGAGCCAGGCAACGACGACCGATGCCCTGGTGCGGGCGAGCCTGGCCTCGATCCGTCGAGCCAGGACCAGCATCGTCGACCTCTGCGGGCAGCTGGGCGCGCGCGCCGCGCGCCACGAGGTGCTCCGCGAGCTCGCCGACACCATCACGGGGCAGGGCGCGAACAACGAGCTGCGGATGCGACTGTCGGCGTTCGTCCTCGCGGCCCGGCTCGAGAAGGTCGCCGACCTGGCCAACGAACGCCTGTCCGCCATGGGCGACGGGCGGTACCGGCTGCGGCACACCGACGGACTCGCCGCCCGGGGCGCTCGCAGCGGTCTCGGCCTCGAAGTGCTCGACCTGTGGACCGGTCAGGCCCGGGCGACGACGTCGTTGTCAGGCGGCGAGTCGTTCATGGCCTCCTTGGCCCTGGCGCTCGGGCTCGCCGACGCAGTCCGTGAGGAGTCCGGAGGTTTCGACCTGCAGACCCTCTTCGTCGACGAGGGGTTCGGCACCCTCGACGACGAGAGCCTCGAGCAGGTGCTCGACGTCCTCGACGGGCTGCGTGAAGGCGGCCGTGCCGTCGGCGTCGTCAGCCACGTCGCCGAGCTGCGGACCCGCATCACCAGCCAGGTGCTGGTGACCAAGACCGAGCACGGCTCCACGGTCCGCACCGTCAGCGTGGCCGACGACCCCGCCGCATAGCTGCCGCCAACGGCCGGGCCCGCGCTCAGCCCTCGAACGCCTCTGGCGGCGGGCACGAGCAGACGAGGTTGCGGTCGCCGTAGGCACCGTCGATGCGTGCCACGGGCGGCCAGTACTTGTCCGCCGCCTCCACACCGACCGGGAAGGTCGCGTCGGAGCGCTCGTACGGGTACTCCCACTTGCCGGCCAGTGCCTTCGCGGTGTGCGGGGCATTGCGCAGCATGCTGTCGGCCAGCGCCACCTCACCGGACTCGACCGCCGCGATCTCGCCCCGGATCGCGATCATCGCGTCACAGAACCGGTCGATCTCGTAGCGGTCCTCGCTCTCGGTCGGCTCGACCATCAGCGTCCCCGCCACCGGGAACGACATCGTCGGGGCGTGGAAGCCGTAGTCGATGAGCCGCTTGGCGACATCGTCCACCGTCACACCACTGCGCTTGGTGAGGTCGCGCAGGTCGAGGATGCACTCGTGGGCCACGATTCCGTCGTGACCGGCATACAGGACCGGGTAGTGCTCGCGAAGGCGGGTCGCGATGTAGTTGGCGTTCAGGATCGCGGCCTGCGTCGCGCGGGTGAGTCCCGCACCGCCCATGAGGCGCACGTACGCCCACGAGATCGGCAGGATGCTCGCCGAGCCGTACGGTGCCGCGGAGATCGGACCGACACCCGTCTCGGGACCGGCCTCGGCGGCCAGCGGGTGGTTGGGCAGGTGCGGAGCCAGGTGGGAACGCACCGCGACCGGACCGACACCGGGGCCACCGCCGCCGTGTGGGATGCAGAACGTCTTGTGCAGGTTCAGGTGCGAGACGTCGGCACCGAACTTGCCCGGCTTGGCCAGCCCCACAAGCGCGTTGAGGTTGGCGCCGTCGACGTAGACCTGGCCGCCGGCGTCGTGGACCAGGCCGCACAGCTCGGTGATGGTGTCCTCGAAGACGCCGTGCGTGGACGGGTAGGTCACCATGATCGCCGCGAGGTCGTCACGGTGCTGGTCGACCTTGGCGCGCAGGTCGTCCATGTCGACGTCGCCACCGGGCGCGGTCTTGACCACGACGACCTTCATCCCGGCCATGACCGCGCTCGCGGCGTTGGTGCCGTGAGCTGAGGCCGGGATCAGGCAGATCCGGCGCTGCGACTGGCCGTTCGCCTCGTGGTAGGCGTGGATCGCGAGCAGGCCGGCGAACTCGCCCTGCGAGCCGGCGTTCGGCTGCAGCGACACAGCGTCGTACCCGGTGATCTCGCACAGCCAGGCCGACAGGTCGTCGATGAGGCTGCGGATGCCCTCGCTCTGGGTGGCGGGTGCGAACGGGTGCAGGTGCGCAAACTCGGGCCACGTGACGGCGGCCATCTCCGTGGTCGCATTGAGCTTCATGGTGCACGAACCCAGCGGGATCATGCCGCGGTCGAGCGCGAAGTCGCGGTCGGAGAGCCGGCGCAGGTAGCGCAACATCGACGTCTCGCTGTGATGGCTGCTGAACACCGGGTGCGTGAGGTACTCACTCGTGCGGACGAGCTCGGTCGGCCACTGCGGTGGCGCAACGGTGACCTCGGCCGGTCCGGTCACGCCGAACGCACCCCAGACGGCTTCGAGGTGGCGCAGGTCGGTGGTCTCGTCGACGCTGATCGACACGTGGTCGGCGTCGACGCGCCACACGTTGACGCCCCGCTGGGCCGCCTGCTCCACGACCTCGTCGGCCCGCCCCGGCACGGACACCGTCACCGTGTCGAAGTAGTGCTGCGTCGTGACCTCGACGCCGCCGGCCCGCAGTCCCTCGGCGAGAGTGCGGGCGTGACCGTGGACCCGGGTCGCGATGGCGGCCAGACCCTGCGGGCCGTGGTACACGGCATACATCGACGCCATCACGGCAAGCAGCACCTGCGCGGTGCAGATGTTCGAGGTCGCCTTCTCGCGCCGGATGTGCTGCTCGCGCGTCTGCAGCGCCAGGCGGTAGGCGGGGGCGCCTTCGGTGTCGACGCTGACGCCGACGAGACGACCGGGCAGCGACCGCTCGAGCCCGCTGCGCACACTCATGTAGCCGGCGTGCGGACCGCCGAAGCCCATCGGCACCCCGAACCGCTGGCTGGTGCCCACCGCGATGTCGGCGCCCCACTCCCCCGGCGCGGTCGCCAGGGTGAGGGCCAGCAGGTCGGCGGCGGCGGTGACCAGCGCGCCGGCCTCGTGCGCGGCCCCGGCCAGCGCGCGCCAGTCGCGCAGCTCGCCGTCGGCGCCCGGGTACTGCACGAGCACGCCGAAGACGTCGCGGTCACCAGCAGCCGCCCGCAGCGCCTCCACCGAGTCGACGCCGTCGAGGTCGGCCACGACGACGGTGAGCCCGAGGGGGTTGGCCCGCGTCTGCATCACGGCGATCGTCTGCGGCAGCACGTGCCGGTCGACGAGCAGCACGGCGTCCTGGGCCGCCTTGCTCGAGCGGCGCATCAGCGTCATCGCCTCGGCAGCCGCCGTGCCCTCGTCGAGCAGCGAGGCACCGGCGGTGTCGAGACCGGTCAGGTCGCTGACCACCGTCTGGAAGTTGAGCAGTGCCTCGAGCCGGCCCTGGGAGATCTCCGGCTGGTACGGCGTGTACGCGGTGTACCAGGCCGGGTTCTCCAGGACGTTGCGCTGGATCACCGCGGGCGTGATGGTGCCGTAGTAGCCGAGCCCGATCATCGAGGTGAAGACCTGGTTGCGGGCGGCCAGGCCGCGCAGCTCCTCCACGACCGCGTTCTCCGAGACGGCCGGGTCGACGCGCAACGGCACGTCCGAGCGGATGGCGCCCGGGATGGCGTGGTCAATCAGCGACTCGAGCGAGTCGTGCCCGACGACCTCCAGCATGGCGGTGATGTCGTCGTCTCCGGGGCCGATGTGGCGGCCGGCGAACTCGGGCAGTGCGGTGCTGGTGCGCGGGGACATGAGGCTCCTGAAGTCGAGTGCTCCGAACGCCTCCCCATCTGTCACGGCGGACCGCTCCAGAGGTGCCTGACCCGTGCAGTCCTGGCGCCTGAGAGGTTCCGGGGAGTTTGCCCCTTCGGCGCCCCGTCGCGTCCGGTGACCGGTCACGCGGGGGCTCTCCCGCACGGGATTGTCAGCAGGCCAAGAATACATGACGGCCCGCCTCCCTCCCGGGAAGCGGGCCGTCAGTGACAGTCGGGTATGCCGCCTGGTCAGGCGAGCTTGGCCGCGCGCCGAGCGCTGAGCTCGTCATCGGGGTGGGCAGCCGGTGCCTCGTCGTCGGCACGCTCGCTCGGCAGCTCGGCCAGCGAACCCTCGACCTCGCGCCAGACGCGGCCGACGGCGATGCCGAAGACGCCCTGGCCGCCCTGGACCAGGTCGATGACCTCGTCGGCGGAGGTGCACTCGTAGACCGACGCACCGTCGCTCATCAGCGTGATCTGGGCGAGGTCGTCGACGCCGCGGTCGCGCAGGTGCTGGATGGCGGCGCGGATCTGCTGCAGCGATACGCCGGTGTCCAGCAGCCGCTTGACGACCTTGAGGACGAGGATGTCGCGGAACCCGTAGAGGCGCTGGGTGCCGGAGCCGGTCGCGCCACGGACCGACGGCTCGACCAGACCGGTGCGGGCCCAGTAGTCGAGCTGGCGGTAGGTGATCCCGGCCGCCTTGCACGCGGTCGGACCGCGGTAGCCGGCGTCCTCGCTCAGCTCGGGCAGGTCGTCCGTGAACAACAGCCCCTGGGCGGCCACCGGCACGCTCGTGTGGCCGTCGCGAGCCTCGTTGCTCGGGGTCACTGCGTTCACCTCCATTTGGTTCAAAGCCATTGCATCGACGGGTGTAACTACACCCACAGCATTACCAAGTCTGCGTCGACGGTACGGGCGCGCATCTGCGCAGGTCAACAACCACTCGACCTTGCGGCTTCGGCGTGTCGCGCCACCGACAGCAACAGTCAATCTTCAGTTGAGGGTCAGCCTTCGTGCTCGGACACTCAGCCCTCGGGGCCGCTTTCGCCCGGTTTGGTCTCGAAGTCCTCGGCCGAGACGTGGTCGAGGAACTCCTTGAACCGCTCCACCTCGTCCTCCGGGTCCTCCTCCGCGGACATCGCCACCCCGGCTTCCTCGAGCAGCGACTCACCGGTGACGATGGTCGTGCCGGTGCGCAGCGCGAGGGCGATGGCGTCCGAGGACCGCGACGAGATCTCGGTGGTGTCGTCAAGGACGAGGGCGGCGTGGAAGACACCGTCCTTCAACTCGACGATCCGCACCTCGGTGAGCCGGTGACCCAGCCCCTCGATCACGTTCTTCAGCAGGTCGTGGGTGAGCGGCCGCGGCGGCTCGATGCCCTGCTGGGCATACGCGATCGCGGTCGCCTCCGCGGCACCGATCCAGATCGGCAGGTAGCGGTCGCCGTCGCGTTCGCGCAGCAGCACGATCGGGTGGTTGGTCGGCATCTCGACCCGCACTCCGAGAACATCCAGAACCTTCACCCCGCCACGGTACCTCGCATCCGGGGCCGCGGCGCAGGCGGATCAGGCTCGTCCGAGACCGTCTCTGACGAGCGCGGTGTGCAGGGCGATGCACAGGCGCAGCACCTCGAGCGTCGGGTCGTCGCCGCCGGCGCCCTTGCCCCCCTTGGCCCGCCCCCGATGCGGCGAGACCACCTGCTGCACCAGGCCGATCTCCCGGTCGGCGGCCGTCCGGAACGGGCGCAGGTGCCGGGGCTCGACGCCGTATGCCGCGAGGGCGCCGGCCGCGGTCGCGACCCGCAGCGCCGCCTCGTCGAAGTGGCCGGAGTCGTCGGGTCGCACCAGGCCGAACGTCTGGAGCTCGCCCAGCACGTTCTCCTCCAGGCCGCTCGCGCCGGCGAGCTCGCCGGCGGTGAGACGCAACGACTCCCCCGGCGCCAGGTCGGCCGCGTCGGGGACGTCCGCGTCGGGAGCGACCGCGGGAACCGACGGACGCGGCATACCCTCGCCGTCGCCCCTGGCCGGCGTGAGGCCACGGTCCATCGCGTCGAGGGCCTCACGGATCACCTTGAGCGGCCAGAAGTGGTCACGCTGCGCGGTGAGGATGTAGCGGAGCCGCTCGACATCGGCAGCCGAGTAGGTGCGGTAACCGGACGCGGTGCGCTCCGGTGTCAGCAGGCCCTCGGCCTCGAGGAACCGGATCTTGGAGATGGAGACGTCCGGGAAGTCGTCCTGGACCGAGGCGAGGACGGCACCGATCGTCATCGACGAACGGCTCGAGCGGGCGGCCACGTGCGCGGATCAGGCCTTGCCGGCGTAGAAGACGAGCCGGAACTTGCCGATCTGGACCTCGTCACCGGTCTGCAGGGTCGCCTCGTCGATGCGCTCACGGTTGACGTAGGTGCCGTTGAGCGAGCCGACGTCGCGGACCACGAACGTGTCGCCCTCCCGGCGGAACGTGGCGTGCTTGCGCGACACGGTCACGTCGTCCAGGAAGATGTCACTGTCCGGGTGGCGGCCGGAGTTGACCTCGTCGTCGTCGAGCAGGAACCGCGCGCCGGTGTTGGGGCCCCGCAGGACCACCAGCAGCGCGGTGCCCGGACGCAGGGCGTCGACGGTGGCCTGGTCGGCCTTGCTCAGGGCGAGGTCGGGCTCGGCGCTGGTGTCGACCTGCTCGAGGTCGTTGATGCCGGGCAGCCGCATCGTCGTGGGCTCGGGCTGCCGCGGCGCCTGCCCCGCGTTGTCCGCAGGCTCGCGCGCCACGTCGTCCGCCGGGTTCTCGTTGCCACTCATGGCTCGTGCCTCCTCGTCCTGCATTCGTCGCCCACGTCTAGCAAAGCACACACCCTAGGCGACGCCTGCGACAGTCCGCAGGCGATTGCGCCGGGGCGGGCGCTGCCCGTGCTCAGCCCAGCTGGGTCCGGTATGCCGTGACGTCCAGGAGCCCGTCGAGGGCGCCGGTGTCGCCGGGGCGCAGCTCGTACATCCAGCCCTCGCCGTAGGGGTCGGTGTTGACCAGCTCGGGCGTCGCCTCGAGGGACGAGTTGACCGCGGTGACCTCGCCGTCGAGTGGGGCGTAGAGGTCGCTCACCGACTTGGTCGACTCGACCTCGCCACACGAGTCGCCGGCCGCGACCGTGTCGCCGACAGCGGGGAGGCTGACGTAGACCACGTCACCGAGCGAGTCCTGGGCGAAGGAGGTGATGCCGATGCGGACCACGCCGTCGTCACCCTCGCGCACCCACTCGTGCTCGGCGGTGTAGCGCAGGTCCTCGGGGTACTCCAGCTCGCTCATCGTGCTCCTCGGTCGGTGGGTGCGTCGACGCGCGAGCCCTAGTTGGATCGCGCCGGGACGGGCCGAGCGTAACGAGCCTCTCCGACGGTGTGCAACGCGGTGATCTCGACCTTCTCGGACTGCCTTGTGGTGGAGTTCGCCCCGTCGCGACGGATGGACTCGGTGACCCCTCCGGGGATGTCCATGGCCGACGCCATCGTGGCGCTGTCACCGATCGCGCGGATGGTGTAGGGCGCGCTGATCTTCTGCCCCGAGACCTCGATGCTGCCGTCCACGTCCTCGAACCACGTGTCGGCCACGACCCGGACGTCGTTGATCTGCACGGCCTCCGCCCCGGCGTCGCGCAGCTCCTGCAACGCATCGAGCAGGCGAGCGCCGGTCACCTTGTTGTCCGGGTCGGTGATGGTGATGACGATGCCGGGTCCGCTGGCCGGGCTCGTGCCGGTGAGGATGCCAAGGGTGTCGAGCCGGTCCTGGGCCGCCTTGAGTGCCTCCGCACTGGTGTCGGCACCGGACAGCAGCCGGTCCCGGGTGATCTCCAGGGCCCGGGTGTCGGTGGTGAGCCGGTCCTGCTCCTGGCTGACGTCGTCGAGGATGCGCACCAGCTCGTCCTCGCGCAGCTCGTCGAGGCCGCTGTTGTTGGTCTGCTGCACCTGCGTCGCGATGGCGAAGCCCAGCCCGATCGCGAGGAGGGCCGCGAAGGCGTTGGCGCGAGTCGCGCGGGGGCGCGACATCCGGGCCAGCCGCTTCCACGCCGAGACGCCCTCGACCGATGGCTGCGACGCCTTCTTCGGCGTCCCATCGTTCGCCAGCTCGCCCTTCGGTGGCTCGTTCTTCGGTGGCTCGTCCCTGCGTGGCTCCTCAGCCATGGCTCACGCCTTGAAGAGGTGACGACGGATGGACGCGACGTTGGAGAAGATCCGCACGCCGAGGACGACGACGACTCCGGTCGACAGCTGCGACCCGACACCGAGCTGGTCGCCGAGGAAGACGATGAACGCCGCCACGACGACGTTGGCCAGGAAGGAGACGACGAACACCTTGTCGTTGAAGATGCCGTCGAGCACCGCACGCACCGCACCGAAGACGGCGTCGAGGGCGGCGATCACGGCGATCGGCAGGTAGGGCTGCAGGGCCACCGGGACGTCAGGGCCCCACACGAGGCCGATCACGACGCCGCCGATGAGGCCGATGAGGGGTATCACGGGGTCTCCGGGGTGGTCGGGGTGCGCTTGCTGGGTGTCGTCGCGTTGGTGAGCGTGAGCGAGGTGGCCGCCGGCAACCTCAGGTCCTTGGCGGTCTCCATGGAAACACGGATGCCGTAGTTGTCCTGCAACGCGCGCGTGTAGGCGCCCGCGCTGGTGTCGGCGAACTCGGCCTCGAGGTTGGTGCCGTCCCCGACTGCGCTGATTGTGTACGGGCGGGTCAGCGGCCGGTAGTTGACGAGGATGGCCTCCCCCGCGAACCGGATGGCCGAACGGGAGGTCAGTCGCTGGCCGTTGATCGAGATCGCCTCGGCCCCGGCCTCCCACAACCCGTTGACGACGACCTGCACGTCCTTGGCGACGACCTTGCCGTTGTCGTTCTGGGGGTTGGTGCGTGGGTCACCGTCGGCGCTGTTGTCGCCCGCGTCGGCGTTGTCCAGGGTGACCCGTATGCCGGGCCCCGTCACCTCGGTTGCCCCGGCCGCCAGCTCCAGCGTGGCGAGGCGTTCCTTGAGGTCCGACCCGCCCGAGCCCAGCGCCGCGGCCTGGAGCTGGGCGACCTGGGCCTGGAGCGCGCGCAGGTTCGCGTCCTGCTTGTCGGCGGCAGCGCGGCGTGCCTCGATGCGCTCGACGAGGTCGGTGCGCGCCTGCGCGACGTTCTTCGACGGGGCCCGCAGCTGCACTGCACCGAGGGTCAGCAGGAGCCCGACCACCACCATGGCCGCGACGACGACCGGAGTTCGCACCCCCGTGCTCGCGGGCAGGCCGGCGGCCTCACGACGCTGCGCCGCGGCGGCATACCCGGGGTCGAGGGGGCGCT
The DNA here is from genome assembly GCA_023420415.1 of Actinomycetes bacterium. Taxonomy (GTDB): domain Bacteria; phylum Actinomycetota; class Actinomycetes; order Actinomycetales; family Dermatophilaceae; genus Pedococcus. The sequence continues at coordinate 42,475 of JAEZWF010000049.1, read as the reverse complement.
CCATCATCGAGGTGAGCAGCGTCATCGACTCGTCGACCCGGCGCCCCGGCCGGGTGGCCGGGGTGGGCTCGGAACGGTGCGACGTGGGCACGACTCAGCCCCCGGCCGGCACGGAGCGGTGCGCGACCGCCACCTGGCGGGCCTGGACGATGTACATCACGCCGGCGACCCAGTACAGGACCGTGCCCCACCAGGCGAACGCCCACCCGATCGGCTCGGCCCACCGGGCGAACGCACTCGTGCCGTCGCCGAGCAGCAGCAGCGGGAAGGCGTAGAGGAGGTTGAAGGTGGCGGCCTTGCCGACGAAGTGCACCGGGAGCCCGACCTGGCCGTAGCGGCGGATGATGGCCAGGACCACCGCGAGCAGCAGCTCACGACCGACCAGCAGCGCGACGAGCCACCACGGGATGATCTCGCGCCAGGCGAGACCGAAGAGCGTCGTGGCGATGTAGAGGCGGTCGGCGAGCGGGTCGAGCAGCTCGCCGATGCGCGACACCAGCCCGAAGCGGCGCGCGATCTTGCCGTCGAGGTAGTCGCTGATGCCCGAGGCCATCAGCGTCAGCAACGCGATGACGTCGTGCTCGGTGAGGATGGCCCACAGGAAGATCGGGACGCCGACGAGCCGCAGGAACGACAAGACGTTGGGGATGGTGAAGATGCGGTCCGTCGTCGGTCCGCGGTCGCTGACAGCCCGGTCCGCGCGTTCCACCACGTCCGCAGCCTAACGGCCCGACCCCGGCGCGGATCGGCAGGCCGCGCCCGTAAGGTCGCTGCCATGGACAACCCCCTGCTCGGTCCTGGTCTGGAACGGTTGCGGGAACGGCGCAGCGTCAAGTGGCGCCTCTACGACCCGGACGTGCTGCCGTTGTGGGTGGCCGAGATGGACGTCGTCCCCGCGCCGGCCGTGCGCCGGGCGGTGTTGGCCGCGACGGAGTCCGGCGACACGGGTTACCCGTGGGCGCAGGACTTCTTCGAGGCGTTGGCGTCGTTCGCCGGGGAGCGCTGGGGTTGGTCGCCGCAGCCGGCCGCGATGTCGCTCGTGCCCGACGTGATGCTGGGGGTGGTCGAGGTACTGCGCCTCTTCACCGATCCCGGTGGTCCGGTCGTGGTCAACTCCCCCGTCTACCCGCCCTACTTCCAGTTCGTCACCAGCATGGGTCGTCGCGTGGTCGAGGCACCGCTCGGGCCTGACGGGCGGCTCGACCTCGCGGGCCTCGAGCGGGCGTTCGGTGCGGCGACCGCGGAAGGTGAGCGGGCGGCATACCTGCTGTGCTCTCCCCAGAACCCGACGGGGACGGTGCACACGGCCGCCGAGCTGGCGGCCGCGCTCGAGCTGGCGGACCGGTATGCCGTGCGGGTCGTCGTCGACGAGATCCACGCGCCGCTCGTGCCGGCCGGGGCGACCTTCACTCCGGCGGTCGCGCTCGACGCGGGCTCTCGGGCGGTGAGCGTGCTGTCGGCGTCGAAGGCGTTCAACCTCGCCGGGCTCAAGGCCGCCATCGCGGTCGCCGGACCTGAGGCGATGGCGGACCTGCGCCAGGTGCCCGAGGAGGTGACCCATGGCGCGAGCCACCTCGGCGTCATCGCCCAGTCGGCGGCATACCTCGAGGGTGGCGAGTGGCTCGATGCCCTGCTGGTCGGGCTGGACGAGAACCGCCGACTACTGGAAACCCTTGTGGCGCAACGGCTTCCGGGAGTGGCGTACCGGCCGCCGGAGGCGACGTTCCTCGCGTGGCTCGACTTCACGGGCATCCTCGAGCTGGGCGACGACCCGGCGGCGGCGCTGCTGGAGCACGGTCGGGTCGCGCTGCACTCGGGACCGGCATTCGGGTTCGGCGGGCCGGGGCACGCACGGCTCAACTTCGGCACGTCGCCGGATATCCTGCGCGAGGCGGTCGACCGGATCGCCACCGGGATCGCCGCGGTCAGGGCCTGACCTTCAGGCTTCGCCGCGGAGCATGGCGAGCGTCTTGTCGATGCGCCGCTGGCGGGTCTCCTGTTTCTTGGCGCCGGCGATCGCCTCGACGTGCTGGCGCTGGTGGCTGTACGAGAGCGCGTCGAACGCAGCCCGTGCCTGCTGGTCCTTGGCAAGGGCCGCCGCGAGGTCGGGCGGGACGTCGACGGTGCGGGGCGCGGTGTCGAGCTCGACGTCGACGTCGTAGGTGTTGCCGGCGCTGGCTCCGGTCAGCTCGCGGTTGGCTGCGCTCACGCCGAGCCAGAACTCGCCGCCCATGCGGGCGATGCTGCAGCGCCAGCTCTGGTCGTTCACCGTGACGGTGACCTTGGGACGGTTGCCACCGGCAAGGTCTGCCACGACCTCGTCGGGCACACGAAAGCCGGTCGTGTTGCCGCCGGTGGCCTCGAGCTGCGCGCGGAACCTCATGCGTCGCAGCGTATGCCGCTTGACCGGGCGCACGCTGAGGCGGACTCTTCGACTCACGGGCTTCTTCGTTTCGGCCGATGGTGACCGGTGGGCGCGGTCAGGTCGGCACCTCGGAGGGCGAGCTCGGATCCGTGTTCCGTGACGCCGGGCTGGGTGACGTGAACGAGGGCGCCCTCAAGGTGACCTCGCGGTTCGTGACTTTCGAGGAGTGGGAGCCGTACACCGTGGGCGTCGGCCCCTGTGGCGCCTGTGTCGACTCGCGCGACGACCCCGGACGTCGCCGGCTCGACGCTGCCTGCCGTGGAGCGCTACCCGACGCGCCCTTCACCATCACGGCCAAGGCCTGGTTCGCCACCTGCCGCCCCGGCTGCGCGGCGCAGGCCCGCGTGGTAGCCGACCGCTGCGGCGACCAACACCAGTCCGAGCACCGCGATGACCCAGCCCGCGAGCTCACGGTCGGTGACGAAGCGCACGATCGAACCGGACATCCGCTTGTCGGACGAGTAGGCGAACCATCCGCCCTGAGCGTGGGCCTGCACCGCGATGGCGACCCCGGTGACCAGCACCGCGGCGCCGGTCAGGACGGGGATCAGCCAGCTGCCCTTCCACATGCCGTTCACCGTAGCCAGCGAGTCCGCGTTCGGCCTGTTGTCAGGCTCGAGCGTCGAGGCGGTGCCATCGTCCTTCGGAGACCACCTCGGCACCGGCGTCGGTGACCTTGATGGCGGTCTGGTCGTCCATGACGTAGCAGGGACCGTCGATGGTGGCCGCCCACTTCTCGGCTTCCTCCATCGTGTTGGTGGGAAAGACGTCGAGGTGCGGGAAGATCGAGAACTCCACCAGACCGAGGGTGCGGTCGTCGGGTGCGTCCGGCCATTCCACGAACGCGTCCCCGATCCGCGGCGTCATCACCATGCTGCCGGCGCTGACGCCCACCCAGACGGTGTCGGGCAGGGATGGGAACACGTCGACCAGCCCAGACTCGCGCACCCAGTGGGTCAGGTAGGTGGCGTCCCCGCCGTCGACGAGCAGCGCATCGGTCTCCCTGACCCAAGGCTCCCACCGGTCGCGTCCGATGGTCGGCAGGGCGCTGAGCTCCAGTGTGCCGAGGGACTTCCAGCCCAGCGTGGCCATGCCGCCCCACGGCGGACGGCCGGTGACAAAGCCGCGCACCGAGGTAGGCCCGCACATGGGATGACCCCACTGCGCCGTGGGAACGAGCAGCGCGCTCGACTCCTCGACCGGCTTGCCAAGCAGGTCGACCAAAGCATCCCGGATGCTGTCGTTGGTGACGCCGCCGGACGTGAGCAGGAGTCGCATACAGGAACCTCCGTGGTTGTGGGACACCACACTGACCCGGCGACCGGGCCAAACTCATCGGGCCATCCCGATGCGAACCTGGGTTGTCGATATTGGAAACCCAGGTTCGCAATTGCCAAACCCCGCTGTCTCTTCGCCGCCTGGCTCCCAGCATCGGGTCGCCCAATAACGATGAAGGCCGGAACCGCTTCGCGGTTTCCGGCCTTCGTCGAGTCGGGCTGACAGGATTTGAACCTGCGACCCCTTGACCCCCAGTCAAGTGCGCTACCAAGCTGCGCCACAGCCCGTGGCTTTCCCCACCATCCCGAGGGCCCGGCGGAGCGAACGAAACATTAGCGCACGGCATACCCGCGCTTGAAATCGGTATGCCGCGCGCGAACCTCACTTGCGGCGGCGCTTCTCCCGGACGCGCACCGACACCTCGATGGGCGTGCCCTCGAAGCCGAACTCCTCGCGCAGCTTGCGCTCCAGGAACCGTCGGTAGCCCGCCTCGATGAACCCCGACGCGAACACCACGAACCGCGGCGGCCGCGTCGACGCCTGCGTCGCGAAGAGGATCCGCGGCTGCTTGCCACCGCGCACGGGGTGCGGGTGCGCGGCCACGATCTCGCCGAGGAACGCGTTGAGCCGCCCCGTCGGGATCCGCTGGTCCCACGAGTCGAGCGCCTTCTCCAGTCCGGGCACGAGCTTCTCGACTGCGCGACCGGTCTTGGCGGAGATGTTGACGCGCGGGGCCCACGGCACCTGCACGAGCTCGCGCTCGATCTCGCGCTCCAGGTAGTAGCGGCGCTCCTCGTCGAGGGTGTCCCACTTGTTGTAGGCGATGACGAGCGCACGGCCGGCGTCGATGACCTGCTGCACGACGCGCACGTCCTGCTCGGCGATCGACTCGCCCGCGTCGATGAGCACGACCGCGACCTCGGCCTTCTCCAGCGCCGTCTGCGTCCGCAGCGACGCGTAGAAGTCGGCGCCGCGCGTCTGGTGCACCCGCCGCCGGATGCCGGCGGTGTCGACAAACCGCCAGGTCTTGCCGGCCAGCTCGATGTACTCGTCCACGGGGTCGCGGGTCGTGCCGGCGACGTTGTCGACGACGACGCGCTCGGACCCGGCGAGCTTGTTGAGCAGCGATGACTTGCCGACGTTGGGACGCCCGACCAGGGCCACCCGCCGCGGGCCGCCACGCTGGTAGGCACCCCCGACCGACGACACGGCGGGCAGCACCTCGAGCAGCGCGTCGAGGGCGTCACCGCTGCCCCGCCCGTGCAGAGCGGAGACCGGCCAGGGCTGACCGAGCCCGAGGTTCCACAGCGACGCGGCATCGGCCTCGGTGCGCTCGTCGTCGACCTTGTTGGCAACCAGGACAACGGGTTTGCCCGACCTGCGCAGCAGCTTGACGACCGCCTCGTCGTCGTCGGTCGCACCGACGGTGGCGTCGACGACGAACATCACGACATCGGCGAGCTCGACGGCGATCTCCGCCTGCTCGGCGACACGCAGGTGGATGCCGGTGGCGTCTACCTCCCAGCCGCCGGTGTCGACGAGGGTGAACTCGCGCCCGGCCCACTCCGCGTCGTAGGCGACGCGGTCGCGGGTCACGCCGGGAACGTCCTCGACGACGGCTTCACGACGGCCGAGGATGCGGTTGACGAGGGTCGACTTGCCGACGTTCGGTCGCCCGATGACGGCGACCACCGGGCGCGGTCCGTCCTCGAACCCGGGGCCCTTGCCCTCGGCCTCCTCTTCGAGCAGCTTGCGGTCCTCGTCGCTGAGGTCGAAGTCCTCCAGGCCGGCGCGCAGGGCGCGCTCGACGGCGGTGTCGTCGGTCTGGTGCTCGGTCACGGTGGTCCTCGAAGCGTCTCGTGTGTGGGTGGTGCCGACCAGGTCGAGCAGGTATGCCGCGTGGTCGGCGGTCATTGTCTCAGCCGACGTCGTCGGGCAGGAACACCTGGTGCCGTTGTTGGGATGCGCGCACGTGGTCTGCCAGTGCGACGCGGATCTGCTCGGTGGCGGTGGCGAGCCGCTCCCGACCGCTGGCGCCGGGTGTGGCACCGAGGTCGACCGGTTCACCGAACTCGACCACCATCCGGGTCCGCAGCCGCGGCAGCGAGCCCTTGGACGCGCCGGTTGCGCGGGTGCCCAGGAAGGCGACCGGCACGACCCGAGCGCCTCCCTGCTGCGCCAGCCACGCGGCACCCTGCTGCACCGCGGCGACGTCGCCGCGACCGCGCGTACCCTCGGGAAAGATGCCCACCGCTCCCCCGGACTGCAGCACCTCGACCGCCGCCATGAGCGCCTTGCGGTCACTGGTGCCGCGGGTCACGGGGATGTGGCCGATGAAGGTCAGGAACCACCCCAGCACCCCCTTGAACATCTCCCGCTTGACCAGCACCGCGGTCGGGCGCGGTGCCAGCCCGGGCAGCATCGGGCCGTCGAGCACACCGACGTGGTTGGCGACGAACACCACCGGCCCGTCGAGGGGTACGCGGTCGCGTCCGACCACCGCGACCCGGTAGAGGGCGTGGAAGAGCGGCCAGCCCACGACCATGTTGATGCGGGTCCGCCACGCGGGCACGCTCACGCGGGCACCTTGTCCGGCGCGACTCGCCGCACCACGTCGAGCAACGCCTGGACGCTCTGCTCGAAGTCGAGATCGGAGGTGTCGACCAGGGTGACGCCCTCCGCAGCCTCGGTGAACTCCGACACCGTCGAGTCGTCTGCGTCACGCCGCACGATCTGGTCGCGGGTCGCCTCCACCGCGTCGTCGTGGTCTGCGCCGTGCAGCTCCTTGGACCTGCGCCGCAGCCGCGCCTCCACACTGGCGGTCAGCAGGACCCGCACGTCCGCGTCAGGAGCCACGACCGTCGTGATGTCACGGCCCTCGGCCACGACACCGCCCGTGCGTCCGGCGACCTCGTCGATCTGGTCACGCTGCAGCTGTTGCAGGATCGGGCGCACGGCGGTGTTCGTGGCGACCTTGGAGACGACCTCCGAGACGCGGGTGGTGCGGATGTCGTCCTCGATCTCGCGCCCGCTCACGCGGACACTGGGGGTAGCCGGGTCGGTGCCCATCTCCAACGGGATGTCACGCGCAGCCTGCGCCACCGCGTCGCGGTCCTCGAGGTCGACACCTTCCTCGAGACACCACCAGGTCACGGCGCGGTACATCGCACCCGTGTCGAGGTAGCCGACCCCGAGGGCACGGGCCGCAGCGCGCGACACACTGGACTTCCCCGAGCCGGAGGGTCCGTCGACGGCGATCACCAGGTGGTCTGCACTCATGGCGGAGCAGCCTAGTGCGCCTCAGCCGTGCAGCCTCCACCCGCGCGACTCCAGCTCCTCGCCCAGCCGCTCCGCCACCGAGGGCAGCACGGAGACCTCGGCGAGCCCGAACGGCTGGCCGAGCCCGTGCTCGAGGTGGAGGTCTTCGAGGTTGACGCCGGCGTCGCCGACGTCGTGGAGCAGGCGGGCGAGCTCGCCCGGCTCGTCAGGGACGAGCACCGTGACGACCGTGTATGCCGTGGGCGCGGCACCGTGCTTGCCCGGGATCCGTGCGTGCCCGGCGTTGCCGCGGGACACGACGCGCGCCAGCACCTCACGGGCGCCGACACCGTCACCGTCGGCGAGTGCGTCGAGCGCCCCGATCACCTCCGCGAGCTCGTCGCGCATCTCGGCCAGGACGGTGCGGACCGCCGGCGCGTTGCCGGCCAGGATCTGCGTCCACAGCTGCGGGTCGCTGGCTGCGATCCGCGTGACGTCGCGAATTCCCTGACCTGACAACGAAACTGCGGGATCGGTGAGGTCACGCAAGCGGCTCGCGACGAGGGACGATGCAAGCTGTGGCACGTGTGAGACGACCGCGACCGCGGCGTCGTGCTCGACCGGGCTCATCGTCGACACGGTGCCCCCGGCGGCTTGCGCGAGCTCCTGCACGGCGGCCACCGCCTCGGGCGAGGAGTCCTCGTGCGGCACGACGACCCAGGCCCGGCCGTCGAACAGGTCGCCACGGGCGGCGACCGCACCGGAACGCTCGCGGCCTGCCATCGGGTGCGACCCGGCATACCGGCTCAGGTCGGCGCCGCGCGAACGGACGTCCTCCAGCACCGCGACCTTGACGGACGCGACGTCGGTCACGACTGCCCGCGGCCACGCGGCCAGCTCGTCCGCGACCACGCCACCTGCCACGTCGGGCGGTGCTGCTACGACCACGACGTCAGGGTCGGGCGCGTCCGGATCGCCTTGCGCCGCAACGGAACCCGCACCGAGGTCGCGAGCCAGTGCCGCCGCCGTCGGCGACGGGTCACTCAGCGACACGGCATACCCGGCGCGGCTCAGGGCGATGCCCAGGCTGGTGCCGATGAGGCCGGTGCCGACGATGCGAACTCGGGTGGTCACGCCCGAAGGCTATCGACCGACGTCACAGGCCAGCAGCCGAGTAGAGCTCGCCGACCTCCTTGGACGTGAGCTTGCGCATCTTGCCCGGCTTGGTGTCGCCGAGGTGGATGGGGCCGACCTGGGTGCGCACCAGCGAGATCACGGGGTGGCCGACCGAGTCCAGCAGGCGGCGCACGATGTGCTTGCGCCCCTCGTGGAGGACCACCTCGACCAGCGCCTTGCCCGGCTGGGAGTCGACGACGCGGAACGAGTCGACCGATGCCGGACCGTCCTCGAGCCGCACGCCCTCGCGCAGGCGCTTGCCGAGGTCGCGCGGCACCGGACCGGGGATCTGAGCAAGGTAGGTCTTGAGCACGCCGTACTGCGGGTGCTGGAGCCGGTGCGCCAGGTCGCCGTCGTTGGTGAGGATGAGCAGGCCCTCGGTGTCGGCGTCGAGCCGGCCGACGTGGAACAGGCGCTGCTCGCGGTTGCCGACGTAGTCGCCGATGTTGATGCGGCCCAGCTCGTCGCTCATGGTCGTGACGACGCCGAGCGGCTTGTTGAACGCGAAGTAGAGCCGTGACTCGTCGAGCTGCACCCGAACGCCGTCGACGTGGACGACCTGGTCGGGGCGGATGCGCACCCCCAGCTCGGTCACGATCTGCCCGTCGACCTCGACGCGGCCGTCGGCGATGAGGTTCTCACAGACGCGGCGCGAGCCGACCCCCGCTGCGGCGAGCAGCTTCTGCAGGCGTATGCCGTCGGGGTCGTGGACGTCGATGTCCGGCTTGGGTGCCTCGCGGGGCGTGCGGGTGGGCTGGCTGCGCTTGGTCGTGCCGGAGCCGCCGCGCTGGGGCCGGGCCGGCTTGCCCGGGCGGGCTGCCGTGGGCCGGGAGGGGCGGCGCGGCTGGCCGTTGCCGCGGTTCTTCGGGGGTGTCATCCGCGTCCCTGTTCTGCGATCTCGTCCAGCACGTCGACCTCGGGGAGGTATGGCGCCAGGGCTGGCAGCTCGTCCAACGACTGGAGCCCGAGCCGCTGGAGGAAGTAGTCGGTGGTGCCGTAGAGGACGGCGCCACCCTCACCCTCGGCACCCAGCTCCTCGATCAGCCCACGGGTGAGCAGGGTGCGCACCACGCCGTCGACATTGACGCCGCGCACAGCGCTGACCCGCGAGCGGGAGATCGGCTGGCGGTAGGCGATGACGGCGAGCGTCTCCAGCGACGCCTGCGTCAGCTTGGCCTGCTGGCCGTCGAGGAGGAACTTCTCCACCACCGGCGCGTAGTCGCTGCGGCTGTACACACGCCAGCCACCCGCGACCTGGCGCAGGGTGAAGCCGCGCTGCTGCGCGGCATACTCCTCCTCCAGCTCGGCCAGGTGACCACGCACGTCCTCCACCGGCAGCTCGAGGGCCGACGCCAGCGCCACGTCGGTGACCGGCTCGTCGACGACCATGAGCACCGCCTCGATGGCCGAGCGCGCACCGCCCGGGAACTCGCCCACGTCGAAGGCGATCTGCTCCTCCGGCACTGCCTCGTCGGGGGCGGTCTCCTCGACCTGCGCCTGCGGCTCACTCATCGTCGGTGTTCTCCTGTGTCTCGCTGGCGCCGCCATCGTCGGCATCGCCGGCGGCGTCGCCCTCGTCGAACTCGTCGCTGACCTCGATGTCGCCGTCGTCCGCGCCGGTCCACCGCACGGTCAGCTCACCGAGCGCCTCGGCCTGCTCGAACGCGATCGCCGCCTCACGGAACAGCTCGAGCAGCGCGAGGAACCGCGCGACGATCACGAGGGTGTTGTCGGCGTCGGCCACGAGCGAGCGGAACGACGTGACCCGCTCCCGCCGCAGCCGCTGCCCGATGATGCCGGCCTGCTCGCGGACGCTGACCTGCGGGGCGTGCAGGTGGTCCAGGCCGACCGACGGCGGCACCTTCGGCGTCATCGCCTTGGCCGCGATCATCGCCAGCTGCTCGGGCGTGATGCCCATGACCAGCTCGGGCAGCAGCTTGGCGAACTGCGGCTCGATCCCGGCCTGCCGCGCGGTCATCCGACCGATCGTCGTCATCCGCTCACCGAAGTTGAACGCGATGTCCTTGAACGCGCGGTACTGCAGCAGCCGGGCAAACAGCAGGTCGCGCGCCTCGATGAGGGCGAGGTCCTCCTCGTCCTGCGGACCGGTCTGCGGCAGCAGTCGGGACGCCTTGAGGTCGAGCAGGGTGGCGGCGATGAGCAGGAACTCCGAGGCCTGCGAGAGGTCCCAGTCGGTGTCTGCCGCCTGCGCCGCCTTGATGTGGGCGATGAACTCGTCGGTGACCTTGGCCAGGGCGATCTCGGTGATGTCGAGCTTGTGCTTGCTGATGAGGCCGAGCAGCAGCTCGAACGGCCCCGAGAAGACGTCGAGGTGCACCTCGAACGGGGTCGACGAACCCCGCCGGGTGATAACGCCTCCCGGCGTGATCGTGGGTGCGGACTCCTCGGGCACCTCGGCAGCCACCTCGGTCACGGCGGTCAGGCCGCACCGCCCCGCGCGATGAGCTCGCGGGCGAGCTGGCGGTATGCCGCGGCACCGCTGTGCGAGGACTCGTAGGTCGTGATCGGCTCGGCCGCCAGCGACGCGTCGGGGAACTTGACCGTGCGGCTGATGACGGTGTGGAACACCTGGTCGCCGAAGTGGTCGACCACGCTGGCGACGACCTCGCGCGAGTGGTTGGTGCGCGAGTCGAACATCGTCGCGAGGATGCCGTCGATCTGCAGCCGCGGGTTGAGCCGGTCGGTGATCTTGGTGATGGTGTCGATGAGCAGCGCCACCCCGCGCATCGCGAAGTACTCGGTCTCGAGCGGGATCACGACGCCATGGGCGGCCGTGAGCGCGTTGACGGTGAGCAGGCCGAGCGACGGCTGGCAGTCGATGAGGATGACGTCGTAGTCGTCGAGCACGGGCCGCAGCACCCGGGCCAGGATCTGCTCGCGGGCGACCTCGCCGACGAGCTGCACCTCCGCGGCCGACAGGTCGATGTTGGCCGGGACGACGTCGAGGCCGTCGATGGTGGTGTGCTGGATGACGTCGCGCACGTCGTGGCCGCGCTCGACGAGCAGGTTGTAGATCGTCACGTCGAGCTCGTTGGCGCGCACCCCGAGCCCCACGGACAGGGCGCCCTGGGGGTCGAAGTCGATGAGCAGCACCTTGCGACCCACCTCTGCGAGCGCGGCGCCCAGGTTGATGGTGGTCGTGGTCTTGCCGACGCCACCCTTCTGGTTGCACATGGCGATGATGCGCGCGGGGCCGTGGCTGGCGAGCTTGGCCGGCTCGGGGAAGTCGGGCAGCGGCCGCCCGGTGGGCCCGATCTGGCCGGCTCCGGCACCTTCCGTGCCGGGCAGACGGTCGCTGGTCGACGACGCGACGTCCGCGGGGACCTCCGACGGGATCGGGGTCGTGGTCACCTCAGGGTCCACTGTCGTTTCACTCCCGGTGCGCTGGCGTTCGTCGGTCAGCCTCTCGCTGATCGCACCGACCCTATCAGCGTGATTCGCCCGGTTCGCGCTCTGCTCAGCGGGCGCGCGGATGGGCCTGTGCATAGACCTCGCGGAGCCGTTGGACGGTGACCAGCGTGTAGATCTGGGTGGTCGTCACCGAGGCGTGCCCGAGCAGCTCCTGGACGACGCGGACATCGGCGCCGCCCTCGAGCAGGTGCGTGGCGAACGAGTGCCGCAGCGTGTGCGGCGACAGGTGTCCGGCGAGCCCGGCCCGGTCGGCCGCCTGCCGCAGTGCCGCCCACGCCGACTGGCGCGACAGGCGGTTCCCCCGCTGGTTGAGGAAGACCGCCGGCGCGCCCTTCCCTCCGGTCGACAGGGCCGGACGCCCACGCACGAGGTAGGCGGACAGTGCCGCCGCGGCATACGAGCCAAGCGGGACGATGCGCTCCTTGCGCCCCTTGCCGAAGAGCCGCACGACCCCCTCGTCGGTGTCGATGTCGTCGAGGTCGAGGCCGACGGCCTCGCTGATGCGGGCGCCGCAGCCGTAGAGGACCTCGAGCAGCGCGCGGTCGCGCAACGAGACCGGGGTGTCACCTAGGCTGGCGGCGGCCAGCAGGCGCTCGACCTCGTCGATGCCGATCGCCTTGGGCAGCCGCGAGGGCGGCTTGGGTGGGCTCACCGCGGCGGCCGGGTCGGTGGTCACCTCGCCCTCGAGCGCGAGGAACTTGTGGAACCCGCGCACGGCGACCAGGGTGCGGGCCGCCGACGACGCCGCGAGGGGCGGGTGGTCGGCGCTGCCCTCGCGCAGGGCCGCGAGGAAGTCGGTGACGTGGGCCTCGGTGACGTCGCCCGGGTCGTTCACTCCACGCCCGGCGAGGTATGCCGTGTAGCGGGCGAGGTCGCGCCGGTAGGACTTGAGCGTGTTGTCACTGGCGCCGCGCTCGACCTGGAGGTGACCGAGCCAGTCCTGCACGGCCCGGTGGAGCGCGGTCGTGGCAGGCACGGTGGGAGTGTAGGCGCCATGAAGCTCTACGCAGACCTGCCGGGCCGCCGCACCATGCAGATCCTCGCCGACGTCGCCATGGTGGCGTGGGTGTGCCTGTGGGCCTGGGTGGGCCGCCTGGTCCACGACACGACGATGGAACTGGCCGCGCCGGGGCGGAAGCTGCAGAGCGCGGGCACGGGGTTCCGCGACCAGATGAACAGCGCGGGAGACGCCGTCAACGACGTGCCGCTGGTGGGCGACCGCATCTCGGGCCCCTTCCGCACGGCCGGGGGTGCGGGCACGACGATCGAGCAGGCCGGTACCGACCTCGTCGACTCCGTGACCAAGCTGGCGAACCTGCTCGGCTGGGTCACCGCCCTCGTGCCGATCGTCATCGTCGGGCTCGTGTGGCTGCTGCTGCGGGGCCGGTTCGTGCGCCGCGCCAGCGCGGCTCAGCGCTTCATCGACGCGGCGGCAGACCTCGACCTCTTCGCGTTGCGCGCCATGGCCCGTCAGCCGATGCGCAAGATCGCCGACGTCTCCGACGACCCGACCGGCGCGTGGCGGCGCGGTGACCCCGCGGTCATCCGCGCGCTGGCCCTGCTGGAGCTCAAGGACTCGGGTCTGCGCCCGCCGTCACCTGCGGCCTGAGGTCCTCGGCAGGCGGCTGCCAGGTGGATGCGTCGGCGTTGACCTGGTCGCCGGAGCGGATGTCCTTGACCTGGTCTCCCCCGCCGTCGGCCGCGCCCGGGAACCAGACGAACGGGATTCCCCGCCGCTCGGCATACCGGATCTGCTTGCCGAACTTGGCCGGCTTGGGCGCCACCTCGCACGGTATGCCGCGCTGCCGCAGCGCCGTGGCGATGCCCACCGAGGTGGGGCGTGAGTCCTCGTCGTTGACGGCGACCAGCACGGCCGCCGGGGTCGAGCGCGAGGCGGTGACGAGCCCCTGGGAGAGCAACAGCCCGAGCAGGCGCGAGACACCGATCGAGATGCCGACACCGGGGTAGGTCGTCTTCCCGTCCGACGCGAGCGAGTCGTAGCGGCCACCGGAGCAGAACGAGCCCCACGACTCGTAACCGGCGAGCTGGGTCTCGTAGACGGTGCCGGTGTAGTAGTCGAGTCCGCGGGCGATCTTGAGGTCGGCGACCATCGCGCCGGGCGCGTTGTCCATGCCGGCCGTGATCACCGCCGCGAGCGACTCGAGCCCCTCGTCGAGCGTGGGGTGCGAGACGCCGAGTGCGCGGACCTGGTCGACGAACGACAAGTCGGCAGAACGGATCTCGGCCAGCGCGAGGCACTGCTGCGCCTGCTCGGCCGTGTACCCGGCGGCGACGAGCTGCTCGGCGACCTTGTCGGGGCCGATCTTGTCGAGCTTGTCGACGATGCGCAGTGTGCCCGCGACGTCCTCGATGCCGATGCCGCGGTAGAAGCCCTCGGGGATCTTGCGGTTGTTGACCTGGATGACCATGGGCGGGATCGGCAGCTTGCGGAACACCTCGGCGATGACCAGCGGCATCTCGGCCTCGAAGTGCGGCGCCAGCTCGCCCACGTCGACGACGTCGATGTCGGCCTGGGTGAACTCGCGGTAGCGGCCCTCCTGCGGCCGCTCGCCGCGCCACACCTTCTGTATCTGGTAGCGGCGGAACGGGAACGACAGGTGCCCGGCGTTCTCCAGGACGTAGCGCGCGAACGGCACGGTGAGGTCGAAGTGCAACCCGAGCTCGGAGTCGGCGGCCGCGGTCGCCTCGTCGGCCGCGAGCCGCCGGATGCCGTAGATCTCCTTGTCGGCGTCGCCACCCTTGCCGAGCAGCCGCTCGACGGGCTCGACGGCGCGGGTCTCGATCGAGGGGTACCCGTGCAGCTCGAACGTCTCGCGGATCACGTCGAGGAAGTGCTGTTCGACGATGCGCTGGGACGGGAGGTACTCGGGGAAACCGCTGATCGGGCTGATCTTCACGCCCGCAATCCTTGCAGGTAGGGGTTGGTTGCCCGCTCGCGGTCCATCGTGGTCGCCGGGCCGTGCCCGGGCAGCACGAGCGTCGTGTCGGGCAGCGGCAGGACGACGTCGCGAAGCGAGCGCTGCATCGCCGCGTCACTGCCACCGGGCAGGTCGGTGCGCCCGATGGCGCCGGCGAACAGCACGTCACCGGAGATCACCGTCGAGTCGACCTCGACCTGGTCGGACACGCCGTCCGGCACCGACGGCATACGGAACAGCACCGAGCCCTCGGTGTGGCCGGGCGCATGCAGCACCTCCACGTCGAGCCCGGCGCGCGAGAGCCGTTCGTGGTCGCGGACGTCGACGACGTGCTCGGGCTCCTTCCACGTCGCCTTGCGCCCGAACTGCTGCTCCACCATGGCCAGCAGCGGCGGGCTGATGAGGGTCAGAGGGTCCTTGAGGCGATAGGCGTCGTCCGCGTGGATGTATGCCGCGGTGTCGCCTCCGCAGACGGGCGTCACCGAGTAGACGTGGTCGAGGTGGCCGTGCGTCAGCAGGACCGCGGCCGGCCGCAGGCGGTGCTCGGTCATGACCTGCCGCAGGGTCTCCTCGACCCCGATGCCCGGGTCGACGATGAGGCACTCCTCACCCGCCGCCGGGGCGATGACGTAGCAGTTGGCGTCGATGACCTGGCCGGGGAACGCGAACGTCAGCACCCTCGCGACTCTAGCCAGCCGTCCGGTGGGTTAGCGTCACCGACCATGACCGGTCCGACGGTGGTCCGCGACCCCTGGGGTGTCCCGCAGCTGTGGGCGCCCGACGTGATCGCCCTGTCCCGTCTGCACGGCCGCGTCACCGCGCTCGACCGGGCCTGGCAGCTGACGACGCTGCGCTGGCGCAGCGAGGGCCGCATGGCGCAGCACCTCGGCCCGAACTGGCTGTCGGCGGACTTCTTCGCCCGTCAGGCGCGGCTCGACGACACCGCCCGGCGAGCGCACGCACAGCTGGAGGAGGAGACCCGGGCGTGGGTCACGGCATACGCCGAGGGTGTGTCGCAGGGCCTCGCCGAGGTGACCGGGCAGACTCACGAGCTGGTCGCCCTCGAGGTCGCGCCCGAGCCGTGGCAACCGTGGACGCCGCTGTCGACGCTGCTGCTGCAGCACGTGCTCTTCGGCAGCCTGCCGGCCAAGCTGTGGCGCGACCACGTGCGCCGGGTGAGCCCCGCCGCACGCCAGCTGCTCGACGCGTCGCCGGGCAGCGGCGACGGCGACGGGCCGGCCGGAGGCAGCAACGCCTGGGCCGTGGCCGGTGTCCGCTCAGTGACGGGGCTGCCGATGGTCGCCGGCGACCCGCACCGCACCATCGAGCTGCCGGGGGTCTACCAGCAGGTGCGGCTGGCCTGCCCTGAGCTCGACGTGGTGGGTTTCGCGTTTGCCGGCGTGCCGGGTGTGCCGCACTTCGGCCACGCCGGACCGGTCGCGTGGGGCATCACCAACGCGATGGCGGACTGTCACGACGTCTTCGTCGAGGACCTGCGCCGGGTTGGTACTGAGATCGAGGCGCGCGGGCCCGCCGGGTGGGAGCCGGCCGCCGGGCACACCGAGACCGTGCAGCTCGCGGACGACGACGCCGTCGAGGTCGAGGTCATCGAGACCGGTCGCGGCTGCGTGGTGGTCGGCGGCCCCGACGAGGACCGCGCGCTGTCGGTGCGCATGGCGCCACGGGTGCTGCTCGACACCGGCATCGCCGCCGCCCTCGCGCTGCTGCGCGCCCGGTCGACACAGGACGTGGAGGCCGCGTGGGCTGGCTGGGTCGAACCCGTCAACGCCGTCCTCACCGCCGACGACACAGGACGCGTGGTCGAGCTCACCGCCGGCCGGGTTCCGTTGCGGCACAACGACAACCGCGAAGGGCCCGTGCCCGCGTGGGAACCCGGGCACGAGTGGGCCGGCTGGGCAGATCACGGCCGCGCACCCGTTGGCGACGTCGCCGTCCACGCCAACCACGCCTCGGCCCTGACCTCAGCCCACGGTCGTGACTTCGCCTCCGACGCGCGGGTCCAGCGCATCACGACCCTCCTGGCCGCGAAGGCGACATTCGACGTCGACGACCACCGCGGCATACACCTGGACACGTTCCACTCCCCCGCGCCGCGCCTGCTGTCTCGCACGCGGCAGCTCGAGGGCCTGTCGCCGCAGGCGACGGCGCTGCGTGACGAGCTGCTCGCCTGGGACGCGCGGATGGACGCCGACAGCGTGCAGGCCGGCAGGTATGCCGCGTGGCGGGCCGCCGTGCTCCGCGCCCTGTGCGCCCACCCACTCCTGGCCCCCTTGGTCGCTGGCGACCTGCCGAGCGTCTTCGCACCGTGGATGTCCGTGGGCTCCCGGGTGCTCCATCGGCTCGAGGCGCTGCTGGACGACCCGCCCGAGGGCTTCGACGTCGACGCCGCACTGGCAGCGGGGCTCGAGGCGGCCGCCGACCACGACGGGACGTGGGGCGAGCGGCACCGCCTCGCCGCCGTGACCGCCACCGCCCCGGGCGTGCCGGCGGCGACGCTGGTCGCCGTCTCCGGTGACCGCGACTGCGTCCTCGCGACGTCGTCGCTGCCCGATGCGGACGACGTCGCCGTCCAGGGCCCGGCGGCGCGCTACGTGTGGGACCTCTCGGACCGGGCGCGCAGCCGGTGGGTCGTGCCACACGGCGTCGTCGGCCGCACCGGCGACCCGCACCAGCTCGACCAGCAGCCGTTGTGGCTCGCCGGCGACCTGGTGCCGGTGCCGGACGACCGGCTGGGTCCATGACAGCCCTGCCTAGACTGTCGCCACTTGACGTCGATGATCGGGAGCACTGGTGACCAAGGAGCAGGAGCGGGCACGCGCACGCCGGCGGGCTGAGAAGTTCGACGCGAAGATCGCCGCGAAGGAGGCCGAAGCGGCACGCAACAAGCAGGTTGCCGTGGTCGTGGCGGCCGTACTCGTCGTCGTGGCCGCCTTCGTCTTCCTCGCGACCAAGCTCGGTGGTGAGGAGTCCCCGACCCCGGCAGCGGGCGACACCGCCACCAGCCAGCCGACGGCGTCCGCGACGACCGCAGCGGTCGCGGGGTGCAAGCCTGCCCCAGCGGTCCCCGGCACCCAGGCCCAGCTGAAGCTGCCCGACAAGAAGACCGTGGCCGGCAAGACCTACACGGCCGTGGTCACCACCAACTGCGGTGACATCACCCTCGAGCTCGACGGCGCCAAGGCGCCCCAGACCGTGGCCTCCTTCGTGCAGCTCGCCCGGCAGAACTACTTCAAGAACTCGCCCTGCCACCGCGTCACCACCTCGGGCATCTTCGTGCTCCAGTGCGGCGACCCCGCGGGCGGCACCGGTCAGGGCCCCGGCTACACCTTCGGCATCGAGAACGCGCCCAAGGACGGCACCTACCCGACCGGGACACTGGCCATGGCCCGCACGCAGGACCCCAACTCCAACGCCGACCAGTTCTTCATCGTCTACAAGGACACCAAGCTGCCGACCGAGGGCGGCGGCTACTCCATCTTCGGCAAGGTCACCAAGGGTTTGGATATTGTCGAGAAGATCGCCGCAGCAGGTGCGGCCGGTGGCTCCGGGGACGGCGCCCCCAACGCACCCATCAGCATCCTCACGGTTGCTGTGACCGAGAAGAAGGCCTGACGTGACCGAGCAGACGCCCAAGCCCACCCCGCCGAAGCCCGGTCCGCCCCCCGGTGCAACCCCCGCGGCGGTGCGCAAGGTCGCCCACCCGCCGCAGCCCACGCTCACCCCGAACACGCCCAGCGGCCCGCCCGCCGAGTCCTTCGGTCGCGTGGCCGAGGACGGCACGGTGTTCGTCCGGACCGCCGACGGCGAGCGTGAGGTCGGGGCCTACCCCGATGCCACGCCCGAGGAGGCGCTGCACTACTTCGCCCGCAAGTACGACGAGCTGTACGCCTCCGCCGACCTGCTGCACCAGCGCGTCACCGGCACCGACCTGTCCGCCAAGGACGCCGCGGACGGCCTGACCAAGCTGCGTGAGCACATCGCCGAGGCCAACGTCGTCGGTGACCTCGCCGCGCTCGACGCGCTCGTCACCCAGATCGAGGGCGAGGTGGCCACCCGACGCGAGACCGAGGCCGCCGAGCGGACCGCCGCCCGGGCTGCGGCCGCGACCGAGCGCGAGACGATCGTCGCCGAGGCCGAGAAGATCGCCGCCCAGCCCGAGAACAAGGTGCAGTGGAAAGCCAGCGGCGCCCGGATGCGCGAGCTGCTCGAGGAGTGGAAGAAGCACCAGCGCAGCGGCGCCCGGCTGGACCGCGAAACCGAAGGCGCACTGTGGCAACGGTTCTCCTCGGCCCGCAACTCCTTCGACAAGTCCCGCCGGGTCCACTTCGCCCAGCTCGAGGGCACCCAGGCCGAGGCCAAGGCCCTCAAGCAGGAGCTCGTCAAGGAGGCCGAGGCGCTCGCCTCCAGCAAGGACTGGGGCCAGACGGCCGGCGCCTACAAGCGCCTCATGGACCGGTGGCGCAAGGCCGGTCGCGCGTCGCGGGCTGACGACGACGCCCTGTGGGAGCGGTTCAAGGCCGCGCAGGACACCTTCTTCAACGCCAAGGACGAGGTCGCGGCCAAGGAGGACGAGGAGTTCCGCGCCAACCTCGTGGTCAAGGAGGAGCTGCTCAAGGAGGCCGAGGCGATCCTGCCCGTCACCGACCTCGAGGCCGCCAAGACCGCACTGCGCGCCGTCCAGGACAAGTGGGACGCCGCCGGCAAGGTCCCCCGCGGCGACGTGGACCGCATGGAGAAGGGCATGCGCCGGGTCGAGCAGGCCGTCCGCGACGCCGACGAGAAGCGGTGGAAGCAGACCAACCCCGAGGTGGCTGCCCGCGCCCAGTCGATGGTCGACCAGCTCGAGGCGTCCGTGGCGTCCCTGCGCGACGACGTCGAGAAGGCGCAGGCGTCCGGCAACGAGCGCAAGCTCGAGGACGCCCAGGCCAAGCTCGAGGCGCAGGAACAGTGGCTCGCCCAGGCCCGCGGCAACCTCGACGAGTTCGGCGGCTAGGCCTTCGGCGCGGTCGCCTTGGTGCCGGTGATGCGGTAGACGTCGAACACGCCGTCGATCTTGCGCACCGAGTTGATCACGTGGTCGAGGTGACCCGGGTCGCCCATCTCGAAGGTGAACTTGCTGATCGCCACCCGGTCGCGTGAGGTCTGCACCGACGCCGACAGGATATTGACGTGCTGGTCGGAAAGCACCCGCGTGACGTCCGACAGGAGGCGGTTGCGGTCCAGTGCCTCGACCTGCAGCTGCACGAGGAAGACCGACGCCGCCGACGGCGCCCACTCGACCTCGATCATCCGATCCGGTTGGGACAGAAGGGATTCGGCATTGGTGCAGTCGGTGCGGTGCACGGACACACCGTTGCCGCGGGTGATGAACCCCATGATCGGGTCGCCCGGCACCGGCGTGCAGCACCGGGCCAGCTTCACCCACACGTCGGCGGTGCCGACGACGACCACACCCGGGTCTCCGGACCGCCGCCGCATCGACCGCGTCCGCGTCGGGGTCGTCGCCTCGGCGAGATCCTCCGACGCCCCCTCTTCCCCACCGAGCGAGGCCACGAGGCGACCCACCACGTGCTGGGCGGACACGTGTCCCTCACCCACCGCGGCATACAACGCATCGATGTCCTGGTAACGCAGCTCGGACGCGAGCCCGGTCAGGGTCTCGACCGTCAGCAGACGCGTGAGCGGCAGGCCCTCCTTGCGCATCGCCTTGGCGATGGCGTCCTTGCCGGTCTCAATCATCTCCTCACGGCGTTCCTTGGAGAACCACTGGCGGATCTTGTTGCGCGCCCGCGGTGACTTCACGAAGGTCAACCAGTCACGCGACGGGCCGGCGCCATCGGCCTTGGAGGTGAGCACCTCGACCACGTCGCCGTTCTCGAGCGTCGACTCCAGCGGGACGAGCCGGCCGTTGACCCGGCCGCCGATGCAGTGGTGGCCGACCTCGGTGTGCACGGCATACGCGAAGTCGACCGGGGTCGCACCCGCCGGCAGCGCCACGACCTCGCCCTTGGGGGTGAAGACGTAGACCTCGCGCGCGTTGATCTCGAACCGCAGCGAGTCCAGGAACTCCCCCGGGTCGGAGGTCTCCTTCTGCCAGTCGAGCAGCTGTCGCAGCCAGGCCATGTCGTTGATCGGCCCGGTCTCGCCGTCCTTGGCTGCCACGGCCGCGGCTGTGGCGTCCTCCTTGTACTTCCAGTGCGCGGCGACGCCGTACTCGGCGCGGCGGTGCATGGTGTGCGTGCGGATCTGGATCTCGACGGGCTTGCCCTGCGGCCCGATCACGGTCGTGTGCAAGGACTGGTACATGTTGAACTTCGGCATCGCGATGTAGTCCTTGAACCGCCCGGGCAGGGGGTTCCACCGTGCGTGCAGCGCACCGAGGGCGGCGTAGCAGTCGCGCACCGAGTCGACCAGCACGCGCACCGCGACGAGATCGTAGATGTCCTCGAAGTCGCGGCCGCGCACGATCATCTTCTGGTAGACGGAGTAGTAGTGCTTGGGCCGCCCCGTCACCGTCGCCTTGATCTTGGCCGTCTTCAGGTCGCTGCCGACCTGGTCGCGGACACCTGCGAGGAACTCCTCGCGCGCCGGTGCCCGCTCCGCCACGAGCCGCACGATCTCGTCGTAGACCTTGGGGTAGAGCGTGGCGAACGAGAGGTCCTCGAGCTCCCACTTGATCGTGTTCATGCCGAGCCGGTGGGCCAGGGGTGCGTAGATCTCGAGGGTCTCGCGGGCCTTGCGCTGCGCCGACTCGACGGAGACGTAGCGCCAGGTGCGTGCGTTGTGCAGCCGGTCGGCGAGCTTGATGACGAGCACGCGGATGTCGCGCGACATCGCCACGACCATCTTGCGCACGGTCTCGGCCTGGGCGGCGTCGCCGTACGTCACCTTGTCGAGCTTGGTGACGCCGTCGACGAGCATCGCGACCTCGGAGCCGAAGTCCTTCTCCAGCTGCTGGAGGCTGTATGCCGTGTCCTCGACCGTGTCGTGCAGCAGCGCCGCCGCGAGGGTGGGCGGCGTCATGCCGAGCTCGGCGAGGATCGTGGTCACCGCGAGCGGGTGGGTGATGTAGGCGTCGCCGGACTTGCGCTTCTGGCCGCGGTGGGCCTCCTCGGCGACGACGTAGGCGCGTTCGATGACGTCGAGGTCGGCCTTGGGGTGGGTTGCGCGGACGGTCTGGAGCAGCGGCTCGAGGACCGGGTTGGTGGGGGTGCCACGCGACCCGAACCGGGCGAGGCGGGCGCGCACCCTGCTGGCCGAGGACGTACCGGTGCCGATCGGCCCGGTGACGACGTCCTCAGTCATGCACAGAGCCTACGTCTCACTCCCCGTCCACGACGACCAGGGTGCGGACCTCGCGCCCGGTCAGGCGGTCGCGACCGTGCAGGAACGCCAGCTCGACGAGTGTCTCGAAGGCCACCACGGTGGCGCCCAGCTGCTCGACGAGACGGCACGCGGCCTCGGCGGTGCCGCCGGTGGCGAGCACGTCGTCGACCACGAGCACCCGTTGCCCGGCTCGGAACGAGTCGTCGTGGACCTCGATGGTGGCGCTGCCGTACTCCAGGTCGTAGGACAGCGCGACCGTCGGTCCGGGCAGCTTGCCCGCCTTGCGGATCGGGACGAAGCCCAGCCCGAGCTCCAGGGCCAGCGCCGCCCCGAAGACGAAGCCGCGCGCCTCGATCCCGGTGACCACGTCGACCTGACCGCGCCAGCGGGCGGCCATGTCCCGGATCACGTCACCGAACAGCTGCCCGTCGGCCAGCACCGGGGTGATGTCCTTGAACACCACACCCGTCGCCGGGAAGTCCGGGATGTCACGCAGCGTCGCCGTGACGCGCTCGGTCAGTGTCGCGTTGTCAGTCGTCGTCATGGGGTATGCCGCGGGCCCGGCTCAGCGCCGCGACTTCGGCGGGCGCTTGGGCTGGTTGCGCGGACCGGACGAGGCGTATCGGTGGGTCTCGCGCGCCGGGGTGGCGGTACGGACGGCCGTCGCGGCCTTCTCCCGGCCACCGGCCCGCGAGCCCTCACCATCGGCACCGCCCTCACCAGCGACGGCGCCACCGTCGTCCTCGTGCTCGACACCGGGCGCGATGTCGTGCGACGTCGGCACACCGTGGCGCTGCTGGTAGCGCTCGGCAGCCTTGTCGAGGGCGATGACCGCGGGCTCCTTGGCGCGCAGCGTGACCAGCAGCGGGGTGGCGATGAAGATCGACGAGTACGCACCGACCGCCATGCCGATGAACAACACCAGCGACAGGTCGAGCAGTGTGCCCGGGCCGATCGTCGCGAAGCCGACGAGCAGCACCGCCAGGGTCGGCAGCAACGCCACGACGGTGGTGTTGATCGAGCGGACCACGGTCTGGTTGACGGCGAGGTTGGCCGCTTGGGCGTACGTGACCCGCTTGCCCGCGAACGCCTCCTGGGTGTTCTCACGCACCTTGTCGAAGACGACGACGGTGTCGTAGAGCGAGTAGCCCAGGACGGTGAGGAAGCCGATCATCGTCGCCGGCGACACCTCGAACCCGGTGAGGGCGTAGATGCCGACGGTGATGACCATGTCGTGGATCATCGCCACCAGCGCCGCCACCGCCATCTTCCAGGTGCGGAAGTAGATGGCCATCACGATCATCGTCAGCACGAGGAAGACGATGAGGGCGCGCAACGCCTGCTGGCTCACCGACGCACCCCACGAGGGCCCGATGAAGTTGGCGTTGACGTTGGTGACCGGGACCTTGAACTCGGAGGCCAGGGCCTGCCGGACGTTGGCCGACTGGGCGTCGTTGAGCTGCTCGGTCTGCACGCGGATGGTGCTGGCGCCGAGCTTGGTCACATTGGCGTCCTGGGTCGCGACGACCGACTGGACGGCGTCGGTGGCCCGGCTCTCGTAGCTCGAGGTGCTCTGGTTGCCGGCGGCGACGCGAAACTCCGAGCCACCGGTGAACTCCAGGCCGAGGTTCAGCTTGAACACGAGGAGCCCGATGAGGGCGATGAGGGTGAGGACACCGGAGATGACGTACCAGCGCTTGCGGTTCTTGATGAACCCGACCGAGCGCTTGCCGGTGTAGAGGTCGTTACCCAGCTGGGCGAAGTTGATCATCGAGCCCCTCCCTTCGCCATCGAGACCGCCGGGGCGGCGAACCGTCCCCGCCCGACGTACCGCGGGGCCACCTTGGCGCCGAGCCGCTCCGGGCTGAGGCCGGACCACTTGTGCCCGCCACCGAAGAACTTCGTCTCCGCGAGCAGGCCCACCAGCGGGTGGGTGAACAGGAACACGATGAGGATGTCGATCAGCGTGGTGAGGCCGAGCGTGAACGCGAAGCCCCGGACGCCGGAGGACGCCAGGAAGTAGAGGACGACGGCGGCGAGGAAGTTGACGCCGTCGGCGACGAGGATGGTGCGGCGCGCGCGCTTCCAGCCGGTCTCCACGGCGGCCCGCAGCGGCCGGCCCTCGCGCACCTCGTCACGGATGCGTTCGAAGTAGACGATGAACGAGTCGGCCGTGACTCCG
The DNA here is from genome assembly GCA_023420415.1 of Actinomycetes bacterium. Taxonomy (GTDB): domain Bacteria; phylum Actinomycetota; class Actinomycetes; order Actinomycetales; family Dermatophilaceae; genus Pedococcus. The sequence goes on along the minus strand of JAEZWF010000049.1, from coordinate 18,438 downwards.
ATGGCGACCACCAGACCTGTCACGCCCGCCATGTCGAGCCGGTAGTTGTGCGACCACCCGAGGATGGTGATGGTGAGGTAGGTCAGGATGCCGGCGATCGCGATCGAGGCGAGGGTGACCAGACCGAGCGCGCGGTACTGGATCAGCGAGTAGACGCCGACGAGGAGCAGGCCGATGAGGCCGGCGATGACACCCATCCGCAGCTGCTCGGTGCCGAGGGTCGGGCTGATCTGCTCGCGCGTCTGGAGCGTGAAGGAGATCGGGAGCGCGCCGAACTTCAGCTGGTTGGCCAGGTCGCGGGCGCTCTCGATGGTGAAGCTGCCGGTGATGCTGGCGTTGCCGTCGAGGATCGCCGACTGGAAGTACGGCGCGACGATGACCTGGTTGTCGAGCACAGCGGCCATCTGGTTCTGCGGCGTCGGCAGGCTCACCATGCGGCTGCTGGCGTCGGCGTAGGCCTTGGTGCCCGCACCCTTGAACGACAGGGCGATCTGGACCGTCGTCGACGGCTGGCCGTTGGACAGCGGCTGGTAGCCGGCTGTGGCGTCCTTGATCTGGTCACCACCCACGATGACCGGGCCGAGGACGTACTTGTTGCCGTCGTCGCCGCAGGTGACCAGCGGCTTCTTCGCGTCGTTGACGAGGTCGTCGAGGACGCCCTCCTTGGCGCAGTCGAGCGCCTGGAACTGCTGGGTGATCTCCGGGGTGATCCACGCCAGGTCGTTGGGGTTCTGCGGCTCCGCGCTGCCGGTGTTGGGCGCGCTGGTCGTCGCCGTGCCCGCCGGAGTCGTGGCGGCCGGGGTCGTGGGTGCCGGCGTGGTCGGCGGGGTCGTGCTCTGCACGAACGCCTGGGGCACGGCGCTGCCCGCGCCGGTCGTCGTGGCGCTTGCCTTGGGCGTCGCCGTGCCCGTGGCGCTCGGCTTGGCAGGACCAGTCGTGGTGGCCGTCGGCGCCGGCTGGTTGGTGCCTGGCGCGACGGCAAGGACGCCGCGGAACTGCATCTGCGACGACCGGCGGATCGCGTCCTCGTCCTGCTTCGAGGGCTCACCCGGCATGCTCACGACGATGTTCTCGCCACCGCGGGTGGTCACCTCGGCCCCGGAGACACCGTTGGAGTCGATGCGCTGGACGATGATGCCGCGGGCCTGGTCGAGCTGCTCCGCGGTGACCTTCTGGTCGCCGACGAGCTTGGGCTGCAGCACGATCTGGGTGCCGCCCTCAAGGTCGAGGCCGAGCTTGGGCGCATAGCTGCCCGAGCCCCAGATGTTGACGCCCACGAGTAGCCCGGCGAGGACCACGAAGATCGCGGCGAGGGACGCAAGCACCTTCAGGGGCTTGCGCTTGTACGGGTTGATTGCCACGGGCGGGAACCTCTAGTCGGTGCTGCTGGGGTCGGTGCCGCGGGTGTCGGTGCCGCTGGCGGGCGTGGCGGGCTGCGCCTTCATGCCGATGGCACGACGGTCGAAGCGCACCTGCACCCCCGGGCTGACCTCGAGGGTGACGACGGCGTCCTCGAGCGCGGTGATGCGCCCGAAGAGACCGGAGGTGGTGACCACCTCGTCACCCACGGCGAGACCCGCCTGCAGGCTCTGGGTCTCACGCTGCCGACGCCGCTGGCTGAAGATCATGAAGACGATCAGCGCCACCGGCAGGAGGAAGATGAGCAGGCTGGACAAGCCGCCGCTTTGCATACGAGGTCCTTCAGGGCAGGTAGAGGCGCGCCCGGTCTGGGCGACCGCCCGAGTGTAGGTGACACACGGCATACCGACCAACGCGCCTCACCGACGTGTCGTTCCACTCCATGGGTAGGCCGCGTGGCCGGCGCGGCGGCTCAGTCGCCGAAGCGCCCCTCGCCGTCGAGCGGCAACGGCGTCTGCACGTCTGCGCCCCGCGGCGGTGTGAGACCGAGGTGCTGCCAGGCCAGAGCCGTGGCGGCTCGTCCGCGCGGGGTGCGCGTGATGAGGCCCTCCCGGACGAGGAACGGCTCGGCGACCGTCTCGACGGTGTCGGCCTCCTCCCCCACGGCGACGGCGAGCGTCGACAGGCCGACGGGACCGCCACCGAAGCGGCGGCACAACGCGTCGAGCACGGCCCGGTCGAGCCGGTCGAGGCCGAGGTCGTCGACGTCGAAGAGCGCCAGCGCGGCGTGCGCGGCCTCCTCGTCGACGACGTCCCGGCCGTGCACCTGCGCCCAGTCGCGGACACGGCGCAGCAGCCGGTTGGCGATGCGGGGCGTGCCCCGCGAGCGACGCGCGATCTCGCTGATGCCGGCTGCGTCGGCGTCGACGTCGAGCAGCCCGGCCGACCGGGTCAGGATCGTCTCGAGCTCGTCGGTGGCATAGAAGTCGAGGTGCCCGGTGAAGCCGAACCGGTCGCGCAGTGGCGCCGGCAGCAGGCCCGCGCGCGTCGTCGCGCCGACGACGGTGAACGGCGGCAGCTCCAACGGGATGGCAGTCGCGCCGGGGCCCTTGCCGACGATCACGTCGACCCGGAAGTCCTCCATCGCGAGGTAGAGCATCTCCTCCGCCGACCGGGACATGCGGTGGATCTCGTCGAGGAACAGCACCTCGCCCTCCATGAGCGAGGACAGCACCGAGGCGAGGTCACCCGCGTGCTGGATGGCCGGACCGCTGGTGATGCGGATCGGGCGTTCGAGCTCGGAGCCGATGAGCATGGCCAGGGTCGTCTTGCCCAGACCTGGCGGGCCGGAGAGCAGCACGTGGTCGGGCGGCGACCCGCGCCGCCGTGCCGCCTCGAGCACCAGCGACAGCTGGTCGCGCACCCGCGACTGACCGGCGAACTCGGCCAGTCGACGCGGACGCAGGGCGGCCTCGACGGTGCGCTCGTCGCCGTCGCCGCGGGCGTCGACCACCCGGGCGGTCGCGTCATAGGACTGGTCGTCGTGGGCGTCGCCCTCGTGCATCTCCGAGGAGTAGCCGTCGCTCACCGCGGCCCCAGCTCACGCAGCGCGGCCCGCAGCCGCGTCGACACGTCCGCCGACTCCTCCACGGTGTCCGCGACCTTGCCCACCGCGTCCTCCGCCTGCTTGGCCGAGTAACCCAGCCCGACGAGCGCCTCGGCGACCTGGTCACGCCATGGGGCGGCCACCGGCGCGGAGGGCACGGTTCCGGACGACGCGGCACCGGACGGCACACCCAGCTTGTCGCGTAGCTCGAGGACGATGCGCTCGGCGCCCTTCTTGCCGATGCCGGGCACCTTGGTGAGCGTCGCGAGGTCGTTGCCGCTCACCGCCGCGCGCAGGCGGTCGGGGGCGAGCACCGACAGCATGGCCAGCGCGATGCGCGGGCCGACGCCGGACACGGTCTGCACCTGCTCGAAGATGTCGCGCTCATCCACCGAGCTGAACCCGAACAGGGTCAGGGAGTCCTCGCGCACCACGAGCGTCGTCGCGAGCTCGGTCTCCGAGCCCAGGTGCAGCGCGGAGGCCGTGGCGGGGGTGGTGTGCACGAGCATGCCGACTCCCCCGACCTCGACGACGACGCGGTCGAGCCCGATGTGGCGCACCGGCCCGCGGACGGAGGCGATCACCTGGTCGCCGCCTTGAGGCGGGCCTGCTCGAGGCGGGCGGCGTCGGCGAGCCGGTTGGCCGCCGTCCCCTGCCACAGGTGGCAGATCGCGAGGGCAAGGGCATCTGCGGCGTCGGCCGGCTTGGGCGCGGCGGACATGCGCAGGATGCGGGTGACCATGGCGGTCACCTGGGGCTTGTCGGCACGGCCGGAGCCGGTGACCGCGGCCTTGACCGACGTGGGCGTGTGGAGCGTGACCGGTATGCCGCGTCGCTGGGCCGACAGCATCGTCACCGCCGACGCGTGGGCGGTGGTCATGACGCTGGCGACGTTGACGTCGGCGAAGACCTGCTCGAGCGCGATCGCCGCCGGCTGGAACCGGTCGAGCCAGCGGTCGAGTTCGTCCTGCAGGTAGACCAGGCGGTGCGGTGTCGGGTCGCTGGGCGGGGTGCGGACCACGCCGACGGCCACGAGCTCGACCTGCCGCCCAGACCCACCCTCGACGACACCGATGCCACAGCGGGTGAGGCCGGGGTCGACCCCGAGTACTCGCACGTCGCACGCAACCTTTCGCAGCCGAACAGGTGTTCGGCCCCAACGCTACCCAGCGATGCCGTCCCGCGCGTGCACCAACACGCGCGGGGCGAGCACGCGGCATACCGACGCGGCTGGGTCAGTCGTCGTTCTCCAGCTCTGCCAGCACGTCGTCGGGGATGTCACCGTTGGCGAAGACGTCCTGGACGTCGTCGGAGTCCTCGAGCGCCTCGATGACGCGGATCATCTTGCGCGCGCCCTCGGCGTCGAGCGGCACCTGCAGGTTGGGCACCCACGATGCCTCGGCCGAGTCGTAGTCGATGCCGGCGTCCTGGAGCGCGGTGCGCACGGCGACGACGTCGGTGGCCTCCGACACGATCTCCCAGGTGTCACCGTTGTCGTTGACCTCTTCGGCGCCGGCGTCGAGCACGACCTCGAGGATGTCGTCCTCGGACTTCTCCGACTTGGGGACGAGGACGACGCCCTTGCGGTTGAAGACATACGCGACCGAACCGGGGTCGGCGAGCTGACCGCCGTTGCGGGTCAACGCGGTTCGCACCTCCGCGGCGGCGCGGTTGCGGTTGTCGGTGAGGCACTCGATGAGCAGTGCGACACCACCGGGGGCGTAGCCCTCGTAGGTGATGTTCTCCCAGTCGGCGCCACCGGCCGTCGCACCCGACCCGCGCTTGACCGCGTTGTCGATGTTGTTGTTGGGGACCGACGACTTCTTCGCCTTCTGGATGGCGTCGTAGAGGGTCGGGTTGCCCGTCGGGTCACCGCCACCCTGCCGGGCAGCCACCTCGATGTTCTTGATGAGCTTGGCGAAGAGCTTGCCGCGCTTGGCGTCGATGGCAGCCTTCTTGTGCTTGGTGGTGGCCCATTTGCTGTGGCCGCTCATGCGTTGCCTCTCACGATCTCGACGAACAACTGGTGGAACCGGTGGTCACCGGTCACTTCCGGGTGGAAGGAGGTGGCCACGAGGGACCCCTGACGAACGGCGACGATCCTACCGGCGGCCGGTCCGTCCTCCACGCGGGCCAGCACGTCGACCCCGCCGCCGACCTCCTCGACCCACGGGGCGCGGATGAAGACGGCACGCATCGGGGTGCCGCCGATGGCCCGGATGTGCAGGTCCTCCTCGAACGAGTCGACCTGCCGCCCGAAGGCGTTGCGCCGCACCGTCATGTCGATGCCGCCGAGCGTCTGCTGGTCGGGACGGACGTCGGCGATGCGGTCGGCGAGCATGATCATGCCCGCGCAGGACCCGTAGGCCGGCATCCCCGCCGCCAGGCGCTCGCGCAACGGGTCGTAGAGGTCGAAAGCACGGACCAGCTTGTCCATCGTCGTCGACTCCCCACCGGGGAGGACGAGCCCGTCGACCGCCTCCAGCTCCGACGGCCGACGCACGGTGGCGGCGCGGGCACCCGCTCGCTCCACGGCATACAGGTGCTCGCGCACGTCACCCTGGACGGCGAGGACACCGATGGTCGGCTCACTGGTCACGGCGCGATGGTATGCCGCGGCTCCCCGCCGTCATGACGGGCGTTGTCGCAGGTGGGTGCCGGTGGTACGTATGGACTGGTGAACGCAGGGGCAACGGGGTATCACGACGGCGTGCAGCCACCCGTCGACCATCCCAGCGCGCCGCCGACCGACGCCGGACACCCGTTGCCGCGCGACCTGTCCTTCGCGGACGCGCTGGGCATGGCGGTCGACCGGGCCGGGATCAGCCTGAGCACGCTGCACCGGGCCCTGGTGGAGATCGGGCACCCGGTCTCGCTCGCGACCCTGTCCCACTGGCGGTCCGGACGGGCTCGCCCGGAGCGGCAGGCGTCACTGCTCGCGCTCGACCGGCTCGAGCTGCTGCTCCGGCTGCCCCGCGGCGAGCTCTACCACCGGCTCGGACCGTCGCAGCGCGTCGGTCCGCGAGCCGAGGCCGACATGGTGGCGCTCGACCCGCACGGGCGCGACCTGCTCACGGTGCGCATGGACGTGGGCTGCCCACCGCCGACCGAGCTGGCGCGCCTCGTGCACCAGGCCGTCGTCACCGTGGACGGCGACGGCCAGATGCGCTCGATCCACCAGCGAGCCGTCTTCCGCGCACTGGGGCCGGTCCGCGCCATGCCCATCGTCGTGAGCCTCGAGCAGCCACAGGGCGACCACGTCGTCACCGCCCTCACGGGATGCCGGGTCGGGCGGGTCTCCAGCCGTCCCGCCGAGGAGACCTTCGCCGCCGAGCTGGTCCTCGACCGGCCGCTGGAACGCTCCGACACCGCGGTGCTGGAGTTCCGGATCGACCTGGCGCCGCACGTCTCCGAGCACGTCGTCCGCCACATCGCGGTGCGCCGGATCCGCGAGTGCTCGATCCAGGTCAACTTCGACCCTGACCGGCCACCCGCCCACGTCGAGGAGTTCGCTGAGTTCAAGGGCAAGCAGTGGCGCCGCCGGGTCGAGCTGGACGAACGGGCACGGGTGCACCACGTGGTCAGCGACTTCGGCCCCGGACTCGTGGGCGTCTCATGGCAGCCGAGGCCGTCCGGTGCCTGACCGAGGGGGTCTGTGGACTTCCTTGACGTAATTGTCCGTTCGGCCCGTTTCGCCCACAGGGTGCAGTCCACGTGCCCGACCGCCGCTACCGTCGAAGCGAGCCCGACGGTGTCCGGAGGTGGCGAGACATCAACCCTCACCCCTGGTCGCCGCCTCACCCCCGTCTCGGACACCGTCGGTGCACGCGGTCGGCACGCGGACGTGAGGACCTTCGTCCCACGCCCGTGCCGGCCGTCCTAGTCTCAGCGTGTGATCGTCCGTCCACGGCAGCCGGCCGACCTGCCCGTCCTGGCCGAGGTGCTCGCCGCGCAGCAGCCGGTCTCCGGTTACCCGCAGAGCTGGCCGTTGCCCTACCCGGTCGAGAGCTTCCTCGCGCGTGACGGTGAGCTGGGCGCGTGGGTCGCCGAGGTCGACGACGCGGGTATGCCGCGTGGTCGCCGGGTGGTGGGGCAGGTGTCCGTGACGACGGTCGGCCAAAGTGACGAGGCAGACGGGTGGACCGCCGCACTCGGTTGCTCCATCGGCGAGATCGCTGCAGTGTCAGCACTTTTCGTCGACCACACGATCACCGGCCAGGGCGCGGGCGGTGCCCTGCTGGCGCGTGCCTCGGTCGAGATCCGGGCGATGGGGCGTCGGCCGGTGCTCGACGTGGTGCAGGAGTCGACCGACGCCGTGGCCTTCTACCGCGCCCGGGGCTGGGAGGTCATCGGCGAAGCCCGACCGTCGTGGTTGCCCGACGACCTCCTCCCCGTGCTCCTCATGACGTTGCCGGACGCCAGCCCGGCCGGACGAGGGGTCACGGCGCGCTGAGAGTCACGACGCCCGTTCAGCGCGTCGTGACTCCTCGACTGGGTGTCACCAGCCGCGCTCGGCGAGGCGGTGCGGCTCGGGGATCTCGTCGACGTTTATGCCGACCATGGCCTCACCGAGGCCGCGCGAGACCTTGGCGATCACGTCGGGGTCGTCGAAGAACGTCGTCGCCTTGACGATCGCCTCGGCGCGCTGGGCGGGGTTGCCGGACTTGAAGATGCCGGAGCCGACAAAGACGCCCTCGGCGCCGAGCTGCATCATCATGGCCGCATCAGCGGGGGTGGCGATGCCCCCGGCGGTGAACAGGACGACCGGGAGCTTGCCGGCCTCGGCGACCTCCTTGACGAGGTCGTAGGGGGCCTGGAGCTCCTTGGCGGCGACGTAGAGCTCGTCCTCGGGGAGGTTCTGGAGCCAGCGGATCTGGTCGCGCATCTTGCGCATGTGGGTGGTGGCGTTGGAGACGTCACCGGTGCCGGCCTCACCCTTGGACCGGATCATCGCCGCGCCCTCGGTGATGCGCCGCAGCGCCTCCCCCAGGTTGGTCGCACCGCACACGAAGGGCACGGTGAACGCCCACTTGTCGATGTGGTTGGTGTAGTCGGCCGGGGTGAGCACCTCGGACTCGTCGATGTAGTCGACCCCGAGCGACTGGAGCACCTGGGCCTCGACGAAGTGGCCGATGCGGGCCTTGGCCATGACCGGGATCGAGACGGCCTCGATGATGCCGTCGATCATGTCGGGGTCGGACATGCGCGAGACCCCGCCCTGGGCGCGGATGTCCGCGGGCACCCGCTCGAGCGCCATCACCGCAACGGCTCCGGCGTCCTCGGCGATCTTGGCCTGCTCGGGCGTGACGACGTCCATGATGACGCCGCCCTTGAGCATCTCGGCCATGCCGCGCTTGACGCGCTGGGTGCCGGTGGTGGGGGTGCCGGTGGTGGGGGTACCGGTGGTGGGAGTACCGGTGGCGGCCGGGCTGGCAGGGGTGGTGACGTCGGCGGACATGGCAGGAGCTCCAGATCTGTGCAGGGCGCAGCGCAGGGGACGCGCTTCGGTGTCAATGGTAGAGCCGCGTCGCGCCGTCAATCCCGCAGGGCCGAGGGGAGGTCGTCGTCGAACTCCACGGTGCTGGGCAGCTGGGCGTGCCCCGCCAGCCGGAACCACTTCACGACCCACTTGCGACGCACCCGCTGCACGTCCTTGACGGCGTCGTTGAGGAACCGTCGCGCCAGCTGCACTCGCACCCCGGCCGCCTCGACGCGCCGCAGGGCCTCGGCTCCCGGCCCCGCGCCGTCCCGGCGGACCTGGGCCACCGCCTCGGGTGTCAACGCCACCTGGAGTGCCTCGGTGAGGTCGCTCTCGGTGCCTTCGCGATCGCCGAAGGTGAGTCCATCGAGGAGGTCGTGCTCGAGGGCCCGGTCGTTGTGCGCCTCCAGCGACTCCGAGGCGACGCCGGCGAGGATCAGCCCGCTGGCCGGGTCGAGGGCGCCGGAGTTGGCCAGCTCGAGGGTGGCCTCGGCGCGCCGGACGAGCTGGGCGTCGAGCGCCGACAGGGCGCCCTCCGCCCGCGTGTGCAGCCGGTCGAGCCGGGCGGCGCTGTACGACAGGTACCACGCGATGCCGAGCAGCACCGCGACGACGACCACGCCCCACGTCACCGCATCCATCACAGGTCACCTGCCCTTCGCCCGCGCAGCAGCCGGGTCCACCGGGTCTCCCCCGGCGTGCCCGTCCGCGGTTCCTCCGCGGAGTGCGTGACCGTCTCGTAGACCGCCATGACATCGGCCGCGACGACCGACCAGTCGAAGAGCTCGGCCCGCCGCAGCCCTTCGGTCCGCAGCCGTTCCCGCTCTGCCGCGTCGGCGAGCAGGTCACCGAGCTTGGCGGCCAGGTCACGCGCGTCCTCACTGGCGAACATCACGCCGACGCGGCCCCCGTCGAGGACGCGGACGAACGCCGGCAGGTCACTGGCCACGACGGGCGCGCCGGCGCTCATCGCCTCGACCAGCACGATGCCGAACGACTCACCACCGGTGTGCGGCGCGACGTAGGCGTCGACGGAGGCGAGCAGACTGGCCTTGTCGTCGTCCGAGACCATGCCGAGGAACTCGGTCGCCTCCGCCACCCGCGGATCGAGCCGCTCGCGCGCGGCGGCGACGTCGCCCGGTCCGGCCACGAGCAGCCGCGTCCCGGGGTGGCGGTCCAGCACCGCGGGCATGGCAGCTGCGAGCACCGGCAGTCCCTTGCGCGGCTCGTCGATGCGGCCGAGGAAGGCCAGCGTCGGCGCATCGGGCGTGCCCCGCCAGGTCGGGTTGACCGGCGCCTGCGCGAAGCGAGCGACGTTGACTCCGTTGGGGATCACGACCGCGTCACCTCCGAGGTGGGTCGTCACCGTGCGGCGTGCGTCCTCGGAGACGGCGATGCGCCCGCTGATCTTCTCCAGGCTCGGACGCAGGAGGGGGTATGCCGCCTGCATGGCTCGCGACCGGAGGTTGCTCGTGTGGAAGGTCGTCACGATCGGCCCTTCGGCCGACCAGAGCGCCAGCAGCGAGATGCTCGGCGTCACCGGCTCGTGGATGTGGAGCACGTCGAAGTCACCCTGTTCGAGCCACCGGCTCACCCGGGCAGCGGTGACCGGACCGAAGCTGAGCCGCGCCACGGATCCGTTGTAGCGCACCGGAACTGCGCGCCCGACGGACTCGACGTAGTCGGGCAGGGGGGTGTCCTCGTCGGCTGGCGCCAGCACCGACGCCTCGTGGCCCTCGGCCAGGAAGTGCTCGGCCAGGTCGCGCACGTGGAACTGCACTCCCCCGGGCACGTCGAAGGAGTAGGGGCAGACGATGCCGATCCTCATGGCGACACCCTCATGACACGAACACCCGCTGCATCATGTGCCAGTCGGCGGTGTGCTCGCGGATGGCCGCGCCGAGCGCGTCGGCGCACTGTTGGGTCATCGCCGACGCCTTCTCGCGGGTGGTCCCGGTGGTGGGTGGCTGCACCCGGTCGTGGAAGGTGATGACGATCCGCTGCTTCCAGCTGGAGCCCTCGAGCCGTTCGTAGCGGATGGTCACCGGGAACAGGGCTGCGCCGGACGCCAGCGACAGGGCGGCGGGGCCGGCCGCCATCTTCGAGCGGTGGCCGCAGAGGTCGACCTCGATGCCGCGGTCGGTGAGGTCGCGGTCGGCCAGCAGTGGCATGAGCACGGGCTGGGTCAGGTGGCCCCGCAGCTGGGCGAAGACGTCGCCGCCACCGGTGAGCGGCAGGATCGTCATGCCGAGCGACTCCCGGAAAGCCAGGAACTCGGCATACACCTCCTCGGGTTTGAGTCGCTCGGCGACGGTCACCACGGGCGCGATGGCACGCGTGCCCCACGCCCCGGCGAGGTCCCAGTTGCCGAGGTGGCCGAGGAAGCAGACGACCGGGCGCCCCGCCGCGAGCTCGGTCCGCACCGGGCCGTCTCCCTCCACCCGGACCGACGCGTCCAGCTCGGCCTGGGTGCGGTCCGGCAGCCGGAACGCCTCGCAGTAGTAGCGCAGGTAGGACCGCATCCCGTCCTTGACGAGCGCGTCGAGGTCGGCCTCGGACAGCTCTGGTCGCACCTTCGCGTAGTTGGCGCGCAGGCGCTGGACGCCCCTGCCGCCGCGGGCGACGGTGACGTCGGCGATGGCGTCGAAGAGCCGGTATGCCGCGCGCTCGGGCAGGCGCCGCACGGCCGACCACCCGAGGCGGTAGCCGCCCACCGCGAGGACGTCGGGAATGGACGGCACGGGTCAGGCGGTCCCGGCCAGCGCCTGGCGGCGGACCATGAGCATCCGCTGCACCACGGTGATGAAGCTGGCCACGGCGAGCAGGGCGAGCACCACGGTCAGGACCACCTCGGGCAGTCCCAGACCGACGAGGCCGGTGGTCACGAGCACGGCCACGAGGCGGTCGGCGCGCTCGGCGATGCCGACGTTCGCGGTGAAGCCGAGGCCCTCCGCGCGCGCCTTGGCGTACGACACGACGCTGCCGAGGATGAGGCACGCCAACGCCAGGCCCGCCATGAGGAAGTCGTCGCCGCCGCCGGCATACCAGAGCACGAGCCCACCGAAGATCGCCGAGTCGCCCACGCGGTCGAGCGTGGAGTCGAGGTAGGCACCCCACTTGCCCGAGCGTCCGGACATGCGCGCCATGACGCCGTCCACGGTGTCGCTGAAGACGAAGAGCGTGATGACGACCGTGCCCCAGAAGAAGGAGTGCCGAGGGTAGAACGCCAGCGCGCCGACGCAGACGCCGAGGGTGCCGACGATCGTCACGACGTCGGGGCTGATGCCGGCCTTGAGCAACCCCCGGGCGACGGGGGTGAAGACCTTGGTGAAGAAGGCGCGTGCGTACTTGTTGAGCATGGTGGCGCCAGCCTACTTAAGCGGCGTTGCTCGACTGCTTGGGCGCGCAGGCCGGTGTGCCGCCGGGCAGCTGGTACCGGTGGTCGGCGACCCAGGCGTAGACCTTCCCGGCAACCCAGCTGACGCCCGGCGCGGCCACGAGCCACCCGAGCGGTCGCCACAGCGGTGCGCCGTGGGCGAGGCCCTCGGCGATGGCGAACTGGGCGGGGTGCACGCTCCCGTCGGCCCGGACGAACTGCGCTGCCTCGATGCAGTCAGCCTCGGTCAGGCCGTAGGCGTCGAGATCCAGCTCCTGCCACGGCCGCATCGCGTAGCGGCCCTTGCGGTCGACCCACCGGCTGGCGAAGCGGGCGCTGGTGGTGCAGAAGCCGCAGTCGCCGTCGAAGATGAGCACAGCACCCTCGGGATTGCGGTGCCGTTGACCGGATTCCATGGCACCAGTGTGTCAGCATGGCGCCATGACCGGGGCGGGCGGGCGCAGGCTCCCCTGGTATGCCGTGGGGTGGCGCCTCGTCGTGACGCTCGCCGTGGTCATGACCGTCGTCCTCGGCACGTTCGTCGGCGACGACGAGTGGTGGCCGTTCGCACCGATGTCGCAGTACGCGTTCGCGGTGAAGAACGACGGCGTCATCAACTCCCTGACGATGGACGCCCTCACGGTCGACGGTGAGGTCGTGCGGGTGCCGTTGTCCAAGGAGAAGATCGGTATCGAGCGGGCCGAGATCGAGGGCCAGGCCCCACGCATCATCCGCAACCCCGGCCTGCTGCAGGACGTGGCCGTGCTGCACCGGCGTCGCCTCCCGGACGAGGCGGCCTACCGGACGATCTGGCTGCGCAACACCCAGCGCGACCTCGGCACGGGCTCGGTCACGATCCTCACCCTCGCCACGTGGCAGGTCGTCGACCCGAGCGACCCGCGACCCAGCGGCATACCCCGGGAAGCACGGTGAGCGGCCCGGTGGACGCGGTCCGGAGGTTCTTCGCGCCCGCGCTGCCCCTGGCCCGCGTCGCCTGGCTGCGCCGCATCATCTACCCGTTCGTGTGGCTGGACGTGCTGTGGATCGTCACCGACCCGATCCCGCACGGTGACGTGCCCCCGAGCCTGTACCGCGGTCTCGTCGTGCGGTCGCTGTTCGGGATGCCGGCACCGTCGCACACCTATGTTCGGGTGCTTCTCGGGGTCATCCTCGTGAGCGCGGCGGTGGCGGCGTGCGGGAAGCTGCCGCGGCTGGCCGGCTTCGTCTGCGCGGTGGGGATGCTCGACTGGGTGAGCAATGCCTTCGCCTACTCCAAGGTCGACCACGACCACTTCGCCCTCATCGTGGCGCTGTTCGTGCTGCCCACGGTGGGTCGGGCCAGCACCCGCGACGTCGCCGTGCGCTCGGAGGCAGCCGGCTGGGCCATCCGCATGATCCAGGTGGGGGCCGTCTCGATCTACGCGCTGTCGGCCTGGGCCAAGGTGCGGTTCGGGGGCTGGGGCTGGGCCAACGGCGCGACGCTGATCTGGGCACTCACCCGTCGACCGAACGGAATCGGACCCTGGGTCGGCTCGCACCCGGCGCTGACGCATGCACTGCAGTGGGTCGTGATGGTGGCCGGGTTCCTGTCGCCGATCATGTTGTGGCTCAAGGGAAAGGCGTTGTATGCCGCGTTGCTCTTCTGGGCGGGGTTCCACCTGAGCACGTATGTCATGCTCAAGATCCACTTCCTGCCGCTGGTCGTCTGTCTCTTCGCCTTCCTGCCCCTCGAACGCCTCGGCTCGGTGCGCGACCGCCTGCGTGCTTCCAGCCGCTCAGCCGGCCTCGAACGACGCGGCACGCCAGGTGGCCCGGTCGTAGACGACCGAACGCCCGTCCCGACGCCGGGTCACCAGACCAGCGCGTCGCAGCACACCCAGGTGCGTCGACACCGTCGACAGGGGCAGGCCGAGCCGTCGACTCAGCTGTGAGGTGGTGCCCGGCTCGACCAGGGCGTCGAGCACCTCGGCCCGGGTCCGTCCGATGAGCTGGGCGCTCACCCCTGGCGCATCGGTCAGGGCACGGGCGTCGGCTGCGTGGTCCGCCGGTCCGATGGCGTACTGGAGCACCAGGGCGGTGTCGTTGTCGAAGTCCGTCAGCGGCTCAGTCAGGGCGAACAGGCTGGGGACGAGGACGAAGTCCTTGTGGCTGCTGTCGTAGTCCCCCGGCCAGGGCTTGTCGACCAGCAGGTCGCCGCCCGGCAGCCACTCGATGCCGGGACCGAGGTGGGCCAGCGTCTCGGCGATGCCGTTGCGCGCCAACGACATCGACGTGTCGGCCAGGTGTCGCTCCAGTCGCTGCTGCAGCACCGCCCAGTCGCTGGCGAGCAGCTCGCGCCACACGAAGGCGAGACTGGCTGCGACCCTGCGACCAAGGCTGCCGTCCTCGACCCAGGGCGCGAGCCGCCGCCGGACGGACTCGGGCTGGTCGAGCCACTCGCAGGAGCTCGTGATCGCGGCGCGGTCCAGGGCTTCGACGATCGCCAGCTCGTCCTCGATGGTCTCGCGGCCACGCAGCGGCGGCGGCGACACCAGCGGGAACGGGCCACGTCCCCGCTCCGGCAGCAGAGCGCGCACGGGCTCGGCGCGCGGGTCGGCGAGCACGCGGCATACCCGAGGACGCACCCAGCCGAAGACCGGGTGGCGCTGACCCGCCACTCCCAGGCGCATCAGCGCAGCCAGGTCAGCCAGCGGCGACACCTGCCACCGCACCCCGGCCAGCCCGTCCGCCCCCAGGTGAACCCTCCGCATGCGTCGCGAAACTAGGCAGGTCAGGTCACGCGCAAGGCATGGGTGGGACACGAAAGGGCCACGACCGTCACGGATTCGTGACGGGAGGCGTCCCGTGTGGCGGTTGGGGCTGGAGGTCAGCCCGGCCAGTGGTCGCTGATCCGCGTGCGCACGTCCTCGAGGAGCATCGGCAGCGCCTTGGTCTGGGCGATCACCGGGAGGAAGTTGGAGTCGCCGCCCCACCGCGGCACGACGTGCTGGTGCAGGTGTGCCTGGACTCCGGCGCCCGCGACCGCGCCCTGGTTCATGCCGATGTTGTAGCCGTGGGGGGCGCTGGCGGCGTCGATGGCGCCGATGACCTGCTTGGTGAGGGCGGTGAACTCGGCGGTCTCCTCGTCGGTGAGGTCGACGTAGAGGGAGACGTGGCGGTAGGGGCAGACGAGGACGTGGCCGGGGTTGTAGGGGAAGAGGTTCATGACGACGTAGCAGTGCTCGCCGCGGTGGACGATGAGGCCCTCGGCGTCGTCCTTGGTCGGGGCGGCGCAGAACGGACAGCCCTCCCCGGCCTGGTCGCTCGGCCGCTCGCCGGTGATGTAGGCCATGCGGTGTGGGGTCCACAGCCGTTCGAAGCCGTCGGGCTCGCGCGCGAAGTCGGCGTCGGTCTCGATCCCGGGCTCCCCGCTCATGGGTTCGACCCTACCCAGCCCCGTGCCGCGCGGTGCCGCGTGGCCGGGGCGACCCGGCCACGCGGCATACCTCAGAGGTTCGCGAGGGTGGCCTCGAGGCCGTCGATCGCGGCGGCACGCGCCTCGGCCCGCGTCGCGCTCCGGCCGTCCCCGTCGGTGGCGACGACAGCAACGACGTAGCTGCCTTCGACGGCAAGGGCCGCATAGTCGTCCCCGGTGGTGAGCAGGAGGTGCGTGCTCGGGTCCTGGCCGGTCCAGGCGATGGTGCGCCAGCCGTCCTGGAGCGAGCACAGGCCGGTGTTGGCGGCGACGTCCGCGAGAGCGGCCTCGGCGTCCTTCCAGCTGGTGACGGTGAGGTCGGCGGTGAGCTGCGCCAGCGAGTTGCTGCCGTCGTAGTACATCCACTGGCGGCCGTTTCGGGGCATGGTGGCGCCCTCGTTGGCCGGGTCGCACACCTGCGCGCCGAGTGCGGTGGGCGTGTTGGCGTAGTTGCCGAAGTCGGCCTGCATCGGCTGGCCGGCCATGGTGTCCGGTGCGACGTCAGGTATGCCGCGTGCGGCCGACGCGCCGGTCGCTCCCCCGGCGAGCGTGGCGGTCGCGAGCAGTGCCGCTCCGATGGTGCGGACGGTCGTGCGGGACATGCTTCCCCCTTGCGGTAGCGGGGCGGGTCGTCGGCCCGCCCTCACCACTGCAGACGCGGCACACCGTCGAAATGTTGTCTGTCTGTAGGGATTTGGTGACTCAGACCTGGGCGCGGGTCTCGATCGCGGTGAGGATCTCGGCGATCGCGTCCTCGATCGGCACGCCGTTCTTCTGCGAGCCGTCGCGGTAGCGGAAGGACACGGCGTTGGCCGCACGGTCCTCCTCGCCGGCGATGAGGATGAACGGCACCTTGGACTTGGAACCGTTGCGGATCTTCTTCGGGAAGCGGTCGTCGCTGTCGTCGAGCTCGACGCGAATTCCCTTGGCCTTCATCTGCTTCAGGACGTCCCAGAGGTAGTCGTTGAACTCGTCGGCGACCGGGATGCCGAGGACCTGGACCGGGCTGAGCCACACCGGGAAGGCGCCGGCGTAGTGCTCGGTGAGGACGCCGATGAAGCGTTCGATCGAGCCGAACTTGGCCGAGTGGATCATCACCGGCTCCTGACGCGAGCCATCGGAGGCCTGGTACTCCAGACCGAACCGGTGCGGCTGGTTGAAGTCGTACTGGATGGTCGACAGCTGCCAGGTGCGGCCGATGGCGTCGCGAGCCTGGACCGAGATCTTGGGGCCGTAGTAGGCAGCGCCACCGGGGTCGGGGACGAGGTCGAGGCCGGACTCGGTGGCGACGCGCTCGAGGATGCCGGTGGCTTCCTCCCACTGCTCGTCGGTGCCGATGAACTTGTCCTTCTTCTCCCCCTCCTCGTCACGGGTCGACAGCTCGAGGTAGAAGTCGTCGAGGCCGAAGTCGCGGAAGAGACCGAGGCAGAAGTCGAGCAGGTGCTTGATCTCGTCGGCGGCCTGCTCGCGGGTGACGTAGGAGTGCGAGTCGTCCTGGGTCAGGCCGCGCACGCGAGTGAGGCCGTGGACCACGCCGGACTTCTCGTTGCGGTAGACCGACCCGAACTCGAACAGCCGCAACGGCAGCTCACGGTAGGAGCGGCCGCGGGAGCGGAAGATGAGGTTGTGCATCGGGCAGTTCATCGCCTTGAGGCGGTAGTCGATGCCGTCGAGGTCAAAGGGCGGGAACATGCCCTCGGCGAAGTAGGGCAGGTGACCCGAGGTGTGGAACAGGGTCTCCTTGGAGATGTGGGGGGTGCCGACGTACTCGAACCCCTCCTCGATGTGCCGCCGGCGGACGTAGTCCTCCATCTCGCGCTTGATCACGCCACCCTTGGGGTGGAAGACCGGCAGACCTGAGCCCAGCTCGTCGGGGAAGGAGAACAGGTCGAGCTCGGCGCCGAGCTTGCGGTGGTCGCGCTTCTCGGCCTCGGCGAGCCGGTCGAGGTAGACCTTGAGGTCGTCCTTGGTCGGCCAGGCGGTGCCGTAGATGCGTTGTAGCTGCGGGTTCTTCTCGCTGCCGCGCCAGTAGGCGCCGCCGCTGCGCATGAGCTTGAAGGCGTTGCCGAGGACCTTGGTGGTCGGCACGTGCGGGCCGCGGCACAGGTCACCCCAGGCGCGCTCGCCGTCCTTCTTGACGTTGTCGTAGATGGTCAGCTGGGCGCCACCGACCTCGACGTCGGCACCCTCGGCCGC
Source organism: Actinomycetes bacterium (assembly GCA_023420415.1). Classification (GTDB taxonomy): domain Bacteria; phylum Actinomycetota; class Actinomycetes; order Actinomycetales; family Dermatophilaceae; genus Pedococcus. Next base: position 968 of record JAEZWF010000049.1, on the reverse strand, counting down.
GTCACCGGCGGAGCCGCCCTTGAGACCGATCAGCTCCACCTTGTAGGGCTCGTCCTTCAGCTCGACGAGTGCGTCCTCGTCGCTGATCTCGCGGCGCACGAAGGTCTGGCCCTCGTTGACGATGCGCTGCATGACCTTCTCGAGCTTCTTGAGGTCCTCGGGCTCGAACGGCTTGTCGACGTCGAAGTCGTAGTAGAAGCCGTCGCGGACGGGCGGACCGATGCCGAGCTTGGCCGCGGGGTTGACCTCCTGCACGGCTTGGGCGAGGACGTGGGCGGCGCTGTGCCGCAGGACGTCGAGGCCATCCTGCTCCTGTGCGGTCACGGGTTCGACGGCGTCGCCGTCGGCCAGGACGTGCGCCAGGTCGCGCAGCTCACCGTTGACGCGGGCCACGAGGACGGCCCGGTCGTCGCCGAACAGGTCGGCGGCCGTCGTCTGCTCCGGCACCGATCGCTCGTCTCCGGCGACGTTGACGGTGATCTGGGCAGACACGCTGGCTTCTCCTCGAGGTTCGGTATGCCGCCCGGGCACTTCACGCTGGCGGCTCACCGATGCTATCGGCCGCTTCTCGGCAGGCGCGACGCAGTTGCCCGTTGCGGGGTGATGCGGCGCGGCCGAAGGGGTCGCCACCGTCAGAAGGGCGGCGGCTCGTCGGGTGCCGGCCGGTGGTAGCCCTTGCGGGGGCTGGTGCGGGTGGCGAGGTGGGCTGCGTAGTCGTCGGTGAGCTCGATGGTGTGGAGCTTGCCGGTGGTGGTGAGGGTGCCCAGGGGTCGGCCGGTCTCGCGGTCGTGGAGGGTGCGGTGCTGGGGGCCGTGGGTTTCCCAGCGGTCGATGAGCCAGTCGAAGTGGTCCTCGGCCGGTGACGGGAACTCCACCACTGGTGCCGTGTCGGTGGTCGTGTCGTCGGTGGTGTCGCAGGCCCTGGCCTCGGTGCCGTGGTTGTCCAGCCACGGGGTCGGGTCGGGGTC
>JAEZWF010000035.1 GCA_023420415.1 Actinomycetes bacterium | reverse complement strand
GGGCCTATAGCTCAGTTGGCTAGAGCGCCACGTTTACACCGTGGATGTCGGGGGTTCGAGTCCCTCTGGGCCCACTTTCATGTAGATCATCCGGCTGCCCCATACCGGTATGGATGACACGACGCGTGATTTGCCTGTTTCCCACCATCATTTCGGTATGAGGAGCACCCATGATGTCTGCTGTCGGGAGGCTGTCGGGACAGCGCCCCTCGCGTCGACTGCGTCACGCACGTGTGGCGACCGGCGCCCTGTTTTTGACCAACGGCATGATGTTCGCCAACCTCGTTCCTCGTTATCCAGAGATCAAAGCGGCACTGTCGCTCTCAGATGAGCTCTACGGGCAAACCGTCATCGCTATCCCCGCCGGGGCGGTGATTATGGGACTTCTTGCCGGGATGGCGATTCGGCGTTTCGGCGCGGCGACTGTGGCGATGTTCGGAACTGTGCTCACCGGTGTGATGGTGACTGCCGCTGGATGGTCGCCGTCGCTGCCCCTATTCGCTCTCGCCCTTTTTATTGGCGGGGGGACGGACGCGATTACCGACGTGGCGCAAAATCGCCACGGGCTGGTGGTGGCACGCCAGTATGGGCGTTCGATTTTCAACACTTTTCATGCGATTTGGTCGCTCGGCGCGGTTATTGGCGGGACGATGGCGGCGGGTGCTATCGCTATCGGCATGCCCGTACGCTTCCACCTGTTGACGTCGTCGCTGCTGTGTGTTGCCATCGTCGCGGTGGCGTATGTCTTCTGCCTCGATGAGACGAAGCGCGGGGTGAGCCGGGGGAGTGCGGGGGACGACGGTCGTGACAGCGCGGAGGCAGTGCCTGTTGCTGACGCTGGTGTTGTGCCGACGACGGTCGCCACGCGCGTGGTGGTGCGATCGGCAATGATCCTCGCGGTGCTCGTGATTCTCGGTATTGCCGGTGGGGTAGTTGAGGATGCTGGGAGCTCGTGGGCGACGCTTTACCTTTCACGTTCACTCGGGGCCGCGCCGGCTCTCGCGGTGAGCGGTTTCGTGGCGTTGGTGGGGTTGCAGTTCATCGGTCGGATCGCCGCCGATCGGTTCGTCGATCTCTTTGGATACCGTCGTGTGGTGGCGGGCGGCGCGCTCCTCGTCGCCGTATCGACCGGGGCAGCATTGGCATGGCCGACAGTGTGGGGGACAGTGTTTGCTTTCGGCTGTGCGGGATTCGGGTGTGCGGCGCTGGTTCCTGCGGCGATGCACGAGGCTGACCATTTGCCCGGGATTAAACCGGGGACAGGGTTGACGGTGGTGTCGTGGCTGATGAGGATCGGTTTCCTCGCGCCGCCGCCGATTGTCGGCTGGATTGCCGAGCATTATTCACTTCGTGTGGGCTTGATTTCACTTCCCCTCGCCGGGGTCGTCGCCCTCCTGTGCGCGTGTGCGGTATCAGGCAAAGAACCGCGAGGAAACGAGTAGCTGCTCACGGCTCCCTCCTGCCTCCTTCCTCTCTCCTCCCCTTGTGGGCTCTGTCTTGTGCACAATCTGCAACACCGCGTCGAAGAATCTGCGTATGGCAGAGCCTTAATGGGGGCGGGGTTCTTGGGTGTTTGGGGTGTTTGTGTGTTTGGGTGTGGTTGGGGTGGTGTGGTTATGGGTGATGTTGGTTGTTGTTGTCTTCGTTGTTGTTTTGGGTGTGTGGGTTGTAGTCGGGGTTGACGAGGCGGATGCGTGGTTTCCTGGGGTTGATTGGCCGCCAATACGTGGTGGTTGTTTCCCTGACCTTGTCGAGGTGGTAGGTCACGCCCTGGACGCTGACTTTCGCGTTCCACGTTGTTGTGACCTTGGGTACCACGTTGTGGGCTGGTTCTTCGTAGGTGTAGGTGATGGTCTCATTCGGGTAAGGCGCCCCAAGCTTGGTGGTTTTGACGACCCCACCTTTGACGCCGAAATCCACAACGTGGAATGCGGGGGACCATTCCACCTGGGCGGGTAGGTCACCATCGATTGTGGTGGTGGCGTGGGTATCACCAAGGAGCATGTAGGCGATGGTGGGCACCCCTGTCCATACCCAGTCATAGATTTCGGGTTGGAGGTGGAAATCCACACTCGGTGGTGTCAGCCCAGAAATCTCACCTCTAATGTGTTCTCGGTTGAACACGTACACCACCGCCTCAGACACGTTCTCTAAGGGCGTGGGCTCACCATTGACACGACCAGGGCAAAAGTAGTTGGACCTGTCATCACTGCGGATCATCGCGTGCGTTTGACACGAAGGAAGAAGAGTATCGATCCCACCAGCCACAGCATGATAGTTATACGGCTGACCATTCCTCACCATCGGATACACACCCGGCACACGAAGATCAGCCACAAATGTTGCCTCGACTTCGGATTCAGACTCGGATCTATCGACTTTGTCGTGTTTGACAGCCTCATCCACACCACTTGTGTCATCAAAACTCACATTGTTTCCCGAAAGGGCAACGATGGTTGCCGCAAGAATCATCCTCAACATTCGCGATCACACCTTGTCGTAATACGTTCCGACGACCATCCACCGGTCGTTCATCCACTCAAGATTGATGGCGAACTTAATTTGATGCTCTTGTGTCGTAAAGTGATCACCGGTATCCGCCTCATAGATTTCATAGGGGGGAACAGTAGCGATAATCTGCACTCCCCACTCGCCGGGATCGTTGTATTCAGGCAAGATCGGCATAACGCCAACAAACTCACGATCCGCAGTTGTATACAGCCTTGTCCACGATCCGATCGCCTCGTCTTGAGCAATCTGCTCGATTAGATGCTTACAGTTTTTACATTCAGCACCAGAGACGTTTTCTAGGGCTTGTGTTTGCCCCATGCTGAACTCGTATCCCATGAGTTCGACGAAGTACATGGCGGTGGCGATTGCGCCTTCTTGGGTGTATTCGTAGCGTGCGGGTGGGTCTTTTGGGTCGTCCCACAAATATGGGTCGTCTTTGGGTTTGTCGAGTTTTTGCACTCCCGTCGGTGTTGATATCGGCGAAGAAGGTGCCGGCGTCGTTGGGATGGCGCTTTCTGTCGTGGTGTTGTCTGTGTTGAGTCCGAGGATTTCTCGATCCACCGCGCACCCCGCGAGCAGCAGCGAACACGCCGATATTCCCACTAGCGCACTCACTACCCGCACGCGCACGCCGCGTCCTCGCGGCCCAAACCCACGTTGGTCTTGTTGTCGAGTCACAATACGACCTCACTGTCTCTACCGTCGGCAACACCGCACACCACCCGGTCTGGGACTCAAGTCCCGAATAGTGGTGTATGAACGCCTAAACTACACGCCACCACCACCCAGCGCCAGGCCATCTCACAAACCTGTGGACAACACACCTGCCAATCAACTAGCGCCCCGCACTCACAACACCACGCAGCCCGGCTACACGAACCAAGGCTCTGCCTTACGCACAATCGGCAACACCGCGTCGAAGAATCCGCACAAGACAGAGCCCTCGGGGGAAGGGGTTTTATACTCGAAGGCGGGGAGTACTGATCACCGTTGCGAGGGGGAGACGTGGCAGAGTGCACGCGAGCGTTCGGCATTGACATCGGAGGGTCAGGAATCAAGGGAGCGATCGTCGACCTCGAGACCGGGGAATTCGTCGGAGATCGCCTGCGTATCCCGACCCCCCAACCGGCAACACCCGACGCAGTGGCGCAGACATGTCGCGAATTGATCGACCACTTCGACCTCGACGCTTCAATGCCAGTCGGCATCACCATTCCTGCCCCGGTTTCGCACGGCGTCGTACTCTTCATGGCAAATCTCGATCCAACATGGAAAGGCGTGAATGTCGCAGAACTGATGGAATCAGCTCTCGGACGGCGAGTGTATGCGGTCAACGACGCTGATGCTGCGGGCTACGCGGAAGTACGCTACGGTGCGGCGAAAGGTCGCGACGGTGTCATCATCGTGACGACGCTGGGAACCGGTATTGGATCTGCCGTGATTTTTGATGGAAAGCTGCTGCCGAATACGGAACTTGGTCATCTTGAGATCGATGGAAAAGACGCGGAAAAGAGCGCTTCGTCAGCTCAAAAGACCCGTCACGAGTGGAGCTTCAAGCAGTGGTCGAAACGATTGCAGCGCTACTATGCGCACCTCGAAATGCTCTTCACCCCCGACCTGTTTGTCGTCGGTGGAGGAGTATCGAAAAAGCACGAGAAGTTCCTTCCGCTTCTCGATTTGAGGACACCGATCGTGCCCGCGCAGTTGCTCAACAGCGCCGGGATTGTCGGTGCTGCCGCGCTCGCAGCACAGTCCTGATGTATTCACGCAAGTTCGTAGCATCAGTAGTAACACGTGTGGCGAGGACACTGTCCACAACCGCGTCATCATGATTCATGAGTCGTCAATGTGGATTGCGGACAATCCCCATCCGGCCCCTGTAGCCGAGGAATGCGACAGTAACGATTGCTGAAATGGCGGAATGACAATTCCCGTCCCGCTGTACTTTCTCACAACCTCCGGTGCCAACCGCGTCATTGATCACCCCGACTGGAACCATCGTCTCTTGCCCAAGCGACCGCCGGTTCATCGACACGATTGTGTCGCTGCGGGGGTTGTTCGCGTTAGCCGGCATTTTGCTGTCGAGCTCCCCGACGGGTGTGACGCCGCAATCGCTGCTCGGCGCATTCAGCTGGCGCGTGCCTACGAGACGATCCGCAACAGTGCAACGAATACGGCATTGTCAATGGAGACAGCCGCACTTGTTTACGGGTGGGACGTGCTCGCGCCGCAACTCGACGTCCACCTCGTCACCTTGACGAATCACTCGCGACCACCGACTCGAATCGGTATCAAAGGGGCAGGAATTGCCACATCATCTGTTTTTCGATCGCGAAGGAACTACGATCACGCGGCGCTAGTCGTCAAAGACGGGCTGCGGATACTCCACCCGATATATCTGATTTATGAACTGCTTGCGCACGCGGATGCAATCAACGCGATCGTGACCGCGGAATCTGGCATTCGAATCATGCTAAGCGCCATTCCACGGGACAATCGACGACGACGAGAACGCGCTTTTGCAGCTGTGACGCGAACGGTGATGGAGATTGCGAACGCTTCGGGCGATATGAGATACCGCGTCAGGGTGCGTCGTCGACTCGATATGCTCAGCCCATGGTCAGAAAGCCCCGGCGAAACGCTGACACGTCTGCGATTGCGCGAGGCGGGAATCGGTGACGTCACCGAACAATCAAAAGTCATGTCGCCTCGTGGAGTGTTCTATCTCGATTTCTTGATTAATCGAGCGCGTATTGCCGTCGAGTTTGATGGGAAGGTGAAATATCGCTCGAAGGGAGTTGATCCTGCGAGTGGGCAAGAATCGAGGCGCATCGCGGCATTCGTCGAGGAAAAGACGCGCGAGCTAGCAGTGCAGGAGTACGTGAGTCGGATCGTGCGGGTAATGTGGGCGCAGCTGTGGTCGGACGATTTCACGCGAGTCATGCGGTCGCTGGTGCCGCGACGTTGTCTGTGTACTCCTCGACAACTCGCCTCAAATTTTCATTGGGAGAATCGACAAATTCCGCGGGTAGTTGAACGCGGCTCTGACTACGAAGCGAGGATTCCACGGAAAAACCCATGGACAAGGAAACAGTCAAGGTCGCCTGTATTCAGGTTTGCTGGCGAGTCGGCGAGGTGTGGATGAGCTGACCTATAAGCCGGATTCTGTACCGAGGCATGCGCCTCGGGATGGTCATTTCTCTCGAGTTGCCATTGCTGGCAACTTCTAGCAGCCTACCCGCATGCGGCGAACGGACAGCTCAGCATGCTGCTTGGCCTTGCTCCCGATGAGGTTTTCCTAGCCGACTCGGTCACCCGAGCCGCTGGTGGGCTCTTACACCACCGTTTCACCC
>JAEZWF010000026.1 GCA_023420415.1 Actinomycetes bacterium | reverse complement strand
CCCCCACCAGCGGGTGGGGCCCGCCCCTCGCTGTATCCCCCACGTCACTTGCGCCCCACCAGTCCCGTTGATGCCCCGGTGTTGCCGTTCGCCTGTGGATGGATCGCTTTGACCTTCGTCGCCTGTGCCAGATTGACCGGGTGAGCCAGCGCTTCCTCCCCAAGCTCCTCGGGCCCCTGCTCCACCGCGGCGACGGCCGGGTGCAGGTCGGCGTCGAAGCGGGACGTTCGGTCATCCTCGAGGGCCCCCCGCCGGGACAGCTGGACGCCCTGCGGCTGCTCGACGGCACCCGCGCCGTGCCCGCAGCCCTCGCCACGCGCGACGGGCGCGCCCTGCTGGCCCTGCTCCTGGAGCGCGGCCTCGTCGTCGACGGCGCGGTCTCAGTCGAGGCCGGCAGCGACGCGTCCGCCCTCGACGGCGACGACGTCACGAGCCTGCTGCACGTCACCAGCCGTCTTCGGTCTGGGTATGCCGCGGACGCGGCTCGGCGGGCCGCGTGCGTGCTCGTCGTGGGCCGGGGCGCCCTCCCCGACGGGGTCGCCGCCGTGCTGCGCCGGGCCGGGGTCGGCGACGTGCGCAGCGGCGCCGAGGCCGCGGCGGACTGGGAGCACGCCGACCAGCCCGCACCGGAGGACGGCCCGATGGCGGACCCCGCGCCGCGCGCCGACCGTCCCGACCTGGTCGTCCTGTGTGCCCGCCACGCGCTCGACCCTCGGCTCGGGCGCCCGTGGCGACGCCACGGCATACCTTTGCTGCCCGTCGTGATCGGGGCGACCGAGGCCGTGGTGGGGCCGCTCGTCGAGGGTGAGGACCGGCCCTGCCTCGACTGCCTCGACCACACCCGCACCGACCTCGACCCTGCGTGGCCCGCGCTGCTCGCGCAGCTCACCGCGGGCGGGGTCGGCGCCGGCGACCCTGTCGGGGGCGAGGAGTCGCTCGTCGCCCTGGCGGCAGCGATGACCGCCATGGTGGCGCTCGGCTGCCTCGACGGAGCATCCCTGCCCGCCGGACGCTCGCTGGAGGCCGGCCTGCCCTGGCCCGGGGTGCGCCAGCGCGACTGGCCCGTGCACCCGCGGTGCTGCCGCCACGGCCGCGACACGGCGGGGTCACCCACCGACACGAGCGAGGACGGACAGGCGAGAATGGCGGGGTGAGTGATCTTCCCCGCCGCGCCGTGAGCCGCACGGCCAGGCTCGCGAGCCTGCCGCTGGGGTTCGCCGGGAGGACGGCGGTGGGCTTTGGCAAGCGCGTCGGCGGCAAGCCCGCCGAGGCCGTCGCCGCCGAGCTCCAGGCCCGGACTGCGGAGCAGCTGTTCAAGGTCCTCGGTGAGCTCAAGGGCGGGGCCATGAAGTTCGGCCAGGCCATGTCGGTCATGGAGGCCGCGATGCCCGAGGAGCTCGCCGCCCCCTACCGCGCCACCCTGACCAAGCTGCAGGAGGCCGCGCCGCCGATGCCGGCTGCGACCGTGCACCAGGTGCTGGCCGACGAGCTCGGGCCGCGCTGGCGGACCTCGAAGTTCCAGTCCTTCGACGACACGCCCTCTGCTGCCGCCTCGATCGGGCAGGTGCACCGGGCCGTGTGGCGCGACGGTCGCGAGGTCGCGGTCAAGATCCAGTACCCCGGGGCCGGTGACGCACTGATCTCCGACCTCAACCAGCTCGCGCGGGTGGCGCGAGTCGCGGGCGGCTGGATCCCGGGCATGGACATCAAGCCGATCACCGACGAGCTCAAGTCGCGGATGTCCGAGGAGCTCGACTACGGCCTCGAGGCGGCCAACCAGCGCACCTTCGCCAAGGCGTTTCGCGACGACCCGCACTTCGCGGTGCCCGACGTGCTCGTGCACAGCCAGCACGTCATCGTCTCGGAGTGGATGGACGGCGTGCCGCTGTCGAAGATCGTCGCGTCCGGCACCAAGGCGCAGCGGGACGCCGCGAGTCGGCGGTACATGGAGTTCCTGTTGGTCGGGCCGGCCCGATCGGGGCTGTTGCACGCCGACCCGCACCCGGGCAACTTCCGGCTGCTGCCGGACGGGCGGCTCGGCGTCATCGACTACGGCGCGGTCAACCGGCTGCCCGACGGGCTGCCCTCGGAGATGGGGCGGCTGGTGTCGGCCGCCCTGTCGGGTGAGGCGGACGAGCTCGAGGCGGGTCTGCGGGCCGAGGGCTTCATCAAGCCGTCGATGTCGATCGACGCCAGGGCGCTGCTGGACTACCTCGCACCGTTCATCGAGCCGCTGACGCACGAGGAGTTCACCTTCAGCCGGTCGTGGCTGCGCTCGGTGGCGACCCACGTCAACGACGTACGGCGTCCGGAGTTCCTCGTCGGGATGAAGCTCAACCTGCCGCCGTCCTACCTGCTGATCCACCGGGTGTGGCTCGGCGGGATCGGCGTGCTGTGCCAGCTCGGCGGCACCGTGCCGGCCCGCTCGATCGTGGTCGAGCACATGCCCGGGATGCGGCTGCGCCCCCTCCCCCCAGCCTCCTGAGCCCCAGCCTCCTGAGCCCCGGCCTCCTGAGCCCCGGCCTTTCCGTCCCAGCTTGTCCGCGACATGCGGGGATGCCGGCTTCGCTCGGGTTGCCGGGCCGAGCGAACCTCAGTCTTCCGGTGTGACGTCCTTGGCCCGGGCCGGCTGGGACGGGTCGGCACGCGCCTCGCCGGCGTCAGGCACCGAAGCCGGCTCCGCGGCATTCGGGCGCTTGGTGAAGTCGACGTCGATCTGCTGGTAGCCCTTGAACCGGCCGATCCGCGCCTGCTGGGCGTAGGCGCGGCGGTCGCCTTCGGTGAGGCGCACGTTGTCGGTGAACGGGGTGAGCAGTGCCCGCGGGTAGAGCTTGCGGGCGCGCACGACATCGGCCTCGGCGAAGAAGACCGTGCCCATGGCTGCGAGGTGCAGGAAGGCGAAGAGGCCGATGACGATGCCGAAGACACTGTTGGTCGCCGACGCCGAGCTGCTCGCGCGCTCGACGAGACCCACCCCGAAGTACTGCAGCACCTGCCACGTCGCGGCGGCACCGAACGCGCCCACCGCGACGTCCTTCAGACCGAGGTCGAGCGCCACGGCACGGCGCATCCCGAGCCCGAAGACCAGCGCCGTGCCGAGGAACGTCGCCACGAACACGAGGATGCGTGTGGCGGCGGGGAAGTCGTCGGACAGATTGGCCTGCAGGATCGAGATGGCCGTCGTGATGATGACGAAGAGCAGGATCGTGAGCAGCAGCAGGAAGCTGCGGCCGCGCGCCGCGAAGGGGTTCGGGCGCGAGTTGCGGGGCACGCCCCACACGGTGTTCATGGCGTACTGGAACGCCTGCCCGACGCCGAGCCCACCGTAGAGCGCGACGATGCTGCTGACGACGATGCCGGTCGGGCTGCCGCGCAGGCTCTCCGGCCGGCCGATCTGGTCCGCGATGAGCGGGATCTCCGACAGGGTCGAGTTGAGGATCTGCTGCTGCAGCCGCGTGTCGTTGGCAAGGACGAAGCTGAGCGCCGTGGTGAGCAACAGCAGCAACGGGAAGAACGACAGGAACGCGTAGTAGGCGATCAGCGCGACCAGGTAGCCGGCCTGGTCGTCGAAGAACTTGTAGAGCACGGCAATCGGGTAGCCGACGACCGGGTGCTTGCGCTGGAACCGGTCCAGCCAACGGACGACCTTGGACACGTCGTGATCTCATCACATGACCTGCGGGTATGCCGTGTGCTCACCCCGCGTGGCGCGTCATGCGGGCGCCGGAGTCACCACCAGGACGAGTCGAGCTTGCCCTCGATGCTGCGCAGGTGCTCGCGGCTGCAGCGTTCGCAGGTCCAGACGTCGCGCCCGTTCTCGGTGCCGCGGGTCCACGTCAGCCTGGCCAGCGACTCCTCGTCCGGCGTCGCCCCGCAGGTGGCGCACACCATCGCGTCGGCGCCGTCGCCCCGTATGCCGCGTGGCTCGCTCACGGTCAGGCCCTGGCCGTGCGCTTGGTTGTGGTCTTCTTGGCGGTGGTCTTCTTGGTTGCGGTCTTCTTCGCCGTCGCCTTCTTCGCAGCTGCCTTCGCGGTGGCGGCCTTGTTCGCGGCCGCCTTCGCGGTGGCGGCCTTCTTCGCGGCCGGCTTGGCGCCGGCCTTGGCCTTCGCCTCGGCCTTGGCGGCCTGCTTGAACTCGCGCACCTTCTGCAACGACTCCGCGTCGACGACGTCAGCCACCGAGCGGTAGGAGCCGTCCTCGGCATACGGGCCAATGGCCTCCTGCCACCCCGCGGGGCGCACCCCGAGCTGCTTGCCCACGAGCGCTGCGAAGATGCGCGCCTTCTGGTCGCCGTAGCCGGGTAGCCTGCGGAGCCGGCCGAGCAGGTCCTGGGTGTCGGCAGCCTCGGTCCAGATGCGCTCGGCGTGGCCGCCGTACTCGTCCCGGACGACCGCCGCGAGCTGCTGCACGCGCCCGGCCATCGACCGGCCGTACCGGTGGATCGCGGGCGGCGTGGCCGCCAGGTCGGCGAACGACTCCGGCTCGGCGGAGGCGATGGCATCGACGTCGAGGCTGCCGAACCGGCTCTTGAGCTTCCACGGGCCGCGGAACGCGTGTTCCATCGGGTACTGCTGGTCCAGCAGCATCCCGACCAGCAGCGCGAACGGGTCGGAGCTGAGCACCGCGTCGGCGTCGGGGTCCTGGGCGATCCGGATCTGCGTGGCCATGGATGCAGCCTAGATCCCCCGCGCTGGGAGTCTTCGGAAGATCACACTGGCTGGAGCCAGCAAGATCTTCCGAAGACTCGCAGCACCCGGACATGACGAACCCGCCGGGACACTCCCTCGGCAGGGGGTCGCGGCGGGTCCGTGGTGACGCGTCACCGGGCCAGCATGTGAGGTGCGTGGACCAGCGCTTCGTGCTGGGCCGCTGCCTCGAGCCGGCGCTGGTGCTCGCGCTGGCGACGCCGCTGATGGGCGCGCGCCAGGTCGGCATACAGAGCCTGGAACATGGTGAATCTCCTGTGTTCAGAACGACATTGGATGAAACGAGGGCGGACCGGAGTCCGGCCCGTGGGACCGGTGACAATGCGCACCGGTCCCACGGGCGCCCCCTCTGGCAGCCCCGCGGACGGGGTCACGGTGGACACGACCGAATCGGGCGTGGCGACGAGGTTCATGCGACAGGCCTCATGCGGCGACCGGGTTCTTCCTCGGCCGGCCCCGCGGACGCTTGCGGGCGACGACGACTCCCTGGATGAAGAGCTCACCGCCCCACACGCCCCACGGCTCGCGCCGGTCGAGCGCGCCCGCCAGGCACGCCTCGACGGCCGGGCACGTGCGGCACAGCGACTTGGCGAACTCGACGTCGGCCGGGCTCTCGGCGAACCACATCTCGGCGTCGTTGTCTCGACACGGGATGCCCGAGCCTGCCATCGCGGCCTGCTCGTTCAGGTCGTGAAATGCGCTCAACTGCATCGTGTCACCTCCCCTTCTCGTCCCCGCCACGGTGGTGGCGGCTGCTCTCGGTATCGGTCCGGCCGGTTGGTTCTCGGTGGAGGGCCGGCCACTTCTCTTCGGTGTCGTGCTGTTCATCTGGTGGTGCTTCCTTCGGTGACTGTCGAACCGGAAGAAACTCATCGGGTCCGTCTCGGTGGCTGACTGCGCCGGCGCCGGGGCCAGGTCAAACCCTGTTCTGGACAAACAGAAAGGCCGCGGATCCCGGATTTCGGGTTCCGCGGCCTTCGGAAGAGACCTGGTGGCAGGTGCCTAGACAGGTGGTTCTCCGAAGGGTCGGAACTCGAGATCCGTGGCGTCGGTGCCGAAGGCGCCGGCGTAGGCCGGGCCATCCGGGATGACGACAGAAGCGGGCACAGCGGTCCCCTTGATCCAGCTACCGATGGGCGCGAGGAGGTGACGGCCGTCCTGCGGGCACACGGAAGCGACGCGGGACATGTGCATCGCGTCGATCGTCATCGTGTTGTTCTCCACTGGGACCACCCTCCTCATCTACTGCTCGTTCGGCCCGGATCTCGGTCCTTCGGACCGGCCGGCTGTGCGTTGACAAGAGTAGGGGACGGTCCCCGACGCCAGCAACGCAATTAACGGGATTTCTGGAACTTTTCTTCGTGAAGTTTCGTCACTCGTCGGATTCTGTTGTGGCAGAACGGTTTTCGAGAACGTCTTCAACCGAGCTCCCACCGAGGAGGGCCAACACGTCACCGCCGTAGAGACCCAGCTTGCGCACCCCGACGCCAGACACCTGCGCCAGCTCTCCCTCCGACGAAGGCTCGCGCTCAGCGATCGCAGTGAGCGTGGCATCGGTGAAGACGACGTATGCCGGCACGCTCGCCTCGCGCGCCACGGCCAGTCGCCACTCACGCAGCTTCTCGAACGTCGCCTCGGAGTAGGTCGGTGGACAGTCGTCGCACCGACCCATCTTGCGCTGGCCGGCCGTCGTCAGCTCGGTGCCACAACCGCGGCAGTATGCCGGGAGCACCGGTCGCGCGGGCTTGCCACCTCGGCGTCCGCCCACCGTCGACTTCGACTTCGGCTGCGAGCGCGCACCCTCGCCGAGCACCGACACGGCGCCGTCGAGGAACCGCGAGGGGCGGCGGGTGGCCCGGGCCCCTGGCGTGCGCGCGCCGGCCCACGACAGCCGCAGCTCGCGCCGCGCGCGGGTGACGCCGACGTAGAGCAACCGGCGTTCCTCCTCGATCGCCTCCGGCGTCTCGGCCATGGTGATCGGCAGGTAGCCGTCCGACACCCCGGCGAGGAACACGACGTCCCACTCCAGGCCCTTGGCCGCGTGCAGCGACGCCAGCGTCACACCCTCGACCGAGGGCGCGTGCTGGCCCGACGCCCGCTCGTCGAGCTCGCGGATGAAGTCGGGCAGCCGGGCCTCGGGTGTGACGGCCACCAGGTCGTCGGAGAGGGTTGCGAGCGCAGCCAGCGACTCCCAGCGCTCGCGTTGCGCCCCACCGGAGCTGGGTGCCTCCCGGGTCCACCCGGCCCCGAGGAGCACATCCCGGACCAGCTCGGGCATCGGCTTCGACCCGTCGTCGGAGCGCGCCGCCCCGCGCAGCAGGAGCACCGCCTCGCGCACCTCCGTGCGCGCGAAGAACCGCTCCCCGCCACGCACGAGGTAGGGCACGTCGCGCTCGGCGAGCGCCGACTCGAACGCCTCGCTCTGTCCGTTGGTGCGAAACAGGATCGCCATCTGCGAGGGCGGCACACCCGCCTTGACCCGCTCGGCCACCTCGGCCGCGACGGCCGCTGCCTCGGCCGGGTCGTCGGAGTGCGCGGTCAGCGCCGGCGCCGGACCGGCGTCCGACTGGGCCTGCAGCACGACGGCGTTGCTGCGCATCGACCCCGACGGCCCACGCACCACGAGGTTGGCGAGCTCGACGACCTGCGGTGTCGAGCGATAGTTGCGGACCAGCCGCACGACCTGCGCCTTCGGGTGGGTCCGGGGGAACTCGAGCAGGTGCCGCGGCGACGCCCCGGTGAACGAGTAGATCGTCTGCGCCGGGTCACCGACGACGCACAGGTCGTCGCGCTCCCCCACCCACAGGTCGAGCAGGCGCTGCTGCAGCGCGTTGACGTCCTGGTACTCGTCCACGACGAAGTGCCGGTACTGCGACCGGACCGCCCGCGCGATCTCGTCGTGGTCCTGCAGGATGCCGACGGTCAGCAGCAGCACGTCCTCGAAGTCGATGACGCCGCGCCCCGTCTTGACCTGCTCGTACGCATCCAGCACCCGCGCCATCGCGGTCGCGTCCAGACCCGGCGGTTCGCGACGCGCGGCGCGCGCGCCCGCGGCATACGTCTCCGGCGTCAGCATCGACACCTTCGCCCACTCGATCTCGGCGGCGAGATCGCGGATCGCGGTGCGGTCGCGCGCGAGGTCGAGGCGCAGTGACGCGGCAGCCTGCGCGACCGCGGCCGCCTTGTGCGCCATCACTTCGGGGGCCGCTCCACCCACGGCCTGCGGCCAGAAGTAGTGGAGCTGGCGCAGGGCCGCGGCGTGGAACGTGCGCGCCTGCACCCCGCCGGCGCCCAGGGCGCGCAGCCGGGTGCGCATCTCACCCGCCGCCCGGGCCGTGAACGTCACCGCGAGCACGCGCTGCGGCTGGTAGGCCGCGGACCGCACGCCGTAGGCGATGCGGTGCGTGATGGCGCGGGTCTTGCCGGTGCCCGCGCCGGCGAGCACGCACATGGGCCCGAGCGGCTGCGCCGCCACCTCGCGCTGCTCGGGGTCGAGGGCGTCGAGGATCGCGTCAGGGGTCAGCTCACCGACAAGCGCCGGTATGCCGTGTGGCTGGGTGGGCATCGCGGCGATCCTGTCACGCGGGCCTGACGTCGGTTGCGCCGACGCCGGTCCCGCTGGGGCGGTGGCTACTGGACCAGGCCGTAGACCTTGCCGACGTGCAGGCGCAGGACGAGCCGACGGTCGGCGACCATCGCCTCGCGGTACTCCTGCCAGTCGGGATGCTCCTCACCGCGGATCGTGCGGTAGACCTCGACCAGCTCGTCCACCGCCTCGTCGTCGGGGGCCGACGCGACCGGTGAGAAGTCCGCGTCACCCTCGAGGACGGCATACGACCACCCGTCGGGCGACGACACGAAGAGTGACGCCCGCGGGTCGCGGCGCAGGTTCGCGACCTTGGCGCGCCCGTCGGTGACCGACGCGCGGGCAGTCGCGGTGGCGGGGTCGAAGGTGAAGTTCACCGTGGACAGCTGCGGTCGGCCGTCGCGCTTGAGCGTGGCGAGGGTGCCGAGGTCGCGGCTGGCGGCCAGGGCGAGGAGGGACTCGTCGAAAGACATGCGCCATCATGGACACGACCGGCAGCGGTCCGCACGGAAGATCCGGGGCTCCGCGCGCGTTGACGGTCCAGCACGAGACGTCGCCCCCGAGACGAAGGACCCAGGCACCCAATGAGCAACACCCCGCAGGCCCCCGCCCCCGGCAGCGTCACGATGTTCACGACGTCGTGGTGCGGCTACTGCAACCGGCTCAAGGCCCAGATGGGTCGCGAGAACATCCCGTTCACCGAGGTGAACATCGAGCAGGAGCCGGAAGCCGTGGCGTTCGTCATGGAGGTCAACAACGGCAACCAGACCGTGCCGACCCTGCTCTTCCCCGACGGCTCGGCCGCGACGAACCCCTCGATCAACGAGGTCAAGAAGCGCCTCGCCTCCTGAGGGCCCTCCCGCAAACCGGGGGTTGCTGGCATGAAACGGGCCCCCTTTCGCCCCGTTTCACGCTCGCAACCCCCGTTTTGCTGAGCGCGCATGGAGACCGACGGGCGCAGCTCACGCCCCGTCGAGCGGGTGGCCGAGCCAGTGCTCGACCAGCCGGCGTGAGATCGACAGCCGACCCGAGGCCGTCACCGAGCCGTCCGCGACGGCCGCCCGCAGCTCGTCGCGGGTGAACCAGCGCGCATCGGCGATCTCGCTCTCCTGCAGGTGGAACGTCGCCGGCGCCGCGCCCGCCACCCGGGCCGTGAACCCGACCATGAGCGAGGTCGGGAACGGCCACGGCTGGTCGCCGAGGTAGGTCACGTCGGTCACCTGGAGCCCGACCTCCTCCTCGACCTCGCGGGCGACCGCCTGGGCGAGGCTCTCACCGGGCTCGAGGAAACCCGCGAGCACCGAGTAGCGCCCCGGGCCCCAACCGGCGCCCTGCGCCATGAGCAGCCGGTCCTGCTCGTCGACGACGGACATGATCACGGCGACGTCGGTGCGTGGGTAGTGCTCGCTGCCCTCGACCGTGCACCGGCGCAGCCACCCCGCGTGGGTGGGCTCGGTCGGTGCGCCGCAGCGCGAGCAGTGGCCGTGGGCGCCGTGCCAGTTGGCGAGGGCCAGCGCGGTGGCGAACAGACTCGCGTCGACGTCGGTCAGGTCAGCGGCGGCTTGGCGGATCGTGCGCTCCCCCGGGGTCTCGTCGCCGTCGGCGGGTCGGTCACCGACGACGGCGAGGTATGCCGTGTCGTCGCCGTCGGCGCCGAGGTAGAGCCCCAGCCGGGTCCCGTCGGACGGCTCCGGTGGCCGCAGCGCGAGACGCAGCCCCCCGGGGGTTTCGTCGACTGCGACCCGGTCGCCGTGCAGCTCGAGCACCCGCGTCGTCGGATCCGCGAGCAGGCTCGGCACGAGGTCGGGGTCGGTCCGACGATCGGCCCGACGGTCCGGGCCGGGTCCGGTGAATGTCAGATTTGGGAGAGTTTCGGCGGAGCGGCCCACGCCTCCACCCTAGGCGCGCCCACACGGCATACGGTGAAGGGGTGGATCGCAGCCCTCTCTTCCTCGCCGCCCTGGCCAGCGCCGCGGTGCCGGGCCTCGACCCCGCGAGCGTCGAGGCGCTCCCCGGTGCGCCCGACCACCACTACGACGTGGCCTTCGTCCAGGACACCCAGCACCGCCGGTGGGTCGTGCGTGTGCCGCGCAACCAGGCGGCCTCGGCCCAGATGGAGTCGACCTTCACCCTGTTGTCGCTGCTGGCGCGACGGTTGCCGTTCAGCGTGCCGGCGCCCAAGGGGTATGCCGCGCTGAAAGAGGGTGGGCGTGCCGCGATCTACCCGTACCTGCCAGGCCAGAACCTCGACTTCTCGCGGCTCCCCGCCGGGCCCGGGCTCGCCGCCGAGCTGGGGCGCGCGATCGCAGCCCTGCACAACTCCGACCACCAGCTGTTCGACGAGGCGGGCATGCCGGCCTACGACGCCGACACCTACCGCACCCGCCGGCTGAGCGAGCTCGACCGCGCCGCCGCGACCGGCCACGTGCCGACGACCCTGCTCTCGCGGTGGGAGCGCCAGCTCGAGGACGTCACGCTGTGGCGGTTCGCGCCGACCCCGACCCACGGTGACCTCACCGGCGACCAGGTGCTCGTGGTCTTCGACGGTGATGACGCGTCCAGTGGCCGGGTCAAGGCGCTCACCGGTTGGGAGGACGCCAAGGTCGCAGACCCGGCCGACGACTTCGCCGCCCTTGTGGCCGAGGCTCCGGAGGGCGCGGTCGACACGCTGCTCGAGGCCTACGCGCACGCGCGATCGGAACGACCCGACCCGAACCTGCTCCAGCGCGCGCGGCTGTCCGGTGAGATGCAGCTGCTGGCGGCGCTGATGACCGCGGTGGCCGGCGGTGACCGGTTGCTCGTCGAACGGCACTCGGTGGCGTTGCGGCGCCTCGACGACCGGGTGCACGAGGAAGAGGCGGCCAAGGACGACTACCGCCGCGACTCGACCACACCTGTCCGCGCCAAGGCTCCGGTCGCCGTCCCGCCGGTCGTGGTCGACGACGAGGACGACGAGGCCCAGGACGACGTCGAGGTGATGTTCGCCCCGACCGCCGCCGATGCCGATGCCGACGCCGACGAACCGGAGCAGGACCGGCTCGAGGCCGCGGACCGGGCGGATCAGGATGAGGCGAACCGCGACCAGCCCGCGGACGATGGGTCCGACGGCGACGAGTCCCACGCCGATGACGGGCACGCGACGCAGGAGATCCCCCAGGGGGCCACGGCATCCGCGGCCGCACCCGGGGATCGGGCGCCGGCCGAGCCGCGTCGGGGCGACCAGGACGGCCCGGGCGCTGAGGTCGGCGCCGACTCGGACGCTGAGGTCGAGGCTGACACCGAGGCCGATGACCAGGCTGGCGGCGATGAGCCGGTCGACGAGCCGGTCGACCCCGACCAGGAGCAGGCGGCAGCGGACGACCAGCCGCCCGCATCTTCGTCGGCCAGCGCGGAGGTGACGACCGAGATCGACGTCGAGAGCCTGCGTGTGCCACCCACCCACGACCCGACGGCGGAGGTCGAGGGCGAGGACCCAGGCCCCGAGTTCGAACCCGGCTACAAGCCCTGACCCCACCACTCGTTGCCGCACGCCCGGCATCCCGCGCCGAAACCGCACGGGCGTGCCGAGCCACCGGCAACGAGTCGAAGGGGAATCAGCGGCGGCGCGGCAGCGATCCGTCGGATGCGTCGACCCGGCGGGCCAGCCGCTCGAACCCGCGTCGGATCATCACGCCGTACGGGTCGTCCCCGAGCGTGCCGAGCGCAGCGCGCCCCTGCTTGAGGTGGTCGCGGGCTCGGTCACGCTCACCTCGGCGCAGGTAGCCGTCGCCCAGGTTGAGGTGCAGTGACGGCCCGAAACCGGCGACCGAGCTGACGCCGAGCCCTGCCACGTCCTCGTCGCGCAGATGAGGCAGTTCCGCGAGCGCCCTCTCGTCCCAGGTGATCTCGTCGTCGACGTTGTCCTGGAGGTCCGCCAGGTAGTGCGCCACGACGCACCGCACGGCATGGTCGTCCGGCGTCGTCGCGGCCCAGCACTGCTCGAGCGCGGCCTTGCCCGCTTCGACCTCACCGCGCTGCGCCAGCACTGCCGCGTCGGTCACCTGCGTCCACACGATCCCCGCCACCACATCTCCTTCGTCGCTGCCTGCTCGACCTCGGGCCACTCACGCCTCACCGGCCCGGCAACATCGAGCGCCGTTGGCAGCAAGTGGCAGAGGCTACCGACTTCGGGCCACTGAGGTTTGGCGGACCGCGCACCACCGAGCCCCAGTGGCCCGAAGTCGCCGCGTCAGTCGGGCACCGTGCCGAGCAGCTCGACGAGCTCAGCCTCGCCGGGCAGGTCTGACCACACGGTCTCACCGGACCCGGCGTAGTAGAACGCGCCATCCACCTCGTCGACCTCCAGTCCGCGCAGCCGGGCATAGGCGACCCGGTATGCCGCGAGCTGGAGTGCGCGGGTGCGCGCGACCTCGCCGGTCGGCTTGGCGCCGGTCTTCCAGTCGACGATCGTGAACCCTCCGCCCTCACGGGGGAACACCGCGTCGATGCGGCCGCGCACCGCGATCCCATCGAGCACCGTCTCGACCGCGATCTCGATCTCCGTCGGCACGCGCCCTGCCCACTCGCTGGCGAGGAACTTCTCCTTCATCGCCGGCAGCTGGTCGTCGTCCGCCGGTTCCTCGTCGGCACTGCCGGGCAGGTCGAGCAGGTCGACCATCGCCGCTCGGGCGTAGTGCTGTTCGATCCACGCGTGGAAGGCCGTGCCTCGCCGGGCCGCCAGCGCCGGCGCCTCGGGCATCGGCCGACGCAGGCCGAGCGCGAACCGCTCAGGGTCGGTCGCGAGCGCCACGACCGCAGACGCCGACAGGTGGCGCGGCATCTCCACGACGAGCTCGCTGCGTTCGGCCAGCCTGCGTCGCTCCTGCAACAACAGGTCGACCTCGTGCAGCACACTCACCCCCTCGCCGGGCACGGGCAGCAGGCCCTGCTCGGGAGCCTGCGCCAGCGCGGGCGGCGCGCCCGCGGCATACGCGTCAATGGCCTCACGCACCGCCGCTGCAGCCTTCGACAACGACGCGCGCCGCTCGGCCAGCGGGTCCGCGGGCCACTGCACGACGACCTGCTCGGCCTCGAGCGGGTTGGTCAGCTCGTCGTCGTCGACGGGTGGCATGTCGACCCACTGGAGTCGCTCCACACCGCTGGCTCCCTCGACCACGTCAACGAGGAACCGCGAGGTGACCCGCGGCGACTTGGCCTCGCCCCACACGTGGGCGCTGAGCAGCATGGCCTGCTTCGCCCGGGTGAACGCGACATAGGCGAGCCGCCGCTCCTCGCCCATGCCGTGCTCGCCACCGCGCAGGACGAACTCCTCCACCTTGGCCTCGAGGTCCTTCTTGTCGGCTGCGCCCTCCCAGTCGAGGCGCGGCAGCCCGTCGGCGTCACCACGCAGGGCGTACGGGATGCCGCCTCCGGACAGCCCGCCGATCCAGCCGCGGTCCTTGGGCACCGCGCTCGTCCACTCGCCATCCCTGGCCGTGCTCACGGCATACGACAGGTCGGGGAACGTCGCCTCGACAAGACCCGGCACGGCCACCGCATCCCACTCCAGACCCTTGGCGGCATGCACGGTGAGCACCTGCACCGCATCGTCGCGCGGCTCCGTCCAGCCCTTGTCGAGCCCGCGTTCCTCGTCGAGCGCTGCCTTCAGCCAGGCGAGGAAGCCACCGAGGGTCGGTCGGTCGGCGCTGACGGAGAAGTTGGCGGCGACGTCGGCGAAGGCGTCGAGGTGCGCCCGCGCGACCGCGGGCGTGTAGCCGGGCCGGGCCAGCACCTCGATGTCGAGGCCCAGTGCGCGCTCGGCCTCACCCACGAGGTCGGCGAGCGGCAGCCCGGTGAGCCCGCGCAGCCGGCGGATCGTCTGCTGCAGCCCCAGCAACCGCTCGCGGGCGCGTTCGCCGAGGCGACGGCCGTCCCAGCTGACCCAGCCCACCGGCGGCAGGTCGTCGACGGCCTCGACGATGCTGGCGGTGTCGGCGCTGTCGGGTGCCTGGTCGCGGACCCGGCCGACCACGGCCTCGTCACTGCCGTCGCCGAGCTCGGGCGAGCCGCCCTGGGCCGCGTCGGCGTCGGCGGCCTCCTGTTCGGGCCGGCCGTGGCCGACGCGGACCTCCTGCTGGTGGCGCGCCCAGGCCATCAGCCCGTCGAGGTCGGCGGCGCCGAGGTGGCACAGCGGCCCGGTCAGCAACCGCATGAGGTGGTCGCCGCGCGTCGGGTCGTGGACGACCTGCAACAGCGACGTGATGTCCTCGACCTCCGGTGTGAGCAGCAAGCCGCCGAGCCCGACGACCTCATAGGGGATCTCGTGCCGCTCGAGCGCGTCGATCACCGGCGCAAACAGGGATCGCTTGCGGCACAACACTGCTCGTGACTTCGCCCCCGCCGTGCCCTGCTCGGTCAGCCATCGCGCCACCAAGTCGGCCTCGTCGCGCACCGTCTCGACGCGGGCCACGTCGACACGCCCCGGTCCAGCTCCGGGCCGCGGGTCGAGCGGTTCGACGGGCACGCTCGACCGGTCGCGCAGGGGGCGGGCCACGGTGTTGGCGACCTCGAGGACGCGTTCGTCGTTGCGCCAGCTCGTGGTCAGCGGCACCTGCTCGACGGGCTCGCCGCCGCGGGCGAACGCCTGCCGGAACGCCGCGAGCGTCGTCGCACTGGCACCGCGCCACCCGTAGATCGACTGGTGCGGGTCACCGACGGCGGTCACCGGCACCGGCTCCCCCGGCGCGACGAACAAGGCGCGCAGCAGCTGCAGCTGGGCGTCCGAGGTGTCCTGGAACTCATCGAGCAGCACTGCCCTGAACCGCTCCCGCTCGATCGCCCCGATGTCGGGGAACCCCCGCGCGAGCCGGGCCGCCAGCGCCATCTGGTCGGCGAAGTCCATGGCGTCGCGCTCCTTCTTCAACGCGAGGTAGCGCTCGACCATGGGCAGCACCCCGGCGCGCGACACCAGCGCCGCCTGCATGGCCTTGGACTCCTTCAGCAGCCCTGCAGCGCGCGTGGCCCCCTGCGGAATCGTCGCGAGCGCCGTCTGCACGCGGTCGAGGTATGCCGCGACGTCGGCGGGCGTGCGCAGGTGCTCCGCGAGCTCGCCGGCGAGGTCGACGACGGCGCCGATGACGGTCGCCTCGGCGCCCGCGACGTCGTCCATGGGGCCGTCGTAGGCAGCGACCACCTCGGCGGCGTACTGCCACGCGGCGGCCTCGGACAGCAGCCGCGACTCTCCCTCGTATCCCAGCCGCAGCGCGTGCTCCCGCACCAGCCGGCCGGCATACGAGTGGTAGGTCGACACGGTCGGGGTGCCCCCCAGCACCTCGGCGCCGGTCTCGTCGTCGTGCGCCCGTGGCTCCCACACCCCGCGCGCCTGAAGTTGCCGCAGCCGCAACCCGATTCGTTCGGCGAGCTCGGTCGCGGCCTTGCGGGTGAAGGTCAGTCCGAGCACCTGATCGGGGTCGACGAACCCGTTCGCGACGAGCCACACGACCCGGCTCGTCATCGTCTCCGTCTTGCCCGACCCGGCGCCCGCGACCACGAGCAGCGGGTCGTCAGGTGACGCCTCGATGACCGCCGTCTGCTGCGGGGTCGGGCGCGGCAGACCGAGCGCGTCGGCCAACGTCGCGGCGGTATGCCGTGTGGTCACGTCGGTCACAGCACCCTCCCCTCGGATTGGGCCGGGCAGGAGGCCTTGACTGCGCAGAGCTTGCAGTGGTCGCCCACCTTGGCGAGGAAGACCGCCTGCGACATCTCATCGGCGGTCGACGTCACGAGCTGCTCGGCCCAAGCCGGGTCGTCGGCCTCGGCCAGCGGCGGCTGGGGCTGCACCTGGTGCTTCTTGCCTGCCGCCTTGCCGATCTGGAGCAGGGCCGCGCCAGTGGAGCGGGTTTCTTCGCCGAAGGCGCCCCGCTCGACCGCCAGCTGGTAGACCCCGAGCTGGGGGTGCAGGGGCAGGTCGTCGGCCTTGGGCTTGCTGCTGCCGGTCTTGTAGTCGACGACCCGCAGTCCCGACCCGTCGGCGGCCTCCTCGAGCCGGTCGACCCGGCCGCTCACGACCGCCCTGCCGAGGACCACCTTCATCGCGACCTCGGCGCCGACCTTGTGCCAGCCCTTGCCTCGGGCCTCCTCGAAGTAGCCCGCCAGCCGGCCGACCATCTCGTGTGCCTCGGCGCGCTTGCGGTCCGAGACCCAGCCACGCGGCATACCGAGCCTGGCCCATCGGGCGTCGACCTCGGCGGCCAGCGTCTGCGCGTCGACGTCGCCCAGCTCGGCGGCGATGTCGTGCACGAGCGTGCCGATGTCGGCGGCGCCGACCCGTGGTCCGTCACCCCCGACCGAGCTGAACAGCCAGCGCAGACCACACTGCCCGAACGACTCGACCTTGCTCGGGGAGACCCGCACGTCCTGGTCGTCGGTGCGCAGCGGACGGTCGTCTGAGACGACGCGCATCGCCCACCACTGGTCGGGATCGGCGCCCGGCACACCCGCGTCGGCCAACCGGGCCAACGCGGCCACGGCGGTGAGCCGGTCGTCCCGGGTCGGCCCGTCGACGAGCTGGCGGCGCAGCTCGCCCACGAGGGTCGGCAGCGTCATGGTGCGGCCGACCTCGGTGAACCCGCGGTCACCGTTGTCGGACCGCTCGATCGTGTCGGGGTCGACGATGTCGAGGTAGACCGAGGGCTGCTCGTCGTCGCTGCGCACCGCGGTGACCACGACCCGGTCGGTGGCGCGGGTGAGGGCGACGAGGAAGAGCCGGGTCTCGTCGTAGCGGACGGCTGCCTGCGCGGCGCGAAAACCGGTGTCACGCTTGGCGATCACGTCGACGAGGTGCTCCGAACCCAGCAGCGAGCCGCGCAGCCGCAGGTCGGGCCACACGCCCTCCTGGACCCCCGCGACGACGACGAGCTGCCACTCCTGACCGGCCGCGGCCTGCGGGGTGGTGACGGCGACCGACTCACCCGACGGCGACCGCGCGACGAGGGTGTCGCCCGGGATGTCCTGGCTCTCGATGTGGCGCAGGAACTCCTCGGGACCGAGCCCCGGCATCCGGTCGGTGAACTTGGCCGCCGCGTCGAACAGCCCCACCACGGCGTCGAGGTCGCGGTCGGCGCGCGCGCCGCCGTGGCCGCCGGCGAGCGCCGAGGCCCGCCACTCCTGGGCGATGCGGGTCGCCGACCACATGGCCCACAGCACCGACTCGGCCGTGACGCCGGCCGCCCAGCGCTGGCCGGGCTGGTCACCCGGGCGGGCGGCGTCGAGTCCCTTCCTGATGACGGTCCCGAGTCGGCGTGCGGGGTTGGCCTCCATGCCGAGGTCCTGGAGCTCGCCCTCGTTGAGCAGCGCGTGGGCCAGCAGCTCATCACTCGTGCGGTCGCCGCCGGCCTCCAGCTCGACGCGCCGCAGGGCACGACGCAGCCGCCGCAGCCCCACGGCATCGGCGCCGCCCAGGGGTGAGACGAGCGCGTCGACCGCGACCTGCGTGGGCACCGTGTCCGTGACCCCTTGGGCGAGGTCGAGCACCACCCGCAGCAGGGCGAGCAGCGGCCGCACGGCCACCTCGTCACGCACCGGCAGGTCGGCCGTGGCACCGGCGACGGGCACCCCCGCGGCAGCCAGCACGCGCCGCAGCGTCGACGTGCGGCCCTGTCCGCGCACGATCACCGCCATCTGCGACCACGGCACCCCGTCGCGCAGGTGCGCCTCGCGCAGCTCGGCGGCGACGAGTGCGGCCTCCTGGCTCACCGCGCGCAGCAACCGCACGTCGACGGTGCCACCGGCGCGACCGGGCTGGCTCTGTCGCTGGGCGCCGCCGCCGAGGGCGGCGATCTTGGGTGCGACGCGGGCCGCCGCCGCATGGACGGCCTGCGGCAGCCGGTATGCCGTGGGCAGCACGAGCGTGGGCCCCTCACCGAGCGCGGTCCAGCCGTCGGCGAGGTAGCGCGGGTCAGCGCCGCGGAAGGTCTGGACCGCGCTGTCGGGGTCGCCGAGCAGCACCACGTCGATGCCGCGGGCGACCACGGTCTGCAGCAGCCGGACCGCCGCGGCGGTGAGCTCCTGCGCGTCGTCGACGACCACGAGCCGCAGCGAGTCGCGCACCCGCTGCATCGCCTCGGGCGTCTCCTCGAGCAGGTCGGCGGCGGCCCCGAGGATCCACGCGGGGTCGTAGGCGCCGGGGGCCGAGAGCGCGGTCACCTCGTCGTACTCGGCCAGGACGTCGGCAGCCGCCACCCAGGCGGGGCGGTCTCGCTCGGTGCCGAGTCGGCGCAGGTCGTCGGCCTCGAGCCCGTGCTCGACAGCGCGCATGAGCAGGTCACGCAGCTCACCGCGAAATCCCTTGGTGGGCAAGGCTTCTCGCACCTGCTCCGGCCACGGGGGGCTCGTCGCCTCACCGCTCGCGTGACCGGCGAGCAGCTCGCGCAGGATGACGTCCTGCTCGGGGCCGCTCAGCAGCCGCGGGGTGGGGTCGCCGCGCAGTGCCGCGGCCTGTCGCAGGAGGCCGAACCCGAACGCCTGGTGGGTGCGCGCCAGCGGTTCGGTCGAGGTGCGGCCCAGCCGGGCGGTGACCCGCTCGCGCAGGGCGCCCGCGGCCAGCCGCGAGGAGGTGAGGACGAGGCACTGGTCGGGGCGCAGCCCGTCCCGCTCGACCCGGTCGACGACGACCTCGACCGCCGTCGTGGTCTTCCCCGTGCCCGGCCCGCCGAGGACGCGCAGCACCGGCCCGCGGTGCTCCACCGCGGCACGCTGGACCTCGTCGAGCGGCGGCGGCTGCACCACGAGGCTCGGAGCTCGACGCAGGACGACCACGCCCACATCCCATCACCTGACGCCGACACGCTCCCGCCGACACCACGGCATACCCCCGCCCGCCCTTGCTTGCGTCCGCGCTTTTGGTCGCCATGGCCGCCAGAACCGCGGACGTCGCACGAGGTCGCACCGCTTGCGTCCGCGGATTCGGCTGCCCTAGCAGCCAGATCCGCGGACGCAAGCAGTCAGGGGGTGCCGGGGCCCTGCCAGCGGGCCAGCTTGAGGTCCACCCGGCGGCCGAGCGCGCCCCCGACCAGGGGCGTCGCCTCCTCGCGCCACCGCGCCACGGCCTCGTCCTCGAGCCCCTGCGGCGGGTAGCCGCCCGCGCGGATCACCCGCCACCACGGCACATCCGAGCCGTAGTGCGACATCACCCGCCCGACCGACCGCGGACCGCCACGCCCCAGCATCTCGGCGAGGTCGCCATAGGTCACGACCATCCCCTCGGGCACCTGGTCGACGAGGTCGAGCACGTCGTCGGCGAACTCGTCCGGCAGCCCGAAGTCCCTGTCCCGCGTGACCATTCGCGTCAGTAGGTCGGCAGCGACGGGTCGACGTCGCGCACCCACGCGAGCACCCCGCCGGTGAGGTTGGCGACGTCGTCGCGTCCCGTCGCGGCCAACAGCCCGGCCGCCTCCGCGGAGCGCGCGCCCGACTTGCAGTGCACGACGACAGGTATGCCGGCCGGCAGCTCGGGCGCGGCCGTCCCCTCGCGGAACCGGTCGAGGTGGATCGCGACGGCTCCCGGGATCGACACGACCTCGCGCTCCCCCGGCTCGCGCACGTCGACGAGGACGAAGTCACGCTGCCCGGACTCGCGCTCGGCCAGCATCGTGGCCAGCTCCGCCGCCGAGACCTCCCCGAACGATTCCGGCAGGGCACCCTCGGTGACGTCGGCACCCGCGGAGGCACCCGGCATACCGCAGAACTGCTCGTAGTCCACGAGCGACGTCACCGTCGGCGACGACCCACACACCGGGCAGTCGGGGTCGGCGCGCACGGTGAGGGTGTCCCAGGTCTGGCGCAGCGCGTCGTGCACGAGCAGCCGCCCCACGAGCGGCTCGCCCTCGCCGGTGATGAGCTTGACCGCCTCACTCACCTGCACCGAGCCGATCGACGCGCACAACGCCCCCAGCACCCCACCGGTGGCACACGACGGCACAGCATCCGGCGGCGGCGGGTCGGGGAAGACGCACCGGTAGCACGGTCCGACCCCGGCGAACCACACCGACACCTGCCCGTCGAACCGGTAGATCGACCCCCACACGTGCGGCAGCCCGAGCAGCACGCACGCGTCGTTGACGAGGTAGCGCGTCGGGAAGTTGTCGGCGCCGTCGAGCACCACGTCGTAGTCGGCGAGGATCTCCAGGGCGTTGTCCGCCGAGAGCCGCACGTCGTGGCGCACCACCTCCACGAGCGGGTTGACCCCGGCGACCGTCTCGGCGGCCGACTCGGTCTTGGGCCGACCCACGTCCCCCACCCCGTGGACCACCTGGCGCTGCAGGTTCGAGGCGTCCACCACGTCGTCGTCGACCACACCGATCGTGCCGACACCGGCCGCCGCGAGGTAGAGCAGGGCGGGCGACCCGAGGCCACCGGCACCCACGACGAGCACCCGCGCGTTCGCCAGCCGGCGCTGCCCGTCGAGGCCGATCTGGGGCAGCAGGATGTGCCTGGCGTAGCGCGCCTTCTGCTCGGCGGTCAGCTCCGGGCCGGGCGACACCAGCGGTGGAATGCCCATGGACGTCACGGTACCCGCGCGTATACCCGTGCGTACCATGGCCCCGACACCGCCGTCCCGGCCCACCGGCCGACGCCACGACGTGACGGCTCGACCAGAGAGGCACCCATGTCGCTCGCCGACCAGCGCACCGAGTCCGGCTCCCGCCAGCCGGGCCAGCGCATGCCCCGCTCCGCACGCCGGGCCCAGCTGCTCGACGCCGCACAGGCCGCGTTCGTCGAGTCGGGTTACCACGCCGCCGCCATGGACGACATCGCCGACCGCGCGGGCGTTTCCAAACCCGTTCTCTACCAACACTTCCCGGGCAAGCTCGAGCTCTACCTCGCGCTGCTCGACAAACACAGCGAGGCTCTCGAGGAGCTCGTCCGCGAGGCCCTGGCCGAGACGAGCGACAACAAGGAGCGCGTCTACGCCACCATCAACGCCTACTTCGACTTCGTGGCGCGCGACGGCGCGGCGTTCCGCCTGATCTTCGAGTCCGACCTCACCAATGAGTCGCTCGTGCGCAACCGGCTCGACGCGGTCGGCCTGGTCTGTGCCGAGATGGTCGCCGAGGTCATCGCCGAGGACACCGGGCTCACCGACGAGGACGCCTCGCTGCTCGGCATGTCCCTCACCGGCATGGCGCAGGTCGCCGCGCGGCACTGGCTCGCCCAGGGCTCGGAGGTCCCCAAGGAGGAGGCGGCCCGGCTCGTGGGTGCGCTCGCGTGGCGGGGTCTCGGCTCGTTCCCGAAGGTGGGCGGGGAAGGAACCGACGCACCCGCTCGTTAGGTTGGTGCACTCACGCACGCGGTATGCCGCGTGCCCAGCTTCGAGAAGGAAGGCCACCGCAGTGGAGGTCAAGATCGGCGTCCAGAACGTCGCCCGCGAGATCACCTTCGACACCGACGCCAGCGCGGAGGAGGTCGCCGCCGCCGTGACCGCCGCGGTCGAGAAGGGCAGCGCCCTGACGCTGACCGGCGAGAAGGGTCGTCAGCTGCTCGTGCCGGCGGGCGTCATCGGCTACGTCCAGCTCGGCGAGACCGAGAAGCGCGGTGTCGGGTTCGGCAACATCTGAGCTGTGCTGTTAGGGTCATCCGCGCATTGCCGGTGGAACCGCTTGCACGGCCCTGACCTGCAGGTTTACCCACCGGTTGTCATCAGTCCGTGACCCACGGACCGGCATGTCTTCCGTGCAAAAAGCGTGCGGGGCGTGTTGAGTGGGTAATGCACGGCATCGGGTACTTCGTGTCTCGAACCATCACGAAAGTGAGGCAACAAGTGGAGATCATCGGTCTCATCATCGCCGGCGCCATCATCGGTGCACTGGCCAAGCTGGTCATGCCCGGAAAGCAGGCCGGCGGCATCATCGTCACCATCATCCTCGGCATCCTCGGGGTCCTGATCGGCTACTACCTGGCAGCGGCCCTCGGTGTCGCGGCCACGTCGGGCATCGACTGGATCCGGTGGATCATCAGCATCATCGTCGCGGTGGTCCTCATCGCGATCTACGGTGCGGTGACGGGTCGACGCAGCAACGTCTGACCCGCCACACGGCATACCGGAAGGGCCGGCTCCCCGCACGGGGGCCGGCCCTTCCCATGCTTGCCGCACGCTGTCCCTCGTGCGGTCCCTGGGGCAGCCCCTCGTGCGCCCGTGTCAGGCGGCGAGGCCGAGGCGTCCCATCCGACGGGTGTGCTCGTCGGTGAGCCGGGCGAACATGCGGCCCAGCTCGGCGAGGTCGGCGCTCGGGCGGTCCGGCGCACCCACGCCGCCCACGAGCAGCGAGGAGAGCGCGTCCCGCTCGACCGCGACCTGCTGCGCCTGCGACAGCGCCTCCCCCACGAGCCGCCGCCCCCACAGCGCCAGCCGGCCGGCGATCTTCGGGTCGGTCTTGATGGCCTCGCGCACGACCTTGACGACGAACTCGGCCTGCCCGACGTCCTGCATCGCCGAGTTGACGAGGTCGCGGGTCGAGGGGTCCACATAGGCCGCGATCTCGCGGTAGAAGTCGGTCGCGATCCCGTCGCCGACATAGGCCTTGACGAGCCCCTCGAGCCACGTGCTCGGGCGGGTGCGCTCGTGGAACGCGTCGACCGCGGCCACGAACGGCGCCATCGCGGCCTCCGGGTCGATCCCCATCTCCGACAGCCGCGCGACGAGCATCTGGTAGTGCCGGAACTCGCCCACTGCGAGCGCCGCCACCGATGCCTTGAGCGGCTGGGTCGGCGACACGTCGGCGTCCGCGGCGAGGCGCATGAATGCCGTGAGCTCGCCGTACGCGAGCGCGCCCAGCAGGTCTCCCACGGCCTCGCGGTACTGCGGGTCAGCGAGCCAGTCCTCGGTCGTCATGGCGCCAACCCTAGGGGGCGCCCTGGTGAGGCGTCGGTATGCCGCGGGGGCACGCGGCATACCGCCTCACCACCGCGCGTGGTCGGGACCGGCGCCCCGCACCGGTAGACTCGCGCTGTCAATGGTGCCCGGTCGGCACGAATCTGCGGTGGACCCGACGTCCGCCGCCCCCTTGAGAAGACCTCCGATCGGCCCACAGCGTGCGCGCCGCACCCTTTGCCGGTGCGCCCCGATCGAGAGAACTCCATGACCGAGCAGACCATCACGTCCAGCGAGCCCGTGCCCGCCGAGACGACCTTCGCCGACTTCGACATCCACCCCGACATCGTCGGGGCGCTGCGTGACGCGGGCATCGTCACGCCGTTCCCCATCCAGGCCATGACCCTGCCCGTCGCGCTGTCCGGCCACGACATCATCGGCCAGGCCAAGACCGGCACGGGCAAGACGCTGGGCTTCGGCGTGCCGATGCTCAACCGCACCATCGCCCGTGGTGACGACGGCTGGGACTCCTACGCCTACGCCGGCAAGCCGCAGGCCCTCGCCGTGGCGCCGACCCGTGAGCTCGCCGTCCAGGTGGCCGGCGACCTCGAGCGGGCCGGCAAGAAGCGCGGCATCCGCGTCCTCACCGTCTACGGCGGCCGGGCCTACGAGCCGCAGATCGACACCCTGAAGAAGGGTGTCGAGGTCGTCGTCGGCACCCCGGGCCGGCTGATCGACCTGGCCCAGCAGGGCCACCTCGACCTGTCGCACGTCAAGACCGTCGTGCTCGACGAGGCCGACGAGATGCTCGACCTCGGCTTCCTGCCCGATGTCGAGAAGCTGCTCGCGATGACCCCCGGGTCGCGCCAGACGATGCTGTTCTCGGCCACGATGCCGGGCGCGGTCGTGGCGCTGGCCCGCCGCTACATGAGCCAGCCGACGCACATCCGCGCGATGGGCGACGACCAGGAGAACGCCCACACCGTCAAGGCGATCGAGCAGTTCGTCTACCGCGCCCACGCGATGGACAAGGTCGAGATGCTCGCCCGCATGCTCCAGGCCAAGGACCGCGGGCTGACCATCATCTTCAGTCGCACCAAGCGCACCGCCGCCAAGGTCGCCGACGAGCTGACCGAGCGCGGGTTCGCCGCGGCCGCCATCCACGGCGACCTCGGCCAGGGCGCGCGCGAGCAGGCGCTGCGGGCGTTCCGCAACGGCAAGGTCGACATCCTCGTCGCCACCGACGTCGCCGCCCGCGGCATCGACGTCGAGAACGTCACCCACGTCGTCAACTACCAGTGTCCCGAGGACGAGAAGACCTACGTGCACCGCATCGGCCGCACCGGCCGCGCGGGCAACACCGGCATCGCCGTCACCTTCGTCGACTGGGACGACATGCCGCGCTGGGGCCTCATCAACAAGGTGCTCGACCTCGGCATCCCCGAGCCCGAGGAGACCTACTCCTCCTCCGACCACTTCTACGAGCAGCTCGACATCCCGCGCGAGGCCAAGGGCCGGCTGCCCAAGTCGCAGCAGAAGCTCGCCGGCCTCGACGCCGAGAAGCTCGAGGACCTCGGTGAGACCGGCAAGTCCAGCGGGCGTCGCCCGCAGGGCGGCGGCCGGTCCGGTCGCGGCCAGGGCGGCCGTGACGGCGGTCGTGACGGCGGGCGTGACGGTGGCAACCGCAGTGGTGGCCGCGACGGCGGTCGGCGCGCGCAGTCCGGCAGCGAGTCCGGCGAGGGCGCGGCCAAGCCGCGTCGCAGCCGCAACCGCCGCCGCACCCGTGGTGGCAAGCCGGGCGGCGAGACCACCCAGGGCTGAGGCGACCCCGACCCACCCCAACCGGTGAGGTGTGCCGCGTGGCCAGCCACGCGGCATACCTGCGCTCAGGCGCTCTTGGTGATGGTGCTCGTCACCGACCAGCCGCTGGCGCCCATCGCGTTGACCGCGCGCACCCGCACCTGACAGGTGCGGTACCCCGCCAGGCCCGTGTGGTTGTAGTAGTAGGTGCTCGGCGCCGTGGTGCGCGTCGTCCACGGGCGGTACGTGGCGCCGGACTTGCACCGCACCTGGGTCTCGTAGCGCGACACGGCCGCACCGTTGTCCGCACTCTTCCACCAGCCGTAGTGGACGTAGGTCCGGTTGGGTGAGGTCAGGAACCGCGGCGCCCTGGGCACCGACGGCACGGTGGCGGGGATGACGCTGCGCCCGCTCGACCAGGCGCTCCACCCGGCGGCATTTCGGAAGGCGACCTGCATCCGGTACGTGCGGCCGTTGGTGAGGCCGGTGATCGTGGCGCCCGACACGGTGCCCGACCACGTGCTGTAGACCGGCGAGTTCCACGCGCCGACGCTCGGGCTCCAGAGCATGGTCGCGACCCGGACCGCAGTCGTACCGGGCGGCGGTGTGCCCCACGCGAGCGCGGCCGACCCACTGCGGCGCGTGGCGGTGAAGGCCGGCTTGGCGGGGGTGCGCCCCGTCGCGATGCAGGCCGAGGTGGACGCGGGCGTCTTGTAGGCGTTCCTGGGCAGGGCGTCGAACGAGCGTGCGCCGCCGAAGGTCGCGGGCATGCTCACCGTGGCGCCGTTGACGCAGGCGCGCAGGAGCGTGGGTTCGACCCGGGTCCCCTTGACGCCGCCCTCGCGCTGCTCGTAGTGCAGGTAGGACGTGGCGCAGGGGGCGACGTCGCCCCACCGGCCCATCCGGCCGAGCATGGTCGTCGGGGTGACGAGCTGGCCCTCGGTGATGCTGATCGTGTCGAGGTGGTGATACCTCGTGACGCTGCCGCCACCGTGGTCGACCCAGACCCACACGCCGTCGCTCTGCGTGCCGTCGGTCGTGCAGCTGGCCTGCCGGGCTCCGATGTGCGCGATGCCCGAGCCCGCGGCGTAGACGGGGTCACCGAGGCGGCCGACGAAGTCGACGGCCCAGTAGCCGTGGTAGGCGCCGCCGGCTGAGTCGCGGCAGTTGGTGCGCACGCAGGCGATCGTCGCCGGGGTGCGCAGTGGCGACCAGACCGGGGCGCTGAAGGGCCGCGTGGCGTCGACGGCGACCCCACTGGTCGTGGCCGCGGTCAGGTTCGGTGCGCCGGCCCGGCTCGCGGCCGCGGGAGCGGGGCGCGGGGTGGCCAGGGCGAGGGTGACGACGAGCGCGACCAGCACGAGGTATGCCGTCCGCGCGGCCAGGCGGGTGAGGTCACGTCGGTCGGGGGTCGGCACGCGTCGAGGGTGACAGGTCAAGGGTCGCCCCCGACGGTGTTCGGGCCACGAGGGGCCCGTTCGGACGACCTCCTTGGGACGGCGCGCGCCCACCACCGGCTGCGCCAGCGCTCACCCGGCGCGACCGGCGGCGTAGTGGGCCCGGATCTGTTCGAGCGTGAGGGCGCGGTCGTAGATGGCGATGTCGTCGGCGAGGCCGGGGAAGAAGGTCGCGCTGGGCGCCTGGGGCCAGCCGCCGAGGTTGTCCGAGCCGACCCGCCAGTAGCCCGCGTAGTCCTGGATCTGGCTGGTCTGCCTGGTCAGCACCTCGCCGTCCACGACGAGCTGCATGACACCGGTCGCCTTGTCCCGGGTGGCGACGACGTGGTGCCACTCCCCCTCGTCGTAGGTCTTGGTGGTGCTGATCATGTGCGGCCCGTAGGGGCCGACGCCGAACCGGAGCTGGCCCGCGGTCGTGAGGTAGAGCTCGCGGTCGTAGAGGCCCGAGTAGGCCTCGCGGATGTTGCCGAAGCCCATGAGGCGTCCGCCCTGCCCCTTCACCTGGACCTTGAACCAGATCTCGAGGGTGAAGGACCCGGGCCCGGGCGCGGGGTAGAGCTTGTCGATCGCCATCGAGGTGAAGGGACGGGCAAAGCTGACGGCCGTGCCGCGGCCCGGGCGTCCGGGGGACGTCGGCGGGGTGAGGCCGTAGTTGTAGGTGGGGGTCGAGTTGCCGCTCGTGTCGAACTCGGGCCGGTCGGTGTCGACCTGCCAGAACACGGTCGGCCGGTCACCCCGGACCAGCTGGGTGTAGTCGAGGACGGCGGTCTCGAACGTGCCCGCGGCGCGGCTCTGGGCACTGAAGGCGGCGAAGGCCGCAGGCGGGAGCGTCACGGCGACGACGACGGCGCAGCCGGCGATGCCTGCCGACAGTGCCGTCACGGTGCGGCGTGAGGGGGCCGCGCGCCCCGTGGCCGCGACGCCGAGAAGGCCCAGCCCGCCGACGAGGGCGACGAGCGGGAGGACGTCACCGCCACGCAGCCAGACCATCGGCAGGCCGAGCCAGGGCACCCGCAGGACCCCGACGCCCCGGACGGCGTCGTTGCGCACGGGGCTGGAGTCGTTCTGCGGGTTGGCGTCGCCGCGCAGGACCATGGCACCGCCCGCGTCGCGCTCGACGAGACGGTGCAACCGCAGCCGACCCCGGTGGTCGGGGTCTGCGGCGAGGACGACCTGGCCGGGCCGGACCTGCGCGCCCGGCACCGGACGCGTCACCACGACGTCGCCGACATTGATGGCCGGGGCCATCGAACCGGTGACGACGGTGGTGGGCTGCCAGCCGAGAGCGAGGGGGGCGACGGCCCAGACCGCGAGGCCCAGCACGGTGCACAGCACCGTACGAGCCAGCACGACGAGGGTCAGGCCCGACCAGGTCGAGGGGGTCACTTGTTCTGGGCCTCCCAGGTGAAGCCCAGCGAAGCGGTGCTGGCCTGGGTGCTGTTCGGGGCGTCGGGCGAGAAGACGAAGCCGATCGTGTAGGCCTGCTTCTCCCCGGCCGTGCCGTCGGTCTCCCAGCTGCCGGCTGCGTTGGCGAACGCCGAGTGGTCCTTGGCGAACTTGTCCATCGACCCCTCGAAGATCGTCGTGCCGGCGGTGCCGCAGGCAGCCGACTGGGCGATCTTGAGCGTGATGTGCGAGTCGAGGGCGTTGGTGGCCGTGGCGTCCTCGGCGAAGAGCTTGACGGTGGCGGGCAGCGAGCCGTTGGAGGTGACGGTGATGCACTTCTCCCACTTGTGACCGGGCTTCATGTTCTTCGCGACGAACAGCGCCTCGCCCTTGTCGTCGTCGGTGAGGTTGACCGTGCCCGTGGCCCAGTTGTTGCCGGAGTTGTCGGTCTGGCCGCTGAAGGCCGAGTAGGAGGCCTGGCCGACGATGACGCCGCTCAGGACGAGCGCGGCGGGGACGGCGACCCAGGGGGCGATCCGGGCGAACTTGCGGGAGGGGGTGGCGTTCATGGTCTGTCTTCCTTCGGATGCTGTGCGGTTGGTGTGCCGGCTTCTCCGGCGCTGTCGAAGACTTTAGAGACCAAGTAACTCGTTTGTCAAACTACTCTGATTCTGAGTTGTTTGGATTGTGAACTACTGTTGCGCGCCGCAACCAGTCGCCCGTCCCACCGCAGAACGCCCCCGAACCGCACGCGGTTCGGGGGCGTCAGGCACGGCCGGCCGGGCCGTCCGCAGGACGATGTCAGCAGGGCGTCAGGACGCCTCCTCCTCGTCCATCGCAGACACCAGGTGCTCGACGAGAGCCGTGGCGCGACGGATCTGGGTGGGGTCGGCGGCCTGCATGGAGCGCAGCGTGGTGCGGGCATAGCGGTCGACGATCGACTCGATGACCTGGGAACCCTTGGGCGTGAGGCTCAGCAGGACGCTGCGACGGTCGTTGGGGTGCGGATTCCGCATAACCAGACCGCTGTCGACCATCCGGTCCACGAGCGCGGTGACCGACCCGGTGCTCAGGGAGAGGTTGTGGGCCAGCGCCTTGGGAGTGATGTGCCGCTCGTACTCGACATAGATGAGCGCGTTGAGCTCGTGCAGCGACATGTCCAGCTCCTTGGCCAACGTGGCACGCATGCGTTCGTTGGCCATGCTGAGCCGACCGAGCCGGTCGATGAGCAGCAAGAGCTCTTCGGAGTGGGAGCCTGGCACTGGCGCCGGCGCCTCCCCCGTCTGGGGGCGCGACGTCCTGGGCATGGGTGATTCCTTCCTGAAGGGAACCACTGACGTTACCGGAAAGTAGTTTGAAAATCAAGATTCACGACTGGCGAGATACGCAATCGGGTCGAGGAACGGGGTCAGAGCTGCCGGGCGAGCCTCGTGGCGACCTCTCGGTATGCCGTCGCGCCCTTGGAGGTGCGCGAGGTCGCGAGGATCGAGCGCCCCACCGCGGGCGCCTCCGCGAACCGGATCGTCTTGGGGATCGGCGGCTCGAGCACCGGTAGGTCGTAGCGCTCCCCCACGTCGGCGAGAACCTCGCGGGCATGGTTGCTGCGACCGTCGAACAGGGTGGGGAGAATGCCCAGCACCTCCAGGTCGGCGTTGAGGATGCGCTGCACGTCGGCGACCGTGTCCAGCAGCTGGCCGACGCCGCGGTGGCTGAGCATCTCGCACGGCATGGGGATGACGAGCCCGCGGGCGGCCGTCAGCGCGTTGAGGGTGAGGACGCCCAGGCTGGGCGAGCAGTCGAGCAGGACCACGTCGTAGTCGGCCGCCACCTCGGCGAGAGCTCCCTTGAGCACGTACTCACGCCCGGGCCGGGGCAGCAGGGTCGCCTCGGCGCCGGCCAGGTCGATGACGCTCGGCACGAGGTCGACGCCGTCCTCGCACTCGACTCGCACGTCGGCCATCGAGGCCTGCCCCAGCAGCACCTCGTTGATGGAGGCCTCCACCTCGTCCGGGTCCACGCCGAGGCTGAACGTCAGGCACGCCTGCGGGTCGAGGTCGACGAGCAGCACCCGCTTGCCCTGCTCGGCAAAGGCGGCGCCGAGGGACGCGACCGAGGTGGTCTTGGCCACCCCACCCTTCTGGTTGGCCACCGCCACGACGGCCGGGGTCCTGCTGCGAGTCTTCGCCACCGGCGACACCCTTTCGTGGGAGAGCTGGATGCGCTGCCGGTCCAGTGTCGCAGGCCACGGAGACGAGCGAGGTGCCGAGGTCCCCGTCTCCCGTCCTCGCCCCCTGCGGCGGCACGTACCTCGACACCTCGCTCAACCAGCCAACCTAATGACGCGCCATTCACACACCGCAGGTTCGTGTGTGAACGGTTCACGGTTAGATTCACCCCACCATGAATGACCGGGGCGGCAGGGGCCCCGGCAACGGTAGGAGCAGGGGGTGTCGGTGGCGGCACTTCACGGACCTTCGGGACGTGCGGCCTTCGCCGACGACCTGAGGCAGGCGGTCGCCGACAGCCGGCTGAGCCTGCACGAGGTCCAGACGCGGCTGGCGGAGAGCGGCGTGACCGTGAGCACGGCCACGCTGAGCTACTGGGCGACCGGACGCAGCCAGCCGCAGCGAGCCGAGTCGTTCGAGGCCCTGGCGGTGCTCGAGCGGATCCTGGACCTGCCCGCCGGACGGTTGGTCGACCACTTCGTGCCCCCGGCCAACGACGCCATGGCCGGGCTCGTGACCTGCGCCGACGGCCCCAACCCGTGCACGGTGCAGGCCGCGGTCCTCACCGAGCTCGGCTGCGCCCCGCCGCTGCACGCCATCGAGGAGGTCGTCCACCTGGCGGTGGACGTCGACGCGTCCGGTGCGACGCGCTCGATCACGGCTCGGCGGGTCATCCGGGCGCTGCGCGACGGCGTGCACCACGTGCCGGTGCTCGCGCTGGTCAACGCCTCCGCCGACGACGCCCGGCCCACCATCACCAAGGCCGCCGGCTGCACCGTGGGACGAACCGCCTGCCGACCCGACGACGGCGTGTTCGGCGCCGAGCTGGTGTTCGACCACCCCCTCGCCGCGGGCGAACGCACCGTCATCGAGCACGAGATCGTCTACCCCCAGCACCTGTCCGCCGGCCACTACCACGAGTACCACGCCCGTGGCCGGGTCAACGCCGCGCTCGTGTGGGTCCGCTTCGACCCCGCGTCACCGCCGCGCGCCATCCAGTCCTACCAGCGCACCATCGACGGCACGGTGACCCTCGACGGCTGGCTGGAGGACGGGGCACCGTCGGCGCACGTCTTCGAGCACCGCTTCGGACCCGGCACGCTCGGGATCCGGTGGGAGATGTGAGCGGGGCGACGCCGATGAGTGAGCAGAGAGGCAACGGCGACGGGCGGCCGACGACCGATCGCAGGGCAGTGCCTCCGCACGACCTCGACTTCACCGAGGCGTTCTCGTGGGCCATCGAACGCCGGGGATGGAGCCTGGCCGGGCTGCGGGACCGGCTCGCGGCGCGGGGCACGCCGGTCAGCGTCGCGACGCTCAGCTACTGGCGCTCCGGGCGCAGCCAGCCCGAGCGCGCCACGTCGCTGGATGCGCTGGCGGAGGTCGAGGACCTGCTCGCGCTGCGCACCGGTGAGCTCTCCGACCGCCTCGGGCCCTCGCGCCGGGTCCCGCCCTCGCGGATCGCCCCGTTCGCCGGCCGCCTGGACGTGCAGCCGCTGCTGGAGGCGGCCCTCGCCGAGGTGGGCTGCCCGCTGCCCCAACCGCTCACCGAGGAGTCGGTCCAGCACCTCCTCGAGGTCGACGAGCACGGGGCCCCGCTCACCGTGTCGTTCCGACAGGTCCTGCGTGCCACAACCGACCACGTCACCAACATGCCCAGCATGCTCGTGACCCAGGACCCGATCGGGGACGATGCGACGTTCCACGTCGTCTCCGGCGGGCGCCTCGGTCGGGAGGTGCACTGGCGTGAGGAGGGGGTGTTCGTCGCAGAGATCGTCTTCGACCACCCGCTGGAGCGGGGGCAGACGACGATCATCGAGCTGCGGATCGACCTTCCCAGGAACGCCTCGACGGAGGACTTCTACGAGGCGTATGCCGTACGCCGCGCGGGTGAGGTCATGGTCTGCGTGCGTTTCCACCCCGACCGGTTGCCCGCGGCGGTGCAGCGTTACCGGGTGGTGGACAGCACCACCACGGCAGAGGACGAGTCGCCGGTGCGCTCGACCTCACATGTGTACCTCGCCCAGGACTTCGGTCCGGGCGCCCTGGGGATCCGCTGGCGCTGGTGAGCCGCTGGGGGCCGGGTCGTCGTCGCCGAGTGCGGCCCAGTCGGACTTCTCAGGTCCCGCGGCCCGGCCCGCCGGGCAGTGGGCGCGGAAGTCGCACCACTGGCACAACGGACCCACCCGCGCGGGGAAGAGCCCGGAGTCGACACCGAACTGGGCGTAGTCGTCCTCGGCCTTGCGGGCGTCCGCGGCGATCGACTCGGCCTCGGCGAGCTTGCGCTGCAACGACTCCGGCGTGTGGTCGTGGGCGGCCACCGTGCCGGACGGCACGTGGTGGAGCTCGACCCGCGTCGTGCGGCGACGGAACATCTTCCACGCCGCCGCGGCATACAGGGCCATGGGCAGCGACGTGCGGGCATCGTCGTCGGTGGGCGCCCCGCGACTGGTCTTGTAGTCGACGACGACGAGCTCGGACCCGCGGTCGTCGAGCCGGTCGATGCGCCCCGACATCGCGATGGCGGTGGTCTTGAGCGAGACCGTGCGCTCGATGCCGAGGGGCTGGGTGGCCGGGTCGACGTCGTCGAGGTATGCCGTGACGTCGGCCTGCGAGCGCCGGCGCCACGCCTGCGACTGGCCGGCGTCGCGGAAGCCGACGTCGATCCAGGACGTGCGCACCAGCTCGGCCCCGGCCGCCGGGGTGCGCTCGGGCACCGGCAGGTCCCACCAGTCGCGCAGGGCGTTGTGCACGGCGACGCCGAGCGAGGTGTGTGCGCGCTGCGGACGAGCCACCGGCGCGGGCCGGTCGAGGTACTGCAACCGGTAGCGACGCGGACAGTCGACCCACGCGAGCAGCTTGGAGGGTGACGCGCGGAACAGGCGCCGCGGCATACCCGCGAACTCACCCTGCACGCCCACCTGACCCTCGCTCACCGGGCCCACGCTAGGCGGTGCCGGTGACAAAGGCCCGGACGCTGTCGGCGACCATCTGGACCGCGATGGCCGACAGCAGCAGACCGGCGATCCGGGTGAGCAGGACGGTGCCGGAGTCCTTGAGCAGTCCGTGCACCTTGGAGGCGAACCGCAGGAAGAGCCAGACGACGACCAGGGCCGCCACGAGCGCGACGGCGACGGCGAGGTACTGGCCGGCCCGCGTCGAGCTCTGGACGGCCAGCATCGTCGCGACGATCGCACCCGGACCCGCGAGCAGTGGGGTGCCGAGCGGCACCAGCGCGACGTTGACGCCGGCGTCGGCGTGTTGCTCGGACTCCGCCCCGGTCAGCAGCTGGAGGGCGACGATGAGCAGCAGCAGTCCACCGGCGCCCTGCAGCGCCGGGAGTGAGATGTGCAGGTAGCTGAGGATGTACTGCCCGAAGACCGCGAACGCGGCGATGACGCCGAGTGCGACGAGGGAGGCACGGCGAGCCGCGGCGATCTTCTGTTTCTGGGTCAGTGAACCGGTGAGGGCGAGGAAGATCGGCAGCGCGCCGGGCGGGTCCATGATCACGAGCAGGGTGACGAAGACGGACCCGAAGAGCTGCGGGTCGAAGAACGCGTTCACGGACGCACCACCTCGACGCCGCTGGTCGCCTGGCGCTCGATCTCTTGCAGGACAACGGGATCCGTGGTGTTCTCGCCGAGGCGGTTGAGCTTGCCGGTGCCGTGGTAGTCGCTGGACCCGGTCGTGAAGAGTCCCAGCTCGTCGGCGAGGGCGACGCCGCGAGCGCGCTGCTCATCGGTGTGGTCGCGGTGGTCGACCTCGAGTCCGCCGAGTCCGGCGGCGGCCATCGCCCGGATGACGTCGTCACCAACCGTCCAGCCACGGGCCGCAGCGAACGGGTGCGCCATGACCGGCACTCCCCCGGCGGCGCGGACCAGCTCGACGGCGCGCACCGGGTCGGGCGCGTAGTGCGAGACGTAGTAACGGGATCCGTTGCGCAGGATGTCGGCAAAGGCGGCGTCGCGGGTGGGCACCACACCGGCCGCGACGAGCGCGTCGGCGATGTGGGGTCGACCGAGCGTGGTGTCGGCGCCCGCCTGCGCGCGCACCGCCTCGACCGTGATCGGTATGCCGTCCGCGGCCATCCGCTCCACCATGCGTTCGATGCGGGTCACCCTGGAGTCGCGCGCCTTCTCCAGCTCCTCGGCGAGGTCGGCGTTCGCGGGGTCGACGAGGTAGCCGAGCAGGTGGACGCTGATCCGGTTGTGGCTGCACGAGATCTCGACTCCGGGCACGACGGCGATGCCATGCTCAGGTGCGGCGGCCACGGCAGCCGGCCACCCGGCATACGTGTCATGGTCGGTGAGGGCGACGACGTCCAGTCCGGCGCGCGCAGCCTCGGCGACCACG
Organism: Actinomycetes bacterium; assembly: GCA_023420415.1. Classification (GTDB taxonomy): domain Bacteria; phylum Actinomycetota; class Actinomycetes; order Actinomycetales; family Dermatophilaceae; genus Pedococcus. The sequence continues at coordinate 108,237 of JAEZWF010000026.1, read as the reverse complement.
ACCTCCGGCGGCTGGGTGCCGTCGCTCGCCGAGGAGTGGGTGTGGAGGTCGATGCGCACGGCCCAAGGGTAGGGGCTGGCCGGCGCGGACCGTGTCCGCAGGGTCGAGGGGTCACGGCGCGCTGAGGATCGCGCGCCCGTTCAGCGAGCCGTGACCCCTCGACTGACGTCAGCCGAGGCGTTCGATCGACTCGAGGGTCTGGGCGGTGGACCGCGAACCGGCGACCTGTTGCACCTCGATGACCTGGCCGTCGCGCAGCCGCACGACGGTGTCGCAGCGCGAGGCGAGGGTGAGGTCGTGGGTGGCGAGCAGGAGGGTCGTGCCGCGTTCGGCGCGCAGCGCGAGCAGGAGGTCGACGATCTCCTCGCCCGTCCTGGTGTCGAGGTTGCCGGTGGGCTCGTCGGCGAGGATCACGGCCGGGTCGTGGATGAGCGCGCGGGCGATGGCGACGCGCTGCTGCTGGCCACCGGACAGGTGCGACGGCACGTCGTGCTCGCGCCCGGCGAGTCCGACCATCGCGAGCAGGTCGCGCGCCCGCGCCTGCTTGTCGAAGTCGACCTTGAGCGGCAGGACCGGCGCCAGGACGTTGTCGAGGGCGGTGAGGGCCGGGAGCAGGTGATAGCGCTGGAAGACGAACCCGATCGTGCGCCGGTATGCCGCGAGCTTGCCTCCCGGGATCGCCGTCACCTCGGTCTCGCCGACGGTGATGGTCCCGCTGTCGGCCTTCTCGATCGCGCCGATGAGGTGGAGCAGCGTGGACTTGCCGGAGCCGGAAGGGCCGGTGAGCGCGACGGCCGAGCCCGCGGGGAGGTCGAGGTCGACGTGGTCGACGGCCGGCACGACGTTGCCTGCCGCCGCGTCGAACGTCTTGACCAGGTCGTGGGTGCGGACCGGTGCGCCGTGCCGGGTGGCATCCGCGGCTACGGCGGCCGGGTCGCGCCTGCTCAGGGACTCGCGCCGGTCGCGGCGGGACTGGGCAGTATCGCCCTGCGTTGTCTGGGTGTGTGACGTGTCGGTCATGACGTCATTCCTCTTCGGCGAGCAGGGCGGCGGTGGGCAGGCGGCGCATGGCGGCGACGGGGACGAGCAGCGCGAGCAGGGTGACGACGATGCCGATGCCCGCCGCGATGGCACCAGCGGTGACGAGGCTGGGTGGCAGGTCGGCAGCGAAGACGGCCGTGACGGCGACGCCGACCGCGGCACCGGCCAGGGCACCGAGGACGCCGATGGTCAGGCCCTCCCAGGTGACGACGCGGGACAGGGCGCGTTCGGTCCAGCCGAGTGCACGCAGGGTGGAGTACTCGCCCGCGCGTTCGCGCACGCCGAGGTAGAGCACGTCTGCGGTGGCGAGCGCTCCGAGGGCGATCGTGGCGATGACCGCGACGTAGTCGACTCCCCTGACCTGCAACGTGATTGCGTCACCGAGCAGCGTGCCAACCGCCGCTCCGCGGAAGGCCTGGGTGATGCCGAGCAGGACGGTGAGGGCCGCGACCCCGACGGCGAGGCTGACGACGCCGAGCAGCGCGCGACCCGGCACCCGGCGCAGGTTGGACCACGCCATGCCGCGCAGGCTGCGCAGCTTCGTCGGGCGTTTGGGGGCCGTGACGTGGGGGCGCACCGCATCGGCCGGGTGGGAGCGGGCGGCGACCCGGGCCGGCCAGAGCCCGGCGAGGACGGCGAGCACCACCGCTGCCGGGATGGCGAGCAGGGCGCGCCACGGCGAGAGCTGGATGCCGGCCAGGGCCGCGATGGGCCACGACAGCGCGGCTCCGACGAGGCCGGCGAGCAGGCCGGTCAACGCGAGCTCGCCCAGCACGGCACGGAACACCATGCGTCTCGACCAGCCCAGCGCAGCCAGCACCCCGAGCTCGGTGCGACGCGAACGCACCACCGCGGACGCGGCATTCGCCAGGAAGAGGGAGCACACGACGAGGATCAGGCCGAAGAGGACCACGCTCTTGCGGTCGACCGCCTGGAGCAGCGCCACCCCGACACCCTTGAGCACCCAGCCCTCGTCGAGGTTGAGCGCCGGGCGGCCGAACTTGCCTGCGGGCAGGGCGACTTCGACCGGTGTGGGTGAGGAGCCGACGACGATGTCGACGTCGAGGCCGGTGCTGTCGGTGATCGACTCGGCGACCTTGCGGACGCGTTCGCGGCTGATCGGGTCGATGCCGACGACACCGGCCACGCGCACGCGGATCGAGCCGATCGGTGCGGCGGCGGCCTTCTTCATGGACGGGTAGGCGTCCTTGGCGGTGAACGCGTCCATGGCGGCGATGCTGGTCAGCATCATCGGCGGCTCCTGGGCGTAGCCGAGCATGCTGCCGTTGGGCGCGAGGGTGCCGTTCTTCAGCGCGGCCTGGGCGGCGGCGTCGGCGCCGGTGAGGCTGCTCGGCCGGTAGAGGCTGAGCGGCACCGCGGCGAGGTCCTTGCCCTGGTCGACCTTGAGCGGGTCGAACCGACCGACCACCTGCCACCGCGGGATCTTGAAGAAGGGGTCGCCCTTCTTGCCCTGGTTGTTGCCGCCGTGGTGCTCGAGGTCGCGGAACGGCACGTCGAGACTCTCCGCCAACGGCTGGAAAATCGACGAGAAGCTGGAGTAGTCGAGCGTCGTCGGGTCGAGCTTCTTCGCCTGCACCGCAACGGATCTGGGGCCCTTGGGGGTGATCGTGGGCGGGCTCGCCGTCCACAGGTCGCCGAAGTAGTCGAACTCGCCCTCGGTCTGCGTCCCGGGCGGTTCGATGCCGGGTAGCCGTTCGAACGCCTGCTGCCCCGTGATCGAGGTCGAACCGACCTCGGTGCCCTCCTGGGCCAACAGGGCAGGTCGCAGCTCGGCCGGGGGAAGGTTCCTCGTCATCGCCGTGACACCCGCGGCTCCGAGGTCGCTGATTGCGATCTCGTCGGACCCCGTGGCGAAGGTGCGCGACGCCATGAGGATCGGCACCTGCTTCTCCTGCATACTCGGGCCGTCCGGACCGCCGCCGTCACCGAAGGGCCCGGCAACGGCCTTCCACGGCTCGGCGTCCTGCAGGTACCTGCCCTCCGTGACGGCGCCGTCGAGACCCACGAGCTCGGCCTCGGCCGCAGGATCCACGGCGGCCACGAGGTAGGGCAGGGACAGCGGGATCTCGACCCTGACGTCCTTGGTCTTCTCCGGCTCGAGACGTCCCTGGACCACCCCGACCGTGCCGCGCTGCCAGCAGGTCGTCTCGGTCCGCACGTACGCGCTGAACGGCCCGTTGATGACGCTGTCGCCCGACGTCGTCGTCTCGGCGCTGTCCGACGGGCACAGCGTGACCTTCCTCCCGCCGACCACCTCCGTGGGTCCGTACGGGTTCGGCAGGCCCTGCCCATCGGCCGGCACCAGCGTCATCCTGTCGTCCGTGACGTAGACGAAGACGGTGCGCTCCCCCGGGACGATGGTCAGGCCGGAGTCGACCTTCCTCGACACGTCGAGACGCAAGACCTTGCGCCCCGAACCCGGCGCACCGGCATACCGGCTGAGGTCCACCGGCACCCGCACGATCTGCATCGCGTAGCCGATGATCGCGGCCGGTGCGGCGATGTCGACGCCGTCGAGGGCCTTGACCCGCTCGTACTGCGCCACGGTGATCCCGCCCGACTGCCCGGACAGGTAGCTCTCGCGCACCAGCCCCTGCGTCTGCTCCAATTTCGTGGCTGCCCCTGAAGGCCGCACGAGGATGTCGTAGGCCGGCCGGAAGTTCTTGGCCACCTCGCCGCGGACCACGAGCCGCGAGGTGTCCGAAGCACCGGTGAGCACGGTGAACGCCGTCGTCGCGACGAGCATGCCCAGGAACAGCGCCAGCGTGCGGCTCGCCCGGTGCACGAGCTGGGAGCGGATCATCCGGAGCACGCGCACACCATCCCGCATACCTAGTGACTATGCAAGGACTCTCTGGCACCCTGTGACCATGCCGTTGCACCACGTCGTGCTCTCCCTGCTCGCGGACGGTCCGAGCCACGGGTACGAGCTCAAGGGCGCCTTCGAGGACGCCGTCGGGCCGCAGTGGGGGCAGCTCAACATCGGGCACCTCTACCAGCTGCTCGACCGCCTCTCCCGCGACGGCCTCGCCACGACCCACCGCGAGAGTCAGTCGGTCAAGCCCGACCGGGTGGTCTACGAGCTCACGGACGACGGGTATGCCGAGCTGTCACGGTGGCTGGGCACGCCGGCTCCGCGCGCGGGCGGCTACCGCGACGAGTTCTTCCTCAAGGTGGTCGCGGCCGTGCGCACCGGCGACCGCGGCGTCCTCGACGAGGTGCTGTCGACCCAGCGGCGCCATCTCATGACCGAGACGCACCACCTCGCCGCCCTCGAGCGCGAGCACCGCGACGACCCGGTCGTGTCCCTGCTCATCAAGAACGCCCGCCTGCACGTCGAGGCCGACCTCAAGCTCGTCGAGTCCGCCGAGGACTCGCTGCCGGCCACGCTGCGCAAGCCGGCCACGCGGCATACCCCCGTCTCCGTCGCCACGACCGCGACGGCGCGCGCCGCGCGGTAGCCGGCCGGTCGGGTCAGTCGGCGACGGGGCGCAGCTCGACCGTCTCGCCGGGGCCGGACATGCGCTCGGCCACCGCCTCGGCCCGAGCCTGGTCGGCCACGTCGATGAGGAAGAACCCGGCGAAGTGCTCCGCGGTCTCGGCGTAGGGGCCGTCGGTCACCTTGCGCCGCCCGCCCTCCCACCGGAACAGCCTGGCGTCGCGGGGGTCGCCGAGCGCCTGGCCGCCGACGAGCTCGCCGCTCTCGGACAGCTCGCCGAGCAGCCGTTCGAAGTCGGCGTTGTTGGCGGCGCGCTCGGCCTCGGGCAGGGCCTGCTGCTCGGCGACGAAGTCACCGGTCGGGTGGCCCCACGGCTGGGGGTTGGAGTGGATGAGGACGACGTACTTCATGATGCTGCTCCCTCTCGGGTCGCTGGTGGCCGCGGCAGGTGTCGCGCGCGGCCCGGACACCACCCTGACGTGCCGGCCCACCTCCACTCGACATTCGATCTCCAACTTTTTCTCGCCCGGTCTCAACCTTCGCGGGACGATCCCCGTTGAAGGGTCGACAGCGACAGGAAGGGGCCGGCGGTGGGCAGCGACGACGACGACTTCGTGGACTTCGTCCGCGGCGCGTCTCCCCGGCTGCTCAAGACGGCGTGGTTCATCTGCGGCGACCCGGTGCAGGCGGAGGAGCTCGTCCAGGCCGCCCTCGAGCGCGTGTACGTCCGCTGGCGTCGCGTCCGCACCGGCGAGCCGCTCGCCTACACCCGCAAGGTCCTGCTCAACCTGCACATCGACGACCGGCGCCGCACGTCGCGCGAGTCCCCGTCGGACGACGTGCCAGACCGCGGCGTCACAGACCGCGGACCCGAGGACGCCGACCACGTCGTCCGGTTGCTGGCCGAGCTGCCGCTGCGCGAACGCCAGGTCGTCGTCATGCGCCACTACGCCGGGCTGCCCGAGGCCGACGTGGCCGACCTGCTCGGCATCAGCCTCGGCACCGTCAAGTCCAGCGCCTCCCGTGGCTTGGCCAAGCTCCGGGAATCCCTTGCGCGAGAGGAGAACTCGCATGCCCACTGACCTCACCGACGTCCTCGAGCGCACCAGTGCGCCCGTCATGCACATCGACCCGTATGCCGTGGTGTCCGGCGGGCGGCGCCGTCGCCTCCGCCGCCGCCTCACCACCGGTGGCGCGGCCCTCGCCGTCGCCGCAGTCGTGGCGGGTGGCGCACTGGCCTCGCCGCACCTGGCGTCCCGTCCCGAGCGACCCGCTCCCGCTGCGACGACGATCACCTCCTCGACCGTCACCGTGCCGTTGCAGAAGAACCTGTACAGTTACCGGCTCGCGTCGCCGACCGTGGTCGAGTTCGGGCGCGTGGTGCAAGGCAGCAACGAAGTCGTCGACGTGCAGCGCGCCAGCATCGTCAACGGTCAGGCATGGGTGCGAGCCAAGAACCGTCCAGCCGTGGTCCTCGGCATCATGCCGGCGACCTTCGGGCAGCCCAACGACCTCCAGAGCTCCACGTACCAGTCATCCTCGGAGTCGGAGACGGGCGCTCTCCTCGCCGGCACGTTCCTCCCCTACGCCCAGGCCTTCGAGGACCCCACCGGCGCCGAGCGGTTCAAGGGCCGGGTGTACACCAACGAGAACGGCGACGTCTTCGGTCCATCCGGCAGGCTCCCCCGCGTGGAGTTCGCGGCCAATGGCGGCTCGGGTCCCGTCACCATCTGGCTCGAACCGCGGCAGCGGATGTTCGGTCACCTGCTGAACGGCGACCTGGCGCCCGGCACGCCGCTGCCGCCGGACCAACCGGCGATCCAGCGAACGGCCGAGGTGACGTCATCCGACACGGGTTCCGGACCCGGCACCGAGACCGGCTGGTTCGTCGGCGTCGCCCCCACGACGGCCAGCACGCTCGAGGCCAGGCTCACCGATGGGACCACCATCCTCACCCCGCTGACCACCAAGCCGCTCGATGACGACTACACCGCCTTCGCCGTGGAGTACCGCGGGGCACCCGGGCAGCAGGTGCAGCTCATGCTGCGGTGGCGCACCCCGCAGGGCTGGACGTCATGGCGCGCGGCCTCGAACTGACGCCGCCGCTGTGAGGGAACCCACGCGGCATACCCCTGCCTTGGGCCCACACGACCCGGCACGATGGGGCGCATGCAGTTCGGACGCAGCTATGAGGAGTTCGAGGTCGGCGCGGTCTACAAGCACTGGCCCGGCAAGACGGTGACCGAGTACGACGACCACCTGTTCTGCCTGCTGACCATGAACCACCACCCGCTCCACCTCGACAGCAACTACGCCGAGAACACGACCCAGTTCACGAAGAACGTGGTCGTCGGCAACTACATCTACTCGCTGCTGCTCGGCATGAGCGTCCCCGACGTCTCGGGCAAGGCCATCGCCAACCTGGAGATCGAGAGCCTTCGCCACGTCGCGCCGACCTTCCACGGCGACACCATCTACGGCCAGACCGAGGTGCTCGACAAGTGGGAGTCGACGAGCAAGGACGACCGCGGCGTCGTCCACGTCGAGACCAAGGGCTACAACCAGGACGGCACGCTCGTGTGCATCTTCCGCCGCAAGGTCATGGTGCCCAAGCAGAACTACCTCGACGCCCGCGGCGGCGAGCAGCCCGGACGCCCCGAGCTCCAGGAGCCTGCCCCCCAGGAGTGAGGCGAGGTATGCCGCCCGCGCACCCCGCGCACCCCGCGCGCCACCGCGCCTTCCGTCATCGCCCGGACCTCACCACCGTGGTGCCTCGACGTCGACGCTGGCGAGCTCGGCGAGTTCGTCCGCCAGCTCTCCCAGGCGGTCCTCGCTGAACGCGTCCGCCATGATGCAGACGGTGACGACCAGGTCCTCCCGGACCTCGTGCATCAGCGCTTCCCCTTCGGCGGTTCGACTCACCAGGAGCGCCCTCGCGTCCCGGTGACTCGGGTGCTTCTCAACCAGCCCCTGCCGCTCGAGCTCGGCCACCGCCCTGCTGGTCGCCTGCGGCGAGATCCGCAACCGTCGGGCCATGCTCACAATCGGCATGGGATGGCGCGACAAGACCAGGGCATGCACCGAGTTGAGCGACAGGTCGGCTTGGTCGTGGCGGGCCAGCAGGCGCCTCAGAAGGTCGTCGACGGATCGTGACGCCTCGCGCAGCGTGAACGGCAGCCGGTCGATCCGGGCGAGGGCTTCCGCCTTGCGCCGATGCTCCGCTTCGGCGCGCAACTGCGCCGCGTAGTACCTGTCCTCACGCGTCAGGCCATCTTCACCTGAGCCCATCATCGCCTCCCCATCCGCCCGGTCGCCGACCTCAGCGCTGGCCGGAGCACGCCAAGGGTTTCGCGAATTGCGAACCTGGGTTGCGGATATCCACAACCCAGGTTCGCAATGCGCAACACCACACTGCAGCTCCGGCTGGTCGGCCGGCCGGCCCGGATAGGGTCGGGACATGGCCGACTTCGTGGGCGCCGTGGACCAAGGGACGACGAGCACGCGGTTCATGGTGTTCGACCACGACGGCGCCGAGGTCGCCCGCCACCAGCTCGAGCACGAGCAGATCCTGCCGCGCGCCGGATGGGTCGAGCACAACCCGCTGGAGATCTGGGAACGCACCCAGACCGTCATCGCCACCACCCTCGCCAAGCAGCGGCTCCAGGCAAGCGACCTCGCCGCCATCGGCATCACCAACCAGCGCGAGACCACCGTCGTCTGGAACCGCCGCACCGGCCGCCCGGTCCACAACGCCATCGTCTGGCAGGACACCCGCACCGACCGCATCGCCCGCGCCCTCGACCGCGACGGGCGAGGTGACACGATCCGACAACGGGCCGGCATACCTCCCGCCGCCTACTTCGCCGCCGGCAAGGTGCAGTGGATCCTCGAGAACGTCGACGGCGCAAGGCAATCCGCAAACGACGGCGACCTCGCCTTCGGCACCATCGACACGTGGTTGCTGTGGAACCTCACCGGCGGCACCGACGGCGGCGTCCACGTCACCGACGTGACCAACGCCAGCCGCACCATGCTCATGGACCTGGAGACCCTCGACTGGGACGACGAGCTCCTCGGCTTCTTCGACATCCCGCGCTCGATGCTGCCGGAGATCCGGCCGAGCTCCGACCCGAGCTTCTACGGCACCACCCGGTCAGGCACCCCGGTCGGGGGCGAGGTGCCACTGGCCGGAGCGCTCGGCGACCAGCAGGCCGCGACCGTGGGGCAGGTGTGCTTCAGCCCCGGCGAGGGCAAGAACACTTACGGCACAGGCAATTTCATGATCCTCAACACCGGGGAGCAGATCGTCCGCAGCGAGTCCGGGCTGCTCACGACGGTCGCCTACCAGCTCGGTGACGCCGATCCGGTCTACGCGCTCGAGGGCTCGATCGCCGTCACCGGCTCGGCCGTCCAGTGGCTGCGTGACCAGCTCGGCATCATCTCCGGGGCCAGCGACATCGAGCGGCTCGCCGGCTCGGTCGACGACACCGGCGGCCTCTACTTCGTCCCTGCCTTCTCCGGGCTGTTCGCGCCCTACTGGCGACCCGATGCCCGGGGCGCGATCGTCGGCATGAGCCGTTACAACACCAACGCCCACCTGGCCAGGGCCACCCTCGAAGCCATCTGCTACCAGACGCGTGACGTCGCCGACGCCATGACCAAGGACACCGAGGCGGCGGGTGTGCCGATGGAGCTGTCCGTCCTCAAGGTCGACGGCGGTGTCACCGCCAACAACCTGTGCATGCAGCTGCAGGCCGACATCCTCGATGTGCCCGTGTCGCGCCCGAGGGTCGCCGAGACGACGGCTCTGGGCGCGGCATACGCTGCTGGTCTGGCCACCGGGTTCTGGTCGGGCACCGACGAGCTGCGGGCCAACTGGCAGGAGTCACGTCGCTGGGAGCCCTCGTGGAGCGCAAGGCAGCGCGAGGACGGGTATGCCGGGTGGCGCAAGGCCGTCGAGCGCACGCTCGACTGGGTCGACGTCGACGAGGAGTAGGAACAAACCAATGACCGGGGCCACAACCGGGGCACTGTCACCGCAGGGACGCCAGTCGGCCATCGACGCGATGGCGTCGGGCATCGAGCTCGACGTACTCGTCATCGGCGGCGGGGTGGTCGGCAGCGGCTCCGCGCTCGATGCCGTCACCCGCGGCCTCACCACGGGCCTGATCGAGCAGCGTGACTTCGCCAGCGGCACGTCGTCGCGCTCGAGCAAGCTCATCCACGGCGGCCTGCGCTACCTCGAGATGCTCGACTTCGCGCTCGTCCGCGAGGCCCTGCGCGAGCGCGGCCTGCTCCTCACCCGCCTCGCCCCGCACCTGGTGCGACCCGTGCCGTTCCTCTACCCGTTGTCGCACCACGTGTGGGAGCGCGCCTACGTCGGCTCGGGCATCGCGCTCTACGACACCATGGCCCTCGGCGCCGGCCATGACGCCGGGCTCCCCCGCCACCGGCACCTCACCCGCAAGCAGGCGCTGCGCCAGATGCCAAGCCTGCGCAGCAACGCCCTCACCGGAGCAATCCAGTACTACGACGCCCAGGTGGACGACGCCCGGCACACGATGGAGCTCGCGCGCACCGCGGCCCACTACGGCGCACACGTCGCGAATCGCGTTGCGGCCATTGGGTTTCTGCGCCAGGGTGAGCGGGTCACCGGGGTGCGGGCGATCGACAAGCTCACCGACACCGAGTTCGAGATCCACGCCAAGCAGGTCGTCAACGCGACCGGCGTCTGGACCGACGACACCCAGGCGATGCTGGCCGAGCGCGGGCAGTTCCACGTGCGCGCCAGCAAGGGCGTCCACCTCGTCGTGCCCCGCGACCGCATCCACTCCAGCACCGGGTTGATCCTGCGCACCGAGAAGTCGGTCCTGTTCGTCATTCCGTGGGGTCGGCACTGGATCATCGGCACCACCGACACCGACTGGCGCCTCGACAAGGCCCACCCCGCCGCGACGGCCGCCGACATCGACTACCTGCTCGAGCACGTCAACAAGGTGCTCACCACTCCCCTGACGCACGAGGACGTCGAGGGCGTGTATGCCGGGCTGCGGCCGTTGCTCGCGGGCGAGTCCGAGTCGACGTCGATGCTCTCGCGCGAGCACGTCGTCGCCCACTCCGCCCCGGGCCTCGTCGTGGTCGCGGGCGGCAAGTACACGACGTACCGCGTCATGGCCAAGGACGCCGTCGACGAGGCCGCGCAGGCCCTGCCTGGAAAGACGGCCGAGTCGACCACGGACACGGTGCCCCTGCTCGGCGCGGTTGGCTTCCACGCCCTGTGGAACCAGCGCCAGACCCTCGCCGCCGACGCGGGACTGCACGTCGCCCGCGTGGAGAACCTGTTGCGCCGCTACGGATCCCTGACCCCCGAGGTGCTCGCGCTCATCGCCGAACGCCCAGAGCTCGGCCAGCCCCTCGAGGGCGCCGAGGACCACCTCGCCGCAGAGATCGTGTATGCCGCGTCGCACGAGGGCGCGCTGCACCTCACCGACGTCCTCACCCGCCGCACCCGCACCTCGATCGAGGCCTGGGACCGGGGCGTCAGTGCCGCGCCCGCAGCCGCGGCGCTCGTCGCACCGGTCCTCGGGTGGGACGACGCCAGGACCCGGGAGGAGATCGACATCTACCTCGGCCGGGTCGAGGCCGAACGGATCAGCCAGACGATGCCCGACGACGCGTCGGCTGACGAGGCGCGCCGCAGCGGACCGGACAGCACCATCTGAGCCGCACACGCGGCATACCGGCGCTGGCTGTCAGGCGCTGCACTCCGGTGCCTTGGCCGCGGCGTCGGCCGCGTCGTCGAACTCGGCCAGCGTCGGGCCGGCGTCCTTGACCATCTTCAACCAGCGCTGGTGGTAGGCGGCCCGGTCGGCGTGCGCCTTGTTGGCCATCATCGTGATGTGGGCCGACCACTGGGACTGCACCTTGGTGCCGACGGACGCGACCGCACCGAGCAGCTCCGAGCGCTTGGCGCACGCCGTCGCCTGTGACTCGAGCTCGCTGCCGGCCGTCTTCGACCCGACGTCCGCGCACCCGGTGCCGGCCTGCTTGAGACCCGCGTTGGCCGTGGCGTAGGCCTTGACGTCCGACGGCCCCTTGGCCTTCGACCTGGCCCAGGCCGCGGCGGTCTGCGCCGCGGTGTAGGTGCCGTCCTCCAGGCGGCGTTGGGCGTCGGTGTGCGTCTTCCAGTTCGCCGCAGCGCTGCCCACCGCCTTGGCCAGGGACTCCTGCGCCCGCACCTGGGTGACGCAGCTCTGCAACGCCGCGGTCGCCTCGGCGGAGGGGCCGCTGCTGGGCGAGCTCGTTGCGGACGGCTCGACCGAACCCGCGCCGACGCTCGAACCACCACCGGCGGTGACGCTCGGTGCCGGCGGCTTCGGGGAGGAGGCGTCCTGCGCCCGCCACACGGCATACGCACCCCCGCCCACCAGCACGAATGCCGCCGCGACGACGGCAGCAATCATGACGAGCGGTCGCCTGGGGCTCCCCCGGTGCTTGCCCATCGCCCGATGGTGGCAAAGGACGAATCGGACCAAATCCACCAGATGGATGAGTGCCGTTCATCCCGTGGCACGATGGGAAGGTGAACGTGAGCGAGGAACAGCAGAAGCCCGAGAACCGCGCCCGCCCCACCACGGACGAGCTGCGGGCCTTCATCGCCGAGGACTGGGCGCCGCGCACTGCGACCGTCACCGGGCAGACCGAGGCGGCGCGGTATGCCGCCGCCCGCCGCGACGCGGTCAGCGCCGCCTTCCCGGGTGACCGGCTGGTGGTTCCCGCCGGCGGCCTCAAGGTGCGCAGCAACGACACCGACTACGTCTTCCGGCCGCACAGCGCGTTCGCCCACCTGACCGGTCTGGGTGGTGACCGCGAGCCCGACGCCGTCCTGGTCATGGAGCCGCGCGACGACGGCACCCATGAGGCGGTCCTGTACTTCCGGCCGCTCGCGGGCCGCGACTCCGACGAGTTCTTCGCCGACACGCGCTACGGCGAGTTCTGGGTCGGCGCCCGGCCGACGATCGAGGACATCGAGCTCGAGCTCGGGGTCAGTGGGCGCCACCTGGACGAGCTGCCCGACGCGGTGGTCAAGGACTCCGGTGAGGTGACGGTGCGCGTCGTGCGCGACGCCGACCGCGACCTGACCCGCCAGCTCGACGAGGCGCGCACGACCGAGTCGACCACGCGGGCCGGCGTCTCCGAGGCAACTCAGTCTGCCGACCAGGAGGACCTCGCCGAGGCTGACGACGAGCTCGCCCACTTCCTCTCGCACCTGCGAATGATCAAGGACGAGTGGGAGATCGAGGAGATGCGCAAGGCGGTGGCCGCGACCCGTCTGGGGTTCGAGGCCGTCATCGCCGACCTGCCCGAGGCTGTTGCCAAGGGCCGCGGCGAGCGCTGGGTCGAGGGCGTCTTCGGGCTCGTCGCACGGCACGAGGGCAACGGCGTCGGCTACGACTCCATCGCCGCGGCGGGCGATCACGCCACGACGCTGCACTGGATCAAGAACACCGGTGAGCTGCGCGACGGAGACCTGATCCTGCTCGATGCCGGGGTGGAGGTCGACTCGCTGTTCACGGCCGACATCACCCGCACGCTGCCGGCGAACGGCACGTTCAGCGAGGCGCAGCGCGAGATCTACGACGCGGTGTATGCCGCCCAGGAGGCCGGCCTGGCGGCGGTCAAACCGGGTAACAAGTTCTCCGACGTGCACGCGGCCGCGATCCGGGTCATCGCCGAGCACCTGGAGAAGTGGGGTCTGCTGCCGGACGGGGTCGATGTCGAGGCCACGCTCGACAAGGAGCACGGTCAGTACCACCGACGCTGGATGGTCCACGGCACGAGCCACCACCTGGGGATCGACGTGCACGACTGCGCACTGGCGACCCGCGAGGAGTACATGGACGCGGAGCTGAAGCCGGGGATGATCCTCACCGTGGAGCCGGGCCTGTACTTCAAGGCCGACGATCTCAAGGCGCCGGAGGCGTTCCGGGGCATCGGTGTGCGGATCGAGGACGACGTGCTCGTCACCGAGGACGGCCACGAGAACCTGTCGGCCGCCATGCCGCGGACCTCCTCGGACGTGGAGGCCTGGATTCGCGAGGTGCAGTCCCGCTAGCGGCGGTTCACGACGTCGAGCACGACGGCGTGGGTCACGCCGTCCACCTGGGCCCGCTTGGCGCCCATGTCGAGGATCATCGGGACGAGCTGGTCCGGTTTGGGGAAGGTGTCGGGCAACGCTGCGTTGTATGCCGCGTGCTCCTCGAGCGAGGCAACCGCGACGTCGACGTGGTCAGCCACGTCGACGTAGTGCGTGGGGGTCATCGTGCCGGCGAACGCGAGCATGCCGACGTTCCACGGTTCGAGGCCTTCCTCCAGCAGCTCGGGGAAGATCCACCGGTTGCCTGCGTCGGCGACGGCGTCGGCGGCCGCGAGCCCCACGGCCCGGTGGTCGGCCTGGTTGAGCATGCCGCCGACGAACCGGTTGCCGTAGTCGCCGGTGATCACGAGGTCAGGGCGCCGCCGCCGGACCTCGCGCGCGATGTCGCGGCGCAGGGCCAGGCCGTACTCCACCTGGCCGTCGCGATGGTCGCCGAAGTCGACCTCGGTGACCCCGACCACGGCGGCACTGGCCCGCTCCTCTGCTTCCCTGACCGGGCCGGCGTCGTTCGGCGGCATGGTGTCGATGCCCGCCTCACCGCGCGTCAGCAGGAAGTAGCTCACGCGCTTGCCCTGCGCAGTCCACTTCGCGACGGCCGCTGCGGTGCCGTACTCGATGTCGTCGGGGTGGGCCACGACGCACAGCACCGACTCGAAGTCGTCGTCACTCAATGGTTCGAGGGCGGGCGCGTCCCCCGGCGTGGGCTCGGTCATGCGACCACGGTATGCCGCGTGGCCGACGCCGCGCCTTCGCTTTACGCGGTGGGCGGGCCGGGCGGTGTGGTGGGCGGCGTGGTGGGCGACGTGGTGGGCGGCTGCTCGGCCGCGCGCGCCGCCTCCTGCTCACGGGCCTGGCGGACCTGCTCCTGGGCGGCGGCCATCGGGTCCATCTTGGTGAGCAGCTCACGGGCCTGGGTGGCGAACTTGTGCTCGACGAGCACCTCGTACTGGGTGGCGACGACCTGCATCACCGAGGTGAAGTCACGGTTGCCGCCGGTGATGGCGTAGCCGATGAGCGCCCAGATGAGGCCGAACACGGCACCGAACAGCACGGTCATGATGACGCCGAGGAAGGCGTTTCCCTCGTTGGCCCCGAGCAGGGAGAAGATCAGGCCGACGAACAGTCCCAGCCAGGCACCCGACACCAGTCCGCCCACCGCCACGCGGCCGCGGGTGAGACGCCCGGTGACCCGCTCGAGCTGCTTGAGGTCGGTGCCCACGATGAGCACGTTCTGCACCGGGAACTCGTGGTCGGACAGGTAGTCGACGGCCTTCTGCGCCTTCTCATACGTGTCGTACCGCCCGAGCGACATCGGGTACTCGAGCGAGAGGACGGCGCGGTTGCGTGCCAGTGCGGCGGCGGGCTGCGTGCTCATGCCCCCAGTGTGTCAAAGCCCGCTGGACATTGCCTGAACACGCCGACCCGGCTCGCCAGGCCCGTGGACCCGCGAGCGCGGGAGGCAATAGGAGCACTCGCATTCCTGGGTCGCTGCTGCACTCACCGCAACACGAGGCCGCCCCCCAGCCACGACGGCTGGGTCACTGCTGCACTCACCGCAACACGAAGCCCCAAGCGAAGGGCCGCCACCCGTTGCCCCCAGTGCAGCAGTGACCCAGCTTTCGCGACACCACCGAGCACCTCTGTTGCGCCCAGTGCAGCAGTGACCCAGCACTCTGGGCGACTACCTGGGGCTGACTGCGCTGCCGAAAGAAGATTCCGACCTCACTGTCGGTACCCGCTGCGAGCGTGGACCCCAGCCGATGGAAGGGAGCTCTCGTGGAGTCGCAGGCCCGAATGCACACGCAGGGAGAGGCCGCCGATCAGGATGCACGCCCCCGTCCGGTTGCCGTG
Organism: Actinomycetes bacterium; assembly: GCA_023420415.1. Classification (GTDB taxonomy): domain Bacteria; phylum Actinomycetota; class Actinomycetes; order Actinomycetales; family Dermatophilaceae; genus Pedococcus. Next base: position 92,728 of record JAEZWF010000026.1, on the reverse strand, counting down.
GGTGCCTATGTGGCGCGGGTCCGGAGGCTTGCCGACCTGAGCCAGCGTGAGCTCGCACGCCGGGTGGATGTCGCGCCTTCGACCGTGGGTCGATGGGAGACCGACCAGCTCCCCATGCGCGTGGCCGAGTTCGAGACGGTGCTTGCGCTTGCGGACCTCCACCTTGTGGTCGCCGACGCCGGCGGAACCGTCGTACCTCCGTTCGCGCCGGACGTGGTGCGCGACAACGCCGATCGACGCTTCCCGGCCCACCTCGACGTCGTCCCACCGGACCAACGGCCGTCCAACCGGGGCGTGGGAGAACGCTACGACCGGCCGCCGGCGCGGGCCTGGTACTCCTTGCGACGCCTTCGTGACGACCCGGATCGACGCGAGGAGATCGCGCGCAACTTCGGGGAAAGCCAGAAGGACATCGCGGCCCCGCCTGTCGAGCGGCCAGCCGACCACCCCACCCTGACCGACCTTGCCCTGCGTCGCGCGGAGTTGAGACAGGCACGCGAACGCCTTCGTCCCCCACGGGCACCCATGGGCGAGCCGTGGCTCGACTGCACCTGTGCGGACGACTGCTACCTCGAGGCGAGATGCCTCGACTCGTGCGCCTGCCAGTGCGAGAGCAGGTTCAGCTCTTGAGCTTGAACTCCTCGAGGAGCCGCCGACCGATGATCATCTTCTGGATCTCGGCGGTGCCCTCACCGATCAACAACATCGGCGCCTCGCGGTAGAGCCGTTCGATCTCGTACTCCTTGGAGTACCCGTACCCCCCGTGGATGCGGAACGACTGCTCCACCACGTCGGCACAGTTCTCCGCCGCCAGGTACTTCGCCATCCCGGCCTCGAGGTCGTTGCGGGCGCCGGCGTCCTTGAGCTTGGCCGCCTTGACCATCATCTGGTGGCTCGACTCGACCTTGGTCGCCATGTCGGCCAGCCGGAAGAGAATCCCCTGGTGCTCGGCGATCTTCTTGCCGAAGGTCTCACGCTGCTGCGCGTAGTCGATGCCGAGCTCGAACGCCCGCATCGCCACCCCACACGCGCGCGCGGCCACGTTGACTCGCCCCACCTCGACGCCGTCCATCATCTGGTAGAAGCCCTTGCCCGGTTCGCCACCGAGGATCTGCGCGCCGGTCGTCCGGTGCCCCTCGAGCACGAGCTCGGTCGTGTCCACGCCCTTGTAGCCCATCTTCTCGATCTTGCCGGGCACCGTGACGCCCTGGGCCGTCTCGCCGAAGCCCGGCTCCTTCTCCACGAGGAAGGTCGTCATGTTGCGGTAGACCGAGTCCGCGCCGAGGTCCGTCTTCACCAGCACCGCAACGAGGTTCGCGCTGCCACCGTTCGTCAGCCACATCTTCTGACCGGTGATGGTCCACTCCTGCTCGGCACCCTCGCCACCACCCGCAACAGCCTTCGTGCGGATCGCGCTGACGTCCGACCCCAGCCCGGGCTCGCTCATCGAGAACGCCCCACGGATCTCGCCGGTCGCCATCTTCGGCAGGTACTTCTGCTTCTGCTCCTCGGTGCCGTGCTGGAGCAGCATGTAGGCCACGATGAAGTGCGTGTTGATGATGCCGCTCACCGACATCCACCCACGCGCGATCTCCTCGACACACAACGCGTAGGTCAGCAGCGACTCCCCCAGACCGCCGTACTCCTCGGGGATCATCAGCCCGAAGATCCCCATCTCCTTCATGCCCTCGACGATCTCCGTCGGGTACTCGTCGGCGTGCTCGAGCTCCTGGGCCGCCGGGATGATCTGCTCGTCGACGAACTGCCGCACCAGCTTCAGCAGCTCGGTCTGTTCCTCGGTCAGGCCATCGGTCGTCTGGAGTCGGGACATGCTGGCGAGTATGCCGACCGCTCACCTTTCCGGGTACCGATACCGCATGTGAGCCTCGCCGCAGTGTGGGTCGGCGCAGACTGATCCCACACGTCCTCCTGGGACTTCACCACGCTTGGCGCAGCTGCCCGATCGCGGTGTTGAGATCCAGCCCTCGGCGCTGGGCGGTGCGCGCCAGCAACATGGCAGCCGCTTGCAGCTCGTCCTCGGAACGCACGTCCGCCGCGGGCGGCTGAACAACCGTGCCGTTGCGTCCCAGCGTGGCGACATGCCCTTCGGCCTCGAGCTGCCGGTAGGCCTTGGCAACGGTGTTCGTCGCCACGCCGAGGTCACCGGCGAGCTGACGGACGGTGGGCAGCTTGCTTCCCGCGACGAGCGTGCCGTCGGAGATGGCCGAGACGACGGTGGCCACGATCTGTTCATAGACGGGAACCGACGAGATCAGGTCGAGACGGATCAGCATCAGCGGGCCACCGTCGGCATGTGCGCCACCGCCCACCGATGCTGGCTGTCACTCATCGACACAAGCCCAAGGACTGCGCTCAGGCCCATCCCCGTGACCAGAAGCCCCACGGACAGGACCCGCGCCCAGCCAGGGGTGGCGTCCGGCACCGCGGCTGCGGAAGTCGCCAACACCATGGCAAGACCGGTCCCCATCGCCGCCACCGACCCCAGACCGCCGTACGCGTCACGAAGCAGCGTGGCGCGAAGGACCTCGGCCCACACGAGACCGCCGTCGGTCGACACGGGCATGGCCCTGCGCAACGTGCGCCCGGCGAGCTGGTCAGCGGCCAGGCACGTGACCAAGCACGCCGCACTGACCGCCGCAGCGGCGAGCGCTGCCGCTTCACCTCGCTCGACCCACCACAGCACACCCACGACGACGCCCGCGGCGCAGACCCATGGGACGCCGCGCGACAAGGCGGCCTCCAGTGGAGTCAGGTACCGACGCAGCTCTCGCGGCGACAACGAGGCGAGCGGCGACCGGACGGCGACACGACGCGCCCCGACCAGGCTGCCGATCAGGGCTCCGAATGACTGGCCCGCCGACACGGCGAGGAACCCGACCATCATGAAGGGGTCCGGCAGATCACTGGTCACTGTGATGAAGACCAGGGCTGCTCCCACAGCCACGGCGGCTCCGACCCGCGCGCCCAGCTGCCGGGCGGACAGCCGCGCGTAGAGCGCCGGCCAGTCGGCCCCTGGCACGGCCGGGTGGGCCGCGCGCGCGACGCTTGCTGCGGTGCGCATGACCGCGCGGCGACGTAGGACCGGCGCGAGCGGCGCCAGCAGTCCTGCCAGCACGATGGCCCACAGCCACCATCCGACAGCTGACATTCCGACCCCCTTTGTTGCAGCTTGTAGTGCAACAAAGTAGTCCCTCGGCGGGGCTCTGTCACGAGATCACAGCCAACTCGCGCGACAGCCGGCAAAAACCGGTGGCGTCCAGCGAAGGCGACCTGCCACGATGACCGGACACCGCGGCATACACCGTGCTGCCACGACTCCGAGGAGGGCGACATGTCCACGACGGTCCCGGGCTGCCTTCGCGCCCACACCCCTCTCACGATGGAGTCATCCGTTGCACGCTTTTGGAGAGAACGACGAGTTCTCGTTCGACAGCCTTCCTGACGCGCCGCCCGAGGGCGAGCGCTGGTCGAGCTGGGACGGTGCCACGCACGGTCCGAAACCCCGACCCGACTGGGTCATCACCGCCCTCGGCGCCGTCGAGGAGGACCTCGGTGTCCTCAAGACCGGCAAGGAGGCGGACGTCCACATCGTGCGCCGCTGGCTGCCCGACGGCACCGCCACACCTGCGCACGACACCTACATGGCGGCCAAGCGTTACCGCACCAGCGAACGCCGCATGTTCCACCGCGACGCCGGCTACCACGAGGGGCGCCGGGTGCGTCGCAGCCGCGAGATGCGGGCCATGGCGCGACGCACCGAGTTCGGTCGCGAGCTGTTGTCCGGGCAGTGGGCGTTCGCCGAGTTCGAGGCGCTGGGAACGTTGTGGGACATGGGAATTCCCGTTCCCTACCCCGTCCAGCTGAACGACCGCGAGATGCTGATGGAGTTCATCGGCAGCGGCGGGGAGGCGGCTCCGCGCCTGGCCCAGACCCGCCCCGACCGCGACCTGCTCGCCGAGCTCTTCGAGCAGCTGCGCGCCGCCATGACCGCGCTCGCCCAGCGCGGCTGGACCCACGGCGACCTGTCCCCCTACAACGTCCTGCTCGACGGCGAACGCCTCGTGCTCATCGACTGGCCCCAGATCGTCGACATCATCGGCAACCCCCGCGGCTTCGAGTTCCTCGAGCGCGACGTCACCAACATGTGCCGCTGGTTCACCGCCAAGGGCCTCGACGTCGACGAGGGCGAGCTGTTGGGTGACCTGGTCGCCGACGCCACCTCGCAGTGGTGACCCAGGCGGTGCCGGGCTGCCGCCTCAGTAGACGGTGACGCGGCCGCCGATCGGCATGAGGTTGTTGGCCCAGATCATGTCCATGGCGGCATTGCTGACCCGGGCGCAGCCGTGCGACGCCGGGTAGCCGGGGATCGACGTCGAGCCGTGCACAGCGATCCCGCCGTTGAAGTAGCGCGGCCGCCACAGGTCACCGAGCGGCGCCCGGTCCATGCCATTGACCGACCGGAACGTCGAGAACGACCCCGCGGGCGTCGTCGCGACCGCGGTGCCGCCGCTCTTGGTCTTGTAGGGCTGGTTGCTGCCGGTGCTGGTGTTGAGGATCATCGTCACGCGACCGCCCTTGACGACGAGCAGCAGCTGGCGGGCCTTGTCGATCTCGATCCCGGTGCCGCCGACCCGCGAGACCGGACGCACGCCGCGGTCGAGGGCACGGGCCGTCGCCGGGCCGAACACCCCGTCGCGACCGATGCCGGCGGCCTTCTGCAGGGCCATCACGGCCTGTGACGTCAGCTGCCCGTAGCTCCCGTCGGAGGCACCGTTCCAGTAGCCCAGGTTGCTCAGCTTCTGCTGCACCTGCCGGACATACGCGCCGTCGTCCCCGGGCTGGAGCGTGTCACCGGCCTTGGGCTCCGGCGGCGGCTTGGGCGTGGTCCTGGTCGGCTTCGGAGAAGGCTTGGGCTTGGTCGTCGGTTTGGTCGTCGGCTTCGGCTTGGCCGGCGTCGTGGTCGTGCTCGGTGCAGGCTTGGTGGTGGTGCTCGGCGCGCTCGTGGTGCTCGGCACCGTGGTGGTGGACTCCGGTGGCGCGGTCGTGCTGGCGCTCGGGTCGGGTGCCTGGCTCGTGGCCTCGCTCGTCGGTGAGGTGGAGCTGCTGGACGGCGTACCGCCGGCGTCCACCGCGCCGTCCGACGACCCCCCACCCAGCGACACCCCGCACCCGCCGAGCAGCAGGGTGAGGGCGAGTGCGCCGGCGACCCCCGTGCCGACGCGGCTGGCGTGCTTGCGATCCATGGTGTCCCCTTCCATGGCCGCCCCCGGGCGGCCGAACGAAGTCTGCAGTCATGCTGACGCACCAGCCCTGCGCAGGGTTGGCGCCGCCACGCAACAATCGGTGACCGTGACCAGAACGAGGCCTGCCGCCCCGTGGAGCACGGAGCGGCAGGCCCGGAACGCATGGTGCGGCCGCCCTCCCCCCGAGGACGACCGCACCCTCCTAGACGCAGGGGGTTGCCAAAAGGTTGCCCCTCGCCGGGACTTTTTTTCTCCCGTTTCCCGCCGTGCGGCGGCAGACCCCCGGTATGCCGCGTGGCGCGGTCGCGCGGTCAGCTCTGCTCGAGCTCGCGGATGGCCTCGTCGATGGCCAAGACCCGCGCGGCGGTGTCGACGTGCAGCTGCTCGATCATCCGCCCACGGTGGGTGACGACCCCTGAGCCGGCACCGGCCTCCCACGCCTCGATGACACCGCGCGCGTCCGCCACCGCCTCCGGGCTGGGGGCGAAAGTCCGGTTGCAGGCCTCGACCTGCCCCGGGTGGATGAGCGTCTTGCCGTCGAACCCGAACTGGCGCCCCTGCGCGCACTCGGCCTCGAAGCCCTCGGTGTCCTTGACGTCGTTGTAGACGCCGTCGAGGATCACCGTGCCCGTCGTGCGGGCGGCCAGCAGGCACAGCGACAACCCGGTCAGCAATGGCGCCCGCCCAGGCACGTGCTCGGCGTGCAGCTCCTTGGCGAGGTCGTTGGTGCCCATGACCAGGACGGTGAGCCGGTCCGACGCACCGGCGATCTCCTCGCAGTGCAGCATCGCCTGCGGTGTCTCGACCATGGCCCAGAGCTGGGTGTGCTCAGGCGCACCGGCGGACTCGAGCGCGCCGACCAGCGCGCGCACCTCGTCGGCCGAACCGACCTTGGGCACGACCACCGCATCCGGTCCGGCCGCGGCGACGGCGGCGAGGTCGGCGTCGTGCCACTGGGTGCCGGCGGCGTTGATGCGGATGGTCACCTCACGCCGGCCGTACTCGCCGGACTGCGCTGCGGCACAAGCGTTCTCGCGCGCCTGCTCCTTGGCGTCCGGGGCGACGGCGTCCTCGAGGTCGAGGATCAGCGCGTCGACGGGGAGGGTCTTGGCCTTCTTGAGTGCGCGCTCGTTCGATGCCGGCAGGTAGAGCACGGACCGACGCGGCCGGTATGCCGCCTGCTCACCGCTCACTGCGCCGCACCTTCCCCGCCGCGCTTGCTTGCGTCCGCGGATTTGGTCGCCCCGGCCACCAAATTCGCGGACGCAACGTCCACGGCATACAGCTCGGCCAGCTCGGGGTCGTTCGCGGCGAGGCGCTCGGCGAGCTCGAGCATCACCCGGCACTGCTTGAGGGAGGCGTCGTCCTCCATCTTCCCGTCGAGCATCACCGCGCCGGTGCCGTCACCCATCGCCTCCACGACCCGACGCGCGTGCGCGACGTCCTCGGCGGACGGGCTGAAGACGCGCTTGGCGATCTCGATCTGCACCGGGTGCAGCGACCACGTGCCGACGCACCCGAGCAGGAACGCGTTGCGGAACTGGTCCTCGCACGCGACGACGTCCTTGATGTCCCCGAAGGGCCCGTAGTACGGGAAGATCCCGTGCATCGCGCAGGCGTCGACCATGCGGGCGATCGTGTAGTGCCACAGGTCCTGCTGGTAGGTCGCGCGAGGGTGCTGGCCTCCCTCGATGTCGCCGTCGACCGGGTCCTGGCGCACGAGGTAGCCCGGGTGACCACCACCGACGCGGGTGGTCTTCATCCGCCGGTCGGCGGCCAGGTCGGCCGGGCCGAGCGAGATGCCCTGCATCCGCGGGCTCGCGCCGGCGATGGCCTCGACGTTCGCCATGCCCCGAGCCGTCTCGAGGATCGCGTGCACGAGGATCGGCCGCCGCAGACCGGCCCGCGCCTCGAGCTGGGCGAGGATCCGGTCGACGTAGTGGATGTCCTCCGGCCCCTGGACCTTGGGCACCATGACGACGTCGAGCTTGTCGCCGATCTCGGTCACCAGGGTGGTGAGGTCGTCGAGGACCCACGGGCTGTCGAGCGCGTTGATGCGCGTCCACAGCTGGGTGTCCTCGCCGAAGTCGGTCGCCTTGGCGATCGCGACGAGGCCCTCACGGGCAGCCTCCTTCTTGTCCGCCTTGACGGCGTCCTCGAGGTTGCCGAGCAGCACGTCGACCGTGCCGACCATGGCGGGCACCTTGGCTGCCATCTTCTCGTTGCTCGGGTCGAAGAAGTGGATCGCCCGGCTCGGCCGGGCGGGGATCTCGCGCAGGGGCGCCGGGGCACCGACCGCGAGCGGGGCGAAGAAGTCCTTGGGGCTGCGCACGCCGCGAAACTAGCAGCGGCACCGGCACCCCGGTTATGACACAGTTCACGGTGTGAGTGAGACCGCGCCGGACGCCCCTGCACCGGTCAACATCACGGCGCTCTTCGCCGAGGCCGCCAGCAAGAGCGGCCTCATGTGGGTGCAGCCGCCGGACGACCGCGCCTGGCCGTTCTGGCACGCCTGGGCCGACGAGACGGTGTATGCCGTGTCCGGGCCGGGTGAGCAGACGTTGCCGTGGCTGCCGGGCGAGGTCACGTTGATCCTGCGCAGCAAGGACACCGGTGGGCGGCTGCTCGTCGTCCGGGCGACGGCCGAGGAGATCCGGCCGCAGGACCCGCGGTGGGAGCCGGCCACCGAGGCGCTCAAGGGCGAGCGGCTCAACGCGACCGACGACGTCGTGGCCCGCTGGGCAGCTGAGTGCACCGTCCGCGCCTTCAAGCCCTACGGCGCGCCGGTCGAGTCACCCGGCCACTACCCGAGTGGGTCCGGGGCGGCACAGGTCCCACCGACCGAGGCCACCACCGTGACCTGGCGGCCCAAGCACTTGGGCGGGCGACCGCGCTGGCGCCGCGGCACCCGCCGGCCGGAAGGCACCTGAGCCGGCGACGCGGCATACCGGATCGGTCGAGCGCACACGTGCACTGACCAGCCTCATCACCTGCACGAACCCCCAGCACCCGCCCGATAGCCTTGCCCGGTGAGCACCCCGTCGCGCGTCTTCGTCGGCCGGCTGGTGAGCCTCAGCGTGTTCGACCCGCTGGGCGACCAAGTCGGTCGCGTGCGCGACGTCGTCGTCACCTTCGCGGCCTCGCGCCGGCGCCCGCGCGTCATCGGCCTGGTCGTCGAGGTGCCGGGGCGGCGACGCGTCTTCGTGCCGATGACCCGCGTGACCTCGGTCGACGGCGGTCAGGTCATCACCACCGGACTGGTCAACATGCGCCGGTTCGAGCAGCGCACCAACGAGGTGCTCGTCATGGCCGAGATCCTCGAGCGGCCGGTCACCGTCAGCGACCCCGAGGGCGACTACGAGGCCACCGTCGAGGACGTCGCCATCGAGCGTGAGAACAACCGCGACTGGTCGATTTCCAAGGTCTTCGTCCGCCGCGGTGCGCCGCGCAGCTCGCTCGGCCCCTTCCGGCGCCGGCGCGGTGAGACAGCGCTCGTGCCGGTCGAGGACGTCAGCGGCATCCACCAGACCCCGCAGGGCCAGTCGGCCGCGATGCTGCTCGAGACCTATGACGAGCTGAAGTCCGCCGACCTCGCCGAGGTCATCCACGACCTGCCGCCGCAACGTCGCGCTGAGGTCGCCGAGGCGATGGCCGACGAGCGGCTCGCGGACGTGCTCGAGGAGCTGCCGGAGGACGACCAGGTCGAGATCCTCGAGACGCTGCCCGTCGAGCGCGCGGCCGACGTCCTCGAGGCGATGGAGCCCGACGACGCCACCGACCTGCTGCACAACCTGCCCACCTCCCGCCAGGAGGAGCTCCTCCAGCTCATGGAACCGGAGGAGGCCGCCGACCTGCGCCGGCTGCTGACCTACGACGAGGAGTCGGCCGGCGGCATGATGACGACCGAACCGGTCATCCTCGGCCCGGAGGCGTCGATCGCCGAGGCGCTGGCCGTCGTGCGCCGCGCCGAGATCTCCCCCGCCCTCGCCTCCACCGTCTACGTCTGCCGCGCGCCGCACGAGACCCCGACCGGCAAGTTCCTCGGCATCGTGCACATCCAGCGGCTGCTGCGCGAGCCCCCGCACGGTGCCGTCGGCGGCATACTCGACAAGGAGATCGAGCCGCTCACGGCCGACGCACCGCTCGGCCAGGTGACGCGAATCCTCGCGACCTACAACCTCGTCGGCGTCCCTGTCGTCGACGACGACGGACGGCTCATCGGCGCGGTCACGGTCGATGACGTGCTCGACCACATCCTCCCCGACGACTGGCGCGAGGAGCGGCGCGAGGTGACCCATGGCTGAGCGCGACCGCCGCCGCGACGCCTCGTCGCGGCTCGACCAGCCGCGTGAGGCGCGACGCCGCGTGGTGCGGCTGCCGTCGTTCTCGCAGGAGACGTTCGGGCGCTGGAGCGAGGCCTTCGCCCGGTTCATGGGGACGGCGCAGTTCCTCATCGGCATGACGGTGTTCGTGGCCGTGTGGCTGGCGTGGAACACGTGGGCACCGGAGTCCGCGCAGTTCGACCCGCGCTCGCTCAACTACACGCTGCTCACGCTGATCCTCAGCCTCCAGGCGTCGTATGCCGCGCCCCTCATCCTGCTCGCCCAGAACCGGCAGGCCGACCGCGACCGGGTGGCCCTGGAGCAGGACCGTGCCCGCGACGAACGTAACCTCGCCGACACCGAGTTCCTCACCCGCGAGGTGGCCGCCCTGCGGCACGCGATGCGCGACGCCGCGACCCGTGACTTCGTGCGCTCGGAGCTGCGCAGCCTGCTCGATGAGATGGAGGACCGGGGTCTGGAGGTGCGCCGACGTGACGATGCCGACACCGCTGGCACCGACGGCGATGCGTCGAAGGACAAGGCCGCGACCTAGCATGGAGGGCATGTCCGCCCCCACCGCAGCACCCGTGACCGACGACGCGCTCCGTCAGGCGTTGGCCACGGTCATCGACCCCGAGATCCGCAAGCCCGTCACCGAGCTGGGCATGGTCGAGAGCTGCACGGTCGACGAGACGGGCCGGGTCGCCGTGACGATCCTGCTGACCGTCTCCGGCTGCCCCATGAAGGACACGCTGACCAAGGACACCACGGCCGCGCTCGCCAAGGTGCCCGGCGTCACCGCCGTCGACGTCACGCTCGGTGTGATGAGCGACGAGCAGCGCGCCGAGCTGCGCACCCAGCTGCGGGGCGGGAACGCCGAGCGCGAGATCCCGTTCGCCAAGCCCAGCTCCCTGACGCGGGTGTATGCCGTGGCGTCCGGCAAGGGGGGCGTCGGCAAGTCGTCGGTGACGGTCAACCTCGCGGCGGCGCTGGCCGAGCAGGGGCTGCGGGTCGGCGTCGTGGATGCCGACGTCTACGGCTTCTCGGTGCCCCGCATGCTGGGGGTCGAGCACAAGCCGACCCAGGTCGACGACATGATCCTGCCGCCCGTCAGCCACGACGTGAAGGTCATCTCGATCGGCATGTTCGTGCCCGGCAACCAGCCCGTCGTGTGGCGTGGCCCGATGCTCCACCGGGCGCTGCAGCAGTTCCTCGGTGACGTCTTCTGGGGCGACCTCGACGTGCTCCTGCTCGACCTGCCGCCCGGCACCGGCGACATCGCGATCTCGGTGGCGCAGCTGATCCCCGGCGCCGAGATCCTCGTCGTCACCACTCCGCAGCAGGCCGCCGCCGAGGTGGCCGAGCGCGCGGGATCCATTGCGCTGCAGACACATCAGCGCATCGTCGGGGTCATCGAGAACATGTCGTGGCTCGAGCTGCCCGACGGCTCGCGGCAGGAGATCTTCGGCTCCGGCGGCGGTCAGGCCGTGGCCGAGTCGCTCACCCGGTCGGTGGGCGCCGAGGTGCCGCTGCTGGGCCAGATCCCGCTCGACACCAACCTGCGCGAGGGCGCCGACCAGGGCACCCCGGTCGTGCTGCGCAACCCCGAGTCACCGGCGGCGGTGGCCCTGCGCGGCATCGCTCGCGGCCTGGGCACCCGCGCCCGCGGTCTGGCCGGCCGCTCCCTCGGCCTGTCCCCCGTCTCTCGCTGACCCCACGTGCAAGCTGGATCCGTGGGTCAGGTCGCGTCGTCGTCGAAGGGCGTCGGGAGCGCCGCGTCGCGGCGAAGGCTCGCAGACGCGCCCGCCGCGCCGGCACCGGCTGCCCCACCGCCCGCCGCTGCGTGAGCGGCCGAGGGCCCAGATCCGTTGCCCTCCACGGGCTTCGGGTCCAGCAGCGCCTCACGCACGATGCGGCGCGGGTCGTACTGGCGCGGGTCGTACTGCTTCCAGTCGATGTCGTCGAACTCCGGGCCCATCTGCTCGCGCAGCTGGCCCTTTGCCCCCTCGGCCATCCCCCGCACCTGTCGCACCAGCCGGCCCAGCTTCGCGGCATACTCCGGCAGCCGCTCCGGCCCGAGGACCACGACAGCGATCACGATGAGGAGGATGAACTCCCAGCCGTTGACGTCAAGCACGCGCGCTCCGTGGGTCAGCTGCCGGACTTGCCGGCAAGGGTCAGCTTGACGTCGATCGTCTCATTACCGCGGCGGACCTTCATCGCCACCGTGTCGCCGACGTTCTTGGACCGGATCGCGACCACCAGGTCGTCGGCGTCGGTGACCTTCTTGCCGTCGAACTCGACGATGACGTCGCCGGGCTTGATGCCCGCCTTGTCGGCCGGACCGCCTGACTCGACCGGCGCGCCGCTGTCGGCGGTGCGCCGCTCGAGGACCTTGACCCCGTCGCCGGTGAACTGACGGTCGAGCACGACCCCGATCACCGGGTGCTGGGCGGACCCGGTCTTGATCAGCTGCTCGGCGGTCCGCACCACCTGGTCGCTGGGGATCGAGAAGCCGACCCCGATGTTGCCCGACTGGGTGTCGGTGGCTCCGGGGATGCGGGCGATGGCGGTGTTGACCCCGATGACCTGCCCCTGCATGTTGAGCAGCGGGCCGCCGCTGTTGCCGGGGTTGATCGCGGCGTCGGTCTGGATCGCGTTGATGTAGGACTGCGTGTTGCCGTCACCACCCGGGCTGACCGGTCGGTTGAGCGCGCTCACGATGCCGCTCGTCACGGTCGACTCGAGGCCGAGCGGCGCCCCGACGGCGATGACCTGGTCGCCGACGACGACGTCCTTGGAGACGCCCATCGTGAGTGGCTCGAGGTCGCGACGGCTGGTGCGCAGCACGGCGAGGTCGTAGGACGCGTCGCGGCCCACGACCGTCGCGTCGATCTCGGTGCCGTCGGCGAGCTCGATCTTGATCGTGCCGTTGTCGGCCGCGCCGGCGACGACGTGGTTGTTGGTGATGATGTGGCCGTCCTTGTCGAGGACGAAGCCAGACCCCGTGCCGGCACCATCGGCGCCACGCACCTTGATCGTGACGACGCTCGGGAGGGCCTTGGCCGCGATGCTCGCGATCGAGCCCTCCGGCCGCGCGGTCGAGCCGGGCCCGGCCTGGGGGATCGAGGAGGGCGTGCGGTCGAGGCTGCCGAAGTCGACGCGGTCGGTCGCCCCGAGCCAGCCACCGAACATCCCGCCGAGGACGGCGGCGACCAGGGCCGCGACGGCCGCGACCGCGACGAGGGCGCCCCAGCCGGGACCCTTCTGCTGCGGCGCACTGGGCTCGACGGGTCGCTCACCGACCCACGGTTGCGGCGACCCGGCATACCCTGCGTTCGCGACGGGGGCGCTGATCGGGTCCCAGCCCGCGCCCGGCGACGCCGACTGGCCTGCCTGCGCGTCGGCGCCCGGTGCGTCGGCACCCGGCGGCTGGTGCACGGCCGGGTCCGCGGGCCAACCGGTGGGCTGCCCCCCTTGCCATCCCGTCTGGCTCGGGTCCGAGCCCGGGTATGCCGCCTGCTCACCGTGCGCGGACGGCTGGCCGGGGGTGATCTCCTGGGTCTGGTTCAGGTCGACGGGCTGGGTGTGGTCCGGGGTGTGCTGGGTGTGGTCGACCGCCCACTGCGGTGTGGCGTCGACCGGCTGGGTCGGCGCGGCCGGTGCGGAGCCGACCGGCTCCCGCGGGGTGTCGCGCGGCGGCGCCCACGGGTCCCACACCGGCTCACCCGACTGCGGCGGCTGCGCGCGGTCGTCGGCGTCCGGCTGGGGGGCGCGGTCGTCGCGCTCGTCCGTCATGGGGTCGATTGTGCCGAACGGTGCCGAACCACGCTCACGGCGGGGCTCGCCTGGACCGTCCGGACGGGCAGCACCGAGGGCGCTGCGGTCAGGTGCGACACCGTGTACGACGCCGGCATCACGCCCTGCGCCGGGGTGCGTGCCCGCTGCACGGCGGGTGTCACCTGCGGGGTGAAGGAGCTCGTGACGGCGGTCGTGGCCGGGCCTGCCCCCGCGACGACGACGCCCCAGGTGGCGGCCGCGGTGGCACTCGCCGCCAGTCCGGCGAAGACGGTCGCGCGCCGGGCCGACCGGTGCAGGGCCGGCGCGCAGCGGTCGACCACCGGCACGGGCGCGACGGGTACGGGGGGCACCCAGTGGCGACGAGGGGCTGGCTCCTGCTCGGCCTGGCGGGCGGCAGGCGGATCGGCACGGTGATCGGCAGGTTGCTCTGCGGCGACCTCGGCGGCGACGGCGAGCAGCATGCTGCGCAGGTCCCCGGGCACCGTCGACCCCGACGGGTTGCGCAGCGCCCCGAGCATCCGCCGTTCGCCGTCGACCGCCGCCTGGCAGCGCGGGCAGGTCACGAGGTGGCGGTCCCACTGCAGCAGCGCGGCGGGCTCCATCGAACGGTCCGCGTAGGCCGTCACGAGGTCACCGAGGCAGCGGGCGCCTCGCGCGCCCGCCTGACCACCCGGCATACCGAGGCGGCTCACTGGTGCCCCGGCACCGCCCGGCCCAGCACGGGAAGTCGGCGCTTGGTCGGAGTGGGGGTGCGGTCGGCGTCGGTCGCGGGGCGGCCGAGCCCCGGGTCGCGGTGCGCGAGCGCCTCGCGCAGCTGGGCGCGCCCACGGTGGATGCGCGAACGCACGGTGCCGAGCTTGATGCCGAGCGTGGCCGCGATCTCCTCGTAGGACAGGCCCTCGATGTCGCACAGGACGACGGCGGCCCGGAACTCCGGCGACAGCGAGTCGAGGGCGCGCTGCACGTCGTCGTCGAAGTGGGTGGCGTCGTAGGCGCTCTCGGGGCCGAGCTCGCGGCTGGGCAGCCGGGCGGCGGACTCGTCGGAGAGCGCGTCGAAGCGGATGCGCTGCTTGCGCCGCATCTTGTCGAGGAACACGTTGGTGGTGATGCGGTGCAGCCAGCCCTCGAACGTGCCGGGGCGGTAGGAGTGCAGCGAGCGGAAGACGCGGATGAACACGTCGTGCGTGAGGTCCTCGGCGTCGTGCGGGTTGCCGGTCAGGCGGTAGGCCAGGCGGTAGACGCGAGCAGAGTGCTGCTCGACGATCTCCTCCCAGGTCGGGGGGACCCAGGCGGTCTGCTCGCCAGCGTCTCCCTGGGTCGCGCCGATCGTGTCGGTCGCGGTCACGCGGTCACCTCCGTTGTCGCGCCGTGCGGGCGCGGGCTGCACCTGGTCCAGACGACCGGGTGCCCTTCATGGTTCCCGAACAACCTGAACGTTGCCTGTATGCCGTGCGCCCGCTTGCGTCTGCGTGTTTGCCCCGCTGGCGGGCAAGTTCGCAGACGTCCCGGGTATGCCGCCTGCGTTGAGTCCGCGGATGTGGTCGCCGGAGCCGCCATTTCCGCGGACGCAAGCGGGGGCGGTGCGGCGATAGGGTGGCCGGTCATGAGCGCACTGAAGTCGGCCAGCTGGGCGTATGCCGAGGAGTTCGTGCCCGAGAACGAGGTCATCGAGGCCGCGCGGGCCCGGGGTTCCGAGCTCGGCGCCGTGCCGGTGGGGACCGGCGCCGGTGCGCTGCTGCGGCTGCTGGCTGCCGCGGTCGCCGCGAAGTCGGTCGTCGAGATCGGCACGGGTGGCGGCACCTCCGGCCTGTGGCTGCTGCAGGGCATGCCGGCCGACGGCATCCTCACCACGATCGACGTCGAGCCCGAGCACCAGAGTGCGGCCAAGAAGGCGTATGCCGAGGCCGGCGTCGCCCACCAGCGCACCCGCGTCATCACCGGACGCGCCCTGGACGTGCTGCCGCGCATGACCGACGGCGCCTACGACATGGTCGTCATCGACGCCGACAAGGCGAGTTACCCCGAGTACGTCGACCACGGCATACGGCTGCTGCGCCCGGGCGGGGTGCTGGCCCTGGACAACATGCTCTGGCACGACAAGGTCGCCGACCCGGCGTCGCGCGACAACGACACCACCACGTTGCGCGACCTCGGCAAGCGGCTGCGCGACGACGAGGCGCTGGTGCCGGCGCTGCTGCCCGTCGGCGACGGGGTGCTGGCCGCCGTCAAGCGCTGACTCCCGTCGGCCCGCCCTGCGGAACGACGTGACACTGCGCCGGACTTGTCGGCGTTTCTACCTCGAATCGCGGCGCGGTCAGGCGTGACCCGGGCCGGGGCCACGGCGGAAGCCCTCGGGCCCCTCGGCGATGGCCACGACCTCGAACGGCTCGATCAGCACCGGCCCCGACCCGATGATCTTGCTGCCCGCTGACTCGTCTGCGGTGGCGCGAAACTCCTGGGCGAAGTCGTCGCGGTAGACCGCCTGGTCGAAGACATAGGTCCCCTCGAACCACTGGCCCGCGACCATCCGCCACGTCTTGAACGCCAGCCCGTCGAGGAACATGAACTTGGCCATCGACGTGCCCACGACGTACTCGCGCAGCTTGTCGGCGACGTCCGGCGGGGCGTCCTGCAGCGACCAGCGCACCGTCAGCCCGTACCCGGCGTTCATCCCATCTCCTCCAGCCAGCGCAGCAGCAGCCGGGCGCCGAAGCCCGTACCGCCCTTGGTGAGGACTCCGCGGTCGACGTCGGACCGGCCGACCCCGGCGATGTCGAGGTGGGCCCAGCGCCGCGCTCCCGCGAACTCCCGGAGGAACAACGCTGCCGTGATCGAGCCGCCGCCGCTACCAAGTCCCGCGATGTGACCCACGTCGGCAACGTCGCTGTCGAGCATGGCCCGGTAGTCCTCGACCAGCGGGAACGGCCACAGCGGCTCGCCGGTCGCCTCGCCGGCCGCCACGAGCGTGGCGCCGAGCCGGTCGTCGGTGGCGTAGACCGGCGCCATCGACCGCGACAGGGCGAGGCGGGCAGCGCCGGTCAGCGTGGCGATGTCGAGCAGCACGTCCGGGTCGAGCTCGAGGTCGGCGTAGGCGAGCGCGTCGGCCATGACGATGCGGCCCTCCGCGTCGGTGTTGCCGATCTCGACGGTGCGGCCGCCGTACTGCGTGAGCACGTCACCGGGCCGGTAGGACGCGCCGCCGACGGCGTTCTCGGCGAGCGCGAGCAGCCCCGTCACCCGCACCGGCACCTCGAGCTCACGGCACGCGGCGAGCACCGCGAGGACGATCGCCGACCCGCTCATGTCGGTCTTCATCGCGAGCATGCCCTCGGCGGGCTTGATGTCGAGGCCGCCGGTGTCGAAGGTGATTCCCTTGCCCACCAAGACGATTCGCGGCGTCTTCGCGGTGGCGCCGTCGGGCACGTAGTCGAGCTGGACGAGCCGCGGCGGCGTGGCGGAACCACCGCCGACCGCAAGGAGTCCGCCAAAGCCCTGGGCCGCCAGGTCGCGCTCGTTCCAGACCGTGACGTCCAGCCCGTGGCGCCGTCCGAGGGTGCGCGCCTGGGCCGCCATCCAGGCGGGGTTCTTGATGTTCGAGGGCACGACGGCGAGGTTGCGCGCCAGCATCGTGGCCCGTGCCCGAACGACGGCACGGTGCACCGCCTCCGTGTCATAGCGCCCCACGAGCACCACCTGCGCGGCCGGCGGCTTGGGCGCCTGGCTGCGTTCGCTGCGCCAGCTCGGCGGCGAATACCCGCCCAGGGCAAGGCCTTCCGCGTATGCCGCCTGCGCGCCTGCCGCTGCCCCGGCACCGACCGTGGTCACCACCGCCTGCCGACCGCGGCCCGCGCGACCGACCGCGGCTCCGGCGGCGCGCAGGTCTTCAGGCCGACCCTCGCCGAGGCCGACGAGCAGCACCCGTCGGGCAGCCCGCTCCCCCGGCGGCAGCGGGACCGTCGTCGTGTCCCCGGCCTTCGCCGACGGCTCGTAGGTCGCCAAGACCACGTCGGCATCGAGCCCCACCAAGGCGAGCGCGGCACCCACGGCGCCGCGCGGCGGCATACCCTCGCTCGTCACCGGCAGGGCAAGGGTGAGGTCGTCCGGGTCGAGGTCGGCGAGGACGTCGGCGAGCGCGTCGGCGCGCACGGTCCAGTCGCTGGTGGCAGGGGTCAGCAGGTCAGGGTCGGGCACGCCCGCGAGCCTACCGAGCACGGCGAAGGCCCCCACCGGCATACCGTCGGTGGGGGCCTTCGCACGAGCTGGTTACTTCAGCCCTTCGCAGTTCTCGATCGCGTCGCCCAGGGCCCGGACCTCGTCCGGGGTCATCTCGACCACGAGGCGGCCGCCACCCTCCAGCGGCATGCGCAGGACGATGCCACGACCTTCCTTGACCACCTCGAGGGGGCCGTCGCCAGTCCTCGGCTTCATTGCCGCCATGGAATGTGTCCTTCCTCCTGGCGTGGTCGGTGGCTGGCCACGCGGGTCCACGCCGGCTTTCGATTGCTAGCCCTCAGTGCGCGCCAGATTTGCTCCATTATCCCGTGAACGGGCTCACAGGTGAAATCCGGGTGCCGCGGTGACCGGCATGATGGCGCCATGACCGACGCCGCCTCTTCGTCCACTGCCCCCGTCGTCGTCGAGCGCGACGGCGCCGTCGCCACCGTGCGCCTCAACCGGCCCGACGCGATGAACGCCCTCGACACCCCCACCAAGGAGGCACTGCTGGCCGCCCTGACCGAGGTGGC
The DNA here is from genome assembly GCA_023420415.1 of Actinomycetes bacterium. Taxonomy (GTDB): domain Bacteria; phylum Actinomycetota; class Actinomycetes; order Actinomycetales; family Dermatophilaceae; genus Pedococcus. The sequence goes on along the minus strand of JAEZWF010000026.1, from coordinate 74,596 downwards.
CGAGGACGACGCGGTGCGGTGCGTGGTGCTGACCGGGTCGGGTCGGGCCTTCTGCGTCGGTCAGGACCTGCGCGAGCACGTGCAGCTCCTGACCAGCGACGACCCGTCGCTGTGGGAGACGGTGCCCCAGCACTACAACCCGATCGCCGAGCTGCTCGCGACGATGAACAAGCCCGTGGTTGCAGCGATCAACGGCGTCGCGGCCGGTGCCGGTGCGGCCTTCGCGATGGCCGCCGACCTGCGGGTCGCCGTCGACACGGCCGGGTTCAACCTGGCGTTCGCCGGGATCGCGCTGTCGTGCGACTCGGGTTCGTCGTGGTGGCTGCAGCGGCTCGTCGGGCCGGCGCGCGCGAAGGAGCTGTTGCTGCTGCCGCGCACGGTGCCCGCGCAGGAGTGCCTGGCGCTGGGTCTGGTGACCGAGCTGGTGCCGGCGGACGCGTTCGAGGCGCGGGTGCGAGAGGTGGCGCAGCAGCTGGCGGCGGGGCCGACCCTGGCCTACGGCTCGATCCGGCGGGCCGTGGCCTTCAGTGCGGGACACCCGCTCGCCGAGTCGCTGGCGACCGAGGGCGAGTACATGGCGCTCACCGGTGCGAGTGCCGACCACCGCGCCGCCGTCGACGCCTTCCTCGCCAAGGAGAAGCCCACCTTCACGGGTCACTGAGGCCCCGCGCCACGATGCAAACCCTGCGCTGTGCGGCATACCTCGGGTTAACAGCCCAACGTATGCCGTGCAACGCAGGGTTTGCGGGTGGGTCACCTCACGGGGGCGTGGCGTTCCAGGGGGTGTAGGTCAGCAGGGTGCAGGTGAACCAGAACAGGCCGATCACCAGCACCACGGCCACGACCGCGACGCGACGACGCCAGTGCGGCACCACTCGCGCACCCGATGACGTGCGCATGGCCACCGACGCGACGAGCGCGGCGATCGGGAAGTCCAGCAACAGGAACCGCCACATGCTCGTGATCGGACGGACCACCGCCAGCAGGTAGAGCGGGTAGGCCAGCGCCCACACCCGCAGCTCCACGGCGAGCCAGCGTCCGTGCCGACCGAGGATGAGCGCGATGTAGGTGGCGACGAGCGCCACCAGGACCAGCACCCCGTAGAACCCGTGCGCATCCCACGCCCACGACAGCCACAGGACGAACGGCCCCGAGGCCGGCTTCTGGCCCCAGGCCGCCTGCACGTCGAAGAAGGCTCGCGGCAGACCGCTCACGAGCCCCACGACGACCGGCCACGCCACGGACGTCACCCCGAGGACCCCGAGCATCAGGGCCGCCGACCACCGCTGGCCCGACAGTGGTGCGACGCCAGCCGCGCGGTCCTCGCGCCAGCGCAGGACCAGGTGGGCCAGGACCGCGCAGGCCATGGCCGGTGCCACGGCCCGCGTGAAGCCGAGCGCGACCGCGAGGGCCGCCACCGCGGCATACCTGCGCTGCATGAGGAACAGCAGCGAGCCGGCGATGAGGACACCGGCGAGGGCTTCGGTGTAGGGCATGACCAGGATGCCGGTCGCCGGGTAGAGGCACCAGAGCGCCGCCGCCGCGAGCGCGAGCCGGTCACGGGCTGGCTGCGGTGAGGCGTGCAACGCGAAGTGGAAGCACCGCCAGACCAGCACTGTGCACAGCGCGCCGAGGACGAGGTTGAGCGCGATCGCAGCCCCCAGGAACGGGATGCCGACGGCCATGAGCCCGCGCACGAGGAACGGGAAGACCGGGTAGAACGCCCATGCGCTGTAGGTCAGCTCACCGGTCTCGGGATCCGCGGGCAGCGGTACGGGGTAGCCGCGCTCGGCGATCCGCTCGTACCAGACGCCGTCCCAGCCGCCGAGGACGTCGGTGAGGCCCGGGTCGGGATGGCCCACACCTGCGGGCGTCTGGAACCACGTCGCCGCCACCCACATGGCGACCACCACGAGCACCCGGGTGGCGACGTAGACGAGCAGCAGGAAGACGACCGGTCGCCGAAGTGCCTTCTGCGCCAACGCGCTTCGGCCGGCCGAGGTGCGCAGCGAGGCGAGCACGGGGGCGCTCACGGCGGGTAGTCCGAGGGCGGGTGGAAGACGAGCAGCTTCCAGATCCAGGCCACCTGGCCGACCAGGCCGAGGCCGACGAGCACCGCGGTCCGTGCGCCGAGCCACCGCGCCGACCGGTCGACCCACCCACCACCGAGCATCACGGCGAGGAGGGGGAAGAGCGGGATCGCATAACGGAAGATGCTGGTGAACGGGTCGAGGACGAGCGCCAGGTATGCCGGGTAGGCCAGGCACCACGTGCGCAGCTCCGGTCCCAGCGCGGTCGCCCACGGGCCGGCCGTGAGGACGACGATGGCTGTCACGAGCGCCGCCAGTCCGACTGGCCCGTAGACGTCGGCGCCCTCGATGTGGCGAAAAGCCCACTGCGACATGCCGATCCACGGCTTGAGGGGTTCAATGTCGCCGCTGACGCGCCATGACGCCATGGTCAGCGTGTAGGCGTCACGGACGCCGGTGACGCGCCACGCGATGAGCGGCCACAGCCCCGCACCCAACCCCGTCGCGGCCAGCGCCCACGCGCCAGCGGCATACTCCCCCAACGAGATCGGCTCGGCCCGCCGACGTCGCCAGCGCACGAACAGGGCCACCGCGACGACCGCGATGAGCGGCACCGCGATCGGTCGCGTGATGCCGAGGACGAGCGCCAACGCGCCGACCACGACCCACTGCCGACGCAGCACGGCCCACAGGCTCAGGCACAGCACCAGCATCGCCATGGCCTCGGTGTAGGCGATCTGCAGCGACACCGCGGCAGGGAAGGCGCCCCAAGCCGCCACCGTCGCCAGCGCCACCCGCGACCCGACGCGCTCGGCGAGGAGCTTGGCCATGACCACGGCCGCTCCCAGCCCGCACAGGAGTGCGACGCTCGACGCCACGACGGGGAACCCCAGTCCCGTGATGTCCATCAGCACCCGGGACAGCAACGGAAAGAGCGGGTAGAAGGCCCAGGCGTTCTGGGCGACCCGTCCGGTGTTGGGGTCGACGGGCAGGACACGCGGGTAGCCCTGTTCGGCGATGTGGCGGTACCACCCGCCGTCCCAGAGGACCGTCATGTCGATCGGCTCGACCGTCGGCCCGGTCCAGTCCGGCATGACCGGCTGGTCGCGGCTGGCGAGGACGAGCAGCAGCGCAGACACGGCGCGCATGGCGAGGTAGACGAGGACGACCCGGGTCGTCAGCGAGCGCATCACCGGGACAGGCCGGACCGGGAGCGGCCGGACCGGTGGCACCCGGCCAGGTGGTCGTCGACGAGCCCGCACGCCTGCATCGCGGCATACATCGTCGTGGGTCCGACGAAGACAAATCCATTGCGCTTCAACGCTTTTGCGAGGGCAATGCTCTCCGGTGACGTGGCCGGCACGTCGGCGAGGGTCTGCGGTGTGGGGTGGGAGCCGGGCGCGTGCGACCAGATCAGCTCGTCGAGCCCGCCGCGCTCGCGCAGCCGCAGGACGGCACCCGCGTTGGCGATGGCGGCGTTGACCTTGAGCCGGTTGCGCACGATGCCGGCGTCGGCCATGAGCCGGTCACGGTCGCTCTCGTCGAAGGCGGCAACCACCTCCGGGTCGAAACCGGCGAACGCCGCCCGGAACGCCTCACGCTTGCGCAGGATGGTGATCCACGCCAGGCCCGACTGGAACGCCTCGAGCGTCAGCCGTTCGTAGAGCGCCTGCTCTCCACGGACCGGCACGCCCCACTCGGTGTCGTGGTAGACGGCATACTCCGGCGTCGACGCACCCCAGGCGCACCGGGCGAGGCCGTCCTCGCCGACGACGAGGCCGCTCACCGGCCCGTCCCCCGGGCGGCGGCACGGTCGGCCTCGGCGACGATGGCGTCGAGCGCGCGTCCGTAGAGCAGCTCACCTGCGGCCGTGAGGACCGGCGCGGTCAGCGACTTCAGGGGCAGCGGCCGCACGACGAGGTCCTGGTCCCACACCAGGCGGCTGCCGCCGCCACGCGGCTCGACGCGCGCGTCGACCCACCCACCGAGCAGCGCACCGGTCTTGACGACGCGGAAGTGCCCGGCGCGGCCGTCGCTGGGCGGCTCCCACGCGGTGAGGAGCATCGGGTCGGTGAAGCCGACCGGTCCCACGCCGCTGCGCGCGGCGAACCCCCAGCCGGGTCGCCGGGTGCCCGGGTCGAGTCGCATCGTGGTCACCGGCATCCAGCGTTGGTATGCCGCGAAGTCCGTGACGACGTCCCACAGCACCGTGGGTGGTGCCGTGGAGTCGCGGGTCAGGTGGAGCGCAGCCATGGTTCAGGCGGTGGGGCCCGGACCCGGCTCGTCCGTCACCCGGTCGGCCCGCACGCGCTCGGCCTCGAGCTCCTCGATGCGGTCCTGGAGCCGGTCGAGCACCGCGTCGACCTGGTCCATGCGGTAGCCGCGCAGGGCGGTGTCGAACCGGATCGTGGGGATCTCGCTCGCGGCGATCTCGTCGGAGAGGATCGGCGCGGACTGGGTCGTGGTGGCCGGCGCCATGGGGTCGTAGCCGAGGCGACCGGTGAGCAGCGCGACGAAGCCGCCGACCACCACCACGGCCATCACGATGAAGAACACCCAGATCACGCGGCTGATCGTCGCACGTCAGACTGTGCGTGGCACATTCAGCCCGCGTGTCCCGCCTCGGCCTCGTCGGCTGGGGTGATCGCGGCCCGGGTGATCAGCTCGACCACGTGCGGCACGTCGTCGACGTCGAGGCGCACCGTCGCCTTGCACACGGTGTCCTGCCAGATCGACAGCACGACCCGGGCGGTGCCGGGGTGGCCCGAGATGCGCAGCGTGCGCCCGGCCACGTCGCGGCCCACGACGACATCGCCGTGACGTGGGAGCGGGGAGACCAGGGCCATGCGTCATTGTCCCCCGGGACGGGCTCTCGCGTCCATGGGTCGCACGCTGGGGCCGCAGGCGGTCTACTCGGGGCGCTTGGGCGTGACCGCGGGCGCCGCGCCCTCCGCGTGCCTGTCGGCGGCGACGATGATGTCGATGGCCTCGTCGACGCTGTCGGTGAGGTGGAGCAGGTCGATGTCCTTGGCCGCGACCATGCCCTCGGCGAGCAGGGTGCCGCGCAGCCACTCGAACAGGCCCGACCAGTACTCACGGCCCATCAGCACGATCGGGAAGGACGTGACCTTCTGGGTCTGCACCAGCGTGATCGCCTCGAACAGCTCGTCCAGGGTGCCGAAGCCGCCGGGCAGGACGATGAAGCCCTGGGCGTACTTGACGAACATCGTCTTGCGCGCGAAGAAGTAGCGGAAGTTGACGCCGAGGTTGACGTACTCGTTGAGGCCCTGCTCGAAGGGCAGCTCGATGCCGAGGCCGACGCTGTCCCCACCCGCGTCTCGGGCGCCCTTGTTGGCCGCTTCCATGGCGCCCGGCCCGCCACCGGTGATCACGGCATACCCGGCCTCGACGAGTCGGCGACCGACCTCGATGCCCAGCTCGTAGAACGGGCTGTCGGGCTTGGTGCGCGCCGACCCGAACACCGACACCGCGGGGCCGAGCTCGGCCAGCGCACCGAAGCCCTCGACGAACTCGCTCTGGATGCGCAGCACCCGCCACGGGTCGGTGTGCACCCAGTCGCTCGGGCCGCGGCTGTCGAGGAGGCGCTGGTCGGTCGTCGTGCCGGGCACGCGCGAACCGCGCAGCGTGACCGGGCCCGTGTGGTAGTCGTAGTCGCGCTCGGTGGCGCCGCTGGTCTGGGTCAGGTCGTCGGTCTGGCCGTCGGCCGGCTTGTCGTCGCTGCGCTTGTCGCTCACGTCGCCAACCTACCTACGCCAGCCACCGCAGCAGCGCGGCCTCGGCGGACTCGAGCTGGGCCACGGGCACCCGCTCCTCGTCGTGGTGGGCGAGGTTGGGGTCGCCCGGCCCGAAGTTGACGGCCGGCACCCCCATCGCGGAGAAGCGGGCCACGTCGGTCCACCCCTGCTTGGCCACGACGTCGACGCCGAGCGCCTCGACGAACGCCTTGGCGGCCGGTCGGTCCAGCCCGGGGCGCGCTCCGCCCGCGTTGTCGTTGACGGCGACGACGAAGTCGGTGAAGAGCTGGTTGACCACGGCGAGTGCGTCGTCCTCGGACTTGTCGGGTGCGTAGCGGTAGTTGACCGTCACCACGCACCGGTCGGGGATCACGTTGGTCGCGATGCCGCCGGCGATGCCGACGGCGTTCATCGCCTCGCGATACTCCAGACCGTCGACGGTCACGGTTTCCGGCTCGTATGCCGCGAGGCGGGCGAGGATCTCGGCCGCGTCGTGGATGGCGTTGTGGCCGTTCCACGGACGGGCGCTGTGGGCGGCGATCCCCTTGGTGACGACTTCGACCCGCAGCGTGCCCTTGCAGCCGCCCTCGACGATGGAGCCGGTCGGCTCGAGCAGCACGGCGAAGTCGGCGTCCTCGATGAGGTCGGGGCGCTGCTGGTGGATGTGCAGGAGCCCGTTGTACTGGCTGTCGATCTCCTCGCCCTCGTAGAACACGAAGGTCAGGTCGCGGCTCGGCTCGGTAACGAGGGCCGCCTTGAGCTGGACGGCGACGCCGCCCTTCATGTCGACCGTGCCACGTCCCCACAGGTCGTCGCCCCGCCGCTGGGTGGGCAGGTTGGCCGGGTCGGTGGTGAGCGGCACGGTGTCGATGTGCCCGGCGAGCACCACCCGCTCGTCGCGCCCGAGGTCGGTGCGGGCGACGAGGGTGTTGCCGATGCGGGTGAGGGTGAGGTGGTCGAGCGGGGTCAGCGCCGCCTCGATGGCGTCGCAGACCGCGGCCTCGTCGAGGCTCACCGACTCGATGTCGCACAGCGCCGCCGTGAGGGTCGTGATGTCGGCCGACAGGTCGAGCGCGGGCGGGGTGCTGGGGGCGGGTTCAGCCATGGCGCCCACGGTATCCGGTGCCTCCCAGCGGATCCCGCGCCTCCCCGGCTCCCGGGGCTCCCGCGCCCAGCGTCCCCGCGCCCGGCGTCCTCACGCCCGGAACTTTGGCCCACAGTTCCCTGGTGCTCGGAACCTTCCACGCACCAGCGAAGTTTGGGCCAAAGTTCGCGGACACCAGGGCGGGGGCGGGGCGTCAGGGAGTGTTCAGACCGGCCCTCTAGGCTGGGACCCATGAGCAGCGAGCGCACCGCCTGGGGGCACGGACTGGCCACGATCCACGAGGACGGGTCGGTCCTCGACACGTGGTACCCCGCTCCCGCCCTCGGAGACCGCCCCGCCGACGCCGAGCCGCCGGCCGAGCTCGAGACCCTCGTCGGCAAGGACGACGTCCGCAAGGTGCGCCGTGAGCTGGTCACCACCGAGGTCGACCTCGACGCCGCACCGGGCGACCCCGCCGACGCCTACCTGCGCCTCCACCTGCTGTCGCACTGCCTCGTCGAACCCAACTCGGTCAACCTCGACGGCCTCTTCGGAGTGCTCGTCAACGTCGTCTGGACCACCCAGGGCCCTTGCGCCGTCGAAGGATTCGAGCTGACACGGGCCGCGATGCGTGGCCGCGGGCCGGTGCAGGTGCTCGGCGTCGACAAGTTCCCCCGCATGGTCGACTACGTCGTCCCAGCCGGGGTGCGCATCGGTGACGCCGACCGCGTCCGGCTCGGCGCCCACCTCGCGCCGGGCACCACGGTGATGCACGAGGGCTTCGTCAACTTCAACGCCGGCACCCTCGGGTCGTCGATGGTGGAGGGCCGCATCAGCCAGGGCGTCGTCGTCGGTGACGGCTCCGACATCGGTGGCGGCGCCTCGACGATGGGCACGCTGTCCGGCGGCGGCACCGAACGCGTCAGCATCGGCCAGCGCTGCCTGCTCGGCGCCGAGGCCGGGCTCGGCATCGCGCTCGGTGACGACTGCGTCGTCGAGGCGGGGCTCTACCTCACCGCCGGCACCAAGGTCACGCTGACCGACGGCCGCGTCGTCAAGGCGCGGGAGCTGTCCGGCCAGTCGAACCTGCTCTTCCTGCGCAACTCGGTGACCGGCACCGTCGAGGCCAGGGCGCGCGACGGGCACGGCATCGTGCTCAACTCGGCGCTGCACGCCAACGACTGATCCATGCCCCCGAAGAACCGCGGCGGTGTCGTCCTCGCTGAGGAGCACCACCACCCCAGGCTGCGCAAGCTCGTCACGCGGATCGTGTTGCTGGCGTTCGCAATCGGGCTCGTCGTGGCCGGAGTGATCGGTATCCAAGGGGTCCGGCACAACTTCGGTGGGCCTCGCTGCCAGGCGACCGCGCTGGACCAGAGCGTGACCTTCGACCCCAGCCAGACGGCATACGCGGCAACGATTGCGGCGATCGCCGAGAAGCGGGGCCTGCCCGCGCGCGCCGCCACGATCGCCATCGCCACCGCGATCCAGGAGTCCAAGCTGCGCAACCTGCGCTACGGCGACCGCGACTCCGTCGGGCTCTTCCAGCAACGGCCGAGCCAGGGGTGGGGCACCGTCGAGCAGATCCTCGACCCGGTCTACGCGACGAACAAGTTCTACGACGCCCTCGTCAAGATCAAGGGCTACGAGGGCATGCGCATCACCGAGATCGCCCAGCGGGTGCAGAAGAGCGCCTACCCCGAGGCGTATGCCGACCACGAGCAGGAGGGCCGGGCCCTCGCGTCGACCCTCATGGGGCACTCCCCTGCTGGCCTCGGCTGCCGCCTCGACGACGCCACCGAGGGCAAGCCCGCGGCACTCGCCGAGGCGCTGGCGGCCGAGCAGGGCGCCAAGGCGACGGTCGCCGGCAGGACGGTGCGGGTGGCCGCGCCGTCCGAGCGGGAGGCCTGGGCGGCGGGTGCGTATGCCGTGGCGAAGGCCTCGCAGTTCGGCGCCACGAAGGTGCGGGTCGGCGATCGCCAGTGGACGCGGACGCGTGACTCCGACGGCTGGGAGTGGCAGCCGGTCAAGGGCAGCTCGGCGGGTGCGTCGACGGTGACCGTCACCTTCCCCTGACCGGCCACGCCCTCCCCGGCTGCCGGCGAGGCGTCCTCAGCGGATGAAGATGGCGTCACCCACGGCGCGTTCACCCGCCGCGTCCGACGGGTTGGACACCAGCCGGTCGTCGACGACGAGCGCCGTCGAGCCGCCGCCGTCGAGATTCAGGGCCTCGACCATGCCCAGCGACCGGGCGACCGCCGCCGTCTCCGGGATCGACAGGCCCAGCTCGCCCAGCTGTCGCCCGTCGACCGTCACGAACATGGTGCGTCCGGCGGCGTCGACCCCGGCGAAGGTGCGCGGGTTGCGCTGCAGCACCCAGCCGTAGGCGAAGCTCGGCTCACCCGGGTGCACCATGCCGTCCTGCTGCTGGGTGATGTGCACCTGGCCGTCGCGCACCAGCTCCGGGCCGCCGTTGATGACCGCGGTGCCCTTCTTGGCCAGGGGCCGACCACCGGCGCGCAGCTCGGTGTCGACCCGGACCCGCTGCCCCGGACGCAGGCTCGCCACGAGCCCGGCGTCGGAGCCGGTGCCCTGGATCGAGCGCTGTCCGACCGTGAGCGCCACCCCGCGGCTGTCCGCGACGGACACCACCCGACCCTGCCGGTCGAGGACGGCCTCGGCCCCGGCGCCCTTCGGCGTCGTGGCACCGAAGGAAGGGGTGAAGGCCACCAGCTCGTCGGGGTCGGTGCACGTGACGTCGTGCAGCGGCAGTGCGGTCGGTGCGTCGTCGGCGGTGCCGCCGCAGTTGCGGATCAGGCCGGGAACTCGGTTGAGGCCGTCCAGCTCGCGCACTCCGCTGGGCAACCTCACCTGCGCGGACCACGTGGGACGAACGACGTTGGTGTGCTTGGCTTTTCGGTCCAGCAGCAGGACGGGCCGCGAGCCCACGGGCTCGGACTCGAGTATGCCGTCGTAGACAGCTGCGCCTGCCGGGTCACCTTCGGCACCGGCCTTGGGGTCGAAGACGAAGAAGCCGGCGTTGAGGGTGACTGCCGCCTTCTCGTAGGTGTTCAGCCAGCTCGGCGTCTCACGCTTCTCCAGGTCGGGACCGTAGGTGCCGCCGACCTCCCCCTTGAACCGCTTGGGGTCGACGGTCACGACGTTGACCGTCCACGGTCCGCGGGCGGACGACGTCCCGTCCCACCCGGCATACCAGGCCCGTCCGCTGAATCCGGCGGCGCGCAGCCGCGCACTCTCGGCGTTCGCCTCCGCCTGCGTGGAGAACGTGCGCTCCAGGCGCACCCTCCACCCGAGCTCGCCAGCGGGCACGTCGGCCGTGGCGGGCTGCAGCACCCGTTCGGCGCGGGCGGGGAACCCGGCAGCGGTCAGCTGCGCAGCGAAGGCGACAGCGCTGGCCTCGTCCTGGATCGCCCGCGGAGGCGCGTCCGGGTCCGGGCTGGTCGACCCGCTCGGGATGCTCACCTCGACGACCCAGCGCACCGCCGGGTCCGCCGCACCGCGCACGATCCGCGTCCAGGTCACCCCGGGCTGCACCTCACGCGACGTGCGGCTCTCCGCGAGCCCGGCCGGACCGAGGTCGAGGGGAGCAGGCGCGGTGCCCACGCCCGCCCGGGAAGGCGGCGACGCGGCATACACCGGCGCACTCGCGAGAGCGGTGGTGACGCCAAGGAGGATCGTGCCGACTGCTGCTGCCCTGGTACGCCTCATGCCCCAGACGCTAGGACCGCCAGGTCAACGGCGCGCGTCGAAGAGGTGAAGCGTTGGTCAGCGGCCCGAGATCGGGGTGTAGTCACGCTCGGTCTCGCCGACGTAGATCTGGCGCGGGCGGCCGATCTTGGTCTGCGGGTCCTCGATCATCTCGCGCCACTGGGCGATCCATCCCGGCAGCCGACCGAGAGCGAAGAGCACGGTGAACATCTTGGTCGGGAAGCCCATCGCCTTGTAGATGAGGCCGGTGTAGAAGTCGACGTTCGGGTAGAGCTTGCGCTCCACGAAGTAGTCGTCCTCGAGGGCCACCTGCTCGAGCTTGAGGGCGATGTCGAGCAGCGGGTCGGAGACACCGTCCTTGTTGAGGATGGTGTCGGCGCTCTTCTTGATGATGGCGGCGCGCGGGTCGTAGTTCTTGTAGACCCGGTGGCCGAAGCCCATCAGCTTGACGCCGTCCTCCTTGTTCTTGACCTTCTTGACGAAGGTGTCGACGTCGCCACCGTTGTCGTAGATGCCACCGAGCATCTCGAGCACCGCCGAGTTGGCGCCACCGTGCAGCGGACCCGACAGGGCGTGGATGCCGGCCGAGACCGAGTTGAAGAGGTTGGCCTGCGCCGAGCCGACGAGGCGCACGGTCGAGGTGGAGCAGTTCTGCTCGTGGTCGGCGTGCAGGATCAGGAGCAGGTCCAGCGCCTTGACCATGTCGGGGTCGAGGTCGTACGGCTCGGCCGGGAAGCCGAAGGTCATGCGCAGGAAGTTCTCCGGCAGCGACAGCGAGTTGTCCGGGTAGAGGAACGGCTGGCCGACCGACTTCTTGTAGGCGTAGGCCGCGATCGTCGGCAGCTTGGCCATGAGCCGCACCGTCGAGATCTCCACCTGCTCCTTGTCGAACGGGTCGAGGCTGTCCTGGTAGAACGTGCCGAGCGCCGACACCGCCGACGACAGCACCGGCATCGGGTGGGCGTCGCGCGGGAAGCCACCGAAGAACGCCTTGAGGTCCTCGTGCAGCAGGGTGTGGCGGCGGATCTTCTGGTCGAAGTCAGCCAGCTGCTCAGCGGTCGGCAGCTCGCCGTAGATGAGCAGGTAGGACACCTCGAGGAAGCTGGACTTCTCGGCGAGCTGCTCGATCGGGTAGCCGCGGTAGCGCAGGATGCCCGCGTCGCCGTCGATGTAGGTGATCGCGCTGTTGCACGACGCGGTGTTGACGAAGCCGATGTCGAGGGTGGTGTTGCCGGTCTCCTTGAGCAGCTTGGAGATGTCGTAGCCGTCGTTGCCCTCGGTCGCCTTCACGAGGGGGAGGTCGAGGTCCTTGCCGTCGGCCTTCAGCGTGGCGCCGTCGTTGCTCATGCGTCGATCCTTCACGTGCGTCGGGGGGCGGGCGCTGCCTCAAGTCGTGCGCCTCGCGCGCTTCGAAACTACCCCACCGTGCGTGGGCCCCCACAATCCGCCCTCACCCTCGCGGGCTCGCCCCCAGCGCGTCGTATGCCGCGTGCGCGCCGCCGAGATCGCGCGTGATCTGGGCGGATGCAGCCGACAGGGCGCCCACCCACGCGGGGACGAGGTCGCGGTCGAAGCGCGGCGTCGGCAGCGCGAGCGCGATGGCCGCGAGCGGCATACCTTGGGGCGCCCGCACGAGGACGGCGAGGGCGGTCACGCCGTCCTCGGTGTGCTGGTCGTTGACCGCGTAGCCGCGCCGCCGGCACACCTCGAGCTCGCGCTGGAGGCGTTCGACGCGGGCGGCGGGCCAGGACGGCAGTCGTTCGGCCAGTTCGTCATCTCCCAGCTGGGACAACAGGATTCGCCCACCCGAGGTCAGCCACGCATCCCACTCGCGGGTGAACCGGTCGCCCACGCGCAGCCAGCCCGGACCCTCGACGTAGGCGACGACGTGGGCCTGCTGGCCGGCCAGGACCTGGACGTTGCACGACTCACCGGTCTCGGCGACGACCTGGTTGAGGTGGGGTCGCGCGACCTGGCGCAGCCGCACGACCGACGGCGCTCCCGGCAGCACCGCCGGGTCGGCCGGAGATGCCGGCACGAGGAGCGGGCCCGGCAGGTAGGACCGGTCGCGGTCCTGGACCGCGAAGTCGCGGTAGACGAGGGTGACGAGCAGGCGGTGGGCTGTGGAACGACTCACACCCAGCGCCGCCGCCGCATCGGTGACCCGCAGCCGTCCCTCCTGCCGCAGCAACGTCGCGAGCTGGAGGGCGTGGTCGACGGCGTCCACGGCATACGCTGGCTTGTTCCTCACAACAGAACATCCTATTCCGCACAGAAGGATTCGGCCTACGGTCCAGCGCATGACAACCAGGAACGCAACGACGCGCTCCGGCTCCGTGCTCGTCACCGCACTGTGCTGGCTCATCGTCGTCTTCGACGGCTACGACCTCATCGTCTACGGCACCGTCCTGCCACGGCTGCTCGCCGAGCCCGGCTGGAACCTCACCAAGGCCACCGCCGGCACGCTCGGCGCCCTGGCCTTCGTCGGCATGCTCATCGGCGCCCTGGGTGCCGGCGCCCTCGCCGACCGGATCGGCCGCCGCCGCACGGTGCTGCTGTGCACGGTGTGGTTCTCGGTGTTCACCGCCCTGTGCGCGCTCGCCCAGTCCCCCGGCCAGTTCGGGACCTTCCGGCTCCTCGCCGGCCTCGGGCTCGGCGGACTCGTGCCCTCGGCCAACGCGCTGGCCGCCGAGTACGTCAGCGCCAGGCACCGCTCGGTCGTGTCGACACTGATGATGTCCGGCGTGCCGATCGGCGGCGCGGCTGCCGCCATCCTCGGCATCTGGGTGATCCCGGCGTCGGGCTGGCGCACCATGTTCGTCGTCGCCCTCATCGCACTGGCCGTGGTGGTGCCGATCGCGCTGCGGTGGCTGCCCGAGTCGCCGGTCTGGCTGCGCAGCCAGGGCCGCGTCGACGAAGCGGTCGCCCTCGAGGCCCGGTTCGGGCTGGCACCGGCGCCGGCTGCCACCACCGTGCGTGAGCCGGTGAGCGCGCTGTTCCGCGCCCCCTACGTGCGGGCGACCGTGCTGTTCTGCGCCGCCACCGCGCTGGTCCTGTTCACGTGGTACGGCCTCGGCACCTGGCTGCCACAGCTGATGCGGCAGAGCGGGTTCGAGCTCGGCTCGGCCCTCACCTTCCTGCTCGCGCTCAACCTCGGCGCCGTCCTCGGCTCGCTGCTGACCGCCGCCGCGGGGGTGCGTTTCGGGCCGGGCCGCGTGGCCGCGGCGGGTTCGGCCCTCGCAGCGGTCGCCCTGGTCGCCATGCTCACCCACCCGTCGGTGCCCCTGACGTATGCCGTGCTGGTCCTCGCCGGCGTCGGCACGCACGGCACCCAGTGCCTCGTCCTGGCCGCCATCGCCGACCGCTACCCCGCCTCGGTGCGCGGCAGCGCCCTCGGGGTCGCGCTCGGGGTCGGGCGCATCGGCGCCGTCGTCGGGCCGCAGGTCGGCGGCCTGCTCCTGGCCCGCGGACTCGGCGTCGACGCCAACTTCCTCGTCTTCGCCGCCGTGGCCGGCGCGGCGGCCCTCCTGCTGCTCGCGCTCCCGCGACGCACCACGACCGCGACGACCGACGTCGCGCCGGCCGCCGAGGCAGCAGGCGTCCACCCGTCCGCCGCCTCACCTGTAGCCACGACCACCCCTGACCGCCCCGTCACCGAAGGAGCAACCTCGTGACCAGCAGCGCAGCTGCGCCGCCGCCCATCCCCGCACCGAGCCAGCTGAGCATCGTGTCGGAACCCGTTGCCGCACAACCCGATCCGAGCCCGGACCTGGACGCCCTGTATGCCGCGTTCGACCGCCAGCACATGGTGCCGCTGTGGACCGAGATCGGCGAGCTGATGCCGATGGAGCCGACCTCGCGCGCCGTGCCGCACGCCTGGCAGTGGGGCGACCTACTGCCGCTCGCCGAGGAGTCCGGACGGCTCGTCCCGGTCGGCCGCGGCGGTGAGCGCAGGGCCATCGCCCTGGCCAACCCGGGCCTGGATGGCCGACCGTTCGCGACCCCGACCATGTGGGCCGCGATCCAGTACCTCTGCCCCGGTGAGGTCGCGCCCGAGCACCGGCACACGCAGAACGCGTTCCGCTTCGTGGTCGAGGGCGAGGGCGTGTGGACCGTCGTCGACGGCGACCCGGTGGCGATGCGGCGTGGCGACCTGCTGCTCACCGCCGGCTGGCACTTCCACGGCCACCACAACATCGCGACCGAGCCGATGGCCTGGCTCGACGGGCTGGACATCCCGTTCGCGCACGGCATCGACTCGACGTTCTTCGAGTTCGGGCCCGAGCAGGTGAGCAGCACCGAGACGCCGGACCGCTCCCGGTCCGAGCAGCTCTGGGGGCACCCGGGTCTGCAGCCGCTCTCCCAGGTGGCCCGCCCGGCACCCAGCTCGCCGCTCGCGGCATACCGTTGGGAACACACGGATCGCGCGCTCGCCGACCAGCTCGCGCTCGAGGACGCCGGCCATGCGGGAGTGGTCGAGCCCGGCCACGCCGCCATCCGGTTCGCCAACCCGGCCACCGGTGCCGATGTCATGGCGACCCTGCGCACTGAGTTCCACCGGCTGCGTGCCGGCGCCGCGACGGCGCAACGCCGGGAGGTCGGGTCGTCCATCTGGCAGGTCTTCACCGGTCGGGCCGAGGTCACCGTCGGCGACCGCACGTGGGACCTCGCCGCGGGCGACCTGTTCGTGGTCCCGTCATGGCTGCCGTTCACGATCGGCGCCACCGAGGCCACCGACCTCTTCCGGTTCAGCGACACCCCCATCTACGAACGGCTGCACCTGGACTGCGTCCAGGTCGCCGGGCAGGAGCACTGATGCGCCTATCCACCATCCGCGCCACCACGGTCGACGGCGCGGCCACCACGCGGGCGGTTCGCGTCGACGGCGACCGCGTCCTCGACCTCGGGGCGGCGGACCTCGGCGCCTTCCTCGCAGACGACCGCTGGCGTCAGCGCGCCGACTCACCCGACCTCGTCGAGCTCGACCTGGCCGCGGACTCGCTGGACTTCGCGCCGCTCGTGCCGCGTCCGGCCAAGATCGTGTGCGTCGGTCTCAACTACCGCAACCACATCCTCGAGATGGGGCGCGAACTCCCGCAGTTCCCAACGCTTTTCGCGAAGTACCCCGAAGCCCTCATCGGTCCGCGCGACGAGCTGGAGCTCCCCGACAGCTCCGAGGCCGTCGACTGGGAGGCCGAGCTGGCGGTCGTCATCGGCCGCCAGGTCCGACGCGCCGACGAGGCCACCGCGGCCGACGCCATCGCCGGGTTCGGCGTCCTCAACGACGTGACCACGCGCGACTGGCAGTACCGCTCGCCCGAGTGGCTGCAGGGCAAGACCTTCGAGGCGACGACGCCGTTCGGCCCCTGGCTGGTCACCCCCGACGAGCTCGACGGAGGCGTCCGGCCGCGGCTCGAGCTGAGCTGCGCCGTCGACGGCGAGACCGTGCAGAAGGCCGACACCGCAGACCTCGTGTTCGACCCGGTCGCACTCGTCGCCTACGTCTCGCAGATCCTCACCCTGCGCCCCGGCGACGTCATCGCCACCAGCACTCCCGGCGGGGTCGGGCACGCGCGGCAGCCCGCGCGCTACCTTCGTGCAGGTGAGGTCCTCACCACCCAGATCGCCGGGCTCGGCCAGTGCGTGAACCCGGTGACCGCCCCACGCACGACGGAGACACCCGCGTGAGCGCACCCGCAGGTATGCCGGTGGGCGCCCCCGAGCGCGCCCACGCGGCATACGGGTGGGTCACCGACGGGACCACGACGTTCCTCGACCTCGTCGACGACCTGGCCACCACCCCCGACGCGTGGGCGACGCCGAGCCTGCTGCCGGGGTGGACCCGAGCGCACGTCGTGGCGCACGTCCACCAGAACGCGCTGGCGCTCGGCCGCCTGCTCGCGTGGGCGCGGACCGGCGAGGAGACCCCGATGTACTCCAGCCAGGAGGCCCGCGACCGCGACATCGAGGAGAGCTCGCGGCTCGACCCGGCGACCCTGCGCGACGCGGCCCACGAGTCCGCGCAGGCGCTGGCCCGACAGTGGGAAGAGCTGCCCACCGCGGCCTGGAACGCGCGGGTGCGCACCGCGCAGGGCCGCGAGATCCCGGCGTCGCAGACGCTGTGGATGCGCACTCGCGAGGTGTGGATCCACGCCGTCGACCTCGACCGCGGGTACGGGTTCGAGGCCATGCCGGGCGACCTGCGCGCGGCGCTGGCCTCCGACGCGGCGAAGCGTCACGGCGGCGCGGACGACGGCGCCGCACTGGTGGCGTGGCTGACCGGCCGCGCCCCCAAGCCACCCCAGCTCGGCCGCTGGCTCTGACTCCGTCGCCCATGGGCTTCCAGCGGGTGTCCAGCCAGACAACTTACCGTTGGTAAGGATGCCCCCCGGACGGCATCGCGATCTTCCTCCCCCGATGAAAGGACCCTGATGCGTTCCCTCCCATCCCCCGCCCGCGACGCGCTCGTGCTCGTCGCCCGACTCGGGTTGGGCCTGATCTTCGTCATGCACGGCTGGCAGAAGCTGGTCACCAACGGTGTCGCCGCGACCCAGGAGGGCTTCGCCGGCATGGGTGCGCCCGTCCCGGACGTGGCCGCCGTGGTCGCCATCGTGCTCGAGCTCGGCGGCGGCCTCGCCCTCATGCTCGGCGCCTTCACCCCGGTCGTGGGCAGCCTGCTGGCACTGCACATGGTCGCCGCGGGCCTGATCGCCCACCAGGGCAACGGTTTCTTCGTCGCGAACGGCGGCCCGTCCTACGTGCTCGCTCTCGCCGCCGGTGCCCTCGCGCTCGCGGCAGCGGGTCCGGGCAGGTTCAGCCTCGACGGCGCACTGGCCCGCCGCCGAGGTGCGGTGCCGGCACCCACGCCGGCCTGACGGGGTGAGCGGCTCCGGCGCGGCCCCCGCTTCCCGGCGGGTCAGGCCGACCGGAGCCGCTCGGCTGCCGCCGCGATGCGCTCGTCGGTGGCCGTGAGGGCGATGCGCACGTGCTGGCGGCCGGCTTCGCCGTAGAAGGCGCCGGGCGCGACGAGTATGCCGTGCTGCGCCAGCTGGTCGACGGTCGCCCAGCAGTCCTCGTCGCGGGTGGCCCACAGGTAGAGGCCGGCCTCCGACTCGTCGACCCGCAGGCCGAAACCCTCGACGGCGCCACGAAGCACGGCCCGCCGCGCGGCATACCGCTGCTTCTGTTCGGCGACGTGCGCGTCGTCGCCGATGGCGGCGGTGAGGGCGACCTGCACCGGCCACGGCGGGATCATCCCGGCGTGCTTGCGCACCTCGAGCAGCTGCTTCACGAGCGCCGGGTCGCCCGCCGCGAAGGCTGCGCGGTAGCCGGCGAGGTTGGACTGCTTGGACAGCGAGTAGACCGCGAGCAGCCCCTCGTGGGAGCCGCCGGTGACCCGGGGGTCGAGGATGGAGGGTGTCGTGAGCCCCTCGGCGTCGTCGCGCCAGTCGAGCTCGGCGTAGCACTCGTCGCTCGCGACGACCACCCCGTGCTGACGCGCCCAGGCGACGACCTTCGCCAGGTGCTCGACCCCGAGCACCTTGCCGGTGGGGTTGCTGGGAGTGTTGAGCCACAACAGCTTTGGCGTCGTCGACGGGGTCACCGGGCCGAGTGCGGTGAGCCCGTCGACGACCTGCGGCGTCGCGCCAGCCAGCCGGGCACCCACGTCGTACGTCGGGTAGGCGACGCGGGGGAAGCCGACGACGTCACCCGGCCCGAGACCCATCAGCGTCGGCAGCCAGGCCACGAGCTCCTTGCTGCCGATCGTCGGCAGCACCCCGTCGGGGTCGACGTCCGGCGCACCCCGACGCCGCGCGAACCATGCGGCGACCGCCTCGCGCAGCGCGGGCGTCCCCCACGTCTGCGGGTAGCCGGGCGCGTCCGCAGCCGAGCGCAGCGCGTCCTGGACGACCTGCGGCGTCGGGTCGACGGGAGTGCCGACCGACAGGTCGACGATGCCACCCGGGACGGCACTCGCCCGCTCCTTGTGCGGAGCGAGCGAGTCCCAGGGAAAGTCAGGCAGAGCCCGGGGGCTCCTCACTCGTCGTGCTCCTGCGGGGGCAGGTCGGCGATCAGCGGGTGGTCCTTGGGGATGACGCCGAGCTTGGCGGCGCCACCCGGGCTGCCGAGGTCGTCGAAGAACTCGACGTTTGCCTTGTAGTAGTCGGCCCACTGCTCGGGGGTGTCGTCCTCGTAGTAGATCGCCTCGACCGGGCACACCGGCTCGCAGGCGCCACAGTCGACGCACTCGTCGGGGTGGATGTAGAGCGAGCGCTCACCCTCGTAGATGCAGTCGACGGGACATTCCTCGATGCAGGCCTTGTCCTTGAGGTCGACGCACGGCTGGGCGATCACGTAGGTCATGCCGCTCATACTATTCGGCCCATGGGTGACCTCGACGAACACCTCCCCCTCACGTCTCGGGTGGTGGTCCGGTGGCGCCTCGAGACGCCCGATCCCGTGACCGGGGCGCGCCTCACCGACACCGTCGGCGAGCTGCTCTCACGCACCGACCAGACCCTCACCATCGGCACCTCCTCGGGCGAGGTCGTCGTCGCCCGAGATCGGGTCGTGGCCGCCAAGGAGGTGCCCCCGAAGCCCACGCGTCGCGGCGCACCCCACCGGGTGACCGGCGTGGCCGACCTCCAGCGCGTCGTCACGCCCTCATGGGGCGCGGTGGAGAGCGAGTCGCTCGGCGGCTGGGTCCTGCGGGCGTCGTCCGGCTTCACCCAGCGCGGCAACTCGGTCGTGCCGCTCGGCGACCCCGGTCTGCCCCTATCCAGCGCGCTCGAGCGGGTCGAGCGGTGGTATGCCGCACGCGGCCTCCCCGCGAAGGTCACCCTCGCAGGACCGGAGGGTTTCGACCCCGCGGCCAACCCGCTGGGCGCCGTTCTCGTGGACCGTGGCTACACGGTCGGCAGCCGGAGCCTCACCATGACGGCGCCGACGGACCGGGTCGCCAGTGCCGACCCGGGCGGCCCCGAGGTCGTGATCGAGGAGTCGCTGACGGCCGGCTGGCTCCAGGGCTACCCGAGGGGCGAGGGCGTCGACCCGGCTGTGCTGCGCGCGGTCCTCGAAGGGTCACCCCGCCAGCTCTTCGCCAGCACCATCCCCGGGGGCGGGCTCTCCCAGCAGCTCGGGCTGCGCGAGCGCGGGGCTGCCGGCACGACACCCGTCGCCGTCGGGCGCCTGGCCCTCGCCCACGGCTGGGCGGGCCTCGGCGCGGTCCGCACCGACCCGGCATACCGAGGTCGTGGGCTGGCCGCCCACCTCACCGCCCGCCTCGCGCGCGCCGCCCTCGATGACGGCGTCCGGCTGGTCCACCTCCAGGTGGAGGCCGACAACGACACCGCGATCCGGCTCTACGAGCGGATGGGCTTCGAACGGCACTCCGAGTACGTCTACCTCACCCAGCCGTAACCCACTGGCGCCGAGGCCCGCTGTGGCGCAAGGCTGCCAGTCATGACCTCACTCAACAGTCCCCGCCCCTCCGCCTTCCGGGCCTCCCTCGCGGGCGCTCGGTCGTGCCCTCAGGCGGTCGTCGCGTGACCAGCCGCATCTCGCACACGTCCGTCGACTCCCGCGACGCGCACGCGCAGTCCCACTGGTGGTCCAAGGTGCTCGGGTTCGCCGAGGACCCGCGCGACCCCAACCTGCCCGGGCACGAGGAGTGCATGATCCTCTCGCCCGACGGCCGACAGCGGGTGCTGTTCATCCAGGTGCCCGAAGGCAAGACGGTCAAGAACCGCCTCCACTTCGACCTCACCCCCACCGACCGCACCCGTGAGGAGGAGGTCGAGCGGCTGCTCGGGCTCGGCGCCCGCATGCACCAGGACCTGCGCAAGCCCGACGGTGGCGGCTGGGCGACCCTGCTCGACCCCGAGGGCAACGAGTTCTGCGTCCTGCGCAGCGAGTCCGAGCGACCCGACCCCTACGCGCACCTCGTGACCGACTGACCCGACCTCAGCTTTTCCGCGTCAAGCGGGAAACCTCAGCTTCGCTCGCACTAGTAGCCCGAGCGAAGTTCACACTTTGCGCATGACGCGGAAAAGCTGTGGCTCAGGGGTTGGTGCAGGTGACCTTGTCCTCGGGGATGTAGTGCGTGTTGAACTGCGAGGACTTCACCTGCTTGCCGCCCTTGTTGAAGATGCGGGTGACGGTGACGTCGAAGCCGGGCGTCGGGCTCTGGGGGACGCAGCCCTTCTTGTTGTCGACGATGCTCTTGGGCTGCACGACGTTGCGTCGCGGTCCCTTGACCGCCTCGATGTCCCACACCTTGGTGCCGTAGAACGACACGGTGACCGAGTTCCCCGAGACCCCGGCCTGGATGAGGATGCCGTAGCCGGTGTCGTTGGTGAACCGGTTGTCGACGTCGGGCCAGGAGATCGTGGCCTCACGCCCCTCGGGGTAGCGCGAGATGTAGAAGCTGTGCGGGTGGTGCTCCTCGATCTTGGCTCCGGAGAAGAAGATCGCGTTGAAGAGCGTGGTCGACAGCTGCGAGATGCCGCCGCCGTAGTCCTTGGTCAGCCTGCCGTTGATGATGACCGGCGCCGAGTTGTACCCCTTGGCCGCGGTCCGTTGACCCAGCTTGGCGTTGAGCGAGAACGTCTCCCCCGGCGCGACGTACGTGCCGTTGAGGGTGCGCGCGGCGATGCTGATGTTCTCGGTGCGCGGCGGGTTGTAGGGGAACTGCGTGGAGAAGGTCGAGATCCTCTCCTTGGGCTTGATCTTGTTGGCCTCGGCCGTGGTGAGCTTGGGCTGCACGACCGTCGTGGCGACCTTCGCCGTGCGGTCGGCCGAGGTCAGCGCCGCGGTGAACGCCGAGTCGATCGACTTGGGCTCGAGCGCCGACCCGACCACTGCCGGGGTGACGACCGGCGTGGTGCCGTTGAAGGTGATCTTGGCGTCCTGCGCCTTCTTCTCCAGACCGACCTTGGCGGCGGCGGCGCGGACCGCGGCCACGACCTTCGCGTCGTCGATGACGGGTTGCAGCTTGCCGGACGCGTCTGCCTTCATCGACAGGGCGCCGGCGAACTCGGCCGGCGCCACCGAGAAGGTCTTCGAGCCGGCCACCACCTTCACCGGTCCGGACACCGCCGGGGCCGCGAACTCCTTGGTGGCGCGCTCCACCTCTGCAGCCGACACCTTGGGCTCCGTGGTGTCGAACTTGGCCGCCACCGGCTGCTCGGTGGGCCAGCGTTTGGCGATCTCGTCAGCGGTTGCTGTGGCCGAAAGAGTCCGCCCTGCAACGGGATCGGTGACCTTGACCTTGCCGTCGGCGAACGCGATCGCCCCCTCCACCACCTTGCGGTTCAGTGGGCCACCGACCTTGCCGACAGCCGCCTCGAGCTTGTCGCGGTCCACGGTGGTCTCCAGCGGCTCGTCGCTGCCGCCGGTCAGGTGCGTCCACAGGTCGGTCGGGCTGAGGCTGAACCCGGTGAGGCCCTCGACGGTCCCCGGCAGGTCGAAGGCGAGCCCGGCGTCGGCGGGCTCGATCTGCTGTTTGGTCTCCCCGGCCTGGATCACCACCGGCGCCTTGGCCTTGGGCGCGAGGGCGCGTTCGAGGGTCTGCACGGCTGCGTCGGGCGTCATGCCTCCGATGGGCACGCCGGCAACCGAGGTGTTGGCGGGCACGTGCCGGCCGAGGAAGAGGGCGAGCGCGACGTATGCCGCGGCGAGCACGGCGACGGCGATCGTCCCCCTCAGGGCGGCGGATCCGTTCTCCCTCACGGGCGTTCTCCTCAGGGCAGCGCCTGGTAGCGGCTGCGGTAGTAGACCAGGGCATCGCCCGGGTGCTCGTGGCTCGACATGGACACTACTTCGCCGACGACGATGCTGTGGTCACCCGCCGGGTGAACCGCCGTGGTGCGCAGCTCGAGGTGGGCCAGTGCGCCGTCGATGAGGGCGACACCGGTCTGCGGCCCCTTGCTGTGCGGGATGCGGTCCAGCTGTCCGTGCAACGGGCGGCCCTGGGTGGACAACCACTCGGCGACGGGGCGTTGCGTGGCGGCGAGCACACTGACACCCCAGACCCCGGAGTCGATGATCGCGTCGTGGAACCGCGCGTCCACCTCGACGCTGACCAGCAGGAGCAGGGGGTCCATCGACACCGACGTGATCGCGTTGGCGGTCATGGCGTGGTCGTGCCCTCCGGCGAAGGTCGTCAGGACGGTGACGCCGGTGGCGAACCGTCCCATCGCCAGCCGGTACCGGTCACGGTCGGTGGGGGTGCTCACGCACGTCCCTCCTCCCCGAGGCGCCGACGCGGCACGAAGTCCTCGGTCGCGGCATACCCACCATCCTCACCCGCGCCCACCGGCTGGCCGGTGTGGGGGTCGAGGCGGACAAAGCCCTCGCGTCCCGACAGCCGTGCCGCGATGTCGTTCGACAGGGCGTAGGTGTCTTCTCGCACGGTCACCTGGGTGCGGTGGTGACGCAACGCATCTGCTTGTCTCGCAACGAGATCCGGACGATCGACGGCGTGGGTCACGGCCTCGTCGGGCATGACGCCGGGCGGGTACTCACCGTCGGGGTCGGGCAGTGTCCAGCCGCTGTCCCCCGGCAGGTGCTCGGCCAGCCAGGCCCGGTCCGCACGCGCCCAGGACAGCGGTGTCACCACGGCATACAGGGGTGGTCGCTCATCCTCGGGCAGTGAGGCGACAGCCGCGCGGGTGACCCGGTGGGTCTGGATGTGGTCGGGATGGCGGTAGCCGCCCTCGGCGTCGTAGGTCACCACCGCGCGGGGTCGCAACCGGCGGATCACGTCGGCGACGAGGCCGGCCGCCTCCTCCAGGGAGGCATTGACGTATGCCGCGGGGTTGGCCGCCGTGGGCGTGCCCGCCATCCCGGAGTCGCGCCACCGCGACAACCGGCCCGCGGCCTCGTCTGCCCCGAGGACCTCGTGGGTGACACCGAGCTCGGCCATGGCACCACGCAGCTCCTCGCGACGGTGGGTTCCGAGGGCATCGTCGTGGGCGGAGTCGAGGTGGGCGAGCTCGGGCGGGATGACCTCCCCCTCCTCGCCCAGGGTGCTGGTGAGCACGTGCACGGGCACGCCGCTGTCCACGAGGTGCGCCATCGCGATCCCGGTGGTCAGGGTCTCGTCGTCGGGGTGCGCGTGCACGAAGAGCACCGGGCCGACGTCGGTCACCGGTTGACCTCGATCGTGGCCAGGTCGACGAACCCGCCCAACGCCTCGTTCGCGGCCAGCCCCTTGACGTCCGTGCCTGCCACGTAGAAGGCGCGTCGCTGGGCCAGGGCGACGTACGCACCCCGGTCGGCGAGGGAGGCGTCGAGCTTGCTCCATGCCTCGGCCTGGGCCGCGGTGTCGGTCAGCGCACCGATCCGGGCGATCTCGTTGTCGACGGCCGCGTCGACGAACCGGCCGTAGTCGCGGCCGCTGGACTTGTCGGTGAGGTTGAGCCGGCTGTCGAAGAGCGGGCGGATCATCGTGCCACCGCAGGGCCACGACGGCGCCCAGTTGGCCCAGAACACGTCGGTCTCGTCGACCTGCGACGCGTCGGAGATGTCCGTGAAGTAGTCCTTCGTGAGCGGCTGCAGGGTCACCGCGAACCCGGCGTCCTGCCAGCCGTTCATGAGCGCGGCCATGGCCTTGTCGGCCGTCGGCGTCGACCGGTAGGCGACCCGGATCTTCACCGGCAGGGTGAGCCCGGCGCCCTGGAGGGCGGCCCGAGCGGCACCCGGGTCCGGCTCGGGTGGCTGCGTCGAGTCCGGCCGGTGACCCGGCAGGACAGGACCGATCAGGCTGTCCGTGGGGGTGGCGGCGCTCGACCCACCGAGGGCGGCGATGTAGCCGTCGCGGTTGGTCGACAGCGCGAGCGCCTTGCGCACGGCGGGAGTGCGCATGACGCCCTTGGCGAAGTTGGGCGCGAGGTAGTCGACGAACTGGCTCGTCGGGTTGACCGAGCGCTCCTTCAGCTTGGTGTCCGACAGGATGTGCTGCTGCATCGCCGGGGGCGCGGAGTCCAGGGTGACGGACTGGCGGTGGGCCGGGTCGTCGCTCAGGACCTGCTGTGCCGCGGTCTGCGACTCCGTCCCCTCGAGGTACCGGATCGTCTCCGGCTGCGCCTTGCGCACCGGGTCACTTCCCTTGTCCCAGTTGGGGTTTCGCGAGAAGGTGCCGCCGGAACTTGGATCCCACGGGTCCTTGAGCTGGTACGGCCCGTTGGAGAACACGGCATACGTGCCGTCCTTGCCCTTGTCCTGCGACGCCTTGACCGGCGCGAAGGACGGGGAGGCGACCACCTGGCCCCAGTCCGCCATGGGCGTCGAGAGCCGGAAGGTGACGGTGTTGCCGTCGCACGACACCGCCTTGTCGAACGCCGCTACGGCGGCCTTGTCGGTGGTTGCCGGGCCGGCGTAGACGGACGTGCCGTCCGCCTTCCTCGGGATGTCGAGATATGCCGCGCCGTAGTTGAGCCCCTCACTCACCCACGGTGCCGCGAACGACCGGGCCACGCCGTGCCGGACGTCCTCGCAGGTGACGGGCGACCCGTCCTGCCACTTCACGCCGCCGCGCAACGTGAACTGCCACGACGTCGCGGTGTCGTTGGGGGTGCCCGCATCGGTCGCGAGGTCCCCGACGACGGTCCGCTGGGCAGCCGCGTCGGGTCCGGGCGGGAACGCCGTGAGCGTCCGCAGGAAGACCCGTCCGGCGAATGCCGCGTCCTGCGCGGAGGTCATCCGCTGCGGGTCCCAGGTCGCCACCGGGCCGAGGGACAGCACCGACAGCTGACCCTTGACCGCCGTGCTGGCGGCGTCACCCGCGTCGCCGCCCGAGCAGGCGGCGGCAAGCAGGGCCACAGTGGCCGCACCCGCGACCGCGAGGGTCCTGCGGCGGGCTCGGGCTCGCGGCCGGGTCGGGAACCGGCCCACGGGTCAGGCGTTGCGCGCCCGGGCAGCGGCGCGGGCGCGCAGGGTCTGGTCGAGCTCGACCTTGCGGATGCGGACCGCGTCGGGGGTGACCTCGACGCACTCGTCCTCGCGGCAGAACTCCAGCGACTGCTCGAGGCTCAGCTTGCGGGCGGGCACGATCTTCTCGAAGTTGTCGGCCGAGGAGGCGCGCACGTTGGTGAGCTTCTTCTCCTTGGTGATGTTGACGTCCATGTCGTCGGCGCGGGAGTTCTCGCCCACGATCATGCCCTCGTAGACCTCGGTGCCCGGCTCGGTGAACAGCGTGCCCCGCTCCTGCAGGTTGACCATGGCGTATGCCGTGACGGCACCCGAGCGGTCGGCCACCAGTGAGCCGCTGGTGCGGGTCGTGATGGGCCCGAACCACGGCTCGTAGTCCTCGAACACGTGGTGGGCGATGCCCGTGCCACGGGTCTCGGTGAGGAACTCGGTGCGGAAGCCGATGAGGCCGCGGCTCGGCACGAGGAACTCCATCCGGATCCAGCCGGTGCCGTGGTTGGTCATCTGCTCCATGCGGCCCTTGCGGGCGGCGAGGATCTGGGTGATGGCGCCGAGGTGCTCCTCGGGGGTGTCGATCGTGAGGCGCTCCACCGGCTCGTGCACCTTGCCGTCGACCTGGCGGGTCACGACCTGCGGCTTGCCGACGGTGAGCTCGTAGCCCTCGCGCCGCATCTGCTCGACGAGGATCGCCAGCGCCAGCTCGCCGCGGCCCTGCACCTCCCAGGTGTCGGGGCGCTCGGTCGGCAGGACGCGCAGCGAGACGTTGCCGATGAGCTCCTTCTCGAGCCGGTCCTTGACCATGCGGGCCGTGACCTTGGTGCCCTTGGTCGGGCCGCGGCCCACGAGCGGGCTGGTGTTGGTGCCAATCGTCATCGAGATGGCGGGCTCGTCGACGCTGATCACGGGCAGGGCTACGGGGTTCTCGGCGTCGGCGAGGGTCTCGCCGATCATGATGTCGGCGATGCCCGCGATGGCGATGATGTCGCCCGGACCGGCCTGCTCCGCGGGCTTGCGGTCCAGCGCCTCGGTCATGAGGAGCTCGGTGATCTTGACCCGCTCGGTGCTGCCGTCGGTCTTGATCCACGCGACCTGCTGACCCTTGCGGATGGTGCCGTTGTGCACGCGCAGCAGCGCGAGGCGGCCGAGGAAGTTCGACGCGTCGAGGTTGGTGACGTGGGCCTGCAGCGGCGCCTCGTCGTCGTAGGTCGGCGCGGGGATCGTCTCCAGGATGGTGGCGAACAGCGCCTCGAGGTCCTCGGCGTCCGGCAGGCCGCCGTCCTCGGGACGGTTCAGCGAGGCGCGCCCGGCCTTGGCCGAGGCGTAGACGATCGGGAAGTTCAAAGCGCTGTCGACGTCGGCTGCTGAGTCCAACAAGTCCATGAACAGCTCGTAGACCTCGTCCACGACCTCGGCGATGCGGCTGTCCGGCCGGTCGACCTTGTTGATGCACAGCACCACGGGCATGCGGGCGGCAAGCGCCTTGCGCAGCACGAACCGGGTCTGCGGCAGCGGCCCCTCGGACGCGTCGACCAGCAGCACGACGCCGTCGACCATCGACAGGCCACGCTCGACCTCGCCACCGAAGTCGGCGTGGCCCGGGGTGTCGATGATGTTGATCGTGACGCCGTCGGCCAGGCCCGCGTCCACGGCAGCCTTGCCGCCGTAGTGCACCGCGGTGTTCTTGGCGAGGATGGTGATGCCCTTCTCGCGCTCGAGGTCACCGGAGTCCATCGCTCGCTCATCGACGTGCTGATGCTCACCGAACGCGCCGGACTCCCAGAGCATCTTGTCGACGAGGGTGGTCTTGCCGTGGTCGACGTGGGCCACGATGGCGACGTTGCGGATGTCGTCGCGGGTCTTTGAAGCCATGAGCACCATTGTCTCAGGCTTTTGGAGCGCTCCTGACCACCGGCGTCACGGGCGACAGGTATGCCGCGTGCTCACCCCAGCCGGTCGGCGATGAGGTCGATGATGGGGACGTCCGCGGGAAGCCACGACACGGCATACAGGTCACTGCTGGTGAGCCAGCGCAGGGCGTCGTGGTCCTCGATCGGCGCCACCTCGCCCTCGGTGACCCGGGCCCAGAAGACGGTCATGGCGAAGGTGTCCCCGAGCGGCCACCGTCCGTCGGCCAGGGGGCCGGGCACGACGTCGCCCAGCTCCACCTCGACGCCGAGCTCCTCGCGCAGCTCGCGGTGCAGGGCCTCGACGTCGGCCTCCCCCGGGTCGACCTTGCCCCCGGGCAGCTCCCAGCCACCCGCGAGCGCCGGTGGCTCGGTGCGCCGCGCGGCGAGCAACCGCGTCGGCCGCTGGAGGTCGTCCACGATCGCCGCACCCACGACGGACCGCAGCGCCGGCAGGTGTTCGTCCATCGGTCTCACTTTTGTCAATTTTCCTCGCGGGTGGTCTCACGCACCGTAGTTGTCGCTAGGGTCCCTGACCAACCGCTGAAGGGTGTGCACACGCGTGCCCACTCACGGAGGAACACTGCACCACCCCTGGCGCCCCGACCGGGACCGACCAGAGATCGCAGACAAGCGAGGTATTCATGAAGTTCACGCGGAAGGCAGCACCCGTCGCCGCGACGGCCGCGCTCGCCCTCACCCTCACCGCCTGTGCGCAGTCGGACCGCGAAAGCGGCAGCGGCTCGAGCAGCGGTGGCGGCGACGTCAAGGACACCATCACGTTCGGCGCCGCCGGTGCCCCCGAGCTGTTCGACCCCTTCTACGCGACCGACGGCGAGACCTTCCGGGTCACCCGTCAGATGATGGAGGGCCTCGTCGGGATCAAGCCCGGCACGGCCGACATCCAGCCCGAGCTGGCCGAGAGCTGGGAGTCCTCCTCCGATGGCAAGGAGTGGACCTTCAAGCTGCGCAACGGCGTGAAGTTCTGGGACGGCGAGCCGTTCAACGCCGCCGCCGTCTGCTACAACTTCGAGCGCATGTTCGACCAGAACGAGGTCGCCGCCGGTGGCCCCGCCGGCTACTGGGCCGACGTCATGGGTTCGTTCAAGTCCGACGCCGCCAACGCCCTCTACCAGGGCTGCACGGCCAAGGACGACATGACGGCAGTCATCAAGATCAGCCGCCCGACCTCGAAGTTCCCGACGGCACTGTCGCTCGACTCGTTCTCGATGCAGTCGCCCAAGGCGCTCAAGGACGGCGACGCCAACAACGTCACCAAGCAGGGTGAGGGCTTCGGCTACCCGGCCTACTCCAAGAACCCCGTCGGCACCGGCCCGTACAAGCTGGACAAGTTCGACGAGGCCAACAAGACCGTGACCCTCGTCCGCAACGACGACTACTGGGGCGAGAAGGCCAAGACGGCCAAGCTCGTCTTCAAGATCATCCCGGACGAGTCGACCCGTCGTCAGGAGCTCGAGGCCGGCAGCATCGACGGCTACGACCTGCCGAACCCGGCCGACTGGAAGGGCCTCAAGGACGCGGGCAACAACGTCCTCATCCGCCCGGCGTTCAACATCCTCTACGTGGGCCTCAACCCGGAGAAGAACCCGAAGCTGAAGGACCTCAAGGTCCGCCAGGCCCTCTACTACGCTCTCAACCGTGACCAGCTGGTCAAGACCCAGCTGCCCGAGGGTGCGACGGTGGCGACGCAGTTCATGCCCGACACCGTGGCCGGCTACAACAAGAGCCTGAAGCCGTACGAGTACAACCCGGAGAAGGCCAAGCAGCTCCTCAAGGAGGCGGGCGCCGAGGGCATGACCCTGCTGTTCGCCTACCCGTCGGAGGTGTCGCGGCCCTACATGCCGGACCCGCAGAAGATCTACGAGGCCCTGCGCGGTGACCTCGAGGCGGTCGGCATCAAGGTCCAGGTCAACACCAAGCCGTGGAACGGTGGTTACCTCGACACCGTCGACAACGGCGGCTACGACGCGTGGCTGCTCGGCTGGACCGGTGACTACAACTCGGCCGACAACTTCATCGGCACGTTCTTCGCCAACCTCAAGGCCAACGACTTCCACACCTCGGCCACCTCCTACGGTGCCCAGCTGTCGAAGGACCTCGACGCCGCCGACGCCGTCGTCGACGAGGCCCAGCGCAACGCGGCATACGAGAAGGTGAACCAGCAGATCATGGAGCAGGACCTGCCGGGTCTGGCGATCAGCCACTCCCCGCCGGCCCTGGTGGTCAGCGAGAAGGTCAAGGGTCTCGTCGCGAGCCCGCTGACCGCGGAGACCTTCTCGACGGTGACCGTGCAGAAGTGACCCGGAGATAGGTGACGTCAGACACCACTTCGGTAAGACTGTGGCCGCCCCAGCAGCGTCGCTGGGGCGGCCACAGTCGCGAGTGAAGGAGAACCACACCCCGTGATCAGGTTCATCGTCAGGCGACTGCTGCAGATGGTCGGCGTCGTCTTGATCCTCTCGCTACTGGTCTTCCTGTGGCTGCGTTCGCTGCCCGGAGGGACCGTGTCGGCGATGCTCGGCGAGCGCGCCACCCCCGAGCGCCGCGCCGCCCTCGAGAAGGCCCTCGGGCTCGACCAGCCCATCTGGGTGCAGTACTGGGAGTTCCTCAAGCGGGCCCTCACCGGCCAGTTCGGCTCCAGCACCGGCGTGCAGCCGGGCACCGACGCCTTCCAGGTCTTCCTGACCCGCTTCCCGGCGACGATCGAGCTGGCGTTCTTCGCCCTCGTCATCGCCGTGGCGCTGGGCATCCCGCTGGGCTACCTCGCCGCCCGCCGCCGCGGCTCGCTGTTCGACAACGTGTCGATCGTGGGCTCCCTGATCGGCATCGCAGTCCCCGTCTTCTTCCTCGCGTTCCTGCTCAAGTACTGGTTCGCGATCAAGCTGCACTGGCTGCCCGTGTCCGGCCGACAGGACCCCGACATCAACGCCACCCGCGTGACCGGGTTCTTCGTCCTCGACGGGTTGCTGACCCGTGAGTACGACGCGTCGTGGGACGCCATCAAGCACCTGATCCTGCCCGCCGTCGCGCTCGCGACCATCCCGTTCGCGGTGATCTTCCGCATCACCCGCGCCTCGGTGCTGGAGGTGCTGGACGAGGACTACGTGCGCACGGCCGAGTCAAAGGGCTTGACCAACAAGGTGATTCGTGGCCGGCACGTCCTGCGCAACGCGCTGCTGCCGGTCGTGACGACGATCGGCCTGCAGACCGGTGGCCTGCTCGTCGGCGCAGTCCTCACCGAGCGCGTGTTCTCCTACGCCGGTCTCGGCGAGGCGCTCGCCATCGCGTTCGAGCGTCGTGACTACGCCGTCCTGCAGGTGTGCATCCTGATGGCAGCCGTCACCTTCGTCATCGTCAACCTTCTCGTCGACATCGCGTATGCCGTGATCGACCCCCGAGTGCGGACGAGGTGAGTCGCGTGCCCAACCCGTTGAACCCGAACAGCAAGAAGGACCGCATCGACTCGTTGGCGGCCACCGCCGGCCAGCGCGGCCACGGTGGCGTCGACGAGCCAGCCGGGGGCGCAGTGGCCGTGGCCACCGTCGACGACGCCGGTCACGTCGAGGAGAGCACCGGTGTCTCGCTGCTCGCCAGCGCGTGGCGCCGGCTGCGCCGCAACCCGGTCTTCCTGCTCGGCCTGGCGATCACGACGATCTTCGTCATCGTCGCGATCTTCGCTCCCTGGCTTGCGCCCCACGACCCCGCCAAGGGCCTGCTCATCACTGAGGTCCGGCAGCAGACCAACCCCATCCCGGCTGCCCGGCCCGGATACCCGCTCGGTGCCGACAACGCCGGCCGCGACATCCTCTCCCGCCTCATCGTCGGCAGCCGCCAGACCCTCATCGTGGGTGTGATGGCGACTCTGTTCGGGTTCCTCGGCGGCCTCACACTGGGCACCCTGGCCGGCGCCCTGGGCGGCTGGGTCGACTCGCTGGTCATGCGCATCGTCGACGTCATGCTGTCGATCCCGTCGCTGCTGCTCGCCTTCTCCATCGCGGCGATCGCGGCGCGGCCGAGCCAGTGGACCGTCATCATCGCCATCGCCGTGGTGCAGGTGCCGATCTTCGCGCGCCTGCTGCGCGGGTCAATGCTGGCCCAGCGGGCCAGCGACCACGTGCTCGCCGCCCGCGCCCTCGGCGTCAAGCGGTCGGCGATCATCTTCCGGCACATGCTGCCCAACGCGCTGGGACCGGTCATCGTGCAGGCCACACTCGTGGTCGCCACGTCGATCATCGACGCCGCCGCCCTGTCCTTCCTCGGCCTCGGCAACCCCGACGACCGCCAGCCCGAGTGGGGGCAGATGCTCGGCGCCGCGCAGCGCTTCATCTACGACTACCCGGCGCTCGCCGTCTGGCCGGCGCTGTGCATCATCGTCGTGGCGCTCGGCTTCACCCTCATGGGCGAGTCACTGCGCGAAGCCCTCGACCCCAAGAGCCGGAGGTAGGTCACCTCATGACCGAAACCCTGGAGAACATCCAGACCCGTCGTGGCGACGACGCCGAGCCGCTGCTGTCGGTGCGCGACCTCAAGGTCACCTTCCAGCGCTCCGGCGAGCAGCCCTTCGTGGCCGTCGACGGCGTCAGCTTCGACGTGCGCCCCGGCCAGACCGTCGGCCTCGTCGGCGAGTCAGGGTGCGGCAAGTCCGTCACGTCGCTGGCGATCATGGGCCTGCTCCCCGAGCGTGGGGTCAGGATCGAAGGAGAGGTCCTCTACAACGGCCAAGACCTGCTCAAGCTGTCGCGCAACCAGATGCGTGACCGCCGCGGAGCCGAGCTCGGCATGATCTTCCAGGACCCACTGTCCTCACTGAATCCCGTTGTCCCGATTGGCATCCAGGTCACCGAGGTGCTCGAGCGCCATCGTGGGCTCTCGCGCAAGGCGGCCACGCCGATCGCCCGCGAGATGCTCGAGAAGGTCGGCATCCCCGACCCCACCCGGCGCCTCACCGACTACCCCCACCAGCTCTCCGGCGGAATGCGCCAACGGGCGCTCATCGCCATCGCGCTGGCCGCCCAACCGCGCGTGCTCATCGCCGACGAGCCCACCACCGCCCTCGACGTGACCATCCAGGCGCAGATCCTCGCGCTGCTCAAGGAGCTCGTCGAGGACACCGGCACCGCGCTGATCATGATCACCCACGACCTCGGCGTCGTCGCGGGGCTCGTCGACCGCGTCAACGTCCTCTACGCCGGCAAGATCGTCGAGCGCGGCAACCGGCACGAGCTGTTCGCCGAACCACGCCACCCCTACACGTGGGGCCTGCTCAACTCGATCCCCCGGCTCGACGGGACGCGCGGGCAAAAGCTCACGCCCATCCCGGGCTCGGTGTCGGACAACCTGCCCTGGGCGAGCGCGTGCGCCTTCGCCCCACGCTGCTCCCAGCCGGTGCAGGTGTGCCGCGAGCAGCAGCCCGAGCTGGTCGAGGAGGGCACCCGCGCGCTGCGCTGCTTCAACCCGATCGACGACGAGGTCCGGGGCGGCGGCAAGCCCGACGCCCAGGCGCCGACCAGCACCCAGCCGCTCGACGCGGCATACCCCTCGGACGAGCCGAAGGGCGACCCGACCATGGAGGAGTCGCGATGACCGCCACCGCCGAGACCACGTCGGCCGCGACGGCAGGAGACGGTGACGTCCTCGTCGACGTCCGCGGCGTCAAGGTGCACTTCCCCATCAAGAAGGGCGTCATCTTCGACCGCACCATCGGCTACGTCTACGCCGTCGACGGGGTCGACCTGCAGATCCGGCGCGGTGAGACCTACGGCCTCGTCGGTGAGTCCGGCTGCGGAAAGTCGACGTTGGGTCGCGCAATCCTCAACCTCGAGCCGCCCACCGAGGGCACCGTCGAGTTCGACGGCGTCGACATCGCCTCCCTGTCCGGAGAGACGCTGCGGCGCAAGCGCCAGGACATCCAGATGGTGTTCCAGGACCCGATGGGCAGCCTCGACCCGCGCCAGTCGGTCGAGTCGCTGCTGCTCGAGGGCATGAAGGCGCACGGCCTCGCCAAGGACGAGAAGGAGGCGAACGCCCGGCTGCGCGAGCTGCTCAAGGCGGTCGGCCTGCCCGCGGCGGCGCTGAAGAAGTACCCGCACGAGTTCTCCGGCGGCCAGCGTCAGCGCATCGGCATCGCCCGAGCCCTGTCGGTCAACCCCAAGCTCATCGTCGCCGACGAGCCGGTGTCGGCGCTCGACGTGTCGGTGCAGGCGCAGGTCATCAACCTGCTCGAGGAGCTGCAGGACGAGTACGGCCTCACCTACCTCGTCGTCGCCCACGACCTGGCCGTCGTGCGGCACATCAGCGACCGGATCGGCGTGATGTACCTCGGCGCACTCGTCGAGGAGGCCGAGGCCGAGGAGCTGTACGAGCACCCACTGCACCCCTACACGCGCGCCCTGATGTCGGCTGTGCCGGTGCCGGACCCCGTGGTCGAGGACCGCCGCGAGCGCATCCTGCTCACTGGCGACCTGCCCTCCCCGGCCAACCCGCCGAAGGGCTGCCGGTTCCACACCCGCTGCCCGTGGCGGCAGGAGACGCGCTGCGACACCGAGCGTCCCGAGCTGCGCAGCGTGCAGATCGAAGGTGTCTCCCCCAGCCACCGCGTCTCGTGCCACTGGGCCGAGCAGATCGCCTCGGGCGAGCTCAAGCCGCACGAGGTCAGGGCGCAGGTCACCGAGCAGAGCGACCTGGGCGGCGACGAGGACCTCATGGGCCCGGCGTCCATCCAAGAGGCCCTCTGACCGGCCCGCGCTTGGTTGCGTCTGCGTGAACGGCGGGCTACCGCCACCGTCCACGCAGACGTTGCCGTATGCCGCCCGCTTGCGTCTGCGTTTTTGCCCCGCTGGTGGGCAGAAACGCAGACGCAAGCAAGCCGGGAAGGACAGGCTGCCCTTCGGTGACAGCGACGGCTCGGGTTGCGACAGTAGGACCATGCCCAGGTTGTTGGATGACGAGGAGATCGAGCGCCAGCTGCGTGACCTGCCCGGCTGGCGGCGCGAGGGTGACGCGATCACGGCGGCCTTCGAGGCTCCCGACTTCCTCACCGGCGTGAAGATTGTCGACGAGGTGGCCCTCGAGGCCGAGGGCATGGACCACCACCCAGACATCGACATCCGTTGGCGCACAGTGAGTTTCACCTGCTCGACGCACTCCGAAGGCGGCTTGACGCAGCTGGATGTCGAGCTGGCGCACCGCATCTCCGAAGCCGCCCACCGACTCAAGGCGCAGCCCCGTGGCTGAGGCCGACGCCATGGCCGCCCACGAACCAGCGCACCGGCCCCATCCTCCGGCCCATGCCGGTGAGCAGCACGGCACCGGCATCGGCGCCCGACTGAACTGGCTGCGCGCCGCCGTGCTCGGGGCCAACGACGGCATCGTCTCGACCGCCGGCATCGTCATCGGCGTGGCCGCCGCGACCACCAGCCGCACGGCCATCGCCACCGCCGGGATCGCCGGACTCGCAGCCGGCGCCATGAGCATGGCCGCGGGCGAGTACGTCTCGGTCAGCACCCAGCGCGACACCGAGCGGGCGTTGCTGGCCAAGGAGAAGCGCGAGCTGCGGGAGATGCCCGAGGCCGAGCTGGAGGAGCTGGCCGGCATCTACGAGGCGAAGGGCCTGACCCCCGATCTCGCCCACCAGGTCGCCGAACAGCTCACCGCGCACGACGCCCTGGGCGCCCACGCCGAAGCCGAGCTCGGGATCGACCCGGACGACCTGAGCAACCCCTGGCACGCCGCCTGGGCGTCCATGGCCTCGTTCACCATCGGCGCCCTGCTTCCCCTCGTCGCCATCCTCGTCGTCCCGGCCGGCGCCCACGTGTGGGTCACCGCCGCCGCGGTCGTCCTTGCCCTGTGGCTCACCGGGTGGGGCAGCGCGCGCCTCGGCGACGCACCGGTCAGGCCAGCCGTCCTGCGCAACGTCGGCGGCGGCATACTCGCGATGGTCGTCACCTATGCGATCGGTGCCCTCGTCGGCACCCAGGTCTGAGCAGCGGGGCTCGGCCCATCCGGGAACTCGGCTGGCTCACCGAGCGTTGAACGCGACTCACGCCCCCAACCGAAGGACCGGTGAATCTCCCCAGCCATGTCTGGCTATTGGCTCGACATCGCCCTTGTTGCCTTTCTCGTCATCCTGAATGCCGCGTTCGCCGGCTCGGAGATGGCACTGGTGTCGCTGCGGGAGGGACAGCTGCGAGCGCTCGAACGCTCCGGCGGGGCACGCGCCATGCGGCTGGTCCGGCTCGCCCGTGACCCCAACCGCTTCCTCGCGACGATCCAGATCGGCATCACCCTCGCCGGTTTCCTCGCCTCGGCGACCGCAGCCGTGTCGCTGGCCGAGCCGCTCGTGCCGTACCTGGCATTCATGGGCGGTGCCGCCGAACCGGTGACGGTCGCGGTCATCACGCTGGTGCTGGCGTTCGTCACGCTGGTGTTCGGCGAGCTGGCGCCCAAGCGCATCGCCATGCAGCGCGCCCTCCCCTGGGCGCTGGCGGTCGCGGGGCCGCTCAACGCCCTGGCCAGCCTGTCCCGGCCCGCCGTGGCTCTGCTCGGGGCGTCGACCAACGTGGTCGTCAAGCTGCTCGGCGGGCGCGCGCAGGCCGAGGCCGAGGAGATCTCGCCGGAGGAGCTGCGCGACCTCGTCACGAGCAACCCCGAGCTTGACCAGAGCCAGCGCGACATCATCAGCGGCGCCCTCGAGCTGCAGGACCGCATGCTGCGGCACGTCCTGGTGCCCCGAGGTTCGGTGCTGGCCATCCCGGCGGACGCGACCGTCGCCGAGGCCCGCCGCATGCTGGCCGAGGCGGGGCACTCCCGCGCTCCGGTGACCCGCGGCCACCACCTCGACCAGGTCGTCGGCGTCGTGCACTGGGGCGCGCTCGTCGAGGGGGACGACGCCGCACCGGTGAGCCTGCGGGCGCAGCCGGCGCTCATGCTGCCGGACACGGTGCGCGTGCTGGCCGCGTTGCACCGGTTCCGGGACGAGCGCCAGCAGCTCGCCATCGTCATCGACGAGCACGGCTCGGTCGACGGCATCGTCACCCTCGAGGACCTGCTCGAGGAGATCGTCGGAGAGATCTGGGACGAGACCGACCCCGCCGTCGCCGAGGCGCTGCGCAGCGACGACGGCGAGCTGGTGCTGCCGGGCACCTACCCCGTGCACGACCTCGTCGACGTGGGGGTGGACCTCGACCTGCCTCCCTCGGCGGACTTCACCACCGTCGCCGGGCTCGTGCTCAAGCTGCTGGGGCGCGTGCCCGACACAGCCGGGGACGTCGTCGAGGCCGGCGGCTGGCGCCTGGAGGTGCTCGAGGTCGCGAACCACGCCGTCACCAGGGTGCGCCTGACGCCGGGTGTGGAGACGCCGTCGCCCGACGGCCCTCCCGAGAAGACCGCCGACGCGAACTGAGCGGCACTCGTTGCCGGCGACGCGGCATACCCCCCGGTTTGTGGGCCGGTATGCCGCGTCGCCGGCAACGAGTCGGTGCGCGCCTCGTCAGGCGGACGCCTGCGCGGCGGCGGCGAGCCGGTCGAGGGAAGTACGCAGGTTTGACTCGTGGGTGTTTCGGGCGCGGACCATGCGGCGCTCGTCGGTGAGGTCGGTCCAGTCGTAGGTGTGGGTGACGCGGGTGCGACCGTCGGCGAGGGGCTCGAGCTGCCAGCGCCACTCGTGGCCGGGTTGCGGCTGGCCGACCTCGGAAGGTCGCCACGCGATGAGCCGCCCCTCCTCGAAGGCGACGACGTGGTTCTGCCTGACGGCGAGGTCCTTGGTGAGGATCATCGTGAAGACGTCACCGACCGCCCTGACGCGCTGACCGGGGTCGGCCTGCTCGAGGTTGTCGTTGCCGTCCCACTCGGGTTGGCGCGACGGGTCGGCAATCAGCTCGAAGATGGTCGCGGCGTCGGAGTCGATCTCGCGGCTGGCCGACACGACCCGGGTCTCGTTGGTCTCAGGCATGGCGCCATCCAACCACCGTGCCCCAGCTGTGTCCCTGCTGAAAGTCGTTTGTCCGTGCGGTCATTGGCGGCCATGCTTCCACCATGAGCGACTACCTCGAGAGCGAGCGCCTGGCTCTTCGCCGGTTCACGGCCCAGGACGCGGACCTGCTCATCGAGCTCGACAGCGACCCGGCAGTGATGCGGTTCCTCACCGGGGGCGAGCCGTCGATGTCGGACGACGACGTTCGTGACCAGCTCATCCCCGGCCTGCTGGCTGCCTACGACCGGTGGGGCGGCCGGTTCGGGCTGTTCGCCGCCCACGAGAAGGAGACGGGCGACTTCGTTGGCTGGTTCTGCCTGCGACCGGAGCGGAACGGTCCCTTGGACGAGGTCGAGCTCGGCTACCGCCTGCGCCGCGATGCGTGGGGGAAGGGGTATGCGACCGAGGGCTCGATCGCCTTGGTGGACAAGGGTTTTGCCGAGCTCGACGTCAACGTCGTCTGGGGCGAGACGATGGCGCTGAACCTCTCCTCTCAGCGGGTGATGGAGAAGGTCGGCATGTCCGTCGTCAGCGAGGTACCCACGCCCGAGGACATGATGGGCGTCGAGGGGGCGGAGCGTGGCGGCTTCCGGTACGAGATCACACGGGAGCAGTGGGCGCGACGCTGAGGTCGGTGCCGTGTCCTACGGTCAGGGCATGGAGCTGGAGTTCGAGGGCCAGGTCATCGAGTGGCGTGGCCCGGCGCCCTACTACTTCGTGCGCCTGCCCGAGAACGAAGCCGGGGTGGTCGAGGACCACAAGGCGATGCTGACCTACGGCTGGGGCGCGATCCCGGCCGCGGCGACGCTGGGTGACACGGAGTTCACGACCTCACTGTTCCCGCGCGAGGGCGGTTACCTGCTGCCGCTCAAGGACGCCGTCCGCAAGGCCGAAGGCATCGGCGAGGGCGACACGGTCGTGGTGCGCCTGACCCTCCAGGTCGCCGACGGCAACTGACGTGGAGGCGGGTGGCCCTGGCAGCGCGCCGGTCAGCCCGTGAACAACGAGACACCGACGGAGCGGCAGGCGTTGGCGAGCCGCTTGTCGCGGGTCCACAGGCGAGCCCCGGGCGCCAGCAGCACGGACCCCATCACGTGCGCGTCAGCCGCACTCAGGCCCCCGCCCCAGAGCCGGTGCCGGTCGACCAGGGCCAGAAGCTCGTCGTGGCGCAGCACCGGGAAGGACCGCAGGTTGCCGAGAAGAGTGAGGAACTCGCGCCGCTGCCGAATGCTGCCCAGGGCAAGCTCCTCGACCACCACGGGGTGAACGCCGACCTCGTCGCCATCGAGCAGTTCGGTGAGCGCTGGATCCCTCCGGTGCAGGTGGTCGATCCAGACCGAGGTGTCGACCAGGATCACGCGGCGCTGCCGCGTCGACGCGGCGCCGCCTTGGCCTTGGGGTCCGTTCCCCCGAGGGCAGCCAGACGCCGCGCACTCTCGACGCGGACAAGGGTCGCCAGCCCCTCGCGCACCAGGGCGGACCGTTCGGTTATGCCGCTGAGCTCGGCGGCCTGCGCCCAGAGCGCATCGTCGATGGTCACTGTCGTCCGCATCTCAGCCTCCCGGTGAATCACAGACATCATCAACTGATGCGTCCCATGATGCCACTACTGGGGTTGAACGGCCCGTTGTCCACAACGGACCAGTCGACGCGACTTGCACCGCGCCGGCGCATCCAACGCGGCCGGGCTCAGACGTTGAAGCGGAACTCGACCGAGTTCCGACACGGAGAGCCATCTGCACCGAATCAACCGGCAGTGGGAGCACTGCCCGGAAGTGGAGACGCCAGTCGTTGCGCGACGTCAGTCTGGGTAAGGCTGCGGGGCGCTGAACCGCCGGACGAACGCTCGCTGCCAAGGCATCTCCACCGCATGCGGGTCGTAGCGCGCCCGCACGAACGCCACCGCATCTGCTCGCGCGACGCCGTCAACGATGGCGAGGCATGCCAGGGTGGTGCCGGTGCGGCCCCGACCACCCGCGCACGCCACCTCGACTCGCTCAAGCGCGGAACGCTCCCACGCCGCCAGCACGGCCCGGACGAACGCCCCGCGGTCGCGAGGCAGCCAGAAGTCCGGCCACGAAAGCCACTCGTGGTCCCACTCGAACTGGCGATCGCGACGGCCGAGATACAGGCCGAAGTTCGGGTCGTCACCCACCACCGCAGTGCGCAGCGATCTTGCTCGCACGCGGCGACCGGATGGTAGCTCGACTACACCGACTCCGCTGGGCCACGTGCTCAGGATCGTCCGACCCGCCACTCGAACGAGATCACGCGGTACGGAGCGGCTCGATCGTGGCGACCGCATCCTTCAACTCGCGTCGCTCGAGCCGCAATTCGTAGCTCGACTGAAGATTCATCCAGAGTTCCTCGGACGTCCCGAAGTACCGCGCCAGCCGGATCGCCGTATCCGCAGTGATCCCCCGCTTGCCATGCACGATCTCGTTGATCCGCCGCGGCGGGACGCCGATCGACACGGCCAACTTGTTCTGGGTGATACCAAATCCCTTGATGAAATCCTCCATCAGGATCTCCCCCGGATGGATCGGCTCGATCAGGTCCATCTCAGTGGTAGTCGACAAGTTCGACATCTTCTGCACCTCCATCTCTCCAGACGAAGCAGATCCGCCATTGGGTGTTCACCCGGATGCTGTGCTGACCGCGACGATCGCCGACCAGCTTCTCCAA
This sequence comes from Actinomycetes bacterium, assembly GCA_023420415.1. Taxonomy (GTDB): domain Bacteria; phylum Actinomycetota; class Actinomycetes; order Actinomycetales; family Dermatophilaceae; genus Pedococcus. Next base: position 34,487 of record JAEZWF010000026.1, on the reverse strand, counting down.
CCGGTTTCCCGGCGGGATCCGAAGGTCCTCGACGTCTTTTGCCGCGTGGATCAGCTCGAGCTTGCGCAGCGTCGCCCGCTGCACCACTCGATCAACACCCTTGACGTACTGCTCATGCCAGATGCGCTCGGTGTCCTTGTTCCCGAACGATTTGATCACGAGACCAGTCTATGACGGATCCCGTCAATAACGCTAGACGTTAAACCGGAACTCCACCACGTCGCCACGCTTAGGAACAGCCTGGCAGGGGCCGCGGAGCGGGCAACTGGCCGTCCGGGTCCGGACCGGAGTCTGCGCACAATCCTTCCATCTGAGCCCATGATCCACGGCCACGCTGCGGCCCACAGATCTCCTCGCACGCGCCCAGTCTGCCGATTGGCCGGGCACCCCGAGCCTTGGCTCGACCTTTGGATCGAGATCTGTCAATATAGAAGCATGTCGAATCACGCGGTCTCCGAAGCGCCACCAGCAGCCGCCAAGCAGCTCTCGACCCTGGACAGGTGGCTGCCCGCGTGGATCGGCCTCGCCATGGTCGCGGGCCTCCTGCTCGGCCGCCTGGTTCCCGGCGTCTCCGACCTGCTCTCGAGGCTCGAGGTCGGCGGGATCTCGGTGCCCATCGCGCTCGGGCTGCTGGTGATGATGTACCCGGTGCTGGCGAAGGTCCGCTACGACAGGGTCGCGGCCGTCACCGGTGACAAGCGGCTGCTCATCTCCTCCCTGGTTCTCAACTGGCTCATCGGTCCAGCGGTGATGTTCGCGCTCGCGTGGGTCTTCCTTCCGGACCTGCCCGAGTACCGGACCGGCCTGATCATCGTCGGCCTCGCCCGGTGCATCGCCATGGTCGTGATCTGGAACGACCTGGCTTGCGGCGACCGCGAGGCGACCGCGGTGCTGGTGGCGATCAACTCGGTGTTCCAGGTCGTCGCCTTCTCGCTGCTCGGCTGGTTCTACCTCACTGTGCTGCCCGGCTGGCTGGGTCTCGACACGCAGGGGCTCGAGGTGTCGGTGTGGCAGATCGCGCTCAACGTCCTCGTGTTCCTCGGCGTCCCGCTGGTCGCGGGGTTCGCCTCGCGCTGGATCGGTGAGAAGCGCCGCGGCCGGGAGTGGTACGAGGAGAAGTTCCTTACGAAGATCGGACCGTGGGCGCTCTACGGCCTGCTGTTCACCATCGTGCTGCTCTTCGCCCTGCAGGGCGAGGCGATCACGTCGAACCCGCTCGACGTCGCCCGGATCGCGCTGCCGTTGCTCGTCTACTTCGCGATCATGTGGTTCGCGGGGATGCTGCTGGGCAAGGGCATCGGGCTCGGGTACGCCCGGTCGACGACGCTCGCGTTCACCGCGGCGGGCAACAACTTCGAGCTTGCGATCGCCGTCGCCATCGGCACCTTCGGAGCCACGTCCGGCCAGGCGCTGGCCGGGGTCGTCGGCCCGCTCATCGAGGTCCCCGTGCTCGTCGGCCTCGTCTACGTCTCCCTCTGGGCCGCGAAGGCCTGGTTCCACACCAACCCGTACGCCGCCGAATCGAGGACGTCATGACCGACACCGTCGCCATCCCCGACGCCGAGGCCTGCTCGCCGTCCCGGACGCACGCAATCGGCTCCGAGGCTGCAATCGCCGTCGCAGGCGCTCTGAGGTCCTTGGGCGATCCGCTGCGGCTGCGGATGCTCTCGGCCATCGCGACCGACCCACGAGGAGAGTCGTGCGTGTGCGACCTCGCCGAGCTCGCCGACGTCTCCCAGCCGACGGTTTCACACCACCTCAAGGTGCTCAAGGAGACCGGGATGCTCACCTCCGAGCGGCGTGGAACCTGGGTCTGGTACCGCGTCGTCCCTGCCAAACGGCATGCGGTCACCTCGCTCCTGGATTCCTTCGCCCCTGCTGCGATCCTCGAGGTCGCCAACGACGACGCGAGCAGGGCGGAGGAACTGCGTGCGATGGACGCCCATGTGACGCGCCTGGCCGACGAACTCGCGGACGAGTTCACCAGCCTGAGCCGAGACCTCGTGCTGGCGGTCGTACGGGAGTCCCATGCAGGGCTCGCTCGCTCAGCGACAGTGGTTCGGCACCTGATCCCGCTCACCGAGCGGTTCGCTCGCCAGCGGCTGGCCGACCTCGTGCGCGTCCGAGGCACGGCAGCGCCGCAGGTGCTGTTCGTGTGCGTCGCGAACGCCGGGCGCTCCCAGCTCGCCGCGGCCCTCGTCAACCGACTCTCGGGAGGCAAGGTCGTCGCCAGATCCGCAGGCTCAACGCCGGCGGCCGAGGTGCACCCGCATATCCGCTCGCTCCTCACGGAGATCGAGGGCGACGACGCGGCAGAGGCCGCGTTCCCGAAGCCGCTGACCGACGACGCCATCCGGGCCGCCGACGTCGTGGTGACCATGGGCTGCGGCGACGTGTGCCCGGTCGTCCCTGGCGTGCGCTACGAGGACTGGGCGGTCGGCGACCCAGCGCTGGCCTCCCCCGAAGGCGCTGCCGCTATCCGAGACGACATCGAAGCCCGCGTACGTAATCTTCTCGACCGCCTCACCACCGACTGAACGAAGGATCACCCCATGAACGAGAAGAAGCCGTCCGTGCTCTTCGTCTGCGTCCACAACGCCGGTCGCTCCCAGATGGCCGCGGGATGGCTCCGCGAGCTCGCCGGTGACCGGATCGAAGTCCGCTCCGCCGGATCGATGCCGGCCGAGCAGATCAACCCGATCGCCGTCGAGGCCATGGCCGAGGTCGGGATCGACATCGCCGCGGAGCAGCCGAAGGTCCTCACGACCGAGGCCGTGCAGGACTCCGACGTAGTCATCACGATGGGCTGCGGGGACGCGTGCCCGTTCTACCCGGGCAAGCGCTACGAGGACTGGAAGCTCGACGACCCCGCCGGGAAGGGCATCGAGGCGGTCCGGCCGATCCGCGACGAGATCAGGACCCGCATCGAGAAGCTGGTCGACGAGCTGCTGGGCCCGGTGGACGAGCGCGTCCCGTCGGTGCTGTTCGTCTGCGTCAAGAACGGCGGGAAGTCGCAGATGGCCGCAGCCCTCATGCGCCAGGTCGCGGGCGGCTCCGTCGACGTCCACTCCGCGGGCACCGCACCAGGCACGGCGATCAACGCCCTGTCCGCCGCCTCGGTCGCGGAGGTCGGGGCAAGCATGGCCGGCGAGCGCCCGAAGCCGATCGACCCCGACCTGCTGCGCGCCGTCAACCGCGTCGTCGTCATCGGCGACGAGGCCGTCGTCGAGCCTGTCCCCGGGATGACCGGCACCATCGAGACGTGGACGCTCGACGAGCCCTCGGCGCGAGGGATCGAGGGCGAGGAGCGGATGCGCCTGGTCCGCGACGAACTCGCCGAGAGGGTCCGTCGCCTGGCCGCCGACCTCGCCGTCCCATCCGCGGTCTGAGGCGGGTCACGCCGTCCGGGACGCCGCCGCGGACTCGGCATGGTGCTGGGCACTCGTGCGCGTGCTGGCGATCATGAGCACGGTCCCGCCGGCAGCCAGCCCGGCCAGGACGGCGAAGGCCCTTGCGTAGCTCCCCGTCAGCTCGGCGAGGACGGCCCCGGCGAACGGAGCGAAGGCAGCGGCCAGCAGGACCGGGAGGCCGAGGACGCCGGAGAGGCGGTCGTAGGCGCGCGGCCCCCAGCGGTCGGTGACCGCGGTCGCCTGCAGCAGTGTCGCGATCCCCCGACCGACCCCCGCGAGCATCGACGCCGCGACCAGCAGGCCGACCGGGCCCGGCACCACGGCCAGAGTCAGCGTGCTCGCACTCACCAGACTGAACACGACGGCGGTGCGCGTGGTCAGGGAGGCCTGGTGCGCCAGGCCGGTGTAGACGAGTCGGCCAGCGACCTGCCCCGCGCCGCCGAGGCCCAGAACCCAAGCAGCCGCGCCGGTGTCGAGCCCACGCTCGAGCATGAGCGGGACCAGGGCCAGCAGGCCCGAGTACATCGCCAGCGACGCCACCGTCAGACCGGCCGTGAGCAGCCAGAACCGCGCGCCGCGCAGGACCGCGGCCGCATGGGCGCTGTCGGCGGCGGGCGCGTCGCGATGCTCATGGGCGGGCCAGGGACGTCGCAGGAGGAGCCAGTGGGTGGGGACGGTGACGACGGCAAGGACGACCGCGGCCCACAGGTAGGTCTCCTGCCAGCCCAGGTGATCGCCTACGGTCGCGGTCAAGGGCGCGAACACGGTGCTGGCGAGGCCCGCGACGAGGGTGAGCGTCGCGAGTGCCCCGAGGCGGCGGGCAGTGAACCAGCCGGTGATCGCGGCGAACGCCGGCGGGTAGAGCACCCCGGCCATCGCGGCCCCGGCGAGCACCCAGCCGCCGACGAAGACCGGCAGGCCCGGGGCCGTCGCGATCACAACAAGTGCCACGACGCCGAGGACCGAGCCCGCCGTCATGATCCACCGTGGCCCGTGCCGGTCGATGACGCGGCCGACCGGCACCCCGGCCAGCGCCGAGACGACCAGGGCCGCCGAGAACGCCGAGGTGACGGCCACCGTGGACCAGCCGGTGTCGGCGCTGATTTGCGGCGCGAGCACCGGGAAGGCGTAGTAGAGCAGCCCCCAGGAGACGATCTCGGTCACGCACAGCGCCGCCAGCACCGCGCCCAGCGACGGGCGATGGGCGTTCTCAGGCAACGGTCACGCCCTGCGGCTGCCTGGTCAGGGCGTCGACCACGTACCGGGCGTCGCGGTGGACCCCGCGCAGGGTGTTCGAGGAGAACGAGCGCTGGAACTCCAGGCCGAGGAAGCCCACTCCCGGCAGCGAGGTCGCCACGCCGCGGTCGTGCGTCGGCGCGCCCGCCTCGTCGAGGACGCCGAGTGAGCGCAGGTAGGGCAAGTGTGGCCGGTAGCCGGTCGCGAAGACCACCGAGTCGACCTCCTCCCGGGATCCGTCGGGCCAAACGACCCCGTCCGGGGAGAACGCTGCGAACATGGGCCGCTGGTCGGGACGACCCGCCTCCAGCGCCCTCTTGTACTTCTCGGTGCCGATCACCGGGGTGCCGGTGACGAGCCTCTTGAGCACAGCCGGCGGCAAGAAGTCGGCGCGCGTGAGCCGCAGCCACCAGTGCAGGTCGCGGCCGGCGATGACCTGCGGCGCGAACCGCACCCGGTCCCGCACCGCCAGCGACGTCTCCGCGTGGTCGACCAGCTCGTGGGCGACCTGGACGGCGGAGTTGCCCGCCCCGACGACCACGACCCGCTGCCCGGCGAACTCCTCCGGAGACCGGTAGTCGGCAACGTGCAGGACCCGGCCCCCGAACGCCTCCCGGCCGGGGATCGCCGGCGTGTAGGGGTTCGAGAACGATCCCGAGGCGGCGACGAGCGCGTCGCCGACCAGGCTGCTCCCGTCGGCCAGCTCCACTGTGAACGATGGGCCGTCGGCGGCGACGTCGACGACGCGGGCATTCGTCCACACCTCGACGCCCAGCCACGTGCTGTAGCCGCGCAGGTAGTCGGCGACCTCGTCGCGGCCCGGGTAGCCGTCCGGGTCGCCGGGGAACGGATACCCCGGAAACGCGCTGTACCGGCGCGGGGAGAACAGGCGCAGGCTGTCGTAGTAGCGCGGCCACGACCCGACCGGCTCCGCCCCGGCCTCGATCACCACCGGCTCCCAACCCCTGTCGCGCCCGGCCCGCGCGGCGGCGAGCCCGGACTGCCCGCCGCCGACGACCAGCAGGCGGCCCCGGCTCATCCCGCGGTCCTCGTGCCGATCTGGACCAGCTGCGGCGCAGGCGCGCAGCACCCGCCGGACCCCGCCTGCTCGGGCGCGTCGAACAGGCCGGACCCGCCGCACACGCCGGTGTCGGGCAGCTCCAGCTCGACGCGGGCCGCCGCCTCGTGATCGCCGGCGAGCTCGGCGACGACGCTGCGGACCTGCTCGTAGCCGGTCATCGCCAGGAAAGTCGGCGCGCGGCCGTAGGACTTCGCCCCGACGATGTAGAAGCCGGGCTCGGGGTGGGCGAGGTCGGCGGCTCCCGTGGCGCGCACGGAGCCGCAGGAGTGGACGTTCGGGTCGACCTCGGCGGCCAGCCGCGCCGGTGCCTGCAGCCGCACGTCCAGGTCGAGGCGGACCTCGGAGAGGAACGACAGGTCCGGCCGGAACCCGGTCGCGACGACCACCCGGTCCGCGGGCTCGAGGCGACGGCCATCCTCGGCGACCAGGACCGCCCGGCCATCCTCGACCAGGACCCGCTCGGTACGGAACCCGGTAACGAGGTCGACGAGACCGTCCTCGACGGCCTTCTTCGCCCGCTGCCCCAGGGCACCACGCTCGGGCAATTCATCGGCGGACCCGCCGCCGAAGGCGTTGCCGACCGCTCCGCGGCGCAGCGCCCAGGTCACCCGGGTGCCCGGCTCACGGCGGACCACTGTCGCGAGGTCGCCGATCGCAGTCGCCGCCGAGTGGCCGCTGCCGACGACCACAACGTGCTTCCCCACCAGCACGGCGGCCTCCGGCCTGCTCGGAGTGCGGTGGCCCAGGATCCCCGCCTCGATCGCGGTCAGCTCGCCCAAGGCGGGAAGCCCTTCCGCGCCCGCCGGGCTCGGGGCCCGCCAGGTCCCCGACGCGTCGACGACCGCCTGCGCTTCGAACCGCTCCTCGTCGCCGTCGGCGCGACGGACGTGAACGACGAAGGGCTGCTCTGCCCTGCCCGCGTCGACGGAGAGGTCGCGACCCTTCCGGCCCACGCCGACGACCCGCGCCCCGTACTGGACGCGGTCGCCCAGCGCCTCGGCCAGCGGTGCCAGGTACCCATCGATCCACTGAGCCCCGGTCGGGTAGCCGGTCTCCGGTGCGCTCCAGCCGGTCGGCTCGAGCAGCCGGGCAGAGGCCGGGTCCACGAGCTCCGACCACGGCGAGAACAGGCGCACATGGCCCCACTCGGCCACGGCCGACGCCGGGCCGTCTCCCGACTCCAGGACGAGCGGCTCGAGTCCGCGCTCGAGCAGATGGGCGGCGGCGGCCAGGCCCTGCGGACCGGCTCCGATGACGACGACGGGATTCACTTCAACCTCCACGCATTGATGTTCTTCGATGAGTCGAGCCTGCCTCACATATCGACAGATGTCAATGCGTGAGGCAGAATGGAGGCATGAGCACGACTCCCGCCATCGAGGCCGTGACCGACGTCGCACCCTGCTGCGTCCTCGGCGAGACGATCGACGACACGGTCGCCCAGGACCTGGCCCGAGTGTTCAAGGCCCTCGGCGACCCCACCCGGGTCAAGCTCATGGCGATGATCGCGGGCAGCAGCGAGGGCGAGATGTGCGTCTGCGACCTCACCGAACCGGTGGGCCTGTCCCAGCCGACGGTCTCCCACCACATGAAGCTGCTCGTCGAGGCCGGTCTCGTCGCACGCGAGCAGCGCGGCCGCTGGGCCTACTACCGGCCCACCATCGACACCCTCGCAGCTGCGGCGAAGGCGTTCATCGCCTGACAGCGGCGGCTGGCGTCTTCGGCCAACCGTTGCCAATTAGGTCAGCGACTACTGTATGGTCATCATATGCTGACCATTGCTTCACGGGTGGACGTGATGAACCGACTCGGCCGAGCCATGGCCGATCCCACGCGGTCCCGGATCCTGCTCTCGCTCCTGGATGCGCCCGGCTACCCGGCCAAGCTCGCCAGAGACCTCGAGCTCACCCGGACGAACGTGTCGAACCACCTCACCTGCCTGCGCGGCTGCGGGATCGTCGTCGCCGAGCCCGAGGGCCGCCAGACGCGCTACGAGATCGCTGACCCCCACATCTCGGCCGCCTTGACGGCGCTGGTCGATGTCACCCTCGCCGTCGACGAGAGCGTGCCCTGCATGGACCCGGCCTGCACCGTTCCCGGCTGCTGCGACGCCGGAGCCGCGCAGTGACCGCCGCGGTGATCACGCCCGAGCGTCGGGACATCCTTCGCCGTCGCATTCGGATCGTCGTCGCCATCACGATCACCTGGAACGTGGTCGAGGCGATCGTCGCGCTGCTTGCGGGACGAGCCGCCTCGTCGGCCGCGCTGATCGGCTTCGGACTTGACTCCATCGTCGAGGTCCTCTCCGCCGCGGCGGTCGCCTGGCAGTTCGCGGCCCCCGCCCCGGAGAAGCGGGAGAAGATCGCCCTGCGGGTGATCGCCGTGTCGTTCTTCGGCCTCGCCGCCTACGTGGGCGTGGACGCCGTGCTGTCGCTGCTTGGACTGCGTGACCCGGAGCACTCCCCGGTCGGCATCGCCATCGCCGCGCTCAGCCTGGCCGTGATGCCGTTCCTCAGCTGGTTCGAGCGCCGCACCGGTCGCGAGCTCGGCTCCGCCTCCGCCGTCGCCGACTCGAAGCAGACGCTCATCTGTACGTATCTTTCGGCAGCTTTGCTCGTCGGCCTGCTGCTCAACAGCCTGCTCGGCTGGGCCTGGGCCGACTCGGTGGCTGCGCTCGTCATCGCGGTGTTCGCCATCCGCGAGGGCCTGGAGGCGTGGAAGGGCGACGCGTGCTGTGCAGCTCCTGTCGCGGTCCTCACTGGCGAGCGGAAGGCAGAAACGTGCGACGACGGGTGCTGTGCTGCTGATGCAGGGGAAGCAGACCAGCGGGCATGAGGATCACCGTGCAGTACTTCGACGGCTGCCCGAACCGGGAGGTCCTCGATCGCAGGATCGCCGAGGCGCTCGACGGTCGAGCCGACGCCGAGGTCACCCATCAGCGCGTCGAGACGGCCGAGGATGCCGCACGTCTCGGCTTCCTCGGCTCCCCGACGATCCTCATCGACGGCGTCGACCCATTCGCCGGCGACGACGCACCGGTCGGGTTGGCCTGCCGGGTCTATCGCACGCCGGACGGCCTGGCTGGCTCGCCGACCGTGGAGCAGCTGCGCGAGGCGCTCCTCGGCCGTGCGCATTCCAACTGGTCGACACCCGGTATCGAGAATCTCCAGCGAGGGCCACTGCACGCGCTCCCGATCGCCTGTGCACTCACACAGGACACAGGCAGGAAACAGGTTGAAAAGTGGCGAGCCTTCGATGACGACTATCTTCTCGGAGTCGATCGCACCGAGACGCAGCAGATCGCGCACTACGCGAAGGTTGCCGATTCCGTACAGCGACTGCGAGAACTCGTCGCGATCGAGCGTGACTGCTGCTCGTTCGTCGACTGGACGATCGACACGAACCACACCGATCTGCGCCTCCTCATCATCGGCAGCGCCGAGCAACTTGCTGCTCTTGAAGTCGATCTCGGCGGACAGGACTCATCAGCCAGGAACCCTGTGCCCAGACGTTAAAGCGCGAATCTCCATTCGACCGCATGCCCACGGCTGGGAACGGAAAGCTGATCATCGCGCGTGCCGCCACTCGCAGACGTCGCGGCGGTTGAGAACCGAAGGAATCGCGGCCTGCTCCTATCTCACCAGCTCGGGCGAGCTCGCATCAAGCCGTGCCGGCGCTGGCGGGCTGCTCTCAGTCACCCTGCAGCCACTCGAGCCTCTGCTCGGCGTACGCAAGCCCGGTGGTCGCCTGGGAGAGGTTGTACTCGCCCTCGTGGATCCGGTCGTGGAGGCGGACCACTGGCGGAGCGTCGACTTCCTGGAGCGCGAGTTCGCCGAAGTCCTTCAATTCCTCGAGCGCGCCCCGCAGCTGGTCCTCGAGGTGCGTGGCCCGGATCTCGAGGCGGGCGACCCGGTCCTCGGCCCAGCGCACCCGGGAGCCGTGGTCGAGCGCGGTCCGGTTCTCCAACCATGCACGGAGCTCCTGCGGGTCGACGTCGCCGGGCACGCCGGTAGCCAGCGGGTGCTCGGGCAGCGGCGCGTCCTCGGGGACGAAGGAGAGGAGGTCGGCGGGGGTAACGTCGAGGACGACGGCGAGGAGCACGAGCTCGTCGACCGTGGCCGGGGACTCCCCTTGCTCGATCGCGCGCAGCCGGTCGGCTGCGACCTCGTGGCCGTGCATGACGGTGACGAACGACAGCTCGTCGACGGTGAGCTCGGAACGGACGCGGTGGTGGGTGACGGCGGTGGACACGGCGAGGGAAGTGGGAAGAGGCGGCATGAATCGAGCCTATGGCGAGAGCCCGACGTCACGAGGGTTGCGGCGCGGCCTCCGGCCGGCCGGGCTAGGCCCTCGCCCGGGCTTGGTCAAGCTAGTGGGCGAGGCCGGGTGCGGCGCGCTGCTGTGGATCACCGCAGCCCTGGTCTCGAGCGGAAGCGCTGCAGGTGGATCCGAGCCGCCGATGCGGACGGTCGCGCCAGAGGGGATTCTCGGGGTTAGGAGGGTTAGGAGGGTTAGGTCCAACATCCCTCGCGTGGTGAGCAACTACTTTTCTCTGAACATCTTGGACTGGCGCGTGCGAGAAAAGGTGCGCCGCGCACGATAGATGTCCGGGAACCTAACCCACCTAACCCGCCTAACCCATCGGCGCAGCGCGACGCCGACACGTCCCTCTGCCCCACGCGACCGAGCACGTTGCCGCAGCCACGCCCGCCGAGTCACCGGTCGCGAAGCGCCTCGAGCTCAGCGATGCGCTGCCTGAGCCGCTCGGCGTCGACCGTCCACTGCTCGATGTTCCGCCTGGTGCTCGTCAGCGCCGCCTCAGTCGCGAGCAGGTCATCTCGCGCCCGCTCGAGCTCGATCCCTATCGCGTCCGGCTCGGTCATCAGCGCCACGAGCGGCACGCCGAGGGCGTCGGCGAGCGCGACCGCCTCGTCGAGCTTCACCTCGCGGTCTCGCTTCTCGACCTTGGTCACAGCGGTCGAGTAGAAAGTCTCGCCCAGCCTCGCCGACACTCGCTCGGCGAGCTCGCTCTGACTCAGTCCTGCCCGCTCGCGCTCGGCGCGCAGTCGCTGCGCGAAGACCTCGGGCACATCGTTGACCATAAGAAGTTCCTCCCTCAACTCCGATTTCAGTAGCACTCTTGCAGGCCGCTACCATAATAGGTATACTCGAAGAACGGCAGCACCTTCATGGGCAGCCGGGACGGCCGAGGACAGAGACTCGGTGCAGGCGGAGTCCGACCGCGCTGGAGCGCGAGTAGTCGGAACACTCTCACCAGCACGATCGAGAGGTCCCGCCGATGTCCCGCACCATCGCCGTCACCAACCGCCCCGAGCGGCTCTTCAACCTGCGCGAGCTGTCCATCGCCGGATACGGCACGCGCGACACGCTCCACCGCCGCATCGCGGAGGGCAGCATCCCTGCCTGCAAGGTCGGAAACGCCTGGAAGGTACGCGAACGCGACCTCCCTCAGCTCGCGGAGGCCATCGGCGCGTCTCCTTCCACCGACGTGGATCTCGTCGATCTCGACGACCTCGCCGCGGTCGCCGCACAGGTCGTGTCGACCTGGCCGACGCTGACCGACGATCGCAAGCGCGAACTCGGCCGCCTGCTCGCGGCCTCCTGACAAGACGAAAGCCCCGGCGGCAACCGGGGCTTTTCGACTTCGAATCAACTTCCGCCTGGCTGAGGGCCAACTCGTAGACCAGGCGACTGCGAAAGGTTCTTCATGTCCATTGTAGGCGACCACGATGCCTTCGACCAGCTCCCTGACGACTCCCACCCCGGCGCGGACATCTTCGGCCACGACAAGGCGAACGAGTTCGCACTCATCTACGGCGACCTCGACGCCAGCGCCGCCTGGATCCTCGTCGACGACGACGGTGCGCAGGCGAAAGCGGCAGCGCTCTGCGAGCCGGACGGCGTGGCGATCTTCGCCCTGCACACCGGCAGCTTCTTCGAGGGCAGCCGCCCCGACGGCCTCGACATGATCGACGGCAAGGACGTGCTGTTCTTCCCCTTCGGCGACGCGGCCAAGAACCACAACGTCTTCGAGCTCGCGGCGACCTACGGCACGATCTGCGAGGAGGAGGGCGCGAGCGACGTCCGCTTCGTCTGGCTCGGTCCGCAGCTGGACGCCCACCTCGGCGAACGTGCGCTCGACGATCGCAAGAAGCGGCTCGCCAGCGTCATCAAGCGCACCGGACTCAAGCCCGCCAAGCAGAAGCCGAAGGGCCCGACCGCGGCTCAGAAGAAGGTCGCCGACGAGCTCGCCGGCGTCGAGCGCAAGGCCAAGGCCGAAGGCCGGCCGGTCATCGACGTGAACGGGGACCGCGGCGAGGTCCTCGACAAGCTCGTCGATGCTCTCAAGAACGGCGTCGACGGCGACCGCCTCTTCAACTTCGGTGGCGAGCTGGCCTGCCTGGGGGTCAACGAGGAGACCGGTGCCACCGAGGCGGAGCTCGTCGACGACAAGATGCTGCTGAACCTGCTGACGAACTGCTCGCAGATGATCTCCGTGACGACCAGGGGCGTGAGCGCCGCGTGGCCCGAGACCAAGACCATGACCGCGCTCTATGGCCGGCACCACGACTTCCGCACCCTCCGCGGCATCGCTCCCTCGCCGATCGTGCGGAAGGACAACACGATCGCCTCCGAGGCCGGCTACGACGAGGCGTCCCAGGTGCTGCTCGATCTCGACGGACACACGCTCGATATCCCCGACGACCCGACCGACGATGAGATCGACGAGGCCGTCGCACTCCTGCTGGATGAGTGGCTCGGCGACTTCCCGCTCACGAGCGCGGCCGACAGGGCGAACTTGCTCGCGTTCATCCTCAGCTACCCGCTCCGCGAGCTCGTCGACCTGGTCCCGCTCGCGGTCTTCTCCGCGAGGTCGAAGGGCACCGGCAAGTCGAAGCTGGTCAGCCTCGTCGTGCTGCTTTTCACCCGGACGATGCCCGCGTGGGACTCGCTCCCGTCGGCCGAGGACGAGACCCGCAAGCAGATCACGACCCTGCTGTCGACGGCGTCCCCGTACATCGGGTTCGACGAGAGCCCGGTCGTCGGCGGGAAGTCGATCAACCGCCTGCTGACCGCTCGGATGTGGAGCGACCGCGTGCTCGGCGGCAACAAGCGCGCGACCCTCCCCAACCGCGCGGTGATGGCTTCGACCGGAAACAACGTCGAGGTCCTCGGCGACACCGGTCGCCGCTACTACCCGATCGAGCTGTTCTACGAGGGCGAGAACCCCGAGGACCGTCCGGAGTCGGACTTCAAGCATCCCGACGTGGAGGCGTGGACCTTGGAGAACCGCGACCAGCTGCTCGCGGCGGTCTTCACGCTGATCCGCGCCTGGCAGGTCGCCGGACGTCCGAAGCGCGGCACGTCGTTCGGATCGTTCGAGCGCTGGGAGTCCGTCCTGGGCGGCGTCATCGCGAACGCCCGGGTCGACGGCTTCCTCGACAACCTGCGCGAGCACCGCGCGTCGTCGAACTTCGAGGAGGGACTGTGGGTCGCCCACTGCGAGTGGCTGGCTCGGACCTTCCGACACGGATTCTTCTCGACCAGGCAGGTCATCGACGCGATGGTCCGGGGCAGTGGCAAGCAGCGCGTCGTCGATCCGGCCGCGGAGCTGCCTCCCGACGTCGAAGGCTCGCCGCTCGATCCCGGCTACGCCGCCAGTCTCGGCCGCCTCTACAACGCGCGCCACGGCGGCTGGTCCGGCGGCTACCGGATCGGCAAGGCGTCGACCAAGGCGGGCAAGAACGCCGTGAAGTGGACCCTCGAGAAGTCGGAGGGCCTGATCGAGCGCGAGGCCGAAGAGGCCGAGGCGGCCGAACGCGCCGAGGCCGAGCGGCTCATCGAGTCCGCCGACGAGGCGCGGTCGGCAGACGCCGACACGACCGAGGCTGGGATCCGCTACGAGGGCTGAGCACTCGAACAAACCACGACCGCACGAGAGAAGGGCAAGACCATGGCTGCCATCCCCATCAACCGGCGGGACCCCGTCGTCCAGGAGCGCCTCAACGAGCACCTGCGCCGCCCAGAGGTCCTCCAGTACCTGCTGCGCCAGGCGTTGCACGCCGATCCCGCGTCCCCTGAGCAGGTCCGCCAGTTCCTGACGACCGCGCCACCGGAGGTGTTCGTCGCCCTCGACAGTCTTCTGCCCCTCCCCCAGGGCTCGTGCGACGAACATGTCGAAGAGGACCGGATCGCACAGGGCTTCGTGGGGATGATGCGAGCTGCAGGAGGTCGTCGATGACCGTCGATCGCACTGACCCGTACGAGCTCCGTAACTGGCTGCGCAGCCGGTATGAGCACATCGGCTTCCGCGACGAATTCCTGGCGGCGACGAAGGGCATGCGTGCCGCGAACGAGGCGCAGCTCGAAGAGTTCACCGCGCAGGGGTTGGGGGACGTCGTCGGCCATGTGGCGGAGATTACGAAGGGGCGCGGGCGCAGCCGGAAACGGATGGAGCGCGTGGTCGTCGCTTGGTGCCTGTCAGAGGGCTGGCAGCCCGACGATCCACGCATCGCCGAGGCCGTGGCAGATGTGCTCCTCTGGCTCATCCAAGCTGGCCGCGATGCCAGCCTGGAGGTCGTCCGCCGGATGGGCCGCGACGTCTCGCGCGCTCGGAGGGAGCTCGCCGATGGCAGCACGACTTTCACTTGCGGACCCGACCTCCGCCGTCACGCGCTCGAGGTGAAGACGGGGTTCTTCGACATCGAGGACGAGTACGGGATCGGCTGGCGGATCTGGTGCCTCGAGTACCAGGGTCTTGCACTGCTCAAGATCCCTGCGGGGCACGAGCGTCTGGCGCGGTCTGCCAACTGCTCGTATGCCTGTCGGCTTCTCCACCGCGAGGACGAAGGCTTGCTGCAGCGATCTGATGGCGACGGGTCATGATCCCTGACCGCCACGAGCGCCGCGCCGCGGGCCTGCGTTCCTGGGCCGCAGGGATCCTCGCACAGGAGGCCGCCGTGGAGCTTCTTATCGCGTTCAGCAGTGGCCACCTGCTCGACGGCCACTGGGTCCGTCCCGGCGGCTTCGGGAGCCACTGGTTCGACGCCGACGCTGCCGCGGCCGAGAGCGGGCACCTCAGCGGCGGCGAGCGGCGCGTGCTGGCGATCGCCTCCTCGCTGGCCAGCGCCGAGCACCCGGTCGACCTCGGCGACGCCATCACCGGCCTCGACCCCGACGCCCTGGGCCTCGTGCTCGAGGCGCTGGCCCACGCAGGCGGGCTCGACCGCCCGTCCCTGCGGCCCTGACCAAGCGGGACGAAGACCAAGCCCAGCGAGCGCAGCGAGCGCGAATGGGCCCCAATGCCAGCACCGGCTCAGGTGCCTCGATGAGGGCCGCTCATCCGTCTTGGGCCCACTGCGGTCCTAGCCGTGTCCCCGTGGCGTCGCCGGTGACGCCTTGTCCGCACCGAGCGAGGACCAGGACGAGACCTGAAGAAGACCACCTCGCCGCTCCCGGCCACATGGGTCCGCTGCTGGTCCGGGTCAGGTCTTCACCGCGTCTCACCGAGGCTCCAGGCGGACCGCTCCCGCCCCCTTCGAGACCCCGAAGGGACCTGGCCTGAGTCCGGTCCCGTCCGGGCCATCGGACGGACCTCGACGAGCCCCGGATCGGGCGCTCGTGGGACCAGCAGAAGTCCATGTCGAGACCCGTAGAAGACCAGCTCTCCTACGGGTCCCGCTCCGGTCTGCCGATGGTCCTCGGCAGGGCCCGCACTGGGCACGGCGGTGCCTCGAGCGAGACCTCGAGGAGACCAGGCATGCCGCATCGGGCACTTGATGCGTCGCCTCCGCGACGGTCTTCGGGGTCGTCGTCCGCGCCCGCTCGTCCCTCTGGCGGAGCCGGACCCTTGGGGGCCCCTCCGAGCGCCAGCGAGGTGGGGAGGTCCGGCGAGAGCCGGATTCCATGCAGAGCCCGAAGGGCGATGGACCAGGATCCGGAAGACGATGACCGAGCTTGCGAGGTCATCTGTCTGACGGATCAAACTGGTCCTCGCCCTCATTGCGCAGGGGTCCTGGTCTGGAATACACTGGGTCCATACCCATTACGGGTATGGGGTACATCGCCGATCCAGGCATGCATCCCGCGACGAGATTGAAGCAGGGCTCCCCGGAGCCGCACGAGGTCGCCGCCGGTCCCCCGGCGAGATCGAGGCCGTCGGTCCAAGGCCATTCGATCTCGTGCAGGAGGCCCGCCATGAGCGGAGCTACGACTCGTCGACCTAAGCCGGTGAACTACGGCAGGCGACGCACGCTGCGCCTCGGCGTCGCCGAGGAGGCCGCGGTCGCCCGGATGCGCGCCGCGCTGGCGAAGAGCCGCCGCGTCCCCGTCGAGCAGGTCGACTTCTCCGAGGCGGTCCGCCTGCTCCTCGTCGAGAACGAGAAGGCCGCGAGGGTCCTCGCCGGCCAACCGGAGTCGTGGACGCCGTCGCAGGCGGTGGACCTGCCGGCCGAGGCGTGGGACGCCATCACCGACTGCCGGAACCGCCTCTCCCACTCACAGGGCTCCCTCTACAACATCTCGCGCAAGCTCAACTTCGACGACGGCCCGGTCACCCGCGCTGAAGTGCTCGCCGCGTTCGAGGCGAACCAGGAGGCGAAGGCCTCGCACGCCCGCCTCGAGGAGCTGCTGGTGCGCTTCGTCGAAGGCATGTCGGACGCAGCGGGAGCGGAGTCCGGCGGCGCGGGGAGCCGGTAGCCATGGCCAGCATCTCCTCCCAATCGACGCGCAGCAGCGGCCGCGCCCAGAACTACGCCAAGAAGGACTGCGTCGCGATCTCCGCAGTCAACGCCTCGGTGCCGCTGTTCGAGAAGCGCCTCGCCGAGATCCGCGCCGCCCACGGCAAGGACGGGCTCCGGCCCCGTGCCGTGCTCGACGAGGACGGCAGGCCGGTGCGCGACGCCGACGGGAACGCGATCGCCGAGAAGGACGCCAAGGGCAGGACGGTCTACGAAGCCAAATACGTCGAGGCGTACTCGCTCGTGGAGAGCTTCGGCCACGACGAGCTGGACCCGGACGACCCCGCTTCGTGGACGCGGGCGAACGAGCTCGGCCGGGCCGTGGCCGAGGACCGGTTCCCCGGGCATCCAGTGCTCGTCGCCACCGAGGTGAACGGGCGCTCGGGATGTGTCCACAATCATCTGATCGTGGGCGCGGTCCATCCGGAGACCGGCAGGAGCATCGACTCGAACGTCGTCACGCATGCCCGGCTCGCCATCGAGCACGACCGCGTGCTCACGGAGCAGGGCTTCGAGCAGCGCGCGGACATGAGGGCGAAGGCTCGGGCCGCAGAGCAGGCGATGGCCGACGCACGCTCCGCCGTGCTCGCGGACCCTGACAACAAGGACCTGACGCCGAGCCAGCTGCGCCGGAAGCTCACCGCCGCGGAGAACGCCGTGCACCTCGAGCGCGACGCAGGGACCTCGGCTTCGCAGGCACGACAGGACCGCCGCCTGCGCGAGTTCGACCGGTACCGGCTCAACGAGCGGGACCGGATGATCGCCCACGACATCGGTGCCGCGCCGCCCAAGGAGAAGTTCTCGGAGATCGAGTTGGAGTCGCGCGTCAGGGACGCCCTGTCGGACCCGAGGTTCCGGTCCTGGGACGAGCTCTCCGACGTCGCCCGCGAGCACCGGGTCACCATCACTCCTCGAGGTGAGGACGTGAGCTTCGGCATGATACTCGCCCAGAGCGACGGCACCGTCGCCGAGCCGGCCCGCGCGCACGTCCGCCGAGGTGGCAGGCCCGGTTCGGGCAAGGGCCTCGGCGACGGCTTCCGCCACGAGGACGTCGAGGCAGCGATCGAGCGCAACGTCCGCGAGCACGAGCAGCAGGCGGCGAAGGAGGCCGGTGCCCACCAGGCACGCGAGAGCTCGCACCAGCAGCGGGACGACGTCGGCAAGCAGATGCAAGCCTGGTACGACAGCGGCGCGTTCGAGGCGGAAGTCGAGCGTCTGCGGGCCGCGCAGGAGCAGGCGGCGGCCGCGTCCTCGGCACGCGCTCCGGCGGCCGAACGGTCTCAGGCCCATCAGCAGGCAGCGCCCGTGCAGGAGCCGAGGCTCAACCACGATCCTGTCGCTGCCGCGGACCTGGGATCGGCGTTCCGTTCGAGGATCCGGGACGCTCGGGCGACGACCGCGAATATGCAGGAGCGGTTCGACCGGCTCGCCCCGTTCGAGGAGCGCTGGCACGGCAGGCTGCCGGAGACGCCCGAGCAGCGCCGAGAGTTCGAGCAGCAGGCAGCGGAAATCGGCATCGGCCCGAAGGTGCTCCGGGGCGTCGAGGGTCGGATGGAGCCAGAGCTGCACGCCTATCTCTCGGAGCGCGCCGAGCAGGCCGAGCACGCGAAGCAGTCGGCGGAGCGGAGGAAGGCGCACCTCGCTGCCCACGAGGACCTCCGCGCCCGCGCGGCCAAGGACCCGCTGGACCTGCGAGGCACCCGGGCAGACCTGCGGGAGAACGCCGCCGAGATCCGGTTCGAGACCGATTACTTCGAGCGGGTCCGGCAGGACCGGGAAGCAGGCGTCTACTCCTCGCGCGAGCGCGAGCGTGCCGACCACCTGGAGGAGAAGTCCCGGGCGCGCTCGGGTGGACTCGAGCAGAGCGACGTGCGGAAGCGGCTCGCCGAGGACATCGACCGGCTGGACCGTGACAGCGCGGCCCGCCACGGCCACGACCAGGACCAGGGAATGGAGAGGGGGTGATGACGATGGGCATGCCGGCGACGAGGGCCTACATCGCGCAGCTCGACGCGAAGGCCGCCGAGATGGAGAGGCAGGCCGACGAGGCGGAAGCGCTGGCGGCCGGCCGCGGCGCGACCGGATCCAGCGCGTGGCATGCGCTCAATGCGCTCGACCACGTCGACGCGCTGCGGGCACGCGCCCGCGACTGCCGCGAGAAGGCCCAGGAGCAGCGCCAGATCGTGGCGCAGTACGACCGATGAGATTGAAACCAGAGAGGACGTGAGCACGATGGCTCAGCGCACCAGCACGAACGACATCGATCAGGAGAAGGCCGCCGAGATGCGCCGGCTGCTGGCCGAGCAGAACGAGGAGGCCGTGGCTCACCGCTACGGCGAGCAGGCGCTCGACTCCGGCGAGTACCAGGAGGCGCAGCGCCAGCTCCAGAAGCGCCGCGCGGCCGAGAGGAACCGCGCCGAGAAGAGCATGGCGGAGGAGCAGATCGAGGACCACACGAACCTGAGCACTCAGCAGTCTGCCGCCGACGAGCAGGCCCAGGCCGAGGCGGAGCGCCAGGCGCTGATCGAGGCCGAGCGCCAGCGGCAGCTCCAGGAGGAGGAGATCCAGCGCCAGCAGCAGGCGCAGCAGGAGGCAGAGCAGAGCGCCGAAGAGCGGGCGCGCGCCGACGAGGCGCAGCGCCAGCAGGTCCAGCAGGAGGAGCAGCGGAGCGAGCGTGCCCAGGACCGCCAGAGCGAGAAGGCTGAGCAGGACAGGGAGCGGGAGCCGGAGAAGAACGAGATCCAGCAGCGCCTCGAGGCCGACCGGAAGCAGCTCGATCGCGACCGCGACGATCGGTACAGGAACCGCGACAGGGACCGGAGCGATGCGATGAGCCGCTGAGCGCTCAGCACGCGAGCAAGGGGCGTGGATCGCAGGATCCACGCCCCTTGCTCGTGTCGTCTTGGACTCTCAGTCCAGCAGGTCCGTCGCGCTGACGTCGGGCACGTCGACGAGGACGCCGGGCTGGCCGCCGATGAGCAGCCGGGCGGTGCCCTTCTTCCGCGGCAGGAGCTCGGAGCTCGTCACGCGCTCCGTGCGCTCGGCCGAGTGCGTGACGGAGCCGCCCTGGACGGAGCTGGTCGCGCGCTCGTCCTCTCCGGCGAACCACGCCGCCTGCTCGAGCAGGTCCTTCTCCGGGGTGCCCGGCATGATCAGCACGCTCGGGAAGGTCGTCAGGAGCTCCTCGTACGCGTCCTTGTAGCGCCTCTTGAGCTGCGTGGTGTTCTGCACAGCCGCGAGCAGGCGCACGTTGTAGCCCCTCAGGACGCTCACGTGGGCAGGCAGGTTCGGCAGCGGCGCGCATTGGGCGAGCTCGTCGAGGAAGAGCCCCAGGGTCGGCAGATTCCGGGCGATGCTGCGCCGCCACCACTGGATCGACTGCTCGATGACGGCGCACGCCGCAGCGGCGGCGCTGCCGTCCATGGGCGAGACGATGTAGAGCGTCGCGCCCGGCTCTTCGAGCATCTCGGGGTGGAACGGCTCGGCGTCATCGTCGCCGATCACCGCGTCGAGCGACCACGCCTTGAGCGCGTTGCGCAGGTTGATCGCCACCGAGTCCCGCTGCTTCGGGACCATGTCCATCACTGCCTTGAACGCTCCCGCGTGACGCGACCGCAGCAGCGAGTTGGCGCGCAGGTAGGCGTTGGGCCAGTTCGGCGTGACGAGGTCCTGCTCCTCGGGATCGGTCGGATCGTCGCGGTCCTTCTTCTCGCGCGGCAGGCGGTCGATCGCGTCGAGGACCCAGCGGACGCCGCCGCCGCTCACCGGCTCCTGCGTGTGAGGGTGCGGGAGGACGCCGCCCGCGCGGATCAGAGCGGCCAACGGCCTCGCCGCGAGGTTCTCCCACGTCGAGTCCCCGCCGTCCGAGCCTCCGCCCGACGCCGCCCCGACCTTCGCGGTCGCCTGGAGCAGGTCGCTCATCATCATCGCCTCGTCGTCGGAGGAGACGAGCACGCACGGATCGCTCACCACGCGGGTGACGTCCACGCCCCGGAGCTCCGCCTCCTGGACCTCGTTGGACAGGTCGAGCAGGTACACCGGACCGCGCTCTGCGCGCTTGCGGATCGTCGCCTCGACGAGGTCGCCCTTGGCGCTCATGACGATCGCAGGCTGGTCGCCCCACATCAGGATCCCGGGGATGATCACCCGGCGGCCCTTGCCCGACCCGGTGAGACCGGCGAGGAGCATGTGCCATCCGCTGAGTGCCTTCTCGCCCTTGCGGCGTCCCGCGTTGATCCCCTCGTCGAGCGGGTCCTGGTCCTCGCGCAGGCTCCCCGCGTAGTGCATCTCGGGCCAGGCGCGCCCCGGCTGCGACGGCGTCGCGCCCTGATCGTCCTCGGTCGTGCTCTTGAGCCTGTCGATGAGGTTCTTCATCGCCGGCCTCCCTCTTCCTCCTCCGTTCCTCGAGGTGCGTCCGGGGTCCCGGGGCCTCGTCCTATCGCCGTGTCGTGGCGTCCGACGCCCCTACTGGGGACCGGCGGCTTCGTGGCCGCCCGCTGTGCGGGGCCGTCCGGCCCCTGGTCGTGGCCCGCCGTGCTCGGACGGCGGCGCGGAGTCCGCGATCCTCTCCGCCAGCACCGGGTCAGCGCCCGCCGCCCTGATGGCCGCGCGCACCCACCTGGCACTGGACATGCCTGCGGCCTCGGCCAGCCGCGCCAGTCGGGCGGCGTACGCCTCGGTGATTTCGATCCGCATAGATTAATCATCCCGTAGCCCTTGATTTATTTCAAGACATACGAGATGATTGAGGTACTCATCGAGCTCCCGGATCGCCACAGGCCTTCACTCGACATCACCGACTGGTGCCCCGGAGCTCTCCTGCCCGGGTCGCCTCGATACCCGGAAGGCAGGTGGCCCCAGTGGGCAAGCTCGCGTTCAAGTTCATCGGATTCGTCGTCGTGGTCGGCGGGATCTTCTTCTTCGGCTTCGTCACCGGCGGAGCGTTCGGGTCCGACATGGCCGTCGACCAGTTCGAGCAGTGCCTCCCGGCGCAGTCCGTCCAGGAGCTCCAGCCGTGCGCGGGAGGCGATCAGCCGTGAGCGGCACCGCGACCCGCTGGGAGCGCGAGCGCGCGGCATGGGTGATGGCCCGGTCGAGGCCGGGAAGGAGCTCGCGCCGTCGGGCCGAGCTGCTGGGTCGCCGGGCTCGGCGTCTCAGCCGAGGCGGCAGCGGAGTGGCCGAGTCGTCGCTGCACGAGGACATCACGCCCTCGCTGTTCCGCCGGATGCTCGCGACCGACGACGGGGCCGCCGAGCAGCTGTTCCGCCTGGCCGGCGTCCCGGTCCTCTTCGGCGTCGCGGGCCTGGCCATCGGCCCGGCGGCAGCGATCGCTGCTGGGCTCTACTTCCTGCTCTGGCAGCGTTCGCCGACGATGGGACGGCTGCTCGACTGGCCGTGGATCGTCGCAGGATCGTGCGCGCTCGTGGCGGGCATCGCCGCCCAGATGGTGCTCAAGCCCGGTCCGGGAGCGTGGTTCGAGCCCTGGCCCCCGGCGCTGCACGTGTACCTCCCGGTGTTCGTGCCGACTTGGCTGTGGATCCAGCTCACCCTCGGGCTGTTCCTCACCGGCTGGCTCGTGTGGGCGAATGGATGGGCGGCGGCGCCCAAGGGCGCAGCGCCGAAGCCCGAGAGGGACAAGCACGGCGAGTTCATCAAGACGCCCGACAGGGACAAGGTGCGGCTCGATCCGTACGACGGCGAGGCACCGGCGGCTCGGACGAACGGCGAGCGGCCGAAAGCGCTGCCGAAGCTCACGTTCACCGCACTGGCGACCGATGAACCGGACGACGTGGAGCCCACGTTCGACGACGAACTTCCGGTCTTCGCAGACGAGGACGCCGGGCTGGACGACGACCAGAGCATCGCCCGCTGACGGGCGAGCTGCAAGAGGCGGAGCCGGCGCGCCGAACAAGCCGAGACGAGCGGGCGGGGACAGCCCCCGAGGGAAACCGCACAGAAGGGACGGAAGTAGGGAGAAGAACGGTGAGCACCATCGACCGGCCGGAGAACACCCCGGCAAGCAACTCGGACTCGAGGCCCGAGGTCCACATCCACAACGCCGTGTCCTTCGGCGGCGGCAAGGGCTGGAACATCCTCGTCACGCTCTTCATCTCGGCGGGCCTGACGATCGTCGCCTGGCAGCTCTCGCTGTCCGGCTTCGCCGAGATGGCGGCCTCGGGGGTGACCATCTTCCTCGTCACGCTCATCAGCTACATGTTCAAGGCGGGGATTCTCCGCCTGCCCGAGAAGCCCGAGGACGACGACCTCGCGTTCACCAAGTCGACCCTGCGCCGCATCTACGACGAGATCCAGGCGGCGATCGTCAAGTCCTCGCTGTTCAAGCTCGTCCTGTTCGCGCTGATCTACACCATCGGCTTCATGGTCCTGCGGACCGCAGTCGCGTTCGGCATCGGCCTGCTCACCACGTGGTGGATCGCCCTCGCCGTCGGCCTCATCGTCGGCGGCCTGATCATCGCGCAGGACCAGATCCTCGCGTGGGTCCGGGCGAACATGGTGCGGAAGGCGGGGCAGTGACCCATGGAGTTCATCGTTGGAGCCTTCGTCGGCAGCCTCGCCGCGACGCTGCTCGTCCCCGAGGCGGTCTCTCGCAGCTTGCGGAGCCTCGCCTCCCGCTTGATCAGGAAGCTGATCTCTGCCCGGAAGGACGGTGCGCGATGAGCACCACGACCAAGATCTCCGCCACCGTCGCCGGCCTCGCGCTGGCGGCGGTGACCCTGACCGGCTGCGTCGTCGTCGAGCCCGCCTCGAGCGAGGCGGACGGCAAGCCCCAGAGCAGCTCTCCGGCCGACCCGGTACCGACCGAGAAGCCCGAGCCCTCCGAGACTGCCGTCCCGAGCGAGAGCGAGTCGCCAGAGCCGAGCAAGAGCGGCGGTCCCATCGTCGACCTCGAGCCCGAGACCGGCACCAGCTACGTCAAGGCGATGAAGCCTGGTGGCCTCCTCTCGCCGAGCAAGGTGGTCGGTCCGTGGATGCTGCAGTGGCACGTCGACGGCAAGGAGGTGACCTACCGCGAGGTGCTGTGCACCGGGACCGCCGCCCGGGAGGCGACGGCGACCCTCGAGGGCACGAACAAGGACCGGACCGTGCGGTGGGTCGACAACGGCCACGGCGAGACGGACGACCCCTGGACGGGCAACGCCCCCACCGAGACCACGCGCGCCGAGGTGACCGACACGCAGATGCGCGTGGGGCTCCTGGAGACCGCGACCACTGACGTCGCCGGCGAGAAGGCCAAGTTCGTCGGCTACTGCAAGGACGCCGGCGAGGACATCGCCGGGTACTTCAAGTGACGATGCTCGAGCAGAAGGTCGAAGCCCATCTCCTGGCCCGGTGCCGGGAGATGGGCTTCCTGTGCATGAAGTTCACCAGCCCGGGCCGGGCCGGAGTCCCCGACCGAGTGGTCGTCACACCTGCACGCACCGTGTTCGTCGAGGCCAAGCGGCCAGGCGGGAAGCTGCGGCGGCTGCAGCAGGAGGTCACCGAGAAGATGCGCCGCGCCGGTGCCGAAGTCCACGTCGTCGATTCCATCGTCGGCGTCGACGAGCTGGTCGAGAGTCTGGCCACGAGGACGCCCAGTGCGGTGTCCAGTTGACGACCGTCTCGCGGACCTCTCGGAACACCGCGCCCCGGAGCGGCCCGGAGTGTCCAGAAGTGGTGTCCAAAGAAATTCTCAATGGAGGTCGGAGATATGAGCACGAAGATCGGCTACGCCAGGGTGAGCACCGACGAGCAGGACCTCGAGGCCCAGCGCGAGCAGCTCAGCCGCCTCGGCGTCGAGCCCGAGCACCTGTACTTCGACGAAGGGCTCACCGGGAAGAACCGGAACCGCCCCGGTCTGGAGAGCGCGCTGAAGGCACTGCGTCCCGACGACGTGTTCGTCGTGACCAAGCTCGACCGGCTCGGCAGGTCCGCCCGCGACCTCGGTGACATCGCCCAGGAGCTCCAGTCGCGAGGCATCACCCTCTCGCTCGGCGGCAAGCCCTACGACCCGACCGACCCGATGGACAAGCTGTTCTTCGGCATGCTCGGCCTCTTCGCCGAGTTCGAGCGCGACCTCATCTCCGCCCGGACGAAGGAGGCGCTGGCCGTTCCCGAGCGACGAGCGAAGATGACGGGTCGCCAACCCAAGCTGTCGGCGGCGCAGAAGAAGCAGGTAGTCCGGCTCCACACCGAGGGCGACCACTCTCCCGCCGAGATCGGCGCGATGTTCGGCGTGAGCAGGCAGACGGTGTATCGGGTGGTCGCCGACGCGGAGGGAGAGTGAGCTCTCACCCGAAGTTGCGGAGACGCCGGAACTCCGCCTCCGCAGCGTCGGCCTCGCCGCAGAGCAGCGCGACGGTGAGCGTAGCGCTTGCCGGCGAAGGTCGTCTCGGCGTTGAACGTAGGGTCGGACAGGGATCTGAGGGGAATGATCATTCTTCAACCACACAGCGGATGCGGCCGAGCTCCGGCCAGGATCCTCTGGCCGCTCCGAGCTGTGCATCCTGTTCGCCTTCGACCCCGAGCGGTCGGCCATCATGCTGGTCGCCGGCGACAAGGCGGGCAATTGGATCCGCTGGTACAAGAAGAACATCCCGCTGACCGACGACCTGTTCGACGACCACCTGCGCAGGCTGAGAGGAGAATGACCGAGATGACCATGACCCCGAAGGACTTCGTCGCGGAGCACTCCGTGGACCGGGAGCGCGTCGAGGCGCACAAGGAGCGGATGCTCGCCGAGGTCCGTGCGTACCGCCTCCGCGAACTGCGCGAGCGGGCCGGCCTTACCCAGGCGCAGCTCGCCGAGCGCATCGGCGTCGGCCAGCGCCAGGTCTCCAAGATCGAGCACGGTGACCTCGACAGCGCGAAGATCGGAACGATCCGCAGCTACTTCGAGGCCGTCGGCGGCACACTGGTGATCGAGTACGTAATGGGCGATCAGCGCATTCGGCTCGCCTGACACAGAGATTCAGGATCTCGTCGCAAGTAAGGCGCGCTTCGGAAGGGTTCTCGGCTTGCTCGATCCCTCTCAGCTATGCCGGGCTCACCACGGCCGATTCTGCCTGCCTTCGACAGGCCCAGGGCCGGTCCCGTTCCCAACTAAGCAAGCTAGGCTATTCGGTCAGAAGCGAGGGCAGGACTCCTCGCACAGACATAGAGCCAACCCCCGTCGCATCGCGGCGGGGGCGCTTTTTGTCCCCGGTCAGAACGTCAGAACACACCGCGCTGCCCACCCACATCACCCACAAGGCCACGAGGCCACCCCTGGGGCCGCGCAGAAGGTGTACGCGCCGCCACGGTCAAGCCCAAGGATGTCGCGGAAGTGATCAGCTTCGTCCTCGCACGCCCTCGTCAGCTGGCCATCAACGAGGTCCTGCTGGGCCCGGCGGACCAGCTCAGCGGCGCGGATCAGGCAACGGGTGTGGCGGCACTCGTCGCTTTCGCCAGCAGTCGCCGAAGGTCATTGCGCTCGACGGCGTCGAGTCCGTCGATGATCGGGGCCATCGCGCCGGCCAGGTCTGCGGCCAGCTGCAGGCAGAGCGAGCAACAGCCCTCGCCGGCCGAGGAGAAGGCCAGCAGCACCTGGGCGTCGTGCCCGGTGTGCCAGTCGCGGCCGTCGGGGCCGGGGACGATGCCGCAGGCGGGCAGGAGGTCCCCGGGACGCGAGTAGAGGTGGTGGACGACGGTCAGGCTCGGGCTCGGCATGGGCCAATCCTCCCAGGTCCTGCCGGCACCGATTCGGACGTTCCGCTCAGACTCCGCGTCGCTTCGCCGCTGTCCTCGGTCTCCGCTGGCAGCTCGGGCAGAAGTAGCTGGAGCGGTTCATGAACCGCTCGCGCACGATTAGCGTGCCGCAGCGTTCGCAGGGCTCGCCATCCCTACCGTATGAATGCAAAAAACGAGTGAAGTAGCCGGACTCGACAAGTTTGTGACATTCACTCACAAGTGAGTCGAGTCGCCAGTCGACTCGCGATCGAATTGGCACTCGACTCGTACTCCTAGTCCAGCAGGGCAGGACGCGTGAAGACCATGATACTGAGGTAAGCCGCCGGGGTGGTCCGCTTCCATCGAGGCATTCGGCCAGGGCGGCGACTTCGAGCCCGTCTTGAGAACGAGATGCCTGCGAGACCGCGGCTCAGCGATCTCTACCTCGCCCTCGTCCTGAACGCAGCCTCGCAGAGCTGAGGACGAAGGCGCTTCCCGATCCGACGTGGATCAACGCTGCTGGCACCGACGGAGAGCGATCCGGCCCGCACGAAGTCAATGCAGGGCTCGGCGACGATGTCGACGGTGCCCTGACCATTGTTCGTCTCCGGCGTCGAAGCATGGCCGTGCTCGGCTCGCGAGGACGACGAGGCGTTCACGCTGCTGTCGATCGACGAGTCAGGAGCGGCCGTTGGCGGTGAATGCCGGGCGGAGGGTGTCGACGATGACGCGGGCCGCGTCGTCGCCGTCGAGCCGGCCCGCAGTGACCTCCTCGGCTGCGGCGTTCATTGTCAGGTGGGTGACCGCGAGGAGCCAGTCGACAGGCATATCGACACGGAAGACGCCCTCGCTCTGGCCGCGCTCGACCAGGCCGCGCAGGCGGGCTTCGGCCTTCTCATGCATCTCGCGGATGCGCGCCGGCGGCAGCTCGCGCTGAGCCACCACGAGCACGGCGCGGATGCGCTCCAGGAGCATCCAGCTCGAGGCGATCAGGGCATCGAATGCCTCGCCGGGATCACCGTCGAGAGGCACGTCGGCCAGGACGGCCTCAGCCTGCTCGAGGCTGTCGGCGAGCGTCGCGTCGATGAGCTCGGCACGCGTCATGAAGTGCCCGTAGAGGGTCATCCGGCCGACCCCCGCCTCGGCTGCGATATCGGCGACGGAGGCATCGGGGTCCTTCCGGAGCGCGTCCGACGTCGCCGCGAGGATCTTCGCCCGGTTGCGCTGGGCGTCTGCCCGCTGGTTGGCCGTCTTTCCTCGCCGCACCGGCTTCTGCTCACCAGCGCCGGCCGCACCCTTGCCGTTCGGCATGCCCACCTCTAACTCGTACGGGAATATACGAGTTAGTATAGCCGTTAGAAGTCGTACACCGATGCTTGAATTCGGCTGAGGGGCCTCCCGGCCCGCGACGACCCTGTCGAGAACGAAAGGACCAATGCAGCCATGAGAACGACGACGCAATACAAGGAGGTCCGCCATGCCTGAGGCGATTGCACCTCCGCCCCGGGCAGGGGCGAAGCAGTGGTGGGGACTGGCGGTCCTGGTGATCCCGTCGACCCTGCTGTTCATGATGCTGACGATCCTGTTCCTGGCCGCGCCGAGCATGGCCGCCGACCTGAACCCGACGAGCGCACAGCTGCTGTGGATCCTCGACATCTACGGGTTCGTCATGGCCGGATTCTTGGTCGCCATGGGCGTCCTCGGCGACCGGATCGGCAAGCGGCTGCTCATGGTGATCGGCGCGGTCCTGTTCGGCATCGTGTCCATCGCTGCGGCGTTGACGACCAGTCCCGAGCTGATGATCGCCTGGCGCGCCGTCCTCGGCATGGGAGGGGCCATGATGCTCCCGTCCACGCTGGGACTGATCTTCGTGCTCTTCGCCGACCCGAAGGCACGAGGCGTCGCGATCGGCGTGTGGGCCGGCGGGATCTCCGCCGGCGTCGCCCTCGGACCACTCCTGTCCGGCCTGCTGCTGGAGGTCTTCGGCTGGCAGGCGACGTTCCTGGTCGCGGTGCCCGTGATGGCGCTGGTGGCCATCGGCGCGCCGCTGCTGCTGCCTGAGCACAGAGATCCGACCGCGAAGATCGACCTGCTCAGCGCACTGCTCCTGGTCGCGTCGCTGCTGGCCATCATCTACGGCGTCAAGCGCTTCGCGGCCCAGGAGCCGGCCGGTCCGTCCATCGGCCTCCTGATCGCCGGAGCACTGGTCGGGCTGTGGTTCGTGATCCGGCAGCTGCGCGCGACCCAGCCCCTGCTCGACGTGCGGCTGTTCGCCAACCGCACCGTCAGCGGAGCACTCGCGGTGTTCCTCCTGTCGGCCGCGGCGCTGGGTGGGGTGTACTCCCTGTTCACCCAGTACCTGCAGCAGGTCCAGGGGCTCTCGCCCATGCAGGCCGGGCTGTCGATCCTGCCCGCCGCGGCAGTCCTCATCGTCGTCTCGACCCTCTCGCCGATGCTCGCCCGGAGATTCCGGCCGGGCAACGTGATCGCCGTCGGGCTGCTCACCCAAGTCGTCGGCTACATCCTGTTCACCCAGCTCGACGCCGGCACCGGCCTGGCCCTGGTGATCGCGAGCTTCGTCGTCACCTACCCCGGGGTCGCGCCGTCGATGGCGCTGACCACGGACCTGGTGGTGAGCTCGGTCCCGCCGGCGAAGGCCGGCGGTGCCTCCGGGCTCGCGACGACCGTCAACGATCTGGGAATCTCCCTCGGCGTCGCGGTCCTCGGCAGCGTCGGTATCGCCGCCTACCGCAGCCAGATCAGCAGCTCTTTGCCTGATGGACTGCCACCGGAGGCGGCGGCAGCGGCGCGGACCGGAATCGACGGGGCCATCTCCGCCGCCGGGCAGCTGCCGGGCGACGTCGGAGAGGCGCTGACGGCCGCGGCCCAGCAGGCGTTCACCAGCGGGCTCAACGCCGCCGGGGCTGTCTCCGCGGCCATCGCCGCCGTCGCCGCGATCATCGCCGCCGTCGGGCTGCGCCGCATCCGCCCCACCGGGCAGGCGCAGGGCGAGACCGAGAAGGAGACCGCTCAGGAGTCGTGACGAACGGCGCGACGTGTGCTGCACTGTCTGCTCCGATGCGCCGTGTCGGGGGCATCCGCCCGGCTCTCCCAGACCCTGCCGAGGCCCTGTCGGGGCGGATGAAGCTGCGGGCCGCCGGCCCGTCGGGCCAGTGCTGCGGTGGCCTGACCGACGCAATTGAGGCGCGGGGCCGCGCACCCGAAGAGGTGCGCGGCCCCGATGCCTCAGTTCTCCTGGTAGGCGATCGCCGCCATCATCCCGGCTTCCCCGTGGTAGACGTTGTGGCAGTGCGTGAGCCACCGGCCGGGGTTGTCGGCGTCGAACTCGACGCGCAGCGTCGTGCGGGGCAGGACGATCGCGGTGTCCTTGCGGGGCCCGCCGCCGGGAAGCTGGTAGGTGTGCCCGTGCAGGTGCATCGGGTGCCACATCGTCGTCGAGTTCTTGAACTCGAGGGCGACGCGCTCGCCCTCGACGACGCCCAGGGCGTCGCGCATCGGCTGGTCCATGTCCATGCGCTTGCCGTTGATCGCCCAGTCGTACTTCTCCATGCCTCCGTTCAGCTCGAGCGCGAGGGTGCGGTCGACGCCGCGCTCGGGAAGAGCGGCCCCGCTCGCTGCCCTGAGGTCGGCCGCCGTGGCGGGACTCTTCGTCTGCGGGAGCTTCGCGCTCTTCGAGGGAGCGCTGCCGGATCCGGTGCGCAGCACGGCCAGGGCCTGGTCCTGCTTGCCCAGGGCCTCCGCGACCACGGCGAACGCGCCGTCGCCGGCGGTGACGACCGCGTCGTAGCGCTCCCCCATGCCGAGCACGACGCTCTCGGCCTCGTGCGGCTCCACGGGGAAGCCGTCGGAGTGGGTGATCGTGATCTCGTGCCCGGCGACGCCGAACCGGAAGGCGGTGTCGCCGCCGGCGTTGATGACCCGGAGCCTGATCCGCTCGCCGGGCTTGGCGGCGAACGTCTGGGGGTCGTTCGCGGGTTTGCCGTTGATCAGGTAGAGGGGGTAGTAGACGTCGCCGGCGTCGCCGCCGAGCAGCGGCGAGGTCGCGCCCATCAGGGTGTTGCCCATCCGCATCGGCCCCATGTCCATGCCGCCGTGGTCCATCATCCCCTTCTTGAGCTCGGCGAGGACTTCGTCCGGTGTCGCGGTGACGCCGTCGAGCCAGTCGTCCAGGACGATGACCCACTCCTTGTCGTAGTCGGCCTTCTCGTTCGGGGCGTCGATGATCAGCGGCGCGTACAGGCCGCGGTCGAGCTGGGTGCCGACGTGCGGGTGGAACCAGAACGTGCCCGGCTCGGGGAGCGTGAATTCATAGGAGAAGGTCTCGCCCGGCCCGACGGGCTTCTGGGTGAGGTTCGGCACGCCGTCCATGTCGTTGCGCAGGGCGAGGCCGTGCCAGTGCACGGTGGTCGGGTCGGGGAGATCGTTGGTCAGGTCGATCTTCAGGGTGTCGCCGACGTCGCCGCGCAGCGGCTCGGCCGGGGAGCCTCCGCGGTAGGCCCAGGTCTTGGCCGTCTTCCCGCCGAGGTCGAGTTCGACCGGTTCGGCGGTCAGGGCGCGCTGCACGACCGTGCCGGTGCGACGGCGCTTGGCCTCGGCCGCGGTGACCGCGGCGCTGTCGGGCCGGACGAACGAGGTCGTCTTCTTGGTGGTGGAGCTGCAGCCGGCGAGGCCGACGGCGGTGAGGGCCAGTGCGCCGACGGACAGGAACTGGCGGCGGTTCAGGCTGGAGTGCATGGGTGATGTCCTTCTGGGTCGATGGTGAGCGGTGCCACGGCATCGAGCCGGTGCGCTCGACGATCACCGGTGATCGGGCGCGGCGGGGCCGCGTGGCCCCGGAGAGGGCCGGCGTGGGGGACGCGGTGTCGTGGCAGGTGCGGCAGGGGTCATGAGACCCGCCGAGGAAGGCGGTGAGCGCCGTTTCGGCGCTCACCGCTGCTCACGTTCGATGGATCGACAGCTCCAGGTGGGTCAGCGCGAGCCGGCGAGGCGTCTGGGACGGCGGCGTCGGAGCGGCTGCGGGGGCGAGGTCGGGCAGGCTCGCAGCGCCCGGGACCGGCAGGGCGGGGATGCTCTTGCCGGTGGGCGCGGAGACGCAGGTGGAGCCGCCGCCGCTCATGGCGTCCGCGCAGCCGCCGGACCCGTGCACCATGCCGTGCGCTCCGGACGCGGTCACCACGGGAGACGCGGTCGCCGCGCCGGTCATGCCGTGCGATGACAGGGGCGCGTGAGCCGAGGGGGTCGTCGACGCGGTCGCCGCGGCGGGCCCGCCGACCAGCGCGTGCATGCCCAGGAGGCCCGCGATCAGCAGCGCGGCGAGGACGGCCGCCTGCAGCCGGTGCCGGCTGCGGCGGGGTTGGTCGGTCGCGGTCGCCACGCCGCCAGCATACCCCGGTGGCGTATCCGGCCGACGCCTCGGATCGGTCCGACGAGGAACCGGGCCGGCCTTGCAGGAATACCCAGGAGGGGTATATGGTTGCTCTCGTAGAGGTACCCACCGGGGGTACTACGACGAGGAGAGTATCCGATGGCTGCGAACGAGTACCAGGTGACGGGCATGACCTGCGGGCACTGCGAGATGTCGGTCCGCGAGGAGGTCAGCGAGGTCCCCGGCGTCGAGGACGTCGAGGTCAGCGCGCAGACCGGCAGGCTCGTCGTCTCCGGCTCCGGCGAGATCGACGACGCGAAGGTCCTGGCCGCCGTCGAGGACGCCGGCTACACAGCCGTGCGCGCCTGACGACGCCGCCAGCGCAGCTCAGGCTCCCCCCGTCGGCATCGACGGCGACGGGCTGAGCGTGGACGACCGATCGCATGCGGGATCGACCGCCCCTGCGCACGAACCGGACGCCGCCGCAGTGCCCGGAGGAGAGAAGGGACCGAGGATGACTGCACCAGCGCCGCTCAGCGCGGACGCCGGCATCGAGCTGGAGATCGGCGGGATGACCTGCGCCTCCTGCGCGAACCGGATCGAGCGCAAGCTCAACAAGCTCGACGGCGTCACCGCCGCCGTCAACTACGCCACCGAGAAGGCCAAGGTCACCGTGCCCGCGGGCTACGACCCGGCATTGCTGGTCGCCGAGGTCGAGAAGACCGGCTACACCGCCGCCCTGCCGAAGCCCAAGGACGCGACGACAGAAGGCGGGGCCGACGACCAGGGCCCGGCCGACGACCCCGAGCTGACCTCGCTCAGGCAGAGGCTGATCGGGTCGATCGTGCTCACCGTCCCGGTGATCGCGATGGCGATGATCCCCGCCCTGCAGTTCACCTACTGGCAATGGGCCTCCCTCGCGCTGGCCGCGCCGGTGATCGTCTGGGCGGGCTGGCCGTTCCACAAGGCGGCCTGGACCAACCTCAGGCACGGCACCGCGACGATGGACACGCTCATCTCGATGGGCACTTCGGCGGCGTTCCTGTGGTCGCTGTACGCGCTGTTCTTCGGCCACGCCGGCATGCCGGGCATGAAGCACCCGTTCGAGTTCGCCCTGGCCCGCTCCGACGGCGCGGGCAACATCTACCTCGAGGCCGCCGCCGGGGTGACGATGTTCATCCTGGCCGGCCGCTACTTCGAGAAGCGCTCCAAGCGCCAGGCCGGGGCAGCGCTGCGCGCGCTGCTGGAGCTCGGCGCGAAGGAGGTCTCGGTGCTTCGCGGAGGGGCCGAGGTGAAGATCCCGACCTCCGAGCTGGCAGTGGGCGACGAGTTCGTCGTCCGCCCGGGCGAGAAGATCGCCACCGACGGCACCGTCGTCGCCGGCACGTCGGCGGTGGACGCGTCCATGCTCACCGGCGAGTCCGTGCCGGTCGAGGTCGGCGAGGGCGACCCGGTCACCGGAGCCACGGTGAACGCCGGCGGACGCCTGGTGGTGCGCGCGACCCGGGTGGGCTCCGACACCCAGCTGGCCCAGATGGCCGAGCTGGTCGAGGCCGCCCAGTCCGGCAAGGCGCAGGTCCAGCGCCTGGCCGACCGGATCTCCGGCGTGTTCGTCCCGATCGTCATCGCCGTCGCGCTCCTCGCCCTGGCGGCGTGGCTGGTCTCCGGAGCCGGCGTCTCGGCCGCGTTCACCGCCGCGGTCGCCGTCCTCGTCATCGCCTGCCCCTGCGCGCTGGGGCTCGCGACGCCGACGGCGCTGCTGGTCGGCACCGGCCGCGGCGCGCAGATGGGCGTGCTGATCAAGGGCCCGGAGGTCCTGGAGTCCACCCGCAAGGTCGACACCGTCGTGCTGGA
Source organism: Actinomycetes bacterium (assembly GCA_023420415.1). GTDB lineage: Bacteria > Actinomycetota > Actinomycetes > Actinomycetales > Dermatophilaceae > Pedococcus. The sequence goes on along the minus strand of JAEZWF010000026.1, from coordinate 1,055 downwards.
CAAGACCGGCACCGTCACCACCGGCAGGATGACCCTGGTCGACGCCGTCGCCGAGCCCGGAACCGACCACGCCGAGCTGCTCCGCTTGGCCGGTGCCCTGGAGGACGCCTCCGAGCACCCGATCGCCCAGGCCGTCGCCCAGGGCGCGGTCCACGAGGTCGGCGCGCTGCCGACGCCCGAGGACTTCGCCAACATCGAGGGCAAGGGAGTGCAGGGCGTCGTCGACGGCCACGCGGTGCTCGTGGGCCGCGAATCCCTGCTGGCCGACTGGTCCCAGCGCCTCTCCCCCGACCTCGCCGCCGCCAAGGCCGCGGCCGAGGCGGAAGGAAAGACCGTCGTCGCCGTCGGCTGGGACGGGAAGGCCCGCGGCGTGCTCGTGGTCGCCGACGCCGTCAAGCCCACCAGCGCCGAGGCCATCGCCGGGCTGAAGGGCCTCGGCCTGACCCCGGTGCTGCTCACCGGCGACAACCAGGCCGTGGCCCGGCGGATCGCCGCCGAGGTCGGCATCGACCAGGTCATCGCCGAGGTCCTCCCCAAGGACAAGGTCGACGTGGTCGCCCGCCTCCAGGACGAGGGCAAGGTCGTCGCGATGGTCGGAGACGGCGTCAACGACGCCCCGGCCCTCGCGCAGGCCGACCTGGGCCTGGCGATGGGCACCGGCACCGACGTCGCCATCGAGGCCTCCGACATCACCCTCGTGCGCGGCGATCTGCGCAGCGCCGTCGACGCGATCCGGCTCTCCCGCAAGACCCTCGGCACGATCAAGACCAACCTGTTCTGGGCCTTCGCCTACAACGTCGCGGCCATCCCGGTGGCGGCACTGGGCATGCTCAACCCGATGCTCGCCGGGGCTGCGATGGCGTTCTCCTCCGTGTTCGTCGTCGGCAACAGCCTCCGTCTGCGCGGCTTCACCAGCGTCACGAAGTAGCCCGCGAGGAGAGGATCCGTCCGCCGACGCCGGCCGGGCCGCGGCGAAGGCCGGGACATGCGCCGCCCAGGCCGCCGGGGGAGAGCCCCGACGACCTGGGCGGCATGCTGTCCGCGCTCGTCAGGCC
>JAEZWF010000007.1 GCA_023420415.1 Actinomycetes bacterium | reverse complement strand
CGTCGGGGTCGCTCACGGCGACCCCGACCCGCACGCTGCCGACGTCGACGCCGATGCGCCGGCCGGGCCGACTCACCCCGCGGTCGCGGCGCGGACCGCCGCGTCGACCGCGCCGAGCGCGGCGCCGGTCTGGGACGGGTCGGTGCCGCCGCCCTGGGCCAGGTCGTCCTTGCCGCCGCCACCGCCACCGAGGGTCTGGGCCGCGGAGCGCACGAGGGCGCCGGCCTTGATGCCACGGTCGCGGGCGGGTCCGTTGGTGGCGACCACGACGACCGGGCGGCCGTTGCCGACGGCGGTGAGCGCCACGACGGCTGGCGCGCTGTCGCCGAGTCGGCCGCGCAGGTCCAGCGCCATGGTGCGCAGGTCGTCGGCGGTGGCTCCCTCGCCGGCGTCGTGGGTGAGGACCCGGACGCCGTCGAGGTCCCGGGCGTACTCGACCAGCTTGCCGGTCTGGGCCTGCACCTGCTCGCGGTGCATGCGCTCGATCTCGCGCTCGGCGTCGCGCAGCCGGGTCACGAGCTGGGAGACGCGCTCCTTGAGCTCGCCCGGCTGCACCTTGACGATGTCGGTGAGCTCGGCGACCAGTGCCCGCTCGGTGGCGAGGTAGCGCAGCGCGTCCATGCCGACGAATGCCTCGAGTCGGCGCACGCCGGACCCGACGGACGACTCACCGGTGACGGTGAGTGCGCCGATCTGGCTGGAGTGGCCGACGTGCGTGCCACCGCACAGCTCGCGCGACCAGGGGCCGCCGATCTCGATGACGCGCACCTGCTCGTCGTAGGTCTCACCGAAGAGCGCGAGCGCACCGAAGTCGCGCGCCTGCGGCAGCGTCATGTACTGCGCCGACACCGGCAGGTCCTGGCGGACCGCGAGGTTGGCGACCTCCTCGATCTCGCTGCGGGTCGCCTGTGACAGGGCCTGGTTCCACGCGAAGTCGAGCCGCAGGTAACCGGGCTTGTTGTACGAGCCGGACTGCAGCGCCGACGGGCCGAGCACCTGGCGCAGCGCGGCGTGCACCACGTGGGTGCCGGAGTGCGCCTGGCAGGCGGAGATGCGCCACTCGGGGTCGACCTCCGCGCTGACCTCCAGGCCGGTGCGGACCGGCCCGGTGAGCGCCTCGACCGTGTGCACGACGAGGCCCTTGACCGGGCGCTGCACGTCGACGACCTTGAGGTGCACGCCGTCGCCGGTGATGATGCCCTCGTCGGCGACCTGCCCACCGGACTCGGCGTAGAACGGGCTGCGGTCGAGCACGACCTGGCCGCGCTGGCCCGGCTCGAGCTCCTCGACCCGCTGGCCGTCGACGACGAGACCGACGACCTTCGACTCGGTGGTCAGCTCGGAGTATGCCTGCCAGTCGGTCGCGCCGAGCGCCCGCAGGTCCTTCCAGACCTCGGTGTTCGCGTGGCCGCCCTTCTTGGCCTTCGCGTCCGCCTTCGCGCGGTCGCGTTGCTCCTGCATGAGCCGGGTGAAGCCCTCGCGGTCGACCTCCAGGCCCTGCTCGGCCGCCATCTCCAGGGTCAGGTCGATCGGGAAGCCGTAGGTGTCGTGCAGCGCGAACGCCTGGTCGCCCGCGAGCGTCGTGCCGCCGGACTGCTTGGTGCGGTTCACCGCGGTGTCGAGGATCGTCGTGCCCGAGGCGAGCGTGCGCCGGAAGGCCTCCTCCTCGGCATACGCGATCTGGCTGATCCGGTCGAAACCGGTGCGCAGCTCGGGGTAGGACTGGCTCATCCGCTCCATCGAGACCGGCAGCAGCAGCGGCAGGCTCGGCTCGTCGTAGCCCAGCAGCCGCATCGAGCGCACCGCGCGACGCAGCATGCGGCGCAGCACGTAACCGCGCCCCTCGTTGCCGGGCGTCACGCCGTCGCCGATGAGCATGAGGCTGGAGCGCACGTGGTCGGCGACCACGCGCAGCCGCACGTCGTCGGGGTGGCTGTGCTCCGCGTCGTGCGCGGAGTTCGCGCCGTACTTCTTGCCGGTCAGCTCGGCTGCCCGCTCGAGCACCGGGTAGACCTCGTCGATCTCGTACATGTTGTCGACGCCCTGCAGGATCGAGGCGATCCGCTCCAGGCCCATGCCGGTGTCGATGTTCTGCTTGGGCAGCGGCCCGGACACGTCGAAGTCGACCTTGGTCCGCACCTCGGACAGGTCGTACTGCATGAAGACGAGGTTCCAGATCTCCATGAACCGGTCCTCGTCGACCTCGGGCCCGCCGTCGCGGCCGTACTCCGGTCCGCGGTCGTAGAAGATCTCGCTGCACGGTCCACCCGGACCGGCGACGCCCATGTGCCAGTAGTTGTCGGCCTTGCCGCGGCGCACGATGCGCTCAGGCGGGACGCCGGTGTACTTCTCCCACAGCTGCGCCGCCTCGTCGTCGTCCTCGTAGACCGTGGCCCAGATGCGGTCGGGGTCCAGGCCGTAGCCGCCCTCGTCCTGCGAGGTGGTGAGCAGCTCCCACGCCAGCTCGATGGCTTCCTTCTTGAAGTAGTCGCCGAAGCTGAAGTTGCCGTTCATCTGGAAGAACGTGCCGTGCCGGGAGGTCTTGCCGACCTCCTCGATGTCACCGGTGCGCACGCACTTCTGCACCGACGTGGCGCGGTCCCACGGTGGCGTCTGCTGCCCGAGGAAGTAGGGCTTGAACGGCACCATGCCGGCGTTGACGAACAACAGGTTCGGGTCGTCGTAGATGAGCGGAGCGGACGGGACGACGCTGTGTCCCTTGCGCTCGAAGAAGGACAGCCAGCGGCGCCTGATCTCGGCGGTTTCCATGAGTCTTTCCAGTCTGGTCGAGGTGAGCTAAAGGGTATGCCGGGGCGGGGGCCGTGCGCGTGCGCGCCGGCGCCCCTAGCGAGCTCGCCGACCGGTGGGGTCGTCGAGCAGGGCCCGGGCGGCCTCGGCGTCGAGCCGGGCACCCTCCTGCGCGGTCTCGGTGTCGATGCCGAGGGCGAGCTTCAGCTCCGCCTCACGCTCGTCCATGCCCTCGCGGACGGCGTCGGCGAGCTCGCGCAGGCCGTCGCCGAGGGAGGACAGGCCGTTCGCCATGCCGGCCGGGGTGTAGGCCTCCGCGGCCTTGGTGACGCGGCGCACGGCATACACACCGGCAGCCGCGCCCAGCGCGGTCCAGAACAGACGTCGCACGGCCGATCAGCCCCTGCGGCGGCGCCGGCCGCCAGCGGAGCGGGCGCCACCGCCCGCGAGCGCGGTGCGGACGCCGTAGGTGAACGCGGCGACCTTGACGACCGGGCTGCCGAGGGTGGCTGCGAAGAGGGAGGTGAGGGCACTGGCGTTGGTCGTCATCGCGCCGACGTTGGTGGTGATGCCGTCGACCTTGGCGAGCTGGTCGTTGGTGAGGCTGACCGTGTCGGTGAGCTTGGTGAGCGTGGGCTGCACGTTGTCGGTCGTCGTGCGCAGGCTGACCCGCGTCTCGTCGAGGATCTTGCCGGCCTTGCCGATCACCGCGCCCAGCCGGAAGACGAGGAACGCGAAGGCCAGCGCGGCGATCATGCCCGCGATGTCACCCAGACTCACTGAATCCATGCCGAGCACCCTACCTGCATGGCGGTCGTGCCAGCGCGGGCCTATCCACCCCTGATGCGGCCCTTGAGCCAGTCCCAGCGCTCCTTGAGCCGGGCCTCGAAGCCGCGGTCGGTGGGGCGGTAGTAGTCGGTCTTCCCCTGGAGGTCCTCGGGCAGGTAGTCCTGCCGCGCCACGGCGTCCTCCTGGTCGTGCGCGTAGACATAGCCCTTGCCGTGCCCGAGCCGGGTCGCGCCGGCATACCCGCTGCCGCGCAGGTGCGGTGGCACGAGCCCGCCCTTGCCCGCGCGCACGTCGGCGATGGCCTCGTTGATGCCGACGTAGGCCGCGTTGCTCTTGGGTGCGAGCGCGTTGTGCACGACCGCCTGGGCCAGGATGATCCGCGCCTCCGGCATGCCGATCTGGGCGACCGCGTGCATGGCGGCGACGGCCGTCTGCAGCGCTGTCGGGTCACCCATGCCGACGTCCTCGCTGGCGGCGATGACGATGCGGCGGGCGATGAACCGTGGGTCCTCCCCCGCCTCCAACTGCCGCGCGAGGTAGTGCAGCGCGGCGTCGACGTCGGACCCGCGCATCGACTTGATGAACGCCGACGCCACGTCGTAGTGCTGGTCACCCGTGCGGTCGTAACGCACCGCCGCGTGCGCCACCGCCTGCTCCGCGTGGGCGAGCGTGATCGTGACCGGCCCCTCGTCGCTCGACCCCGGCGCCACCTCGTCCTGCGCCACCCCCGCGGCCGCCTCGAGCGAGGTGAGCGCGCGGCGCGCGTCTCCCCCGGCGATGCGCACGAGGTGCTCCTTGGCCTCGTCACTGAGGGTGTATGCCGCGTCGAGGCCACGCGGGTCGGTCACCGCCGAGTCGAGGACGTCGGCGACCTCCTCGTCGGTGAGCGGACCGAGAGTGATGAGCATCGAGCGGGACAGCAGCGGCGCGATGACCGAGAACGAAGGGTTCTCGGTGGTGGCGGCGACGAGGATGACCTGTCGGTTCTCGACGCCGGGCAGCAGGGCGTCCTGCTGGGCCTTGGTGAACCGGTGGATCTCGTCGAGGAACAGCACGGTCTGGCGGTCGTACATGTCACGGTCGCGCAGCGCCTGGTCCATGACCTGGCGGACGTCCTTGACGCCGGCGGTGACGGCGGAGAGCTCGACGAACCGGCGCTCAGCAGCGTTCGCCACGAGGTGCGCCAGCGTGGTCTTGCCGGTGCCGGGCGGACCCCAGATGATCGCCGACAGCGGACCGGCCGACCCACCCGAGCCCTCGATGAGCCGGCGCAGCGGACTGCCGGGACGCAGGACGTCGCCCTGGCCGCGGACCTCGTCCAGCGACCGCGGTCGCATGCGCACGGCGAGCGGCGGCAGGGAGGCTCCCGACGGCATACCGTCGCCGGGGTCGCGAGTGGCGCCACTGCGCTGATCGTTCGCTGCCGCGAACAGGTCATCTCCGGCCGCACTTCCCACGACTGGCAGGCTATCCCGCGTGACCGACGCGGCCTCACTCCTGTCCCGGCTGGGGCGTGCGCTCGCCCGCCGACCCAAGACGGTGGTCCTCACCTGGGTGGTGCTGATCGGGCTCGGCTTCGCGACCGCGCTCGGCGCCTTCGGCAACGACCGGCTGTTCGACCGGCTCACCACGGGCGAGCCCAGCGTCGCGGGCGAGAACCTCCAGGGCCGCGACCTCATCGTCGAGCACGGCGAGTCGGCGCTGAAGACCTACACGGTCCGCGTCGACGGGGTCGACGCCAAGGACCCGGCCGTGTCGCGGGTCCTCGCGTCGGTCAAGGCGGTTCCCGGTGTCGCGGAGGTGACGCCTCCGGTGCCCGGCAAGGATGGCTTCGCGAGCGTGGTGACCCTCGCCGGCGACCCCGACCGCGCCGAGCAGGAGGCCGTCGAGCAACGGGTGCGAGCGGCATACGCCCCGCTCACTGCCGCAGACCCGGGAGCCCGCGTCACCGCCGGCGGGCTCTCCGACCTCATCTCCGCGATCACCGACCAGCTCGAGGTCGACCTGCGCACTGGCGAGGGCATAGCGCTGCCGGTGAGCTTCCTCGTGATGATCGTGGTCTTCGGCGGGTTCGTCGCGGCCGGCATGCCCATCGTCGGGGCCATCGCCTCGATCGCCGGCGCGCTCGCCTCGCTGCTGGGGTTCTCCTACCTCATCGACCTCGACACCACCGCCGTCAACGTCGTCACGGTCCTCGGGCTGGGGCTGTGCATCGACTACGGGCTGCTCATGGTGAGCCGGTTCCGTGAGGAGCTGAGGGCGCGGGCACAGGGCATGCCGGCGCGCGACATCCCGGCGTCGATGGTCGCGGAGGCGACGGCGCGCACCGTGGACTCGGCCGGGCGCACCATCGTGTTCTCGGGTCTCACGGTGGCGATCTCGCTCGGTGGGCTCATTGTCTTCGAGGCCGAGATCATGAAGGCCATCGGCGCGGCCGGGCTGTCGGTCGTGCTGATCGCGATGGTCGTGGCGCTCACGCTGATCCCGGCGCTGTGCGTGCTCGGTGCGCGGCGGCTGTTGCGCCGCGGCACCGAGGTGGCGCCCGAGCACGGCGTCTTCTCGCGGCTGGCGCAGTGGGTGCACCGCCGACCGATCCCCATCATTATCGGGTCGCTGGCAATGCTCGTGGCGCTGGCGCTGCCCGCGCTCGACCTGCGGCTCACCTCCTCGGGTGAGGAGCTGCTGCCGACGAGCAACCCGTCACGGCAGTTCTTCGAAAGTCTCGACCGCGACTACCCGCAGCTGGGTGGCGCGGACGTCACCGTCGTCGCGAAAGCGTCTGTGGCGCAAGCGCAGTCGTATGCCGCGGAGCTGGCCCTGCCCGCGGGCGCCAGTGTGCGTGGGGTCGAGGCGATGCGTGACGGGTACTCGGTCGTGTCGCTCGACGTGCCCGGCGGCGCGCTCGGCGACCCGGCGCGGGCTCTTGTGGGTGAGCTGCGCGAGGACCGGCCGGACTTCCCGACCTGGGTGGTGGGACAGGCCAGCGGGTTGCGCGACTTCACCGACTCGATGGTCGAGCGGGCGCCCTATGCGTTTGCGTTGGTGGCGCTGGCGACGCTGGTGCTGCTGTTCCTCATGACCGGGTCAGTCGTGATCCCGGTGAAGGCGTTGCTGCTCAACGTCGTGTCGCTGGGTGCGTCGCTCGGGGTGCTGGTGCTGGTCTTCCAGCAGGGACACCTCGAGGGGCTGCTGGGGTTCGACTCGGTGGGGGCGGTCGAGTCGACGATCCCGTTGCTGGTGCTGGCCTTCGGGTTCGGGCTGTCGATGGACTACGAGGTGTTCCTGCTGTCGCGCATCGTGGAGCTGCACGAGCAGGGGTACTCCAACGACGACGCGGTGGTGGTCGGGCTGCAGCGGTCGGGCCGGATCATCACTTCGGCAGCGCTGTTGGTGGTCATCGTGTTCTCCGGCTTCGTGGCCGGGAAGCTGTTGATCATCAAGGAGACCGGGGTCGGACTGGCCGTCGCGGTGGCGCTCGACGCGACCCTCGTGCGGATGCTGCTCGTGCCCGCCACGATGACGCTGCTCGGCGACTGGAACTGGTGGGCGCCCAAGCGGCTCAAGGCGTTGCACGCGCGGTTCGGGATCACCGAGTGAGCGGCAGCATGCCCAGGCCGGCGGACGTGCGTGAGTTGGGCAGCCTCGACGAGGCGCTCGACGTCGTCGGCGACAGCGCCTTCATCCGGCTCGGGCTGGGCGACCTCGGCGAGGGCACGGCATACCGGCTCGGTGGCGCCGTGGCACTCCCCCGACGCACACGGTTGCGCGGGGCCGGACTGCTCGTCATGGGCGCACCGCGGGACGCGGGGGCGCTCGTCGCATGGGTCGTGTCCGACGGGTTGCTGCCCGAGCCGCCGGTGAACGTCACGGTGGCGCGCAGCGCGGCGCGGGCCGTCGACGCGGCACTCGCGGATGCGGTCGGCTGGCGCGTGGGCCGGGCCACCGAGTGGGACTGGATGGCCGCGACGACCGAGCCGCCGGTGGTGGCCGGGGAGTCACGGCTCGTGCCACTCGACGAGTCCCACGAGCCCGAGATCCGTGAGCTGCTGGCCGAGGTCAACCCGCACACCGACGCCCGACCGTTCGAGCACCCGGGTCAGGTCTGGTGCGGCGCCCGGGACGACGCCGGGCGGCTGGTCGCGTGCGGCGTGATGCAGCCCGATATCGCGGGACACCCACTGCTGGAAGGCATCTCGGTGCACCCCACCCACCGTGGGACGGGGCTGGGACTGGCCGTCACGGCATACCTCACGCGTCTCGGCGTCCGCGAGGACGGCGTCTGCACCCTCGGGATGTATGCCGACAACGACGTCGCGCGGCGGGTCTACCTCGGGCTCGGGTACGGCGACGTGCACGAGTGGTCGAGCCGGCGACTGGAACAGCGCTAGGCCGAAGCGCCTGTCGGGGTCTCGCGCAATGCGAACCTGGGTTGTCGATATCGACAACCCAGGTTCGCTTTTCGACAAACCCCTTGGTGGCCCGGCTCGCGCAAGCCGTCCGCTGGGCGTGCAGCCTCCGAGCGCGCATGCCTAGATTGGGTACGTAGTTCGCCGTGGCCCCTTGGACCTGACTGGAAGGACTTCCCGATGCCTGTGCTGCCCAATGGCGAGATCGAGATCTACTACGAGGACCACGGTGGCGACGGCCGCCCGGTCGTCCTCATCCACGGCTGGCCCCTGTCCGGACAGTCCTGGGCGGACCAGGTGTCGGCGCTCAACGACGCCGGCTACCGGGTCGTGACGTACGACCGGCGCGGGTTCGGCAAGTCCGCCGGCGTCGGCGAGGACGCACAGTTCGACTACGACGCCCTCACCAGCGACCTCGACCTGCTCATGCGCGAGCTCGACCTGCGCGACGCGACGCTCATCGGGTTCTCGATGGGTGGCGGCGAGGTGGCGCGCTACATCGGCAGCTACGGCGTCGACCGGCTGCACAGCGTGGTCTTCGCCGGCGCCATTCCGCCTTTCCTCCTCAAGAGCGACGAGCACCCGGAGGGCGGGCTCGACCAGGAGACCGCCGAGGGCATGCAGGAGGACCTGCGCAAGGACCGCGAGGCCTTCTTCGAGGAGTTCACGAAGAACTTCTTCTCGGCCGACGGCGAGCTCAAGGTCACCGAGGAGCAGCGCCAGCAGGCCAAGGACATGGCCGCCCAGGCCGACCTGCACGCGGCGGTCGCCTGCATCCAGTCGTGGCTGACGGACTTCCGTGACGACCTGCGCCAGGACTCGGTGCCGACGCTGGTGATCCACGGCGACTCCGACGCGATCGTCCCGGTCGAGGTGTCCGGCAAGCTGACCGACGAGATGGTGCAGGACAGCACGCTGCACGTCATCGAGCAGGGGCCGCACGGCCTCAACACCAGCCACCCCGAGGAGTTCAACCGGGTGGTCCTGGAGTTCCTGGCGCGGTGAGCCGCCCGTTCATGTGTTCGATGACCTACGATCGAACACATGAACGATGGCGAGTGGCAGGTCGGCCTCGACGACGCACAGCGCACAACTGTCGAGCACGGGGCCGACCCGCTTGTCATCGCCGCGGGCGCGGGCACGGGCAAGACCCGGGTGCTGACGGCCCGCGTGGCCCGGCTCCTCGAGGCCGGGGTCGCGCCCGAGCGCGTGCTGCTGCTCACCTTCACGCGCCGCGCGGCCGCCGCCATGACCGAACGGGCGGCTGCGCAGTGCGGCGACCCGAGCGCTGCCGGCCGAGTGTGGAGCGGCACGTTCCATGCCGTGGCGCACCGCATCGTCGCCGAGCACACCCACCACCTCGGGCTCGAGGAGTTCAGCGTCCTCGACTCCGACGACGTCATCGACCTGCTCGACCTCATGCGGGCCGGGCACGGGCTGGTCGGCACCGAGCACCGCCTTCCAACCACCATGACGCTGGCCGACATCGGCTCGCGCGCGGTCAACACCGGGGTGCCGACGCGTGAGGTGATGGCCGAGCAGTTCCCGTGGGCGCTCGAGCACGCCGACGCGATCAACGCGTTGTTGCGGGCGTATGCCGCGCGCAAGCGTGAGCGCGGGCTGCTCGACTTCGACGACCTCCTCCTCTACTGGCGGGCTCTGCTCGCCGACCCTGAGGTGGGTGCGCGGCTGCGGGCGCGGTGGGACTGGGTGCTCGTCGACGAGTACCAGGACGTCAACCAGATCCAGGTCGACATCGTGCGCGGTCTGCGACCCGACGGCACCGGCCTGACTGTGGTGGGCGATGACGCGCAGGCGATCTACGGCTTCCGGGGCGCCAGCGCCGGGCACCTGTTCGACCTGGCCCGGTCGCTGCCGACCTCGACGATGGTGCGGCTCGAACGCAACTTCCGCTCCACCCAGGAGATCCTCGACCTGGCCAACGTCGCGCGCCCGGGCGAGCTGGAGCTGCGGCTGCGCGCCGACCGTGACGTCGGGCGCGGCCGGCCGCAGCTGCACCACTGCGAGAACGCCGACGACGAGGCGCGCGGTGTCGCCGAGGCGGTACTCGCCGCGCAGACCGAGGGCGTCCCACTGCGCGAGCAGGCAGTCCTGATGCGCACCGGCACCCACTCGGCCCAGCTCGAGATCGAGCTGCGGGTGCGTGACATCCCGTTCGTGAAGTACGGCGGCATCGGCTACCTCGAGACGGCACACGTGCGCGACCTGCTGGCCGCGTTCCGCGTCGCGACCAACCCGGCCGACGAGGTCGCGTGGTACCGCCTCCTCACCCGGCACCGGTCGATCGGCAAGGCGACCGCCCGCGCCATCGCGCCGATGCTCGCCGGCGGCGTGACCGACGCACTGGACACCGCCGTTGCGGCTGCGCCGAATAACGCCCGCACCCGGCTGGAGGCGACGCTGCGGGCGCTGGCCGACGCCGAGCAGGCAGACCGAGTGACCGACGTGGTCGAGGCGTGCCACGGGGCGGTGCAGCCGCTGGTCCGGCAGCACTACGCCGACTGGTCCCGTCGGGTCGTCGACGTCGACCGGCTGGCCGAGGCCGCCGCCCGCCAGCCCGACCTGCGCTCGTTCGTCGCCGAGCAGACCATCGACCCGGCGTCGGTGTCCGCCGACTGGGCGAAGAAGCCGTACCTCGACGAGGACTACCTCATCCTCAGCACCATCCACTCGGCCAAAGGCCTGGAGTGGGACGTCGTCCACCTGCTGCGTGCCTGCGACGGGGCGCTGCCGTCCGACATGGCCCTCACCAGCGAGGCCGGGCTGGCCGAGGAGCAGCGCCTGTTCTACGTCGCGCTCACCCGCGCCCGCGACCACCTGCACGTCCACGTGCCCGCGCGGCTGCCCACCCACCCGACGAGCTTCAACGCCAGGCACGTGCTCACCAAGCCGAGCCGGTTCCTGTCACCGGAGGCGGTGGCGTTGATGACGACGAGGTATGCCGCGGACGCGCGTTCGTCCGGCGCCGCACCTGCGCCGCGGTCATCGTCGGCTCCGCGGGTCACGGTGGACACGATGGACCACCTTTTCGCCTAGTTGCGAGTCGAGTCCAGCAGCCCTTCGACCTCACGGCGCAGCGCCGCCGCACCACTTTCTGGGTCGTGGTGCACGGCGGCCAGTCCTGCCTTCGTCGCGGCCTCGATGTTGGCGAGGCTGTCGTCGACGAAACCGGCCTCGTGCGGTGCCAGGCCCAGGTCGTCGACGATGTGGTGGAAGTAAGCAGGGTCGGGCTTCATGACGCCCATCTCGCTGGAGTAGTAGACCCGGTCGAACCGCTCGTCGTGGCCGAGCACGTCGCGCATCCACGCCCGGCGGTGGTCCTGCTGGTTGGTGGCGAGCACGCAGGTGACGCCCCGGTCGCGCACCTCCTGCACCACGGCCATCGCGTCCTCGTCGACGACGGCCCGCTCCCACAGCTCGAGCAGGGTGTCGGCGTCGAGGTCGGCGCGGTGGGGCCACTCGCGCAGGACCCGCTCGAGGGCGGTCCGCAGCGGCTCCTCGCCGCGCAGCGCAGGCAGTTCCGACTGGAACACCGCCTCCGCGAAACCCTCGCCGCCGGCGTCGTCGAGGACCTCGCGCCACCCGGCCGGGCTGTGCTGCAGCACGCCGTCGGCGTCCCAGAGCATCGCGCGGATCATGCGAGCACCGCCCGCAGCCGGTCGAGCGCAACGGGGACGGTGTGTGGCCGGTTCAGTGCCCGCCCTCACTGCGCGTCGGTGTCAGGTGCCAGCTCGGGTATGCCGTCGGCGTCCTTGGCCTTGGCGGCCGGCTTGGCGTCGACGCCGGCCTCCTTGCGCTGCTCCGGCGTGATCGGCGCGGGCGCGTCGGTGAGCGGGTCGTAGCCGCCGCCGGACTTGGGGAAGGCGATGACGTCGCGGATCGAGTCGTAGCCGCCGAGCAGCATGACGATGCGGTCCCAGCCGAACGCGATGCCGCCGTGCGGCGGGGCGCCGTACTGGAACGCGTCGAGGAGGAAGCCGAACTTCTCCTGCGCCTCGTCCTCCGTCAGGCCCATGACCTTGAAGACCCGCGCCTGCACGTCACGGCGGTGGATACGGATCGAGCCACCGCCGATCTCGTTGCCGTTGCACACCATGTCGTAGGCATAGGCGAGCGCCGGGCCGGGGTCGGTGTCGAAGGTGTCCTCGAACTCCTTCTTCGGCGAGGTGAACGCGTGGTGCACCGCGGTCCACGCACCCGCGCCAACGGCGACGTCACCGGCGGCCACCGCCTCGGACGACGGCTCGAACAGCGGCGCGTCCAGCACCCACAGGAACGACCAGGCGTCCTCGTCGATGAGCCCGACGCGCTTGCCGATCTCGAGGCGGGCGGCCCCGAGGAGGGCGCGGGTCGACTTGGTCGCGCCGGCGCCGAAGAAGATGCAGTCGCCCGGCTTGGCGCCGACGTGGGCGGCCAGCCCGTCGCGCTCGGTGTCGGACAGGTTCTTGGCGACCGGTCCGCCCAGCTCGCCGTCCTCCTGCACGAGCACGTAGGCGAGCCCCTTCGCGCCGCGGCTCTTCGCCCAGTCCTGCCAGGCGTCGAGCTGCTTGCGCGGCTGGCTCGCACCGCCGGGCATGACGACGGCGCCGACGTACTCGCTCTGGAACACCCGGAACGGCGTGTCCTTGAAGTAGTCGGTGCACTCGACGAGCTCCTGGCCGAAGCGCAGGTCCGGCTTGTCGGTGCCGAAGCGGCGCATCGCGTCGGCATACGTCATCCGCTCGAAGGGTGTCGTGAGGTCGACCCCGATGAGCTGCCAGATCTCCTTGACGATGGCCTCGCCGAGCTCGAGCACGTCGTCCTGCTCGACAAAGCTCATCTCGATGTCGAGCTGGGTGAACTCGGGCTGCCGGTCGGCACGGAAGTCCTCGTCGCGGTAGCAGCGCGCGATCTGGTAGTACCGCTCCATCCCGGCGACCATGAGCAGCTGCTTGAACAGCTGCGGGCTCTGCGGCAGGGCGTACCAGGAGCCCGGGGCGAGCCGCGCGGGCACGAGGAAGTCGCGCGCGCCCTCGGGCGTCGACCGGGTCAGCGTCGGCGTCTCGATCTCGACGAAGTCGCGTGCCTCCAGCACCCGCCGCGCGGCGGCAGAAACCTTGGAGCGCAAGCGAATTCCCGCCCCAGCCGAATGCGCGCCCGGGCGGCGCAGGTCGAGGTAGCGGTGCTTGAGGCGGGCCTCCTCGCCGACGGTCACGCGCTCGTCGATCTGGAACGGCAGCGGTGCACTGGTGCTCAGCACCTCGATCTCGGACGCGACGACCTCGATCTCACCGGTCGGCAGCTCGGGGTTGACGTTGCCCGCGCTGCGGGCGACGACCTCGCCGGTCACCTTGACGACGAACTCGCTGCGCAGGTCGTGCGCGGCACCGGTCAGCACCTCGTCGCGGGCCACCACCTGCACGACCCCGCTCGCATCGCGCAGGTCGATGAACGCCACCCCACCGTGATCGCGCCGCTTCGCCACCCAGCCGCTGAGGGTGACGTTCTGGCCGGTGTCGGCGGCACGCAGGGTGCCGGCCTCGTGGGTGCGGAGCACGGGTGATCCTTTGGTGTGGTGGTTGGTTCGGTATGCCGCGTGGCGCGGCACCCGGGTCATCCTACGGAGGCGCCCACACGGCATACGAATCGGTTTGTGTCAGAGCCCGCGAGCGAAGTCCTCGACGGCGGCACCCACGGTGAGCATGGCCTCGGGACCGCGGCGCCAGTCGGCCGGGTCCTCGAGTGAGTGGTCGAGCCCGGCCAGCTCGAGCACGGTCAGCCCGGTGGCGCGCGCTGCACTTGAGTCCCATGCGCCCTCGTCCGCCGTGCCGCCGACGAGGAGCCCTGGCGGCCCGCACGCGATCACTGGGTGCCGCCTCAAGGCAGAGCTCGGCGGCTCCCGCCGCAAACGCGGGTGCATCGCCGACGTCGAGGTCATCGGCCTGCCACGCGACGGCCTGGACGTGCCAGCCAAGGCTGGCGAGGACCGTGGCCGGGTAGTGCAGGACGGGCAGCTGCGCTGTGTAGCCGCGGCCCGGGAGCAGGATCGCCGTGCCTACCGGTTTGCCGTCACGGTTTCCGCCCCACGCGAAGGTCCGGACCGATGGCATGCGCTCTTCCTATCGCGGTTGCCGCCGTTTCGACAGGACAGCAGCGAGCCTCGGTGGGAGTGTCGGGCCATGCGAATCGCCCGAGTTGTCACGCTCCTGTCCGCAATGGCCATCGCTGCGCCGTTCGCTGCGACGACCGCCACGGCCGCCCAGGGCGGCGGCTCGAACCCGGGTCGCGGGGGCGGCACCGTGACCTGCGAGTTCACGCCGACGCCGGAGAACCCGTCCGCCCGCCCGGTGCGGTTGCCGAGCAAGCAGGCCAAGGCTGGCGGCACGGTGCGAGCGACCATCGAGACCAACTACGGGCCGATGGTGTTCGACCTGGTGCGCGACACCGCACCCTGCGCGGTCGCCAACCTCGTGCACCTGGCCAAGGCTGACTTCTACGACGACAGTCAGTGCTTCCGGCTGACCGACACGGCGCGGCTCGGGGTGCTGCAGTGCGGTGACCTGATCCGGCAGGAGGTCGGCGGTCCCGGGTACAAGTTCCCCGACGAGGTCGACGGCACCGAGACCTACCCGCGCGGCACGATCGCGATGGGCAACCAGGGGCCGGGCACCAACGGCAGCGAGTGGTTCATCGTCCACTCGTTCGCCAACATCAGCCCCAACTACACGGTCCTCGGCCATCAGGTCAGCGGGTTCGACGTGCTCGACGCGATCGTGGCGGCCGGGATCGCCGACCCGGACGGTGACGGCCCGCCCGCGCAGCCGGTGGTCATCACGGACGTGCGCATCGACAACCGCAACCACCGCTGACGGCCACCCAGGCGACGTCAACCTCAGAACCCAACCTCAGAACGGCGGCGGCTCGACCTCGACCGACGGCGGCGGCGGGTCAGGATCGGGCTCGGGAATCCGATGGACCGGGTAGGTCTTGCGAACCGTGCCATCAGGTGAGGTCCACGTCGCGACGCCGTCAGGACTGAGTTCGTACTGCCAGCTGCGGCGCTGCTTGGCCCGGTGATGCCGTCGGCAGAGCCCGCCGAGGTTGGTCGGGGTCGTCGCACCACCGGGGTAGGGGACGGCGTGGTCGAGGTCGGCTGTCTCGGCAGGACGGTTGCAGCCGAACATCCTGCAGGTGCCGTCTCGGACCTGCACGAAGTGCCGCATGGCCCTGGTCGGCTTGTACGCGTCCGCCACGGTGCCCAGGAGCGTCCCGGACCCGGCATCGAGGAACGACAGGTCGGACGAGGTGCTCGGTAGTGATGCGAGCCGGGTGACCACGTCCGCCGGGATGTGGCCGACACGGGGCACCCATACGCCCGACAGCGCGCAGTCGGCGCCCATCCATCCCCACGACCGCTGCGCCTCGAAGACGTCGCCGCCGTCGCCGGAACGCTCGTCGGGCTCGTGATGACGGGCGTAGAACGGGTCGCGGTCGACGTCACGTCGTGCGTCCCCCTCGATCGCGGCCTCCTCGGTCAGCTCGAACGGGAAGACGGGGTTTGCGGTGTGGGCGTCATACGCCTGACCGTCCCCATCGTCGTCCATCGCCGCCGCGATGGCCTGGTTCGGCGTCGTGTCACCGAGCTCGGTGAACGGGCTCGGCACCACCGGCACCCCGATGTTGAGCCGCACCTGCACGTCGACCCCACCCAGGGCGAGATCGACGAACGCGTCCGCGCGTGCCTGGTCGATGTTCAGCGACGGGTCCTGCGCCAGGTAGGTCTTGGCGAGGTCGTCCGCCGCGTCCCACAGTGCAGCAGCCCGGTCCGAGGGAATGGAGGCGTAGACCTCGCTCATACCCGCCGGCCCCGGGCACACCGTGAACGTCCGGTCGCCGACGTTCCTGGCCACCTCCTTGCGCACCGCAGCCGGGCACACCCGCGAGACGGCATACCGCGTGAGCTGCGCCAACCGCGTCGGGTCGGCGTGGTTCATCCGTGCGTCGACCCAGTCGTCAACCTCGCGGCACAGCTCGACGGTCGGGACGTCGACCAGCTCGAGCACCGCGGAGCGCGCCTGCCCGAGCTCGATCCGTCCCTCGGCCACCCGGTGGAGCAGTCACGGCATCCGCGTCGCCAGGTCCAGCGACCGCGACAGGCGCCCGTCCGCCGAGCGGGTCGAAACCCCCAGCAGCACAGCGAGATCCGTGCTGGCGAACTCGTCGGCCCACCCCAGCGCGTGCACCAGTTCGGCCGTGCCGTCCGGGTTGTCCGGCGACTGCAGCTCTTCGCGCCAGACCGCCTCCCGCCGAGCGACCTGAGCGGTCAGAACCACACCCGCTGCAGCCGCCGCTCGCTCGGCCTGCGCGACCGCCGTCAACAGGCCCGACAGCTCACTCGCCGTCGCCCCCTCCGGCGCGCCCGTGGCCTCGTCGTATGCCGCGCGCAGAGTCTTGGTGGCAGCCTCCAACTGCTCCACCAGACCTGCGTACCGCCCCATCCGAAACCCCTAGCCAGACCCCCTGACGTCCGAACCAGTATTCCGACGTCTGTTCGAATAGTACACCCGCCCGCCGACACAGCACAAGCCATCTCCACAGCGAATTTCGTTGCAGCCCAACCGTTCAGGCGCAGTCAGTCGCTGACCTCGCCGTCAACGTAGACCCACCGGCCAGCGCGTCGCACGAACCGGCTGCGTTCGTGCAGGACTCCCCCGTCGTAGGTCGCCTCGAACTCGACCTCGCCCACCCGGTCGCCCTCGCGACCGTCGGCTGTCGACACAACCGACAGACCCTTCCACGTCGGTCCCTTCGGCGCGTCGATCGACGCGGGCCTCGTACGCGGGTGCCAGGTGCGCGCGAGGTAGCCGTCGTCGCCCACGACGTACGCGGCATACCTGGAGCGCATGAGCTCGACCGCGGAGACGGCAGCTCGCGCACCCTCGTGCAGCGGTTCGCAGCAGACGGCAAACGCTCGCCCCGAGCCACACGGGCAGTCACGTTGTGGCACACCGGGATTCGTCACGTCATGACCTTGCAGGCAACAGGCAGAACTGGTTGCCCGACGGGTCGACACACACCCGCCACGGGAGGTCGCCCCATTCGTGTTCGAACTCCCCGCCGCCGCGCTCGACCACCCCGCCAAACACGGCCTCGGGGTCGTCATCGGACTCGAGCCGCACGTCGAGGTGCAGCCGGTTCTTCGCCCCGCCGACCGGTGCCGGCTCCGGACAGAACTCGAGCAAGAGCCCCCTCCCGGACGGGTGTCGCAACGTCACCGGCGCCACACCCGGAGCCTCCACCCACCCCGTGAGCCACCGCCAGAAATCCCCGTCCCGCGCCGGGTCGGCGCTGTCGACCGGGATCGCCGCGATCGGCCCGGTGTCGCTGTAGGCGTCGCGAGACTCCATGACGCAGAAGGGATTTCCCTCTGGATCGGCCAGCACGGCCCACGGCACGTCGCCCTGACCGATGTCGAGGTCGCTTGCCCCCAGCTCGCGCAGCCGCTGCGCCACCGCCTCCTGCTCGGCCCCACCACGCAGGTCGAGGTGCAGCCGCAGCGGCTCGCTCGGTGCAGCGTCGACCCGGCCGAAGCACAGGTCCAGCACCGGGCCGTCCGGTACCGACAGCCGGGTCTCGTAGATCTCCGGCTCATCGGTCAGCGTGCTGCTCCCCAGAGCCGCCTCCCAGAACCGTCCGAGGCGCTGTGGGTCGACTGCGTCAAAGACGAGGTTCTCGAGATACATGCCGGGAACGTTACGCCGAGTCCCCCCGGTATGCCGGGTGGGCCGGCCAGGGGGCGTCCGCCGTCCGCAGGGTGGCCCAGTCGAGCTCGCGGGCGGCGAGCGCGGCGAGCGTCGCGATGACCAGCGTCGCGTTGTGCACGCGGCCGGCGAGGACCGCGTCACGCACCTCTTCCAGCGGCACCCAGCGCACCGGCATACCGAGCTCCTCGCCGTCGCGCGTGTGACGCTCAGCCTCCGGCACCGGCGCGACGTCCCGCGCCAGGTAGATGCGCAGCTGCTCGTCGAGCCCACCGGGCGAGCTCGCGTAGTCGGCCAGCACGTTCCAGGTCGAGGCCCGCAGGTCAGCCTCCTCGTGCAGCTCGCGCGCGGCGGCCAGCCAGGGCGACTCCCCGTCGACGTCGAGCAGCCCGGCCGGGATCTCCCACTCGAACGCCCGCACGGGGTGCCGGTACTGCTGGATCAGGCACGCGCGCCCCTCTTCGTCGAGCGCCAGAACGGCGACCGCGCCGGTGTGCCGCACGTACTCCCGCGTGACCTCCCCGGCATCCCCGAGCTCGACCCGGTCGCGCACGACGTCCCAGACGATCCCGTCGAACGCCACCTCGGACGACACGACCGGCCGACCTTCGAACCGGTCGGCGAGCGGCTCACTCATCGGCGCCTCAGGCCGTCACGTCGGCGGCGACCCGCGGCCGCTCGACCTCGACCAGACGCGCCGCCCGCTGCTGGTCGATCGCCGCACCGATCAGCCCGGCGAAGAGCGGGTGCGCGCGGTGCGGGCGCGACTTGAACTCGGGGTGCGCCTGCGTGGCCACGTAGTAGGGGTGCACGTCCCGCGGCAGCTCGACGAACTCGACGAGCCCCCACTCGGGGTGCGTTCCGCTCACGACGAGCCCGGCCTCGGTCAGCTGCGGCAGGTACTCGTTGTTGACCTCGTAGCGGTGCCGGTGCCGCTCCGACACCGTGGTCGCGCCGTAGACCTCGGCCGCGATCGAGCCCTCGACGAGCTTGGCCTCCTGGGCGCCGAGGCGCATCGTGCCGCCGAGGTTGCCGGCTCCGTCGACGAACGCCTTCTGCTCCTCCATGGTCGCGATGACCGGCGCGGACGTCTCCGGGTCGAACTCGGTCGAGCTCGCGCCCTCGATCCCGGCGACGTGCCGGCCGTACTCGATCACCATGCACTGCAGGCCCAGGCAGATGCCGAGCGTCGGCACCTGGTGCTCACGCGCCCACTTCAGCGCGCCGACCTTGCCCTCGATGCCGCGCACGCCGAACCCGCCCGGGATCAGCACCGCGTCGACCCCGCCGAGCGCCTTCTGGGCCCCGGCGTCGGTCTGGCAGTCGTCGCTGGCGACCCAGCGGATCCGCACCTTGGCGTCCTGGTCGAACCCGCCCGCGCGCAGCGCCTCGCTCACCGAGAGGTAGGCGTCGGGCAGGTCGATGTACTTGCCGACGAGCGCGACCTCGACCTCGTGCTCGGGGCTGTGCACCCGCCGCAGCAGCTCGTCCCAGTCGTGCCAGTCGACGTCACGGAACGGCAGCCCGAGCCGGCGGATGACGTAGGCGTCGAGCGCCTCCTTGTGCAGCACCTTGGGGATGTCGTAGATCGACGGCGCGTCGACCGCGGCCGCACACGCCTCGGTGTCGACGTCGCACATGAGCGAGATCTTGCGCTTGATGCCCTCGGGGATCTCCCGGTCGGCGCGCAGCACGAGCCCGTCGGGCTGGATGCCGACCTGGCGCAACGCGGCCACCGAGTGCTGCGTCGGCTTGGTCTTGAGCTCCCCGCTCGGGGCGAGGTAGGGCACGAGCGAGACGTGCAGGAAGAAGACGTTGTCGCGGCCGACGTCGTGACGCACCTGCCGCGCCGCCTCGAGGAACGGCAGCGACTCGATGTCGCCCACGGTGCCGCCGATCTCGGTGATGATGATGTCCGGTGCGTCGGCCGCCGCGACTCCGGGCGAGCCGGCCGCCTGGGCGCGCATCCGCGCCTTGATCTCGTTGGTGATGTGCGGGATGACCTGGACCGTGTCGCCGAGGTACTCGCCGCGGCGCTCCTTGGCGATGACGTCGCTGTAGACCTGGCCGGTGGTGACGTTGGACTTGCCGACGAGGTTGCTGTCGAGGAACCGCTCGTAGTGCCCGATGTCGAGGTCGGTCTCGGCGCCGTCCTCGGTGACGAAGACCTCACCGTGCTGGAACGGGTTCATCGTCCCCGGGTCGACGTTGAGGTACGGGTCGAGCTTTTGCATCGTCACCCGCAGACCACGGGCGCGGAGCAGATGTCCGAGGCTCGAGGCGGTGAGCCCCTTGCCGAGCGAAGAGGCGACGCCTCCGGTCACGAAGATGTGTTTCGTCTGCTCCACCACGGGGTTCAAGCCTACGTCATCCCGGGCAGCGCTCGATACCACTCCTGCCAACGACGCGCCGTGGCTTCGTCATCGTCCCAGTCTTTGGCCCGTTCCCGCCCCTTCACGACAGCGGTATGCCGCGTGGCCGCGTCCCTGAGGTAGGTCTCGACCGCGCGGCTCGCCGCCGCCGCCGCACCCACCGGGACGAGGGCACCGACACCCTCCACGAGGTCGGGCAGCCCACCTGTCGCGGTGGCGACGACCGGCACCCCGGCCGCCATCGCCTCCTGGACCACCAGCGCCCGTGCCTCCCAGGTCGAGGTCAGCACGAATACGTCGGCCGCCCGCAGCCACCGTTCCGGGTCGTCCTGCGCACCCACGAAGTGGACCGGCAGCCGATCCTCGGCGACCCGGGCAGCAAAGCTCGCGCGCAGGTCCTCATCCCCTCCACCGATGACGACGCCGACAGCGGGCACCCGCAGGACGGCCATCGTGTCCATGAAGGTGTCGAGGTCCTTCTGCGGGGCGATCCGCGCGATCGTCAGCACCATCGGCGTCCCGGGCTCCACCTCGATCCCGTTGTCGCGCAACAGCTCCCGCGCCGCAGCGCGACGCGCCGACTCGTCGAGCGGCTCTCCCGCCAGCAGCTCGGCCACCCGCGGCGACGGAACCGGCGCCAACCGCGCCTCCCCGGCCCCGAGCCGTTCGGCCTCGTCGACGAGGTCCGAGCTCGCTCCCGTCACCAGCATCGCGCGCCGCGCGACAAACCGCTGCGCCAGTCCCAACACGCGCCCCTTCAGGCCGCCCGCAAGCACCGCGTTGTGCTGGCTCACCACGAGTGGTGTCGACAGGCCCAGCATCGCCACAGCCGACACCAACCCGGCCTGGTGACCGTGGGCGTGCACGACGTCCGACTCCTTCGCCAACCCACGCAGCCACCAGACACGGCGCACCGACCCGACCAGACCGGCAGCACGCCCGGGCCACCACCGCCTCGCCTCGCGCATCCCGAAGCGCTCGGCCGTCACCGCGTCGGTCACGACCTCGACCCGGTCCCCCAGCGCCCGCAGCCCGGCCGTGAGCTCGGCCACGTGAGTCCCGATGCCTCCCGTGCTCCTCCCGAGCACCATGACCACCCTCACGCCCCGTCCCCCCGCCGCCGGGCCCTGCCGCGCTCACGCAACGCCTTCATCGCACCGCGGTCGGCCAGCATCATCACCCCGAGGTAGACCAGCGCCACGGCCACGGCGACCACCACCCCGTCGAGGACGGCACCGCTCGCCCCACCCCCGGAGTCGAGCCGGCGCAGCACGGTGTCGCCCACCACCAGGCCGACGGCAACCCCGACGACGGCAGCCCCGAGCGTGCGCCCGCTGCCCGCGAGTGCCTCCGGTCCCCAGGCCCGCCGCACGAGCCATGCCAGCAGCAGCGCGGACAGGGTCATCCCCAGCGAGGACGCGACACCCAGGACACCGAGCGTCGCGCCCGCCGTCGAGCCGCTCGACAGGGCGAACACCGGCAGCAGCGCGGCGACCGCCCACCCAGCGGCCACCGCCAACGCGGCATACAGCGGCCTGCCCCGCACGTAGAGCGCGCGCGTCAGCAGCGCCGCGACGCCGAAACCGACGACGCCCGGCGCGTAGGCGGCCAGCGCCCCCGGCAGCGCGGCCAACGCGGCGGACCGGTCCCCGGCCGGGTCGATCGCCTGGAAGAACTCCCCCACCGGCTTGGACACCGCCATGAGGACGGCTGCGGCCGCGGCGACGAACAGGATGATCCCGCGCAGGCTGCGCGCCAGAGTCTCGCGAGCGCCGGTGCCGGGCAGCAGTCCGGCCGCACCGGCGTCTGCCGCGCCGGCTGCGTCCTCGACGGTCGTCGTGTGCGCCAGCGTCGGGAAGGCGGACGTCGCGATCGGCACGGCCAGCACGGCATACGGCAGCAGGTAGACGGCCTGGACGTACTGGTAGACGTTCACCGTCCCGACGGCCGAGGTCTTGTGGTGCGTCACCCACAGGGTGACGAAGACGGCGACCTGTTGCGCCACGAGCGCCACCAACCCGCTGCCCGCGAGCGAGCGGGCCCGCCCGGCGGTGCCGTCGGGAAATCTCAGCGTCGGCCGCAGCCGCACCCCCGCCCGCCACACGGGCACGAGCAGCGGCAGGCTCAGCACGACGACGCCGAGCGTGGTGCCACCGGCCAGCACCCAGAGTGCGTCCGGGCCGATCGTGGCCGGCGTCGCCCCCGTGCCCGCCACCTGTCGATAGGCGAGGTATGCCGCGATGACCACGATGCTCGACAGCAGCGGCGCGATGGCCGCTGCGAGGAACCGGTGCCGGGCCTGGAGCACACCGGACAGGACGATCCCGATGCCGTAGAGCAGCACTTGGGGTGCGAACAGCACGAGCATCTCCTGTCCCAGCAGGACGCTGGCGTCGCTGGCCCGTGACGACAGGAGGGCACGGCTCGCCCAGGGTGCGACGAGGGCGACGATGACGCTGAGGGGCGCCAGCACCACCACGGCCCAGCTGAGCAGTGCCGAGGCCGTCTGGTCGGCCTCCCGGTCACGACCCAGCGCCAGCTGCCGCGCCACGAGCGGGACGGCCACGGCGGCCAGCACGCCACCGGCCGCGATCTCGTAGACGACGTTAGGCAGCGTGTTGACCGTCTGGTAGACGTCGCCGACCTCGGTGGCGCCGACCGACGTGGAGAAGACGAGGGTGCGGGCGAACCCGGCGACCCGGCTGAGGAGGGTCGCGACCGCGATGACGAGGGCGGCGCGGGCCACGCCGGTCCCGATCGAGCGTGCCGTCACCGGCGACCCCACGCGTCCACCTCGCGCAGCACCGGCGTCGACTCGATCACCGCGGTGAACGACACCTTCTCCGACGCCAGGGTCAGCCCCGTCAACAGCGCCAGTGCAGCCCAGCGGCCGCGGCGCCCCGTGCGCTGGACCAGCGCGGTGCCGAGCAGCGCGCCGGCGGCGTTGGCGCCGGTGTCTCCGAGCATCGCCTCACCCGCGAGGTCCGGGCGCAGGAGACCGGCTGCGGCTCCCACCGCGGCTCCGGCTGCTGCCGCCGACGGGGGTGCCACCGTCCCGGTCCCGAGCGCGATCGTGGCCTTGAGCGCGCGGCCCGGTCGCAGGTCGAGCAGGTTGAGCAGGTTCGCTGAGCCCGCGACGACGGCCCCTGCGACGAGGGTGTCCAGTGCGGTGCGGTCGTCGCGCCCCCGGTCGGCGAGCGCTGCTGCGACGAGCCCGGTCACGCCCAGCCCCACCACCTTGACGGCCCCCGTGGTGACCTCCCCGCGGGCCAGCGCACCCAGGTGCCCCTTGAGTCCCTTGCTGGACGCATCGCCGCCGAGGTCGTCGAGGGCGCCCAGGGCCGCCGACCCCAGGGTCGCGACGACCGGCGCGGCGCCTGCGCCGGTGAGGGCGGCCGCCGTCGCCGCCGCCGCGGCATACGCCGGTCCCTCGAGCAACGTCACCGGTCGACCGGCATGGTTGGTGCGCTCCCACCGGCTCGCGCCGCCGGGCACGTCCGTGCGCAACCAGCGGTATGCCGCCGACGCCAGTCCGCCCGCGACCGCGCCTGCGATGAGCGCCCGCACCGGGCCTACTTGGTGGCCAGCTGCGGGAAGGCAGCCGTGGCGTCGGGGTCCAACCCGTACTGACCGGCCTTGCCGGCCTCCTGCTCGAGCAGGCCGAACACCACGCTGGCCTGGCCCATGGGCAGGTCGACGTCGTCGACGGTGGACAGGTTCTTGCTGAGCTCCTCGTCGGCGCGAGCGGTGGTGACCACCGAGGTCGTGCTCGCGGCGGCAGGTCCGCTGTCGGACACCAGGACCGCGCCGGCACCGGCCTGGTCGAGTGCGCCCGCGAGCGCGCTGAGCGCCTCAGCCTGGGTGGTGCGCGTCTGCTCGTTGGTGCCCCCGACCGGGCCGGCGACGACCACCGCGACCGAGGACGGGACCACCCCGTCGGAGAACTTGATGAGGTCGCCGGTGCGCATCGTGCCGAGCGCCGCCTCGGCACCGTTGCTGTTGGCACCGGCCTTGGTGAGCACCGATCGTGCGAGCACCTGGCCCAGGACGTCGGCGCCGCCCTGGTCGACCGGCACCCCCACCTGACCCGCGAGCTGCTGGCCCAGAGTGGACCGGAAGGTCGCCTGGTCGGGGTCGATCCACTTGTCCTGCACGGTGATCGTCGAGCCGATCTTGCCGCCCGCGAGCACGAGCGCGTCGGTGGTGGCCTTGACCGAGTCCTGGTCGGCGCCGGGCAGGACGACGACGCTGATCGTGGTGTCGGCGAGCCGTCCCGGCAGCAGGGTGCGGTTGCTCGCGGCCGTGAACTCGTCTCGGGCGGTGGCGGCCTTGTCGGCCTGGTCGAGCTCGGTGCGCAACGCCGCCTTGTCGGTGCGCAGGTTCTTCACCTCGGACGTCAGCGTGTTGCCGAGGTCCTCCTTGAGGGGGCCGGCACCGAGCACGATCCCGACAGCTAGCGCGAGGAAGATCGAGACGATGGAGACGAGGTGGTAGCGGAAGTCGATCACGTGACAATTCCTACGACGAAGGACCAGAGGTCATCCCACCGTGCCCCGAGGACCTGGAGGAATGCTCGACCGCCGGTCGTCGACCAGAGCGCCGCGAACAGCGCGCTGAGCCCGACCAGCAGCATGAAGACGAGGGTGAGGTTGGAGATTCGCGACCGGTAGAGCCGGCTCACGCCCTTGGCATCGACCAGCTTGCCGCCCACGCGCAGCCTCGTGAGGAAGGTGCTGGCCATGCCGCTGCGGCCCTTGTCGAGGAACTCGACCAGGGTGGCGTGGGTGCCGACGGCGACGATGAGCGTGGCCCCCTTGTCGTCGGCCAGCAGCATGGCGACGTCCTCGCTGGTGCCGGTCGCGGGAAAGACGACCGGCTCGACGCCGAGGCGTCGCACCCGCTCGAGTCCGGGTGCGTTGCCGTCACGGTAGGCATGGACCACGATCTCGGCCCCCGAGCGCAGCGCGGCGTCGGACACCGAGTCCATGTCGCCGACGATGAGGTCGGGCCGCAGGCCCTCCTCGATGAGTGCGTCCGCGCCGCCGTCCACCCCGATGAGCACCGGCCGGTACTCGCGGATGTAGCTGCGCAGCGTCTTGAGGTCTTCCTTGTAGTGGTAGCCGCGCACCACGATGAGGGCGTGGCGGCCGTCCAGCTGGGTGGTGATGTCCGGGACGCCCACACCGTCGAGGAGCAGCTCGCGCTCCCGTCGCAGGTACTCCATCGTGTTGGCGGCGAACGCCTCGAGCTGGACCGCGAGTCCCGCGCGGGCCTCCTCCATCGAGGAGTGCACGAGCTCGGCGTCGAACGCCTGCCCCGTGGCCACGACCTCCTCGCCCCGCCAGACCTCGTCGCCGGTGATGCGCACCTGCTGGCCCTCGTGCAGGTCGTGCATCACGTCGCGGCCGACGTTGTCGATGAGCGGGATCCCAGCCTCGACCAGGATCTCCGGTCCGAGGTTCGGGTAACGCCCACTGATCGAGGGGGCCGCGTTGACGACCGCGGCCGGGCGGCAGGCCAACAGCGCCTCGGCGCTCACCTTGTCGATGTCCTGGTGGTCGATGACCGCGATCTCGCCGGGGCGCAGGCGCTTGGTGAGGTTCTTGGTGCGCGCGTCGACGCGGACGATCCCGCTGACACCGGAGGACTCCGGCTCGCGGGCGCGCTGACGTGGGATCTTCAAGGGCATTGTCGTCAATCCTCCCA
The DNA here is from genome assembly GCA_023420415.1 of Actinomycetes bacterium. Taxonomy (GTDB): domain Bacteria; phylum Actinomycetota; class Actinomycetes; order Actinomycetales; family Dermatophilaceae; genus Pedococcus. Next base: position 7,570 of record JAEZWF010000007.1, on the reverse strand, counting down.
CGAGGGCACCCGCGCCCCGTGCATCACCGCGCTGGGTGACCCGCGCTGCGCCGCCTGGTGGTCTGCTCGACCAGCTCGCGGGCGTGGTCGAGTGCAGTCTCGGTGTCGGCGCCGGCCATCATCCGAGCCAGCTCGCGCAGGCGGTCGTCACCGTCGACGGCGCGCACCCCGCTGCTGGTGATGTGCCCGTCGTCGGCCTTGTGGACGACGTGGTGGCGGTCGGCGTAGGCCGCGACCTGCGGCAGGTGCGTCACGACGACGACCTGGGCGTGCTGGGCGAGGGCGGCCAGCCGGGCGCCGACGTCGAGCGCGGCGGAGCCACCCACGCCTGCATCCACCTCATCGAAGACGAAGGTCGGCACGTCGGCCCCACCGGCGGCGCCGGTGACGACCTCGAGTGCCAGCATGACGCGGGAGAGCTCACCACCCGAGGCCGCCTTGGCGACGGTGCGCGCGGGGCTGCCGGGGTTGGCGGCGAGCAGGATCTCCACGTCGTCGCCGCCATGCCTCGCCAGTCCGGTCGCGCGCGGGCTGACCGCCACCTCGACCCGGGCCTTGCCCATGGCCAGGTGGGACAGCTCGGTGGTCACCCGGCCGGCCAGGTCGGCGGCGGCCGCGGTGCGGGCGGCGGTCAGCTCACCGGCCAGCTGCTGTCGCTTCGCGTCGAGGCGCTCGACCTCGGTCGTGAGCTCCTCGATGCGGGTGTCGGACCCGAGCAACGTCTCGAGCCGGGCCGCTCCCGCCCGCCCCCACTCCAGCACGTCGTCGATGGTGTCTCCGTACTTGCGGCACAGGGCCGCCAGGTCGGCACGCCGCTGCTGCACGTGCGCAAGACGGGCAGGGTCGACCTCGACGTCCCCGACGTAGCTGCTGAGGTCGCCGGCCAGGTCCGAGACCAGGTACCCCACTTCGGCGATCCGCCGCTCCAGCTCGCGCAGTGCCGGGTCGTGGTCGACCTCCGACGCCAGCGCCTGTCGCGCGGCCGCGATGGCGCCCATCACGTCGGGGGCCGGCTCCGCGGCATACTCCTCGTCCCCGGCGAGGTGCACGAGAGCGGCGGCCGACGCGGCCCGCAGGCCTTCGGCGTGGCTGAGGCGTTCGTCCTCGACCCGCAGCTCGGCGTCCTCCCCCGGCTGGGGGTCGAGCTGCTCGAGCTGCTCGAGCCCGTGCTGGAGCACCTCGATCTCGCGCGCCCGCTCACGCGCCTGCTCGGTCAGGTCGGTGAGCTCACGCACCGCGGACTCGTGCCGGTCGAAGACGTCGGTGTATGCCGCGAGCGCGCCTGCGACGGCCTCGCCCGCGAACTGGTCCAGCACCACCCGGTGCTGGTCACCCCGGCGCAACCGCCACTGGTCGGACTGCCCGTGGACGGCCACGAGGTGCTCACCGATCTCACCGAGCACACCCACCGGGGCGGAGCGTCCCCCGACGTGCGCGCGGGACCGGCCCTCGGCGCTCACCGACCGCACGAGCACGAGCCCGTCGCTGACATCGGCGCCGGCCTCCGCCGCGCGTTCGGCGGCCGCATGGTCGGCGGGCACCGCCACCAGGCCCTCGACGACGGCTGACCTGGCTCCCTCACGCACGAGGCCGGCGTCACCGCGAGCACCGAGCAACAGACCCAGCCCGGTCACCACCATGGTCTTGCCGGCGCCGGTCTCACCGGTGACGACGTTGAGCCCCGGGTGCAGGTCGAGCACGGCGTCGTCGATGACGCCGAGCCGGCTGATCCGCAGTTCCTGGAGCACGGGGGTCAGCCTCTCACGGGCGACCGACGGGCCGTCCCTCACGGCGCGCCTGCCCGCGCCAGCCGTGGATGTTGAGGTCGAACTTCGCGACCAGGCGGTCGGTGAAGGGGCTGGTGCTCAGCCGGGCCAGGCGTACCGGCGTCCCTGAGCGCACCACCTCGATGCGTGCGCCGGGTGGCAGGTCGACCGCCCGCCGGCCGTCGCACCACAGGGCACCGCTGCCGAGGGTGTCCGGCACCACCTCGAGGGCGAGGTGCGAGCTCGGCCCGACGACGAGGGGACGGGCGAACAGCGCGTGCGCGCTGATCGGCACCATGAGCAGGGCCTCGACGTCCGGCCAGACGACCGGTCCGCCCGCCGAGAACGCGTATGCCGTCGAGCCGGTCGGGGTGGCGACGACGACGCCGTCACAACCCCACGTCGTGAGCGGCCGACCGTCGATCTCGACCACCACCTCGATCATCCGCTCCCGGTTCGCCTTCTCGACGGTGACCTCGTTGAGGGCCCAGCTGGAGTAGACCGGGTCGCCGTTGACGTGGGCGGTGACCTCGAGAGTCATCCGCTCCTCGACTGTGTAGCTGCGGCTCACGATGTGCTCCACCGTGGCCGAGATGTCCTCACGTTCGGCCTCGGCGAGGAACCCGACGTGTCCGAGGTTGACCCCCAGCAGGGGCACGTCGCTGCCCCGTGACAGCTCGGCACCGCGCAGGATCGTGCCGTCTCCCCCGAGGACGCAGACGAGCTCACACCCCTGCGCCGGGTGGTCGGAGCCGGCGATGCTCACACCCGCGTGGCCCTCGAGCCCGAGCGCCTGCGCCTCGTCGCGGGCCATGACGACCTCGATGCCGGCCGCGCGCAGCTGGTCCACCACACCGATGGCGACCTGGGCCGCCTCGGGCCTGCGCGGGTGTGCGACGAGCAGGACCCGGCGGTGCTCGGCTGGGCTCACGGGACTTCCTTCGGCTGGGTGGCGAGGGTGACCTCGTCGGCCGCCCTCACCAGAGCCTCCCATCCCATGGCTGCGCTGGCACGAGGGGTCAGCCACAACAGGTACTCCGCGTTCCCCTCCGTGCCCACCACCGGGCTGGCGACGACACCGCGCGGGTGCAGTCCGGCGGCCAGCGCGGCCCTCGCGACCTCGGTCACGGCCCACGCCCGGTCGCCCTGGGCGCGCACGATGCCGTTCTTGCCCAGCCGGGTGCGGCCCACCTCGAACTGCGGCTTGACCAGCACCACCAGGTCGGCGTCGTCGGTCACGAGGCCACGGAACGTCTCCAGCACGAGGGTCAGTGAGATGAAGCTCAGGTCAGCGACGAGCAGCTCCACCCGGCCACCGATGTCGTCCGGGCGAAGACCGCGCACCGTGGTGCCGGACCGCTCGGTCACCCGAGGGTCCTGCGCCACCTCCCGCGCCAGCTGGTCGTGGCCGACGTCGAGCGCGGTCACCTGGGCGGCGCCGTGGTGCAGCAGCACCTGGGTGAACCCGCCCGTGGACGCGCCCACGTCGAGGGCACGCCGCCCGCGGACGGTGAGTCCACGGGGCTCGAACACCTCGATCGCCTCCACCAGCTTGTATGCCGCGCGGCTGACCCAGCGCGGCCCCTTCTCGCGCACGTGCAGACTCTGTCCGCCGCTTGTCGGGGCCGATGCCTTGGTGGCTGCCACGCCGTCGACGCTGACGTCGCCCGCCTCGATCAGCTCACGCGCGTGACCGCGCGACCGCGCCAGGCCGCGACGGACCAGCTCGACATCGAGCCGCGTGGTCTCGCTCACTCGCCGCCGAGGTCGGACAGTCGCGCCTGGAGGGTGCGGTGCACCTGCTGCCCCGCGGCGATCTGCGCGTCGAGGTCGCCGGCGGGCGCAGCCTGGAGGTCACGCAGCGCCGAGTCGATCACGATGTCGCCGGTCTCCGGTGCCGGCTCGCGCTGCGGGTCCGGGGTGGTCTCGACTGCCGCGTCGAACCCGCCGTCGTCCTTCACGGAGTCGTGCTCGTCCTGCTGTCCGGGGTACTGCTCGGTCACTGGCTCGCCCTCTTCGCAGCGCTCTTCTTAGCCGTACTCTTCCTGGCCGTACTCTTCTTCGCAGCGCTCTTCTTCGCAGTCGTCTTCTTAGCCGTCGTCTTCTTAGCCGCAGCGGCCTTCTTCGCCGCGCTCTTCTTCGCAGTCGACGTGGCCGCGGCCTTCTTCGCAGTCGACGTGGCCGCGGCCTTCTTCGCGGCGGCCTTGCGTGTCGTGCTCTTCTTCGCAGTCGACTTCTTCGCAGTCGCCTTCGTCGTCGCGGTCTTCGCCGTGGCCTTCGTGGTCGCCCGTGTGCGCGGCGGCGCTGTAGTGCCCGCATCGAGGCCGCCGTTGCTCGTCATGGCGGGGTCCGTCAGCGGCATACGCGTGGTCACCGCACCTGACGAGGGGCGCGGGCGTCCCCCGCGGGCGGCCGTCGACACCGCGGCAGCACCAGTGGCGAGCACCGTGGCCCGCAGCTCGGCCACCTCCTGCGCCACGGCGGCAAGGGCAGCACGGGCCGCCTCGAGGTCAGCCACGCGCGCCACGTCGGCCCGAGCGATCGCCGTCTCGACCTCGCCCTGCACCAGCGCGACGAGACTGTCGCGGTTGCTGCGGGCCGCTTCGAGGAGCTGGTCGGCCAGGGCTGAGGCCTGCACCGCGCGACGGGTGACCTCGTCGGCCCCCGGCAACGACAAGATGCCCTGCGCCGCCTCCATGGCCCTGGCCCTGGTCATCTCACCCAGCCCACTCGCGAGCTGCAGGTAGCTGCGTACCGACTCGAACGCCATCACGACCTCCTTGGGGGGCGCTGGTCGCCCGTCGCGTCCCACGCTACTGCCACACGTCGAGCTGGCGCGCGAGCGCACGAGCCTCGTCGGTGGTCAGCTCGCCGTGGTCGAGTCCTTCGTGCAGGCAGGCGAGCCCGGCTCGGGCAGCCTCGATGGGCGCCCCCGCCGACGCGACCTCCCACCGGCCATCGACGAGCCGGCGCCGGTCCTGGCCGCAGGTCCACCAGGAGTAGTCGGTCTCGACGCCCACGTATGGCTCCATCAGGGCCCGCAGATCCGTGGCGACGAACGTCGGGCGCATCGACGCCGGGGCAACGGCCGTCGAGGTGACCGAGTCGACACCGGTGAGGACCAGCACGGAGTCCATGCCCGTGGTCACCGCGCCGGCGATGTCCGTGTCCAGCCGATCGCCCACGGCGAGCACCTTGTCAGCCTCCAAGCCCAGTCGCTCGGCACACAGGCGGTACAGGGGCGCCTGCGGTTTCCCTGCGACCAGTGGGTCACGGGTGACCGCCATCCGCACGGCCGACACGAGGCTGCCATTGCCGGGCGCGGTCCCCCGATGGGTGGGCAGCGTCCGGTCCGTGTTGGTGGCCACCCACGCTGCCCCCGCGGTGATGGCGTATGCCGCCTCCGCGAGGTCGGAGGCCGATACCGAGGCACCGTACCCCTGCAGGACTCCGGCCACACGAGTCGTCGGGTCATCTCGGGTGTCATGAGGAGTCAGGACGCGAAAACCGCTGTGTTGCAGCGCTTCTCGGACACCTGGCCCACCCACCCCAAGAACGGTCGCCCCGGCGGGAAGCAGCTTGACCAGCTCACCTGCCCCGGCCTGCGAGCTGGTGACGACATCGCTTCCGGTGACCGACAACCCCAGCTCGGTCAGGTGCGCTGCGACCTCCTGCGGCGGACGCGAGGCGTTGTTCGTGGCGTAGACCACCCGTGCCGGCACGCTCGACAGGGCGGACACGGCGTGGTCCACGGCGGCGGGCCCGCGGTAGACCACGCCATCCAGGTCGCACACCACACCGGCATACGCGTCGACGAGCGCACTCACCGGTCGTCCTCCGCCTCCCCCTCGAGGATGTCGGTGAGGACCACACCATCGAGCTCGGCCAACCGGTCGGCTGCGTCGGTCTCGAGCTCCTCGTCAGCCGCGACGGCCTTGGCGAACCAGTCGCGGGCCTCCTCGCGCCTGCCGAGCGCCAGCAGGGCCTCTGCGTACGCATACGAAAGGCGGGCAGACCATTCCTTGCGCGAGGAACCCCGCAGCTGCGGGATCTCCAGGCTCTGCAGGGAGGCATCGAGCTGGCCCAGGTCGCGACGGATCCCGGAGACCACGATGGCCAGCTCGACGCGCTCCGGCGTCGTCAGGGTCTTGGCCTCCGGTGACATGGCGAGCTCGAGCGCCCGCTCCGGGCGACCGAGCCCACGCTCGGCATCCACCATCAACGGCAGCAGGTGCGACGACCCGCTCAGCCTGCGCACCGTTCGGAACTCACTGAGCGCCCGCGCCCAGTCGCCCTTGCGGTACGCCACCATGCCCAGTGCCTCGCGTGCCGCGGGTACGCGACCAGCGCGGCGCACCGCCGTCTCGGCGTGCGCTTCCGCGCCCTCGAGGTCCTCTGCCTCCAGCAGGGCGGCGACCATGACCAGGTGCTGGGCGACGCCCTCGGCGTTCTCCTTGCTGAGGGTCCGCAGCTGCTGGTGGACCGAGCGGTCGAGCTCCTTGCCGGTCACTCCCTCGGCGATGCGGGGCTCGGGCAGCTTCGGCTTCTTCGGTGCCAGCCGCGAGCCACCACGCCGTTCGCTGTTGTCAAAGGTGCCCGGGGTCCGGTCCCGGTCCCCACGCGCGCCGGCGCCACCAGCTCGTGCACCGGGGCCTGCGCCGGGGCGACCACCACGACCACCTGGGCCGCCAGCACTTCCACCCGGCCGGCCGCGGCCAGCCCCTTGGCCACCACGCCCGTTGCTGCTGGGTCGACGCGGACCCGAACCTCCCTGACCGCCTCGACCTCTGGACTGGTTCTCAGCCACGAAACACTCCTTGCGCTGCGCTGTGGTGACCCGGGCAGTCTACGGACCGTCCCGGGCGACAAAACAGATGGGGACAAAGCAAAAGGGCCATCCCGCATGGGATGGCCCTTTTGAAAGTATGTCCGGCTGCGTCCTACTCTCCCACACCGTCACCAGTGCAGTACCATCGGCGCTGAGGGGCTTAGCTTCCGGGTTCGGAATGGAGCCGGGCGTTTCCCCCTCGCTATGACAGCCGAAACTCTATGGAGATTTCAATCGGGTTCCCGACCGTATCTCGGGAACCACACAGTGGACGCGTAGCATCTTTGTGATGTCAAGTTGTCGGCTTATTAGTACCAGTCAGCTACATGCATTACTGCACTTCCACATCTGGCCTATCAACCCAGTAGTCTAGCTGGGAGCCTCTCGGGCACGAAGCCCATGGAAACCTCATCTTGAAGCGTGCTTCCCGCTTAGATGCTTTCAGCGGTTATCACTTCCGAACGTAGCTAATCAGCCGTGCTCTTGGCAGAACAACTGACACACCAGAGGTTCGTCCATCCCGGTCCTCTCGTACTAGGGATAGCCCTTCTCAAGTTTCCTACGCGCACAGCGGATAGGGACCGAACTGTCTCACGACGTTCTAAACCCAGCTCGCGTACCGCTTTAATGGGCGAACAGCCCAACCCTTGGGACCGACTCCCGCCCCAGGATGCGACGAGCCGACATCGAGGTGCCAAACCATGCCGTCGATATGGACTCTTGGGCAAGATCAGCCTGTTATCCCCGAGGTACCTTTTATCCGTTGAGCGACGGCCATTCCACAATGTACCGCCGGATCACTAGTCCCGACTTTCGTCCCTGCTCGAGCTGTCACTCTCACAGTCAAGCTCCCTTGTGCACTTACACTCAACACCTGATTGCCGACCAGGCTGAGGGAACCTTTGGGCGCCTCCGTTACTCTTTAGGAGGCAACCGCCCCAGTTAAACTACCCATCAGGCACTGTCCCTGACCCGG
>JAEZWF010000037.1 GCA_023420415.1 Actinomycetes bacterium | reverse complement strand
AAGAATCCGCTGACTGGGCAGACCTACCGGGATGCGATTGCCCAGTACAAGCAGGATCGCCCGGCCTCTGAGCCGTTGTTTGGGTTGAATCGGCGCGCGGTGGTTCATTTCGCGGTGGACACCGATGAAGCATGGATGACAACGAAACTTGCCGGGCAAGACACGGTATTCCTGCCGTTCAACCAGGGCTTCGCTAACGGTGCTGGGAACCCTGTGGTGGAGGGGAAGTTTAAGACCGCGTACCTATGGGAGAAGGTGCTAGCCAAGGACTCCCTGTTGGATATTCTTCACCGGTTCGTGCAGTTCGTTCCCGGCAAGACGGTTGAGGGACGGCCGGCGAAGGCAAAAGACAAGGTTATTTTCCCGCGCTTTCACCAGCTGGATGCGGTGCGAACCCTCGTTGCGGACGCGCAAGCTAACGGTGCTGGACACAACTATTTGGTGCAGCACTCGGCAGGATCAGGGAAGTCGAACACGATCGCGTGGCTGGCTCACCACCTGTCAAACCTGCACGATGACCAGCCGCGCGTTGTGTTCGATTCGATCATCGTGATCACTGACCGACGAGTGTTAGATAAGCAACTCCAAGACACGGTGTTTTCGATGGATCACACCGCAGGCGTGGTGGTGAAAGTCGACAAGAACGCCCGTCAGCTCACCGACGCTTTAGGCAAGGGCGCTCGGATCATTATCTCCACGTTACAGAAATTCCCATTCGTTGACGTCTCCAACATCGCGACCAGTGGGAAACGGTTCGCGGTGATTGTGGACGAGGCGCACTCCTCCCAAACTGGACAAGCCTCAGAACGGCTCAAGCAGGTGCTGGCCGATACCGCTCAGGCAGGCACAGAATCAGAGGAGCAGCTACTCGACCGGTACGCGAAAGCCGAAGCTCAGGTAGAGGCCGAACAGCTGGAAGTAGATGAGCAGATCGCCGCTGAAATGGCGACCCACGGCAGGCAACCCAATCTGTCGTTTTTCGCGTTCACCGCGACCCCGAAGCAGAAGACCCTGGAGATTTTCGGCACCCCAACCCCTGGCGGCACGCCGAAGCCGTTCCATGTGTATTCGATGAAGCAAGCGATCGAAGAAGGCTTCATCCTCGACGTGCTAGCAAACTACACCACCTACCAGACCTACTATAGGGTCGGCAAGGCAACAGCGGACGATCCAAAGTACGCCAAGAAGCAGGCCAACAAGGCGTTAGGAAAATACCTGGCGTTGCATCCGCACAATCTGCGACAAAAAGCCGAAATCATCGTCGAGCACTTCCGCACGAACGTAGCGAACAAGATCGGCGGCAAGGCGAAGGCGATGCTGGTGACCGGCTCCCGGTTGCACGCGGTGCGCTACTACTTCGCATTCCAGAACTACATCAAAGCCAAGGGCTACACCGACCTAGGGGTGCTGGTGGCGTTCTCCGGCACTGTTGAAGATGACGGACAGGACTACACCGAGGAACAGCTCAACCAGTTCCCTGAAGCTGAGCTACCGGAGCGGTTCGAGACCGGCGAGTACCAGATTCTGTTAGTCGCTGAAAAATACCAGACCGGCTACGATCAGCCCTTGCTACACACCATGTATGTGGACAAGAAACTCCACGGCGTCAAGGCTGTACAGACCCTCTCCCGGATTAACCGGATGTGCCCCGGCAAGTCAGACACGTTCGTGTTGGACTTCGCTAACAGCGCCGATGACATTCAGTCAGCGTTCCAGGACTACTACGTCTCAACCTCAATTAGTGAGGAAACCGACCCAAACATCGTCTACGACCTCTACCACTTCATTGCCTCCCATCAGCTCTGGCGAGCCGAGGAAATCGATGGGTTTGCCCGCGTGTTCTTCACCGATCAGGCCAAACAGACCAACCTCGACTTTGGCAGGCTTAACGCGTATCTAGACCCGGCGGTCGGACGCTTCGATACCTTGGAAGATGAGGAAAAACTCGAGGTACGTTCAGCGCTCAACAAGTTCAACCGCAACTACGAGTTCCTCACCCACATCATCCGTTTCGACGATGAGAAACTGCACAAGTTCGCGGCATACGCCAAGCTGCTTGTCCGTAAGCTCCACATCGACGGCGATCCCGCTCCGCACCTGGATGACGAAGTTACCTTGCAGTACTACCGACTGCAATCAGTCTATGAAGGCTCCATCGAGCTGGAGGACAAGATCGGCGAGTTGAACAACTCTCCCAAGCTGGGCATGCCCACTGAGGATGAACGTGAGCGGCTCTCGAAGATCCTTGACTCCCTCAACGAACGCTGGGGTACCGAGTTCACCAATATGGACAAGGTGCTCGAACAAGTCGCTGACGACCTCGCCCAAGATGACGAGATCCAGCTGCGCGCCCACAACCCGCTCGACTTGTTCAAGATCATCTACGACGAGAAGATGCCTGAGGTCATGCTGTCACGCATGACCCAAAACCATGACTTCGCTATGAAGTACCTGTCAGACAAATCTTTCCAAGCCGATGTGGATGCGATCCTGCTCCCGCTGATCCATGACCGCCTCAACCGATCGTGATACAAGAGCGGTCAGGGAGGAAACCTTTGACCTGCTAGCCGGCAAAACGATCAAACACTTCACGCCCACCCAATGGACCGCCCTCATCAATCACGCCACCGTCATGCAACAGACAATCGAGTTCACCTTCCGCACAGGACAAACAATCCGCATCGGCCTATAAACCAAACGAGACCCTCCCAAGCAAGTGCTCCCAATGGCAGACCCCGCAAGAAGACAACACCACCCCCCAGAAAAAAGCAACCGGCCTGAGTTCTAGTGATTATCGCCCTTCAGACTTTGCTAACAATCGGCATCTGACCAGCTAAAACCCAAACTCGCCAACGCGGGCCGAAAAACAGACCCCCAAGCGCCAACAGGCCAACGCAACCAGGGGTTTATCAAATGCGACGTCTAAGTGGAGCGAGTGACGGGAATCGAACCCGCACCATCAGCTTGGAAGGCTGAGGTTCTACCATTGAACTACTCCCGCATCTTGCGGAACGGACTTTCTTCAGCACCTCCCGGCGGCGAACGCACGGGGAGTGGTGGAGGGAGGTGGATTCGAACCACCGAAGGCGTAAGCCAGCAGATTTACAGTCTGCCCCCGTTGGCCGCTTGGGTATCCCTCCGGCTGAACAACGTCCGGTAAAACACGATACGGTGAAAACAGCCCGAAATTCTGACCGGGTATCGGGCGGATGTCAACGGGAAACTGCCCTGCCGCATCCATTCCCGACCCGGTGCGCCGCCGGGCAGGCGGCGCACGATCACGGGGGCGCAAATGATACGTGAAAGCCGCGGAGGGGTACACCCGGCGCGATGCCCTGCGACGCTCCTTCCCGACCCGCCCGCTCCGGTCAGACGTTGAAGCGGAAGTGCAGCACGTCGCCTTCCTGCACCCGGTATTCCTTGCCCTCCAGGCGCAGGCGGCCGGCGTCGCGGGCACCGGATTCGCCGCGGTACTTGATGTAGTCGTCGTAGGCGATGGTTTCGGCGCGGATGAAGCCCTTCTCGAAGTCGGTGTGGATCACCGCCGCCG
>JAEZWF010000034.1 GCA_023420415.1 Actinomycetes bacterium | reverse complement strand
TCGAGCCAGGCCGCGGCACCGAGCCGCAGTGGCCCGAAGTCGGGTCAGGCCCGGGAGTAGACGAGCGCGGTCGCGATGGCTGCGATGCCCTCGCCGCGTCCGGTGAGCCCGAGGCCGTCGGCGGTCGTGCCGCTGATGGACACCGGCGCCCCGGCCGCCTCCGACATCACGTCCTGCGCCTCCCCGCGGCGCGAGCCGACCTTGGGACGGTTGCCGATCACCTGGACCGCAACGTTGCCGATCTCGAAGCCGGCCTCGCGCACGAGCCTCGCCGCCTCGGCCAACAGCGCCTCCCCCGAAGCCCCGGCGACCTCCGGCCGGTCCGTGCCGAAGTGCGCGCCCAGGTCACCGATTCCCGCCGCGGAGAACAGCGCGTCGCAGGCCGCGTGGCACGCGACGTCACCGTCGGAGTGGCCGTCCAGCCCGACCTCGCCGGGCCACAGCAGGCCCCCGACCCACAGCTCCCGCGACGACCCCTGCGCCGCGAACCCGTGCACGTCCACTCCCACGCCCACCCGCGGCATACCGGTCCGGTCCATGAGGCAATCCAACCACCCGAAAACCGGGGTGAACGGCCTGCCGCCTCCCCGCTAGCGTTGCGGCGCATGAGCGACACCCTCGACATCCCGGTCCTCCAGGGCGACCTCGTCACGCTGCGTCCGCACACCGAGGCCGACGCCGACGGGGTCCACGAGCGCGCCGTCGACCCCGAGGCGATCCGCTACACGACCGTGCCGCTGGACTACACCCGCGAGATGGCGGTCGAGTACGTCACGAAGTTCACGGCCCCCTCGCCGGACCAGGTCTCCTGGGCGATCGAGGTCGACGGCAGGTATGCCGGGACGATCGACCTGCGCCGCATGGACGTCGAGGCCGGAGCCGGCTCGTTGGGGTTTGCCACGCACCAGGACTTCCGCGGCCGCGGTGTCATGACCGAGGCGGTGCGGCTCGTCCTCGACCACGCCTTCGGCACCCTCGGGTGGCAGACGGTGCGCTGGGAGGCGCACGCCGGCAACTGGGGCAGCCTGAAGTCGGTGTGGCGGTGCGGCTTTCCGATTCCGGTGTTCGTGCCGGACCTGCTCGTCGAGCGCGGCAAGCTCGTCGACGGCTGGATCAGCACCCTGCACGCCGACGCACCGCGTGAGCCGGTCGGCACCTGGGACGACCTGCGCGCCACGCTGCCGGTGTCCGGCTGACTCATACCTGCTCGCCGGGCTGGAGCGAGTCCGGACCACCCTCCGGCGGCATAGGCACCCGTGGCTCGCGCCGACCCGATCGCAGGTGCAGCAGCCACGCCCCCAGCCCGGCAAGCACGAACACGAGCGCAGCCACGGCCAGGCCCAGGATGGACCGGGTCGCCACGGGCGAGAGCGCGAACGCGGTGATGCCGTTGAGGACCAACGTGAAGAACGTGAACATCGAGACCGCCGCCCCGCGCGACGCGGGGAACATGTCGAGCAGGATCAGCTGGAGCGTGGGGTATGCCGCGGCCGTCCCGACCGCGATCAGCGCCGGCCCGATGACCGCCCACGGCAGCTGAGCCGCGGTGGGCAGCGTGCCGAGGACGACGTTGACGACCGCGCCAGCTGCCGAGAAGACCAGCGCCCCCGTCACCAGACGGCCGGGTGACAGACGTCCGGCGGCCCGCCCGCTGAGGAACGAGCCCAGCATGATGCCGCCGATCATCGGCACGAAGAGCATCCAGAAGTCCAGCTCACCCTTGCCGAGCAGGTCGACGACGATGATCGGCGCCGACCCGATGTAGAGGAACTGCCCAGCGAACGACAGCCCCGCCGCCCACGCCACCCGGTGGAACGACGCCGCCCGCGTCACCCGGGCCAGGCTCCCGACCAGTGTCCCCAGCCGGAACGGCAGCCGCGCCGACGGCGGGTGCGTCTCGGGCAGCAGCAGCGCGACGAGGGCGATGAGCAGCACCGCCACTGCGGCCATGAAGACGAAGACCACCGACCACGGTCCGACCTGCAGCAGCAACCCGCCGACGATGGGGGCGACGGCCGGCGCCACCGAGAAGATCATCATCACCCGGCTCATCAGCCGCTGCGCCTGCGCCCCCTCGAACACGTCGCGGATGACGGTGCGACTGACGATGACCCCGCCGCCGGCGCTCAGCCCTTGGAGCACCCGGAAGCCCAGCAGCACCGGCAGGTTCGGCGACAGCGCACACCCGATCGACGCCACGGCATACACGGCGACCCCGGTGAGGATCACGCGGCGGCGCCCCAACGCATCCGACAACGGCCCGTGGAACGGGCTCATCAGCCCGAACGACAGCAGGTAGGCGCTCACGACCAGCTGCATCTGCTCGGTCGAGGCCCCGAAGTCCGCACCCATCGCCGTGAAGGCCGGGAACGGCGTGTCGATCGAGAACGGGCCGAGCATCGACAGGCCCGCCAGCAGGATCGGCACCACCACGAGCAGCCGCCGCTGGCGGGCGGCGTCGACCGGGGGTGCGCTCACGACGCGAGGATGCGTTCGGCCACCGCGAGGTCGGCCGGCGTCGTGACCTTGAAGGCCAACGTGTCACCGTCGACGACGCGAACGTGCCCACCTGCGCGTTCGACGAGCGCGGCGTCGTCCGTGGCCCCGCCACCGGGGTCGGCGTGGGCGTGCTCGAGCACCTCGCGCAGGAACGCCTGTGGGGTCTGGATGGCGCGCAACGTGGCCCGGTCAGGTGTGGCGACGACGCGACCGGAGGCGTCCACCGCCTTGATGGTGTCGGTGACGGGTATGCCGGGCACGACGGCCGGGTGCCCCGAGCGCACCTCGTGCACCAGCCGCGAGAACAGCTCCGGCGGGGCGAGCGCCCGCGCCGCGTCGTGGACGAGCACGATGCCTTCGCCCGGGCCCAGGGCGGCCAGCCCGGCCGCGACCGAGTCGGTGCGCTCGGCACCTCCGGCGACGACGTGCACGGCAACGGCCGCCTCGGAACTCACCCGGGACGCGATCGCGCCCGCCTCCAGCTGGTGGGAGGCGGGCGCGACGACGACCACGTGGGCGACCTCTGGAGCAGCCACTGCCCGCCGCACTGCGTGCTCGAGCAACGGCACACCACCGACGTTCACGAACGCCTTGGGCTCACTGGCACCGAGCCTGGTGCCCTGCCCTCCTGCGACGAGGACGACGGCAACGCTCAGGAGGCGAGCACCTCGTCGAGGATGGCCTCGGCCTTGTCCTCGTTGGTCTTCTCGGCGAGCGCGAGCTCGGAGACAAGGATCTGGCGGGCCTTGGCGAGCATGCGCTTCTCACCGGCGGACAGGCCACGGTCCTTGTCGCGGCGCCACAGGTCGCGGACGACCTCGGCAACCTTGATGACGTCACCGGAGGCCAGCTTCTCGAGGTTGGCCTTGTAGCGGCGCGACCAGTTGGTCGGTTCCTCGGTGTGGGGGGCGCGAAGGACGGCGAAGACCTTGTCCAGGCCCTCCTGTCCGACGACGTCGCGGACGCCGATGTCCTCGCAGTTCTCTGCGGGAACCTCGATCGTCAGGTCGCCCTGGGCCACCTTGAGCTTGAGGTAGATCTTCTCCTCGCCCTTGATCGTGCGGGTGTTGATTTCTTCGATCAGGGCAGCCCCGTGGTGGGGGTACACGACCGTCTCGCCGACCTTGAAAACCATGTGCTGTTTTCCCCTTTCGCGACGTCCAGAATAACACGACACGCCGACGGCGGAAAGCCAGAGAGCCGACGTTTGTGCTGGTCAGGGGTGGTGGAAACCCTTGGGCGCCAACGAATTCGGTCTTGACAGAACTGGTTGTTCCGTGCAACGCGCGGGGGTGCGCGCGTTCATGACGGAGGCCGGTAGGCTGTCCGACGTGATGAGCCGCCTGCCGCTTGCCGCCCGCTTCGAGGGCCGCCGACCGTCCCCGCGCCGACTCCTCCCGGTCGCCGTCCTCGGTGCCGCGCTGGCGCTCTCGGCCTGCCAGACCCAGTCGCCGATCCAGACCGACGTTCCCTACCTGCCGGCCGACGGGGTGCCCGTCGACCTGGGCCAGGTGCAGATCCGCGACCTCGTGATCGTCAGCGGTGGCAAGGACAAGGCCGGCACCCTGTCGGGCTCGATGAGCAACACCGGCAGCGAGGAGGCGCGCGTCGCCTTCGCCCTCCCCCAGGCCCAGCCGGTCTACACGACCGCAGCGCCCCACAGCGAGGCACGGCTCACCGGTGACAAGCAGCTGCAGATCCCGGCCGTGCCCACCCCGGCCGGCGGCACCGTGACCCTGACCGTGCAGTCACCGTCCGCACCCACGACCGTCGTCGTCGTGCCGGTCGTGGCCGCCGACCACTACTACGCCACCTTGGCGCCCACCCCGCAGCCGAGCGCCACGGCGACCCCGAGCGCCACCGCCACCCCCTGAGGTGAGTGACGTCGGTATGCCGCGTGGGCGGCATACCGACGACGGCGCCGCACGGCGCCCCGCGGCTCAGTCGCTCTCGAACTTGTAGCCCAGACCGCGCACGGTGACGATGTGGCGCGGGTCGGCCGGGTCCGGCTCGATCTTGGCGCGCAACCGCTTGACGTGGACGTCGAGGGTCTTGGTGTCGCCGACGTAGTCGCTGCCCCAGACGCGGTCGATGAGCTGCATCCGGGTGAGGACGCGACCGGTGTTGCGCAGCAACATCTCCAGCAGCTCGAACTCCTTGAGGGGCAGCTGTGTGGGCTCGCCGCCGACGGTGACGATGTGCCGTTCGACGTCCATCCGCACCGGGCCCGCCTCGATCGTCGCGGGCAGCAGGTCCTCCGGCTCCTGACCGCGACGCAGCACGGCCTTGATGCGAGCCAGCAGCTCGCGCGAGGAGTAGGGCTTGGTGACGTAGTCGTCGGCGCCGATCTCGAGCCCGACAACC
This sequence comes from Actinomycetes bacterium, assembly GCA_023420415.1. GTDB lineage: Bacteria > Actinomycetota > Actinomycetes > Actinomycetales > Dermatophilaceae > Pedococcus. Next base: position 42,954 of record JAEZWF010000034.1, on the reverse strand, counting down.
TTGTCGATCTCGCTGTCCTTGGCGGTCAGCATGATGACCGGCACGCTCGAACGCTGGCGCAGCGCGCGACAGACCTCGGTGCCCGAGAGGCCGGGCAGCATGAGGTCGAGCAGGACCAGGTCGGCGCCGTTGCGGTCGAAGTCGTCGAGCGCCTCGGGGCCGGTCTCGGCGACGGCGACCTCGTACCCCTCCTTGCGCAGCAGGTACGAGAGCGGGTCGGAGAACGAGACCTCGTCCTCGACCACCAGGATGCGGGTCATGCGTGCGGTGCTCCTTGCGTGCGGCTGGTGCGGTTGGGGCGATCGGGGCGGTTCGCGCCGTCGGCGCGCTCGAGGTGGGTGGCGGCGACCCGGTGGGTGGCGGGACGGGGCGCACCGTTCGTGCGCTCGGTGTCGGGGGTGACCACGTCCGCGGCGGGGTCGTCCGCGGTGACACCCGCGGTGGCGCCCGCGGTGTGGTCCTCGGCAGCGGGCAGGCGGATCGTGAAGGTCGAGCCGCGCCCCTCCTCACTCCACACGGTCACGTCACCGCCGTGGTTGGCGCAGATGTGCTTGACGATGGCCAGGCCCAGCCCGGTGCCACCGGTGGCGCGGGACCGGGCGGCGTCGACGCGGTAGAAGCGCTCGAAGATGCGGCTCTGCTCGGCCTCGGGGATCCCGGCGCCCTGGTCGCTGACGGTGATCTCGACCATGTCACCACTGCGCTTGCCGCCGATCGCCACCCGCGAACCGGCATCGGAGTAGGCCACGGCGTTGCCGATGAGGTTGCGGACGGCGGTGACGAGCAGGTCCTCGTCGCCGAAGACCTTGAGGTCGGCCACGGTCGCCTCGGACAGGACGATCTGCTTGGCGTCGGCGGCCACCCGCGAGTAGTCGATGGCCTCGTGCACTGCGGCGGTCACGTCGACCAGCTGCGGCTCGTGCAACGTGTCGGCCACCTGCAGACGGGACAGGTCGACGATCTCCTTGACGAGCTGGGCCAGGCGGTGGCTCTCGACCTGCATCCGGGACGCGAACCGTTCGACGGCCTCGGGGTCGTCCTTCGCGTCGAGGATGGCTTCGGCGAGCAGCCCGATGCCGCCGACCGGGGTCTTCAGCTCGTGGCTCACGTTGGCGACGAAGTCGCGGCGGACCTCCTCGACCCGGGTGGCCTGGGTGTGGTCCTCGACGAGGAGCAGGACGTGGTTGCTGCCCAACGGCGCCACCCGGGCGCGCATCACCGAGCGGGCCTGGCCGAGCGGTCCGCGTGGCAGCTCGAGGGTGGCCTCGCGGATGACGCCGTCGCGCCGGACCTGCCGGGCGAGGTGGCGCAGCTCGGAGTGGACGAGCTCGGTGCCCTTGACGAGGCCGTAGGCCACCGCGGGCGGCGAGTTGTTGATGACCTCGTCGGCCGAGTCGACGACGATCGCGCCCGAGCGCAGCACCGCCAGGACGTCGCCGACCCCGGTCGGCAGGGAGGGCACGACGGGCGCCGACTCGGGAACCGTGGTCTGCTGGCGTTCGGAGTACCGGACCGCGATCACGGCGAGGGCACCGATGATCAGCCCGGCGAAGCCGGACAGCACGGCGACCTGCGTGGTATCCACACGTCAAATGTACGGTCCGCGGCATACCGTGACCGACCACGACCGTCTGCGTGCGCACGCCACACCCCAGATGTTCACCTGAGTTCACCCGATCGTTCACTGGTGCGTGGGAGTCTCATCGCGCACGAACCTCCGGCCCGTCCGGGCCCACATCCCACCCACATCCCAAGGGAAGCAATGCGCGACGCCTTTCACGAGGACCTCGACACCATCTCCGACCGCTTGGTCGAGATGACCCGTCTGGCGGGCTCTGCCATGTCCCGCGCCACGACGGCACTGCTCGACGCCGACATCCAGCTCGCCGAGTCGGTCATCGCCGCCGACAAGGAGCTCGACACCCTGCGCGAGGACCTCGACGCACTCTCGATCGACCTCCTCGCCCGGCAGCAGCCCGTGGCCACCGACCTACGCATGGTCGTCACCGGTATGCGGATGAGCGCCGACCTCGAGCGCATGGGCGACCTCGCCCGCCACGTCGCCAAGGTCGCGCGGCTGCGCTACCCCGAGTCGGCCGTCCCGGCCGACGTGCGGGCCACGATCCTGCAGATGGGCCAGGTCGCCGAGCGCATCGTCGCCAAGTGCGGTCAGGTCATCGCGGCCAAGGACGTCGAGGACGCCAAGACCCTCGAGCAGGACGACGACGCGATGGACGACCTGCACCGCGAGCTGTTCAGCCACCTCAACGACGGCACGTGGCAGCACGGCACCCAGTCGGCTGTCGACCTGACCCTGCTGGGTCGCTACTACGAGCGGTTCGCCGACCACGCCGTGTCGGTCGCGCACCGCGTCGTGTTCTTGGTCACCGGTGAATGGGATGTCGCCGAGGACCACGAGGAGCAGGAGGATCGCGCCACGTTGCGCTGACCCTGCTCCCTGGAGGGGCCCGGTATGTCGTGGGGGCGGCACACCGGGCCCCTCGCCTTTGTTGCTCCCGGACTTCGGGCCACTGCGAGCTGGTGCGGCGCCGAACCTCGCGACCGTTGTGGCCAGAAGTGCCCGGAAATGGCCGGTCCGGCTTTCAACCTCGGCGACACTGGGGCGCGTCTAGGGGTGCATGAGCACAGTCGTCGTCGGGGGGAGGTCCACCGTGGAGGCCGGTTCCGGGTCTGCCGAGGAGGACTTCGCCCGCTTCGTGCGGACCCGGTGGGACCAACTGGTCCGCACGGCATACCTCCTCACGGGTGACCGCGGGCGCGCGGAGGACCTCGTCCAGACCACCCTCGTGAAGGTGCACCGCCGCTGGCGGCACATCGCCGGCGAGTCCCCTTACGCCTACACGCGAGCGGCCCTCGCCAACGAGTCGGCGTCCTGGTGGCGGCGCAAGCGGGTGGCCGAGTCGCTCGGCGACGTGCCCGCGGGTGCCGACCGCGCTCCCGGTGATGCGTATGCCGCGGTCGACGCCCGCGACGAGCTCGCCCGGGCGGTGCTGCAGCTGCCGCCGCGGATGCGGGCGGTGATCGTGCTGCGGTACTTCGAGGACCTGTCGGAGGCGGACACGGCGGCCGCGCTCGGACTGTCGACCGGCTCGGTGAAGAGCCAGGCGTCGCGTGGGCTGGAGCGGCTGCGGTCGGTGCTGGAGACGCAGTCCGGTTCTGGCACAACAGGATCCGACCGAGGCGAGAGGAGCCCGGCATGAGCATCGAGACCCAGCTGCGCGAGGCGCTGACCGCGCGGGCGGACGAGGTCGGCGGCAGCGCCGGGGACCCTTACGAGCGGGTGAGCGGCGCGGTGCGTGCCTCCCGGCGGCGGCGTCGCGCCGTCGTCGGTGGCGTGGCGGCGGCCGCCCTGGCCGCGGGAGTCCTCGCGCCACAGGTGCTCGGCAACCAGGGCGACCGCGGCACGACGCCGGCCACGCACAGCCAGACCCTGCGGCTGCCCGCCCCGACCGACCCGGCGTGGCAGAAGCTCTCGACGTGGCCGACCCGTGGCTCGCTCGCGGGTGACAAGGCGTTCATGACGGCGGCCACGGCACGCTTCGACGGCGAGGCACCCCGGATCCTCTTCGCCGGTGACGTCGAGGACAGGCGAGTCGTGCTGGCCCTCCAGCGCATCTCCGTGCCCGTCGACGGCCCGGCGGGGGCAGGCGTCGACGAGCAGATCCAGGTGCTCAGCGGGCCGCGCGGCGCCCGCGTCGACCAGCTGGAGATTGGCTCGGCCAGCTCACCGGGCGACGTGAACACGCTCGTGGTGCGCCGCGACGCGGGACCCGATGGCTGGCTGATGGTCCTCGCCCCGCGCGACGTCCGCACGGCCGAGCTGTCTGGCTCGGTGTCGATCTCACCCTCGGGGTCGGTGTCCCGCACCTGGTCTTCGCTCCCTCTCAGCGACGGCGTGGGCGTGACTACGCTGCGCAACGCCCCGGTCGCCGTGACGCGGGTACGAGCCGGGAGCTACGACGGCAACCTTCAGGTGGTCGCCGGAAACGCCGACCAGGAACAACCCGGCGCGGCGGCCTTCTGCGCAGGCTGCGGCGACTCGTTCTACGAGAGTGGCATCGACGCAGCGCGGGCCGGCTTCGCGTCGACCCTTGGTCTTCAACCCGAGCAGATCTCGGTCAAGGACACCATCCGAGGACGCATCGACCCGGCGCTTCAGACCAAGGACGGCATGTACGGCACCCGGGGTGCGGTCGCACGCGTCCTCGTCGTCGACGCGCTGCTCCCCAGCGGCGCTGTGGTGCGGACGGTCGCGGTGAGCGTGTCCGACAACGACGGCAGCGGGTCGCTGATCCAGCCGGAGGAGATCGTGCCGATCGATGCGGCCACGGCAGACCGCCGACCGTGGGCCACGTGGGTCGACAGCCCCACCGGGCAGGGGCTGGTCATGCAGGTCTTCGCCCCCGGCGCCGCGTCGGTCCAGATCAGGTCGGCGTCGCCGGCGATCTACTCAGGCAGCTCGCGCACTCCCGTGCAGAACGGGTCGGCGGTGCTCGGCATCTCCTCGGGGCAGAACGCGGTGCGACACCTCAGCGTGGTGACCTACGACACCGCTGGCCGTGAGCTCGGGACGTGGCCGCTCCAGCCGACGAACCTCGGCGACCCGCTCGACCTGGCCCCCGGCAGCTGAGCACCACAGCACTCTGACTTCGGGCCACTCAGGCCTGAGCGACCACCCCGCACCGAGCCTGTACGGCCCGAAGTGCAGGTCGGGTTCAGCGGCCCTGGTTGGCGACGGCGGCGGCGGCCTCGGCAGCGGCCTCCGGGTCGAGGTACTCGGCCGGCTTGAGCGGCATGAAGTCCTCACCCAACGTGTAGACCAGCGGCTGACCCGTGGGGATGTTGAGGCTGGCGATGTCCTCGTCGCTGATGCCGTCGAGGTGCTTGACCAGCGCGCGCAGCGAGTTGCCGTGGGCGGTCACGAGCACCGTCTCGCCCGCCTCGAGGTCGTCCTGGATCGGCCCCTCCCAGTAGGGCATGAGCCGCTCGATGACGTCCTTGAGGCACTCGGTGCGCGGCACCTCGATGCCGGCGTAGCGCGGGTCGCTGCTCTGGTCGAACTCGGACCCGACCTCGATCTCCGGCGGCGGGGTGTCGAAGGACCGCCGCCACAGCATGAACTGCTCGTCGCCGTACTTCTCCCGCGTGGCCGCCTTGTCCAGCCCCTGCAACGCGCCGTAGTGACGCTCGTTGAGCCGCCAGTCGCGACGCACCGGGATCCAGTGCCGGTCGGCCTCGTCGAGCGCGAGGTTGGCCGTGTTGATGGCCCGGCGCAACACCGACGTGTGCACGACCGTGGGCAGGATTCCCTTGTCCTTCAACAGCTTCCCGCCGTTGACGGCCTCCGCTCGCCCCTGGTCGTTGAGGTCGACGTCGACCCACCCGGTGAAGAGGTTCTTCGCGTTCCACTCGGAGTGTCCGTGGCGCAGCAGGATCAGCGTGTAGGCCATGTCGCCCACCCTAGCGAGCGTCCTCGCGGGGCGGGTCACCGTCCCGCTGCAGGATCGACCGGAACGCCTCGAGGTTGCGCAGCGACTCACCGCGCGAGACCCGCCAGTCCCACTCCTTGCGCATCGAGGTGATGAACCCGATCACGAGCAGCTCGTTGAAGTGGGCGTCCGCGGCTTCCAGCAACGCACCGCACAGACCGTCGAGGTATGCCGCGTCGACGGCCGCCAGCGGGACGCGACCGGTGACGTAGACGTCGCCACTGGCGTCGACGGCATACGCGAGTCCCGGCAGTCGCAGGTTGCGCCGCAGGAGGTATCGGTAGAACTCGAGGTGGTTCTCGTCGGGCTGGCGGATGACGAAGGCGGACACCGAGAGCGCGTCGGCACCGACGACCAGCGAGGCGACGGTCTTGAGCTTCTTCTCCCCCGGCAGGGTCAGGACGTACTCGCCCTCGCGGGCGCCGGGCTCCCACTCGATCCCCGCGTCGGCGAGGAACGCCTCGACGACCTCGCCCACGGACTCGCGGGTGGCGCTCACGGAGTCACCGCCGCGGGCAGCCCGACGAACGCGCCGTTGGGGACGGGCGCGTCGAGGCCACGGTGGCGCGCACGGCACGCCTCGACGTAGACCTCGTAGAGCCGCTCGGTCGTGCGGCCCCACCCGAAGAGTGCCGCGTGTTCAACAGCCTTGCGCGACAAGGCTTTTCGCGTCACCTCATCGGACAGCAGGCCCTCGAGGGCGTTTGCCCAGGTGGCGGGGTCGTGACCGGGGACCAGCAGTCCCGCGTCGCCCACCGCCGTCGGCAGCCCACCGACGTCGGCCGCCACGACGGGTGTGCCGCAGGCCTGCGCCTCGACCGCGACCAGCCCGAACGACTCCGAATAGCTCGGCACCGCAACGAGATCCGCCGCGCGGTACCACTGCGCGAGCTCGGTGCGCGGCACCGGCGGCACGAACCGCACCTGCGGCGTGACGCCCAGCTGTGACGCCAGGTCGGCGAGCGCCTCCGGGTGGGCCAGGCCCGACCCGGACGGGCCACCGAGAACGGCCACGACCAGCTCGCCGGCCCAGTCCGGGTGGCGGGCCAGCAGCTCGGCGGCAGCCCGCACCAGGACCTCCGGCCCCTTGAGCGGCTGGATGCGACCGACGAACAGCAGCACCTTGGCATCCGCCGGCAGCCCCACGGCGGCGCGGGCGGCACGTGAGTCACCGGGGCTGAACAGGTCGAGGTCCACCCCGGGAGGCACGACGACCACCTTGTCGGGGTCCGCGGCATACAGGTCGATGAGCTCGTGGCGCTCGCCCAGGGTGTTCGCGATGAGGCGGTCAGCCGCCTCGACGACCTGCACCTCGCCGATCTCACGGCCGGGCGGCTCGGGGGTGTCGCCCGCCGCGAGGTGACGGTTCTTGACCCGCGCCATCGTGTGCATGGTGTGCACGAGCGGCACCTGCCACCGGTCCGCGGCCAGCCAGCCCACCTGACCCGACAGCCAGTAGTGCGAGTGCACCAGGTCGTAGTAGCCCTCGGGCTGGTGGGCGCCGGTGCGCATCACGCCCGCCGCGAAGGCACACAGCTGCCCCGGCAGGTCGTCCTTGCCCAACCCCTCGTAGGGACCCGCCGTCACGTGCCGCACGAGGACGCCGGGCTCGAGCTCGACCGTCGGAGGCAGGTCGGCCGACGTCGTGCGGGTGAAGATCTCCACGGCCACGTCGCGCTTGGCCAGCTGCCGCGCGACCTCGACGACGTAGACGTTCATGCCACCCGCGTCACCGGTGCCCGGCTGCTCCAGCGGCGAGGTGTGAACGCTGAGCATGGCGACGCGGTCGATGCGCTCGCAGCTCATGGTGCCGAGTCTGCCACCACGAGCGCTCACCCCTCAGGTCGGGCGTGGGACGACACCGTGAGGGAGGCCGCGTCGGACCAGACGTGCACGTCGACCCGCCCTTCCGGGCGGACGTCGACACCGCGAGCCACGCGCTGGGGCCCGGCTCCGACGTCGGTCCCCATCGAGGAGGTGTATGCCGCCTGCCCGTCGAGTGCGCTCGGGTCCACCCACCGGGCGGAGCCGCGCAGGTTGACCGAGGGCAGGGCGGGGGGAAGTCCTCTGGTCAGGGGCCGGTGGTCGAGGTGCCACACCACTGCGTCGGCGCCGTTGATGTTGGCCCCGAGCCGGATGACCGACCCCGCGAGCTCGACGCGCAGGGTGAACGGCAGGCTGCGGTGGCCGTCGAAGACCTCACCGAAGTACGTGGCGCGACCGGGTAGGAACACCAGCTCGTCGACCCGCATGTTGTCGAAGCGGCGTTCGATCCGCTCGCGCCGCTTCGTGCCCGACCCCTCGACCGTGCCCTGCACCGCGGACAGCATCGACCCGCTGATGACGCTCTGCAGCAACAGGTCGTCGCCGCGCATGACGCGCATGCCGTCGGAGTAGAGGCTCACCGTCACGCCACCGCCGAGGGTCGCGACGCCGCGGGCGTCGTCGCCGACGACCAGGAGGCCGGGCGTGACGTTGTCGAACCCGTTGTCGCCGCGCAGCCAGGTCGGGACGTGGGTGACCAGGCCGAGCAGGGAGAGGGCCGCGAGCGAGGCCACGAGCGCGACCATGCTGCGGCTGATGTCCCGGTCGCGCCACCACACGGGCCCAACCCTACGGTCGCGGCTCCCGAGCGCCCGCTTGCGTCCGCGGTTCTGGTTGCCGGAGCAACCGAAACCGCGGACGCAAGCATCGGGCGGGGAGGCGCGTAGGCTGCGCGGGTGCCTGCACAGCGGCCGGTCGGTGCCATCACCCGGGGCACGACCAACCCGAACCGGCTCCGCCGGGTCGACCGCTGGCTCGCGGGTCCGCATGCCTGGCGGTTGCGCGCACCGGTCGACCCACCGGTCGTCGTCGACCTCGGCTACGGCGCCTCGCCGGTCACGGCGGTGGAGCTCCACGACCGGCTGACCCGCGTACGCCCGGACGTGGAGGTCGTCGGCGTCGAGATCGACCCGGAGCGAGTCGCGGCCGCCAAGCCCCTAGAACGCCAAGGACTTTCGTTCCGCATGGGCGGGTTCGAGGTCCCGCTCGACCACGACCGGCGCCCGCAGGTCGTGCGCGCCTTCAACGTCCTGCGCCAGTACGACGAGTCCGAGGTCGTGGCGGCCTGGCGCACCGTCCAGGACCGCCTCGCGCCGCAGGGGCTGCTGGTCGACGGCACCTGCGACGAGCTCGGCCGGCTCAGCACCTGGGTGGCCGTGGACACCGACGGGCCGTTGTCGCTCAGCCTCTCGTGGCGGCTGCGCGGCCTGACGAGGCCCTCGGACATCGCCGAACGGCTGCCCAAGGCGCTCATCCACCGCAACGTCCCCGGCGAGCCCGTCCACGCGTGGCTCACCGCGCTCGACCAGACATGGGCACGCAGCGCGCACCACGCGGCATACGGTGTGCGCCAACGGTTCCTGGCCGCGATGGGCGCGCTGCGCGACGACGGCTGGCCGCTGCTCGACGGACCGGCGCGGTGGCGCCTCGGCGAGGTGACGGTCGCCTGGTCGGCGGTCACCCCCGGCGGCGCACCCACCCGGACGGCTCAGCGGGCGTAGTCGTCCTCGAGCCGCACGATGTCGGCCTCGTCGAACTCCCCGAAAGCCACCTCGAGCAGCCGACCGGGCTGGTCGCCCTGGTTGGCCATGCGGTGCACCGCGCCCACCGGCACCCACACGGACTCGCCGGGCTCGGCGCTCCAGGTGCGGTCGCCCACGGTGACCTCGATCGGCACGTCCAGCACCTGCCAGAACTCGCCGCGGTGGTCGTGGGTCTGCAGCGACAACCGGTGCCCGGGCTCGACGGTGATGATCTTCACCGTGACGCGCTCGTTGGAGACGAACTGCTGGAAGTTCCCCCACGGCCGCTCGACCTGGAAGATTCCCTCCCGCGGGTCGTCGAGCTGCTCGGCACGCTGGTCGGTCTGCTGGTCTGTCATTGGTCTCCCCCTGCGAGAGCCGGCGCCACCCCGTGTGGTCGCCGTGATGTCGTGGTCCTTGGTCACCACGGCCCGTAGGGTCCCATGCGCTGACCCCCGCGGCCCCCACTCACTTGACGTAGAGCGGGTCTCACATCAGCGAGGTAGATGGCAGCCCCGACGAACCCGATCAGGCCGATCGAGAACAGCAACCCGCTGTTGATCGACACGAACCCGAAGACGGCGGCCAGTGCCGTGATGATGGTCCAGAACTTCTTCGTCCGCTTGCCCGCGGCCACGAAGGCGTCGGGACGGTTGCGCAGGCAGTCGACGAGCGCGAACAGCTCCGCGGCGAACGCGGCGAGGCTGAGCAGCAGGACGACGATGCTCTGGGCACTGCCGATCGCGGAGAACATGACGCCAGCCTAGTGGGGCCTCCAGGCTCAGACGTCCACCACGAGCGTGACGGGGCCCTCGTTCACCAGCTCCACCTGCATCATCGCGCCGAAACGCCCGGTCGCGACCTCGACGCCACGCTCGCGCAGCGCGACGACGACGGCGTCGACCAGCGGCTGCGCCACCGGGCCGGGTGCAGCGGCGTTCCAGGACGGGCGGCGGCCCTTGCGGGTGTCGGCGTAGAGCGTGAACTGGCTGACGACCAGCACCGGCGCACCCTCGTCGAGCACGGACCGCTCGTCGTGCAGGATGCGCAGCTCGCTGATCTTGCGGGCCATCGTCGCCACCTGCTCGGGACCGTCGTCGTGGGTGACGCCGACGAGGGCGAGCAGGCCGGGGCGCGTGATCTCGCCGACGACCTCACCGTCGACGGTCACCGAGGCCCGGCTGACGCGTTGCAGCACGGCTCGCACGGTTGCGCCCCCGCCTCAGATGCCGACGGCGACGATCGCGCCCACCGGCTCTCCGTGGCCGAGCACCGGTGAGTCCTCGAGCTGCGCCAACGCTGACGACTCGACGCCCAGGCGCCGCAGCGCGGCCGCGAGGATGACCGGCTTGGCCCGCTGGTAGCCGTCGGCCACCTTGACGGCGACGCCGCGGCCGTCGGCCAGCCCCACGGCATACACCGACTCCGCGCCGTCCTTGGCGATGAGACCGGGCGTGGCCTCGATGAGCGCCGTCACGTCGCGGCCGGTGCCGCCGAGGTATGCCGGGTGGCTGCGGATCGCGTCGGCGACCTGGCCCTCGAGGGTGTCGGGGTCGGCGGACGCGAGGCGGCCGAACGCGCGGGCGAGCCCGGAGAGGGTGACGGCCATGACGGGGGCACCACAGCCGTCGACCGCGGTCGCCGCCACGGTGTCGCGGGTGAGGTCTTCGAGGGTCTCGCGGATGGCGACCTGGAGCGGGTGGTCCGGCTCGCGGTAGGTCGCGGTGTCCCAGCCGCCCACGACGCAGGTCGCGAGCATGGCGGCGTGCTTGCCGGAGCAGTTCTGGGTGATGGGGAGCTTGCCGCCGCCGCTGCGGATGACGGCGAGCCTGGCCTCCTCGTTGACCGGGTAGTCCGGGGTGTTCTGCAGCGCGCCCTCGGTGAGCCCGACGGAGGCGAGCATCGCGCGGACGCCCTCGAGGTGGAAGTCCTCACCCGAGTGGCTGGCGGATGCGAGCGCGAGGTGCTCGGGCGGCATACGCAGGCCGTGGCGCATCATGGCCAGGGTCTGGATCGGCTTGTTGGACGACCGCGGGAAGATCGGGTCGCGGGTGCTGCCCAGGTCGAGCAGGTGCGCACCGTCGGGGCCGGTCGCGACGACCGAGGCGCGATGGGCCGACTCGACGAACCCGCCCCGGACGTAGTGCGCCAGCACGGGCGCCTCCGCGAGGACGGCAGGGGTGTCAGGCTGCGGGGAACTCACCCGGCGACCCTACCCACCCCCTCCCCGCGCCCCAGCTTTTCCGCGTCATGCGCAAAAGCGAGCCTCCCTCGGGATCATTTCCCGAGGGAGGCTCACAGTTCCCGAGCGAAGCGCGCGGACTGCGCTTCACGCCCGAGTGAGGACCAGGCTCAGTCGCCGACCTTGGTGGCGGCGGCCTTGGTGGCCTTCTTGCTGGCGGTGGCGGTCTTGCGGGCACCGGTGGTGGTGCTCTTGGCCGCGGTGCGGGTGCGGGCCGCGCTCTTCTTGGTGGTGGTGGCGGTGCGCTTGGCCGCGGTGCGGGTGCGCTTCGTGGCGGCCTTGACAGTGCTGGCCGCCTCGGTGGTCTCGTCGACGACGGACTCGGCGATGGCGTCGGCGGCCGCAACGGCCTCCTTGCGACCCGTGGTCAGCGTGGCCTTGGCCGAGCGCTGGATGTCAGCGGCCGACTTGCGGGCCGTGGTGACGGCACCCTTGCCGAGGGCGAAGGTGGCCTCGGCCTGGGCGATGAGGTCCTTGGTCGACTTCTGGGTGCGGACCCGCTTGACCAGCTTCTCGCCACGGGCGGCGACGGTCTCGTACTCGTCCTGAGCCTTGCCCGCGAGCTCGAGGCTGCGGTTGAGCGCGAGGGCGGGGAGACCCTTGACCTGCTTGGTCGCGGCGTCGATCGCGGTCTCGGCCTTCGCCTGCAGCGTGGCGGGCTTGAGCTCGGCGCGGCGGGCCTCGGCCTTGACGTTGGCCTCGCGGATCTTCTCGACCGCGAGGTCGGTGAGACCCACGGCGTAGAAGACGGGGGTCGTGTCGGTGACGGTCTTGCGGATGTCGGCAGCCAGTGCCATGGGGATCTCCTTGATCATCGGGTGGTCTTCGTGGAACGCCCGCCGGTGGTCGGCTTGCGCGTGGTCGACTTGCGAGTTGCCTTGGTGCTCTTGGCTTTCGGCGTCGTTGCCTTGGTGCGGTCCTGCGCCTCGTCGGCCTCGTCGGCCTCGACGAACGAGTCGTAGATGTCGATGAGGGTGCGCCGCTGCCGCTCGGTGAGGGCCGGGTCGGACTTGATCACGGCCCGGGTGTCCAGCAGCCCGGCGCCGGAGCCGTGCCGCTCGTCGAGGATGCCGGCCTGCACGTAGAGCGACTCGGCCGACACCTCCAGGCCCTTGGCGAGCTGCTGGAGGATCTCGGCGCTCGGCTTCTTCAGCCCCCGCTCGATCTGCGACAGGTAGGGGTTGGAGATGCCAGCGAGGTCCGCGAGCTGGCGCAGCGAGAGCCGGGCGGACTGACGCTGCTCACGCAGGTAGTCACCGAGGCTGTTGCTGCCCAACGGGTTCAGCGGGATCCGGCTCACGCATCCATCATGCTTGCTGGAGTTAGCACGATGCAAACTCAAGACAGCGTGATGGTGCCCACACGGCATACTCGCGCGGCGCCACCGCGCCTGGCGCGGGGGTCAGCGACGGGGCTTGACGGCCAGCAGGGTGCGGGCGTCGTCGGTGGACATGGCCGGGCGCTGCATGACCTCGGCCAGGTGGGCAGCGCGCTCCACCAGCTGGGCGTTGTGCACGACGGGTATGCCGCGGGCGAAGACGACGTTGTCCTCCATCCCCACCCGCAGGTGGCCGCCGGCCGCGAGCGCAGCGGCGGCGATCGGCAGGTGGGTGCGGCCGATGCCGGTTGCGGACCAGGAGGTCACCTCGGCCGGCAGCATCGCGACGCCCGCCATCAGCGCGGCCGGGGTGCCCGGCATACCTCCCGGCACACCGGTGACGAAGTCGACGTGCACCTTCCCACCGAAGGGGAGGCCGTGCTTGTCGATGAGCCGCGCCAGCGACGCCACGTGCCCGAGGTCGAACAGCTCGAACTCCGGCACGACCTCGCGCTCCTGGGCCTGCACGTAGAGGTCGGACATGAAGCCCCACGGGTTGAGGAACACGTCGTCGCCGAAGTTGGTGGTGCCACAGGTGAGCGAGCACGAGTCGGGCTCGGCGTCCAGGACGGTGAGGCGCTGTTCGAGCGGGTCGTGGACGGAGCCACCGGTGGAGAGCTGGATCACCAGCGACGTCTGCTCGCGCAGCGCGTCGACGGCAGCCTTGAGGTGGCCGTGGTCGAGCGTGGGCCGGTGCTCACCGTCACGGATGTGCAGGTGGATCATCGCGGCGCCAGCGGCCTCGCACCGCCCCGCGGTCTCGACGAGCTCCTCGAGCGTCGTCGGCAGCTGCGGGAAGTCCGCCTTGTCGAGCTCGGCGCCGGTGGGCGCGACGGTGATGAGGGTGCCGGGGGTCGTGGCCATGGGCGCCATCATGGCAGCGCACCGGCCGCCGTCGAGCACCGGTCAGGGCGCGACCACGACCTCCTGCGCGGCGCTGACCCCACCCGCGTCGAGGGTGGCGTCGACGGGGGTGTTGCGCTTGAGGACGGCAAGCGCGATGGGGCCGTCCTCGAAGTGCCGCGCCACCGTGGTGAGCCGACCGACCTGACGGCCGTCGAGGGAGACCGGTGCGCCCGCCTCGGGCAGCGTGTGCCCCGACCCGTCGAGGTGCAGGAACACGACCCGGCGCGGCGGACGGCCGAGGTTGTGCACCCGCGCGATCGTCTCCTGCCCGCGGTAGCAGCCCTTGTGCAGGTGCACGGCCGTGCGCAGCCAGTCGACCTCGTGCGCGATGGTGCGGTGGTCGGTCTCGAAGCCCAGCCGCGGCCGCCAGGCCGCCACCCGCAGCGCCTCGCTGGCCCAGGTGCCGGCCAGGTCGCGGTCGCCGACCGCGTCGACGAGGGAGTCGCGCGGCACGAGGACCTCGCGCCACCGTCGCCCGTGTGCCGGGTGGCCTTCGACCGGTCCGTATGCCGCGGTGTCGCCCACGAGCCCCGGCCACGGGTCGACCCACGCCACCGGCTCGCCGGACTGTGACTCAGCGCCCACCGGTTCACCCAGGACGGCGACGTCGTTCGTGCGGTCCTTCACCTCGACGCGGAGCATGAACCGCATCGAGTCGAGCCATGCGGCCAGCGCCGGGGCAGTGCCGGGCTCGACCGTGATCCACGTCGTCTCACCGTCGTCGACGACGTGCAGGGCGTGCTCGACGTGACCCTTGGGGCTGAGGACGAGTGCCTCGGTGGAGCTGTGCGGCGCGAGGCCGGTGAGCTGCTGGCTGGTGATCGAGTGGAGCCACGAGAGCCGGTCGGGCCCGGTGACCGTGACGACCCCGCGGTTGGACAGGTCGACGACGGCCAGGCCCTCGGACAGCAGGCGCTGCTCGCGCAGCGGGTCGCCGTAGTGGGCGGCCACGCCCGCGTCAGCGCCCTCGGCCTCCACGGCGCCGGAGCGGTCCAGCAGCGGCGACCGGTGGGCCGAGGTCGGCACCTGCGGCGGTTCGTCCGGCGTGGCTGCGTCCGGCGTGGTCATCGGCTGCACTGCGCACACTCCCCGTGGACGGCCATGTGGGTCATGTCAGCGACAAAGCCCTTGGCCGCCAGAACATTCCCCACGAACGTCTCCGCGAGCTCACGGGGGCACTCGTCCACCCGGCCGCACACGCGGCATACGAGGTGGATGTGGGTCGCGTGGTCGGCGAGGTGGTAGCTCGGCGCCCGGTGGTCGAGGTGCGTGTGGGTCACCACGCCGAGCGACTCGAGGGCCTCGAGCGCCCGGTAGACGGTCGAGGCCGCCAGGCGGGGCCCGCCGTCGGTGGCGACGAGGTCGACGACCTGCTCGGGCGTGACGTGCCCGGCGCGGCTCACGGCATCGAGGACCCGCTGGCGCTGGGGGGTCATCCGCCGCCCCTGCGCCCGCAGCTGGTCGCCGACGTCCTGCACCCGTCCACTGTACGGAGGGGGTCCCGAACCGGTCACGGCGCACAGGTACGCGCACCTACACTGTGCGCGTGCTGGACGACTTCGAGGATGCCGAGACCCGAGAGACCGAGCCCCCGAAGCGGAGGCGTCGGCGCCGCGTCATCATCGTCGCGATGTCCGTGGTGGCGCTCCTCGTGGTCGGCGTGGCGGCGGGTTACCTGCTCTTCCTCAACCAGACCGTCGCGAACAACGTGCAGCACGAGAGCCTGCTGCCCAAGGCCGACAGCGGCACACCCGCTCCCACGAAGAAGGCCGGCACGGAGGACGCCCAGAACATCCTGTTCATCGGTTCCGACGCCCGCGCCGGGCTGGCCGGAGCCCGCTCCGACGTCATCGTCCTCATGCACGTCGCCGCCGACCGCAAGACGGTGACGCTCGTCCACTTCCCGCGCGACCTGTACGTCGACATCCCCGGGCGCGGCAAGGACAAGATCAACGCCGCCTTCGCCTACGGCGGGTCACCGTTGCTCGTGCAGACGCTGCAGGATCTCGTCGGTGTCCCGATCGACCACGTCGCGATCACCAACTTCGACGGCTTCAAGAAGATGACCGACGCCGTGGGCGGGGTCAACGTCTACGTCGAGGAGCCGAGCACCAGCGGCGGCTACACGTTCCGCAAGGGCTACCAGCAGATGAACGGCGCGCAGGCCTTGGCGTTCGTCCGCGAGCGCAAGCAGCTGAGCGAGGGCGACATCTCCCGCGGTCGCCGGCAGCAGGCGTTCATCAAGGCCCTGTTGCTGAAGTCGCTGAGCCGCGACGTCGTCACCAACCCGGTGAAGCTGGCCCAGTTCGTCGATGCCGGCACCGAGAACCTCATCGTCGACCAGGACTTCTCCGTGGGTGACATGCGCAGCCAGGCGCTGTCGCTGCGGAACCTGCGGGGCAACGACATCCGCTTCATCACCGCACCCTTCACCGGGTTCGGCACGTCACCGCAGGGCGCCTCGATCGACATCCTCGACGAGCCCGGCATGGAGGCGCTCGGCGAGGCGCTGCAGAACGACGACCTCGCGAGCTACCAGCCCACCGGCTGACGAGACACCCGCCGCGGTCGAGGGGTCATGGCGCGCTGACGGTGCGCGCGACCCTCAGCGCGTCGTGACCCCTCGACCGGGTGACCGTCAGGCCGGGGCGCCCGGGCTGCTCGGGCTGCTTGGGCGACCGAGCGCGGCCGCCACGGCGGGCAGGTCGGCGAGCACCTGCTCGGCCAGCTGTCCCGCCACCTTGTCCTTGCGGCCGTAGGGGTCGACGAGGTCGTCGCCGTCGTGGTCCGTGGCATGCGACCGGCCCCGGCGCCCGAGCGCCAGCGCCGCGACCTGACGCAGGTGCGCGTCCGCCCCGGCCCCGTCGACCGCCCCGTCGCTCTCGCCACCAGCCCCAGCACCAGCACCGCCAGCGCCAGCGCCACCGCCACCGCCAGCGGGAAGGTCGCGCACCAGCCGCGCCAGCTCCCGAAAGGTGAAGGTCCGCCGCAGCGCGGCCGGGCGCAGCGCCAGCACCGGCCGCAGGTGCTCGCGCGCGGCGACCAGCACGAGGTCGGCGTCGGCCACCATCGGGGCGGTGACGGCGCGCGCGGTGAAGTCGTCCGCGGCATACCCGTGCTCCTCCATGAGGACGCGGACGGGCGGGTGCACGGGCTGGCCGACGAGGGCACCGGTGCCGGCGCTCTCCACCGACACCGCGCCCGGCCCCCAGCTGGCATCCAGCTCACGCTGCAGGGCCCGCTCCACGAAGGGCGAACGGCACACGTTGCCGGTGCAGACGACCAGGATGCGCCCCGTCGCGGCCACGCTCAGGCGACTCGTTTGAGCTCGGCCGACACGTGGCTCTGGAGCGGTTCGCCCATGGCGGCCATGTCCATGGCCCACATGAGGTTGGAGTTGACCAGGCCGTAGAGGCGGTGGCCGGCGTTGTACTCCTTGGAGTTCGGGCTGCGCAGCACGCCGTCGGTGCGCAGCTCGATCTTGGCCGGCTCGGCCTTGCCGTAGTAGAGCTCGACGATGCCCGTCGGGTGGGTCAGAAGCAGCTCGACGTCGCCGTCCTCACCGGGCCGCCAGAAGCCGAGCTCGGTGGCGAGCGGTCGCACCTTGTTGCCCGCCTCGTCGAGCAGCCACGACCGGCTCTCCCACTGCAGGAACGGCCGCCCGTCATGGGTGCAGATGATCTCCTGCCCGAAGTTGGCGGACTCGATCGTGGGGTAGCCCACGACGCCGGCGCCCTCCCAGGTGCCGACGAGCCAGGCCAGCGGAGCGAGCTCCGGGGCGAGGTCGGCGTCGATCGTGAAGACCATCAGCGCGGGGTCTTGACCAGTCGGTAGACCACGAAACCGGCGAACCAGGTCACGACGACCGCGGTGGCGACGAGCAGGGCGATGAAGAACGTGTGCACCCTCCAGATCGTAGCCTGAGGCCCATGACCGACACCTCCGCCGACCCCTCCCGCCGGCTCGTGATCAAGGCCACCTGCGGCGTCGAGTCGCTGGAGCGCCTCAACCAGGCGTTCACCGTCGCGGCCACTGCTGCGGCCAGCGGCGTCGAGGTGAGCCTGTGGCTCACCGGTGAGGCGACGTGGATGGCGGTGCCCGGTCGCGCCGAGCAGGTCGAGCTCCCCCACGCCGCGCCCATCACCGACCTGCGTGACGCGGTGCTCGCCACCGGCGCGGTCACGGTCTGCGGCCAGTGTGCCGCCCGGCGCGACCTCACCGAGGCCGACCTCGTCGAGGGCGCGACCGTCCGCGGGGCGGCCGCGTTCGTCGAGGAGGTCACGACGCCGGGCGTGCAGGCGCTCGTCTACTGACCCCTGCGGGTCAGGATGCGCCGGTATGCCGCGTGCGTGCCTGCCGCTCGCCCGAAGGCCAGTGCCGTGAAGGACCGAAAGGGTCAGCCGGAGAAGATCGGCAGGTAGACCACGGTGAACACCACGACGCCGGGCAGCAGCGACGACGCGGCGGCGGACGCGAGCTGTGAGCGGGGGTGGGCTGCGGCGGGCAGCGGTGCCAGGACCCGGCGGGCGGCGTGTGACACCGCGGCGGTGAGCAGCCCGAGCAGGGCGCCGAATGCGGGGGCCGGTCCCCCACCGAGCGCGGCGACGCCCAGCGCCGCGAGGCCGCCGGCCAGCATGGCGATGAACAGCGCCCACTGGCGGGTGCGGTGGACCGCGATGAGTGGGTCGGCGAGGGCGCCGACCGCGAGCCCGGCCATGGCGCAGGCGAGCCCGTGCGAACCGTCGAGGGCGTGCGGGACGGGGGCGTATGCCGTGCCGGCGGCGATGATCGCGAGGCCGGCGATGCTCGCGGCCATCGACTCGGTGAGGCGTGGGCGCCCGTCGCGCCGCAGCAGCTGGTGGAGGAAGGCCCCGATGACGGCCACCGCCAGCGCGGCGGGCAGCCACCGCAGGTAGGGGTCGTCCGGGGTCAGCAGCACCGCGGCCGCGAGCAGCACGGTGCCACCCATCAGCACACCCGTGGTGCCGCGGGGGCTCGGCAACCCGAGCAGCACCGGCCAGCCCCACGCGAGCACGAGCCCGCCGAGCGCCACCGCGAGGACGACGAACCGGGGACTGGCGTAGCCCGTCAGCGCGATGAGCGCCGCGAAGGCAACGGTGCCGGCGATGGTGAGGGGCCGGACCGCGGTCGCGCGCCGCGGCAACGGGGCGCGCCCGTGGGCGGCCTCCCGGCGCTCCCGCCGAGTCAGTGGCAGGACCGGTGACGGCTCCCGCTTCTCCTCGGACACAGGGGGCATCTTTGCATCACCCTCCGGCAAAGGGCGGCAGCACCTCGACCACCGCGCCTTCCGGGACGGCGGCGTCGCGTGAGGCGGTGCGACCGTCGAGCAGCACGCTGCTCACCGCCGCCACGGGTGCCAGCTCGGGTCGAAGCGTGGTGGCGGCGGCCAGCACCTCGCCGACCGTGTCGCAGCCGGTCACCACGTCACTGTCCACCCCGGCCGCTGCCCGTGCCGCGGCCCAGTAGCGGACGGTGACGGCACCGCCGTCGGGCCCACCCGGCATACCGGCTCCTTGTCCTTGCTCACGCTGTTGCTGGAACGTCCCGGGCGACGCCGACTCGGGGTCGCCACGGTGAGACAACGATCTCACCATGCGTGCAGGCCCGCTGCGACGGGCCCCGCCCCGTACCCTTGGTGGGCATGGCTCGTCTGCTGCTGCTGACCAACACCCTGGCGCCCAGCGCCGAGGTGCTGCCGGCGCTGGGACTGCTGAGCCACCAGGTGCGGGTGCTGCCCGCCGAGCCGACCGCGCTGGTCGACGCTCCCCCGGCCGAGGCCGTCCTGCTCGACGCGCGCCGTGAGCTGGCCGTCGCGCGCTCGCTGTGCCGGGTGCTGCGGGTCAGCGGGATGTCGGTGCCGCTGCTCGCGATCGTGACCGAGGGAGGCCTCGCGGGGCTCACCGCCGAGTGGGGCGTCGACGACGTGCTGCTCGACTCGGCCGGCCCGGCGGAGGTCGAGGCGCGGCTGCGCCTGTCGACCGGGCGGCTCGCGGAGTCGGCCGAGCCCGAGGACGTCCAGATCACCGCCGGTGACGTCACCATCGACGAGGCGACCTACTCGGCGCGGGTCAAGGGGCGCCTGCTCGACCTGACCTACAAGGAGTTCGAGCTGCTCAAGCACCTCGCCCAGCACCCCGGCCGCGTGTTCTCGCGAGCCCAGCTGCTGCAGGAGGTCTGGGGCTACGACTACTACGGCGGCACGCGAACCGTCGACGTCCACGTGCGGCGGCTGCGGGCCAAGCTCGGCACCGACCACGAGGTGCTGATCGGCACCGTCCGCAACGTCGGCTACCGCTTCGTGCCCGCCGAGGAAGCCCTCGCCGACAGCTGAGTTCCGTTGCGCCCCAACGCGAAACGGCGCCCTCCCCGACGTGGTCGAGGAGGGCGCCGCCGTATGCCGCGTTGTCAGTTCTTCGTGATCCGGTCCAGCGGGCCGGGGGTGTACGGCGAGTTCGCCTCGAGGTAGTTGGCGAACGCGTCGATGTCGAGACCACCGAAGTACTTGTTGGTGGCCTGGGTGAACACCGGGAAACCGTCCCCGCCGTCAGCGAGGAAGTTGTTGGTCACGACCCGGTAGGTCTGGCCGTCGACGATCGGCTGCCCGTTCAAGGTGACCGACCCGAGGGTGGTGCCGGAGTAGGTGTACGCGAAGCCGTCGGAGACCTGGAGGATCTTCGGGGCACCTGCGTTGACACCGGACCACTGCTGGGTGAGCAGGGTCTTGATCTGGGCGCCGGTCAGGTCGAGCGACACGAGGAAGTTGTTGAACGGCTGCACCGTGAACGCGTCCTCGAAGGTCACCTCACCGGCCTGGACGTCGGCGCGGATCCCACCGGGGTTCATGAACGCGATGACCGGCGTCTGGCCGTTCGTCACGACCGACGGGTCAGCCAGCTGCGCGTCCGCGATGAGGTCGCCGAGCGGCGACTCGCCACCGGCGTTCGTGGCACGGGTGACGTCCGTGGTGACGGTGCCGAGGACGCGGCTGGCGATCGGGCCGAGCAGCTCGCGGTACTTCGCGATCAGCGCGGTCTGCGCGGCGTCCTTGGTGTCGCGGGCGACGACGACGTTCTTCGCGGTCACCGACGAGCGGACGATGTCCTTGGTGCGGCGGTCGAACTTGAAGTTCGTCTCCGTCACCAGGCGGCCGAACGACGAGGCCGAGGTGACCAGCCGCGACTGACCGGCCGGGTCCTTGACGTCGCAGACGTAGGGTGCGTGCGTGTGACCCGACACGACCATGTCGATGGCGGGGTCGAGACCGCCGGCGATGTCGACGATCGGGCCGGAGAGCACGCCACCCTTCTGGCAGGTGTAGTCGTAGTTGGCGTTGACGGAGTAGGTGGTGCCGTCCGGCGCGGTCCAGTTCTGCTTGCTCGCGGGGAAGCCGCCCTCGTGGACCAGCACCACGATGGCGTTGACGCCCTGCTTCTTCAGCACCGGCACCAGCTTGTTGGCGGTCTCGACCTCGTCGGAGAAGTCGAGCCCGGCGACGCCGGAGGCGGTCACGATGTTGGGGGTGTTCTCCAGGGTCATGCCGATGAAGCCGATCTTGGCGCCCTTGATCTTCTTGATCGAGTAGGGCGGCAGGACGGTCTTGTCGGTGCCCTCGTAGGTGACGTTGGCGGCGAGGTAGTCGAAGTCGGCGCCGGTGAAGGTGCCGGCCGGGCACGAGTTCTTGTTGTTCGCGCCGTCGCCGTCGTCGATGCACCCGCCGTTGGCCTTGCGCTGCAGCTCCTTGTACCCGCCGTCGAACTCGTGGTTGCCCACGGACGACGCGTCGAGGCCGAGCTTGTTCAGCGCCTCGATCGACGGCTCGTCGTAGAAGGCGGCCGACAGCAGCGGGGATGCGCCGACCAGGTCACCGGCGGCGACGGTCAGCGAGTTGGGGTTGCCCTGACGCAGGGTGTTCAGGGTGTTCGCGAGGTACTCCACCCCACCCGCGTCCTGGGTGACGTCGACGGGCTTGCCGGTCGCCGGGTCGATCTTGTGGTCGACGACGAGTCGCCCGCCCGACCCGGTCGGCGGCTCGAGGTTGCCGTGGAAGTCGTTGAAGCTGAGGAGCTGGATGTCCATCGTCGGGCCGTTCTTGGCGGCCGATGCGGTGCCACCGGCGGTCGCGGCGACGGTGGCAGCTGCGGCTGCGACGGCCACCACGCCCACCAGCCGGCGGGTGCGTGAATGCGTCATGTGTGCGTCCTTGCAGGTCAGAGCCGGCCTGGCGTGGCCGGACCCGTGCACGCTAACGGCGCGCGGGCCTTTGCGGAAGATGCATGGTGCAATGCTTCCGTGTCCTCACCTGACGTTCGCCCGGCCGACTCACTGACCCCTGCGCAGCAGGCCGCGGTCGCTTCCCTGCAGGAGCATGCGGTCGCCGCCGATGGCGTGCGGCCGCTGTCCGAGCAGTCGGTCCTGTCGCTCACCTCCCCACCCGGCCGGGTCAAGCACTTCCTCGCGTATGCCGCGGACGACCTCGTCGGGTACGCACAGCTCACCGGGGCGGTCGCGAACGGCGAGGGTGGCACCGGCACCGGCACCGACACCGACGCGACCGGACCCGGCGCCGGCGCCGACGCGACCGGCGAGCCGCCGTCGGCCGAGCTGGTCGTCGACCCCGACACCCGCCTCGCCGGTCACGGCAGCGCGCTGCTCGACGCGCTGCTGGCCGAAGCACCGCAGACCCGGTTGTGGGCCCACGGCGACCTGCCCTCGGCCCGGTCCTTCGCCGAGGCCAAGGGCCTGCAGGCGGTCCGCGAGCTGCACAAGATGTCGCGCGCGCTCGGACCGGCCGACCTCGAGCCGGCGGCCGTGGCCCTCCCGGAGGGCTTCACCGCCCGGGCCTTCGAGCCCGGCCGGGACGAGCAGCCGTGGCTCGCCACCAACGCCGCCGCCTTCGCGCACCACGCCGAGCAGGGCCGGCTCAGCCTCGATGACCTGCACGACCGGATGCGCCAGCCGTGGTTCGACCCCGCCGGCTTCGTCGTCCTCACCCACGAGTCCGACCCCGACGCGGTGGCCGCCTTCCACTGGACCAAGGTCGACCCCGAGCAGGAGTCCACCCTCGAGCCGGGCAAGACGGCCGGTGAGGTCTACGTCGTCGGCGTCGACCCGGCATACCAGGGACGCGGCCTCGGCCGCCCGCTCACGGCCCTCGGTCTGGCCCACCTCGCCCGGCTCGATCTCCCCGAGGTCGTGCTCTACGTCGACGGCGACAACACCGCCGCGATACGCACCTACACGGGACTGGGCTTTCGCAGCATCATGGTCGATGTGATGTATTCGCGTGCTGTTCACCAGCCACTGTCAGGATGAGCCCCATGAGCGTCACGACCCGCACCTCGGACACCGACCCGACCGCTGACGGCGCCGACCTGCCGGGCGACGTCTCGATCGCGAGCGCGCAGCCGCGGGGCGCCAACGGGCGGTTCATGCGGGTGGTGCGTCAGAGCGGTGAGGACGAGGACGGCCTGCCCGCCGACCGGTTCCTCGACCGTGAGATCTCGTGGCTGCAGTTCAACGAGCGGGTGCTGCAGCTGGCCGCCGACGAGAGCGTGCCGCTGCTCGAGCGCGCCCGGTTCCTCGCGATCTTCACGTCCAACCTCGACGAGTTCTTCATGGTGCGCGTCGCCGGGCTCAAGCGGCGCATCGCCACGGGCCTCGCCGTGCGCTCGGCGTCCGGGCTCGAGCCGCGTGAGGTGCTCGACCAGATCGCACTGGTCGCCCACGAGCTGCAGACGATGCAGACCACCGTCTACAAGGAGCAGGTGCAGCCCGCCCTCGAGGAGGAGGGCATCAGCATCGTGCGCTGGGACGAGCTGAGCGACGACGAGCGCGGCCAGCTCTCGGAGTTCTTCATCGACCAGGTCTTCCCCGTCCTGACGCCGCTCGCGGTCGACCCGGCCCACCCGTTCCCCTACATCTCCGGGCTGTCGCTCAACCTGGCCGTCCTGCTCGTCAACCCCAAGACGGGCAAGGAGCACTTCGCGCGAGTCAAGGTGCCGCCGCTGCTGCCGCGGCTGATCCACATCGAGCCCGAGCCCGGCGAGCCGGTGACCGCCGACCTGTTCGACACGCGGTTCGTGCCGCTCGAGGACGTCATCGCGGCCCACCTCGACAGCCTCTTCCCCGGCATGGAGGTGCAGGAGCACTTCACCTTCCGCGTCACCCGCAACGAGGACCTCGAGGTTGAGGAGGACGACGCCGAGAACATCCTCAAGGCCCTGGAGAAGGAGCTGACCCGGCGCCGGTTCGGCCCGCCCGTGCGGCTCGAGGTCGACGAGACGATGGACGACCACGTCCTCGACATGCTGGTGCGCGAGCTCGGTGTCAGCGACAGCGAGGTCTACCGGCTGCCGGCACCGCTGGACCTGCGCAGCCTCGACATCGTCGCCGACATCGAGCGGTCCGACCTGCACTACCCGCCGTTCCGCGGCCAGACCCACCCCGACCTGGCGCCGGCCGAGAGCTCCAAGGCGGCCGAGGTCATCCCGGTCATCCGCGACAAGGACGTGCTGCTGCAGCACCCCTACGACTCGTTCTCCACGTCGGTGCAGGCCTTCATCGAGCAGGCCGCGGCCGACCCGCGGGTCCAGGCGATCAAGCAGACGCTCTACCGCACCAGCGGTGACAGCCCGATCGTCGACGCCCTCATCGACGCCGCCGAGGCCGGCAAGCAGGTGCTGGCCCTGGTCGAGATCAAGGCGCGGTTCGACGAGCAGAACAACATCAGCTGGGCCCGCAAGCTCGAGCACGCCGGGGTCCACGTCGTCTACGGCATCGTCGGGCTCAAGACGCACGCCAAGCTGTGCATGGTGGTGCGCCAGGAGCAGGACGGCACGCTGCGCCGCTACTGCCACGTCGGCACCGGCAACTACAACGGCAAGACCGCGCGCCTCTACGAGGACTTCGGCCTGCTCACGTCCGACCCGCAGGTCGGCGAGGACGTCGCCAAGCTGTTCAACCAGCTGTCCGGGTTCGCGCCACGCAGCCGGTTCAAGCGGCTGCTCGTGGCGCCGCGCTCGGTGCGCAGCGGACTCATCGAGCGGATCGAGTCCGAGATCTCGCTGGCCAAGGCGGGCAAGAAGGGCCTGGTGCAGTTCAAGGTCAACTCGATCGTGGACGAGCAGGTCATCGACGCGCTCTACCGCGCCTCGCAGGCCGGCGTCCACGTCGACCTGTGGGTCCGCGGCATCTGCGCCCTGCGCCCAGGTGTGGAGGGCCTGTCGGAGAACATCAGCGTGCACTCGGTCCTCGGCCGGTTCCTCGAGCACTCGCGGGTCTTCCACTTCGGCGGCGGCGGCAAGCCGGAGGTCTTCATCGGCAGCGCCGACATGATGCACCGCAACCTCGACCGCCGGGTCGAGGCGCTCGTCAGCGTCTCCGACCCCCGCCACCTGCAGCAGCTCACGGGCCTGCTCGCCAAGGGTGCGAGCGGCGACTACGCCCACTGGCGCCTCGGTCCCGACGGGCGGTGGACCCGCGTCAGCACCGGCGAGGACGGCACCGCCCTGCCCGACCTGCAGAGCACCCTCATCGAGGAGCACGCCAAGCGACGGCGCAAGGCACGACGGCGTTGAGATCGCCCATCCCCGCCGCGGGGACCGTCCCGTGGCGTCGCCGTCGAGGCCAGCTCGAGGTCGCCCTCGTGCACCGGCCCAAGTACGACGACTGGTCGTGGGCCAAGGGCAAGCTCGACCCGGGTGAGGAGTGGGCGGTTGCCGCGGTCCGCGAGACGCTCGAGGAGACCGCGCTGCCCGTGGGCCTCGGGCGCCCTCTGCCCACGGCGGAGTACACCGTGCTCGACGGCTCGGGCCGTCCCGCCACCAAGGAGGTCCGCTACTGGGCGGCCGAGGCGACCGCGCCGGCCGGCAAGCTCACCAACGAGATCGACGAGGTCGCCTGGCTCGACGTGGTCAGCGCGTCCGACCGGCTCGACTACGCCCGCGACCGCGACCAGCTCCGCGCCCTCGTCCGCGCCGACAAGGCCGGATCCCTCACCACCTGGCCCCTGGTCGTCGTCCGTCACGCCCACGCGGTCGGCCGGTCCAGCTGGGAGGGCGACGACCAGCAGCGCCCCCTCGACCGTGAGGGCCGCGAACGGGCCGACCGGCTCGTGCCGCTCCTCGCGGCATACGGCATCTCCCGTCTGGTCAGCTCACCCTCGGTGCGGTGCGTCGACACGATCCGCCCCTATGCGGCGCACGGTTCCCTCCCGGTGCGCACCAAGGAGGGGCTGAGCGAGGAGGGGTATGCCGCGGACTCCGGTCGCGCGGCCCGTCACCTCGAGCGGTTGCTCGAGCGCGGGGTGCCGGCCGTGCTGTGCAGCCACGGGCCGGTGCTGCCGGACGTGCTGGGGCGGCTGCGGCGGCTCGTCGACCGCTGCGAGCCGGGCGCCGGTGTCACGACCGAGCAGCTGTGGATGGCGCAGAAGGACAAGATGGCCAAGGGTGAGGCGCTGGTCGCGCACGTCGTGGGCACGGGAGCCCAGGCCCGCGTGGTGGCGGTCGAGAGGCACCACCCCTGAGGGCCGCCTGACCGTTCACTGACCGGTCGTTCACCCGCCGCTCGACCCCGGGACGGGCGGACGCCGTCCAATGTCTTGCTCGTGTTCACCGTGCGTTCACCCACGACGGGCCGCCGCGTCACCCTCTCTCCCTACTTTCGCTGTGGTCGGGCACTCACGCCCGCCCAAGACTTCCATGTGGAGAGGTTTGAACACCGTGAAGATCCAGCGTCTCGGCCTCGTGGCCAGCGTCGCCCTGGTCGGCTCCCTTGCGCTGAGCGCCTGCGGCTCCGACAACAACGACTCCGGCAGCGGCTCGTCGGACACCGCCTCGGGCTCGTCCTCGAACGCCTCCGCTGCCGACTGCGGCCCCGACGGGGGCGGCACCCTGAACGCGGAGGGTTCCTCGGCACAGAAGAACGCCATCGAGGAAGCCATCTCCACCTTCCAGGACAAGTGCGAGGGCACGACCGTCAACTACAACCCGTCCGGGTCGGGCGCCGGCATCAAGCAGTTCATCGCCGGCCAGGTCGACTTCGCCGGGTCGGACTCGGCGCTCAAGACCGAGGAGAAGGACGGCAAGATCGAGGCCGACGAGGCCGCCAAGTTCTGCGGTTCGCCCGCCTGGAACCTCCCCATGGTGACCGGCCCCATCGCGATCGCCTACAACGTCAAGGGCGTCGACAAGCTCGTCCTCACCCCCGAGGTCGCGGCGAACATCTTCAACGGCAAGATCACCACCTGGAACGACCCGGCCATCGCGAAGGTCAACTCCGGGGTCACCCTGCCGAGCGAGCCGATCAAGGTCTTCTTCCGCTCCGACGAGTCGGGCACGACCGAGAACTTCACCAAGTACCTCAAGGCCGCCGCACCGAACGCGTGGACCGCCGAGCCGGCCAAGGCCTGGACCGGTAAGGGCGAGGGCAAGCAGAAGTCCGACGGTGTCGCCGGCGCCGTGAAGTCCACCGAGGGTGGCATCACCTACGCCGAGTGGTCCTACGCCAAGGACAACGACCTGGGCATCGCGCAGATCGACAACGGCGCGGGTGCCGTCGAGCTGACGGGCGAGTCGGTCGGCAAGGCCGTCGCCGCCGCGAAGCAGGACGGCGAGGGCAACGACCTGCGCCTCAAGCTCGACTACGCGACCAAGGAGGCCGGCGCCTACCCGATCCTGCTCGTCACCTACGAGATCGTCTGCTCCAAGGGCAAGGACGCGAACAAGGCCGCGCTGACCAAGGCCTTCCTGACGCACTTCGCCTCCGCCGACACCCAGAAGTCCCTCGAGGAGATCGGCTACGCGCCGCTCCCCGCCGAGGTCCAGGCCAAGGTCGAGACCGCCATCAAGGCCCTCTCCTGACCGTCGCCTGACTGACGCAGCACCTCGTATGCCGCGGGGCTGGGACCCAGCCCCGCGGCATACGCACTCCCCCAGGCTTGAACCCACATCCCATCCCACACCCCTGAGGCATCCCACGTGGCAACAGTGACCGGCGTCTCCGTCGCCGACACCCCAGGCCCCGACGACCGCAGCCCACTCCAGGGCGACCGGGCCGGCACCGGACGGCTGGGAGACCGCATCTTCGGCGGCCTCGCCAAGGGCTCCGGGGCTCTCATCATCGCCCTCGTCACCCTCATCGGTCTCTTCCTGCTGTGGCAGGCGATACCGGCGATCGCCGACGACAAGGTCAACTTCCTCTTCTCCCGCGAGTGGGACGTCAACAACGCCGACAACCTGCGGTTCGGCATCGTGGAGATGCTCTGGACCACCGTGGTGGCCTCCACCATCGCGATGCTCATCGCGGTGCCGGTGGGTGTCTGCGTGGCGCTGTTCATCACGCAGTACGCACCGCGCTGGCTGTCGCGTCCGGCAGCCAGCCTCGTCGACCTGCTCGCCGCGGTGCCGTCGATCATCTACGGCTTCTGGGGCATCAAGACGTTCGGCCCGGTTTACCAGCCGTTCCAGGACTTCCTGCGCGACAAGCTCGGGTGGTTCCCGCTGTTCTCCAAGACCACCGTCGGCGGCACCGGCACGATCCTGTTCATCGGCATCGTGCTCGCCATCATGATCCTGCCGATCGTCACCGCACTGTCGCGCGAGGTGTTCGCGCAGACGCCGGTGGCGCACAAGGAGGGCGCGCTCGCGCTCGGCGCCACCAAGTGGGAGATGATCCGCACCGCGGTGCTGCCGTTCGGCAAGCCCGGGGTCATCTCCGCCGCGATGCTCGCGCTCGGCCGCGCGCTGGGTGAGACCATCGCCGTCACCATCATCGTCTCGGCACTCGCACCCGGAACCCCGTGGTCCTGGTCGCTGCTCAACGGTGGTGAGACGTTCGCGTCGCGCATCGCCAACAACGCCGCCGAGTTCGACTCGCCGTCCAAGACGGGCGCGTTCATCGCCGCCGGCCTGGTCCTGTTCATCCTCACGTTCGTGGTCAACGCCATCGCCCGAATCGTGATCGAGCGCAGGAAGGCGTTCGCCGAATGAGCACCAACACGGTCCGCATGTCCGATGTCGCGGTCGTCGACGACCCGCGGTCGACCACTCCGAACGGGTCGTCCTCCGCACGCACGACCGCCGACGCCGGCGGCTCCGGTCGCCCACCGGCGCCGAGCCCGGTCTTCGGCCAGCCGGCGCGAGCCCGAGAGCTCAAGAACCAACTGGCGCGGGTCGTCATGTGGTGCGCCTTCCTGCTCGCACTCGTGCCGCTGGTGTGGATCCTGTGGACGGTGCTGTCCAAGGGCTACCACCTCCTCATCGAACCCGAGTGGTGGACCAACTCCCAGAAGGGGATCACGTCGCGGCGCGAAGGCGGGGGCGCCGTGCACGCGATCCAGGGAACGCTCATCCAGGGCATCACCACCGCGGCGATCTCGGTGCCGATCGGAGTGATGACGGCCATCTACCTGGTCGAGTACGGCCGGGGCCGGTTCGCCAAGGCCGTGTCGTTCATGGTGGACATCCTCACCGGCATCCCCTCGATCGTCGCAGCGCTGTTCATCTATGCCGTGTGGGTGACGACGTTCGGGTTCCAGCGAGTCGGGTTCGCGGTCTGTCTCTCGCTGGTGATCCTCATGGTGCCGGTGATCGTGCGGTCCACCGAGGAGATGCTCAAGCTCGTGCCGAACGAGCTGCGCGAGGCGTCCTACGCACTCGGGGTGCCCAAGTGGAAGACGATCATGAAGGTCGTCCTGCCGACGGCGTTCTCCGGCATCGTCACCGGCATCCTGCTCGGCCTCGCCCGCGTCATGGGTGAGACCGCACCGCTGCTGATCCTCGGCCCCTACACCAAGGCGATCGCCACGGACCTGTTCAGCGGTCTGATGCCGACGCTGCCCACGATGATCAACCAGGACCGCAGCGAGAGCCTGCAGCCGGCCGTCGACCGCGTCTGGGCGGCCGCGCTCACCCTGATCCTGCTCGTGCTGCTCCTCAACCTCGCCGGCCGGGTCGTGGCCCGCTTCGGCTCCGTGCGCAAGTAGGCCGGCCACGCGGCATACCGGCTATCCCCGATCTCCACCGACATCCCAGCCGAACATCCCGACCGAACATCCCACGGCACAACCCAGGTAAGGACGAATCCCACTCATGGCCAAGCGAATCGACGTCAGTGACCTGAACGTCTACTACGGCTCCTTCAAGGCCGTCGAGGGCGTGACGATGACGGTCGAGCCCCGGTCGGTGACCGCGTTCATCGGACCGTCGGGCTGCGGCAAGTCGACGTTCCTGCGCACGCTGAACCGGATGCACGAGGTGATCCCCGGCGGGCGCGTCGAGGGCAAGGTCATGCTCGACGACCAGGACCTCTACGCCTCGGGGGTCGACCCGGTGGCGGTGCGGCGGACCGTGGGCATGGTGTTCCAGCGGCCGAACCCGTTCCCGACGATGTCGATCTACGACAACGTGGCGGCAGGGCTGAAGCTCAACGGGGTCAAGGGCAAGAAGAAGCTCGACGACATCGTCGAGAAGTCACTGCACGGCGCGAACCTGTGGAACGAGGTCAAGGACCGGCTGAACAAGCCCGGCGCCGGGCTGTCGGGTGGTCAGCAGCAGCGGCTGTGCATCGCGCGCGCCATCGCGGTCGAGCCGCAGGTGCTGCTGATGGACGAGCCGTGCTCGGCGCTCGACCCCATCTCGACGCTGGCGATCGAGGACCTGATCTCCGAGCTGAAGAGCAAGTACACGATCGTGATCGTCACCCACAACATGCAGCAGGCGGCGCGGGTGTCGGACCAGACGGCGTTCTTCAACCTCGCCGCGACCGGCAAGCCCGGCAAGCTGATCGAGATCGCCGACACGCAGAAGATCTTCAACAACCCCAGCGTCAAGGCCACCGAGGACTACATCAGCGGCCGCTTCGGCTGACCCGCCGCTCCCCTCCCCTCCCGCCACTTCGGGCCACTCACGCTCGGTGTGCGGTCGTACTTCGGGCCTCAGTGGCCCGAAGTCGAGGGGTGCGTGGCACTTCGGGCCACTCACGCTCGGTGTGGCGCGGGTCTTCAGCCCTCAGTGGCCCGAAGTTACGGCCGTGAAGCTCGTCCATTCGCGCAGGGGTTCGTCCTCGTCCACCCGCCAGAGGCATCGGATCTTGTCGGGAGCTGCGCGCCGCCGGGCGGCCTGGAGCTGCGCCACCATCGCTTCACCGTAATTCCGCAGGCCGGACGTGCCCCACCGTCCGACGGCGAACCCGATCTGCTCCAGACCACGCTCGCGTTCCCGTTCAGCAACCATCACGGCAGCCGCAGCCTCAGCGTCCCACTCGCCCTCGGCAAACTCGCCCTGGTACTTGCCGCGACCATCGCACTCGCCGATGACGCCGGCACTTCGCCACAGCAGGTCGACTCGTGCGACGAACTCGCCTTCGAGCGTGTACAGATGCACCTGGCTCTCGGGCGTGCTGAACCCGCGCCTCGACGCAACCGCAACCGAGGCCGACTCGAGCCAGCTCTCCCGGCGGCCGTCGGCAAGCGCGAGCCCCTCGTCTGCCAGCCTGATGCCGGGCCACCGCTTCTGGAACGCGCGCATGTCGCTGAGCTCCTCGACTGTGGTCAGCCCCGCCCGCAGAGCGCCGTCCGCAATGGCCAAGGCGTTGCGGAGCCGGTGTTGTCGAAAGCAGTCGACCACCGTGCGGGCGGGCGTGGTGAGGGGTATGCCGTCCAGCTCGGCGATGTGCTCGTCCGGCAGGGCTCCGTGCAACACTCGGCGCCAGTCATCCGGATAGCTCGTTCGCGAGGTTTTGTGCGAGGTCTTGTTCACCGTCAGTGAGACCTTTCCCAGTGGCCCCTGAGGAGCGGGAAAGCCATGGAGGACTGCGGCGCTGGCGTGGCTGACGACGGACCCGGCCACGAGCTGTTGAGCCGGGCGCGTCAGGGCTCGGTGCACATCCTTCGCGGTGAGCTCCAGCCATGGCTCGCGAGCGGCATACAGGGAAGGGGCCACCCTGATGACATGTCGCCTCCGGATCGCGCCCGCGAGGGCGGTCTTGCCGAGTCCGGCTGCCAGCGCCTCCGAAGGCAGGAATGGTTGCGGCAACTCCACCCAAGCGCTGATGTGTGCGGCTCTCATGGTGTGACCGTGACCCGCCCGACTGTTGACCGTCCAGGTGACCCGTGCGCGGCTGTGGACAAAGCGCCGATGCGCGGGCCCCTGTGGACAGCACTCGTGGCCTCACGCTTGACCAGCCAGGGCATACGAAGTGGGACAGGCCACCGACTTCGGGCCACTCACGCTTGACTAGCGAGGGCATACCAAGCTCGGGTGGCCTCAAGTGCCACACGCTCCCGACTTGTGGCCACACAGGGCTGAAGAGCCGCAGCACATCAGGCCCCAGTGGCCCGAAGTCGGGGGGTGCGGGGCCGGAACGACGGGTGAAGCGCAGGCGCGGAGGCGCGGGTCAGACGAAGAGGTTGATGAGCCAGTACGACAGGGCGGCGACGAGGCCGGCGCCGGGGAAGGTCAGGACCCAGGCGCCGACGATGTTGCCGGCCACGCCCCACCGCACCGCCGACAGCCGCTTGGTCGCGCCCACACCCATGATCGCCGAGGTGATGGTGTGGGTGGTCGAGATCGGGGCGCCGAACGCGAGCCCCGCCACGTAGAGGATCGCCGCCGCGGTCGTCTCGGCCGCGAAACCCTGCGGCGGGTCGAGGTGGATGATGCGGCGGCCGAGGGTGCGCATGATCCGCCACCCACCGGCATACGTGCCGAGCGAGATGACCACGGCAGACATCACCAGCACCCACAGCGGGATCGAGTCGTCACCCTCGGCGTGGTAGCCGCCCACGGTCAGCGCGAGCACGACCACACCGGCGGTCTTGGCGGCGTCCTGCAGGCCGTGGCCGAACGCCATCGCGGCCGCCGACGCCGTCTGCGCATAGCGGAAGCCCCGCGACACACGACCCGGGTTCGCGCCCCGGAACAGCCACAGGATCGCGGTCATCACGAGGTAGCCGAGGATGACGCCGATGATGGGCGACGCGACCATCGGGATGATGATCTTCTCGAAGACACTCGCCCAGTGGACGCCGGCCGACGCGGCCAGCGCCGCACCACCCAGGCCACCGATCAGGGCGTGTGACGACGACGAGGGCAGGCCATACCACCAGGTCAGCAGGTTCCAGCCGATCGCCCCGATCAGGCCGGCCGCACAGATCATGAGTCCGACGTTGCCGGACGGTGCATCGATGACGCCCGAGCCGATGGTCTTGGCGACCTTGGTGCCGAAGAAGGCGCCGACGAGGTTCGCCACCGCGGCCATCGCCAGCGCGACCCGCGGCGTCAGGGCACGGGTCGAGACCGAGGTCGCGATCGCGTTGGCGGCGTCGTGAAAACCGTTGGTGTAGTTGAACCCCATCGCCAGCGCGATGACGATGCCAACCGGAAGCCATTCCATGGGAGGGCTCAGGACTCCTTGACCGCGATGCTCTCGACCTTGTGCGCGACGTTCTCGAACGCGTCGGCAGCGGCCTCGAGCTCTTCGACGACCTCCTTGAGCTTCATGATCGTGATGGCGTCGGACCCGAAGTCACCGTTGAACAGCCCCGCCAGCAGCCGCCGGTAGGTCTGGTCGGCCTGGTTCTCGAGCCGGTTGATCTCGATCCAGTACTCCGACAGGTCCTTCATCGACCGCAGCCGCGGCATCGCCTCGGCGGTCAGCTCGGACATCCGCGACAGCACCTCGACCTGGTCGGCGACGCCGGCCGGGAGGTCACCCACGCGGTAGAGCACGATCAGGTCGACCGCGGCGTCCATCAGGTCCATGCAGTCGTCGAGCGCGGACGCCAGCCCGTGGATGTCCTCGCGGTCGAACGGGGTGATGAACGAGCTGTTGACCTTGCGGATGATCTCGTGCGTCGACTCGTCGGCGTCGTGCTCGATCTCGCGCATCCGGGCCGCGATCGAGTCGCGCTCCCCGATGTCGGCGCCGAGCATCTTGGTCAGCTCACGCGACCCCTCGACGAGGTGTGACGCAGACTTGGCGAACAGGTCGTAGAAGCTGTTCTCCTGGGGGGTGAGGCGAAAGCCCACGGTTCTCTCCGGTCGTGCGGGGGACGGTCATCGGGAATGGCCGGGGATGATGCTACGGCCATTTGCCGCCGTGGATGCAACTCGGGGCCACCCGCCGTGCACGTGCCGGTCACCTCGGCGCCCGCACCTGTCCACCGGCGCACGCGGCATACGGACGCTCGCGGCAGGGCCGGCGAGGGCACTGACCAGCCGGTATGCCGGGTGCTCACCCGGGGCGCCCACCCGCCGGTGCCGCGTCAGACG
This sequence comes from Actinomycetes bacterium, assembly GCA_023420415.1. Taxonomy (GTDB): domain Bacteria; phylum Actinomycetota; class Actinomycetes; order Actinomycetales; family Dermatophilaceae; genus Pedococcus. The sequence continues at coordinate 9,061 of JAEZWF010000034.1, read as the reverse complement.
CGTTGGGCCGTGGGCTCCTCGTCGACGTGCTCGACCCCCAGCACCTCGTCGATCTCCTCGTCGGTGAGCGGCCGCTCACTGGCCGAGGCGGCCACCACGAGCTCGCCGACGAGCTCGATCTCCCCTTGGAGAGCGTCGTCGGTGAGGTCGCCGGAGGCGGCCGGGTCGGTCGTCATGGAAGGACGCTAACCGAGTCCAGGGCTTCCATGGCAATGGGCTTTGCGATTCCTTGACCCCGTGGCGCCAGAACTATCCGTCCGGACTATGTCTGGGCCCGAGTACCTACATCACCGGTGCTATGGCAGATGATGGAGGTATGCCGCGTGAGCAGCCGGGTGCCTCGGCGCCGGTCCCCCCTCGGGTCGAGGTCGTGGAGCTGGGTTCGTTCGCGCACGGCACCTGCCGGGTGTGCGGGTGGAAGGGGCCCGGGCGGCGGGCGCGGCGGTTGGCGCGGGTCGATGCGCGCACGCACGAGGACAACTGCTCGTCCTAGCCCCCGGGCTCCGGAGACTTCGCGCGGGAGGAAGTTCTGTGCGCCGGGCCGGGAGCGCCTCACGGCGCGTGGCCGCTCGTAGCGGCTTCAGTTGGGACCCGGGGCTACCGCGGCCCGACGCACGAAAAACTGTAACCCGCGAACGGGCCAGCATGTTCCCGGACTCCACAGCCCCGCGTGGCGCAAGACCCGAACGGCCGATCGGGCGCCCCAGCCGACGGCCACGCACCCCGGCGCCGGGCGCGCGAGCCGACCACGCGGCATACCCGTCAGATCAGCTCGCCGGCCTGCCAGAGGCGGGCGCTGGCCTCGAGGTCCTCGGCCGTCGTGAGCATCGACGCGGCCCGGCGGGTCTGGGCGCCGGCGGCTTCGCGGTCGGACGCATCGGTGGTGTGCGCGCGCTCGGCGCGGCCCGCGGCGACGACCCGGCAGAAGGCCGCAGCCCGTTGCAGCGCAAGGGAAAAGTCGCCGTCGAACACCCCACGCAGGATGGTGTCGGTCAGGGCCTTGAGCTCCTCGGGCCCGGGTGGCTCGGCGACCCCGGCGACGGCGTGGTTGACGTCGGTGAAGCGGATGCCCTCGGCGTAGTCGGAGCTGGCCTCCTCGGGGTTGCGTTGCACCCACTCGCGCAGGGCGTACAGCCGCCACAGCGCCCCCGGGAGGCTGCGGGCGGGGCGGTCGGCCCACAGCTCGGCGACGGTCGACAGGCCGAGCTCGTCGACGAGGGCGACCAGCCGGCCGGTCAGCTCGGGGTCCTGGGCGGCGCGCCCGCGACCGACGAGGACCGCGGCGGTCTCGTGCGCGATCTCGGTGACCTGCGCGGGGTCGGGCACGGTGCCGCCCTGCGCCTCCATCGCGGCCGGGCTGAAGAAGGCGGGACGGCGCGGGTTGTCGCGACCACTGGGTTCGTTGCGCATCGGTGCCATTGTCCCAGTAGTCATGTGGGTGAGCACGCGTCATCCGTCGTGCTCACCCACGCGACCTGCGTTCCGGCCGTTCGGTCAGCCGAAGAGGTCGCCCAGGAAGGACGACTTGCGCCGGCCCTGGCCTCCGTAGCCGTACGGCGCCTTGGAGGTGGCGCGGTGCTGCACCGGGTAACCCTGCGCCGGCGGCTGCTGCCACTGGCCCTGTCCCTGCTGCTGGTAGCCCTGCTGGTACTGCTGCTGTTGCTGCGGCTGGCTCTGCTGGGCGCTCCACGCGTTCTCGGCCGCGACGAGGGCCTCGAGCTCCCCGCGGTCGAGGAAGAGGCCGCCACAGCCGGTGCACTGGTCGACGTGGACCTGGTTGCGCTCGTAGTTGCGCATCTCGGATCCGCACTTGGGACAGGTGAGGGTGCTCATGTGGGGGCAACGGGTGGGGTGGTGGCCGGGTTCCGCGCGCCGGGCTTGGTTACGCTGTGGCGCGGTCCGACGACGCGGGTATGCCGCGTGGCCGGCCAGGGCCTCTAGCTCAATTGGCAGAGCTGCGGACTTTTAATCCGTAGGTTGTCGGTTCGAATCCGACGGGGCCCACGATGCATCAGCGCAGGTCAGCGGGTTGTCGGTCGGGATATGAGAGGAACGATGGACGGCCGAAGACTGGATTTGGTGCATTTGCCGGTGCAGTTGAGCGACTTGCTGAGCCGCAGGGACACTCTGGGAGGCTGCGCGGTTCAGGGCGTCTCAGCGAGTCGCCGAAGCCTTCTCCCGCAGCGTGGGGTGACCACCAGCCTCGCCCCCGGGGCTTTGGGTGGCATGACCGAGATGACCTCGTCGGAAGTTCGGCTCATCGCCGAACGCATCGAGGCGAGGCTGGCCTTGATCGCTGAACACGAGGCCGCCATCCGGACCGATCTGGAAGCCTTGGCGTCGCTGACCTCACCGACAGCCGACGACCACCTCCTGGACGTCGCCGCCGCCGCACAGTGGCTGGGGGTGTCCAGGGCCACCATGTTCCGCTTGCTGCGCACCGACACCCAACTTCGCCATGTCAAGGTCGGCACGCGCACGCTGTTTCGTCCCGATGACCTGCGCGCCTATGCCGCCGGTCAGGTGGCCTCGTGACCCGTACCCGGACCGCCAACGGCCGCTCCTCGATCTACAAGGACTCCGCCGGGACCTGGCATGGATGGGTCACCATGGGGCGCGATGACAACGGGAAGCCTGTGCGCAAACACATCCGAGGTCGCACCAGAGCGGCGCTAACTGAGCGCGTCGCGGACCTAGAACGGCAGCGCGTTAGCACTTCTGAGCGCACGGCCGCGAACGGTCGTCAGACCCTCGGTGACTGGCTCGAGGAGTGGCTGGTGCTTATCAAGCGCAGCCGCAAGCCCAGGACCTTCACAACATACGACGCCCTTGTCCGCACCCATTGCCAGCAATTGCGGGAAGTCAAACTGCGCGAGGTCACCGTGCGACAGATTGATGACCTGTTGGACCACGTCGCCACGACCGTCAGTCCCACAACAGCTAGCAACCTGCACCGCACCCTGCGCGCCGCCTTCACCGTTGCCGTACGCAGAGGACTCGTCAACGCAAATCCCTGCCGATACGCAACGGTCCCTCGTGTTACACACTCGGAGGTCCAACCCCTAACGGTTCCGGAAGTACTGCGGCTGTTGACGGTCGCCGACAATGAACGCAACGCAGCACGATGGGCGGTGGCGCTGGCGCTTGGGCTTCGGCAAGGCGAGGCCCTCGCGCTCAGGTGGGAAGACGTAGATCTGGACGGCGGTACGCTTGCCGTCCGCCGTCAGCTTCAGCGCCGGCCATGGGAACACGGGTGCGACGAAGACGCGCCGCAGCATCGACCGGCTCAGTGCTCCCGCCGCCACTCCGGGGGTCTGCACTTCGACGACACCAAGACTGGGGCCGGGCGGAGGGTCCTAGCGATACCCCTACAGATGGTCCCCAAACTCCTGGAGCACCGCCGCGCTCAGGCTGCTGATCGCCTCAAGGTTGGGTCAGCGTGGCAAGACCTCGATCTCGTCTTCCCTCGATCCGATGGCTCCCCCACCGATCCGCGGAGCGACCACCGTGCCTGGAAGACGCTGCTCACGCAGGCCGGCATACGAGACGCCAGACTGCACGACGCCCGACACACCGCCGCCACCATTCTGCTGGCGCAGGGCGTCGACGGCCGCGTCGTCATGAGCCTTATGGGATGGAGCCAAGCCGTACTTCTGACGCGCTACCAACACGTCATGGACACCATGCGGGTCGAGGCCGCCACGAAGGTCGGCATCGCGATCTGGGGAGAATCTGAGGGGTGACCGCTTGACGGGCCCAAAGCGCTGCTGTTGTCTACAGGAGCGCTCGTGACAGCGAGCGAGGCATCACACGGTTGGCGCCGCCTGCTCACTGCACAACATGGCAGCCCGCAAGGCACTCGCCCAATGGCCGAATGGCTTCGGCGGCGCGCGCTTGTACGGAACTGCTGCTTTGGCGGCGGTATGACGCACCGCCCATATCGGGACGGGCGAGTCTCCGTTCAACACGAGGCAGCGATTCGGGCTTTGGGATCGCGCCCTAAATGAGACGGTCCAGCTCGTTGAACATGGCGACTTGCCGTGGGTCGCGGCTCAGCGATCGGAGAGGGCAGGGTGAGGGTGCCGGGTTTCTCACCGCCTAGCGGCGCCTACCTCGGTGCCAGTGACTGCCTCGCCGTCACTGCGGCGCTGGAGCCTTGCCCATGGGGTTAAGGCGACGTGGGGGACTGTCCGCGCCTTCGGCGAGCTGACCTCGAATAACGCCACAGCTCGCTTCTCGGCGTCCGGATAGCCCTCGGCTCTGAGCTCTCTGGCGTACTCATTCGCCTTCATCTGCCGCCTCTCATCCGACCGGCAACTGATGACTGTCCCCAGCGCATTGCACACTGCGATGAGCGCCGCCATCATCAACGGCCAGATGATCTGCTCCATGCCGTGCCTCCCGGATCACTCCAGTGCCTTCTATATATGAATCGGCATTTGAGATCGCGAACCTCGCTAACGTCGCCCTTTGCGGGTTCAGCGTTCTGCTCTCGGTGCCTGCTGTCGGGAGCATCCATAGGCAACCGAAAACTAGAGCGTGAGTCAGATCACACCGACGTGGCTTTCCGATCTGGACGGATCCGGCCGGCGAGAGTCTCTCCGGAGAGGTTCGACGTTCGAGCTCGTTCAATCGGCTTGCCTCCCCCGAGGCATCCCTCAATCCGTGGTGAAGGCCAGGCCGACCGCGTGGCCACAGGCTGCCGTAGGACTCAGGTGGCTAGCCCAGCAAGCTGCACGCGCGGCCGGGGCGAGGCTCAGCCGACGGCACGCAGCTCGTGCGCGGTGCACCCCGGTGGCCCGCATGCCTGTTCAGCGGCATGAATGCATAGGACGGTCGACATTGGCTCTGACAACATTGCACGGGTGGCGCCACGTCATCACACCGTCCCGCAGGTGTACTTGCGAAACTTTGCCAACGCTGCGGGCCAAGTCGCACTCGTCAACCGAGACGATCTCACTTGCTGTCTCGTGACAGCGGTACGTAAGGCATGTGCCGAGGTCGGCTTCTACCGTTTGGACCCAGAAACCCTGGCTGACAATGACGGACAGCCGGTAGACCCGGAAATGATCGAGCGACATCTCAGCCAGTTTGAGACGACGGCCGCCCCCGGCATCCACAAGCTCGTAACTACTGGCCTGAAGGACCTCACGAGAGTCGACTGGTACCACCTCATTAACTTCATCGCGCTCCAGACCGTCCGTGGACCCCGGTTCCGCGAGGACTTGGCGGCTACGGGAACGCAAGCACTGCGTGTCCACCTGGGCGAGTCGGTCACAGATGACATGATCCGAGACTGGCTCAGTGATCGCGGCGACCCGGCGACAGATGCGGACGTTGCGGCTTTCCGTGAGGGTTTGCTTGGCGCGAATCGGCCCCGGCTCGTGCCGTCCCAAGAAGTGGCGATCCGTGAGGGACTCAGTTTGGCGCTCGGAGCTCTAGGTGAGCGGTTAGCTTCCATGGAGTGGTCTGTAATCGATGCCGTCGCGGCGTCCGTCCTTACCAGCGATGAACCGGTGTGTTGGTGGTCGCCTGGTAACGGCCCGATCGGACATGCAACAGCACGAGTGGTGTGGATCCCGGTCAACCGGAAGCGAATTCTGCAACTGCGTGACCGGACTGTCGAAGCAGCTTCACTCGGCCTACCAGACCAGGAGTCCGAAGGTGGGGCGGACGAGATGGTTTCATTCGTGAACGGACTAGTGGCGACTCAGGCCACCAGATGGATAGTCCATCACCCCGACGATTCTCCGCTGGAGGGTGTAACGGTTGGGCCGAGAACGGCCTGGGCGGATGAGCTGGTGGCAGTTGAGGAAACCCAGGCTGAGCGGCGTGAGGTATGGGTCCACCGGCGGCTTCCTGTTCAGCCTCAGGAGTCGGCGACCAAGAGTGCAGGGTCTGAACAAGACTGACTCGTGCACCAGGTCCCGTGCGCGAGAAAGTCTCTACTGAGGGCCTGCTCGGCATTTCCCCGGATGGGACTGGATTTGTGCCCGTGTAGCCCGTGTGGAGTACCGAACCGCCCGGCTATCCGTACGAGCGGATCGGGTAGACACGGTTTAGGGGGCAGTGTGATGACGGACGTTAGGACACAGCCCACCACCGGCGAGTTGGCGTGGCTGCTGAACGGGCCTTGTCTCGGCGCGGCTGTTGCCCGCAGCGTGGGCGGGGCCGGTTTGGCGTCAATGCCATTGCGGGACGTTGTTCGAGTCTGCCCACTCTGTCGGCAAGCCTCGCACAGACCTCGGATGGCAATCTTTTTGTAGGGGGCAGCCACGAGAATCGACACCCACTACGACAGCAGTCCGATGGCGAGCGCGAGAAGAAATGCAAATAGCGCTCGCGCGGTGTCGCACACGCTCGCCGTGACAAGGTTCGCAACCCTGCTGGCGAGCGGACGGTTGAGGAGCACCGCGTCAAGCATTGCTCGCGCGGGGTCATCGCTCTCAACGTCCGTAACGCCGATTGCGAATACCTGACGCGGCAGCTGGGTCGCCACCGCCGCCGTCAACGCGAAGCCTAGGTAGATGAGACACGCAAGAAGCGCGGCCTTTTGGGAACCTGCTGGTCGGGGGATCGTGAAAAGGGCGGCTGCGATGAGCGCCTGAGCCGCCACAGCGCCAGCGGCCTTCGTTGTCAGTCCAGTCACGCGGGCCACCTCGGTCTGATAGAGGACACTGGCCGCCTCAAGGTTGGCCGTGCTTCCAGACCGCGGGAGGGACTGAGGGTCTTGGTCGTGGATCGCGCGGTTAATTGCGAGCGCGAGGAGCAACGAAGGGCGGAGCAGCAGGTAGAGGCCCTTCAGGGCAGCGGCGCAATGCTGGCGTGACCACCGTAGGCCTCGGCCCACCTTCTTGGCCCACGACCTAAGCAGGTTTGACGTCTTCCGCCGAAACTCTTCAAGCATCGCTAACGCGCCGCTCCGGATTCCCAACTCTGCTGGCGCTGAGGGGGCGAGCTTGGGTCGCCCTGGACCTCAGTGGCCCAAGCCAACCACCAACCCATCCAGGCGGCGCTGAGCGCGACCCTCCACGCGCGGTCTCATCGGACCAAAGCCGACTCCGCTGCTTGCTCATGATGCGAGCCAGGTTGCTATAGCCGGCGCCACACCGAGCTCAAGCGGAGTGTCGATGAAGGCGAACTCGCCGGCTTGGTTGCATTCAAGGAACCAGTGGTGAGTCCCGTCGAAGGCGAAGTCGATGGCCCCGTAGACGAGGCCCATCCGTTCGACGAGGGCGATGCACGCCTCCCGGGTTGAGGCGTCGAGCTCATGAGGAACCCATACAGCCTCGCGGGATCGGGTGCGCCAGTCGACGCCGTCGAGGCTGGTGCGCGCGGCGGCGGTGAAGCGGTCGACCACGATGACGCGCACATCGATGCACGGATCGATGCGCTGCTGAATGACCAAGGGCTGCGATTTCCAGTCGGCGTCTCCTGCGGCGAGCGCGTCGGCGAGGGGGCGAGTGAATACGAACGAGGAGTCTGAGAAGGCGTTAAAGGCGCTCGCCACGGTCTTGACGACGCAGGGCCCATGGACCCGGGCGTGTTCGATCGCTGTCTGACGCGAGTTGGTGACGACAGTGGCGGGTACGGGGAGTCCAACCGCCCCCGCTTGCCTGAGCTGGATTAGCTTGTTTTCAGCTCGACGGGATGCCCACAACGGGTTCATCCAACGGGGTCGGCTGCATTCGGCGAGATCGGTCAGCCATGTCCGCCACTGCTCACGGGATACAAGGGTGTCGTCGACCTCGTAGATGGTCTGGGCGGTCGTTGCCTCGGGAAGAAACTGGCGCAGCCATATCGAGTCGTAGTCGGCTGAGGCCGGCTCATCACTGCTGCGCCAGTCGATCGAGAGCGGCCCCATCGCCTGGGGGTCGAGATGCCAACGGTCAACCTGGTGTCCGCCTTCGTGAAGCAGATGAACGATCCTGTCGGCGGCGTAATCATGATCATTGGTGAGCATCAAGATCCGCCGTAGTGCGCCCTCGTTTGCTCGGGGATCAAGGTGGCGGCGGTGCTTGGCACTCACTGTCCCTTCTGATCCTCGCCGGTCTCCATATCGGCCTTCTTGGTTTCGGGCATGCTTGCGGATTTGTAGCTCGCTACCCATGTGCCTTCCTCGAGGACGAGGGAAATCCTCTGCTCTGGGTCGTAACGGACTTCAGGCTGGCGACCGCTCGGTTCGCGCGCTATTGCCAGGCGCCGCATCATTGTCATGGTCGTTGGTTGCCTTTCGTATCGACAGTTGATCGTTAGGGTCTTCCAGGGTGTCGCAGTCGAGTGCGCTCGCATGTGGTCAGCCAATCAGGCTGGGGAGACGTAGGTAGCAACTCGCGCCGAAGGGCGACGCCCGACATGGCTTGTGTTGGCACAGTGATCAAGAGATCGGCTCTGAGAGTCGCGGGCTCCCCTGAAGCTCGCCCTTGACAACTTTGAACGTCAGCACACGGTGAGTTGGCGGTTCCTTGCTAATCCACTCTGCCGCTGTCTTCAAGCACGCGCGCAAGTCCTCTGTTGTGGGGGCGGCTTCATCATCGGCTGAGGATATGACCTCGAGTCGGACCAGCACGCCGGAACCGTCAAACCAATGGTCCAGCAGAACGCGCGTCGTCCTTGGACGATGGCTTGACAGGCCAGCTCGGTCCCAAAGCGCAGTAATGGCCGGCTGAATCCGGCGCTCGAAGAGCTCGGCAACGACTGCGCCGATAGCGGCGTCCGTAAGGGCACCGGCCAGGTATATGCCTACCCCCACTACGAGGTCATCGAGTCCGAGAGCCGCAGTAGGCGGAAGATCGGCTGGGAACTTGGGGAGTTTGGGATAGGCGCGCTCGACCGTCGCGGTGTCCTCATTGGGCAGACCGAACTGCTGAAGGCTTGAAGTCACCTCCTGCGCAAAGGGAAGGCCGAGCTCCTGTTGAAAGGTGAGGCGTCCGCCTAAGCCCGGATCCACCGATGAACTTGGTCTGGTGAGCGCGCCGTAAACGAGAATGCCCTTGTGTAGCGGGAGAATCGGAGTTCTTGAGGCAACGATTCGACCGAACACAAGGGACATCTCTGAGGT
>JAEZWF010000014.1 GCA_023420415.1 Actinomycetes bacterium | reverse complement strand
CCGGCAGGCGGTGGAGGCGGCGTGCGCTGCGATGGAGGGGTTGGCGGGGGAGCTGTGGAACGCGCAGGGTGAAGAGCTCGCATCGTTGATGGAGCTCTTCGACCGGGTCGGGGAGCTGGCTGCGGCGGGTCGGTTCGCGGTCGTCGCGGAGGCGGTGGACCGTGGTGAGGTCGGCGGCAGCACCGGTGGCGGGACTGCGGGACTCCAGCGGTGGGTGCGTGATCACGCGCCCTCGTTGCGCGCAGGAGGGTCCGCCGCAGTGGTGACGGTGGTCGAGGCTGCGCAGCATCCGCGATTCGCTGCCGTCAAGGAGGCAGTCACCGACGCGGCGGTGCCGGTGGGCAACGCTGCGTGTGTGGTCGAGGAGTACCGGCGGATCGCCCACCGCCTGAAGCCGGAGGCCAAGGAGCCCGTCCTGACCGAGCTGCTCGAGCGCGCCAAGGTCGGGACCCGCACCGAGATCCGTAGGCTGCGGCCGGCGCTGATCGCGCGCTACGGGGTCGACGGGGAGTTTCAGTGCGACCAGGACCGCATCCACGAGGCGACTTCGTTGTCCCAGCCGCACGGTGACGGTTCCGGGCTGTTCGAGTACCGCATGGTGGCCGACGGTGAGGCGAAGGCCGCGCTCGAGGCGGCTATCCAGGCTCTGTCCGCCCCGCGGCCGGCCGACGGCGAGCCCGACCAGCGCCCGTCGCGCCAGCGCCGGTTCGAGGCACTCCTCGAGGTCGTCCGGCGCGGGGTGGCGTCTGCGGATGGGGTGCCGAGCACGCCCAAGGCGCAGCTGATGGTCACGATGGACCTGCCCGACCTGCTCGCCCGGACCGGGGCCGGCACGGTGCTCGGGTCGTCCGTGACCGGCGACCTCATCGGTCCCGAGACGGTCAGGCGGATCGCGTGTGGTGCCGGGGTCACCCCGGTGGTCCTCGGCGGCAAGGGCGAAGTCCTCGACCTCGGCCGTGCTCAGCGACTGTTCTCCGCTGCGCAGATCCGCGCCCTCTGGCTACGGGACCAGCACTGCACCTACCCCGGCTGCACCGTGCCCGCATCATGGTCCGACGCCCACCACCTGTGGCACTGGGCGGACGGCGGACCCACGGACCTCGACTTCGCCGCACTGACCTGCGACCGGCACCACACCGTCATCCACCGCAAGGGGCTGCACGGTCACGTGCTGGACGGCAAGGTCGTCTGGGACCTCACGCCCGGCTCCTACGACCACTGGCTACGCCAACGGCAGGCCCTGGCGGGTGACCTTGCGGCCGGTCAGGCGCCAGCCCGGGAGCGCGACGACGGCTCGCCCTTCATCGACTCGACGCCTGCCCAGGACCACGTGCGCGGGAACGGTGATGCCAAGGGCCTGGTGCCGTACGACCGACCAGAAGCCCGCAGCTACGACGTGTGGGGCCAGCTCGACCCCGGCACTCCCGACGAGCCGCCACCACCGTGGCACCCATGACCTCGCCCCACACCCCGCCGGACCGGCGGGGCCACAGTCATGCCCAGTGGCCCAGACGCGGTCTCAGCGGTGGTCGCGCACCCGGCGCCCCACGGCATACCCGAGTCCCACGAGCGCGGCCATCGACCCGAGCGCGAACACGGCGAAGAAGAAGACCTCGACGAGGCTGATGTCGAACATCCTGACCCCCTTGGGCGGCGAAAAGCGTTCCCCGCTGGTCGATGCTACTCCTGTCTCATCGCCTTGGTGGCTCCGCGCGGCCGGAATGGCTTTCGCCGTCGGGACCTGCGTGCGTGACGCCGTGCTTCGCGACGGATCTAATGATGGCGTAACCGAGTGCGACGAAGGCAACGAGGCACCCGAGGGTGAGCGCAATGAGAAGAATCAGCATCAGGACCAGGACGACTGTGAACTCAGTGCCCACCACGGCTCCTTTCTCAGGTCTCGTCGACCGCGCGGTAGACGCGCAGGCTCGCGGCGCTGACCACCACCGGGCCGGGTGGGGTCGGCGGCCCGGGTTCGCCCGGCACCTCGAGGGCCGAGTCCCAGAGCAGCTGGTATGCCGTGAGACCGGGGACGGTGGGCAGGGTCACCGTCGCGTCGTCGGCACCACCGTGGAAGACCCGCAGCAACGACTCGCTCCCGCGGCGGGCCCCGTTGAGCAACATCTGGAGTGTCCGCGTGGACGCGTCCTCCCACCGGCCGTTGGCCATCGGGGCACCTGTGGCGTCGAACCAGGCGAGGTCGGTGGAGCCGTCCTCATGGACGGGCCGGCCGGTGAAGAACGTGCGCTGCCGCAGTACCGGCTGCTCGGCTCGCAACCGGGTGAGGAACTGTGTGGTCGTGAGCAGATCTCGTTGCCACGCAAGGAGATTCCAGTCGAACCAGGAGGTCTCGTTGTCCTGACAGTAGGGGTTGTTGTTGCCGCCCTGGGTGCGCCCGAACTCGTCGCCGGCATTGAGCATCGGGACGCCGGTGGCGAGCAGGTTCGTGGCCAGCAGGTTGCGCATCGACCGGCGCCGCCGGACTTCCACAGCCTCCAGCTCAGCCGCGGGCGCCCCTGAGTCGGCACCGCCCTCGAGCCCGTGGTTCCAGGACCGGTTGCCGTCGGATCCGTCGCGGTTGCCCTCACCGTTCGCGCCGTTGTGCTTGGTGTCGTAACGCGTGAGGTCCGCGACGGTGAAGCCGTCGTGGGCGGCAACGAAGTTGACCGACGCCACCGGCCCGCGGTCGCGCGCGCCGAACAGGTCCTGCGAGCCGGCCAGTCGCGTCCCCAGCTCGCGCACGCCGTGACCGGCCTGACCCGAGGCGGCAGCCCCCAGGTCCTGCAGCCAGAACGTCCGCACGGTGTCGCGGAACCGGTCGTTCCACTCCGAGAACGGCGGCGGGAACTGACCCGTCCGCCACCCGTGCATGCCGACGTCCCACGGCTCGGCGATCAGCTTGACGCGCGACAGCACCGGGTCCGTCCGCAACGCCACGAGGAACGGGTGGTTCGGGTCGTACTCATCGGCGCGACCGCGCCCGAGTGCCACGGCGAGGTCGAACCGGAACCCGTCGACGTGGTACTCGCTCACCCAGTAGCGCAGCGAGTCCAGCACCATCCGGCAGGCCATCGCGTGGCGCAGGTCGACGGTATTGCCGCACCCGGTCACGTCGATGTCCTGCCCGCGGTCGTCGATCCGGTAGTACGCGCGGTTGTCGAGCCCCCGCCACGACAGGGTCGCCCCGTCGCGCGCCGACTGCTCGGCGGTGTGGTTGAAGACGACGTCGAGCACCACCTCGATGCCCGCCTCGTGCAGGAGCTTCACCATTCCCTTGAACTCATCGAGCGCACCCTGCGGGTCGGTCGTGGAGGCGTATGCCGCGTGGGGGGCGAAGAAGCCCAACGTGTTGTAGCCCCAGTGGTTGGTGAGTCCGCGCTGCACCACCTCGGGCTCGGAGGTGAAGGAGTGCACAGGGAGCAGCTCGATGGTGGTCACGCCCAGCGCCTTGAGGTGCGCGATGACGGCCGGGTGGCACACGCCGGCATACGTGCCACGCAGGTGCTCGGGCACCTCGGGATGCAGCATCGTGAGGTTGCGCACGTGCGCCTCGTAGATGACCGAGTCGGCGAGCGGCACCTGTGGTGGTGCGTCGTCACCCCAGTCGAACGAGCCGTCGACGACCACGCAGCGCGGCATCGACCCGGCACTGTCCAGCGACGACCGAACGGTGTCGTCACCGCGCAGCCGGTCGTCGACCTGGTGCCCGAACAGCGACGGCCCCCACGTCACCTCGCCCTCGATGGCGCGAGCGTAGGGGTCGAGCAGCAGCTTGGAACCGTTGTAGCGCAAGCCCTCGGCGGGACGCCACGGCCCCGTTGCGCGCACGGCATACCGCTGACCCGGCCCGACACCCGGCAGGAAGCCGAACCAGATGCCGTGGGTGCGCTCGGTGAGCGAAATCCGCCGCTCGGTGCTGCCGTCCACGTCTCCTGGCTCGAAGAGGCACACGTCCACCGACTCGGCGTGACCGGCATACACCGCAAAGTCGGCGCCGCCCTCGACGAGGGTCATTCCCGGGGTGGGAGGAAGGTCACGCGTGCGCGTGGCGGGCGGCATGGCCCTCAGCCTAGGCACTGGTTACGGTTGACCCCATGAGCGACCCCACGGCCCTCCCGAACTTCCCGCCCCCGCCGGACGAGCACCCGCTGCGCGGTCGCGTCCTCGACGCCCTCATCGACGCGGGGCTCGCGCCCAACGTGGACGGCGACGGCGACGTGGCGTTCACCGTGCAGGACCAGCAGATCTTCGTGCGCTGCACCGAGGGCGACGTGCAGATCATGCGTGTCTTCGGGCAGTGGGCGATCAGCGACGCGGTTCCGAGCGACCCGCTGACGCGGCTGTCGACCAGCAACGAGATCTCGCTGCAGATGAACTGCGTCAAGGCCGGCCTCGCCAACGACACCCTCGTCGTGACGAGCGAGCACGTGGTCACGCCCGGCAGCGACGTGCCGGTGCTCGTCAACGTCTCGATCCAGCTCGTCCTGGCCGCGGTGCAGCTGTGGCACGAGCGCATCATGGGCGGCGAGGGCGGCCCCACCGGCCCCGGCGCCGGTCAGCCCGCACCCGACGGTGATCCAGTATGAGCGACCTGGTGACCCTCGAGGTCGAGGGCGGCATCGCGACCCTGCGCCTCAACCGTCCCCCGATGAACGCGCTGAGCGCCGAGGTGGGGGAGCGGCTCATGGAGCTCTCCCGTGAGGTGAGCGAGCGCGCCGACGTCTACGGCGTCGTGGTCTACGGCGGCGAGAAGGTCTTCGCCGCCGGCGCCGACGTCAAGGAGATGGCCACCAAGTCCTACGCGGAGATGGCGGACTACAGCCAGCTGCTGCAGGACTTCACGCGGGCCGTCGCGCGCATCCCCAAGCCGACCGTGGCGGCCATCACCGGCTACGCACTGGGCGGCGGGCTAGAGCTCGCGCTCGCGTGCGACTTCCGGGTGGCTGCCAAGAACGCCAAGGTCGGCCAGCCCGAGATCCTCCTCGGAGTCATTCCGGGAGCCGGTGGCACGCAACGACTTTCGCGTCTGGTCGGCCCCGCCAAGGCGAAGGACCTCGTCTTCTCGGGTCGGTTCGTCAGTGCCGACGAAGCCTTGGCGATCGGGCTCGTCGACGAGGTCGTCGAGGCGGAGGACGTGTATGCCGCGTCGCGGGCTCGGCTCGAGCCGTACGTGGGCGGTGCGAGCGTTGCGATCCGTGCAGCGAAGGACGCGATCGACCGTGGTCTCGAGGTGGACCTCGAGACCGGGCTGGAGATCGAGCGGATGCTGTTCCACAGCCTGTTCGCGACCGAGGACCGTGAGATCGGCATGAAGTCGTTCGTCGAGAACGGCCCCGGTAAGGCGAAGTTCGAGGGTCGCTGAGTGGTGGCGAAGACGAAGGCCTCATCCGGATCGCGTTCGGGCGCAAAGGATCCCGCGCCGCACCCGGTCGCGACCGCGGATGAGGTTGCCGCGGCCTACGAGGACACCAAGCTGGCCCAGGTGCTCTACCACGACTGGGAGGCGCAGACCTACGACGACAAGTGGTCGATCTCCTTCGACCGGCGCTGCATCGACTACGCCCGTGACCGGTTCGTCGCGATCACCGGTCGTCTCGAGCCGTGGCCGTACGCCAAGGCGCTAGAGCTCGGGGCCGGCACCGGCTTCTTCTCGCTCAACCTCAAGCAGGCCGGGGTGCTCGACGAGGTCCACGTCACCGACCTGTCCCCGGGAATGGTCGAGGCGGCCAAGCGCAACGCCGAGATGCTGGGCTTCAGCGTCTCGGGGCGAGTCGCCGACGCCGAGCGAATCCCTTACGACGACAACACGTTCGACGTCGTCGTCGGTCACGCGGTCATCCACCACATCCCCGACGTCGAGGCTGCGTTCCGCGAAATGCTGCGGGTGCTCAAGCCCGGTGGCCGGTTCGTCATCGCGGGCGAGCCCACGACGATCGGTGACTGGTACGCGCGCCGACTCGGACGCGTCACCTGGAAGGCAGCGACCGCCCTCACCAAGCTCCCGCCGCTGCGCGACAAGTGGGCCAAGGCGCAGGAGGAGCTCGACGAGTCGTCGCGCGCGGCTGCGCTCGAGGCGGTCGTCGACCTGCACACGTTCGACCCCACCGAGCTCGCCGCGACGGCCGAGCGGGCAGGCGCCGTCGACGTCCAGACCCGCACCGAGGAGCTGACCGCAGCGTTCCTCGGCTGGCCGGTCCGCACCTTCGAGGCCGCCGTCAAGCCCGGAGCCCTCGGCTGGAACTGGGCGATGTTCGCCTACGGGTCGTGGCGTCGACTGTCGGCCCTCGACGGGGTGCTGGCCAAGGTGGTGCCCGCACAGTTCTTCTACAACGTCGGCATCACCGGGGTGAAGCCGAGCTGACCCGTCGGGTCAGCCGCGGCCTCCCACAAGGACGAAGGATGAGCAGCGCAGCCGACGCCGACATGTCGCCTGACGAGCACGGCGAGCACGCGCCCTGGGGACTGCCACGACCGCTGGCGTGGCTGCGATGGGTGGGCTGGGCCCTGGCCAACGGGGCGTTCACCCGGCACCACCTCGCGTCGTACCTGCGGATGGCGCGGGCCAGCGCCCGCTACCCGTCGCTGCGGTTCGAGGGTCCCTGCTTCATCGGACCCGACGTGCGGTTCGAGGTGCGAGAAGGCTACGGGCGCATGGTGATCGGCGCCTACACCCACTTCGGCGCGCACGCTCGGGTCCGCGCCCACGAGGGCACGCTGCGCATCGGTGAGAAGTCTGTCATCGGCATCCGCAACACCCTCAACTGCTGGATCGACCTGTCCGTCGGTCGCGCCTGCCTCTTCGGTGACGACGTCTACATCTGCGACTTCGACCACGTGACCGAGCGCCTCGACATCCCCGTCAAGGACCAGGGCATCGTGAAGTCACCGGTCCGGATCGGCGACGACGTGTGGCTCGGCACCAAGGTCGTCGTGACGAGAGGGACGCGCATCGGCGACCACAGCGTCGTGGCAGCCTCGGCTGTCGCCCGCGGGACCTACCCCGCGAAGGCCGTCATAGCCGGCATACCCGGCAAGGTCGTCAAGACCCGCAGCTGAACCCCGGGCCGTGGCAAGACCCGGAAGCCGTGCGTCCGGGATCCGTGCGAGTGTGCAGACATGACGCCTGCGGACACCACCACTGCAACCGAGTTCTCGGTGACCTGGCCACAGGCATTGGCGTGGCGGCTCGAGCGCGCGCTGCTCGACCCGGTCGGGACCCAGTCCGTGGCGCGGGTGGTGCAGCGCCTGGGCGCCGTGCCGTCGATGGACGAGGCACTCGCAGAGCTGGCGGTGCGGACCCGGCGCCAGCACTCCCGCAGCGGTGAGCTCGCCCAGGCCTTGGCCGACGGCACCGTCATCAAGGCCTTCGCCTTCCGCGGCGCCGTGCACCACCTGTCAGCGCAGGACGGTGGCGTCTACCTCGCGCTGAGGTCGGCGGGACGACAGTGGGAGCTGCCCAGCTGGGTGGACTACTACGGGCTGACCTCTGACGCCTGGCCGGATTTCCGCGCGGCAGTGCGTGATTCACTCACAGGTGGTCCACTGACCGTCGTCGAGCTGGGTGCCGCACTGACGGGTCGCACGGCGTACCGGCACCTCGCCCCGATCTTCGACTCGGACCCGTGGACCCTGCTCAAGCCCCTCACGTGGCAGGGCGACATGAGCTTCGGCGCCCCTCGCGACGGCAAGGCGACGTTCCAGCGACTGGACACCAACCGGCACTGGCGCGGCATACCCGACCTGGAGGACGCCGGTCCCCGCGCCATCACCGCCTACGTCGGCACCTACGGTCCGACGACGCGCGACCACCTCCACCACTGGCTCGGCCAGGGGCTGAGCGCCGGGCGCAAGCGGCTCGACCGGTGGATCACGGAACTGGGCGACGACCTGGTGCCGGTCGACGTGGCGGGCACGGCGGCATTCGTCAGGCGGGGCGACGCCGACAGCCTCGCCGCGACCGTCCCGTCGAGCAGCGTGCGGTTCCTCCCCGGCCACGACCAGTGGGTGATGGGGGTGGGCACCAAGGACGCGAACGTCACCCCGCCCGCCCTGCGAGAGCTGGTGACACGCAAGGCAAACCCGGTCATCCACGGCGGCGTCGTCACCGGCACCTGGGCGCTCAAGGGCGACACGCTCACGATCACCTGGCAGGGCGACGGACCCCGCCCTGACACCGCCATCGAGGCCGAGGCCACGCGGCTGAGCCACATCATCGGCCGCGACCTGGCGGTGCATGTGGCAACCTGCTGAGGTGACCCTGCCGCGCCCCGAGATCGACCCGGACGGACTTCTCGAGTACTCCGTCGTCTTCACCGACCGCTCGCTCAACCACATGTCGCAGCGCTTCGTCGACGTGATGCAGGACATCATCGACGTCCTGCGCACGACGTACGGCGCCGACACCGTGGCCGTCGTCCCCGGCGGCGGCACCTACGCGATGGAGGCGGTCGCGCGCCAGCTCGCGACGGGTCGCCGCACCCTCGTGGTCCGCAACGGACTGTTCTCGGCCCGCTGGTCGCAGATCTTCGAGGCCGGGTCGATCCCCAGTGACAACACGGTATGCCGCGCACGTCCCGTCTCCGACGAACCGCGCGCCCCGTGGGCGCCGGCGCCGGTCGACGAGGTGGTCACGGCGATCGAGAAGCAGCGGCCCGAGGTGGTCTTCGCGGCGCACGTGGAGACGGCGGCGGGAATGCTGCTGCCGGACGTCTACGTCCGTGCGGTTGCAGAGGCCACCCATCGTGCCGGCGGGCTGTTCGTCCTGGACTGCATCGCCTCGGGTGCGATGTGGGTCGACATGAAGTCGCTCGGGGTCGACGTGTTGCTCAGTGCCCCGCAGAAGGGGTGGAGCGGTTCGCCGGGCGCAGGTTTCGTGATGCTCGGCGAGGCGGCCCGCGAGCAGGTGATGGCCACGACGTCGACGAGCTTCGCCCTCGACCTGCGCAAGTGGCTGACGATCAGCGAGGCCTACACCCAGGGCCAGACGCCCTACCACGCCACCATGCCGACCGACACGCTTGCGCGGGACGCCGCACTCATGCTGGAGACGCGCGACGCCGGGCTCGACTGGTTGCGCGACGCGCAGCTCGACCTCGGCGCCAAGGTCCGCGCGCTGCTCGCCGAGCGGGGCTACCCGTCCGTGGCTGCGCCGGAGTTCGCGGCCCCGAGCGTCGTCGTGTCCTACACCGACGACCCCGACGTCAAGAGCGGCGCGACGTTCAAGCAGCGCGGGCTCCAGGTCGCTGCGGGCGTGCCGCTCATGGTGGGCGAGCCCGAGGACTTCTCGACGTTCCGGGTCGGTCTCTTCGGTCTCGACAAGCTCACCGATGTCGACGGCACCGTCGAGCGCCTCGCCGCCGCACTGCCGTGAGCCGACCAAGACCCGCTTGACCGCGGGGATGCACATAGCAGGGGTGCGGATGCTGGGTCACTGCTCCGCCCAGCGGAGCAGTGACCCAGCATGCCGTGACGAGGCATGGGGCGACCGGCGGCGCACCCGACGCCGACTCAGCGGGACGGCCGCGGGCTTCGCAGACTCCCTCGCGGCATACGAGGCGCGGCGGAGTCGATGACCGAGCGGGGAGTGGTGGTCACGGCTCAGTCGTCCATCGCCTCGATGCCGAGCTCGGCCAGCTTGCCCATCTGCTCCCTGATGTGTCGGACCTGCTCTGCCGGCGGTGGCTCCCACCCGACGACCTCCTCCACCACCCGCAGCGGCTCGGTCGTGCGGTAGGAGCGGGTCGGGTTGCCGGGGAACCGCTTGTCGGTGACGTTGGGGTCGTCCTCGAGCCGGCCCAGCGGCTCGACCCGGTAGACCCGCGGAGCCCCGTCGCCGCGGGCCAGCTCGGCGGCGAGCGGGGCGCCGCCGGGCAGGGCGGTGACGTAGATGTGCTTGGACTGCCGTCCCGACCCGTAGTTGGACTTCCAGCCGGGCGTCAGCAGGTCACCGACGGCCACGTCGGCGCGCGTGCCGTGGAAGAACGGGCCAGCGTCGTCCACGACCCGCGGCTGCGGCTTCGGGTCGCGCAACAGGCTGTCGAGTCGGGTCGTGAGCTCGGCGATCCTGGTGTGCCCCTTGGGCGCTCGCGGGTAGCGCGCCAGGACGTCGAGGACGGTCGGTGTCGCGCGCTTGGCGGCGGCGTCGAGCACGTACTCGGCCACGACGGGGTCGTCGCCTCGGGCGAGCTCGGCCGCCCGTGCCGCGTGGGCGACCGGTCCGAGGATGTGCTTGACCTGGGTTGCCTTCGCCAGCGGGTGCAGGTATGCCGCGGACGCGGCTCCCGCGGCCGCGTGGGCGGCGTGCGCGGCGGCCTCGGTCGACGCGTCCTTGGCCGCCTTGAGGGCATCGGCGGAGGCAGTCCGCTGGAGCCGGGAGCGGGGCGCGCCTTCGACGAACGCCCGGGCGGCCTCGATGGCGGCCGCCGGTCGAGGGTCCCGGGGTTCGGCCTTGCGGAAGATGACGAGCGACGGCTCGGCGCACGACGCGGCATACGCGGCAACGGCTCTCAGCTCGTCCATCGTCAGCTCGAAGTCACCCGACGTCGTCTTCACGTGCTCATCCTCTTCCCAACCCGGGCCGCCGGGCCTAGGGTCGCGTTGTGTCTTTTTTCCGTGAGTAGAGCTCTGGAGGAAACAAATGTCCGCACGATCAGCCTCGACCCGGCCGAGCCGAAGACTGCTCCGGCCCCTGGTCGCCCTCGTGTCCCTGGGGTTGGTGGCCGGCGCCGGCCAGACCGCGGCCGTCGCAGACGGCCCCGGACACTCGGGTGACGCACCGTACCGTGGCAAGGTCATCTCGCTCATGCGCCACATGTCGGTGGAGCAGAAGGTCGGACAGCTCTTCGTGATCGAGGTGGCGGGCCGCGACGCCAACACGGTGAGCGACACGGCCAAGGCGACCAACCAGAGGCTCTACGGCGTCGACACACCCGCCCAGGCCATTGCCAAGTATCAGCCGGGCGGCGTCGTCTACTTCACGACCCGCAACAACGACTACAACATCGGCGACCCGGCGCAGGTCGCCACGTTGTCCAACGGGCTGCAGTCCGCGGCGCTCGCGCAGAAGGCGAAGATCCCGCTGCAGATCGCCGTGGACCAGGAAGGCGGCGCACTCGTCGCCCGCTTCGGCCCGCCCGCTACCCAGATGCCCGGCAACATGGCTCTCGGCGCCGGTCGCTCCGAGGCGGACGCGACCCGTTCGGCACAGGTGATCGGGACCGAGCTCGCGGCCGTGGGTCTGACCCAGGACTATGCCCCCGTCGCCGACGTCAACATCAACCCGAACAACCCCGTCATCGGCATCCGTTCGATCGGCAGCGACCCGGCGCTGGTCTCCAAGCTCGCGGTGGCCCAGATCAACGGCTACCACGCGGGCGGGGTCTCCGCGGTGGCCAAGCACTTCCCGGGGCACGGTGACACCGGCGTCGACAGCCACTACGGCCTGCCCCAGGTGACGCACACCAAGGAGCAGTTCGAGGCGATCGACCTGCCGCCGTTCAAGGCGGCCATCGCCGCGGGCGTCGACACGATCATGACCGCGCACGTGGTCTTCCCGGCGGTCGACCCGTCCGGTGCCCCGGCCACGATGAGCAAGAAGATCCTCACGGGGGTGCTGCGCGAGCAGCTCGGCTTCGACGGGCTCATCGTCACCGACGCGCTCGACATGGCCGGCGCGGCCGCGACGTACCCGCCCGACGTGGCCCCGGTCCAGGCGCTGCTGGCCGGCGCCGACCAGCTGCTCATCCCGCCGCAGATGGACACGGCCTACGGCGCGGTCCTCGATGCCGTGAAGAGCGGAACGATCAGCAAGAAGCGGCTCGATGAGTCCGTCTACCGGGTGCTGATGCACAAGTACAAGCGAGGCATCTTCGCCGACCCGTTCGTCGACGTCGCCGCGGCACCGCAGATCATGGGCGCGCCGCAGCACCTCGCCGACGCGCAGGCGATCACCGACCGCACGACGACGCTCGTCAAGAACGATGACGCGGTGCTCCCGCTCGCGGCTGGGCCGCGCAAGGTCCTCGTCGCCGGCTGGGGGGTCACCACGACCCAGACGATGGCGGCAGCGTTCGCCAAGCGGGGTGCCACGACCACCGTCCGCGAGTCGGGCACCACCCCGTCGGCTGCGGCCATCGACAGCGCGGTGGCGGCGGCGCAGGCGTCCGACCTGGTCGTCGTGTCGACCAACAACGCGTATGCCGTGAGCGCGGAGACCGGACAGCCGACGCCTGCCGCTGCGGCGCAGACCCGGCTCGTCAAGGCACTGCTCGCCACCGGCAAACCGGTCGTGGTGACCGCGATGCGCAACCCGTACGACGTGGCCTCCTTCCCCGAGGCGCCGACCGTGCTCGACTCCTACGGCTACACCTCGCACCAGATCGAGGCGTTGGTCAAGGTGATGTACGGGGAGGTGAACCCCACGGGCAAGCTTCCCGTCTCAATACCCAAGGCCGACGGCTCCGGGGAGCTCTTCCCGTTCGGTCACGGCCTGGGGTACTGAGCTGGGGTCCTGAGCTGGCCTACGGACCCGACCAGCACCCACCGACGACGGGCAGGTGCGCGCGCCACACCGGGGACAACCGGCGCCGCACCTGCCCGTCAGCCGTGCGTGCTTCAGCCGTAGACGCGCGCGTCGAGCTCGGGGAAGGCGTTGTCGCGCAGAGACATTCGCGCTGCCATCAGGGCTGCGTCGTCGAATCGGCCGTCCTCGACCAGCTGCGCCAGGGTGTGGAACTCGCGGCGGTGAAGCTCGGCGCGGTCCCGGGCGTAGTCGACCGACTGGCCGCGGGTCACGAGGAAAGCCCAGTCGCTCGACAGGGCGTGGAACAGCGAGGTGAGGAGCTGGTCGAGGTCGCGTCGCCACGTCTGCAGCCGTCCCGCTGCGCGTTCCCTTGTCATGAGGTCGAGCCAGCGCCGCTGGAGCCACTCGTTCTCGTGCGCCAGGTCGGCGACTGCCGGACCCTCCCAGACCGAGAAGTCCTTGCCTGCTCCCCATGACCCGCTGCGCAGCTCCAGTGCACCGGCCACGAGGCCGCGGTCGATGGCGCCGGTGAGCGTCGTGACTGTCACTCCGGCGGCGGCCAGCGCCCGGATCGCGCGGCCGAGGAAGCCGGGTCCCTCGTGCCACCAGTGCCCGAAGAGCTCGGTGTCGTATGCCGCCGTCACCAGTCCCGGTCGGCCGTGCGCCTCGTGCAGGTCGACGAGGCGGCCGCGCACCGCATCGACGAAGTGCTCGACATCGCGCTCCACCTGGCGGTCGGCAGCGGCGGGGTCGTAGGGGCGCTTGCGGTGCTCGCCCACGTCGGGCTCGGTGATGGCCCAGAGCCGGACGCCCGTGTACTCCTCGCGCGCGTGGAAGTCCCGGTACGCACCAGCAGCGGGGTAACCCGTTCGCGACGACCAGATGAGATTGGTGACGTCCAGATCCCGTGGCACCGCAACGAGATCCGTGCCCGCCACCTGCCACGCGGCGTGCGGGTGACCGCCGGAGTCGCGCACCGTCTGCTCGTCGACCACGAAGTGTCCGACACCCGCCGCCGACAGGGGAGCGGCCAGCGTCGGAGCCCACGCGCACTCGGGCAGCCACACCCCGCGCGGGCGGGCGCCCATGCGCCACACCGCGTCGTCGAGACCAGCCTGCAGCGGCACGTCGACGAACGACGCCTGCAGCAGCGGCAGCAGCGGGTGCGCAGCAGGGCCGCCCAGCAGCTCGACGATCCCGTTGTCCCGCAACGACGCCCACACCGGTGAGCCGCCGGCCGACCAGCGTGACTCGAGCTGCGAGGCGGTACTGGCCGCCGCGGCATACTCACGATCTGCGGCCTCCCGGCGCGACGGGTCGGGGGAAAAGCCCAGCTCACGCGCACGCTGCTCCCACAGCCCCACCCACGTCCCGACCTCGCGGCGCATCCTCGGGTGGTCGAGCTGTGCGGCCAACACGGGTGTCACGCCGAGGGTCAGGATGTCGCGAAAGCCTTCGGCCGCAAGCGAATCCAGTTCCGCCACGAGGGGGACATAGGACTCCGCCCACGCCTGGAACAGCCACTCCTCGCCGAGTGGCCACACGCCGTGTCCTGGCACCCACGGCAGGTGGGAGTGCAGGACGAGGCAGAAAGCGCCCGGAACGGCAGTCACGAGGGAGCAGTCTGCCGCACTGCGGCTGCGGTCAGGCCTGCGGCGGTTCGACCAGCCGGGCCAGCCTGCGTGGTGCCATGAGGCAGTAGCTCTCGGTCAGCAGCTCGGCCACCTCGGCCCAGTCGACCTCGGGCTCAAGCGCCAGCCCGACGACGGTGGGGCTCCACTGCGGTTTGTAGAAGGGGTATCCGCTGCGCACCAGCGACTCGAGCTCCTCACCCGACGAGCGGAACGTCACCACGTCGACCGCGTGCGGAACCGGAGCCGCTCGACTGAAGACCGAGCCGTCGGCGGGGTCGACATGGGCCACGTGCGCGAAGGTGCGCTGCCGGATCCGCCAGCGCACCCCACGCCACGCGTCCTGCTCGACCGACTCGGGCAGACCGAGGCAGATCTCCCCGATCCGCGCCACGACGGCGGGGGAGAGGTCGTCCGGCTCGGCGCCACCGGCGGCTGCGCGCATGCGCCCGAGGGTAGACGCAGGCCCCGACAACCCGGGTCAGCCGAGCCCGCGCGCGATGACGGCGTCGAGCACGCGGTCAGGGAGCACCTTGCGAGCGGCGATCGCCGGCTTGGCGCCCATGCCCACGGCATACCGCGTCCTCGGGCGACGCGCGGTCGCGGCGCGCTCGATCGCCTTGGCGACCACCTCGGGCTGCGACCCGAACCGCCCGGTGTCCATCCGCCCGATGCCCTGGGTGACGCGGTCGCCATAGGCGCCGGAGCCGGAGACCTCCACGGCGGAGCCCATCGCGATGCCGGCCCACTCGGTCTTGATCGCGCCAGGCTCGATGACGACGACGTCGACACCGAAGGGCGCGAGCTCCTGACGCATCGCGTCGCTCAGGCCCTCGACCGCGAACTTCGTTGCGTGGTACCAACCGCCGAAAGCCATCGCGAACTTCCCGCCCATCGAGGTGATGTTGATGATGCGGCCCGAGCGCTGCTCGCGCATCGTCGGCATGACCAGCTGCGCGAGCCGGGCGAGACCGAACACGTTGACCTCGAACTGGCGTCGGGCCTCCTCCATCGGCACGTCCTCGACCGCGCCGTAGGAGCCGTAGCCGGCGTTGTTGACCAGCACGTCGATGCGGCCCTGCTCGGCGAGCACCTGGTCGACGGCGGCGACGACGGACGCGTCGTCGGTGAGGTCGAGGGGGAGGGCGCGGATGCCGTCGGACGCGAGCGCGGCGAGGCGGTCGGTGCGCCGTGCGGCGCCGTAGACGGTGAACCCGGCCCGGGCGAGCCGGCGGGCCGCGGCCTCGCCGATGCCGGAGGAGGCGCCGGTGACGATGGCGACCTTGGTGGTCATGGGTGCTCCTTCGTGAGAACTAACCATTCGGTTGACACCAGTGTGCGCCGACCTGGCCACACTGTCAACTGGACGGTTAGTTGATAGTATGCCGCCGTGCCCGACTCACAGCCCCCCACCCGACCGCACGACTCCCAACGAGAGCGGGACACCCGCCCGGAGCGTGACGCGGAGGCGACCCGTCGGCGGTTGCTCGAGGCGGCCACGGCCGAGTTCGCCGAGCACGGGATCGCCGGAGCGAGGGTCGATCGCATCGCCGCCGCAGCCCGCTCGAACAAGGCGCAGATCTACCACTACTTCGGCAGCAAGGACGGTCTCTTCGACGCCGTATTCGGCGCCTACGCCACCGAGGCGGCGCAGGCGGAGTACTTCGACGCGCGCGACCTGCCCGGCACGGCAGGGCGGCTCCACGACCAGCTCTCCAGCCGCCCCGACCTGGCCCGGCTGGCCACCTGGTACCGGCTCGAGCGCACGGGCAGCTCCCGGTCGATCGCCCCGATCATCGAGGCCAATGCGGCCAAGGTGTCGGCGATCAGGGACGCCCAGGCCGCCGGCGTCGTCACCGACGCCTTCCCGCCGGACGTGATCCTCGGGCTCGTCATCACCCTCGCCATGGCGTGGGTCGACCTACCCCCGGAGTTCGCCGGGTCCCCGGGCGCCCACTCCACCCAGGTGAGCCGCGGCTTCGTCGTCGACGCCGTCACCCGCCTCGTCGCCCCGCGCTGAACCCGGTCCGGGCGCTCCACTCTTCCTCCACGTCTCAGCCTTGGCCCGGCCGTGACCCAGGACACTCGGGAAAACTTGCCGACAGGGGAATCCTGACGGCAGGCCAGCCGTTACCACCTAGTGACCGGCCCTTTACCGGGTTCGGGAATGCAACACCGGGGACGACGGGAAACCGTCCTCCTCACCACGCCACGGCGCCTCAGGGGACCTCGACACACGAGGTGACGCGCCGCCACCGGTGCCTCCGTCGTCGCTGGGCATCAGCCACACTTCTTCTTCTCTCCCGGTTCTTCTTTCCCGGTTGCCGCACGCGACTCGTCGCGGCGACCTCACCGACCGGTCCGGCTCGCACGCGAACCCCCTCCAGCGCGCGGGTCGGGCCTCCCAAGGTCCGGCGGACCCGGAAAACCCCCTGCAACCCCGGGTTTCGCCGGACCACCGCGGCCCGGCCCGCACTACCCCCTGACAGTGCGGGCCGGGTTCGCGACCACCGCGACCAGGTCGAGGCAGTCGTCCGACGCCTCCCCGATCGCGAAGTCCTGCGTGGTCACAGACTCCACGAGCGCGCGCACCGTCGCCGGCCAGCGCGCAGGTTGCGCCGCCAGCGCCTCCTCGATCGGTCCGTGGCCGGCTGCCCAGGCCACCAGCCGTTGCGCATGGTGGATGCCGTGCAGTGTTACGTCCGCGCCCGGCAGCCACCGCGCCAGCTCGTCGCCCAGCTCCGCCGCGTCGTACTCCCGGCAGTGGTACGCGTTCACCGGCCGCGCCCGGCGCTCGAGCCCCGGCGAGAAGGTCAACCGGTTCGGCGTCGACACCACGAGCGCGCCGCCAGCCCGCGTGACGCGCGCCAGCTCGCGCACGAACTCCGCCGGTGTCCAGATGTGCTCCAGCACCTGCATCGAGACGGTGACGTCGAACGTCGCGTCCGCGACCGGCAGCGCCGTCAGGGCACCCCGCAGGTATGCCGCGTGCTCACCTGCGTGCGCCCGCGCGGCGTGCGCGGTCGCCACCGCGTCGTAGTCGACGCCGACCACGCGCGCACCCCGCCACGCGGACGAAAGGAGGCCCGCGGCATACCCCTCACCACTGCCCGCGTCGAGCACCGCCGACGGCGCCCGCGAGGTGAGCGGGGAGACGAGGCCGGGGACCGCGGCATACGCGACCTCGTGCCGCCGGAACCAGTAGTTCTCGTGCCAGATCCCCGGCGCCGTGCGCTCGCCCGTGAGGGTCAGCGGTGTCGTCACGGTGCCTCCGGCGGGTGGGGTGCAGCGTGCGTCACCGGGTGGTGAGCGTCACGCGGCCTCGGCATGGGGATTCGCAGTGGGTGCTGACAGGATGACACCTGACCCAAGTTCACCTCCCACATGGAAGAGGACGATCACCGCATGAACATCGTCGTCTGCGTGAAGTACGTGCCGGACGCACAGTCCGACCGCACGTTCAACGAGTCCGACAACACGACCGACCGGGTCGGTGTCGACGGGCTGCTGTCCGAGCTCGACGAGTACGCCGTCGAGGAGGCCCTCAAGCTGGTCGAGGCTGGTGAGGGCGAGGTCACCGTCGTGACCATCGGCCCCGACGAGGCCGCCGACGCACTCAAGAAGGCGCTGCAGATGGGCGCCGACAAGGCCGTCCACGTCAAGGACGACGCCATCCACGGCTCCGACGCGATCGCCACCTCGCTGGTCCTCGCCGAGGCCGTGAAGAAGGCCGCCGGCGGCACGCCCGAGCTGGTCCTCACAGGCATGGCCTCCACCGACGGCACCATGAGCGTCGTCCCGGCGATGCTCGCCGAGCGCCTCGGCCTGCCGCAGGTGACGTTCGCGTCCGAGCTGGCCGTCGACGGCCAGCAGGTGACGATCCGCCGCGACGGCGACGCCGCCTCCGAGACCATCGTCGCCACCCTGCCCGCGCTCGTGTCGGTCACCGACCAGATCAACGAGCCGCGCTACCCGTCCTTCAAGGGCATCATGGCCGCCAAGAAGAAGCCGGTCGAGGAGTGGAGCCTCGCCGACCTCGGCGTCGATGCCGGTTCGGTCGGCCTCGAGAACGCCTGGACCAAGGTCGAGTCGTTCACCCAGCGACCGCCGCGCGAGCAGGGCCAGATCGTCACCGACGAGGGCGACGGCGGCACCAAGCTCGCCGAGTTCCTGACCGCGCAGAAGTTCGTCTGAGACGACCGGATCGCCAAGAACCCCAAGGAGATTCCCCATGTCTGAAGTTCTCGTACTGGTCGACCACGCGAACGGCACCGTCCGCAAGACCACCGCTGAGCTGCTCACCATCGCCCGCCGCCTCGGCGAGCCGTCGGCCGTCTTCGTCGGCGACGGGTTCGACGCAGCCAAGGAGACGCTGGCCAAGTTCGGCGCGGAGAAGGTCTACCGCGTCGAGTCGCCCGACGTGACCGACTACCTGGTGGCACCGCAGGCCGAGGTGCTCGCGCAGCTCGTCGCCGACAAGTCGCCGGCCGCGGTCCTCATCCCGAGCAACAGCGCCGGCAAGGAGATCGCGGCCCGGCTCGCGGTCAAGACCGACTCCGGCCTGATCACCGACGCCGTCGACGTCCAGGCCGGTGACGGTGGTGGCGTGTCCACCACCCAGTCGGTGTTCGCCGGGTCCTACACGGTCAAGGCGTCGGTCACCAAGGGCACCCCGATCGTGACCGTCAAGCCCAACTCCGCCGCCCCGGAGGAGGCCGCCGGTGCGGCCGCCGACGAGGTGCTCGACGTGACCATCTCCGACGCCGCCAAGGGCGCGAAGATCACCGAGTCCAAGGCCAAGGAGGCCAGCGGCCGCCCCGAGCTCACCGAGGCCGCGATCGTGGTCTCCGGTGGCCGTGGCACCGGTGGTGACTTCGGACCGGTCGAGGCGTTCGCCGACAGCCTCGGTGCCGCCGTCGGTGCCTCGCGCGCCGCGGTCGACGCCGGCTGGTACCCGCACACCTCGCAGGTCGGCCAGACCGGCAAGCAGGTGTCGCCGCAGCTCTACGTCGCGGCCGGCATCTCGGGCGCGATCCAGCACCGCGCCGGCATGCAGACCTCCAAGACGATCATCGCCGTCAACAAGGACGAGGAGGCGCCGATCTTCGAGCTCGTCGACTTCGGCGTCGTCGGCGACCTCTTCCAGGTGCTGCCGCAGGCCACCGAGGCGGTCAAGGCCGCTAAGGGCTAGTCGGTCACCTGAGCCCCTCGCGCGCCGAAAGGCGCACGGAGGCAACGCGATTCGGTATGCCGGCCGGCCGGCATACGGGTGAACGCCCCGGACCACACGTGGTCCGGGGCGTTCGTCGTCGGTGGGGGATGGTCGTCACCGCCGGCTTGGCGGCGGACAGGGGAAGGCCCCTGGACCCGACGGGGTGGGTCCAGGGGCCTCGGCCATCCGCTGCGCGCTCAGCGGATGGCGTTTGCGGCGGCGACGGCGTCGACGAGGCCGTGGCCCTTGTCGAAGCTCGTCGTGCCGTTGCTCCCGGCCTCGTACGGTGCGCCGTTGGTGTACTTGTAGGCCGTCGTCTCCAGGGCTGCCTCGACCTGCGCCGGCGTGGCGCTCGGGTTGGCCTGGAACAGCTGGGCCACGATGCCCGAGATCATCGGGGTGGCCATCGACGTGCCCGAGATCGTGTTGTAGTCGCCGCCGTCCTTGGGGTCCAGCCCCGTGGTGCAGATCGGCAGGTAGATGCGGCACGAGGACGTGATGTTCTCACCGGGCGCCGAGATGTCGGGATAGGTCGACTGGTCGCCGGCCTTGCCGCGGCTCGAGAAGTCGGACACGGTGCCGTCGCGGGTGCCGTTGTCCTGGTCGAAGTAGGACGCGACCGAGATGATGCCGGGCGTCGGGTCCTTGCCGGGCGGGTTGGACAGGTCCTGCGACCCGTCGCCGCCGTCGTTGCCGTTGGCCCACACCGTGACGACGCCCTCCTTGACGAGCGCGCGCTGGAGCTTGGCCGTGGCCGAGTTCGGGTCGAACTCGCCGCCACCGCTGGGGCCGTAGGAGTTCGACGTCACCTTGATCGGCGGGCAGGTGCTGGCGGGGACGCCCGCGCCACAGGGGGCGTCGTGGTTCTCGAGCACCCAGTTGAGCGCTGCATCGGCACCGATGATGAACAGCACCGCGCCGGTGCTGATCGACACCAGGCTGGCGCCGGGGGCGGCGCCGTGCATCTTCGTGCCGTCCGAGAGCGTCACGTCGCGGCCGGCGACGATGCCGTTGACGTGCATGCCGTGGCCACCGACCGAGAGCAGGTCGGTGTTGAGGGGGCCGGCGTCCACCGGTGCGCACGTGCTCTCGGTGAGGGGCTCGCAGACCATCTTGAGGTTCTTGACGACGGCCGAGGAACCGTCGGCGTTCTTGAGGAACGGGTGGGTCGGGTCGACACCGGAGTCGATGACGGCGACCGAGACGCCCTTGCCGTCGAGAGCGGTGCCGTCGGCGCCGGTGAGGGTGGTGCGGGCCTCGTCGCCACGGGTGGCCTTGTTGGCCGTGCTGAGCTTCATCTCGATGGGCTGGTTGCCCTCGACGTAGGTGACACCGGGCTGGCTGCGTACGGCCTGCACCTGGGCCGGCAGGCCGCTGGCGACGACGACGCCGATCTTGTCGAAGCTGGTGACCTTGCGCAGGCCGGTCGCCTGGACCGCCCTGGTGGCGGCAGCGGTGTCGGTGCCGTGGACGAGGACCGTGGTCGGCGTGGCCGAGCTGAGCACACCGAGCTGCGACTTGAGCCACGGCTGGAGCGGGGCGAGCGACTGGCCGCTGGGAAGCAGGCCGGCCGAGGCGGGGCTGGAGAAGCCCACCGCGGCGATGGTCGCCGCCGCGGCTGCCGCGAGCGCGGCCACACGGGTGCGTTTCAGGGGGAGCATGGAATCCCTTCCCGGGACGGGCGTGCGTGCCACCGTCCCTGCCGGGGCCGGCGCCGGTGCCGACCTCCTTATGGGGGACCAACGACGGGTCGAAGGTGGGGTTACGCGTGGGTAGGCAAAGACTTGGCAAAGTGCCCCGCCCCTCCATGTCCCGCAACATGCCGTGAAACGTCGCGCACGACGGCATGTTGCGGGACATGGAGCGGGTGGTGGGGAGCACACGGCAGGGCGGGCGGTCCGGCGGTTGACGCGTAAACTTTGCGAGTGCCCGCCTACCTCGACCACGCCGCCACGACGCCGATGCGGCCTGCTGCCATCGCGGCCATGACCGACGCGCTCGCGACCACGGGCAACGCGTCCTCGCTGCACACGGCCGGCCGGATGGCCCGGCGAGTCGTCGAGGAGTCGCGCGAGCGCCTGGCCCGCGCCGTCGGTGCGCGCCCGTCGGAGGTCGTGTTCACCTCCGGCGGCACCGAGGCGGACAACCTCGCCGTGGCCGGCACGTTCGCGGCGCGGCGTGAGGCCGACCCGGCGCGGGTGCGCATCATCTCCAGCACGATCGAGCACCATGCAGTGCTCGACACGATCGAGCACCTCGTGGCCGGCGAGGGGGCGAAGGTCACCTGGGTCGACCCCGACCCCCAAGGGTTCGTCACCGTCGAGGCGGTGCAGGCGGCCATCGACGAGGACCCTGACTCGGTCGCCCTGGTGACCTTGATGTGGGCGAACAACGAGGTCGGCACGATCCAGCCCGTGACCGAGGTGGCCGCGCTCGCGCACGCCCACGGCATACCCGTGCACACCGACGCGGTGCAGGCACTCGGCCACGTCCCCGTCGACTTCACGGCCAGCGGCGTCGACCTCATGACCGTCACCGCGCACAAGCACGGTGGCCCTGTGGGAGTGGGTGCCCTCATCGCACGGCGCGACGCCGTCCTGCAGCCCCAGTCGTTCGGCGGGGGCCAGGAGCGACAGCTGCGCAGCGGCACCCTCGACGTGCCTGCGATCCGGGCCTTCGCCGTCGCGGCCGAGGAGGCCGTTGCCACGCTCGACGCCGAGCGAGGCCTCCTGATCTCGTTGCGGGACAAGATCATTCGAGGCGCGCTCGACCTGGGCTACGACATCGACGTCACCGGCTACTGGCAGGAGGGCGACGGCGAGCGCCGACTGCCCGGCAATGCGCACCTGATCGTCCCGGGCACGGAGGGCGACTCACTCCTCTACCTGCTGGACGCGGCCGGCATCCAGTGCTCCACCGGGTCGGCGTGCCAGGCCGGCGTCCCCCAGCCGTCGCACGTCCTCCTTGCCATGGGGCTGCCGGAGGAGCGAGCCAAGGGGGCCCTGCGACTGTCCCTCGGCCACAGCTCGACCCAGGCCGACGTCGACGCCGTCCTGGCTGCACTGCCCACGGCGATCGAGCGTGCCCGACGCGCCAGCGGATGGACCGGCTGATGCGGGTCGTCGCCGCCATGTCGGGTGGGGTCGACTCGGCCGTCGCCGCAGCCCGCATGCTCGACGCCGGTCACGAGGTGGTCGGCGTGCACCTCGCCCTCTCGCAGTCGGCCGCGACGCTGCGGGAGTCGGCGCGCGGGTGCTGCACGATCGAGGACGCCGGCGACGCGCGCCGCGTGGCCGATGTGCTCGGCATCCCGTTCTACGTGTGGGACATGGCGTCGCGTTTCCGTGCGGACGTCGTGGACGACTTCGTCGCGGAGTATGCCGCGGGCCGCACCCCCAACCCGTGCCTGCGGTGCAACGAGAAGATCAAGTTCGCGGCGCTGCTCGACAAGGCGGTCGCCCTGGGGTTCGACGCGGTCGCGACCGGGCACTACGCCCAGGTCGTCGAGCGACCGGAGGGGACGCGCGAGCTGCACCGCGCGGTCGACTCGGCCAAGGACCAGTCCTACGTGCTCGGCGTGCTCGACGGTGACCAGCTGGCCCGCGCGTTCTTCCCGCTCGGTGACACCACCAAGCCGCAGATCCGCGAGGAGGCCCGCGAGCGTGGGTTCTACGTCGCGAGCAAGCCCGACTCCCATGACATCTGCTTCATCGCCGACGGCGACACCCGTGGGTGGCTGACGTCGAGGCTGGGGGAGCGGCCGGGCGAGATCGTCGACGCCGAGTCCGGCGAGGTGGTCGGGTCGCACGCCGGCGCCTACGCCTACACCGTCGGCCAGCGCCGCGGCCTCGGCCTCGAGCGGAGCACTCTCGACAGTGCTCCGCGGTATGTCGTCGGAGTGGACACCAAGACCAACCAGGTCACGATCGGGACGGCAGACCTGTTGGGGGTCAACGCGATTCGCGGCGACCATGCTCGCTGGTGTGGCGTGCCGCCGGAGGGGGTCGTGCAGGTCGGGGCCCAGGTGCGCGCCCACGGTGAGGAGGTCCCCGCGCAGGCGTGGGCCGACGGCGACGAGGTGCAGGTGCGGCTCGCGTCGCGGCTGCGGGGCGTGGCGCCCGGCCAGTCGGTCGTCCTCTACGAAGGAACGCGAGTCGTCGGGTCCGCCACCATCGCGCAGAGCTGGCTCGAGCGCTGAGGTCGAACCGACGAGAGTCGAACCCGACGAGCTAGTCGCGCTGGTCGGGGAGGTGGACCTCGTCGACGTGGACGTCGACCGGGTGATCGGCATCAGCGCCCCCGAGGACCTCCGTGATCGTCGCCACGGCGCTCGAGCGGACCTCGCGCACCACGTCCTCGATCGGGGGGCCGTAGGGGACGGACACGTGGAGCGAGGCGCCGGTGCAGACGCCGTCCTGCTCCTGCACCTCGATGCGCAGCGG
The DNA here is from genome assembly GCA_023420415.1 of Actinomycetes bacterium. Taxonomy (GTDB): domain Bacteria; phylum Actinomycetota; class Actinomycetes; order Actinomycetales; family Dermatophilaceae; genus Pedococcus. Next base: position 212,853 of record JAEZWF010000014.1, on the reverse strand, counting down.
CCGCGCGCCCGAGGCGCGCTCGACCGCGGTGGCCACCGTGGCCACGACCACCTGGTCACTGACCTGGAGGCGGTCAGCGGCGCGGTCGGGACGCTGCGGCAGGTCCGCCTCGAGCAGCACCCGCCCCCGCGATGCCGAGCGCACCGCCCCGACCACCCGGTCGCGCGTCTGCGTCCAGGTCGACTCCTGGTGCTCGGCCAGCGCGCGCGCCGACCGCGCAAGCAGGTCTGAGGCACCCCGCGCGCCGGGACCGGCGGGGGCACCGGCGTCCCGGGGGCCAGGACCGCCCTGCGTCGTCGCACTCACGGGCCTCATCCTTGCCACTCTCGCATGAGTTCGGCCAGTGCTCGCCGCGCGCGGTACAGCTGCCCACGCACCGCGTCAGGGGTCAGGCCGAGCACGCGCGCCACCTCCGGCTGCGCCAGTCCGTCCACCTCGACGAGGATCCAGCAGGCGCGCTGGCGGTAGGGCAACCGGCGCAGAGCCGCGTCCAACGCCCGCACCAGCTCGGCCGAGCTGGCCGTGTCGAAGGGGCCCGGGGTGGCGGCCACCGACAGCTGGGCCGAGGCGGCCGGGTCCTCCGGCAGCTCGGACACCGGCTCCTCCCGGGGTCGACGCCGGTGCTGGTCGACGATCTTGCGGTGCAGGATCGCGAACAGCCAGGTCCGCACCGACGACCGGCCATCGAAACCGTCGAGGCCCCGCCAGGCCCCCACGAACGTCTCCTGCACGACGTCCTGAGCGTCGGCGACGTTGCGGGTGCTGCGGATCGCGTACCGGTACAGGCCCGGGCCGTGTCGGCCCAGCAGCTCCTCGAACGCCACCCGGTCACCGAGGCGGGCAGCACGTACGAGCTCGGTGTCCAGCGCCCCGGCCTCCACTGCCCCCACTCCGCTCGTCATCAACGCACCTCGATCTTCGCATCGCTCGCCGCGCCTCGCATGCCTGGCGCCTCGCCCCGCCCGGCGCGCCGCATCCGGCGCGCCCGCGGCATACCGAACCAAGCCGCTCGACCGAGAATGTGACGCAGGCCACATCGCCAGCCGCGTGCGCATCGGGCATCTCGCGCGACTACCCCATTGACAGCATCCGTCAGCCGGCGCACCGCGCCACCGAATGAGAGGACCACTCATGACCGACCAGACCACCGGCTCCGCCAGCGGCACCTCGTCCAGCGGCACCTCCGGTTCGAGCACCGGCTCGACCTCGGGTTCCACCTCCGGCTCGTCGAGCTCGACGTCGCCGGCCCGCACCGGCGGCGGCCGCAGCGGCTCCTCGGACCTGACCACGAGCCAGGGCAAGACCGTCATTGCCGACGTCGTCGTCTCGACCATCGCCGGCATTGCGACCCGTGAGATCAACGGCGTCTACGACCTGGGTGGCGGCGCCGCCCGCGCGGTCGGCGCCATCCGCGAGCGCATCGCCGGCGGCTCGGTCAACCAGTCGCAGGGCGTGTCCGTCGAGGTCGGAGAGACCCAGGCGGCCGTCGACATCGACCTGGTCGCCGACTACGGCGTCTCGCTGGTCGACCTCGCCTCGGCCATCCGCCGCAACGTCATCGACGCGATCGAGCGGATGACCGGCCTGGAGGTCACCGAAGTCAACATCACGGTGCACGACGTCCACATCGAGGGCGGGTCCGACGACTCGCGCGAGCAGACGGACAGCACCCCTCGAGTCCAGTGACCGACCCGCAGGCGGCCGATCGCGCCGCGACACCCCAGAACGCGGGTCCTCAGGCCCCGGCGCCCCCCTCTGCGGCGCCTGAGGACCCGCCTCTGGCCGACCGCGTGGCCCAGGCCGTGGAGAGCACGCCCGGCGTGGCGGGCCTGCACGGCGGCCGGTTCGGTGAGGTTGCGACCTACCTACCCGGGCGCCGCATCGCGGGAATCCGGTTGGGGGACACCGCTGCTCAGGTGCACGTCGTCATCGACTACGGCACGAAGGTGCCCGACGTCGCCGCGGCTGTGCGTGACGCAGTCGCGCCCCTCGTCGACACCCCTGTCGACGTGACGGTCGAGGACGTGGCCGCACCCGCCGCCACCTCCCAGCGACCACCGGCCGCCCGTGAGACCGCCACCGACCCCGACCCGACCGACCACCCCACCACTGGGAGGACGTCATGACACTCAACTCTTCGATCATCTGGATGCTTGCCGGCCTGCTGCTCGGCGTCGCCGCAGCGGCTGGCGGGTTCACCGGGTTCCTCGTCGCACTCGTGCTGGGTGGTGCCGGCTTCGTCGTCGGCCGCTGGCTCGACGGCGGCGTCGACCTCGACTCGGTGCTGCGAGGGCGCGGACGTGGCTGACGCCGTCATCCGCGACAGCGCCGACCGGGGGACGCTGCGCATCCGTGACGCGGCCGTGGAGCACCTCGTGCGCCGTGCCGTGCTGGACGTCGACGGCGTCGTGGCCCACCGGTCGGGCCTCGACGCCCTCACCGGACGCGACCTGCCGCGCATCGACACCTCGCTGAGCGACGACCGCGTGCGGGTCGCCCTCGACGTGGGCGTCGAGTGGCCGCACGGCGTGGCCACCGCCGCGGGCGGTGTCCGGTCCGCCGTGACCGACGTGCTGCACCGGTATGCCGGGTTGGACGTCGCCGCGTGCGACGTCACCGTCGTGCCCGTCCAGCCCCAGGAGAGCGAGAGGACCGTGCGATGAGCACCACCGCACAGACACGGGGTGACCGCCACACCGAGGCGCTCCCCAGCACAGGCTCCGCGCCCCGACCGGGCCGGGCTCTCGGGCCGGCCCTCGGTGGCCTGCCTGCCGTCGTGCCCGCCGTGCTCGTGATGCTGCTGCTGACGGCTCTGGCCGTCGTGCTGATCCGCGACACCGTCGTGCTGGCCGGGTGGGCCTCGGGCCAGCCCTGGTCCACCCCGGTGCTCGAGTGGTTCCGTGCCGTCCAGCCCGCCGACTGGATGATCCCGGTGGGTGTCGTGCTGGTGCTCGTCGGGTTGTGGTGCCTCCTGCAGGCAATGCGCCGTCGGCCCCGCCGATACCTCGCCGTCGGGTCACCGGTGCGGGCCTGGCTGCCCGCACAGGACGTCGACCGCCTGGCTCGTTCGGCCGCGCAGTCCATCGACGGCGTCCTCGATGCCCGCGTCACCGCTCGGCCCGGACGCGTGGCCGTGAAGGTCCGCGGCACCGACCGCGACAAGCGCGAGCTGCGCGACGACGTCACCCGCGCGGTGAGCGAGCAGCTCGAAGGCCTCGACCCCCAGCCCAGCGTCAGTGTCACCGTGCGGTCGACCCGCCAGTCGGGTGGACAGGAAGGTGTGTCATGAGCCGTGCCACGGCTGCCCTCGACCGGTTCGCCGCGATCGTCCTCGGTCTGCTGCTCATCGCTGCCGGTGCCGCCCTGCTCGTGTGGCGGCTCGACCTGAGCCAGTGGTTCCGCGACCCGCTCGACGGGCCGCTGAACCTGCCGGCCGTTGCCGACCTGCCCAACCAGGCCTGGTGGCCGTGGGTCACCGGCGTGGTCGGCGTGGTGCTGGCGCTGCTGGTGCTGCGCTGGATCGTCGGGCACCGGGTGACCCGGGGCCGCTCCAGCCGCCCGTTGCCCGGTTCGGCGCCGAACGGCCGACTGGTCCTCGATCTCGGCGCCCTCGCCGGGACAGCCGCTGACGCCCTCGCGGCGCAGCCGGGCGTCGAGAAGGCCAAGGGCCGGGTGCTGGGCCCGCCGCACGACGGCGCGGTCGAGCTCACGGCAACCATCGACGCGCTCACGCCGCTGTCGACCGCGGGCGCCGCGGTGCAGGCCGTGGCCGAGCAGCTTCAGCTCGCGACCGACGGCACCGTGCCCGCCCGCTACCAGGTGAAGGTCGGCCGCCGCCGCTGAGACTGTTGACCAAGGCCCCGTCCGGGGCGAGGCTGGCGGGTATGCCGCAGCGACATATTCGTCCCGGCTCACCTCTGGCCCGGGTGCGGGACCTGTGCCTGGCGTTCCCCGAGACGCAGGAGCGGCCGTCGCACGGTGAGGCATGCTGGTTCGCCGGTGGGCGAAAGCTGTTCGTCATGGCTGCCGACCACCACCACGACAAGCGGGTCGCCTTCTGGGCGGCAGCCCCCAGGGGGGCGCAGCAGCGCCTGGTCGACGACGACCCGGACGGCTACTTCCGGCCGCCCTACGTCGGCCACCGCGGCTGGGTCGGGGTCTGGCTCGACGGCGACGTCGACTGGGACCGCGTGGACGAGGTCGTCGAGGACGCGTGGCGACTGGTCGCACCCAAGCGGCTCGTCACGGCATACCTCGCGGACTGAGCGAGGAGCCGGCGTCCCGACAGCAACCGTGGGTTGGTCGACCTCCCGGCCGTCGGTGGCGGGGTCTAACCTCGCTCACGTGGCGCGCGCATCCGGCATCGGCTCCCTGCCCGGCACCGACATCCGCGAGGCCCTCAAGGGGGTGCGCGACATCCTCGGTGACGGGCAGCTGCCCTACCTGCCCGAGCTGCCCGCCCGCGGCCCCGGCTCGGACATGGTCGGCCGCGCGGCCGGCCTGCTGGTCGACCTGCACGTCGACCTCCAGCCCAGCGGCTGGCGCTTCGTCGAGCGGCCCGGACGCGACGCCGAGCGCACCGCCGCCCTGTGGCGCCAGGACCTCGACGAGCTCGCCGAGGCGTTCGACGGCTACGCGGGCGACCTCAAGGTGCAGTCGACCGGCCCGTGGACGCTCGCGGCCACCATCGAGCTGAACCGCGGCGAGAAGGCCGTCGCCGACGAGGGCGCCGTCCGCGACATCGTCGGGTCGCTGGCCGAGGGACTTCGCGACCACCTCGGTCGCGTCCAGGCGCTGGTGCCCGGCGCGCGACTCTGGCTCCAGCTCGACGAGCCGTCGCTGCCCGCCGTCCTCGAGGGACGGCTGTCCACGGCCAGCGGCTACGGACACCTGCGCGCGGTCGACCCCCAGGTCGTGGCCGCTGGCCTGCGCGACGTCCTCGCCGCCGCCCCCGACGCGGAGGCGACGGTCGTGCACTGCTGCGACCGCGGCATACCGCTGCCGCTGCTGCGCAACAGCGGCACCGCAGCGATCGCGCTCGACACGACCGGCCTGTCACCCCAGCGGTGGGAGTCCGTGGCGGCCACCGTCGAGGACGGCGTCGCGGTGTGGCCAGGATGCCTGCCGACCGACGGGTCGGGGTCGGTGCGCGGAGCCGTCGAGGAGGTCGAGCGCGGCTGGGCGGACGCCGGTATGCCGCGTGCCGGGCTGGGTGCCCTCGTCGCCACCCCGGCGTGCGGGCTGGCTGGGCTCACACCGGACGGGGCCTGGCGCGTTCAACGGGCGGCGGTCGACGTGGCCGCGGAATGGTCCGAACGAGCGGAGGGTTGACCCGCCCATGAGCAGTGTGGCTGACGTCGGTGCGGCACCGGTGACGACGAGTGTGCGAGTGCCGTGGCAGGCGAAATACCTTGCGCTGGCAGTGATCTGGGGCTCGAGCTTCCTGTTGATGAAGGTCGGTCTGCGCACCATGGCGCCGCTGCAGATCTCGGGGCTGCGCATCTTTGCCGGCACCGCGACGCTGCTCGTGCTGCTGTCGGTGACCGGTGGGCGGCTGCCCCGCGAACGGCGCACGTGGGCGCACCTCACGGTGTCGGGTGTGTTCCTGACCGCGTTGCCGTTCAGCCTGTTCGCGGCGGGGGAGGAGCGCGTGTCCTCGGCGCTGGCTGGCATCGGCAACGCGACGACTCCGCTGGCCGCGGTGTTCTTCGCGCTCGTGCTGCTGCCGAGCGACCGGCTGTCGCCACGCAAGCTGGCGGCTGTGCTCGTCGGGTTCGTCGGCGTGCTGGTGATCATGCAGCCGTGGGAGTCCGCGGGGCGGCCCGACCTGCTCGGGTTCGGCATGACGCTGGTGGCCGGCGCGTCCTACGGCCTGGGGTGGACCTACAACCGGAGGTTCCTCGGGCAGGCCGACCTGGGCGGGCTCTCGATGCCGACCGCGTTGCTGCTGGTGGGGTCGGTGCTGATGGTGCCGGTGCTGGGTGTCTGGTGGCTGCTGCACCGCGACGCGTATGCCGCGCCGTGGTCCGGACACGTCGACGTCACCGGCGGTGGGTGGCTCCTGCCGCTGCTCGCCGTGCTGGCGCTGGGCGTGGTCGGGACGGGTCTGGCCTACATGCTGCAGTTCGACGTCGTGCGGGCCGCCGGCGCGACGGTCTCGACGACCGTCACCTACCTCATCCCGGTCGTGTCGGTGGTCCTCGGGGTGCTGGTGCTCGGCGAGCACCTGGCGTGGCCGCAGCTGGTCGGCGCCGCCATCGTGCTCGTGAGCGCGATCGTCATCGGGATGCCCGCGCGCTCGGCAAAACGGGGGTTGCGAGCACAAAACGTGGCGAAATAGGCCCCGTCTCGCGCCAGCAACCCCCGTTGTGCGCGAAGGCGGTCAGGCGTCGGCGGGCTTGCTGACCTCGCGGCGCAGGATCTTGCCGGTCGCCGTCTTGGGCAGCTCCTCGACCTGCCAGATGTGGCGCGGGTACTTGTAGGCGGCGAGGTTGTCCTTGACGAACTGCTGGATGTCCTCGACCGAGGCCTGGGCGTCCGGCTTGAGCGCGACCGCGGCGCCGACCTCCTCGCCGAGCAGGTCGTCCGGCACGGCCACGACAGCGGCCTCGAGCACGTCGGGGTGCTGGTAGAGCGTCTCCTCGACCTCGCGCGGGTACACGTTCATGCCACCGCGCAGGATCATGTCCTTCTTGCGGTCGACGATCGTGTAGTAGCCGTCCTCGTCGACGGTGGCCAGGTCCCCGGTGCGGAACCAGCCGTCCGGGATGGCCTCGGCGGTGGCCTCGGGGTTCTGCCAGTAGCCCTTCATGACGTTGTCGCCCCGGATCGCGATCTCGCCGACACCCTCCCCGGCGCCGACGTCCTGGCCGTCGGCGCCCACGAGCTTCATCTCGCACCCGGGGATCGCGACGCCGATGGTGCCAGGCTTGCGCTCGCGGTCGGGCATGTTGAACGACGCGACCGGCGACGTCTCCGACAGACCGTAGCCCTCGAGGATGATGCAGCCGAACTTGTCCTCGAACGCCTTCTGCACCTCGTGCGGCATCGCGGAGCCGCCCGAGCAGCAGGTGCGCAGCGACGACGCGTCCATGCCGTCGGACTTCGGGTGGTTGAGGATCGCGGCATACATCGTCGGCACGCCGAGCATGATCGTGACCCGCTCCTTCTCGATGACCTCGATCGCCTGTTCCGGGTCGAAACGCGGGATGAGCGCGAGCGACGCGCCGGCCAGCACGGCCGCGTGCATGCCCACGACGAGGCCGAACACGTGGAACAGCGGCAGGCAGCCCATGACGACGTCCTCGGCCGTCGTGTGCTGGATGTCGAGCGAGCTGCGCTGGGCATTGAGGTGGATGTTGGAGTGGGTCAGCTCGGCGCCCTTGGGCCGACCGGTGGTGCCGGAGGTGTAGAGGATGAGCGCGTCGTCGTCGTCGGCCCGCTCGACCGGCTCGACGATCGGGTCACCCACGGGGAGCGCGCCCTCGACCGGGCCCATCGGCGTGCACTCGACGATCGTCGTGCCGCTGTTCTCGGCGCCCTTGGTGGCCTCGGCGACGAAGTCCGGCCACACGAACGCGATCTTGGCGCCGGAGTTGGTGAAGAAGTAGTCGATCTCGCCGGACTTGAGCAGCGGGTTCATCGGCACGACCACGCCGCCGGCGAGCAGGATGCCGTAGAACACGACCGGGAAGGCGGGCACGTTGGGCAGGATGATGGCCACCCGGTCGCCGGGCTCGATGCCGGCCGCGCGCAGGGACCCGGCCACCTTGGCGGCGGCACCGTGCAGCTGCGCATAGCTCATGCTCTGGCCGTTGATCCGGATCGCGGACTGTTCCGGGTTCTTGGCGGCAGTGGTCGTCAGGTCGGTGGCGATGTTCGTCATCGGGGCGCTCCATTGCGTGGTGTCGGGGACCAGGCCCTCATACTCTCCGGTAGACCTGTCCTTTGGCTACGGTTCGGCTGCTTCCTGAGTTCCCCTGCGGTGTGCCGCGTGCCTTGCGTCCGCGGTTTCGGTCGCCCTGGCAGCCAGAACCGCGGACGTTGCGGTATGCCGCGTTGCTTGCGTCCGCGGGTTCGGTCGCCATCGCAGCCAGAAGCGCGGACGCAACCAAGCGCCGCGGGGGCGGTTCCGGAGTCGGTGGGCTGCGGCAGGATGGGGGCGTGACCGACAGCAGCGCCGCCAGCACCACTGCCAGCACCACTGCCAGCACCACCGCGAGCCCGATCGAGAGCGACGTCCCCGAGGACGTGCGCCACGAGTGGACCGAGCTGGCCGAGCAGGCGAGTGCGGCCCAGTTCGCCTACCACGTCAAGGACGCCCCGACGATCAGCGACGGCCAGTACGACGCTCTGATCAAGCGGCTCAACGCCATCGAGGACGAGCACCCCCAGCTGCGCACGCCCGAGAGCCCGACCCAGCAGGTCGGCGGAGCGGTGTTCTCGACCGACTTCACCGCGGTGGACCACCTCGAGCGGATGCTCTCCCTCGACAACTGCTTCTCACCCGAGGAGCTCGCCGCCTGGGCGGCTCGCGTCGCCCGCGACGCGAGCACCGCGGCATACCACTATCTGTGCGAGCTGAAGATCGACGGGTTGGCCGTCAACCTGTTGTACGAGAACGGAAAGCTCACGCGAGCGCTCACCCGCGGCGACGGCCGCACGGGCGAGGACGTGACCAACAACGTCCGCACGATCGACGGCATCCCGCACCAGCTCAAGGGCAAGGATCACCCGACCAAGGTCGAGATCCGCGGCGAGGTCTTCTTCCCGGTCGAGGCGTTCGGCGAGCTCAACGCCCAGCTGGTCGCGGCCGGCAAGCCGCCGTATGCCAACCCACGCAACACGGCCGCAGGATCGTTGCGGCAGAAGGATCCCCGCGTCACGGCGAGCCGCGGACTGCGCATGCTCGTGCACGGCATCGGCTACCGCGAGGGGCTCGAGCTGACCCGGCAGTCCCAGGCCTACGACCTGTTCGAGGAGTGGGGGCTGCCGGTGTCGACCCACTCCAAGGTCGTCGACACGATCGAGGAGGTGCAGGACTACGTCGCCTACTACGGCGAGCACCGGCACGACGTGGAGCACGAGCTCGACGGCATCGTCATCAAGGTCGACGAGGTGGCCGTGCAGCGCCAGCTCGGGTCGACGTCACGGGCGCCGCGCTGGGCGATCGCGTACAAGTACCCGCCGGAAGAGGTCAACACCAGGCTGCTCGACATCCAGGTGGGGGTCGGCCGCACCGGGCGCGTGACACCGTTCGGGGTGATGGAGCCGGTCGTGGTGGCGGGGTCGACCGTGGAGCGGGCGACGCTGCACAACGCCGACGAGGTCAAGCGCAAGGGCGTGCTCATCGGTGACACGGTGGTGCTGCGCAAGGCCGGAGACGTGATCCCCGAGATCCTCGGGCCGGTCGTCGACCTGCGCGACGGCAGCGAGCGCGAGTTCGTCATGCCCACCCACTGCCCGTCGTGCGGCACCGAACTGCGCCCGGAGAAGGAGGGCGACAAGGACATCCGCTGCCCCAACGCGCGCACCTGCCCGCAGCAGCTGCGCGAGCGGCTGGCGGGGCTGGCCGGGCGTGGTGCGTTCGACATCGAGGCGCTCGGGTGGGAGGGCGCCGGCGCCCTGCTCGAGTCTGGGGTCATCAAGGACGAGAGCGGCCTGTTTGCCTTGGGGGAGAACGAGATCGCGCAGGTGCCGTTGTTCACGCGGGCCGCGAAGAAGACCGACCCGGAAGACGCCGTGGTCGACGGGCGGGTGCTCTCGGCCAACGGCAAGCGCCTGGTCGACAACCTGGCCACCGCCAAGGAGCAGCCGCTGTGGCGGGTGCTCGTGGCCCTCTCGATCCGGCACGTCGGCCCGACCGCGTCCCGCGCGCTCGCGCAGCACTTCGGCTCGATGCAGGCCATCCGTGAGGCGTCCCGTGACGAGCTGGCCGGCGTCGAGGGCGTCGGGGGAGTGATCGCCGACGCCGTGCGCGAGTGGTTCGACGGCGAGGGCAACGACTGGCACGTCAACATCGTCGAGCGCTGGGCCGCCGACGGGGTGCGGATGGAGGACGAGCGCGACGAGTCGATCGAGCAGACGCTGGCCGGGCTCACGGTCGTCGTCACGGGGTCCCTCGAGGGGTTCTCGCGTGACTCGGCCAAGGAGGCCATCCTCGCCCGCGGCGGCAAGGCGTCGAGCTCGGTGTCGAAGAAGACCGACTACGTCGTCGTCGGCGAGAACGCCGGGTCCAAGGAGGACAAGGCCCGCGAGCTCGGCCGCCCCATCCTCGACGAGGCCGGCTTCGTCCGACTCCTCGAAAACGGCTCCGCCGACTGACGCAGTGTGGCCTGACGGTGCGGCCTCTTAGTCTCGGGCCGTGATCGACAAACACACCTACCTCCGGTTCTGCGACGAGGCGCTGGTCGCCATGCGCGACATCGTCACCGACCTCGGCGACGACCTCGCCAACCGCCGCCCGGACCTGCCCGGAGCCAACAGCCCCTACGCGATCCTGACCCACTGCCTCGGCGTCTGCGCCTACTGGGGCTCGACCGTCAACCTCGGCCGCGAGGTCTCGCGCGACCGTGCCGCCGAGTTCACCGCATCCGGACCCGTGGCGGACCTCGCAGTCGCAACTGACCGCTTGCGCGCGGACTTCGCCGGGTGGGTTGGCGAGGCAGACCCGGGTATGCCGCCGGCGAACCCTCCGCGTGGCCGTCACCACCACGACGCGTACGCCACGCAGGGCGAGGTGCTGCTGCACGTCTACGAGGAGCTCGCCCAGCACCGCGGCCAGGTCGAGATCACCCGCGACGTGCTCCGCGCGCAGGCGACCTGACCTGCGAAGACGCACACGCGGCATACCTCGTTTGTGTGCCGCACCCACATTGGTCGGCGCACCCACGAGGCGAAGCATGACGCCATGCGCCCGACAACGACGTCCCGCCACCGCACTGCTGCCGCCCTGGCCAGCCTCGCGCTCGCCACGACGGGGGCGCTCGCGACCGCCGCACCGGCGAGTGCCGACAAGCCGGGTGGTGGCCACTGTGCCCGCGAGTCGAAGGTGCGCGTGCCGGGCGCCGAGATGCAGAAGACGGCTTGTCTCGCCGACCTCACCACTGCCGGCACTGTCGCGTCGGGGCACACCAACCCCGCCGACTTCGCCGGGCTGCACGCGGCGGGCACCCGCAACCCGAGCGGGGTGCCGGGCATCCAGGTCGACGGCTACTTCCCGGACAGCTCGACCGGCAACACCAACAACGGCTGGAAGCACGACAGCCAGTTCGTCATCCGCATCCCCGACAACTGGAACGGCGGGCTCGTCGTCAGTGGCGCCCCCGGCAACCGCGCGCAGTACGCCAACGACTTCATCATCAGCGACCACGTCCTGGCGCAGGGCTATGCGTTCGCCTCGACCGACAAGGGCAACGTCGGGCTCAACTTCTGGGACGACGGCTCGGAGCCCGGCGGTTCGGTGGCCGAGTGGAACACGCGCGTCACCGAGCTGACCATCGCCGCCAAGCGCGTCGTCAAGCAGGTGCGGGCCAAGGCTCCCCGGCAGACCTACATGGCCGGCATCTCCAACGGCGGCTACCTCGTGCGGTGGCAGCTGGAGAACCGCCCGGACCTCTACGACGGTGGGCTCGACTGGGAGGGCACGCTCTTCCGCGCGGACGGCCCGAACCTGCTCACCTACCTGCCCACGGCCCTGAAGAACTACCCCACGTACGCCGCGACGGGAGATCCCGCGGCGCACGACGCGATGATCGCGGCGGGCTTCGCTGCGGGCTCGGAGTTCCTGTGGCCGTTCCACTACCAGGTGTACTGGGACCTCACGCAGCGCATCTACCGCGAGGAGTTCGACCCGACCTACGACGGGGACCTCAAGGCGGGAATCCCTTACTGCGCCAGCGGAACCCCGAACTGCGACGCCGACTACGACTACGCGTCGCGACCCCAGTCGGTGAAGGACGCCGTCGCCAGGGTGCAGCTGACCGGCAACATCGGCAAGCCGCTCATCACCGTGCAGGGCTCGCTCGACACCCTGCTGCCGCCACGCACCGACAGCGACGTCTACGACCAGCTCATCGACCAGGCCGGCAAGGGCGCCCTGCACCGCTACTACACGTTCGAGGGCGGCACCCACACCGACGGCCTCTACGCACTGTTCCCCGACAAACTGCGGCCGCTGTTGCCTTGTGCCCGTGCGGGATTCGACACGCTGACCGCCTGGGTGGAGCAGGGCGTGACGCCACCGGCCGACCGCACCTACCCGCGCCCGACGAGCGGTGACCTCGTCAACACCTGCGGGGTCTAGCCCGCTTCGTCGGTCGCCTGCTTGGCGGCCCGCACGGCATCGCTCGCCTCGTCGATGATCTCGGTCATCTTGCGGTGGGCGGTGGCGGCGTCGCCCTCGCCGATGGCGTTGGCCACGTCGGAGTGCAGCCGGATCGCGGCCGGGTTGGGGGAGTGCGGCATGAGGTCGTGGTGAGTGCGGCCGGCGAGCACCTCGTCGACCACGGTCGACAGCGCCCCGAGCATCTCGTTGCCGGAGGCCTGCAGCATCGTGGCGTGGAACTCCTGGTCGGCCCGCAGGTAGGCCTCGAGGTCGCCGGCCTTGGCGTGCACCGTCATCTCCATGACGGCCGCCGCCATGGCGCGGCACTGGTCGGGGGTCGCGCGCTGGGCGGCCAGCTCGGCCGCCACCGGCTCGAACCCGCGCCGCAGCTCACCGAGTGACACGAGCTGGTCCTCGCGACCCGGTCCGGCGAGCCGCCAGCGGATCACGCGCGGGTCGAAGAGGTTCCACTGCTCACGGGACCGCACCCGCACCCCGAGCCGGCGCCGCGTCTCCACCAGCCCCATCGAGTCGAGCACCCGTACGGCCTCGCGCACGACCGAGCGGGAGACGCCGAACCGTGCGTCGAGCTGGTCGATGCGCAGCACGTCACCGGGTGCCACGGTGCCCGACACGATCTCCTGCCCGAGGGCGTCGAGCACGCCGGCGTGCAGCGGCCCTTGGGCGAGGGCGTCGGTGGGTATGCCGTCGGGGTCGGCCTCGGTGCGCACGGCACCACCCTGCCAGACCAGTCTTGACACCGTCACGCGTTGTTTAAAACAGAGTTATTGGTTCCAAAGTCTTGATAAGGCGGTTCTAGGGTGGCACAGTGGGCGCGGCGGTCCGAGGACGAGCCGCCCACGCCGAGCCGGACGAAGGAGTCCCCGCGGATGAGCCCGAACAGCACAGCACCACCCCTGGTCGTCGTCATGGGAGTCTCCGGCTCCGGCAAGACCACCGTCGGGGCAGCCCTGGCCCAGCGGCTGCGCGTCCCCTTCGCCGACGCCGACGACTTCCACCCGGCGGCCAACATCGCCAAGATGTCCGCCGGCATACCGCTCGACGACGACGACCGGCGACCCTGGCTCGAGGCGATCGCCGCCTGGCTGCTCGCCCACGACCCCTCCGGTGGTGTCGCCAGCTGCTCGGCCCTCAAGCGCTCCTACCGCGACATCCTGCGCACCGGCTCGGCCCGCACCTTCTTCCTGCACCTGCACGGCGACCGCGACGTCCTCGCCCAGCGCGTCGCCGCCCGGCCGGCCCACTTCATGCCCGCCGCCCTCATCGACAGCCAGTTCGCCACCCTCGAGCCGCTCGAGCGCGACGAGCTCGGCGCCGTCCTCGACGTCTCCCTCCCGGTCGACGAGCTCGTCGACCGTGCCCTCGCCCTGCTCGCTCGCACAGAAAGCACCCCGTCGTGACCACCGACCTCTTCTCCGCCCTGCACCAGTGGGCCAGCGCCGACACCCCCGAGGTGCCGGACATCCCCGCGGCCCGGCTCATCCCGGCCGCCCTGCTCGGCATCGCCGTGATCGTCCTGCTCATCACGAAGTTCAAGTTCCACCCGTTCCTCGGGCTGACCCTCGGGTCGCTGACCGTGGGAGCCGTGGCGGGCGTGCCGATGTCCGCGGTGGTCGACTCGTTCACCAAGGGCTTCGGTTCGACCGCGGCGGGCGTGGGCACCCTGATCGCACTCGGCGCGATGTTCGGCAAGCTGCTCGCCGACTCCGGCGGCGCCGACGAGATCGTCGACACCATCATCGGTCGCTCGTCCGACCGCACCCTGCCGTGGGCGATGGCCGGCGTGGGTGCCCTCATCGGGTTGCCGATGTTCTTCGAGATCGGCCTCGTGCTGCTGATGCCCGTGATCTTCCTGGTGGCCCGACGTTCCGGGCTGTCGATCATCAAGGTCGGCATCCCGGCGCTCGCCGGCCTGTCCGCCATGCACGGTCTGGTGCCCCCACACCCGGGGCCGCTCGTGGCCATCGACGCCCTGGGCGCCAACCTGGGCGTCACCCTCGCCCTCGGTGTCCTCGTCGCCCTCCCCACGGTGGCGGTGTCCGGTCCGCTCTTCGCGCGGTTCGCCGGACGGTGGGTCGACGTGCCGCCACCCGCCCTCTTCGAGACGAGCGAGGACACCACGGGTGAGGAGCGGGCCAAGCGTCCCAGCTTCGGCACCACCCTCTTCGCCGTCCTCACGCCGGTCGTCCTCATGATGGGCAAGGCGCTCGCCGACATCTTCCTCGCCGAGGGCCACGTCCTGCGGTCGGCGCTCGACTTCCTCGGCACGCCGCTCATTGCTCTGCTCATCGCGGTCCTCGTCGGCATGGCCACTCTCGGCCGCGGCGCCGGGATGGACCTCAAGGCCATGGCGAAGTCGCTGGAGTCCTCGCTGGGCCCGATCGCGGGGATCATCCTCATCGTCGCCGCGGGTGGCGGGTTCAAGCAGACCCTCGTCGACACCGGCATCGGCAACCTCGTCGCCGACTGGGTGCAGAACAGCGGCATCTCGGTGCTCCTGCTCGCCTGGGTCGTGGCCGTCCTGATCCGGCTCGCGACGGGGTCGGCCACCGTCGCCACCGTCACGGCCTCGGGCATCCTCGCCCCGCTCGCCAGTGGCATGGCACCGGCCGAGGTGTCGCTGCTGGTCCTGGCGGTCGGCGCGGGCTCGGTGTTCTTCTCCCACGTCAACGACGCCGGGTTCTGGCTCGTCAAGGAGTACTTCGGCCTGACCGTCGGCCAGACGATCAAGTCGTGGTCGCTGATGGAGACCGTGCTCTCGGTGTCCGGCCTGGTCTTCGTGCTGCTCCTCGGCCTGGTCGTCTAACCGCGTCATATGCCCGGGGTGCTGCCGAGTCTTCGGAAGATCACCCTGGCTGGAGCCAGTGAGAACTTCCGAAGACTCGAGGTGCCGGTGGGGGAGGGCGCTCAAGGCGAGGTATGCCGCGTGGCTGGGCCACGCGGCATACCCACGTCTGGGGGTGGCCTAGGCTTGACCCTCGTGGCGACGGACTTCACCCAGGAGATCAAGGACCTGCGCAGCACCATGGACTCGGTGCGCGAGGTGACCGACCTCGAGGCACTGCAGGCGCAGATCAAGGACCTTGAGGGCAAGTCGGCCGCGCCCGACCTGTGGGACGACCCGGAGGCGGCGCAGCAGGTGACGTCCGCGCTGTCACGCGCCAACGCCGAGTACGAGCGCGTCACCGGCATGGACGCCCGCATCGACGACCTCGAGGTCCTTGTCGAGATGGGCGTCGAAGAGGGTGGAGCGGACGGGGCCGGTGCTCTGGCCGAGGCCGAGAACGAGCTGGCGGCCCTCAAGAAGGCCGTTGCCGAGCTCGAGGTCCGCACCCTGCTGTCGGGGGAGTACGACGAGCGCGAGGCCGTCGTGACGATCCGCGCGGGCGCCGGGGGTGTCGACGCCGCCGACTTCGCCGAGATGCTCATGCGGATGTACCTGCGCTGGGCCGAGCGGCACGGCTACCCGACCAAGGTGATGGACACGTCCTACGCCGAGGAGGCCGGGCTGAAGTCGGCGACCTTCGAGGTCAACGTGCCGTATGCGTTCGGCAACCTGTCGGTCGAGGGTGGCACGCACCGGCTGGTGCGGATCAGCCCGTTCGACAACCAGGGCCGGCGCCAGACGAGCTTCGCCGCGGTCGAGGTGATCCCGCTGATCGAGAGCACCGACTCGATCGAGATCCCCGAGAACGAGATCAAGGTCGACGTCTTCCGGTCCTCCGGTCCGGGCGGTCAGTCGGTCAACACGACCGACTCGGCGGTGCGGATGACGCACATCCCGACCGGCATCGTCGTGTCGATGCAGAACGAGAAGTCCCAGATCCAGAACCGCGCAGCGGCGCTGCGGGTGCTCCAGTCGCGGCTGCTCCTGCAGAAGCAGGCCGAGGAGGCCGCCGCCAAGAAGGAGATGGCCGGCGACGTCAAGGCCAGCTGGGGCGACCAGATGCGCTCCTACGTGCTCCAGCCCTACCAGATGGTCAAGGACCTGCGGACCGAGTTCGAGGTCGGCAACCCGGCGTCGGTCTTCGACGGCGACATCGACGGCTTCATCGAGGCGGGCGTGCGATGGCGCAAGGAGCAGGAGAAGCTGCAGGACTAGTCCGTCCGGGTCGTTCGCAACGCCGAGGACCGGCGGCTGCGCGGCATACCAAGGTTGCCCACCTATCCTCGGGACGTCGCGTGGGCACGGCTGCGCGCGACGAGGTATGCCGTCCCGTCACCTGCACCGTAAGGCTCACCCCCCGCGCATGATCCGGTTCGAGAACGTCAGCAAGGTCTATCCCCGGTCGAACAGGCCGGCGCTCTCCGACATCAGTCTCGACGTCGAGCGCGGCGAGTTCGTGTTCGTCGTCGGTGCGTCCGGTTCGGGCAAGTCGACGCTGCTGCGCCTGGTGCTCAAGGAGGAGAACGTCACCCAGGGCACCGTGCTCGTCGCGGGTCAGGAGGTCGGCCGGCTGCCGCAGCGCAAGGTGCCGCGGCTGCGCCGGGAGATCGGGACGGTGTTCCAGGACTTCCGGTTGCTGCCCAACAAGACCGTCTACCAGAACGTCGCGTTCGCGCTGCAGGTGCTGGGGCGGTCGCGGCACGCGATCCGTCAGGTGGTGCCGGAGACCCTCGAGATGGTTGGCCTGGAGGGCAAGGAGAAGCGGCTGCCGCACGAGCTCTCCGGTGGTGAGCAGCAGCGGGTGGCGATCGCTCGCGCCTTCGTCAACAAGCCGCCGATCCTGTTGTGCGACGAGCCGACCGGAAACCTCGACCCCACGACCAGCTTGGACATCGTGCGACTCCTCGACCGCATCAACCGCACCGGCACGACGATCGTGATGGCGACCCACGACGACGACATCGTCGACCAGCTGCGCAAGCGGGTGGTGGAGCTCGACAACGGGCACGTCATCCGTGACGAGAACAAGGGTGTCTACGGGAGTGGTCGCTGATGCGTCTGCAGTTCATGCTCAGCGAGATCTGGATCGGCTTGCGCCGCAACGCTTCCATCGCCGTGTCGGTGATGCTGGTGACGATGGTGTCGGTCTACCTCATGGGGATCGCGTTCCTCGCCCAGAGCCAGGTCGACACCCTCAAGGGTTACTGGTACGACCGCATCCAGGTCTCGATCTTCATGTGCGGCAAGAACTCCCCGGAGCCCAACTGTGCGGGGAAGGCGGTGACGGCCGAGCAGCGCGACGCGCTCAAGACCCAGCTCGAGTCGATGAAGCCGCTGGTGAAGAACGTCTACTACGAGACCGAGCAGCAGGCCTACGACCGGTTCAAGGAGCAGTACCGCAACTCTTCGCTGTCGGACTACCTCGAGCTGGGTGACATCCCGCAGAGCTACCGGGTGCAGCTGTCGGACCCGCAGAAGTACGACGTGATCGCCTCGGCGTTCGAGGGCGCGCCGGGTGTGGGGCAGGTGCAGGACCAGCAGAAGACGCTGGAGAAGCTGTTCTCGATCATTCGCGTCGTCACGTGGGGGTCGTTGTTCCTCGCCGCCCTCATGGTGCTGTGCTCGGTGCTGCTCATGGCGACGACGATCCGGCAGGCGGCGTTCAGCAGACGCCGCGAGACGGGGATCATGAAGCTCGTCGGCGCCTCGAACTTCACCATCCGGCTGCCGTTCGTGCTCGAGACCGTGTTGGCGGCGCTGGCGGGCACGGGGCTCGCGGTGGCCGGGTTGTGGGCGACGACCCACTTCCTGACGCCGAAGATCGCGATCGTGTTGCCGGACGCGCCCTTGGTGGGGCAGAGCGACATCTGGTACGTCGCGCCGTGGCTGGCGGTGTTCATGCTGGTCATCGCCGTGCTGACCAGCTGGCTGACGCTGCGCCGCTACCTGCGCGTCTGACGGAGCCGACCTTGGCGTGGGCCCCTCATCCTCGGAGCCGACCCAGGTGAGGAGGGTCCGCGCGGGGCGGTTTGCGTTGTGCCGCTGCAAGATTCACAGGATTCCCAGCCACGAGGTCCCCCGATACGCATGTGGTTTGTGTTACCAATGTGACCCATGAGCGGCTTCCCCCCGAGTTCGCGCGTCTCGCGACGCCTGCGCGTGTCCGCCTTCGGCCTGGCCGCGGCGTGCACGGTGGGTCTGGCCGCTCCGGCTGTGGCTGCCGTCGCCGCCACCCCGAGCTACCCCGTCGCCAAGGCCCCGGGTGCCGACGACCCGGACAAGGCCAAGAAGAAGGTCGACCAGCAGATCGAGGACCTCAAGGACGAGCTCGAGGACACCTCGGCCGACCTGAAGAGCGCCTACGTCGCCCTGCGCAAGACCCAGGCGGCGCTCCCCGGTGCGCAGGCCAACCTCGACAGGGCGCAGGCCGCAGTGGCCAAGGCGGACGCCTACAACGACGAGATGGCGATCAAGCTTCAGGTCGCCCAGGCCAACGAGGCCAAGGCGGTCGACGAGCTCGCCAGCACCCGGAAGGACGCCGTCGACAGCCGCAACCGGGTGGCGCAGTTCGCCTCGCAGCTCTACCAGGACCAGGGGATGGGACAGCTGTCCGTCGCCCTGAACGCGACCACCCCTGACGACTTCGCCAACCGGATGGCCATGAACGACACCGTCATGGACGTCCAGCAGCAGACCCTGTCCAAGCTCGCGACCGCCCAGGCGGCAGCAACGGCGCAGGAGGCCCACATCCGGGCGCTGCGCCAGCAGGTGGCAGCGGCCAAGAAGGCCGCCGAGGCCGCGCTCGCCAAGGCCGAGACCGCGCGCACGCAGGCTGCGGCCGCCAAGGCCAAGCTCGACACGCTCGCGGCCCAGCAGACCGCCCAGTCGAAGGCGTTGGAGACCAAGAAGGCCGCCGAGAAGACCAAGCTCGACGCCGCCGAGAAGGAGCAGGCCCGCCTGCAGGCCGTCCTCAAGGAGCGTGCGCGCAAGGCCAAGGAGGCGGCCGCCCGGGCCGCAGCGGCGGCGCGCAAGGCGGGTCGGGCGGCGCCCAAGCCGCAGTCCGCGCCGAGCAGCGGCGGGTTCCTCGCGTTCCCCGTCAACGCCCCGGTCTCCTCGGAGTTCGGGATGCGCTTCCACCCGATCCTGCGCTACTGGCGCCTGCACGCCGGCCGCGACTTCGCCGCCAACTGCGGCACCCCGATCCGCGCGGCCGCCAGCGGCACCGTCATCTCCGCCGGGTGGGCCGGTGGCTACGGCAACCGGATCGAGATCGACCACGGCATCGTCCGCGGCGTCAGCCTCGTCACGGCCTACAACCACATGAGCGGGTATGCCGTGCGTGGCGGCAAGGTCTCCCGCGGCCAGGTCATCGGCTACGTCGGCACGACCGGCTCGTCGACGGGGTGCCACCTGCACTTCGAGACCTACGAGGACGGCACGCCGAAGGACCCGCGTCGCTGGATGTGAGCGGCGCCGGCGCCGGCGCGCGCGGGGCGACCACGCGGCATACGGGACCAAAACCCGGTGCGGACCATGCGCCGGCGACCGGTAGCGTTGCCCCGTGAGCAAGCAGGGCAAGGGCGCGAAGGACGCCAAGGAGGGCCGCAAGGTCGTCGCGAGCAACCGCAAGGCGCGCCACGACTACCTCATCGAGGACACCTATGAGGCCGGCCTCGTGCTCATGGGCACCGAGGTGAAGTCGCTGCGCCAGGGCCGTGCCTCGCTCGTCGACGGGTATGCCGCGTGGCGCGGCGACGAGCTCTGGCTCGAGGGCGTGCACATCCCCGAGTACGTCGAGGGGACGTGGACCAACCACACGCCGCGTCGGCGCCGCAAGCTGCTGCTGCACCGCGACGAGCTCGTCAAGATCGCCCGCAAGTCCAGCGAGACGGGGCACACCATCGTGCCGCTCGCGTTGTACTTCAAGGACGGTCGCGCCAAGGTCGAGCTCGCGGTCGCCAAGGGCAAGCGGCAGTACGACAAGCGGCAGGCCCTGCGCGAGCGCCAGGACCGGCGCGACACCGAGCGCGCACTGCACTCGCGGGGGCGCTGAGCCGATGTTGGGTGGGGGACGACGACGCCGGTATGCCGTGGGGGCGCTCCTCGGCCTGCTCCTCCTGTTGCTCCTGCCGGGCGTGGCGACGGCTGCGCCGTCCGACGACTACGCGGCCGCCTACGACGTGGCCTACAAGGTCAACACCGACGGGTCGGTCGACGTCACCGAGAACATCACCTGGCACTTCCCGTCCGGCGAGCAGCGGCACGGGATCGAGCGCTACGTCGGCATCAGGACCGGGTGGAAGGACAGTGCGGACACCTACCGGCAGTACACGCTGAGCGACGTGCGGGCCAGCTCGCCGAGCGGTGCGCCCGCCGGGACCCGCGTCTACGACGACGGCGGCGCGATCGCCAAGATCCGCGTCGGTGACCCCGACGAGACGGTCAGCGGCACGCAGAAGTACGTCGTGAGCTACCGGATCGCCAATGTCGTCAACGGTTTCGAGGACCATGCGGAGTTCTACTGGAACACCCTGATGCCGTCGAACAACTTTCGCTACGAGAACGTCACCGCGTCGGTGACCGGCCCGACGGGACCCATCGACCGTGCCGTCTGCTACCGCGGCGAGCTCGGCTCCGACACCCGCTGCGACGCCAAACCCGGTGCCACTGCGACGTTCTCGGCGGGCACGGTCCAGCCGGGTGAGGGCATCACGGTCCTGGCGTCCATGCCGCTCACCGGGTTCGGCACGCTGCAGCCCGAGCTGCACCAGGGGGCGGTCTCGGACGACGGCGGCGTCGTCTCGCGGACCGGCTCGCGCGCCCTCGGCGCGCTGGCGCTCGGCACGGGAGTCACGTTGCCCTTGCTGGCCGCTGGGCTCA
This sequence comes from Actinomycetes bacterium, assembly GCA_023420415.1. Classification (GTDB taxonomy): domain Bacteria; phylum Actinomycetota; class Actinomycetes; order Actinomycetales; family Dermatophilaceae; genus Pedococcus. Next base: position 191,740 of record JAEZWF010000014.1, on the reverse strand, counting down.
TGGGAGTGCTCGTCTACACCCGCGGCCGAGACGAGCAGTACGCCGGCATCACGCCGGGTCTCACGCCCGGTACAGGCCAGGAGACCCGTGTGGTGCGCGGTTCGGCCCCGACCGTCGCAGTCCAGTTCGCCCCACCCGAGGGTGTCACGCCCGGGCTCGTCGGGACGCTCATCGACGAGACCGCCAACACCATCGACGTCGCGGCGACGCTGGTCGACCTGGCCGCGCGCGGCTACCTCACGATCACCGAGGTCGGCGCGAACGGCTTCATGTCCGGCAAGGACTGGGAGCTGACCCGCACCCAACCGACCGCCGAGCAGGCGGCGATCCCGTTGCGGCCGTATGAGCTGGTGCTGCTCGACGGGGTCTTCGCCTCGGGTCCGGGTCCGGTCGCGTTGTCGAGCCTCAAGAACAAGTTCAGGCCGACCCTGACCAGCGTCCAGAACCTGCTCTACGACGAGGTGGTTACCCGCGGGTGGTTCCGCCGCTCACCCCAGTCCCAGCGCGCCACCTGGTTCGGGCTGGGGTTCACGCTGGTCGTGCTGGGCGTCATCTCGTTGGTGTGGCTGCACGGGTTCCTCTCCGACATCGCCTCCGGGGCGGGGCTGCCGTTCTCGCCGTCGTTCGCGCTGTCCCTGGGGCTCATCCTCGCCGGCGGGATCGTCATGTTCCTGGGCCGCAAGATGGCCGCCCGCACCGCCGACGGCAGCGCCGTCCTCGCCCAGGCCGAGGGGTTCAAGCAGTACCTCGTCACCGCCGAGGCCTCGCAGATCAAGTGGGAGGAGGCCCAGGACGTGTTCAGCCGCTACCTGCCCTACGCCATCGTGTTTGGCGTGGCCTCGCAGTGGGCGGCGACGTTCCAGAAGGTCGCGGAGGCGGCAGCCGCTGCAGGCCACAACGTCATGCTGCCCGTCTGGTACGTCGGCAGCGGCGACTTCGGTTCCTTCGGCGGCATCGCCAGCTCGATGGACTCCTTCGCGACGACCGCCGGCGGCACCTTCACGAGCACCCCTGGCGGGTCGGGCTCGTCCGGCTTCTCCGGTGGCGGCGGGTTCTCCGGTGGCGGCGGCGGTGGGGGTGGGGGCGGCTCCTGGTGAGCCGCCGACGCACCCTCCCTGAACACAGGTATGCCGCCCGCTCTGGTGAGCGGGCGGCATACCGGAGCGTCGGTCTCAGCGCTTGAAGGCGTCCTTGACCTTCTCGCCGGCCTGCTTGGCGTCGGCCTTCGACTGGTCGGTGCGACCCTCGGCCTCGAGGCGCTCGTTGTCGGTGGTCTTGCCGGTGGCTTCCTTGATCTTGCCCTCGGCCTGCTCCGCAGCGTTCTTCAGCTTGTCGCCCATGCCCATGGCGTGCTCCTTCGGTGCGTCTCTCGATTGCAGAAAACACGAGCCGCTTCTTGACCCCTGTCCCTCGACCGTAACCCGAGTGGGGCGAAACCGCAGGTCAAGCCGGGTGCTGCGGGGCAAACTCGCAGGAAACTCTCAGGTGAGCACCAGTAAGAGGTCGCCGCCCTCGACCTGCTGCTGCGAGCCGATGGCGAGGCGAGCGACGGTGCCCGCGACGGGCGCGGTGATGCTCGCCTCCATCTTCATCGCCTCGATCGTGGCGACGACGTCGCCGACCGCGACGGTGGCGCCCTCCTCGACGGCGAGGCTCACGACGCCGGCGAACGGTGCGGCCACCTGGCCCTTGTCGTTCACGTCGGCCTTCTCGGCCGCCTTGACGTCGACCGAGACCGACTCGTCACGGACCTGGACGGGCCGCAGCTGCCCGCCCATGGTGAACATGACGGTGCGCAGGCCCCGCTCGTCGGCGTCGGACACCGACTGGAGGCCGATCAGCAGCCGCTTGCCCGGCTCGAGGTCGATCTCGTGCTCGTCGCCCACGCCGACGCCGTGCAGGAACTCGCGCGTGCCGAGGACCCCCAGGTCGGAGTAGGCCTCACGAGAGCGTTCGAACGTCTCGGTCGGCCCGGGGAAGAGGAGCCGGTTGAGGGTGCGTCGGGGGTCGGTGCGCAGGGCGGCACGGTCGTCGTCGCTGAGCTCGGTCACCCGCGGCTTGGGTGCGCGGCCCTCGAGGGCCTTGGTGCGGAACGGCTCGGGCCACCCGCCGGGTGGGTCGCCGAGCTCACCAGAGAGGAAGCCGATGACCGAGTCGGGGATGTCGTATGCCGTCGGGTTGGCCTCGAAGTCGTCGGGGTCGGCCTTGGCGCCGACGAGGGCGAGGGCGAGGTCGCCGACCACCTTGCTGCTCGGTGTCACCTTGACGATGTTGCCGAGGATGCGGTTGGCCGCGGCATACATGTCCTCGATCGCCTCGAAGTGGTCGCCGAGGCCGAGCGCGATCGCCTGCTGGCGCAGGTTGGACAGCTGCCCGCCGGGGATCTCGTGGGTGTAGACCCGTCCGGTGGGAGCGGGCAGGCCCGACTCGAAGGGCGCGTAGAGGGCCCGCACCGCCTCCCAGTAGGGCTCGAGGTCGTTGACGGCTCCGAGGTCGAGGCCGGTCGCGCGGTCGGTGCCGTCGGTCGCGGCCACGAGGCTCGACATCGACGGCTGGCTGGTGGTGCCGGACAGGGCGGCATTGGCCGTGTCGACGGCGTCGACCCCCGCGTCGATGGCGGCGAGCAGCGTGCCGAGCTGACCGCCCGCGGTGTCGTGGGTGTGCAGGTGGACCGGCTGGTCGAACCGCTCCCGCAGCGCCGTGACCAAGGTGCGCGCGGCGGGGGAGCGCAGCAGTCCGGCCATGTCCTTGATGGCGATGACGTGGGCGCCGGCGTCGACGATCTGCTCGGCGAGCCGTAGGTAGTAGTCGAGGGTGTAGAGCTTCTCGTCGGGGCTGGTGAGGTCGCCGGTGTAGCAGAGCGCGACCTCGGCGACGGCCGTGCCGGTGGCGCGGACGGCGTCGATGGCCGGGCGCATCTGGTCGATGTCGTTGAGGGCGTCGAAGATGCGGAAGACGTCGACGCCGGTGGCGGCGGCCTCGGTGACGAAGGCGTCCGTGACCTCCGTGGGGTAGGGGGTGTAGCCGACGGTGTTGCGGCCACGCAGCAGCATCTGGATCGGCAGGTTCGGCATCGCCTCGCGCAGCCGGGCGAGCCGGTCCCAGGGGTCCTCGGAGAGGAAGCGCAGCGCCACGTCGTAGGTTGCGCCACCCCAGGCCTCGACCGAGAGGAGCTGCGGTGTCATGCGCGCGACGTACGGCGCGACGGCGAGCACGTCGCGGGTGCGCACGCGGGTCGCGAGCAGCGACTGGTGGGCGTCGCGGAAGGTCGTGTCGGTGACCCCGACCGCGGTCTGCTCGCGCAGCTCGCGGGCGAAGGCCTCCGGGCCGAGCCGCAGCAGGCGGTCACGGGCGCCGGGAGGGGGTGGGGTCGACAGGTCGACAGCCGGGAGCTTGGCGCGCGGCGAGAGGGTGGTGCGGGCGGGGCCGTGCGGCTGGTTGACCGTGACGTCGGCGAGGTAGGTGAGCAGCTTGGTGCCGCGGTCGGCAGGGGTGCGCGCCGTGCGCAGGTAGGGGCGTTCGTCGATGAACGCGGTGCTGAGCCGCCCGGCCTGGAAGTCGGGCTCCTCGAGCAGCGCCTGCAGGAACGGGATGTTCGTGGAGACGCCGCGGATGCGGAACTCGGCGAGGGCCCGGCGGGCGCGGCGGACGGCGGTGGGGAAGTCGCGTCCGCGGCAGGTGAGCTTGACCAGCATCGAGTCGAAGTGGGCGCCGATCTCGGCACCGACGAAGACGGTGCCGCCGTCCAGACGCACCCCCGCGCCGCCGGCCGACCGGTAGGTCGTGACGCGCCCGGTGTCGGGGCGGAACTCGTTGGCGGGGTCCTCGGTGGTGATGCGGCACTGCAGCGCTGCCCCACGGATCCGCAGGTCCTCCTGGCGCAGCCCGAGGTCCTCGAGGGTTTCACCGCTGGCGATCCGCAGCTGGCTGGAGACGAGGTCGACGTCGGTGATCTCCTCGGTGACCGTGTGCTCGACCTGGATGCGCGGGTTCATCTCGATGAAGACGTAGCGCCCGTCGGGGGCGAGCAGGAACTCCACGGTGCCCGCGTTGACGTAGCCGATCTCGCGGGCGAACGCGACGGCGTGGGCGCACATGGCCTCGCGAAGCTCGGGGTCGAGGTTCGGGGCCGGTGCGATCTCGACGACTTTCTGGTGGCGCCGCTGCACCGAGCAGTCGCGCTCGAACAGGTGGATCACGCCGCCGTCGTCGCCCTCGCCGGTGCCGTCGCTGAGCACCTGCACCTCGATGTGCCGCGGGCTGACCACGGCCTCCTCGAGGAAGACCGTCGGGTCGCCGAAGGCCGACTCGGCCTCGCGCATGCAGGCCTCGATCGACTCGCGCAGGTTCTCCGGGTGCTCGACCCGGCGCATGCCGCGCCCGCCGCCTCCGGCGACGGCCTTGACGAAGACGGGGAAGCCGATCTCCTCGGCAGCGGCGACGAGCGCGTCGACGTCGGTGCTCGGCTCCGCGCCCTTGAGGGTGGGTAGACCGGCGCGGCGGGCGGCGGCGATGGCGCGCGCCTTGTTGCCGGTCAGGTGCAGCACGTCGGCGGGTGGGCCCACGAAGGTGATGCCCGCGTCGGCGCAGGCCTGGGCCAGGTCCGGGTTCTCCGACAGGAAGCCGTAGCCCGGGTAGACGGCGTCCGCCCCGGCCTCCCGGGCGACCCGCACGATCTCCTGTGGGTCGAGGTAGGCCCGGACCGGGTGGCCCTCCTCGCCGATCTGGTAGGCCTCGTCGGCCTTGAGGACGTGCTCGGACTTGCGGTCCTCGTAGGGGAAGACCGCGACCGTCTTGGCCCCGAGCTCGGTGGCGGCGCGGAAGGCGCGGACGGCGATCTCACCACGGTTGGCGACCAGGACCTTGCTGAACACGGGACCTCCAGGGCGTGGCCGCGGTGGCGGCCGGTGGGGGACGGGCAGCGTCCCCGCCAGCGTAGTGAGATCCCGATGGTTGAGACACCGCGCCCGTCATCCGGACACACTCATGTCCCGCAACATGCCGTGGCCGAGCCCCGGCCACGGCATGTTGCGGCACATGAAGTGGGGGCTCGCGACGAGGTCGGCGGGGTCAGTTCGCCGCGGTGAAGCGGACGCGTCGGTGCGCCGGCTGCTCGAGCTCGTCGACGAGGGCGACGGCGTAGTCCTCGGCGCTGATGCGGTCGCCGGCCGGGGTGTCCAGGCTCGTGCGGTAGGTGCCGGTGCGCTCGCCCGGTGCGATCTCGGGTGCGGGGGACAGGAAGGTCCAGTCGACCGACTCGGGCGCGGCCCGGAATGCATCGAGTGCCGCGGCGCCAGTGCGCGCCTCGGGCAGGTATGCCGCGGGGAAGCCCTCGGTGTCGAGCAGGCGGGTGCCGTCGGGCGTGAGCAGCGAACCCGCGCCGCCGACGAAGGCGACCCGGGTCGAACCGACCTGGTCGATGAGGGTCTGCACGGCGTCGAGCCAGTCCTGGTGCGATCCGCCGGTGCGGCTGGGGCCGGTGGCCGAGACGACCACGTCGTGGTCGGCAGCCGCAGCCTTGACGCTGGCACCGTCGGCGAGGTCACCGGTGGCGGGGGTGACGCCTTCCGGCACCGGTCCGCCGCTGCGGGTGTAGCCCGTGACCTCGTGGCCGCGGGACAGGGCCTCGCGGGCGATGCGCGAACCGATCATGCCGCTGGCGCCGAACAGGGCGATCTTCATGGGGAGTCTCCTCGGGAGTTGCGTGGGTGGGGTCGGGATGACGCCGCCGACAGTAACCAGTGGTTACTGAGTACTTCAACGTGCTATAAGTACCTGATGGTTACCAAGCAGTCCGCGCCCGAGCCGGCGTGGGCAGGGGACATGGCGCGTGGCGACGCCTTCGACCCCGAGTGCCCCACCCGCGTCGTGCTCGACCGGCTGGGCGACAAGTGGACGGTGCTCGTGATCGGCGCCCTCGCCGACGGGCCGCTGCGGTTCACCGAGCTGCGGGCGCGCATCGGTGCCGTGGCGCCGAAGGTGCTCACCCAGACCCTGCGGGCCCTCGAGCGGGACGGCCTGCTCACCCGCACCGTGCACGCTCAGGTGCCGCCACGGGTCGACTACGAGATCACGCCGCTCGGCCGCTCGCTCAGCGCCCCGCTCGCGGTCCTGACCGACTGGGCCGAGGAGCACGTCGGCCAGATCATGGCCTCCCGCGAGGAGTACGTCCCCGAGAAGTGAGGCCGACCACGGGAGGCGAGCACGCGGCATACGAAATGATTGGGGGCCTGTCCGCGTTGGACGGTAGGCTTGAACCAACAACTGAACAGCGTGTGGGTGAGCCCCCTGTCTCGACAGGACCATGGGGGTGATCGGTTTCGACATTGGTCGGTTTTCCAGGGGAAGCGGGTCGAGGATGCACGGTCATCTCGTCAACGCTCCGTGCAAAACAACAGGTGCCAACTCCAAGCGCACCGACTTCGCCCTCGCCGCCTGAGCGAGCCTCGAAGTCCGTCAGCCTGAGCTAGTTCTCGACTCAGTGCCTGGCGTCAGCTAGGGAACTTGCTGCGTCGCCCTTGTCGGGGGGTGACGCGGGACTCCAATCCGACTGGGCCTGTCAGGGAACGTGCTCGTGCGAGCCCTGGGGCCGAGAAACTCCACAGCGAGCTGCACCCGGAGAAGCCCTGGTTTCCCGTCAGTGGACGCGGGTTCGATTCCCGCCACCTCCACCACTCATGGCGCTCGCCCACACGACACACGCAGGCCCGGCCACCGCACACGTGGCCGGGCCTGCGGCCTGTCCGCCGGCCGCGTCCGACGGCTGCGCGTCTCGTGGGGGAGACTGTCGCGCATGCTGCGCGAGGAGACGCCCGACGAGGAACGGATCGGCACACGTGACCTCGCCCACTGGGAGACGCGCCTCGGGCGCTGGCTCGCCGGCACCGTGCAGCGGTATGCCGCGCGGCTGGGTGCCGTGGACGCCGCCACCTGGGTGCTCGTCGTCATCGCGGCGGTGGGTCTGGCGGTCGTGGCCGGCATCACGGCCGTCGCCGAGGACGTCTACGAGAGCGTGGTCGAGCGCAACGGCCTCGAGCGCATCGACCAGCCGGTGCTCGACCAGGCCGTCGCGTGGCGCTCGCCGACGCTCGACACCGCGGTCACGGCATACACCGACCTCGGGGGACCGATCGGGATGCCGGTCATCGCGGTCATCGCCGTCATTCTCATGGTGGTCTTCTGGCGGTCACGAACCCCGGTGGTGCTCATGGTGATTGCGGCTGTGGGCTCCCTGGCCATGACGGTCGTCGGCAAGGACCTCGTCGGGCGTGCGCGACCGCCGCGCTCGCTCGCGGTGCCACCGTTCGAGAGCTCGCCGTCGTTTCCCAGCGGGCACACCCTCAACGCCACGGTGATCGTCGGGGTGATCGTCTACCTGCTGCTGACCAGGCTGCACCGGGCGTGGGCGCGGGTCGCCGTCCTCGTCGTCGGCATCGTCGTGGTGCTGACCATGGGTCTGAGCCGGGTGTTCCTCGGCCACCACTGGCTGTCCGACGTGGTCATGGGCTGGCTGCTGGGGCTGGCCTGGCTCGCGGTCATCATCACCGCGCACCGGCTCTACCTCACCGTGCGCAGGAACCGGGCCGTCACTCAGAGCGAGGCAGCGGGCAGGTCCGCCACCCAGTGATCGCCCTCCTCGCGGAAACCGAGGCGCCGGTAGTAGGGGTTGAGCATGCCCGGGGGTGTCTTGATCTGCCGGAACCCCTTGCCCCGGAACAGGCCGCTGCTGCGGTAGACGAACTCACCGGGGGAGAAGTCGCGGAACCGCGGGGTCACGTAGTCGAGCTCGACCTGCGCCACGCCGTTGCCGGCGTCACGGACCACGACGACGCCGACCGTCTCGTTGCCGCGCTCGACGAGGTAGGCGCTGCGGCCCGGCCCGAGATCCTCGGCAGGGTCGAAGTGCGGGAAGTACTTGGCGATGTCGGCGGCCTGCACCTTGAGGAAGTGGCTCAGGTAGGCCTCGTCCGCGCCGACCGGGATCACCTCGTAGACGCTGGAGTCACCGCGCTCGCGGATCAGGCGGGTGATCATCCAGATGTTGATCGAGCCGGTGACAAGGTTCATCGCGACCATCGGCCAGACGTGCACCAGCGCGTTGAAGACGGTGAGGGTCAGGCTCGCGGTGAGGTTGAGCAGCCGGAAGCGCAGCACGCGTTGCTGGAGCAGCGAGAAGACCAGCAGGGCCGAGCCTGCCCAGCCCAGCAGCTGGATGGACCACGAGTTCATGCCGACAGTGTGGCGTAGCGCAGGTCCGTGGACGTTGCGGACGCCGAACGTCCCGGACCGGTCGTAGGGTGCCGATCATGGCGACCACCAAGGGGAGGCGGGGCACCAAGGGTGAGCCCGCGGCATACACGACGCGTCTGCTCGACCCCGACACCTGGGACGACTTCGCAGCGCTCGTCGAGGCCAACAACGGGGTCTGGGGCGGGTGCTGGTGCATCGGCTTCCACCCCGACGGGTTCACCGGCAGCCGCGAGGGCAACCGGGACGCCAAGCGCGCCCACGTCGACCGGGGCACCGTCCACCAGGTGCTCGTCTACGACGGCGAGGAGTGCGTCGGCTGGTGCCAGTTCGGGCCACCCGCCGAGGTCGCCAGGATCAAGAACGAGAAGGCCTACGCCAAGGACCTCGTCGACCTGCCCGACTGGCGGATCGGCTGCATCTTCACCGGCAGCGGACACCGCAAGAAGGGCGTCGCGCGCGCGGCGGTCGAGGCGGTCCTGGCCGAGATCTCCAGCGCGGGCGGTGGCCTCGTCGAGGCGTACCCCGAGCAGGTGGAGGACCGCAAACCACAACAGGGCGCCTACCTCCACACCGGGCCGGAGACCCTGTTTGCCGACCTGGGATTCACCCGCGACCGGCAGATCGCCAAGTGGCGCTGGGTGATGCGGCTGCGGCTGCCCTGATGACCCGGCTCAGCTCTCGGTCGGCGCGTCCTGCGACTGCTGCTCGGCCACCTGCTTGCGCACGTCGTCCATGTCCAGGGCCTGCACCTGGTCGATGACCTGGGTCAGCGCCTGTGCCGGCAGTGCGCCCGGCTGGGCGAAGACGAGGATGCCGTCACGGAAGGCCATCAGCGTCGGGATCGAGGTGATGTTGGCGGCGGCGGCCAGGGCCTGCTCGGCCTCGGTGTCGACCTTGCCGAAGACGATGTCGGGGTGCTCCTCCGACGCGGACTCGAAGACGGGCCCGAACCGCTTGCACGGCCCGCACCACTCGGCCCAGAAGTCCACCAGGACGGTGCCGCCCTCGAGGACGGTCTTCTCGAAGTTGTCGGCGGTCAGCGCAACGCTCGCCATGTCAGCTCAGCTCCCATCGGACCGCGACGGTCGCGGTCACCGTGTGTTCCCCTGCCTCGACGGACATGTCTGCCGCGCCGGACGCGAACGCCATCCTGGCGAACCTCGGCTGGGGTCCACCCGCCTCAACGTCCCACAGCTCGACAACCTTCCCCAGCTCACGGCCGGCCAGCGCGGCATACTGCTCCGCCTTGGTGCGGGCGTCCGCGAACGCGGCTTCGCGCGCGGTGGCGAGCAACGGCTCGGGGTCGGCGACGTCGAGACCGATGCTGTCGATCGTGAGGGCGTTGCCGGCGGCGCCGGCGAAGGCCTCGATGAGGGCGCCGACGCGGTCCCGGTCGCGGATGGTCGCCGACAGCGACTGGTATGCCGTGTAACCCGCCACCGCGGTGCCGTCCTTGTCGTAGCGCGGCTGGACCCCGGTGCTCGTGGTGCGCAGGTCGCGGTCGGCAACCCCGTGGTCGCGGGCAGCCTGGGCGAGCGCAGCGGCCCGTTGTCCCGCGTCGGCGAGCGCGCCGGACACGTCGTCGGCGTCGCAGCGCACACCGGCCTGGACCCGGACGACGTCGGGCACTCCGGCGGCGCGGCCGCGGCCGCTGGTCTCGAGGTGGTCGGTCATGACGGCAGCCTATGGTGGACCCGATGGGCACCGAACAGATCAGGGCGTACTGGGACGACTTCGCCGCCGAGTACGACAGCTATCCGGACCATGGCCTGCTCGACTCCGACGTGCGGGCCGCCTGGAAGGACCTGGTGCGCACGTGGCTGCCGACGCGGCCCAGCGTCGTTGGCGACCTCGCCTGCGGCACGGGCACGATGAGCGCGCTCATCGCCGAGCTGGGCCACCAGGTGCGTGGCGTCGACCTCTCCGGTGAGATGCTCGAGCGGGCGCGGGCCAAGACCGCGCCGTTCGGGGCAGCCGTCACGATCGAGCAGGGCGACGCGGGCGACCCGGGGTGGGAGCCCGGCAGTCTCGACGTCGTCTTCGCCCGGCACATCCTGTGGACGCTGCCGGATCCCCAGGCCGCCATCAAGCGGTGGGCCGACCTGCTGCGTCCCGGTGGTCGGATGGTGCTGATCGAGGGCCGGTGGGGCCTGGAGTCTGCCGGTGACAAGCCCGACCTGCCCTGGAGTGCCGGTGTCCCGTCGGAGGAGCTGGCCGAGGTCGCGCGCGACCTGGTGGGCGAGCCGACGGTCGTGCAGCTGTCCGACTCGGTCTACTGGGGCAAGGAGATCGAGCACGAGCGCTATCTCCTGGTCGCCGACCTGGCCTGAGCCGACCGGCGCGCGACCCGCGGTGGACACCATTCGGCATACGGAGCAGTAATGGGAAGAATGCGCTCATGACCGCGCTGCCGTCCGTCTCGAACTCCATCACCGTCCGGCTCACGCTCCCGGCCCGCGCCACCGCGGTCTCCGAGCTCACCGGAGTCATCGAGGAGAACGGTGGCCTGGTCACCGGACTCGACGTCACGGCGTCGGGGGCCGACAAGCTGCGCGTCGACGTCACGGCCGCTGCCCGCGACAGCGTGCACGCCGACGAGCTGGTCGAGGCGATGCGCGGTGTCCACGGCGTCGAGATCGGCAAGGTCTCCGACCGCACCTTCCTCGTCCACCTCGGCGGCAAGCTCAAGATCGAGTCGAAGGTGCCGATCCGCAACCGCGACGACCTGTCGCTCATCTACACCCCGGGCGTCGCCCGCGTCTGCATGGCCATCGCCGAAAACCCTGACGACGCAAGGCGACTCACCATCAAGCGCAACACCGTCGCGGTCGTCACCGACGGCACCGCGGTCCTCGGCCTCGGCAACATCGGCCCGCTCGGCGCGCTCCCGGTCATGGAGGGCAAGGCGGCGCTGTTCAAGCGGTTCGCCGACATCGACGCGTTCCCGATCTGCCTCGACACCCAGGACACCGAGGAGATCATCCGCACCGTCAAGGCCATCGCGCCCGTCTTCGCCGGCATCAACCTCGAGGACATTTCGGCGCCGCGCGCGTTCGAGATCGAGGAGCGGCTGCGCGAGGCGCTCGACATCCCCGTCTTCCACGACGACCAGCACGGCACCGCGATCGTCACCCTGGCCGCGCTGCGCAACGCGCTGCGGGTGGTCGGCAAGGAGCTCGAGGACTCCCGCGTGGTGCTGTCCGGGGCCGGGGCCGCCGGCACCGCCATCCTCAAGCTCCTGCTCAAGGCCGGCGCACGCGACGTGGTGGTGGCCGACGCGCTCGGCGTCGTGCACCCCGACCGCGACGACATCGCCAGCGGCAGCTTCCCGGCGCTCGCGTGGTCGGCCGAGCACTCCAACCCGCGCCGCGTCAGCGGCACCCTCAAGGACGCGGTCAAGGACGCCGACGTCTTCATCGGGGTCTCGGCGCCGAACATCCTCACCGGCGACGACATCGCCACCATGGCGCCGGACTCCATCGTCTTCGCCATGGCCAACCCCGAGCCCGAGGTCGACCCGATCGCCGCCGCCCAGCACGCCGCCGTCGTGGCGACCGGCCGGTCCGACTTCGCCAACCAGATCAACAACGTGCTCGTCTTCCCCGGTGTCTTCCGAGGCCTGCTCGACGCCGCGTCGACCTCGATCGACGAGGACGTCATGCTCGCCGCCGCGAAGGCGCTCGCCGAGGTCGTCCACCCCGACGAGCTCAACCCGGCCTACATCATCCCGAGCGTCTTCCACCCGGATGTCTCCAAGGTCGTCGCCGCGGCGGTCAAGGCCGCGGTGCTCGGCACGACGGTCGAGGAGGCCGAGAGTCTGCCGTCGATCGACGCCGAAGACGCCCAGTTCATTGGCTGACCGTCCGGTGGCAGACGCCGCCACGGGCACTCGGACCGCCCGTGCGGTCCCGTCCACGCGAGCCCACCGCAGCGCCCTGGTCGTCTTCGCGGTGCTCGTCGTCGTCCAGCTGCTCGCGCTCTACTGGCCGCGCGTGAGCGTCCAGGGCCCGGTGACCTGGACCGACAAGGTCGTCCACCTCCTGCTGTTCCTCGTGCCCACGGTGAGCGGACTGCTCGCCGGCATCCGGCCGGCATACCTCGTCACCGCCATGGCGGTGCACGCCCCGGTGAGCGAGCTGGTGCAGCACTTCCTCCTGCCGAACCGCTCGGGCGACCCGTGGGACGCAGTGCTCGACCTCACAGGAGTTGTCGTCGCGGTGGCCGCCTTCGTGGTCTGGCGGGCGCGTCGGCGCTGGTAGACTGGACGGGCTCAGTTCGGCGGCGCTGGCAGCGCCAACGGGTGGCGAAGCAGCCACCAGATGTCCCCGATCCCGACTGACGCCCACCGGATGACGACCGTCGATCCGGTCCAGCGGGCCCACAGCGGCCTGAGGCTCGTCTTTCCCGGTTGCCCTCGCCAGGTGGCTCGAGACGTGTCTACTCGAGTCACCTGAAGTGAGTTGAATACCTGTGTCCAAGAACCTGCGTTCCGGCGCGCCCAAGAAGGCGCGATGGACTGCTTCCCAGAAGGCTGCCGCGAAGAAGGGCCCCAAGAAGGCGCACCGCGGCCAGTCCGTGTCCGCTGCCAAGAACGGCCCCTCCAAGGGCGCCGCTGCCAAGGGTGCCAAGGGGTATGCCGGCAAGGCGCCGCGCGAGGAGCGCTCACCTCGGTGGCGTGACCGCGACAACGCGCGGACCGAGCGTCCTCGCGACGAGCGTCCCCGCGACCAGCGTGGCGCGCGTCGCGACGAGCGCCCGACCCGCCGCGACGACCGCGGCTTCGAGCGTCGTGACGAGCGTGGCTTCGAGCGTCGTGACGACCGCGGCTTCGACCGTCGTGACAACCGCTATGACCGCCGTGACGACCGCGGCCAGGACCGCCGGTACGACCGGCGCGACGACCGGCGCGACGACCGCTTCGCGCGCCGCGACGACCGCGGCGACGGCGCCCGCCAGGAGCACTGGGAGCGCAGCGAGCGCGCCCGCCGCACCGACCGCGCCGGCCACACCCAGCGCCCCGTGCGCCGGTTCGACCGCGACGAGCGCCGGTTCGACCGCGAGGAGCGCCGGTTCGAGCGGGGCGAGCGCCCCGCCCGCCGGTTCGACCGCGACGACCGCGCACCCCGCGGCTTCGACCGTGACGAGCGCACCCCCCGGTTCGAGGACCAGACCGACCCCGAGGCGCAGCGCCTGGAGGCCGACACCTGGGTGAAGGCCACCCGCAAGAGCGTCGACGGCCCGGTGACCGTGGCCGAGGACAACGGCTTCGCCGCCCTCGGCCTGCCCGAGCGCATCGTCGAGCGGCTGGCTCGTGACGGCATCACCGAACCGTTCCCGATCCAGGCTGCCACCATCCCGGACGCCCTGGCCGGGCGGGACGTGCTCGGCCGCGGCCAGACCGGCTCCGGCAAGACGCTCGCCTTCGGCCTGCCGATGCTGGCCCGCCTCGCCGACGGCACCAAGGCCCAGCCGCGCCACCCGCGTGCACTCGTCCTCGTGCCGACGCGCGAGCTCGCCATGCAGGTGTCCGACGCGCTCGAGCCGCTCGTGCACGTCCTCGGCCTGCGCCACAAGCTGGTCGCAGGCGGCCTGTCGTACACCACCCAGATCGCCGCCCTCAACCGTGGCGTCGAGGTGCTCATCGCGACGCCGGGCCGGCTCAAGGACCTGCTCGAGCGCGAGGCAGTCGACCTGTCGTCGGTCGAGATCGCGGTGCTCGACGAGGCCGACCACATGGCCGATATGGGCTTCATGCCCGAGGTCACGGCGATCCTCGACCGGATGCCTGCCGGGGGTCAGCGGCTGCTGTTCTCCGCCACCTTGGACAAGGGCATCGACGAGCTCGTCGACCGCTACCTCGCCGACCCGGTGACCCACTCGACCGACGAGGCCAAGGCCTCGGTCACGACGATGGACCACCACATCCTGCTCATCGAGCCGGTGCACAAGAAGGTCATCACCGCCGAGATCGCCAACCGCTCGGGCCGCACCGTCGTGTTCGTGCGCACCAAGCTCGGCGCCGACCGCGTGGCCCAGCAGCTGCGCGATGCCGGTGTCTACGCGGCAGCGCTGCACGGCGGCCTCGGCCAGGGCGCGCGCAACCGCGTCCTCGGCGCGTTCCGCGACGGCAGCCTGCCGGTCCTCGTCGCCACGGACGTCGCTGCGCGCGGCATCCACGTCGACGACGTCTCGGTCGTCCTGCAGGTCGACCCGCCGGCCGACCACAAGGACTACCTGCACCGCTCGGGCCGCACCGCCCGCGCGGGTGACCAGGGCACCGTCGTGACGCTCGCCCTGCCCCACCAGCGCAAGACGATGGAGCGGATGGCGCGCGAGGCCGGCGTCGACGCGGTGCCGACCAAGGCCGCCCCGGGCGACGCGGTCCTGGCGGCCACGGGCGCAACCCCGCCGAGCGGCATACCGGTCCCGGAGGACAAGGTCCGACGACTCCTCGAGGGTGACAAGCGTGGTCGCCGCGGCGGCCCCCGCCCCGGCGGACGCGGTGGGTATGGCGGACGCGGTCGTGACGGCGGCCGGCAGGGCGGCGGTCCCCGTGGCCGCGCTCCGCGGTCCCCGCGAGCCTGACCTCACCCGTTCAGCCACAGCCCCGGTTCCCACCGAACCGGGGCTGCGGCCTTGTGGGCACAATGGAATCGTGGAGTCGATGGATCTTTCCGGCAGCCTGCTCGTCGCCACGCCCCAGATCAGCGAGGGCGTGTTCGCGCGCAGTGTCGTGATGCTTCTCCACCACGATGCCGAGGGTGCTCAGGGGGTCGTGCTCAACCGGCCGCTCGGCGCCCGCGTCGACGCGGTGCTGCCCGACTGGCAGCCCCACGTGACGTCGCCGTCGGTGCTCTTCGAGGGCGGCCCGGTCGGGCTCGACAGCGCCCTCGGCATCGTCACCGTGCCGGGTGAGGCCGAGCCGATGGGGGTCAAGCGGCTCTTCGGTGGGGTCGCCCTCGTCGACCTCGACACCCCGCCCGAGCTCGTCATCCCCGAGGTGGCGGGCCTGCGGATCTTCGCCGGGTATGCCGGGTGGTCACCGGGGCAGCTCGAGGAGGAGGTGAGCACGGGGTCGTGGTACGTCGTGGAGTCCGAAGGCCGTGACGCCTTCGACGACGACCCCGAGACGATGTGGGTGCGGGTGCTGCGCCGCCAACGCGACCACCTCGCGTTCGTGTCGACGTTCCCGCCCGACCCCGAGATGAACTGACCGGACCCGGCTCCTTCCGTGACCGACTCACCTGCCGGAGACGGCACCTCCCGCTGGCTCGCGCTGCAACCGCCGCTCTGGGTGCCCTTCGTGTGGTGGGCGTCCCTGCTCGCGACGATCGTCGCCAGCATGGTCGGCGACCCCGGTGGAGCCTGCACGGTCGCCGAGCCGTGCGAGCCGGACCTGCTCTTCCCGCTCGTGGTGGCGCTCGCCGCGTTCTCTGCCGTGGCCCTGTGGTGGCTGCCGGTGTCCGCGCTGCTGGCCGGGGCGGCCTTCGGCCTGGTCAGTGCCTATGGTGACCCGAGCGTGCCCGGTCGGTATGCCGGTGCGCTGGCCGCGTTGGTGGCCCTGGGCCTGGCCGGGCTGCTCGCCTCGCTGCGGTCACGGCAGGCGGCGGTCGCGGTCGAGGCATTTCCCACCGGCACCGCGCAGGTGCTCGACCCCCGGGGTGTGCGACGAGTGGTTCGTGCCGGAGGCGGCTGGCGGTCCTGGTTGCCCCGAGTGCTGGGCGTGGTGGGGTTGCTGACGGTGGTGCTGTCGTGCGCGCTGTACCTGCGGGGAACCGCCGCCGAGCAGGAGCACCTGCACCGGGCCTACCGTGCCGTCGGCGTGGTCGAGACCGGTTCGGACGACGACTACCGGCAGGTGGTGCGCATCCAGGACGGTGCGCTGGCGGGCCGGCAGGTGCGTGTGGCCACCGAGGTCGAGCTGGACCGCGGCTCGCGGTGGCCAGTGCTCGTCGACCCCGACGACCCGGGGTGGGCCAGGCTCGTGGGCAACCCGGCCGACCTCACGTACTGGTTCGGGTGGGGCCTGCTCGGGCTGCTGACCCTCGGCTGGTCGCTCGGCCGGGAGGTCAGGCGCCTCGCAGTCTCACCCGGGAGGATCTCCCGAGCCGGTCCGGTCACCGGCCCGCTCCTCGTGGCACACCGACGTGGCGCTGAGGTGGTGCTGGCCCACGAGCGGCCGTCGCGTCCGCTGGCATTGGCGCCGGTCGACGATGCCGCACCCAGCCGACAGCGTCCCTTCGCCCCTGCAGTGGTGCACGGTCGGCTGGCAGACGGGTCCTGGGTCGCGGTGCTCACCGAGGGCGGGGCGTTGCGCGTGATCGGGCCCGTGACGGGCTGGGTCCGCTGGCGGAGCCAGGCCGGCGAAAGCTCGACCAGCCGCGATCACGACGCCACGGCTCCCTCGCGGGACCACGATGGCGACCGCAGGCGCGACCGCCGCCGCGATGCCGTGGCCCCGCGGTGGGGCGGGCGCTGGGACCAGGCTCGCGAACTCGGCTCCGTGCTCCTCGCCGTCGGCATGGTCATCCTCGGCGGCGGGCTCGTGTGGTTCGGGCTGAGCGAGACCGGTCCGAGCTGGCAAGCGGCCCAAGGCAGGGGAGAGCCGGGGACGGTTGTCGTCATGTCGCAGTCCTGCGGCAAGGGCGGCTGCGACCACTATGGCGACTGGACCAGCGACGACGGGCGGCGCCGGCTCACCGACGTCAACATCGTCGGCGACGGCGGGGACGTCGGAACCCGGCTGCGCGCCTACGCCGAGAGCGACGACCCGACCACTGATGCCGTCTACGCGCCCGGGTGGAGCGGGCTGGTGGGGTCGCTGTTCATGACAGCGATGGGCCTCGGGGTCGGGGGTGCGGGCGCCGGCCGGCTCGCCGCCCCCTGGTTCCTGCATCGGCAGACACCCGGGCGACACGCCCGCGACCGGTGACCACGCGGCATACCGGACGTCGAGGGGTCATGGCGCGCTGAAGGCGCCGCGACCCGTTCAGCGCGCCGTGACCCCTCGACTGGCGCCGACGGCGAGGGGAACTCGCCGAGGTTCACATCCCGCAACATGCCGTGAAACTTCAGGCGCGACGGCATGTTGCGGGACATGAGCGGGCGGGGCACGCGGGGTGAGGCGGTCGCGGGGGTGAGCACGCGGCATACACTCGGGGGATGAGCGAGCCCCAGATCCCGCTGGACGACCCGCTGGCCCCCCAGGCTGAGCCGCAGCGCCAGACCAGCACCGCCGTGCTCGAGCGCGAGCAGGTCGAGGAGCAGGTGCAGGAGCCGGGCGACCACGAGCGGTTCTCGCACTACGTGCGCAAGGAGAAGATCCTGGAGAGCGCGCTGTCCGGTGAGCCCGTGGTCGCGCTGTGCGGCAAGGTCTGGGTGCCCGGGCGCGACCCGAAGAAGTTCCCCGTCTGCCCGACCTGCAAGGAAATCTACGAAGGGCTGCGGGCGCCGCAGGACGGCGAGGAGTAGGTCGGCTGCCACGCTGGCGCGACGCTGACCAACCCAACCGTTTCCGGAGGACTTCTTTACCGCGAGTAGAGGAACCGCAGTCGCATTCCTGCAGGTCAGCGACCTAGCGTTGCGCGGGTGCCACGGTCGACCCCGACCGTCGGCCCTCGCGAAAGGATGCTCATGAAGCTTCGTCCCCGACTCGCCCTGTCGGCCCTGGCCCTGACCGGCCT
Organism: Actinomycetes bacterium; assembly: GCA_023420415.1. Lineage (GTDB taxonomy): Bacteria > Actinomycetota > Actinomycetes > Actinomycetales > Dermatophilaceae > Pedococcus. The sequence goes on along the minus strand of JAEZWF010000014.1, from coordinate 173,807 downwards.
CGCCGTGGCCCTCGGCAGCTCGACGGCCCAGGCCCAGCCCCTCGCGGCCGCCACCGGCGCTGCCGCGACGTGTGTCACCAACGACGACGCCACCAACGCCGCCCGTGCGGCCAAGGGTGGCAACCGCACCGACCCGCACCAGTTCACCGACGCCCAGACCAAGGCGATGGAGGCGGCGTTTGCCAAGGCAGCCAAGGCCAAGGGCCTCAGCCAGGACTCGCAGGGTCGCCTCGTCACCAAGGACGGTCGCCTCGCCAAGCGGACGGTGGCCACGTCGATCCCCGTCTACTGGCACGTCATCACCAACGGCACCGCGGGCAAGCTCACGACCACCCAGATCAACAGCCAGCTGAGCGTGCTCAACAATGCCTACGCCTCGGCAGGGTTCTCGTTCACCCTGGCCGGCACCGAGACCACCACGAACAGTGACTGGTTCAGCATCGCGATGCCGCAGAACGGCAGCGAGCCGAGTGACGCCAAGGCGATGAAGACCGCACTGCACAAGGGCAGCACCAACGCGCTCAACATGTACTCGACGACGTTCAGCGACGGCACCCTCGGCTACGCGCAGTTCCCGGGCGGCAACCTCACCCTCGACGGCGTCGTGCTCGACTACCGCTCGCTGCCCGGTGGCACCCTGTCGCCGTACAACGAGGGTGACACCGGCACGCACGAGGTCGGCCACTGGATGGGGCTGTACCACACCTTCCAGGGCGGCTGCGCCGCTCCCGGTGACTACGTGTCCGACACCCCGGCCGAGGCTTCTCCGGCCTTCGGCTGCCCGACCGGCCGCGACACCTGCACCGCCAGCGGCCTGGACCCGATCAAGAACTTCATGGACTACACCGACGACTCGTGCATGAACACCTTCAGCGCCGGCCAGATCACCCGCATGCAGAACCAGTGGGCGACCTATCGCGGCTGACCTGCGCGTGAGCCGCGCGGCGACCTGCGCGGCGACCTCCGCGGCGACCTGCGCGGCAACGGCGTGACCCCGACCCACGGTCGCGCCCTAGCACACCACCGAGGCCCCGGCTCGTATGCCGGGGCCTCGGCATGTCATTGCGGCGCAACGGTTATCGTGGCTCGCCTATGAGTACGTCGGCCGCCGAGCACCTGTCACCAGCGTTCCCGGAGCGGGCGGCCTGGGGGACGGCGTCGAAGCTGCGCGCCTGGCAGCAGGCCGCCCTCACGGCATACCTGCGGGCGACGCCACGAGACTTCCTCGCGGTCGCGACGCCCGGCGCGGGGAAGACCACCTATGCGCTGCGGCTCGCCACCGAGCTGCTCGGCCGCGGGACCATCTCCGCAGTCACCATCGTCGCGCCCACCGAGCACCTCAAGGTGCAGTGGGCCGAGGCGGCGGCGCGGGTCGGCATCCACATCGACCCCAAGTTCTCCAACTCCTCGGCGCGCCACTCCAGCGAGTACGACGGTGTCGCGCTGACCTATGCCCAGGTCGCGAGCCGACCGGCGCTGCACCGCACCCGCACCGAGACCGCGCCGACCCTGGTGATCCTCGACGAGATCCACCACGGCGGCGACAACAAGTCGTGGGGTGATGCCATCCGTGAGGCGTTCGAGCCTGCGACACGACGACTCGCGCTGACAGGCACACCCTTTCGCTCCGACACCTCGCCGATCCCGTTCGTCACGTACGCCGAGGGCGTGGACGGCATCCGTCGGTCGGCTGCCGACTACACCTACGGGTATGCCGAGGCGTTGCGTGACGGGGTCGTGCGGCCGGTGCTGTTCATGGCCTACGGCGGGGCCATGCGCTGGCGGACGCGCGCAGGCGACGAGGTGGCCGCGCGGTTGGGGGAGCCGCTCACCAAGGACGCGACCGCGCAGGCGTGGCGAACTGCGTTGGACCCCAAGGGAGAATGGATCCCGGCGGTGCTGGCGGCGGCTGACAAGCGGCTGACCGAGGTGCGCCGCGGAGTGCCCGACGCGGGGGCGCTCGTCATCGCGTCCAACCAGACATCGGCGCGCGCCTACGCGCGCATCCTCGAGTCGATCACGGGGGAGAAACCGACGCTGGTGCTGTCGGACGACGCCGGCTCGTCGGCGCGGATCGAGGAGTATGCCGCGTCGCAGTCACGCTGGATGGTCGCCGTGCGCATGGTGTCCGAGGGCGTCGACGTGCCGCGGCTGTGCGTCGGTGTCTATGCCACGTCGACGTCGACGCCGCTGTTCTTCGCGCAGGCCGTGGGGCGGTTCGTGCGGGCGCGGCGGCGCGGTGAGACGGCGTCGGTGTTCCTGCCGTCGGTGCCGGTGATCCTCGAACACGCCGCCCGGCTGGAGGAGGAGCGTGACCACGCCCTCGACCGGGTGACGCCCGCCGACCAGGAAGCGTCGATGTGGGCGGAGGAGGACGCGCTGGTCGCGGCCGCCAACCGCACCGCCAGCACGCCGGACGTCGACCAGCCGGCGTTCGAGGCGCTGGAGTCCGACGCCGAGTTCGACCACGTGCTGTTCGATGCCAAGCAGTTCGGGCTGGGCGCGGCGGTCGGGTCCGAGGACGAGCAGGAGTACCTCGGGCTGCCGGGGCTGCTCGAGCCGGACCAGGTCGCGACGCTGCTGCACGAGCGGCAGACGGCCCAGAGCAGCCGCCGGCCCAAGGCGGCAGCGGCGCCGGTGTCGGCGCACCGGGCGCTGGCTGCCCAGCGCAAGGAGCTCAACAAGCTCGTCGCGGCCTACGCCCGCAAGCAGTCGGTGCCGCACGGCGTGGTGCACAACGACCTGCGGCGGGCGTGCGGCGGGCCGGCGCTGGACGCGGCGACGTCCGAGCAGGTGGCCGCGCGGATCGGCAAGATCCGCGACTGGCTCGTCGGCCGCCGCTGATCCCGGGGTCGCCTGCAATGTGAACCCCTATGGGGCGCTCAGGTTGCGGTGAGGAGGGGGAGGGTGCGCAGCGGGATGCGGGTGGCCAGCGAGATCGCGGTGCTGGCGCGCACCACGTGTGTGTCGTCGACGACGGCGTCGATCACCCGCTGCAGGTCGGCGTTGTCGCGGGCGACGACGTGGACGAACAGGTCACCGGAGCCGGTGATGGTGTGCGCCTCGAGCACCTCGGGGATGCGCGAGAGATGCTCCACGACCGGGGTGTGGCCGCGCCCCTGGCGGATCTCGAGCGTGCAGAACGCCGACACCGGGTAGCCCATCGCAGCCGGGTCGAGCTGCGGCGCCCACGACCGGATCACTCCGCGGGCCACCAGCCGGTCGAGCCGCGCCTGCACGGTGCCGCGTGCCACGGCCAGCTCGCGCGAGGCACCGAGGACGCCGATCTGCGGCTGCTCGGTGAACAGCGCCACGATCCGTCGGTCCAGGTCGTCGAGCGCGTCGGGCACAGGCATGGGCACATTGTCCACTGAAACCGCACCCAAGGCGACCATTGTGCACATGCTGTGCACCGCGGCGGCATACCGTTGCACACCCAGGCGCCCACACGGCACGCTGCGCACCATGACCGACACCCTGGACCTGACCCCACAGGAGCGCGAGGCCGACCTCGACATCGAGCAGCTCAAGCAGCTCGTCGGCCTCGTCGAGTACGACGAGACCAAGGACCCGTTCCCCGTAACCGGCTGGGACGCCATCGTCTTCGTCGTCGGCAACGCCACGCAGGCCGCGCACTACTACCAGTCCGCGTGGGGCATGGAGCTCGTCGCCTACGCCGGCCCGGAGAACGGCCAACGCGACCACAAGTCGTTCGTCCTCAAGTCGGGCTCGATCCGGTTCGTCCTCAACGGCGCCGTCAGCCCCGACAGCCCACTCATCGAGCACCACGCGAAGCACGGTGACGGCGTCGTCGACATCTCGCTCGAGGTGCCCGACGTCGACAAGTGCGTCGCCCAGGCCAAGGCCGCCGGCGCCCGCGTCGTCCGCGAGCCCGAGAACCTCACCGACGAGTTCGGCACCATCCGCATCGCCTCCATCGGCACCTACGGCGAGACCGTGCACACCCTCGTCCAGCGGGTCGTCGACGGGCAGACGTATGCCGGCCCGTACCTTCCCGGGTACGTCGCCAAGTCCTCGACCTACGAGAAGCGCGACGGTGCGCCGAAGCGTCTCTTCCAGGCGCTCGACCACATCGTCGGCAACGTCGAGCTCGGCAAGATGGACGAGTGGGTCGCGTTCTACAACCGGGTCATGGGCTTCGTGAACATGGCCGAGTTCATCGGCGACGACATCGCCACCGACTACTCCGCGCTCATGTCCAAGGTCGTCGCCAACGGCAACCACCGCGTGAAGTTCCCACTCAACGAGCCGGCCATCGCGAAGAAGAAGTCGCAGATCGACGAGTACCTCGAGTTCTACAACGGTCCGGGCGCCCAGCACCTCGCACTCGCGACCGGCGACATCCTGCGCACCGTGGATGAGCTGCGCGCCAACGGGATCGAGTTCCTCGACACCCCGGACTCCTACTACGAGGACCCCGAGCTGCGCGCCCGCATCGGCGAGGTGCGCGTGCCGATCGCGGAGCTCCAGTCCCGCAAGATCCTCGTCGACCGCGACGAGGACGGCTACCTGCTGCAGATCTTCACCAAGCCGCTCGGCGACCGTCCCACGGTGTTCTTCGAGATCATCGAGCGCCACGGGTCGCTCGGCTTCGGCAAGGGCAACTTCAAGGCGCTGTTCGAGGCGATCGAACGCGAGCAGGACGCGCGCGGAAACCTCTGAGCTTTCCGAAAACCACAGGGCCGCAACGCGTTTCGCATTCCCTGAGCAACAAGCAGAGGCGGGTATGCCGCGTGGGTGACCACGCGGCATACCCGCCTCTCTCAGTCGGCGAGGACCTTGTCGAGCAGAAGTGCGAGCTGGGCGCGCTCTGGGCGGGAGAGACGCGCAGTCAGGGTGGAACGCTTGGCGACTGACGTCGCCAGACGGGCGCGAAGCCTGCGGCCGTCCCTGGTGAGCCGAAGGAGGCGGGTGCGTCGGTCCGGGCCCGGGATGCGTTCGATGGTGCCGGCTCGCTCCAGCCGGTCGGCCAGACCGGTGACGTTGGAAGGGTCGCAGCGCAAGTGCTCTGCGATGGCGGACATGGGCTGGGGGTCCTCGAGGAGGAGCACGGTGCGAGCCTGTTGGGCGGTGAGGCCGTGGCTGGCGGACACGTCGGCGAATGTCTGTCGCGCGAGGTCGGCCACCGCGAAGATGCGCCCGCTGAGCTCACGGCTCTCGGCCAGCTCCGTGTCCGTGGGTTTGTCCTGGGCCATGTGGCCAGGATACTGGGTCGCCTCAATGGTTGACATATTCAAGTGTCTCAACGCATGGTTGAGTTACTTGAAGTAGTCAAGCATTGGAGGGTGCCATGTCCGACCAGCGCGTCCGACTCGGCGAGGAGGAGCTGGCCTTCTTGCGCGGCGGTGGCCCCAGGGCGCTGGCACGCATCGCGACGGTGGACGAACGAGGCCGGCCACACGTCGTGCCCGGGGGCTGGGCGTGGGACGACGACGCAGGCGAGCTCGTGCTCGGAGGTCGTGACGTGCCGACCACCCGGCGGGCACGGCACGTGCGCGCCAACGGTCAGGTCGCGGTCACGATCGACGGTGTGGACACCGCGGGCGGTTGGGCGCCGTGGGCCCTGCTGCTGCGTGGCCGGGCACGGGTCGACGAGGCGCGCGGTGAGATCCGGTTGCGCCCGGACAGGGTCACGTCGTGGGGTCTGGGCTCGGTGTTGACCCGTCGCGGGCCTGTCGCCTAGTGCCGAGGCGGGCGTTGCGGCGGCCGTAGACGAAGTAGACGAGGAACCCGAGCAGCATCCAGACGGCGAAGCGCCACCACGTCTCCAGCGACAGGTTCGTCATGAGGTAGAGGCAGGCCAGTGCCGACAGGATCGGGATGACGGGGGAGAGGGGCACCCGGAAGGGGCGCTTCATGTCCGGCTTGGTGCGGCGCAGGATCGGCACGGCGATCGAGACCACGACGAAGGCGAAGAGCGTGCCGATGCTGACCAGGTTGGCGAGCTCGTCGAGGGGGATCAGTGCGGCCAGGACCATGACGAAAAGCGCTGTGCCGATGGTGATCCGGTACGGCGTGCCCCACCGCGGGTGGACCTTCGCGACAGCCGGCGGGAGCAGCCGGTCGCGGCCCATGGAGAAGCCGATGCGGCCCATCGCGACGATGTCGACGAGGATCACCGAGGTCAGTCCTGCGACGGCAGCGACCGAGATGAGGTTGGCGGCCCAGTGCGCACCGACCGACTCGAAGGCGCTGGCGATCGGGGCGCCCTCGTTGATCTGGCGGTAGTCGACCATCCCGGTGAGGACGAGGGAGACGCCGATGTAGAGGACGGTGCAGATGCCCAGGGTGCCGAGCAGGCCGAGTGGCAGGTCGCGACTGGGCTTGCGCGTCTCCTCACCGAGGTTGGCGACGGCCTCGAAGCCGGTGTAGGAGAAGAAGACCACGGCCGCGGCGGTGAGCACGCCGGCCATGCCGAAGGCCGACGGCTCGATGCCGAACAGCACCTGGCTGAGCGGCTGGCTGAGCCCCGACTCGGACTCGGCGGGCTGCGACGGGGGGATGAACGGCGTGAGGTGGGTGGACCGCACGAAGGTCGCCCCGAGGACGATGACGAACGCGCAGATGGCGACCTTGATGACGACCAGGGTGTTCGTCACGCGGGCGCTCTCGCGGATGCCGACGACGGCGACGATGCCCAGGACGAGCACGATGGCCACGGCGCCGACGTTGACCGGCGCCTCCTCACCGAAGAGCGTCGTCGGCAGGTCGAAGAGCTCCTGGAGGTAGCCCGACCAGCCGCGCGCGACCACGGCGGCGCCGAGGGCGAACTCGAGGATGAGGTCCCAGCCGATGATCCAGGCGAAGATCTCGCCGATCGTCGCGTAGGCGTAGGTGTACGCGCTTCCCGCGGTGGGGACGGCGGAGGCGAGCTCGGCGTAGCAGAGTGCTGCCAGCAGGCTGACGACACCGGCGATGGCGAAGGACAGCACGACCCCTGGCCCGGCGTGGTTCTTTGCCTCGATGCCGGTGAGGGTGAAGATGCCGGTGCCGATGACGATCCCGATGCCGAAGCCCATCAGGTCCTTGGCGCCGAGGCGGCGACTGAGGTGGCGTCCATCGCCCTCGCTGCCGGCGTCACCCTGCTGGGCGAGGACGTCCTCGACGGGCTTGGTCCGCAGGACGGAGTCGTTGCTGCTCATGGGAAAGCACCCTACGAGCGGGTGACCCGTGACGCTCGGCAGAGCCAGTGCGTGAGAGGCTTGGCCCATGGAGACGCCCACCAGCCCGGGCTGGTACGACGACCCCGAGGACGCCGAGCAGCTGCGCTACTTCGACGGCATCGTGTGGACCGCGCACAAGCAGCCGCGCACGACCCGGCGCGCACAGCCGGTCGCGGAGCCCACCGGGCAGGAGCAGAGGGGGCAGGGGCAGACCGGGCAGGCGAGCCACCAGGCCAGCACGCAGGCGAACCCGCAGTTCCCCGGGACACCGACCTCGAGCGCGTGGAACTCTCCGGCTCACCCGCAGCAGCAGTGGGGCCAGCAGCCCGGCCAGGGCGCCCCGCCGGGGTGGCAGCAGCCCGGGCAGGGGCAGCAGTGGGGCCAGCAGTGGAGTGGTCCCGCGACGCCCGACGGCCGGCCCCTCGCGAGCTACGGGCAGCGAGCCGGTGCGTTCATCATCGACTGGATCCTGCAGCTGCTACTCGGGCTGGTCTTCGGCGGCTACTTCCTGTGGCAGGCGATGGCCGACTACATGCGCGGGGCCCTGGACATGGCCAACCAGGTGGAGGCCGGCACCCAGCCCGACATCCAGGGTCTCATCGAGCGGGTCGACGCCGGTGCGCTCATGGTCTACAGCATCATCGGTATCGGCGTCTTCTTCCTCTACCAGTGGTACTTCCTCAAGCGCAGCGGCCAGACGCCCGGCAAGGCGGTCTGCAACATCAGCGTGCGCGAGCTGGCCCGGCCGGGTGTCCCCTCCAGCGCGGCGGTGCTGCGGCGGGTCGGCTTCGCGGTGGCCTTGTTCGTGCTGCAGGCGTTGCCGTTGCTGGGCCTGTTCGGCTTCGTCGGGCGCATCCTCGACCTGCTCTGGCCGGCTTGGGACCAGCAGCGACAGGCGTTGCACGACAAGGCCGCCGGCACCGTGGTGGTCGTCGGAAAGCAGCGTCGCGACTGACCTGCGCCCTCACGGGGCAGGCGTCACCGTCCCGGTCACCTCGCCGAGCCCGATGCGCTCACCGTCGGCGCCGGGCGCCCAGGCGCGCAGGACGAGCGTGTCGCCGTCCTCGATGAACGACCGGCTGCTGCCGTCGTCGAGCGTGAGCGGCTCCGTGCCGTTCCAGCTGAGCTCCAGAAAGCTGCCGCGCGAGGCCGGGTCGGCGCCCGAGATCGTGCCTGACCCGAAGAGGTCGCCACTGCGGATCGATGCCCCGTTGACCGTGAGGTGCGCGAGCATCTGCGCCGGTGACCAGTACATGTCGCGGTACTCCGGCCGCGACACCACGGTGCCGTTCCAGACCACCTCATAGTGGATGTCGAGCCCGTATGCCGCGTCGCCGCCGTCCGCGGCGGCCTGGTCTGCGCGCAGGTAGGGCAGCGGCTCGGGATCCTGTCCGGGAAGCGAAACCCGCGCTGCCGCAAGGGCATCCGTGGTCACGACCCACGGTGAGATCGACGTGGCGAATGACTTGCCGAGGAACGGCCCGAGCGGCACGTACTCCCAGGCCTGGATGTCGCGGGCACTCCAGTCGTTGAGCAGGACGACGCCGAAGAGGTGGTCATCGGCTGCCTGGCGCACCGAGACGGGTGCACCGATCTGCGACGAGCCGCCGACGACGAACCCGAGCTCGGCCTCGATGTCGAGCTTGATGCTCGGTCCGAACGTGGGCTCCGCGTCGGTGGGGGCCTTGCGCTGGCCGCTGGGGCGCACCACCTCGGTGCCCGACACGACAACGGTGCCGGATCGTCCGTGGTAGCCGATCGGCAGGTGCTTCCAGTTCGGCGTCAGCGGCTCGGAGTCCGGTCGGAAGATGCGGCCGATGTTGCTGGCGTGGTGCTCACTGGCGTAGAAGTCGACGTAGTCGGCGACCTCAATCGGCAGGTGCATGGTCGCGTCGGCCAAAGGCACCAGATGCGGACGAGTTCGCTTCTCGTGCACCGGGTTCGAGAGCACCTCGGTGAGCCACTCGCGGGCGGTGGTCCATGCCGGGCGACCCAGCTGCAGGAAGGCGTTGAGGCTCGGCTGCTCCCACGCGGCGGTCAGGTCGGGTCCGTCCCCGACGCCCACCTCGTCACGCCCGATCCGGGTCACCTCGCTCACGTCGAGCACGTGGTCGCCGATGCGCACTCCCACGCGAGGAGAAGCGCCCGGTGTCGAGAAGACGCCGTACGGCAGGTTGGACAGTCCGAACTCGGAGTCGGCGGGCACTTCCACCCAGGTCGTCATGCGGGTCCTTCCAGCAGGCCGAGCGCGGCCAGCTCGTTGATGGGGTCAGTCACGCCACAGCACCCGTAGGCGGTGAAGAAGGCGCGGACGATGGAGGCGTCGGCAGCACTCATACGCGTGACGTGCTCGACCAGAACCGCCGGATCGCGTTCTGCCAGAAGGGGAACGAGCTCGTCGACGTCATCGCCGTTGAGTGCCCAGCGCACGGCAACCAGCACGTTGAGTATGCCGTGCTGCTCCTCGCCGTCGTAGGTGCCGCGCACCGCGTGGTGCAGTCCGCCGGTCAGCTTGAAACCGAGGTCATGGTCGATGCTGGTGCGGAAGAAGGTGGCGAGCTCCTGCTCGTCGGGCCACGGCCAGCTCGCAGTCGCGCCGGTGCGGAACTTGGCCTGCACCGCCACGGTGTCGTTGGCCTCGGCTGCGATGTCGGCGATGGCGGTTGCCTGTGCCGCACCACGCGGCACCTCCAACGAGACCGGGTCGCGGTCCCAGGACAAGTCGCGCCACCCCTCGAACCAGCCCAGTTCGACCCCGACGACGATCCCCCCGGACGACTCGCGCAGGGTCGCCGCCGCACCGCGAACCTCCTCCGCCGGCACATCGGGCCGGCCGACGACGGAGATCTGGACGGGGTCCCCACCGTCATCGGTGAGGTGCACGAACTCGGCCGCGTCGGAAGCCGGCACGAGCAACGGACCCACGCACGCGGCATACCAGGCCCTGCGGTGCTCCCGATGGGCGGTGAGCGCCCCCCACAACGGCGCGTTCCCGGGTGGGAAGACGGCTGCGTCGTCGATGAGGCGCGCGAAGAGGGCGGGCTCGGCCGGACGGTCGGCGAGGGATGGCCTGGACGTCATGCCGCCGACGTTACTAGCGCCGCGACGTGCCATGCTCGGAGCAGCAACCCTCGGGCGACGAGAGAGAGCGAGTGATGGCGCACTACCAGGCGATGGGCAGCATCCCGCCCAAGCGGCACACCCAGCACCGGCGACCGGCCGGACGCGGCAAGACCGGTGAGCTCTACTACGAGGAGCTGATGGGGGAGGAGGGCTTCTCCTCCGACTCCTCGCTGCTCTACCACCGCAACATCCCGTCGACGATCGCCGGCGCGCGCGAGTGGACCATCGGCGACCTGGCTACCACCCCGAACCACCCGCTCAAGCCTCGACACCTGAAGCTGCACGACCTCTTCGAGGCCAAGGACGTCAAGAACACCGACGTCGTGACCGGTCGGCGGCTCGTGCTCGGCAACGGCGACGTGCGCATCTCCTACGTCGTCGCGGGCGCGCCGAGTCCTTGGTACCGCAACGGAATTGGCGACGAGGTCGTCTACGTCGAGCGCGGGAGGGCGCGCGTCGAGACCGTCTTCGGCGCCTTCGACGTCGCCGAGGGCGACTACCTCGTCATCCCGCGCGCGACGACCCACCGCTGGATCCCCAAGCGCTCCACCAAGGACCCGCTGCGCGCCTACTGCATCGAGGGCAACAGCCACATCGCGCCGCCGAAGCGGTACCTGTCGAAGTACGGCCAGTTCCTCGAGCACGCGCCCTACTGCGAGCGCGACCTGAGGCCGCCGACCGGCCCGCTGCTGGCGGAGGACGTCGGCGAGAAGGCCACCGACGCGAGCGAGGTCTACATCAAGCACCGCGGCAACGGGCCGTCGGGCATCGTCGGCACGATCCACGAGCTGCCGTTCCACCCCCTCGACGTCGTCGGCTGGGACGGCTGCCTCTACCCCTACGCGTTCAACGTGCGCGACTACGAGCCGATCACGGGACGAGTGCACCAGCCGCCGCCGGTCCACCAGGTCTTCGAGGGCTGGAACTTCGTCATCTGCAACTTCGTGCCGCGCAAGGTCGACTACCACCCCCTTTCGATCCCCGTGCCCTACTACCACTCCAACGTCGACAGCGACGAGATCATGTTCTACGTCGACGGTGACTACGAGGCACGCAAGGGCTCCGGCATCGGCAAGGGCTCGATCTCGGTGCACCCGGGCGGGCACGCCCACGGGCCACAGCCGGGAGCGTCCGAGGCGTCGATCGGGGTCGAGTACTTCGACGAGCTCGCCGTCATGGTCGACACCTTCCGCCCGTTGGAGCTCGGCGAGGGTGGGCGGGCGGTCGACGACGGCCGGTATGCCGCGAGCTGGCTGAAGGGGTCGGGCGCGGCGGACGGGTCGGACTACTCGATCGGCTGAGCTTGCCGGGGGTGGCGCCGCCGGCGCCGTCGTTGGGGGGTGCCTCCGCGGGCGCCGTCGTTGGGGCGTCGATGGACCGCCGTGGGTGCTGGGCGGTCACAGGGGCCGGCGACCCCCTATCCGGGGGCCCGGTCCCGTGGTTAGGCTGGATGTTCGCCCTCGTCGTCGTGGACGAGGCCGCACTCGCGCCTGAACCACCCCTGGAGGTCTCATGTCCAGCCCCCGTGCCACCGCTGCCGTTGCCGCGCTGAGCGAGGTCGAGCGGTCGCGCCGTCAGATGCTGGGCATGGCCGTCGTGGGCGGCGCCGGGCTGGCGTTCCTGGCCCACCCCGGCACGGCTGAGGCGGCTCCCGAGGGTGCCGGCGCCCCCGCCCATCGCCCGGGGCGGTTCCGGCTCACCGTGATGGGCACGACCGACACCCACGGCAACACGCTGAACTGGGACTACTTCAAGGACGCCGAGTACGACGACGCGGCGCACAACGACATCGGCCTGGCCAAGATCGCCACCCTCGTCAAGGGTGTACGCGCCGAGACCAAGGGCGCCCCGACGCTGCTCCTGGACGCGGGCGACACCATCCAGGGCACGCCCCTGGCCTACTACTACGCCAAGATCGACCCCATCACGGGCGACTCGGTGCACCCCATGGCCAAGGCCATGAACGCCCTCGGCTACGACGCGGCCGCCCTCGGCAACCACGAGTACAACTACGGGCTCGACACGCTGCGCGCGTTCGAGGCGCAGTGCAACTTCCCACTGCTGTCGGCCAACTCGGTCGACTGGAACACCGGTGCGCCCATCTTCAAGCCCTACGTCATCAGGTCGTTCAAGGCCCGCGGCGGGCGCGACGTCAAGGTCGGCATCCTCGGCCTCGTCACCCCCGGTGTGGCGATCTGGGACAAGGCCAACGTCGAGGGGCAGGTCAAGTTCCCCGGGATCGTCGAGCAGGCCAAGGTGATGGTGCCGAGGCTCAAGGCGGCCGGGTGCGACCTGGTCATCGTGTCGTGCCACTCCGGCGCCACCCCCGGGTCGTCGTACGGTGACGCGCTGCCCTTCCCGGAGAACGCGTCCACCCAGCTGGCCGAGCAGGTCGCCGACGTCGACGCGGTGCTGGTCGGGCACGCCCACGTGGAGATCCCGCAGCGGTTCGTCGCCAGCAAGGTCACCCCGGGCAAGCAGGTCCTGCTGAGCGAGCCGCTCAAGTGGGGCATGCGCCTGTCGGTCATGGAGTTCGAGCTCGAGCAGCACAAGGGCAGGTGGCACCTGGCGACCAGCCGCTCGACCCTCCTCAACGCCAACACCGTCGCCGAGGACAAGGAGGTCGCGGGCCTCGTGGCGCAGGACCACGCGGTGGTGCGCACCTACGTGAACTCGGTCATCGGCACCTGCACGATCGCGATGTCGGCGGCCACAGCTCGGTTCGAGGACACGGCTGCGCTCGACTTCATCAACCACGTGCAGGGCCAGGCGGTCAAGGACGCCCTCGTGGGCACGGCCGACGAGTCGTTGCCGGTCCTGTCGATCGCGGCACCGTTCAACCGGGACGCCGCGATCCCCGCGGGTGATGTGACCGTCCGCGACGTCGCGGGGCTGTACATCTACGACAACACCCTGCTGGGCATCCGGTTCACCGGCCAGCAGGTCAAGGACTACCTCGAGTTCTCCGCGGCCTACTTCAAGCAGGTCAACGGCACCGGTCCCTACAGCCCCGACCAGGTGACCAACGCGCCCACGGCCACCGCCCCGGATGGCACGCCGGACTACAACTACGACGTGATGGGCGGGCTCGACGCCTCCCTGGCCTACGACATCGACATCGCCAAGCCGGTCGGGCAGCGGATCACCAACCTCACCTACGACGGTCAGCCCCTCGACCTTGCCGGGCAGTTCGTCATCGCCATCAACAACTACCGGCAGAGCGGCGGCGGCAACTTCCCCGGCGTCAAGACGGCCCCGGTCCTGTGGAACGCCCAGATCGAGATCCGCCAGCTGCTCATCGACTGGACGACGGAGAACGGCGTCATCGACCCGACGACCTTCACGACCTACGACTGGAAGCTCGTGTCGAACGGTCAGCCGGTCGTCGTGGAGGGTGCCGCCGAGGGTGGTCGTCACTGACCCGGTTGCTCGTCGTCGGCGCCAGCGGCGCCGTCGGAGCGGTGCTGGCCGAGGTCGGCGTCGCCCACGGTGACGATGTCCACGGCACCCACCTGCACGGAGTCGTGCCCGCACCAGTGCAGGCACACCGCCTCGACGTGCGGGAGGGGTATGCCGTCCAGGAGCTCATCGGTCGGCTTCGCCCCGACGTCGTGGTCACGACGGCATACCGGCAGGACGACTGGTCGACGACCGCAGCCGGGCCCGCGCACGTGGCCCTGGCCTGTGCGAGCGTCGGTGCGCGGCTGGTCCACGTCTCGAGCGACGTGGTGTTCGACGGGAGCAGCCCGACGGTCGCCGAGGACGCGACGCCGCACCCGGTGAGCGACTACGGACGCGCCAAGTTGGCTGCCGAGCAGGCGGTCACCGAGCTGGTGCCGGAGGGTGCAGTCGTCCGCACCTCGCTCGTGCTCGGGTCCTCTGCCGGGCGGCCTTCGCCGATGGAGCGGCTCGTGCACGACCTGGCCAGCGGCGAGGGTGACGGGGTGTTGTTCACCGACGATGTCCGCTGCCCCGTCCACGTGCATGACCTCGCCGAGGCGCTGCACGAGATCGCGCACGACGGGATGTCCGGCGTGTTGCACTGCGCGGGTCCGGACGCCGTGAGCCGACACGAGATCGGCCTGCTGGTCGCGGCACGGGACGGCCTCGACCCCGCCTTGCTGCGGCCCGGGTCGCGGGCCGCGAGCGGGGTGCCCGGTCCCCTCGACGTGCGCCTCGACAGCAGCCGCACGAGGGCGCAGCTGACGACGAGGCTGCGCGGGGCGCGGGAGTTCCTGGCGTCCTAGGCGGGTGACGAGGTCCCGTCGACCGTGACACCGGCCTCGGTCAGCGCAGCGATCGCAGCCTCGGTCGTGTCGGGGGCGACGCCCGCGGTCAGGTCGAGCAGCACCGTCGTGGTGAAGCCCTCCTCGGCGGCGTCGAGGGCAGTGGCTCGCACGCAGTGGTCGGTGGCGATGCCGACGACGTCGACCTCCTCGATGGCGCGCTCACGCAGCCAGTCGGCTAGAGGGATGCGTCGGTCGCCTTCGACGGTGAAGCCCTCGAACCCGCTGTAGGCCGCCTCGTGCAGGCCCTTGCGGAAGATCGCCTCGACCTGCTCGAACGCAGCCTCGGCGTGCGGGTGGAAGAGCGCGCCGTCGGTGCCGACCCTGCAGTGGACCGGCCAGGTGTCCCTGAAGTCGGGGTCAGCCGACCAGTGGTCGCCGGGGTCCTCGTGCCAGTCCGCGGTGGCGACGATCGCGGCATACCCTCGCGTGTTCTCCTCGACGTGCGCGCTGATGCGGCGGGCGACCTCGGCGCCGCCCGCGACGGCGAGCGAGCCGCCCTCGCAGAAGTCGTTCTGCACGTCGACGATGACCAGTGCCCGGGGTGCGGTGATCATGGCTCCACGCTACGGCGGGTCACTGGAAGGCGTCGAGCCGCTCGATGGCGTCGCGCAGCGCGTCGAGTCCGTCCACCACCTCGGCGAAGCTGGTGGACAGCGGTGACAGACCGATGCGTATGCCGTCCGGCTCGCGGTAGTCGGGGATGACGCCTTCGTCCCACAGGGTTTGGTTGACTGCGCGAAAACCGTTGCGCCGCAACGTGACATGCCCACCACGAAGCGCGGGGTCGCGCGGGCTTGCGACCTCCACGCCGAGGTCGGCGAGCTCCTCGTCGACATAGCGGATGACGAAGTCGGTGAGCTTGACGGACTTGTCGCGGATGGCGTCGATGCCTGCCTCCTCGACGAGGTCGAGACTCGCCTGCAGCGGCACCATCGCCAGGATCGGGGGAGTACCAGAGATGAACGCGCGGATGCCGTCGGCGGGTTCGTAGCCCGGGCCCATCGTGAAGGCGTCCTTGCGGCCGAGCCAGCCTTGGATCGGCTGGCGGAGTATGCCGTGGTGCCGGCTCGCGACGTAGCCCCAGGCGGGCGAACCGGGGCCGCCATTGAGGTACTTGTACGAACAGCCGACGGCGAGGTCCGCGCCCCAGTCGTCGAGGTGGGCCGGCACGGAGCCGCCGGTGTGGCACAGGTCCCACAGCACGAGGCCGCCGGCATCGTGGACCGCCGCGGAGATGGCGGCTGCGTCGGCGATGAAGCCCGAGCGGTAGGCCACGTGGCTGAAGACGGCGAGTGCGGTCTGCGGGCCGACGACCTCGCGCACCTGCTCGACCGTCACGCCTGCGCGCTCATCGGCCTCGATCCAACGCAGCGTCAGGCCCCGCTCGGCGGCGATGCCTTCGAGGATGTAGCGGTCGGTGGGGAAGTTGTCGGTGTCGAGGACGATCTCGGTGCGCCCTTGGTCGGCCTGGTGGTCGACGGCCGCGCGGCACAGCTTGTAGAGCAGCACCGTGGTCGAGTCGCCGACGAAGGTCTGGCCGGGCCCGGCGCCGAGGCAGGCTCGACCGAGCCGGTCGCCGAGGGCGAGGGGCAGGTCGAGCCACTGCTCGTCCCACGACCGGATGAGCCGGTCGCCCCACGGTCCGTGCACGAACTCGGTCATGCGTTGCGGCACGTCCGCCACGGGTCGGCCCAGCGAGTTGCCGTCGAAGTAGGCGACGAGGTCGCCGCCCTCCGGAGTGAGGAACCGGTCGGGGTAGTCGGCGAGCGGGTCGGCGGCGTCGAGCTCGGCAGCCTCGGCGGCGAAGTCGGTCATGTTGCGGATCCTATTCCCGCGCGGTTCGAGGTAATCCGCCACCGGACTCAGGCCGCCGATTACCTCGAACCGGTGACGCGTGAGCTGTAACGCTGACGGACCGGCCGGACATGCAGGGGGTGACAGACTGCCGCCGTGGAGGGGGACCGGATGGGTTCGCCGGAGGAGCGTTTCTCCGAGCTGTTCGAGAGCACGCACGTTGCCCTGCTCGGGTATGCCGTGCGGCGCGTCGCCGACCCGGCCGACGCCGCCGACGTGGTCGCCGAGACGTACTTGGTGGCCTGGCGCCGTCTGGAGGACGTTCCGGTGGGGGCGGAGGCCAGGCCGTGGCTCTTCGGTGTGGCTCGCAGGGTCCTCGCGAACCACTACCGGGGCGAGCGTCGGCGCTCAGCCTTGGCCGACCGGCTGCGCGACTCGCTGCAGCAGCAGGTCCACCCGGCGCCAGACCCCGACTCCAGTCTGGTCGAGGCGCTCGACCGGCTGCCCGACGACGACCGCGAGCTCTTGCGGCTGCTCGCCTGGGAGGAGCTGGCGCGCGAGGAGATCGCCGTCGTCATGGGTCTCTCGCGTGCGACCGTGCGGGTGCGGCTGCATCGGGCCCGGGCGCGGTTGCGCGAGGCGATGCGGGCTGTCGAGGACGAACCGGGCCGCGGCTCGGCTCCTGACGACAAGATGGAAGCCGTTGGTATGCAACGGATTACCGCATCCGGACATGTCTCTGGCAGATGGGCACCTGCCCGTCGCGGCACCGAGGAGATCTCATGAACGACCTGCGAGGCGACGAGTTGATGACCGCCCTCAAGGCGGCACGGCCAATCGACGACGCGACGATCGCCACGGTGACCGACCGACACGCGCTGAGCGCGCTGCGAGAGGGGATCACCATGACCGACCGGACCACACCAGCAACCACCAAGGCGCCGCGGAGGGGCCGGCGCCTCGGTCGGAGAGGGCTCATCGCCGCAGCGCTCGGCGTCGCCCTCGTCGGCGGCGGGGCGGCCTACGCGGCATACCAGCAGTGGTATGTCGGCGGTGGTGGCGACGGACTGACGTGCATGACGACGTGGCAGGACCCGAACGGGACCACCGAGCAGCTGGACTCCACCGGCGGGCCGCCGTTGACCGGTGACCCGGTCGCGGACTGCCAGCGTTACCAACAGCTGTCCGGGCGTCCCGAGATCGCCGACCCGGTCGCGTTCACGCGGGGCGGCTACATCTACGTCGTGCCCCGCGGCCAGGTCCCCGCCGACGGCCGGCCGCTGGTGGCGTCCGCCGCCGACACCGCAGCAGCGATGCGGCTCGACGCCGCACTCGGGGACTGGGTGGACGGCGGCAGCAGCCGCTGCTTCACCAGGGAGACCGCGGTTCCGTACATGCAGTCGGAGATCGCACGGCTCGGACTGGACGGGTGGACGACGAAGGTGATGCCCGACAACCGGCCGTACGAAGAAGGGCCGTGCGGGTTCTTCGACACCGACCCCGTGTCCAAGACCGCCATGTTCCTGCCCGACCGCACGACCGACCCGAACAGCCGGCGGCCCGACCGCGATGTCGCGGGCTTCGTCTACGACGTCCGTGACGCCCTCCGGTCCGGCATCACCGACCGCTGCGTGTCAGCCAAGGAGGCCGAGGCCGTCGTGACGAAGGCCCTCGGGTCGCAGCACCACTGGCCGACGACGGTGGTGCGGACCGATGCCAAGTGCGCCAGCGTCGACCTGGTCGTGGGCGGCAGCATGCAGGTCTGGATCTACGGACGCTGACCCACGGTTCGAGGTATTCGGCTACCGCAGGGGGCGCCGAATACCTCGAACCGGGTTGGGGCCGCGGGAGCTCAGTCCTCGTAGATCGTGGGGATGGCGGGTTCGCCGCGTTGGAGCCGACGGGCCGCCGCGGGCAGCTCGGCTCGAGACTCGGTATGCCGGGTGCGCGCCTTCTCCAGCGACAGCGCCTCCGGGTCGACCACCTCACCGGCCCGCACCAGCGGCACCAGCAGCGACCGGTCGTCGCCGTCGTCGACCGGCGGCTCGCCGATGCCGATGACCTCAGCCTCGGCGACACCGCGGGCGTTGCGCCGTCGCAGGGCATACTTGCGTCCGCCCACCGACTGCTTGTCCTTGCTCTTCTTCTCGACCCCGACCAGCTCGCCGGACGCGTCCTCGCGCGCCACCAGCTTGTAGACCATCCCGGCGGTGGGCGCGCCCGACCCCGTCACCAGGGACGTCCCCACGCCGTAGAGGTCGACGGGGGCGGCGGCGAGCGCCGCGATGGCGTACTCGTCGAGGTCGGAGGTCACGACGATCTTGGTCTTCGTGGCGCCGAGGCGGTCGAGCTGCTCGCGCACCTCCCGCGCCTGCACCAGCAGGTCGCCGGAGTCGATGCGCACGGCCCCCAGCTCGGCCCCCGCCAGCTCGACCGCGGTCGCGACCGCAGCCGGCACGTCGTAGGTGTCGACGAGCAGCGTCGTGCCCTTGCCGAGCGTCTCGATCTGTGCCGCGAACGCCGCGCGCTCGTCGTCGTGCAGCAGGGTGAAGGCATGCGCCGCCGTGCCAGCCGTCGGCACGCCCCAGCGCCGGCCCGCCTCGAGGTTCGAGGTCGTGCCGAAACCCGCGATGTATGCCGCCCGCGCGGCTGCGACGGCCGCCTCCTCGTGGGTGCGGCGGGACCCCATCTCGATGCACGGCCGGTCGCCGGCGGCCGACGTCATCCGCGACGCCGCCGACGCAATTGCGCTGTCGTGGTTGAGAATTGACAGCACCAGCGTCTCCAGCACGACACCGTGAGCGAAGTCGGACTCGACCACGAGCACCGGCGAGCCGGGAAAGAAAGCCTCGCCCTCGGCATACCCCCAGATGTCGCCCTCGAAGCGATAGCCGGCGAGGAACGACAACGTCTCCTCGTCGACGACTCCGCGCAGCGCCTCGAGCTCCGGCTCGCCGAACCGGAACGCCTCGATGGCCTCGAGGAGCCGCCCCGTCCCGGCGACCACGCCGTAGCGCCGACCCTCGGGCAGGCGGCGGGCGAACACCTCGAAGACGCACCGGCGCGAGGCGGCCCCGCTGCGCAGGGCGGCCTCGACCATCGTCAGCTCGTAGTGGTCGGTGAGCAGTGCGGTGCTGGGTGTGAGGGCAGGCACGCAGGCAGCCTATGGTGGAGCCGTGTCCATCGCCCCCACCGAGCAGGAGACGGTGTCGCCGGACGAGGTGACCGAGGCGGACACCCCGTGGATCACTCTCGTCTGGAACGACCCCGTCAACCTCATGTCCTACGTGACGTTCGTCTTCCAGAGCTACTTCGGCTACCCCAAGTCCAAGGCCGAGAAGCTGATGATGGACGTGCACGTCAAGGGTCGCGCGGTCGTCTCGAACGGCAGCCGCGAGCAGATGGAGACCGACACCGAGGCACTCCAGGGCTATGGCCTGTGGGCCACCTTCCAGAAGGACGACTGAGTGGCGCGCGGGTTCAAGCGACGTGACGGCCGGTATGCCGCGAAGCTCGATGCCGTCGAACGTGGCCTCGTCGTGGGGCTGATGGAGCAGGTGCACGAGCTGGTCGCGCCGGCCGACCCCGAGCCCACGCCGGACGGCGGCGACGAGTTCGACCGGATCGTCGCCGGGCTCGGCGGGATCGGGCAGGGGGTGTCCCTGTCGGCGGACGACCAGGTGCCCGAGCTGTCGGGCGACGTGCCGGCGCCGCGCGACCCGGCCCTCGACCGGCTGCTGCCGACCGCGAACCGGCAGGACGAGCAGATGGCAGCCGAGTTCCGCCGGCTCACCGAGGACGGGCTGCGCTCGCGCAAGGCCGCCAACCTGGCCACTGCCATCGCCGCGCTGTCCGCGCCGGCCGGCGGCAAGGACGACAAGGTCAGCCTCGACCAGGAGCAGGCACTGGCGGTGCTCATCTCGCTCACCGATGTGCGGCTGGTGCTGGGTGAGCGGCTCGGGCTCAAGCACGACGACGACGTCGAGCTGCTCGAGGAGCAGGCGAGCAGCCTCCCCGACGACGACCCGGCGGTGTATGCGCTCGCGGTCTACGACTTCCTCACCTGGCTCCAGGAGACCCTCGCCCACGCCCTGCGCCCCTGACCGGGCTGCGGCCGCGGGGCTGCGGCAGTTGAGCTTTCGGGCTGGTGGCCGAAAGTTGCGGCCGGCCGTCGCGGCCAGCATCGAGGTTTCGGGTTGGTGGCCGAAAGTTGCGCGGCGCCCGCGCGGGGCCGCCGGGTGTGACGCACCAGACGGGGCGCGGATGCTGGCGCCAGGAGGTATGCCGCCTAGCCTTGGGGCGTGGTTGACGCACCGATCGGGATCTTCGACTCGGGCTACGGGGGCCTGACCGTGGCTCGTGCCGTGCTCGACCAGCTGCCGCACGAGTCGGTCGCCTACTTCGGCGACACCGCCCGTGCTCCTTACGGCCCGCGTCCCATCGCCCAGACCCGCGAGTTCGCGCTCGAGTGCCTCGACCGGCTCGTCGACCACGGGGTCAAGGCTCTGGTCATCGCCTGCAACACCGCCAGCGCCGCCGTCCTCCACGACGCCCGCGAGCGCTACGACGTGCCCGTCGTCGAGGTGATCCGCCCCGCCGTCCGTCGCGCCGCGGCCGCCACTCGCAACGGTCGCGTCGGCGTCATCTCGACCAAGGGCACTCACCAGTCCGGCGCCTACGTCGACGCGTTCGCCGCCGCGCCGCAGCTCGACGTCACCAGCGTGCCGTGCCCGCGGTTCGTCGAGCTCGTCGAGGCAGGTGTGACCAGCGGGCCCGAGGTCATCGCGACCGCCCGTGACTATCTCACGCCGCTGGTCGAGCACGACGTTGACACCCTCGTCCTCGGCTGCACTCACTACCCGCTGCTGACTGGCGCCATCTCCTACGTCATGGGCGACCTCGTCACCCTCGTGTCCAGTGCCGACGAGACGGCCAAGGACGTCTACCGCGTGCTCGCCGACCGCGACGCCCTGCGGCCGACCCACCTGCCGCCGCCCAGCCACGGATTCACCACCACCGGCGACGCCGAGGAGTTCCGCGCGCTCGCTCGTCGGTTCCTCGGGCCCGAGGTGGGCGACGTCTACGGCAACTCGACCGTGCGGCATACGAAGGTCGTCGTGGGCGGGCACCCCGACGCCACGGCCGCAGGGGAGGTCGCGTGAAGCTCACCGTCATCGGCTGCTCAGGGTCATTCGCGGGCCCGGACTCGCCCGCGTCCTCCTACCTCGTGCAGGCCGAGCAGGACGGCCGCACGTGGTCGATCGTGCTCGACCTCGGCAACGGCGCCCTCGGGCCGCTCCAGCGCCACCTCGACCTCGCCGACCTCGACGCCGTCTTCATCAGCCACCTGCACCCCGACCACTGCGTCGACGTGTGCGGCCTCTACGTCACCCGCAAGTACCGTCCCGGCGGCCCCGTCGAAGGGCAGCTTCCGATCCACGCGCCGCGCGACGCCGAGCAGCGGTTCGCCCTCATGTACCACGGGCTCGAGCACGGCACGATGACGAACGAGTTCCGCTTCCACGAGCTCGCTGACGTCCAGGTGAGGCAGGTCGGTCCTTTCGCCGTCACGGCATACCGTGTCAACCACCCCGTCGAGGCTTACGGCTTCCGCGTCGAGGCCGACGGCGCGGTCCTCGCCTACACCGGTGACACCGACACCTGCCCCAACCTGCGTGCGTTGATGACCGGCGCCGACCTCGCGCTCGCCGACAGCGCGTTCGTCGACGGGCGCGACGACACGACCGGCATCCACCTCTCGGGGAGCCGGGCGGCGCAGGCCGCGGTCGAAGCCGGGGGAGTGCAGCGGTTGATGCTCACGCACATCCCCGCGTGGAACGACCCCGAGGTATGCCGTGCGCAGGCTGCCGCGGTCTGGTCCGGTCCGCTGGACGTCGCCGTGGCGGGCCAGACCTACGCGGTCTGACGCGTCGTCAGCCCCGGTCGATGAGGGCGCCAAGGCCGTCGAGGGTGCGCGCCAGGCCGAACTTCCACGCCCGCTCGGGCGACCAGGCGGTGCCCTGAGCCTCGCCCGCCGCGGCGCCGATGCGCACGGCCCGCGGGTAGGTCTGCGGGTCGAACGCGCGGGCCAGGACGGGTGCGTTGGCGGCCCACCACTGCTCGTCGGAGTCGTCTGCGTCTGCCGTCGCGCGGGCAGCCTGGCGGGTGGCGAGCGCGTGCGCCTGGACGAACCCGAGCAGGTGGGCGAGGGCGGCGTCGGTGGTGACGTCGTCGAGTCCGGTGTCGTCGAAGGCGGCGAGCTCGTGCTCGTACTTCGCCATGACGCCGGGCCCGAGCGGTGGCCGGTTGAGGGCGGCGGCGTCGACGAGCCACGGGTGTTCGGCCAGCAGGTCGCGGTTGGCCTCGGCGACGCGGGTGAGGCGGGTGCGCCAGCCCGTGCCGCGTCGCCAGCGTGGACGTGGCATGCGCAGGTATGCCGTGTCGACGAGGAGGTCGACCAGCTCCGCCTTGCCGGGGACGTAGGTGTAGAGGGCCATGGGGGACAGGCCGATTCGCTTCGCGAGCGCTCGCATGCTCAACGCGTCGAGGCCGTCGGTGTCGGCGAGGTCCATGGCGGCGTCGACGACCTGGTCGACGGTGTGGGTGCGGCCTGGCCCGCGTTGCCCGCTCCGTGCCGAGGCGTCAGGTCCGGCGTCTGCCGGGTCGGCGGGGCGGTTGCGCCAGAGCAGGGCCATGGCGCGGCTGGGGTCGGGACCCGGCTTGTCCGGCATGGGAACAATCCTCGCATCCGCCGCGTTGGACACCTTTACCGTACACCGTACGGAGTTAGTGTCGTACGCAGCCACAGGAGAATCCGCATGCAGATCACCGAGTCCGCCATCTCGCTCAACGTCGCCGACGTGGAGGCTTCGTCGAGCTTCGCGCAGAGGTACCTGGGCTTCGAGGTGGCGATGGCCGCCGAAGGGTTCGTGTCGCTCAGCCACCCGGACGCCGGCTTGAACCTGATCTACCTCGCCACCGGCCTGCCGACGTTCAAGCCCGCGTCGGCAGCCGGGCCCGCCGACGGCCTGCTGGTCGTGTTCACCGTCGAGGACGTCGACATCGAGTACGAGAAGCTCGTCGACGGCGGCGCGACCGTCGTGACCCCGATCGAGACCGAGCCGTGGGGCGAGCGGTACGCCCAGTTCTCCGACCCGAACGGCGTGATCTACCAATTCGTCTCGTGGGTCCCGCCGACCGACCCGCAGTACGCCTCGTAGGCACATATGGTGGGTGCATGGGTCGGCAACCGGTGGTGCCCCTCGCTCCGAACGTGTGGCGGATCCCGCTGATGCGCGACTTCGTCAACGGCTTCATGTTCCGTGACGACGACGGGCAGGTCACCCTGGTCGACATGGGCGTGAAGAAGTCCGGCCCCAAGGTGATCGCGGCGCTGGAGACCATCGGCGCCGCCCCGTCGGACGTCACCAGACTCCTGCTCACGCACGCACACCCTGACCACGCGGGCGGCGCGGCGCACGTCGCCCGCGTGACCGGGCGCGACTTCGCGCTGCACGAGGACGACGCCGGGTATGCCGCCGCGGGGCAGGGTCCGCCGCGCGACCACAGCTTGCGCCTGGGTCGCCTGATGGAGCGGCTCAGCCCGTCGAAGTTCGAGGCGGTGGCCGTCGGCGAGACCTTCACCGACGGCCAGGTCGTGCCCGTGGCCGGCGGCCTCCGAGTGGTCCACACGCCCGGGCACACACCCGGCCACGCGGCATACCTGCACCTGGCCACAGGCGTGCTCATCACCGGTGACTCGATCTTCAACGTGCGCCAGCTCCGGTGGCCGGCCAAGGCGTTCTGCACGGACTTCCGGCTCAACGAGCAGACGGCGCAGCGGCTGGTCGAGCTCGACTACACGACCGCCGCGTTCACGCACGGCACCGAACTGCGGGTCAACCCGCGCGAGCACATCCGTCGCTTCCTGACCCGGCAGGGCGTCATCTGAGCCGCTGGCAGGATGACGCCCATGACCATCGCGATTCCCGCACCGCTGCGTCCGGGCGACCGCATCGGCGTGACCGCACCGTCAGCGGGTGTGAGTGGGATCGAGGCGGAGCGGATCGACTTCTGCGTCCAGTGGCTGCGTGACCGCGGCCACGACGTCGTCGTGGGCGAGGCCATGGACGGGACGGGCGTCACGTCGGCGCCCGCGAAGGTGCGCGCGGCCGAGCTGACGGCGATGCTCTGCGACCCCGACATCCGCTGCGTCGTGCCGCCCTGGGGCGGGGAGACCGCGATCGACCTCGTCGACCTGCTCGACTGGGACGCGCTGAGCCGGGCGGACCCGACGTGGCTCGTGGGCTACTCCGACCTGTCCACCGTCCTGCTCCCCATCACGACCCGGCTCGGCTGGGCCACGCTGCACGGTGACAACCTCGCGGACACCCCCTACGAGGTCCCCGACGGTCTGGCGAGCTGGCTGGAGGTCGTGTCCGGGGTGGACGTCGTGCGCCAGCGGGACTCTGGCTTGGTCGCCGACTGGTGGCGGTTCGAGGAGGATCCGCAGGCCACGGCGTGGAAGCGCGTCGGTGAGGGGAGGTGGAGCCTGCACGGCACAGACTCCCTGCACGTCACCGGGCGACTCATCGGTGGATGTGTCGAGACGATGTGCAACCTGGCCGGCACGCCGTACGGCGACGTACCCGGCTTCGGTCGTGACCTCGCCGACGATGGGCTCATCGTCTACGTCGAGGCGGCCAGCGACGACGCTGCCTCCATCTGCCGCAACCTGCACGGGCTGCGGTTCGCCGGTTGGTTCGAGCGCGCCAAGGCAGTGCTCGTCGGGCGCACCAACGCACCGGACACCCCGAAGCTGACGCAGCGCGAGGCCGTGCTCGACGCGCTGGGGCGGCTCGACCTGCCGATCGTGTTCGACCTCGAGATCGGGCACGTGCCACCGCACCTGCCGCTGGTCAACGGTGCCCTCGCGACGGTCACCGTCGACGGCGACACCCGTGAGATCGTGCAGCGGCTGGGCTGACCGGGCTACGCGCCCGCGAGGCGCTCGCGGAGCCAGTCGAGGTCCTCGATCTGGCCCTCGAGGCCGCCGCGGGTCTCGATCACGACGGGAGCGTCGGCGGCGCGCACCGCGGCGACGAGCTCGTCGGACGGGATGAGCCCCTGGCCGAGGTTGGTGTGCCGGTCGGCACCGGAGTCGAACTCGTCGCGACTGTCGTTGCAGTGCACGAGGTCGATGCGGCCGGTGATGGCGCGGATCTGCTCGGGCGCGGTCGCGAGCGGAATGCCACCTGCCCACGCGTGACAGGTGTCGAGGCAGAACCCGACGTTCTCGGCGCCCGACGCGGCCTGGATCGCCTCCCACGTGCGCGCGATGCGTTCGAGCGTGCGGGCCATCGCGTTGTCGCCACCGGCCGTGTTCTCGAGGAAGACGGGCACCTTGAGGTCGGTCGCCTCGATCGCCTTGCGCCAGTTGTCGAACCCCTTGTCGACGTCGGCCGCGTTCTCGACGTGACCGCCGTGGACGATGAGCCCCTTGGCGCCGATCTCGGCCGCCGCATCGACGAACTGCTGCAACAGCTTTCGGCTCGGGATGCGGATCCGGTTGTTCGTCGACGCAACGTTGATGAGGTAGGGCGCGTGGACGTACAGGTCGACGTCCGCCGCCTCGGCGGCCTCCTCCAGCGCAGCCGGCCCCGCGGCATACTCCACGACCGGTCCCTTGTAGCTCTGCGGGTTGCCGAGGAAGAACTGGCTGAGCCCCGCGCCGCGCGCCTGCGCCTCGCCGACGGGGTCGGCGGAGTCGACGTGGGCACCGAGGCGGGGGAGGGTGGCTGCCATGGGTCCACCCTAGGACGCACGACCGACGGGGTATGCCGCGTGGCTGGCGAAGCGCCCCGGCTAGCCTTGGCGCCGTGACTGAGACGACCCGCCACGACGGCCGCACCCCTGACCAGACCCGCGAGGTGCGGATCACCCGCAACTGGCTCGACCACGCCGAGGGGAGCGTGCTCGTGGAGTTCGGGCGCACCCGGGTGCTGTGCGCGGCATCGTTCACCGAGGGTGTGCCGCGCTGGCTCAAGGGGAAGGGGACGGGCTGGGTCACGGCGGAGTACGAGATGCTGCCGCGGTCGACCAACACCCGCTCGGACCGCGAGTCGCGCAAGGGCAAGGTCGGCGGCCGCACCCACGAGATCAGCCGCCTGATCGGCCGCTCACTTCGGGCCATCATCGACACGAAGGCGTTGGGGGAGAACACGATCGTGCTCGACTGCGACGTGCTCCAGGCCGACGGTGGTACGCGCACCGCATCGATCACGGGTGCCTACGTGGCGCTCGTCGACGCCATCGAGGACGCGCGGGCCAAGGGCCTGATCGCGAAGGCAGCCGAGCCGCTGACCGGCTCGGTCGCCGCGGTGTCGGTCGGCATCGTCGAGGGGCAGCCGGTGATCGACCTGGACTACCCCGAGGACTCGAACGCCGAGACCGACATGAACGTCGTCATGACCGGTGACGGGCGGTTCGTCGAGGTGCAGGGCACCGCGGAGAACGGCGCGTTTGACCGGGCGATGCTCGACGCGCTGCTCGACAAGGCGACTGCAGGGTGTGCCGCGTTGACCCAGGCGCAGCAGGCCGCGCTGGCCGAGACCCCACGGGAGCGCTCGCTGTGAGCGACGCCCGCCGGGTCGTCCTCGCGACCCGCAACGACCACAAGGTCGTCGAGCTGCGCGAGATCCTCGGTGATGTGTGCGCCGAGCTGGGACTCGAGATCGTCGGTGCCTCGCAGTGGCCGGATGCTCCGGACGTGGTCGAGGACGAGGTGACCTTCGAGGGCAACGCAAGGCTCAAGGCGGAGGCGCTCGCGCGGCATACGGGACTGCCTGCGTTGGCCGATGACTCGGGGCTTGCGGTGGACGTCCTTGGGGGCGCTCCCGGGATCTTCTCCGCGCGCTGGTCCGGCAAGCACGGTGACGACCGCGCCAACCTCGACCTGCTGCTCGCCCAGCTGGGGGACGTCAAGGACGAGCACCGGGCGGCCGGGTTCGTGTGCGCCGCGGTGCTGGCCCTGCCCGATGGCACGGTGCGCTCGGCCGAGGGCCACTTCCGGGGCACCCTCGCGCGCGAGCCGCGTGGGGAGAACGGGTTCGGCTACGACCCGATCCTCGTCGTCGAGGGCGACACCCGCACGGCCGCCGAGCTCACTCCGGCCGAGAAGAACGCGATCTCCCACCGCGGCAAAGCGTTCCGCGCCATGGAGCCGCACCTGCGCGAGCTGCTGGGCTGACAGACACTGTCGCGGGGCGGAGCGTCATGGAGGTGAGCCGGTGACTGGGTCACTGCTGCACTGGACGCAACACCCGCAAGCTTGGCGTCGGTGACCACTGGGTCACTGCTGCACTGGACGCAGCAGTGACCCAGCAGTTGCGACGGGTCACCTAGACTCGCCAGCGCGCGCAAGTGGTGGAACAGGTAGACACGCAGGATTTAGGTTTCTGTGCCCTCGGGTGTGCGGGTTCGAGTCCCGCCTTGCGCACCAGTTGAGATGATCACGCCATGGTCGAGCTCTCCTACGCGGTGCAGACGCAGGTCTCGCGCGCGGACGGCGAGCTGTTGTGGCCGGTCTACAACGAGGTGTTCTGTGATCAGCCGTCTGTCGGCGAGTGGCTCGACGAGACCTGGGACCGCCATTCGGGTCGGGACGGCTTCCGGCTGGTGACAGCTGCGGTCGACGAGAGAGTGGTCGGCTTCGGGTGGGGGTATCTCGGCGAACGTGGCCAGTGGTGGACCGACCGCATCAGCGAGACCCTGGCGCAGCCCGTCGTGGATGCCTGGGTGGGTGGGCACTTCGAGATCGTCAGTCTCGGCGTCGTCCCGGCGGCGCGCCGCCACGGGGTGGGCCGCCGGCTGCTGCACCACCTCCAGGAGGCCGCTCCGAGCGACCGCCTCCTGCTGCAGACGGCAGACGACGAGGACGACCCGGCCCGCCGACTGTACGAATCCGAGGGATGGGGAGTGCTCGGGCCCGGCGCCTCCGACGGCACGGTCGTCATGGGTTGGCGGCGGGCAGAAGCCCCGGAGCGGCGTGGGAGCCGGACGCGCGGGTAGCGTCGATGCCGTGGACGACGACGAGCTCACCTACCCGCCGCCGCTCGAGGTGGCGTCGTGGCGCCGTGAGGTGCATGCGCTGTATGCCGCGGTGCGCGCCGAGCGCGACCCGTCCGCCTCGCACGCGCTGTGGGTCGCCGGTCGGACGGAGCTCTTCGACCACCACCCCGCGAGCCCCAGGCGACCGGGCCAGCAGCTCCGCCACGCGGCATACGACCCGGCCTTTCGCTTCACCGCCTCCATCGAGCCGGCCGAGCTCGAGCCGTGGCAGTTCCAGTCGGGCACCGACGGCGCGGTGCCGTTCAGCGGCATCGGCCGGGTGACCCTCGGCGACCTCGGCACGGTGGCGGTGTGGTGGCTCGACTCCTACGGCGGTGGCGTGTTCCTGCCGCTGCGCGACGGCACGGCCGGGCGTGAGACCTACGGCGCCGGCCGCTACGTCCTCGACACCGTCAAGGGCAGTGACCTCGGCCGCGACGGCGACGCCTGGGTGGTCGACCTCAACTTCACCTACAACCCGTCGTGCGTCTACGACTACCGCTGGGTCTGCCCGCTCGCGCCGCCCGCCAACCGGATCGAGGCGCCGGTCCCGGTGGGTGAGCTGCTGCCGGAGGGTTACGACGGATGAACCCGTTGCTGCGTGAGCTCCTGCCCGTCCTGGGCCTCGAGGAGGGGTATGCCGCGTCGCACCTCGACCTCCCGGCCGGCGGTCACCTGCCGGCCGCCTTGCCGGTGGCCACCTTGGCTGCGGGATCCGTTGCGGCTGCTGGACTTGCGGGTGCCGCACTGACGGGCGCGGCTCGGGTGCACGTCGACCCCCGGCAGGTCGCAGTCTCCTTCCGAGGAGACCAGGTCCTCACGGTCGACGGTGAGCCGCAGCAGGGGTTCGCACCGCTGTCAGGGTTCTTCCGCGCGGCCGACGGGTGGGTGCGGACGCATGCCAACTACCCGCACCACCGGGCGCGGCTTCTGCGCGCGCTCGGGTTGTCCGAGGGCGCCACTCGCGAGGACGCCGCCGCTGCCATCGCGTCCCGCCCGGCGCAGGAGGTGGAGGACGTCGTCACCGCCGACCGGGGCATCGCCGTCAGGGTGCGGGGTCTAGCAGAGTGGATGGGCGGCGAGCAGGCGGCGGCCGTTGACCAGCACCCGCTGCTGGCCGTCGAAAGGGTGGACGCCGCTGGCGGTTCGGAACCCCTTGCCCTGCAACGCCGCCCACGCATCCTCGACCTCACTCGCGTCATCGCTGGCCCGGTGACGACGAGAACTCTCGCCTTTCTGGGCGCCGACGTCCTGCGCGTCGACAACCCGCACCTGCCCGAGCTCGAACCGCAACACCTCGACACCGACTCCGGCAAGCGCACGACCGTCGTCGACCTCACCGACCCGCATGCGCGCCACCAGGTCCACGAGCTGCTCGCCGAAGCCGACGTCGTGGTGACTGGCTACCGACCGGGTGCCCTCGCGGCATACCACCTCGACGCGGAAACGGTTGCAGCGCAACACCCGCACGTCATCCATGCCAGCCTGTCGGCGTGGACGACGAGTGGCCCGTGGGGGAGCCGGCGCGGCTTCGACTCGATCGTCCAGGCCGCCACGGGCATCGCCATGATCGAGTCACCCGACGGCGAGACACCCGGCGCCCTGCCGGCCCAGGCCCTCGACCACGCGACCGGCTACCTGCTTGCGGCTGGCATCGCGACCGCCCTGCGCCGTCGTGCCGAGGAGGGTGGCACGTGGCGCGTCAGCGCCCACCTCGCCCGCACCGCCCACTGGCTGCTGCGCAGCGACGCCCTCGACGCGCCGGGCGGACGCGTCGACGACGTCGAGCCGTGGACGTGGACCGCCGACACCGAGTCTGGCCGGCTGCGACTGGCTCGTCCGGCCTTCCAGATCGACGACGGACCCCGCGAGTTCGCTTGGGCGGGAAGGCGTTTCGGCGCCGACCAGCCCGCGTGGCAGTAGCCGGTCAGCCCTCAGGCCGACGGCACCGAGCGAGGATCGAACCCGAACGGCAGCTCCAACCGGTGCGCCTTCATCAACGCCTCGTCGGTCAGCACGTCCCGCGTCGACCCGTCCGCCACCACCACGCCGTCGGACAGCACCACCGATCGTGGGCACAGCTCGAGTGCGTAAGGCAGGTCGTGCGTCACCATCAGCACCGTGACGTCGAGGGAACGCAGGATGTCGGCCAGCTCGCGCCGCGAGGCCGGGTCGAGGTTCGACGACGGCTCGTCGAGCACGAGGATCTCGGGCTCCATCGCCAGCACCGTGGCCACCGCCACCCGGCGCCGCTGCCCGAACGACAGGTGGTGCGGCGGACGGTCGATGTACTCGAGCATCCCCACCTGGTCCAGCGCCCGCGTCACCCGGGCCTCGAGCTCGGCCCCGCGCAGGCCGAGGTTGGCGGGCCCGAACTCGACGTCCTGACGCACCGACGGCATGAACAGCTGGTCGTCCGGGTCCTGGAAGACGACCCCCACCCGACGCCGCACCTCGAGCAGGTTGTCCTTCTCCACGGGCATCCCGGAGACCGCCACCGACCCGGCTCCCGCGAGCAGGATTCCGTTGAGGTGCAACACGAGCGTGGTCTTGCCTGCGCCGTTGGGACCGAGCAGCGCCACCCGCTCGCCGCGATGCACGTGCATGTTCACGCCGTAGAGGGCCTGGTGCCCGTCGGGGTACGCGTAGGCCAGCCCGCGGACGTCGAGGACCGGGGTCGTCACAGGAGCACCCCTGCCGCGAGGACGAGCGCAGCTGTGACGGGGAGCAGCGCCGCCAACCGCCAGTCGGCGGCCGTCGCGTGCAGCTGGCGGGTCACCGGCATACGACCCTGGTAGCCGCGCGACAACATCGCCAGGTGCACCCGCTCGCCCCGTTCGTAGGACTTGATGAACAGCGCCCCCGCGCTCGACGCCAGCACGGGCCACGCCGACACGGAGCGAGCGGTGAAGCCGCGCGACTCCCGCGCCACCTTCATGCGGCGCAGGTCATCGGTGACGACCTCGAGGTAGCGCACCATGAACCCCATGATCTCCACCAGCTGTCGCGGCAGCCGCAGCCGCTCCAGCCCAGCCACGAGGTCCCGCGGCTCGGTCGTCGTCGCGAGCGTCAGCGCGGCCACCACGCCGATCGTCGCCTTGGCCAGCAGCCCGAAGGCCCCCACCAGCCCGTGCTCCGACACCGAGAACGGGCCCACCTCGACCCGCGGCCCTCGAGCGACGAACGGCATGAGCAGCGCGAAGACCACGAACGGCACCTCGACCACCATCCGCTTCACGAAGTAGCCGACGGGCACCCGAGTGGCGCCCGCCGCGGCAAGCACCAGCACGGCATACCCGGCAAAGGCCCAGAACCACCGGTTGGGGGTCGCGACGACGACGACCACGAACGCGAGGACGGCGACGAGCTTCACGTGCGCCGGGAGCCGGTGCACGACACTGTGCCCGTGGTAGTGCAGCCCGTGCCCGTGGCCTGCGCCCACGTCAGTCCCGGCTCTTGCGGCGTGCCAGCAGGCGGAACAGGAGGAAGGCGACGAGCGCGACGGCAAGGACGCCGATAATGCCGGCCAGGCCTCCGGAGAGACGAGCGTTCTCGATGCCGGCGACGCCGTAGTCGGCGAAGGGCGACCCGCTCGTGGCGTGCTCGCCCGCCGTGTCGGCGAACCCCTGCTTCTCGGCGACCGACTCGAGACCGTCAGGGCTCGAGGACGCGTAGAACGACACGATGCCCGCAAGGACGAGCGAGACGAGTATGCCGGTGAGCACGAGTGCCCGGGTCGACACCCGTCGGCGTGGGGTCGCCGCCCGGTCGGTGCGCTCGGTGGTGTCGGTGGAGCCGGTCATGCGGTCTGCTCCTCGCGGATCGTCAGGGTGCGTTCGGGGATGAGTGGACGGGCGCCGTAGACCAGGTCGGGGCGGGTGGCGATGATCGCCGAGACGGCGAGGGCGGTGATCACGGCCTCGCCGATGCCGATGACGAGGTGCACGCCGACCATGGCCCCGACGAGGGTGCCAACGGGGATGTCGACGGCCCCGCCAACCGCGAACAACAGGGCGAACGTGCCGGCCGTCGCGGGCACGGACAGGAACGCGGCGACGGCGGCCGCGACCGGCACCGACGAGAGCCGCTTGGGCAGGACGCGGCGGGCGAGCGTGAACACGCCCCAACCCACCCAGACGCCCACCAGGGCCATGAGCGAGACGTTGGTGCCCAGCGCGGTGAGCCCGCCGTCAGCCATGAGCGTCCCCTGGACGAGCAGGACCACCGTGATCGCGAGGGTCGCGGTCCACGGCCCCACCAGCACGGCCGCCAGTGCGCCGCCGAGGAGGTGGCCGGAGGTGCCGGCTCCGATGGGGAAGTTGAGCATCTGGGCGGCGAAGACGAACAGGGCGACGAGGCCGGCCAGGGGCGCGGTGCGGTCGTCGAGCTCACGCCGGGCGCCACGCAGGGCGAGGCCGACACCGCCCACGGCCACGACTGCTGTCGCGACCGACGTCGGTGCGTCGAGGAATCCGTCGGGGACGTGCACGCGGCGCTCCTGGGATAGGTTGGAGGTCGATCTATCGGGGCTCGAGCCCCACGCTATTGCAAATGGGTTGCAACAACTACCCCGGGTTCGCGAACCCCGGAGCGCGAGGAGCGAGGCGAGCGTGGCTGACCGGCTGACCAAGGGCGACAAGGCCCCTGACTTCACGCTGTCGGACGACCGGGGCGGCACGGTGACGCTGTCGGACCTGCGCGGGCGCAAGGTGATCGTCTACTTCTACCCGGCCGCGATGACCCCCGGCTGCACCAAGCAGGCCTGCGACTTCAGCGACAACATCGCCACCCTCCACGGTGAGGGCTACGAGGTGCTCGGCATCTCGCCGGACAAGCCCGAGAAGCTCGCCAAGTTCCGCGAGCGTGACGGCCTCGGCATCACCCTGCTGTCCGACCCGGACAAGAACGTCATGAACGAGTACGGCGCCTTCGGCGAGAAGAGGCTCTACGGCAAGACCGTGGAAGGCGTCATCCGCAGCACCATCGTCGTCGACGAGGACGGCACCGTCTCCGATGCCTGGTACAACGTCAAGGCCACCGGCCACGTCGCCAAGCTGCGACGCGACCTCGGCCTGGATGGGAAGGTCTGACCATGAGCGACACCACCACCCCCAAGCCCCAGCAGAACGGCAGCACGCCCGACAAGGCCGAGCCGGCCAAGTCGGTCGCGGAGCTGCAGGCGGAGATCGACGCCGCGCGGGCTCGCCTCGCCGGCACGGTCGACGAGCTGCACGTGCGCACCGCGCCCAAGGAGATCGTGCGCCGCGAGGTCGAGAGCGCCAAGACGAAGTTCACCGAGGCGACCCGCACCCCCACGGGCGACCTGCGCACCGAGCGCATCGCCGCCCTGGCTGCCGCAGCCGTCACGCTGATCGGCCTCGGGGCGCTGCGCCGCCGACGTGGCTGAGGGGCGCCTACCGGTCCGGATGCTGCACGACCGGGTGCTGGTCTCGCTCGAGGGCGAGGGCGGCGAACGCCGGTCCGGCGGCGGCATCGTCATCCCGGCCACCGCGAGCGTGGGCCGTCGTCTCGCCTGGGGCACCGTGGTCGCAGTCGGCCACAACGTGCGCCAGGTCGAGATCGACGACCGCGTGCTGTTCGACCCCGAGGAGCGTGCCGAGGTCGAGGTGCAGGCCAAGGACTACGTCGTGCTGCGTGAGCGCGACATCCACGCCGTGGCCGCCGCTCGCGTGAGCGACGGCCAGACCGGCCTCTACCTCTAGCTCGCGCGTGGCCGGCCCGCGACGGGCAGCCCTGCCTCGCGCCACGCCCGGAACCCACCCACGACGTCGCTCGCGCGCCGAACTCCCAGGCGCACCAACGCATCTGCGGCCAGCGACGACGTGTAGCCCTCCTGGCACAGCACCAGCACGCGGGCGTCGAAACCCGCCACCGGGAGCCGGGCGTCGTGCCGCGGGTCGAACCGCCACTCCAGGACGTTGCGCTCCACGACGAGCGGGGTCAGGTGGGCGGCGACCTCACCCTCGGCGGCCCGTTGGGCGGCCGGACGGATGTCGACGAGGACCGCGCGCTGGTGCAGTACCTCTTGGTATGCCGCGCGCACGCTCACCCGGCGCAGCCGGCTCCGGGCGTCGGCGAGCTGGTGGTCGATGCCGTCGTAGTGGGGGGCGCTGAACAACCTCGTCTCCCAGAGCGGGTCGTGGGTGCCCGCCGGTGTTGACGCGGCGGGTGCGAGGGCGGTCACCACTGCACCCCGGCCCGCTCGACGCTGGTCTCGCGCAGACCGCCGTCGACGAGTGCGTAACGCGTCATGCCGCGCAGTGCGGGTGAGTAGACGTGCACGGACAGGGCGGGGCGGTCACCGAGGTTGGCGACGTTGTGGATGTGCCGCGGGCCGAACGAACGCCCCTCGTCCTCCCACAGGTGGCGGTCGTGGACCTCCCCACCGGAAAAGGTCTGCTCCAGCAGCTCGCCGGTGACGGTGAGGAACGCGCCCTCGGACCGCAGGTGGTCGTGCCACCCGGTCCGCGAGCCGACAGGCCAGCCGATGACCCAGATCTCGAGGTGGTCGGTGGCGTCGAGGCGGTGCCAGGTGCGCTCGGTCGCGGCCAGGTCGACGAGCCGCGGCAGCTCAGGGTCGGTGGCGAAGAGGCGCGCGGTGCGCAACAGCTGCTGGCGGGTGAAGCGGTTGACTCCGGGGGTGCCGGTGGTGACGGCGGTCATGAGTTGTCTCCTGTGCAGGTCGGTGATGGCTGGTGGTCGTGGAATGCATTGCTGTGCAACACATTCGGCGACACATCGAGCCCTGCAGGAGGCACAGGTCGAGATGGATGCGGCGGTATGCCGTGTGGCTGGGTGCCGGTGTGGCCATGAGTTCGTCTCCGGGTCTGGTCCTCGACCCCTGGGCGGGGAGGACGTGGCTGCTGCGGGCTGTCAGGCGCAGTGGCAGCAACACCGCATGGTGCAGCGGCACATGGCACCCATGTGCGCGCAGACCCGTGCGATGGACGAAGACATGCCAGTAGTGCAGCACGGACGCCAGGGGCGCGTCCACGGGCAGCGGTCCCCGTCTCGCGGACCGGACGCACCGCTAGGTTGGGTGCCGTGCCGCCGACCGATGCCGACCGCCGCCTGCGGATCGCAGTGGCCGGCATGTGGATCGAGTCGTCCACCTTCTCGCCCCACCGCGCGGGGGCGCGTGATTTCCGTGTCGTCGCCGGCCAGGAGCTCCTCGACCGGTATGCCGTCACGCGCGAGACCGCGCCCGACGTCGACTGGGTGGGCGTGCACTTCGCGCGCTCGATCCCGGGTGGGGCGGTGCTGGCTGAGGTCTACGCCGACCACCGCGCGCGGATCTGCTCCGGGCTGCGGGCCGTCCTCGACGACGGACCACTCAACGGGATCCTGCTCGACATCCACGGGGCCATGTCGGTGGACGGCCTCGACGACGCGGAGGCCGATCTGGTGCGGGCGATCCGCCACGTGGTCGGACCCGGCGTCATGATCTCTGCCGCCCTGGACCTGCACGGCAACGTCTCCTGCGAGCTGGCCGAGCTGGTCGACCTGCTCACCTGTTTCCGGATGGCTCCGCACGAGGACGCCGACGAGACGCGGGACCGTGCCGGTCGCAACCTGGTGGACGTGCTGCGCTCTGGCGTGGCGCCGGTCCGCGCCCGGGTTGCCGTGCCGATTCTGCTGCCGGGGGAGAGGACGAGCACGAGGGTCGAGCCCGCGCGGAGCCTCTATGCGCGGGTGCCCGAGGTCGCTGCCCGCGACGGCGTGCTCGACGCAGCGATCTGGGTGGGGTACGCGTGGGCGGATGAGCCCCGGTGCCACGCGGTCGTGATGGTGCAGGGCACGGACCCCTCGGCGTGCACGACAGGTGCCGAGGAGCTGGCCCGAGGGCTGTGGCGGATCCGCGACGAGTTCGAGTTCGTCGGGCCGACGGCCACCCTCGACGAGGCGGTGGACCTGGCCCTCGTGAGTGACGCCCGGCCCCACGTCATCTCCGACTCCGGCGACAACCCCGGTGCCGGCGGCACCGGCGACGTCACGTGGGCGCTGAGGCGGCTGCTCGCCCGCCCGGAGCTCACCAGCGATGGCGGTCCCACCACCCTTGTCGCCTCGGTCTTCGACACCGAAGCATTGAGAGCGCTGCGGCACAAAGAGATTGGCGACGTGGTCGACCTGGAGGTCGGTGCGCGCACGACACCCTCGCCCGCCCCGCCGGCGCGACTGCGCGGCATACTCCACGCGTTGCACGAAGGCGATCCGGACGCGGGCGGCATCGCCGTCGTGCGCGTCGGGGGACTGCACGCGATCGTCACCGAGCACCGCAAGGCCTTCCACGACGTCGCCGGCTTCACGACGATCGGGCTCGACCCGGTGGCGGCCGACATCGTCGTCACGAAGATCGGCTACCTCGAGCCAACGCTGCACGACCTCGCCCGCGGCTGGACCCTCGCACTCACTCCTGGTGGCGTCGACCAGGACCTCGAACGCCTGGGGCACAAGCAGATCCGACGCCCCATGCATCCGTTCGACGCCGAGACCCGCGTCGGTGGGGGATGGGATCCGGACCTGTCGGCGGAGCTGTTCAGCGGTCCGGCCCGCCCTCGGGAGACCGGCCGATGAGCCGGCCGCAGCTCGAGCTCGCAGTGCAGGACGCTGCCGGGGTCAGGGTCGCGGTGGACCTGGGGGTCGACCGGGTGGAGCTGTGCTCGGCCCTCGCGCTCGGTGGGGTGACGCCGTCGATCGCCATGGTCGAGGCCGCCGTGGCAGCCGCGGCAGGCGCGGTCGGGGTCCACGTCCTCGTGCGACCGAGGCCGGGTGGGTTCCGGTACACCGAGGACGAGCTC
Organism: Actinomycetes bacterium; assembly: GCA_023420415.1. Taxonomy (GTDB): domain Bacteria; phylum Actinomycetota; class Actinomycetes; order Actinomycetales; family Dermatophilaceae; genus Pedococcus. The sequence goes on along the minus strand of JAEZWF010000014.1, from coordinate 136,490 downwards.
GCCGTGACTTACGCTGATGTGGACCGTGCGCTGGCGGCCGGCGCGGCGGGGGTCGTCGTCGGGGCCCAGACGGCCGCGGGGCGGCTGGACGGCGACTTCGTCGCGGAGGTGGTGGGCCGGTCTGGTGCGCGCGACGTGACGGTGCACCGGGTGGTCGATGTGTGTGCGGATCCCGTTGCGGCCGTTGAGATTGCGCAGGCATCAGGTGCAACCCGCGTGCTTACCTCCGGTGGTGCGGTCACGGCGCCCCAAGGGACCGTGGTCCTGCGCCGCATGGTCGAGGCGGCCGGCAAGGGTGTCCAGGTGATGGCGGGCGGCGGCATCGGTCCGGACACGGTCGAGCAGGTGCTCGGCACCGGTGTGGCGGCAGTGCACTTCTCGGCGCGGCGCGCGGTGTCGACACACGGCATACCGCTGGGCGCCCAGGACGACGGCACGCACGACGTCACCGACCCGGACCTGGCCGCGGCAGTCGTTGCCCGGGTCAGAGGAACATCTGCCAGCCGCGCCCGATGACGCCCTTGGACGTGAACCCGGCGCGGCCGTTGCCCTGGTACAGCCGCATGGCGCCCTCCGCGTCGACCGAGAGGATGTCGGGCCGGTGGTCGCCGGTGAAGTCCGTCATGAAGACGGCGCGGGCGCCACCCCAGCCGGAGCCGATCTTACGGCCCGCGGCAGAGAACCCGCCCTTGCCGTTGCCGGTGTAGAGCCACAGGGTGCCGTCGGTGCGGACGCCGACGAGGTCGGACTTCCAGTCACCGTTCTGGTCACCGGCCGCGAAGACGTGGCGGAAGTTCTGCCAGCCCGCGCCGACCTTCACCCGGGGCTGGAACATCGCGTTGTCGAGGCGGTACTTGTAGAGGTAGAGCCCGCCGGCGTCGTCGATGCCCATCACGTCGGCCAGGCCGTCGCCGGTCCAGTCGCCGGGGGTGAAGACGGAGCGGTACATCCCCCAGCCGGCACCTCGCTGGACCGTGTAGCTGATGGTGCCGTTCTGGCTACCGCTCTCGGCCAGAGTGCCGTCGTAGTGGACGGACCACAGGTCCGGGGCTTGGCCTTCCTCGAGCGGCCCCTGGGTGGGCAGCACGATGCGCTGCTGCCCCCAGCCGCGGCCGATGACCCGGCCTGCCCCGCTGAAGCCACCCTTGCCGTTGCCGTTGTAGACGATTACCTCGCCGGTGCTCGCCTTCACGCCGAGGACGTCCATGCGGCCGTCCTTGTTGTAGTCGCCGGGGGCGAGCAGGCGTGGGCCGCGGGGACGCGGCAGGGCGGTGCGGCTCACTGGTGCGCTGAGGCCGACGCCGTTGTCCGCCCGGACGCTGAACGTGTACGACGTCAGGTTGCTGAGCCCGGTGAAGGTGACGGACCCGCTGGTCCTGCTGGAGGTGAGCACCTTGCCGGACGGGCTGGCAGTCACCACGACCCGAGTGACGGGAGCGCCACCGTTGTCGCCGTAGGCCTCCCAGGTGACCGTGGCCGACCGGTCGCCGGGCACCGCGCGGACGTAACCGACGGGCTCCGGCTTGTCCGCGAGGACGACGGTGCGGCGCATCGACAGCGTGTGGCTGGTGGGTCCGGCGGGCGAGGACGAGACGACCGTGCCGTCTGCCTTGTAGACGGCGTGGTTGCCCCGGGCATCCTCCACCGCGACCGACTCGAGCGCATAGCTGCCGCGGGCGCCGACCTGCGTGTCTGTGCCGGCGGTCCCGGTGAGGGTCCCCGTCAGGGGCAGGCCGGACTGCGCCAGGGTGAAGGAGCGCCACTGCCCGTTGATGCCGGTGAACTTGGCCGAGACGGTGAGCGGACCGGTCAGCTCCCTGGTCGCGTAGGGCAGCGACACCCGACCGGCCGGCGCGACCGGGCTGGTCGGGTTGCCCACCGAGGTGAGTACGGGCGGGGTGAAGTCGGCCGGGGAGCCGCTGACGGTGAAGTCGAGGGCGCTCAGGTCGAACGTGTGGGGTCTGGGGATGGACGAGCTTCCCGTCACGCTTCCGTCGCGGGAGTACGTGGTGGTGAGTCCGAACCGGTCGCGGACGACGACACTCGTGGCCCGGTGTGCGCCGTTCGCCCAGGTGGGTTCGACGGCGCGCGTGAGGGTGCCGGTCTTCGGCAGGTCGCGCTGGGTCGCCGCGAACGTGAGCTGCTGGGCTGCCGACGCGGCTTCGTACCGGACGGTGACGGAGTAGAGCTCGCTCTCGTCACTCGCGGAGTAGGCGACCTCGATTGGTTCGCCGACCGTGACGGCGGCCGGGGTGGCTCGCGAGACCGACACGAGCGTGGGGGTCGTGGTGTCGGGCGTGTAGTCGGCTGTCGTGAAGGACGCGGGCAGGAAGGGCACCGCGTGTGTTGCCGGCCCCGAGGCGCCGCCGGCGTAACTGATGGTGCCGGACGCGGTCCAGGTGGCGCTGCGCCCGAGGGCGTCGGACAGGGTGACGGTCTTGATCGGGAACGACCTGTTCCGGCTGCCCGGGGGCATCGACACGTCGATGGTCCCGCTCGCGGGGACCGTCGCCGCAGCGGGTGTCTCGAACCGGTAGGTGACCGGCCAAGCGTCGTACTCGACCACCACCTTGGTGAGCGGCTCGCTCGACGCGGCGTCATAGGCGAATGCCGCCGTCTCCCCGGGGTGAACGGTCCTCGGGCTGATCGAGATGGCGTTCAGCACAGGCCCGGTTGTGTCAGCGGCAGCGGCCGGCCCGGCCCCTGCCGCAGTCCCGAACAGGCCCGCCACGACTGCCGTGGCAGCGAGCCACGCCGTCGACCGGTGACGCCAGCGTGCAGTGGTCCCAGCCACATGTCCCCCTCGTGCGTGCGGAATGTCAGGCGGATCGTACGGCCCAGGTGGCCCGCCGGGGGAGAGATGCGACCAAATCCGATCCAAACGGACGAGGCGCGCCCCAGGACGACGAAACCCCCGGTGCCGGTGCACAGGGGGCTTGCGTGACTCGCCAGAGGAGGTGGTGCGCCATCAGGGACTCGAACCCCGAACCCGCTGATTAAGAGTCAGCTGCTCTGCCAATTGAGCTAATGGCGCGCGAGGAGAGACAGTAGCAGCCGCCTGCCGCCGGAGTGAAATCGGCTGACCTGCGGCGTCATTCGCGGCCGCGGCGCCGGGTCAGGGCGATGACCGCGGTGCCTGCCGCGAGGGCGAGAGCGGCCACCGCGACGGCCAGGCCGACCCGGCTCGTGCGCCCGCTGTCGGTGGCCTGGTCGTCCGAAGGCTCGGCGGCGACGGCGGGGGTCGTCGTGGGGGCGGTCGACGGGGTGCCGGATGTGGTGGAACCCGTCGACGAGGGCGTGGCGGTCGTGGCCGTCGCCGCCGCGACCGTGAACCCGAGCTTGTCCGACACCGGGTGCCCGTCCTTGCTGACGACGCGGAACGACACGGCATACGAGCCGTTGGGTATGCCGGTCGCGAGTGTCTGCGTCACGACGCCGCCCTCGACGCTTGCCTTGCCCTTGCTGACGGACCCGCCCGGGCCGGTGACCGTGACGGTGGCGAAGCTGGCGCTCAGGGGTTCGTTGAAGGTGAGCACCACGCGCGCCGGTGCGGCGGTGAGCTTGGCGCCGTCCTTGGGGTCGCTGGACTTCAGTGCGGTGTGCGCGTCGGCCGCGGTGGCCATGATGACCGTGCTCAGCACGCCCAGCAGGAGCCCGATGACGGCGACCCACACGCTGATCCGGACGACGCGCTGGTGGTTCTTGCCCTGGAGGAACACCCCGCCATCCTGACGCACCGCCCACGCGGCGGCCGCCCCGGGATGCCAGCCGCGCGGCATACCGCGCCTCTGGCAGCCCCCAGTGAGCTCGCCACGATGCCCGGCACGACGAAGGCCCCGACCGGAGTCGGGGCCTTCGCACCTTGGGGTGAGTGACGGGACTTGAACCCGCGACCCTCGCGACCACAACGCGATGCTCTACCAGCTGAGCTACACCCACCATGCGCAGCGGCCGGGCAGTGCCGGCCGCGAAGCGACGACCATCGTACCGGGTCCGCAGGGGTGCTCGTGACCACCCTCCCGCGGCCCTCAGTCGCCGGTGATCTCGTACTTCGCCGCGATCTTCTTCGCCGTGTCGGAGTCCGGCCCGGGCGGTGGCACGAAGGCCGCCTCCCGGTAGTAGCGCAGCTCGGCGATCGACTCACGGATGTCGGCGAGGGCGCGGTGGCCGCCGTGCTTCTTGGGGGCGTTGAAGTAGATGCGCGGGTACCACCGCCGCGACAGCTCCTTGATCGAGGAGACGTCGATGATGCGGTAGTGCAGCCACTCCTCGAGCTCGGGCATGTCACGCGCGAGGAAGCCGCGGTCGGTCGCCACCGTGTTGCCCCCGAGCGGGGCCTTGCGCGGCTCGGGCACCCACTCGCGCACGTAGCTGAGCACCTGCTCCTGCGCGTCCGCCATCGTTGTGCCGGCGGCCAGCTCCTCGAGCAGCCCCGACGTCGTGTGCATCGTGCGGACGAACTGGTCCATCTGCTCCAGCGCCTCGGCGGGCGGGGCGATGACGAGGTCCACGCCGTCACCGAGCTGGTTGAGCTCGAAGTCGGTCACCAGCGCCGCCACCTCGATGAGCGCGTCGTGCTCGAGGGACAGGCCGGTCATCTCGCAGTCGATCCAGACGATGCGGTCGTTGACGGAACGTTCGGTGGGGCTCTGGCTCACCGGTCCACCCTAGGCCCCCTGCCGGACGGGTGGGGAGCGCTTTCACTGCACTAGCCTTCGGCTCATGACATGGGGACACGACCAGCGGTATGCCGTGCCCGCGCCCGTGCCCGCGCCGGTGCCCGCGCAGCCGGGTCGGCACCGCGCGAGCAGCCGCGCGGCCGTGCGCCGGTGGCTGCTGGCGGGGGTCATCGTCGTCGGGTTCCTCCTGGCGGCAGTGGTCCTGGCGGTCTACTACGGGGCGACCCTCGGTCCTGTCACCACCCTGCTCGCGGTGCTGCTGGCCGCGATCCCGCTCGGCATCGTCATCCCGACGTTCCTGTGGCTCGACCGGTTCGAGGCCGAGCCCACGAAGTACCTCGTCGTCGCCTTCCTCTGGGGTGCGCTCGTGGCTGCTCTCGTGTCGGGAATCTTCAACACTGGGGCCAACATCGCGTTCCAGGCGGCGACCGGCCGCACCGACGACGCGCTGCTCGCGACGGCGATCTTCTCGGCGCCCGTCGTCGAGGAGGCCTCCAAGGGTCTTCTGATCCTGCTCGTGTGGTGGATCCGCAAGCGCGAGTTCGACGGCATCATCGACGGCATGGTGTATGCCGGGCTGGTCGCCGCCGGGTTCGCCTTCACCGAGAACATCCAGTACCTCGGGATGGCGTATGCCGACGGGGGAGACCAGGCGCTGACCGGCACCTTCATCGCGCGGGGCCTCTTCACCCCGTTCGCCCACCCGATGTTCACCGTCCTCACCGGCATCGGTGTCGGCATCGCGGCGACGGCACGCAGCCGGGCGGTCAAGGTGCTGGCACCCATCGGCGGGTACGTCCTGGCGGTGCTGGCCCACGCGCTGTGGAACCTCGCGGCGGTGACAGGCGGCTCCGGGATGGTGGCGGTCTACCTGCTCGTCGAGCTCCCGATCTTCCTCGCCTTCGTGGGGCTGGTGGTGTGGGCGCGGCGGCGCGAGGGGCGGCTCATCGGCCACTACCTGAGCCAGTACGCCGACGCCGGGTGGCTCGCCCCCGGCGAGGTGCAGATGCTCGCCACGATGGGTGGTCGACGCGCGGCCCGCGTGTGGGCCAAGTCGGTCGGCGGTGGCCCGGCGGTGGGGGCGATGCGCTCCTTCCAGGACAACGCGAGCGAGCTGGCGCTGCTACGGGCGCGAATGCAGCACAGTGCGGCGGATGCCACGGCACTGCAGACCGAGCGTGACCTGCTCGACGGCCTGACGGCCGCCCGCCAGGGGTTCATGGGCCAGCCCGCCCGTCTGGGCTAGCGTGCCGGTCGTGCGCACCACCGACCTCGCCTCGTCCATCGGTCCCGAGCTGATCGCGCTGCGGCGTGAGCTGCACCAGATCCCCGAGCTGGGGCTCGAGCTGCCCAGGACCCAGCAGACGGTGCTCGACGCCCTCGCCGGCCTGGACCTCGAGGTCACCGTGGGCCTCGGGCTGTCGTCGGTGGTGGCGATCCTGCGCGGCCGGGGCGGGTCGCGATCAGGCACCGACCGGCCGGTCGTCCTGCTGCGCGGTGACATGGACGGGCTGCCGGTGACCGAGGAGGTGCGGGTCGACTACGTGTCGCAGCAGCCCGGGCAGATGCACGCCTGCGGCCACGACCTGCACGTCGCCGGTCTGGTGGGGGCGGCGCGGATCCTGCACGAGCTGCGCGACGAGCTCGAGGGTGACGTCGTCTTCATGTTCCAGCCGGCGGAGGAGGGACCCGGCGGTGCGAAGCCGATGCTGGACGAGGGACTGCTCGAGGCGGCGGGGCGACGGGTCGACGCGGCATACGCCCTGCACGTCTATTCCTCCGAGCACCCGCGCGGCACCTGGTTCGGCCGGCCCGGGCCGCTGATGGCGGCCGCCGACGAGGTGGTGGTGCGGGTCGTCGGCGAGGGTGGCCACGGGTCGGCGCCGTCGCGGGCCAAGGACCCGATCCCGGTGGCGTGCGAGATCGTGCTGGCCCTGCAGACGCTGGTGACGCGCGGGTTCTCCGTGTTCGACCCGGTGGTCATCACGGTCGGGAAGTTCGTCGGCGGCACCAAGGACAACATCATCCCCGACGACGCGGTCCTCGAGGCGACAGTGCGCAGCCTCTCGCCGGAGAGCCGGGCGAAGGTCAGCCAGCGGATCGAGCAGCTGGCGGTGGGGATCGCCGAGGGTCACGGACTGCGGGCGGACGTGACGCACCTGCCGGGCTACCCCGTGACGATGAACGACGAGTCGGAGTACGCCTTCGCCAGGGAGACGATCGAGGACCTGTTCGGTGCGGATCGCTATGTGCACCAACGTGATCCGGAGATGGGGTCGGAGGACTTCTCGTTCGTGGGTGAGCTGGTGCCGAGCGCCTACGTCAACCTCAGTGCCTGCCCGGTGGACGACTACGAGAACGCGCCGGACAACCACTCGCCGCGTGCGGCCTTCGACGACTCGGTGGTGCCTGACGGTGCGGCGCTGCTGGCCGAGCTGGCCCTGCGGCGGTGTGCGCAGCTGGCCGAGAGCGACGCCTAGACTTCTGGTCGCCAGCCCCCGTAGCTCAGCTGGATAGAGCAAGAGCCTTCTAATCTCTAGGTCGCAGGTTCGAGTCCTGCCGGGGGCGCCCAACTCACGGCTTGCGGGATGCCGGGGGCGCGGCATACTGCGCTTCTGGCATCCCGGAGGATCATCCGCCGAGCGGGACCTGCGCCATCACCTCGTAACGCGGGCGTCGACCGCGTGCCTCGCCCAGGTGCGACGCGACGAGGGTGACCTGGTCCGCGGTCCAGGACGGCCCGGCATACGCGTCGAGGATGCGCAGCCAGCGAGTCGCCTCGAAGGCGCGTCGCGACCGGGCCACGGTGAGGTGTGGGCGGAACGGTCCGCCCTGGGGTCCGGCGCCTTCGTGGCTGGCGGTGAGCCGCACGGTCCGTGCGAGTGAGGTGAGCGACTCGGCGGCGGGGTCGTCGCGCACGTCGACGCCGCCCCAGATCACCTTGGCCTCGGCGGCGTTCGGGAAGGCACCGCCGCCGATGACGCGCAGGTCGAGCGGTCGGCGGTCCGTCAGGGACCCGACGAGTGCGTCGGCCAGCGGCTCGACCAGGTGCTCGGCCACGTCGGGCATGAACGCGAGCGTCAGGTGGAACTGCTCGGTGTCCGTCCACCTCAGGTCCGTGCCGGCATCGCGGCGCGGCGCCAGGAACTCGTCGAGGTGCTCGACGGCGGCATCCGGCGGGTAGAGCGCGGCAAAGAGTCGCATCCCCGCATTCTGGCGTGCGCGCTGGCCTAGATTGGCCACGCAGGTCGTGACCTTCGCCGGGAGAGGGGGCAGGTATGCCGCGGTGGCGCCCGTCGTGGTCGGATGCGCGGACGTGGTTCGTCAGCGTGCGGCTGCTCGAGGCCGCGGCGGTGGGGATCGTGGCCTCGGGAGCGGTGGCGATGTACACCCGCTGGGACTCGGTGGACCAACCCGGGATGACGATGCCCGACGGCTCTCCCATCGCTTTCACCTTCTGGGACCGGGTGGCGATCACGGCCGGGTCGATCTGGCTGGGCCCCGAGATCGGCGGCGGGATGCTCATGGCCGCTGCGCTCGTGGTGGTCGGTGTCGCCATCCTGCATCGAGTGCGCGGTGTCCAGAACGCTCGGCTCCTACGCTGGGAGCTGCTGGGGGTCGGTGCCCTGCAGGTGCTCGCGTCGCTGGTCACCGTGTTCATGTGGGTCGTGGCGGGACTGGTGAAGGACCCGTACCACCAGGCCAACCAGGACCCGAACGTCGTCACCTCCGACTCCGGAGCCCCTGACGTGCTCGTGGTGGCGCTCGGAAACCTCGGTGTGCCGGTGGCGTCCGTGCTCGTCGGTGTCGTCGCCGGGCTGTGGTGGCTGCGGCTGCCGAGCTTCGACGACGACCACCCCGCGGCGGACAGTGAGCCGGCGGCCTTGGCCGATGACCCGCCCGGTGACGCCGCCAGCGAAGGACGGGTCGGGCGGCGGGCCGGCTGGCGGCCACGCCCGGCGCCGGAGGCAGGTGACGACGACCTCAGCCTGGACGGGGTCGAGCAGATCGAACCGGTCGAGCGGCTCAGTCCACGCGACGGCGACCGTCCCGGGGACGGCGGCAGCAGCAGCGGGTACGAGGACTACTTCCGCCGTTTCTGACCGGACCCCTCACCCGACCGCTGACCAGACACCCTGACCGGACCCCCAGACCGGACCGCCAGATCGGACACGCGACGGACACGCGACGGACCGCCCCGGTGTGGTCGTGTCGGCCGTTCGGGTCGATTTGGGGCAGTTCCCATGCTCCTCGCCGGTCTGTCGGCGCGGCTGCGTCGCGGTGCGCCTACTAGGCTTTGCGACGTGCTCTCCCACGACGACGCCGAACGCATGGTGGGCGCCGTCTCGACCCTCCGTGAGCGGGTCGACGAGGCCCAGCTGACCCTCGACCTGCCCGGGGTGGAGTCCGCTCGCACGACCCGCGACGCGCTCCTCCACCAGCTCGACGACTACGTGCTGCCGCGCCTGCGTTCACTCGACGCGCCGCTGCTGGCCGTGGTCGGCGGGTCCACCGGTGCCGGCAAGTCCACGCTGGTGAACTCGATCGTCGACGCCGAGGTCTCCCAGTCCGGTGTCCTGCGCCCCACCACCACCATCCCCGTCCTGGTCCACCACCCGGACGACGAGAAGTGGTTCCTCGACGACCGCATCCTGCCGGGCCTGAGCCGCACCCGCGGCGCCCGCGCCACCGACGAGGGGGAGTCCGGGTCGACCACCCTGCGCCTCATCACCTCACGGTCGCTGCCGCCGGGGATGGCGCTGCTGGACGCACCGGACATCGACTCGGTGGTCAGCGCCAACCGGGCGCTGGCCGGCCAGCTGCTCGCGGCAGCCGACCTGTGGCTGTTCGTCACCACGGCGGCGCGGTATGCCGACGCCGTCCCGTGGGACCTGCTGCGCCAGGCGTCGGACCGCGGCACCGCCATCGCGATCGTGCTCGACCGGGTGCCGCCGGAGGCCATGGCCGACATCCGCAGTCACCTCGCCTCGATGCTGCGCGAGCAGGGCCTCGCGACCGCGCCGATCTTCGGGATCCCCGAGGCCGAGCTCAACCCCGAGGGGCGCCTGCCCGAGAACGACGTGGCACGCCTGCGTTCCTGGTTGACCGCGCTCGCCAGCGACGCCCGCGCCCGTGCCGTGATCGTGCGGCAGACGCTCGAGGGCGCGCTCGCCTCACTCGACGACCGCACCACCGTGGTCGTCGACGCGGCAGCGGCCCAGGCCGACGCGGTGACCGAGCTGGGCGACGCAGCCCACACGGCATACGAGGACGCCCTCGAGGACGTCGAGCAGGGGGTGAGCGACGGCACCCTGCTGCGCGGTGAGGTCCTCGCGCGCTGGCAGGAGTTCGTCGGCACCGGCGAGTTCTTCAAGCAGGTGGAGTCCACCGTCTCGCGGGTGCGCGACCGCATCACGGCTGCCATCAAGGGGCAGCCCGCGCCGTCGGGCGACCTCGGCGAGGCGCTGCAGTCGGGAGTGGCCGCACTCATCACCGCGCAGGCGCAGGGCGCGGCTGCGACGACGGTCCGGCGCTGGCGCCAGCTGCCCGGTGGCGACGCCCTCGTGGCGGCGCACCCCGACCTGGCCAAGCCGAGTGCCGACCTGCCGCAGCGGATCGAACGCATGGTGCGTGACTGGCAGGGCGAGGTGCTCGACCTGGTGCGCAACGAGGGCAAGGACCGCCGCACGACTGCACGTGTTGCGGCCTACGGCCTCAACGGAATTGGCGTGATCCTCATGCTTGTGGCATTCGCGCACACCGGTGGTCTCGTGGGCGCCGAGGTCGGCATCGCCGGCGGGACGGCGGTGCTCGCGCAGAAGGTGCTCGAGGCGATCTTCGGCGACCAGGCGGTGCGCGAGATGGCCCGCAAGGCGCGGCTCGCGCTCATCACCCACGTGCAGACCCTGTATGCCGAGGAGCAGGCGCGCTACGACGAGGCGCTCGCGGGCGTGAACGTGACGAAGGACCGGGCCGAGCGCCTGGCGGATGCCGCGGCAGCGGTGAAGGCGGTGCGATGAGCCCCCTGTTGATGGGCGGAGCCAAGGTCAAGGCGATCTCGGCGAACGAGCTGGCCGACAAGGCAGGGGCGCTCCAGCAGGCCCTGGACTCCGGCGGGGCCGAGCTCGACCCCGCGCGTCTGGCCGCGGCCGAGACGCTGGTGACCAAGGTCGACGAGCGCACGTCCAAGGCCGGCAACCACACGGTCGTCGCCCTGGCCGGCGCCACCGGGTCCGGCAAGTCCAGCCTCTTCAACGCGCTCGTGGGGGAGCCCGTCGCCACCGTTGGCGCACGACGCCCTACCACCTCGAAACCTGTTGCTGCAGTGTGGGGTTCGGAGGATGCCGGCGAGCTTCTCGACTGGCTGCAGGTGCCCCAGCGGCACCACGTCGAGGCCGGAGGCGGCGCTCGTCGCGGGGCGGGTGACTCGGCCCCCAACCTCGACGGCCTCGTGCTGCTCGACCTGCCCGACTTCGACTCCCGCGTCGTTGAGCACCGCCAGGAGTCCGAGCGGGTGCTCGAGCTCGTCGACGTCTTCGTCTGGGTGACGGACCCGCAGAAGTATGCCGACGCCAGGCTCCACCACGACTTCCTGCGCGCCCTGGCCACCCACGACGCCGTGACGGTGGTGGTGCTCAACCAGGCCGACCGGCTGCGCGGCGACGCGCTGACCCAGGTACGCCAGGACCTCAGCCGGCTCGCCGAAGCCGACGGCATCGGCAAGGTCCAGGTGGTCGCGACGTCGGCGACGAGCGGAGACGGTGTCGACGAGCTGCGGCACCGGCTGGCCACCGCGGTCGCCGCGCAGAACGCCGCCCGGCACCGCCTGGCCGCGGACATCCGTTCCACCGCCGGCAAGCTGCGCGCCGACGTCGGTGACAAGGAGGCGTCGGTCAAGGACAAGGACAAGGATCTGGTTGAGGCGCTCGGTCGCGCGGCCGGCATACCCGTCGTCGTCGCCGCGGTCGAGCGCGACTACCGCAACCAGGCGTGGGGGCGCACCGGGTGGCCGTTCACCCGGTGGGTGCGCGCGCTGCGGCCCGACCCGCTCAAACGCCTGCGGTTGAACGCGACTGACGAGACCGACCAGAAGCTGGCAGTCACCGCCGGCGACGTGCGCACCGTCCTCGGCCGGTCGTCGCTGCCGCCGCCGAGCCCGGCTGCGCGCTCGGCCGTCGAGCTGGCCACGCGCCGCGTCGGCGACGAGGCCTCGGCCGGGCTGCCGGTGCGCTGGTCCCAGGCCGTCTCCGACGCCGCCACGCCGCCGGGACCCGACCTCGCCGACGCCCTCGACCAGGCCGTCGTGTCGACCTCCCTGCGCATGCGCCCACCGGTGTGGTGGCGGGTGCTGGGACTGCTGCAGCTGCTGCTGGCTGTCGTCACGGTGCTGGGCCTGCTGTGGCTCGTGCTGCTCGCGGTCATGGGCTGGCTCCAGCTGCCGCAGATCGAGACGCCGAAGCTGTGGGGCCTGCCGTGGCCGTTCCTCATGTTCGTCGGTGGGTTGGTGCTGGGGCTCGTGCTCGCCGGTCTCGCGCGGTGGTTCGCCCGCGTGGGTGCGCGCCGACGGGGCGCCTCAGTGCGCAAGCGGCTCACCGACGCGGTGGCGCAGGTGGCGCGCGAGCGCATCCTCGCACCCGTGCAGGCCGTCCTCGATCGGCACCGGGCCACGCGGGAGGCGTTGGACCGCGCAGCCTCCTAACCCGGACTGTCCACAGGCGGGGTCAGCCCGGCGCGTTGTCCACAGGGGTATGCCGCGGGGCTGGTCGGGCGTCGGACGGTCACCGCACGCTGGGCTCACCTATTCGGACAACAGACAGGTGAGCCCATGAACGAGACGCACGTGACCATTGCCGGCCGGCTGGTGGCCGACCCCATGGTCCGCAACACCGGCAGCGGCCAGCCGTTCACGACCTTCCGCGTCGCCTCGACGGTGCGTCGGTGGAACGCCAAGACCAACGAGTTCGAGGACGCGAACACCAACTTCGTGAACGTGACCGCCTGGCGCTCGCTCGGCGCCAACATCGCCGGCTCGCTGCACCGCGGCGACCCCGTCGTCGTGACAGGCCGGCTCAAGGTGGCCCAGTGGACCCGCAAGCTCGGCGAGCACGAGGTCGGAGTCACCTCGGTCGACATCGACGCCAACGCGGTGGGGCACGACCTCACCTGGGGCACGACGAGGTACACCAAGGTGAGCCGGGCCAGCTTCTCCACCGGTGACGACCGCATGGACGACCCCGCGGTGCAGGAGGCGCGAGCCGAGCTGGAGGGCTACGGGCCCGAGCCCGGCGACAACGGCGCCTACGACGTGGTCGACCCGGTGACGGGGGAGCTGCACCGGTTCGGTGGTGCCGGCGGCGACGGCAACGCCGACAACGACGACTCGAGCGAGTCGGCCCGGGAGAACGAGCCGGCGGAGGTGACGCCCCTGCGCGCCGGGGTGTGAGGGGGTGTGAGCAGCGTCTGAGCAGGGCGTGTGCCCGCTCGGGCGTGGGCCCGACGCGGATTCGGGCGTGGGGGCAGCGGCCGATAGCCTTGTCCCCATGCCCGAGTTCATCTACGTCATGTCGAAGGCCCGCAAGGCCCACGGCGACAAGGTCATCCTCGATGACGTCACCATCTCGTTCTATCCCGGCGCCAAGATCGGCGTCGTCGGCCCCAACGGTGCGGGCAAGTCGACGGTCCTGAAGATCATGGCCGGCCTCGACCAGCCGTCCAACGGTGAGGCCCGGCTGACGCCCGGCTACTCGGTCGGCATCCTCATGCAGGAGCCCGAGCTCGACGACTCCAAGACGGTCCTGGAGAACGTCGCCGAGGGCGCCGGCGAGATCAAGGCCAAGCTCGACCGGTACAACGAGATCTCCGCCGAGATGGCCGAGCCGGACGCCGACTTCGACGCCCTGATGGAGGAGATGGGCAAGCTCCAGGAGGCGATCGACGCTGCTGACGCGTGGGACCTCGACTCCCAGCTGGAGCAGGCGATGGACGCACTGCGCTGTCCGCCTGGTGACGCGGACGTCAAGGTGCTCTCCGGTGGCGAGCGCCGCCGCGTGGCCCTGTGCAAGCTGCTGCTCCAGAAGCCCGACCTGCTGTTGCTCGACGAGCCCACCAACCACCTCGACGCCGAGTCGGTGCTGTGGCTGGAGCAGCACCTCGCGAGCTACCCCGGCGCCGTCGTCGCCGTCACGCACGACCGCTACTTCATGGACAACGTCGCGGGCTGGATCCTCGAGCTCGACCGCGGCCGCGCCTACCCCTACGAGGGCAACTACTCGACCTACCTCGAGAAGAAGGCCGCTCGTCTGGAGGTCCAGGGCAAGAAGGATGCCAAGCTCGCCAAGCGCCTCGCCGACGAGCTGCAGTGGGTGCGGTCCAACGCCAAGGCCCGCCAGACCAAGTCCAAGGCGCGTCTGGCCCGCTACGAGGAGATGGCGGCCGAGGCCGAGCGCACCCGCAAGCTCGACTTCGAGGAGATCCAGATCCCGCCGGGTCCACGCCTGGGCAGCAAGGTCATCGAGGTCAAGAACCTGCGCAAGGGCTTCGGCGAGCGCGTCCTCATCGACAACCTCACCTTCACGTTGCCCCGCAACGGGATCGTCGGCGTGATCGGCCCGAACGGTGTGGGCAAGACGACCCTGTTCAAGACCATCGTCGGGCTCGAGCAGGCCGACGACGGCACGGTCGACGTGGGGGAGACCGTGAAGATCTCCTACGTCGACCAGAGCCGCGGCGGCCTCGACGGCGACAAGAACCTCTGGGAGGTCGTGTCCGGCGGGCACGACTACATCAACGTCGGCCAGGTCGAGATCCCTTCGCGGGCCTACGTGTCGCAGTTCGGGTTCAAGGGCCCGGACCAGCAGAAGAAGGCTGCTGTCCTCTCCGGTGGTGAGCGCAACCGACTCAACCTCGCGCTCACCCTCAAGGAGGGCGGCAACCTGCTCCTGCTCGACGAGCCGACCAACGACCTCGACGTCGAGACCCTCGGCTCCCTCGAGAACGCGTTGCTCGACTTCCCGGGCTGTGCCGTGGTCATCAGCCACGACCGGTGGTTCCTCGACCGCGTGGCGACCCACATCCTCGCCTACGAGGGCGACGAGGAGAACCCCGCCAAGTGGTACTGGTTCGAGGGCAACTTCGAGGCCTACGAGGCCAACAAGATCGAGCGCCTCGGTGCCGAAGCGGCCCGCCCCCACCGCGTCACCTACCGCAAGCTCACGCGCGACTGAGGCCATGTCCGCGTTGACGATTCGTCCCGCCGGCCCCGGCCGGTGGGACGACGTCGTCGACCTGTTCGGCACCCGCGGCGCCCCCTCGTGGTGCTGGTGCCAGTTCTTCCTGACCACCGGTGAGGGCTACTTCCAGAACTCCGAGCCCAACCGGGAGGCGCTGCGCGCCCAGCTGGCCTCCCGGGCCAAGGGCCGCTCGCGCGGCCTGGTGGCGTATGCCGGGGACGAACCGGTGGGGTGGGTCCAGCTCGGGCCGCGCACGGCATACCCTCGCATCACCACCAACCGCGGGCGAGCCGCGCTCGCCGACGAGACCGGCGACGACCTCGCGGACGGCGACGTCTGGTCGGTGACCTGCTTCGTCGTCCGGGTGGGACAACGCCGCAAGGGCGTCGCGCGGGCGATGCTCGCGGCAGCGGTCGACTTCGCGCGTGAGCAGGGCGCCGCTGCCCTCGAGGGGCACCCTGTGGACGTGACGGCACGCAGGGACGGCAAGGCGCCGGGCTCCGACCTCTACCACGGCGTCGCGAGCACCTTCGCGGCAGCCGGGTTCACCGAGGTCGGGAGGACGGGGCCGAGCCGACCAGTCATGCGAAAGACGTTGTGAAATAACGAAATTTGTGCGCACGATGCCGTCATGCGCCTAGGACTCCAAGTCTCCTACTTCTCCTGGCCGGATGCGCCGGCCTCCATCGGCCCGACGTTCGGACGGATCGCCCGCAACGCCGAGGATGCCGGCCTGTCGTCACTGTGGGTGATGGACCACTTCTTCCAGATCGCGATGATCGGGCCGCCGGACTTGGACATGCTCGAGGGCTACACGGCACTGGCGTTCGCCGCCGGGCAGACCAGCCGAATAGAGCTCGGCACCCTCGTGACGGGCGTGACCTACCGGCACCCCGGGCTGCTTGCCAAGACCGTCACGGGTCTCGACGTGCTGTCCGGCGGGCGGGCGTGGCTGGGGATCGGTGCCGCCTGGAACGAGGAGGAGCACCGCGGCCTCGGCGTGCCCTACCCGTCGACGAAGGAGCGCTTCGAGCGGCTCGAGGAGACGCTGCAGATCTGCCTGCAGATGTGGGCCGGTGACGAGAGCCCGTATGCCGGGCGGCACTACCAGCTCGAACGTCCCCTCAACGTGCCGCAGAGCCTGCGCCGACCGCACCCGCCGATCCTCATCGGCGGTGGTGGGGAGAGGAAGACGCTGCGGCTGGTCGCGGAGTACGCCGATGCGTGCAACCTGTTCGACACCGGACTCGGGCCCGAGGGGATGCCGCGCAAGCTCGACGTCCTGCGGGCGCACTGCGAGGCGGTCGGGCGCCACTACGCCTCGATCGAGAAGACGTGTCTCGCGCGGGTGAACCTCGGGTCGCACGGCGGGACGGCGCCATCGGGTGAGCCGTTCGCGTCGGTCGACGAGACGGTCGAGCGGTTCGGGCGGCTGTCCGAGGCCGGGATCGACACGGTCATCATGGGCATGGCCAACGACGCCGACGACGCGGCATACCCACTCGTCGCCGAGGTGGTCCGCCAGGTCGAGCCGCTGCGCGCACCCGGCCGCTGACGCCGGCGGCCGGGTGCGTCAGGCGCCTACGAGGCGCAGGCCGAGCTCTCCGTATGCCGCGCCGATGGCGTCGGGGGTGCGCCGGATCTCCGGGTCATACCAGCGGGCGACGTCGATCGCCATGGACATGAGGGCGAGGGTGGTGTCGGCGACGTCGCCGACGACGAAGCTGCCGCCCGCGACCCCGCGGGTGACGACGTCGCGGGCGACCGCGTCGATCTCCTTGCGCAGCCGCAGCACCTCGTCACGGTGCTCGGGGCTGAGGTTGCCGAACTCGTACTGCACGATCCGGCCGACCCGGTAGTGCTCGGCGTGCCAGCGCGAGAACGTCGTCATGATCGCGCGGAGCTGGTCGGCGGGGGAGTCATGGTCGGCGACCGCGCTGCGCAGCAGGTCCAAGGCAGCGAGGTGCCCGGCCAGGGAGAGCTGGTAGAGCAGCTCTTCCTTGGTCTTGAAGTGCACGTAGACGCCGGCAGGTGACAGGCCCGCGCGGGCTGCGATGTCGCGCGTGGTGGTGGCGTGGAAGCCGCGGTCGGCGAAGGCCTCGGCGGCGGCCTCGAGCAGCCGGCCCTGGGTGTCGCTCGTGCCGGCCGGCGCGGGGCCCCCCGCGGCGCTGGTGGTGGGCGCGGTCGCCGAAGAGGTCTGCGCGGCACTGGACATGGTTGACAGCATGCCTCAGCCGTCGGAGACTAAGCAAGCGCTTAGTCACTGCCGATGGCGCCTCGGGTCGCACGGCCGTCACGCCGCTGGACCCGCGCCAGAACCCGCAAGGAGAGTCATGCCCCGCAACCTCTACGGTCCCGACCACGAGTCGTTTCGCAGCTCGGTCCAGGAGTTCGTCGAGCGCACGCTCCGGCCGCGTGCCGAGCAGATGCTCGAGGTGAAGTCGATCGACCGGGACATCTGGAAGGAAGCCGGCAAGCAGGGGCTCTTCGGTCTCGACATCCCGGAGGAGTTCGGAGGAGCGGGAGCGGAGGACTACCGGTTCAACGCGATCGCCGCCGAGGTCATCGCCGGGTTCAACTTCGCCGTGTCGAGCTGCTTCGGCATCCACTCCGACGTCTGCCCGCCCTACATCGTCGACCTCGGCACCGAGGAGCAGAAGCAGCGCTGGCTGCCCGGCATGGCCAACGGTGACCTCATCGCCGCGATCGCGATGACCGAGCCCAGCGGTGGCTCGGACCTGGCGGCCCTCAAGACGACCGCGGTGAAGGCCGACGACGACTCCGGCGACTGGATCCTCAATGGTTCCAAGACTTTCATCACCAACGGCTACCAGGCCGATCTCGTGATCGTGGCGGCCCGCACCGACCCGTCCAAGGGTGCCAAGGGCATCACGCTGTTCATGGTCGAGGCCGGCATGGAGGGCTTCAACCGTGGTCGCAAGCTCGACAAGGTGGGCCAGGAGGAGTCTGACACCGCCGAGCTGTTCTTCGAGGACGTCCGCGTGCCCGACGCCAACCGGCTCGGTGAGGAGGGCATGGGCTTCATCGCGATGATGCAGCGTCTGCCGCAGGAGCGGATCGGTGCGGCGGTGGCCAACACCGCGCACGCGTTCCAGATCCTGCGCGAGACGATCGAGTACACCAAGGAGCGCAAGGCGTTCGGGCAGCCGATCGGCTCGTTCCAGCACAACAAGTTCAAGATCGCCGAGCTGCAGACCCGTCTCGAGGTCACCCAGGCCTACGTCGACGACTGCGTCGCCGCGCACGCCGAGGGCAAGCTCACGCCCGTCGACGCGGCCAAGGCCAAGTGGTTCTCGGCCCAGACCCAGAACGACGTCCTCGACGAGTGCGTCCAGCTCTACGGCGGCTACGGCTTCATGAACGAGTACCGCGTGGCCCGCGCCTGGCGTGACGCCCGCGTGTCGAAGATCTGGGCCGGCTCCAACGAGATCATGAAGGAGCTCATCGGCCGGGACCTGGGTCTCTGACGTGGGGGTCCACGACGGGAAGGTCGCCATCGTCACCGGTGCCTCCCGCGGCATCGGCCTGGGCATCGCCGAGAAGCTGGTGGCCGAAGGCGCCCGCGTCGTCATCACGGCGCGCAAGCCCGAGGCGCTCGCGGAGGCGGTCGAGAAGCTCGGCGGTGAGTCGAAAGCCGTTGCGGTTGCTGGCAATGCGGCTGACGAAGCTCACCAGGACGAGGTCATCAGCACCGCCAAGGAGCGTTTCGGTGGACTCGACCTGCTGGTCAACAACACCGGCATCAACCCGGTCTACGGACCGCTGCTCGACGCCCCGGCGGAGGCAGTGCGCAAGATCTTCGACACCAACGTCGTCGCGGCATTCAGCTGGGTGAAGAAGGCGATGGCTGCCGGTCTCGGCGCCGACGGCAGCACCGGGGCCGTCGTCAACGTCGCCTCGATCGCCGGCCTCGGTGCGACCGGCACGATCGGTTGGTACGGCGTCTCCAAGGCGGCGCTGATCCACCTCACCACCGAGCTCGGCTTCCAGCTCGCGCCCGCGGTGCGGGTCAACGCGGTCGCGCCCGCCATCGTCAAGACCCAGTTCGCCGAAGCGCTCTACGAGGGGCGCGAGGACAAGGTCTCCGCGGCATACCCCATGAAGCGTCTGGGGGCGCCGGAGGACATCGCCGGGGCCGTGTCGTTCCTGCTGTCCGACGACGCCGGCTGGATCACCGGCCAGACCCTCGTCGTCGACGGTGGCGTCACGCTCGGCGGGGCGATGTGACCCTGGACCTCACGGGTCGCGGCGTCGTCGTCACCGGCGCGGCGCGGGGGATCGGGGCGGCCTACGCCCGGGCGTTCGCGACGGCCGGTGCGCGGGTGGTGTTGAACGACCTCGACGCGCAGGCGCTCGACGCGACCGCCGCCGAGATCGGTGCCCTGGCCGTCCCGGGCGACGCGTCGAGCGAGGACGGCGTCGAGGCGCTTGTCACCGCCGCGCGCGACCACCTGGGCGAGGTCGACGTCTTCTGTGCCAACGCCGGTGTCGCCCGTGGCGGGACCGAGGCCGTCGACGAGAAGGCGTGGGACGTGTCGTGGAACGTCAACGTGATGGCCCACGTGCGCGCCGCCCGGCTCCTCGTGCCGGGCTGGGTCGAGCGGGGGAGGGGGACGTTCGTCGCCACCGTGAGTGCGGCGGGCCTGCTGTCCATCCCGGGAGCCGCGCCGTATGCCGTGACGAAGCACGCCGCGTTGGCGTTTGCCGAGTGGTTGTCAATGACCTACGCAGACAAGGGGATTCGCGTCCACGCGGTGTGTCCGCAAGGTGTGAAGACCGACATGCTGTGGAACAGCGGCGCCGCTGGGCGGGCCCTCATGGAGCCGTCGGCCGTGACTCCAGAGCAGGTCGCCGAGAACCTGCTCGATGCCATGGAACAGGACCGCTTCCTCGTGCTCCCGCACCCCGAGGTCGCGCAGATGTATGCCGGCCGGGCGGCAGACCCCGACCGTTGGCTCGCCGGGATGCGCCGCATGGCCGCAGGCCTGCCCAGCGTGACCATGGGCACCGACTGAGCCACGCAGCATACCCCGTCAGTCCAGCGGACCGCCGGCGACGTAGATGACCTGACCGGAGACGAACCCGGCCTCCTCGCTGGCGAGGAACGCGATCGTCGCAGCGATGTCCTCGGGCTGACCCACGCGGGCGACGGGGATCTGGGCGGCGGAGTGCTTGATGAAGTCCTCGAACGACACCCCGATCCGCTCGGCAGTCGCGGCGGTCATGTCCGTCTGGATGAAGCCCGGCGCAACGGCATTCGCGGTGACACCGAACTTGCCGAGCTCGATCGCGAGGGTCTTGGTGAACCCCTGCATCCCCGCCTTGGCCGCCGAGTAGTTCGCCTG
Source organism: Actinomycetes bacterium (assembly GCA_023420415.1). Lineage (GTDB taxonomy): Bacteria > Actinomycetota > Actinomycetes > Actinomycetales > Dermatophilaceae > Pedococcus. The sequence continues at coordinate 116,216 of JAEZWF010000014.1, read as the reverse complement.
ACCGCGGTTGCCCTGGGCGGACGACGAGGAGAGGTTGATGATGCGGCCGTACTTCTCCTGCGTCATGAAGCCCTGCGCCGCCTTGGTCATGAGGAAGGCGCCGCGCAGGTGCACGCCCAGGACGGCGTCCCAGTCGTCCTCGGTCATCTTGAAGATGAGGTTGTCGCGGATGATGCCGGCGTTGTTGACCAGGATGACCGGCGCGCCGAGCTCGTCGGCGACGCGCTTGACCGCGGCCTCGACCTGGTCGCCCTTGCTCACGTCGACGCCGACGCCGATGGCCTTGCCACCGGCGGCGACGATGTCGTCGACCGTGCCCTGGCAGGCCGCCTCATCCAGGTCGAGCACCGCCACCGCGTTGCCGTCAGCAGCGAGTCGGCGGGCGGTGGCGGCGCCGATGCCGCGGGCGGCTCCGGTGACGATGGCGACGTGGGTGTTGGGCATGGGGGTCCTCCGGGGCTGCGTGGGAGCGGTTGACGTGCAGGGTGCGTATGCCGTGTCGCCACCTTACTGAGCAAGCGCTTAGTGCGGGGAGGGTGGGCGAGCGTGAAGCCGCGCACACCGGGCGGTTAGGGTCGGTGCGTGCGGGAGTGAGCCCGTGCGATCACCTCACGGCCCATCGCGGGCCACCCCGACACCCGAAGGCGGCAGATGGAGACCTGGCCCGGCAAGGCATACCCCCTGGGGGCCACCTACGACGGCACCGGAGTCAACTTCGCCGTCTTCTCCGAGGTCGCCACGCGGGTGGAGCTCTGCCTCGTGGACGACGACGGCAGCGAGCGTCGGGTCGACCTGCCCGAGGTCGACGGGTTCGTCTGGCACGGCTACCTCCCCGGCGTGCAGCCCGGCCAGCGCTACGGCTACCGCGTGCACGGGCCGTACGACCCGAAGAACGGCCACCGGTGCAACCCCCACAAGCTGCTGCTCGACCCCTACGCCAAGGCGATCGACGGGATGGCCGACGGCAACCAGGCGCTGTTCTCCTACGACTTCGCGGACCCGAGCGAGGACCCCAGCAAGGCCAACATCGAGGACAGCCTGGGCCACACGATGTACTCCGTGGTCATCAACCCGTTCTTCGACTGGGGTCAGGACCGTGCGCCCGGTCACGAGTACCACGACACGGTGATCTACGAGGCGCACGTCAAGGGCCTCACCGAGCTCCACCCCGACATCCCCGAGGAGATCCGGGGCACCTACGCCGGCATCGCGCACCCCGTGACGATCCAGCACCTCAAGGACCTCGGTGTCACCGCCATCGAGCTCATGCCGGTGCACCAGTTCGTGGACGACTTCACGCTGCGCGAGCGCGGCCTGCACAACTACTGGGGCTACAACACGATCGGGTTCCTCGCCCCGCACAACGGCTACGCGGCATACGGCACACGCGGCGAGCAGGTCGCGGAGTTCAAGGGCATGGTCAAGGCCCTGCACGCGGCCGGCATCGAGGTCATCCTCGACGTCGTCTACAACCACACCGCCGAGGGCAACCACCTCGGTCCGACCCTGGCCTTCCGGGGCATCGACAACGCCGCCTACTACCGGCTCGTCGACGACGACAAGTCGCACTACTACGACACGACCGGCACCGGGAACAGCCTGCTCATGCGCAGCCCGCACGTGCTGCAGCTCATCATGGACTCGCTGCGCTACTGGGTGCTCGAGATGCACGTCGACGGTTTCCGGTTCGACCTCGCGGCCACGTTGGCGCGGCAGTTCCACGAGGTCGACAAGCTGTCGGCGTTCTTCGACCTGGTGCAGCAGGACCCTGTGGTGAGCCAGGTCAAGCTGATCGCCGAGCCGTGGGACGTGGGGGACGGTGGCTACCAGGTCGGCAACTTCCCGCCGCTGTGGACCGAGTGGAACGGCAAGTACCGCGACACCGTGCGCGACTTCTGGCGCGGCCAGCCGGCGACGCTGGGCGAGTTCGCGTCGCGGATCACGGGGTCGAGCGACCTCTACCAGGAGGACGGCCGCAAGCCGATCGCGTCGATCAACTTCGCCACCGCGCACGACGGCTTCACGCTGCGAGACCTGGTGTCCTACAACGAGAAGCACAACGAGGCCAACGGCGAGAACAACCAGGACGGCGAGAGCCACAACCGCTCGTGGAACTGTGGCGTCGAGGGTCCCACCGACGACCCCGAGATCAACACGCTCCGGCGGCGGCAGCAGCGCAACATCCTCACCACTGTGCTGCTCTCGCAAGGGGTGCCGATGTTGCTGCACGGTGACGAGCTGGGCCGCACCCAGCAGGGCAACAACAACACCTACTGCCAGGACAACGAGATCAGCTGGGTCGACTGGGAGCTCGACGACTCCGAGCGCGACCTGCTGGCCTTCACCCAGCGACTTGTGCACCTGCGCAGCGAGCACCCTGTCTTCCGGCGACGCCGGTTCTTCGCGGGATCAGCCGACCACGGTGGCGAGAGCGAGGTCGGGGACATCGCCTGGTTCGAGCCGGGCGGCTCCCACATGGACGAGGCGGCCTGGGCCAACGGCTATGCGCGGGCGGTCATGGTTTTCCTCAACGGTCAGACCATCCCCGAGCCGGACACGCGTGGGCAGAAGATCGTCGACGACCACTTCCTCGTGCTGTTCAACGGCTCCGACGGCGACATCGAGTTCACCATCCCCACGGCCGACTACGGCGACAGCTGGGTCGTCGAGATCGACACAGCCGTCGACGCCGTCGCCGAGCCGGGCCAGCAGGCTCCCACGGCCTACGAGCCCGGCGCCAAGGTGACGGCCATCGGGCGCAGCGTCGTCGTGCTGAGGTGCGCGCGGTCATGAGTCAGTTCCCGGCGACCACCGCGGGGGCGTCGCACCGACCCGGGCCCGGCCGCGCGGTCCCGACCGCGACGTACCGGCTCCAGGTCCAGCCGGCGTTCACCTTCGGCCAAGCCGCAGATCAGACGGAATACCTTGCAGCACTGGGCGTTTCGCACGCCTACCTGTCACCCGTCCTGCAGCCCGAGCCCGGCTCGACGCACGGCTACGACGTCGTGGACCACGGCCGCCTCAACGAGGAAGCCGGTGGCGGCACAGGATTCGAGGAGCTGGGCCGCGCCCTTGCGGAGCAGGGGCTCGGGCTCGTCGTCGACATCGTGCCCAACCACGTGGCGACGCCCACCCCGGCGTGGCTCAACCAGCCGTGGTGGTCGCTGCTGCGCGACGGTCGCGAGTCGGCGTATGCCGCGTGGTTCGACGTGGACTGGGCGGCCGAGGACGACCGCGTCCTGGTGCCGGTGCTCGGTGCCTCCCTGGACGAAGCAGTTGCCAAGAGCGAGATCACTGTGGCGCGTGACGGCGGTCCGGGCAGCGACGAGTGGGTCGTGCGCTACTACGACCACGCCTTCCCCGTGCGCGAGGGCACCGAAGACCTCGATCTGCCGGAACTCCTTGTGGCACAGCACTATCGGCTCGTCGACTGGCGCGAGGGCGGGGCCCGGCTCAACTACCGGCGCTTCTTCGACGTGACCACGCTCGCGGCGGTCCGGGTGGAGGATCCCGACGTCTTCGACGCGACGCACCGCCTCCTCCTTGATGCCTTCGAGTCCGGGGTCATCGACGGCTTCCGGATCGACCACCCGGACGGGCTGGCCGATCCGGCGGCGTACCTGGCCCGGCTCGCGAACGCCACAGGTGACGCCTGGGTCGTGGCCGAGAAGATCCTCGAGGGGCACGAGGACCTGCCCGACTACTGGCGCTGTGCCGGGACGACCGGCTACGACGCGCTGCTGCGGGTGCAGCAGGTGTTCCATGACCCCGACGGCGAGGCAGAGCTCACCGCGACCGCGACACGGTTCGTGGGGGAGCCTCAGGACATCGACGACCTGGTCGTCGCGGCCAAGCGCCAGGTCGTGTCCGAGGTCCAGGCCGCCGAGGTCAACCGGCTGATGCGCCTGGTCGTGCGGATCCTGCCCCATGGCGACCACGAGTCGCTGCGTCGCGCGTTGGGCGGCCTGCTCGTCGCCATGGACCGCTACCGCGCCTACCTCGGGGGCGCGGTGCCCAACGCAGCCGAGGGGCTGCGGGTGCTCGACGAGGCGGCGCAACGCGCGAGAGCCCTTGTCGCAGAGGCAGACCTGCCCAGCTTGGACGTCATGGCGGAGCTGGCTCGCGGCGGTAGTCCAGCCGGGGCCGACGACGGCTCGTCGGCGGCCGTGGAGGAGTTCGTCCGCCGCTTCCAGCAGACCACCGGGCCGGTGATGGCCAAGGGCATCGAGGACACCGCCTTCTACCGCTACGTGCGGCTCACCGGCCTCAACGAGGTCGGTGGCGACCCTGGACGAATCGGCTCGTCCGTCAACGGCTTCCACGAGTATGCCGCGCAGCGTCACCGCACGTGGCCGCTCACCATGACCACCTTGTCGACCCATGACACCAAGCGGTCCGAAGATGTCCGTGCGCGTCTTGCCGTGCTGTCCGAGCTGCCGGACGAGTGGGCCCGGTGGGTGGCAACCGCGCACGAGCTGTCCGCGGCGCATCGGTCACCGCGGCTCGACCCGGCGACGGAGTACTTCCTCTGGCAGACGGTGGTCGGCGCGTGGCCCATCACGGCAGAGCGTCTGAAGGCCTACGCCACCAAGGCGATTCGCGAGGCCAAGCTGCACACCACGTGGAGCGAGCCGGACGCGGCATACGAGGAAGCGGTGCTGGCGGTCGTCGACGCCCTGGTGACGGACCCCGCCATCGGACGCCACGTCGAGGACTGGCTGGCGCGCACGGCGCAGGCCACGCGGGCCAGCACCCTCGGCCAGAAGCTGGTGCAGCTGACGATGCCCGGCGTGCCGGACGTCTACCAGGGCACCGAGCTGGTCGACCTGTCCCTCGTCGACCCCGACAATCGGCGCCTGGTCGACTACGGCGAGCGGTCGAAGCGGCTCGCGCGGCTCGACCGGGGTGAGACCCCACGCGACCTCGACGACGAGAAGCTGCGCGTCACCAGCGCCGCCCTGCGACTGCGTCGCGACGAGGCGTCCTCGTTCGTGGGCCCGGATTCGGTCTACGAACCCCTGGAGGCAGACAGCCCGCATGCCCTCGCGTTCGCGCGTGGCGATGCCGACGGACCAAAGGTCGTCACCGTGGCCACCAGGTTCGCCGCGCGGCTCGCGACGCAGGGCGGCTGGGGTGAGGCGACACTGGCTCTCCCGCCGGGCGAGTGGGTGGACGCCCTGACCGGGCGGCCGGTGTCGGCCGACGCTGCCGGCCGCGCCGCACTTGGTCGTGTCCTCGGTGAGCTTCCGGTGGCGCTGCTGGTGGCGCATGGCACCCTTGGCGGCGATGACCACTCCTGAGCCCACCGACGCGCCCATGCCGGCCGAGTCACCACAGCCCGAGTCACCACAGCCCGAGTCACCACAGCCCGAGCCACCACAGCCCGACTCCGGTCCGGAGCTGACTCTGTGGGCGCCCGACCGGTCCTCCGTCCGGGTCGACTGGTCGCGGGCCGGCGGCGATGGTGTCGAGACGACCCAAGGTGTCGGCGACATGCAACCCAAGGGTGACGGCTGGTGGCGCTGGCAGGCCCCGGACCTCGCCCCTGACGACCGGCTGGACTACGCCTTCCGGCTCGACGGTGGACCCGCGCTGCCCGACCCACGCTCGGCCTGGCAGCCACACGGGGTCGACGGGCGCAGCCGGTGGTTCGATGCCGCGGCATACTCCTGGCACGACGCGACGTGGGCCGGTCCCCAGCAGGGTGAGGGCGTGCTCGGCGCGGTCTTCTACGAGCTGCACGTCGGCACGTTCACGCCCGAGGGCACGCTCGACGCCGCCCAGCGCCGCCTCGGGCACCTCGTCGAGCTGGGGGTCGATGTCGTCGAGCTCATGCCGGTGGCGAGCTTCGCGGGACGGTGGAACTGGGGCTACGACGGCGTCGGGCCCTGGTCGGTCCACGACACCTATGAGGGGCCGGCGGCGCTGCAGCGCTTCGTCGACGCCTGCCACCAGGTCGGACTCGGCGTGTGCCTCGACGTCGTCTACAACCACCTCGGACCCGCCGGGAACTACCTGCCGCGGTTCGGGCCCTACTTCAGCGACCGGCACCCGACGCCGTGGGGGCCGGGGCTCAACCTCGACGGCGAGGGCAGCTTTCACGTGCGCCGCTGGATCGTCGACAGCGCGCTGCGCTGGTTCGCCGACTTCCACGTGGACGCGCTGCGCCTCGACGCGGTGCACGAGCTGCACGACGACTCCGACCAGCACGTGCTGGCCCAGCTGTCCGACGAGGTGGCGGCGCTGTCCGCACGGCTCGGGCGTCCGCTGGCCCTGATCGCCGAGAGCGACCTCAACCAGCCGTCGATGGTCACGCCCACGGCAGCGGGCGGCCTCGGCATGGACGCGCAGTGGGACGACGACGTGCACCACGCGCTGCACGTGACGTTGACCGGAGAGACCCAGGGCTACTACCGCGACTTCGCGGGAGACAGCAGGGCGATGCCGGACGGCGGACCGCTTGCCGTCCTCGCCAAGGTGCTGACCGGGGCATTCCTGCACGACGGGTCGTGGTCGAGTTTTCGCGGCGCGGCCTGGGGTGCTCCCGTGGACCGGGCGCACACGGACGGCCGCCGATTCCTCGGCTACCTGCAGAACCACGACCAGGTGGGCAACCGTGCGGTGGGTGACCGCATCAGCGCCTCGATCCCGTTGGCACGACAGGCCGCCGGCGCCACCCTCTATCTCACGTCCGCCTTCACGCCCATGGTGTTCATGGGGGAGGAGTGGGGTGCGAGCACGCCGTTCCAGTTCTTCACCGACTTCGAGGACCCGGCGCTGGGCAAGGCGGTCACCGAGGGGCGACGGTCCGAGTTCGCCGACCACGGGTGGGACGCGCAGGACGTGCCCGACCCGCAGGACGAGCAGACGATGCGCCGCTCACAGCTCGACTGGGCCGAACCCCACGAGGGGGAGCACGCGCGGCTCCTGACCTACTACCGCGACCTGATCGCGTTGCGGCGCAAGGAGTTCGAGCTCAGCGACGGTCGACTGGACCTCGTGGACGTCCAGTTCGACGACAAGGACGGGTGGCTGGTGATGCGCCGCGGGTCCGTCGCGACAGTGGTCAACCTGACGCAGTCGCGCTGGACCGTCCCGCTCGACGAAACCCCGAGCGAGGTGCTGCTCGCCTGGGACCCCGAACAGACGAAGATCCGGCCGAACGGCCTGCACCTGCCACCGGGGACCGCCGCCGTCGTCCGCATCGAACGGACCTAACCTGCCGAGCGCCTGGCGTGGGTCGCCAGCGGCTGGTCAGGACTGCTTGACGCGGACCATGCCCTCCTGGGCCACCGTGGCCACGAGCGTGCCGTCCTGGGCGAACATGCGCCCGATGCCGAGCCCGCGCCCACCGGAGGCCGAGGGCGACTCCTCGTCGTAGAGGATCCACTCGTCGGCGCGCACCGGGCGGTGGAACCACATGGCGTGGTCCAGGCTCGCCGGCCGCAGCCGTGGGTCGGTCCACGCGAGCCCGTGCTTGCGCAGCACCGGCTCCAGCAGCGTGTAGTCCGAGGCGTAGGCCAGCACGGCCGCGTGGATGAGTGGGTCGTCGGGCAGCGGGCCGGCAGCCCGCATCCACACCTGCTGCTCGGCGACCTTCTCGCCCCCGGGCGCGATGAACAGGTTGCCCTGGACGTGGCGGAGCTCGATCGGGCGACGCACCAGGTGCTTGGCGCCTGGGTGGTCGATTCCGCCGAACTGGTCTGCGAGAGAAGGGAACTTCTCCGGTGCGCCGACGTCGGGAATCGGCTCCTGGTGGTCGAGCCCACCGGCGTCCTCCTGGAAGGAGGTGATCATCGACAGGATCGGCACGCCGCCCTGGAGTGCGTGCACACGTCGCGTCGAGAACGAGTTGCCGTCACGCATCCGCTCAACCGCGAACTGGATCGGCTTGGTGTCGTCGCCGGGCCGCATGAAGTATCCGTGCAGGGAGTGGATGTGCCGCGGTCCGTCGCCGTCGTCGACGTCTGCGACCGTGCGACCGGCGGCGATCACGCACTGCGCGAGCACCTGGCCGCCGTACACGCGCCCGTGCGGCATCTTCTGGCTGCGCCCCTCGAAGACGGTTGCGCCCGACTCACCGAGGTCACTGGTGCCGCTGCCGACACCCTCGACGGTGATGCGGGCGCTGCCGAGCTCCTTCAGGTCGAGGATGTCCAGCAGGTCGGCCATGGGATCCATGTCGGTCACGACGACGACCCTAGGCCACCAGCGGCGGGCGTGTGCCACGGGTGCTGCGCCTCGTCGTCGCCTCGTCCCACGCCGCCGCCAGGCGTTGCACCGCATCCGTCACCCGCTCTCCCGGCAGCCCGGTGAACGGCAGTCGGATGAACCGCTCGAACGCCCCTTCCGACCCGAACTGCGGTCCGGCAGCAAGGACGAGCCCGCGCCGGTCGGCCGCCACACACAGCGCGGTGGACAACGCCTCGGGCAGCTCGACCCACAGGCTCAGGCCGCCCTCGGGCACACGAAAACCCCACTGCGGCAACCGGTTTCGCAACTCGGCGACGAAGGCATCACGGTTGGCAACGATCAGCTCGCGTCGGTGGGCGAGCACCTCGTCGCGGTGTTCGAGCAGGTGCAGCAGGGCGAGCTGTTCCAGGACAGGTGCCCCAAGGTCGAGGGTCAACCGTGCCGCGAGCAGGGATGCGACGAGGTCGCGCGGGGCGCGCAGCCAGCCGACGCGCAGGCCGCCCCAGAACGACTTGCTCGCACCGCCGACCGTCACCGTCCGCCCATGGAAGGCGCCGAATGGCCGCGGGGCCACGTGCATCTCGTCGTGGGCGAGGTCGACCATCGTCTCGTCGACGATGGCCACGGTGTGGCCGCCCGCGAGTGCCGCCCCGAGCCGCGCGCGCTGCTCGTCCGGCATGAGGGCGCCGGTCGGGTTGTGGAAGTCGGGCACGAGGTATGCCGCTCGCGGCGCTGTCTGTCGCAGCGTCGCCTCCGCGATCGGCAGGTCCCACCCGGCCGGGGTGACCGACAGCGGCACGGTCCGGGCGCCCGCCCGGCGCAGCGCCTCGATGGCGTTGGGGTAGGTCGGGTTCTCGACCAGGACGCGGTCGCCGGTCCCGAGCAGGGCGCGGGTCGCGACGGCCACGCCGGCGAGGGCGCCGCTGGTGATCATGACCTGGTCGGGGGTCGTCGTCAGGCCACGTGCCGTGTATCGCGCCGCCACGGCCTCGCGCAGCGCCGGCAGGCCGAGCGGGTGGTACCCGGTCCCGCCCAGGTGGTGGGGCAGCGCCGTCACGGCCGCTTCGTACGCTGCGATCGTGCCGACGGGCGCAGGCATCGCCGCGCAGGTCAGGTCGATGACGTCCTCGGCGTCGACATCCTGGCCGGGCCGCAGGGCCGAGCCCGCCACCCGGGTGCGCGACCCGGCGTCGTCACGCGGGAGCGTCGTCACGCTGCCCGAGCCACGTCGCGACTCTAGGTAGCCGCTGTCGCGCAACGCGGCATACGCACTCGACACCGTCGTGCGGCTCACGCCGAGCGCGGCAGACAGGTCCCGCTCGCTCGGCAGGCGGGTGCCGATCGGCAGCCGCCCGTCGGCGACGAGCAGCCGCAACGCGTCGGCGAGGCCGCGGTAGGCGGGCGTGGTGTCGAGCGCGCTGCCGAGCAGCGGGACCAGACGGTGGGCTGAGACGACGCGAGGTGGCATGCAGGCCACTTTTGCATGATTGGCCATGGAGCAACAGGCCAATCAACGGCCACTGTGGACCACATGACTCGCACGCCCCTGGCCGCCATGACGCCCCTCCAGCAGCTTCGGGCCGGCCGCACCGCGCGACGCCTCGTCCAGCTGGCCGTGGGCCTCACCCTCTACGGCGTCTCGATGGGCATGATGGTGCGCTCCGGGCTGGGGCTCGACCCGTGGGACGTCTTCCACTACGGCGTGGCCCAGCACCTGCCCCTCAGCTTCGGCACGATCGTCATCATCGTCGGCGCCCTCGTGCTGCTCGCGTGGATTCCGCTGCGGCAGTGGCCGGGGCTCGGGACCATCGCCAACGTCTTCGTCATCGGGCTGGCGACCGACGGCACCCTGGCGCTGCTGGAGCGGCCCGACCCCATCGTCGCGCGAATCGCCCTGCTCGTGGGTGGCGTGGTCCTCAACGGTCTCGCCGGCGCCCTCTACATCGGCAGCCAGTTCGGCCCCGGCCCCCGCGACGGGCTGATGACCGGGCTGGTGCGCCGCAGCGGCCGCAGCATCCGTCTGGTGCGCACGACCATAGAGGTGGTGGTGCTCGCCGTCGGGTGGCTGCTCGGCGGAGTCGTGGGTGTGGGCACGGTGCTGTATGCCGTGTCGATCGGGCCGTTGGTGCACGCGTTCCTGCCGCTGTTCACCGTGGCGCTGCCCGGCCAGCCGGCCACCGCGCCGGTGACCGACGCCGGCGAGGAGGAGACGGTCAGATCCAGCTGCGGCGCTTGAAGACCAGGTAGAGCGTCACGCTGACGCCCAGCATGAGCAGCACGGCGAACGGGTAGCCGAACCGCCACGCCAGTTCGGGCATCGACTCGAAGTTCATGCCGTAGACCGTGCCGACGAGGGTGGGGGCGAACAGGATCGCCGCCCAGGCCGAGATCTTCTTGACCTCCTCGTTCTGGGCGTTGCTCGTCTCGCTGAGCGTCTTCATCTCCTCGTTCTGCTTCTGCGCGACGAGGGTGGCGTTGACAGTGAGGATGTCGCGCAGCAGGTGGCGGAACCCGTCGACCTGCTCGATGACCTGGGTGAGGTGGTCCTCGACGTCGCGCAGGTAGCGCTGGAGCTCCTCGTCGGTGCCGTACTTCTCGAACCCGGCGGAGAGCGCGTCGATCACGGCCGTCAGCGGCCGCGTCGCCCGCTCGAACTCGATCACCTCCCGCGACAGCTCGTAGATGCGCCGTGACACCGCGGGGTCTCCGCTGAAGACCTCGGTCTCGATCTCGTCGATGTCGTTCTCGAGCCCGGCGACGACGGGCGCGTAGCCGTCGACGACGCGGTCGAGGATCGCGTAGAGGATCGCCTCGGTGCCCAGCTTCAGCAGGTCGGGGTTGCTCTCGAGCCGCCGCCGAACGGCCGACAGGTCGGGAGACTCGCTGTGCCGCAACGTGATCACGAAGTTCGGGCCCACGAAGAGGTGCAGCTCGCCGAACTCGACCTCCTCGACGTCATCGAGGTACCGGGCGGCGCGCAGCACGACGAACAGCGTCTTGTCGTACCGCTCGAGCTTGGGTCGCTGGTGGGCGACGATGGCGTCCTCGACGGCGAGCTCGTGCAGGTCGAACTCGTCGGCGAGGGAGGCGAGCTCGTCGTTGGTCGGCCGGTAGAGACCGATCCAGGCGAGGGCGTCCGGGGTGTTCTCCAGCTCGCGGTAGGTCTCGGCGAGCGAGGTGGGTGAGCTGGTGCGGTCACCATCGACGTAGAGGGCGCTGTCGACGATGCTGGGCCGCTTCGTGGTCGGCTCGGGCGCGGTGGGGCGCTCGCTCAGGCCGTCGATGCGAGGTGCCGGGCGGCGGTTGACCTTACCGGCGAGGCGACGGATCGGGCGCAGGGGCGTGGGGATGCGGTCGGACACGGCGGGGCTCCGTTCGGGTGCTGCAGGGACGCGTGGCGGGACTGTCAGAGCCGTGACTCACGGCGACCACCTCCCACGTGTCCGGTGCAGCTGCGGTGCACACCCCAAAGCTTCCAGCGCGTATGCCGGGTGCTCCCGGCGCGCACGCGCCGCGCCTTCGCGCGGGTCGAGGGTACCGCGCCGGGACCAGCCGGGTACCAGGGCGTCCGACTGGCGGGGGTTACGCCTCGGAGGGGGGTGCGACGGGGGCCGTGACCACCCGCCGCACCAGGTCGGCCCAGCCGGCGATCGATCGCTCGACGGGGTAGTCGACCAGGGTTGCGGGGTCGTCGAGCGCGACGTTGTCCAGCGGGGCGAGCAGGGCCGCGGCGAGGTAACCGACGTCGCCGCCCACGCCGAGGCTGCGCAGCAGGAAGGCGATGTGCTGGGCGCTGAACGTCGCCACTCCTGCTGCACGTCGACCGGCTCGGCCGGCGGCCGCGATCAGCTGCGCCGCCTCGAGGTTGTACCGCAGCCGACCCTCGCCGAAGGCGAGCAACCGGTCGAGGGGAGCCGCACCCGGCCCGAGGGGCGGGGGACCACTGAGGACGCTGGTCTGGAACTCGCGCTCGCGGAAGTCGAGCAGGGCTGCCATCAACCCGGCTCGGCTCTCGAACCGGCGAAAGACGGTGCCCTTGCCGACGCCGGCCGCGGCGGCGACGGCGTCCATGGTCACCGCGTCGACGCCGCACTGCTCGACCATGGCTCGGGCCGCTTCGAGCAGCGCTTCGCGGTTGCGAGCCGCGTCCCGGCGTTCGGGCGCGGGCCCGGACAGCAGCGGCAGCGGGCGCTCGGTCACGGCTCCACCCTAGGGGGCGGGAATTAACCGGACCGTGGTCCGGTTAGGCTCGTGCGGAAGTACACCCCACCACCTGAAAGGCTTCCCCATGCCCGAGCAGACCACCCGTGTCGTCGTCCTCCTCGGCTCGCTGCGCGCCGACTCCATGAACCGCGGGCTCGCCGAGCTCGTGGCGAAGCGCGCGCCCGAGGGCGTCGAGGTCGAGATCGCCGAGGGTCTCGGCGACGTGCCCTTCTACAACGAGGACGTCGACGCGGCCGGGGCCCCGGCAACCGCCCAGGCCCTGCGCGACCTCGTGTCGGGCGCCGACCGGGTCCTCGCCGTCACGCCGGAGTACAACGGCACCATGCCGGCCGTGCTCAACAACGCCATCGACTGGCTGTCGCGGCCCTACGGCCAGGGTGCCCTCACCGGCAAGCCCTTCGCCGCGGTCGGTGTCACGCCGACCCCGTACGGAGGCCAGTGGGCGCACGACCACGCCCGCCGCTCCGCCACGATCGCGGGCGCCGTCGTCCCGGAGGAGATCGCGTTCAGCCAGACCTCCATCGACGTGGACGTGCTCACCGACGAGCAGGTCGTCGCGCGCCTCCTCGGCGCGGTCGAGGCGCTCGTGGCCACCCAGCCGGCGACCACCGCAGCCTGAGTCCGGTCCGGCAGGGGTCAGGCCTCCAGGGCGAGGACGAACGGCAGCACGGCCGGCGCACCGGCCCGGCGCAGCTCGCGGGCGGCAACCGTCAGGGTCCACCGGGACGAGGCGACGTCGTCGACGAGCAGCACCGGGCCGGTCAGTCGGGCCACCGCTTCCTGCTGGTCCGGGGTGAGGACGAAGCGCTCCCACACCCCGGCCAGCCGGAACGCACTGTTGCCCCCGGCCTCACCCACCGGGCCGCCGTCGACGGGCTCCAGCGAACCCAGCCACTCCAGCCGGCCCATCTGCGCGAGCCCGGCGCCAAAGGACTCGACCAGCTGCGGGCGCCGGCGCGACGGCACCGCCACGACGGCCACCGGCCGTTGTGACCAGCCCCAGTCGCGCAGCACCGGCACGCAGGCGCGCAGCAACGACTCGTCTGCCGGGGCGTCATCGGCCCGCAGCCGGTCGCGCAAAGCCTGGCCCCAGCCGAGGTCGGTGAGCCGCGCGAGCGCATACCCGGGCGACATGCCCTCGTCGGCGGGGATCTTCCCCTTGACCGGCACCCCGAGCCGGTCCATGCCGGTCGGCCACTGGGCTCGCGGCTCGAGCTCCACGCCGGCTCGCTCCAACCGCCCGCGTGCCGTCGTCACGGCCACGTCCGGCACGTCCGTCGGGAACCACGGCCCCGCGCAGCTGTCGCAGCGTCCGCACGGCGCCGCGGTCTCGTCGTCGAGCGACTCCTGGAGGAACGCCATCCGGCACTCACCGGTGCGTTCGTAGCCGAGCATCAGCTCCTGCTCGCGCACCCGGGCCTGCGTCACCCGCCCGTAGCGTTCCGCGTCGTACGTCCACGGCTCACCGGTCGAGGTCCACCCGCCGGGCACCCGCTGCACGGCCCCGTCGACGTCGAGGACCTTGAGCAACAGGTCGAGACGGGTGCGCCGGATGTCGACGATCGACTCCAGGGCCACCGTCGACAACGGCTTGCCGCTTTCGGCGAGCGCGCGCAGCACGGCATCCGCCTGCTCCTGGCGCGGCATCGACGCCGAGGCGAAGTAGGACCAGATGTCCTTGTCCTCCGGCCCCGGCAGCAACAGCACGTCGGCCCGCTCGGTCGCGCGCCCCGCACGGCCCACCTGCTGGTAGTAGGCCACCGGCGACGACGGCGCACCCAGGTGCAGCACGAACCCCAGGTCGGGTTTGTCGAAGCCCATCCCCAGCGCCGAGGTGGCCACCAGTGCCTTGACCTCGTTGTCGCGCAGCATGCGCTCGAGCTCTTCGCGGTCGGCCGGGTCGGTGCGTCCGGTGTAGGCGCGCACGGCATACCCCGCCTCGCGCAGGGCGGCCGCGACGTCCTCGGCGCCCGACACGGTCAGGGCGTAGACGATGCCCGAGCCCGGTAGCTCGCCCAGATGGGCGATGAGCCACGCCAGCCGCTGCTCCGGGGACGTCAGCGGCAGCACGCCCAGCCGCAGCGAGTCGCGCGCGAGCCCGCCGCGCAGGGTCAGCACCTCGTGACCACCGGCCCCGAGCTGCTCCACGACGTCAGTGACGACCCGGGCGTTGGCGGTCGCCGTCGTGGCGAGCACGGGGGTGTCGGCGGGCAGGGTGGTCAGCAGGTCGCGGATGCGCCGGTAGTCGGGCCGGAAGTCGTGCCCCCAGTCGGAGACGCAGTGCGCCTCGTCGACGACGAGCAGCCCGCACCGCCGGGCGAGGTCGGGCAGCTGCTCGTCGCGAAAGCGTGGGTTGTTGAGCCGCTCCGGGCTGACGAGCAGCACGTCCACCTCGTCGGCCGCCAGTGCCGCCGACACCCGCCCCCACTCGTCGGCGTTGGCGGAGTTCATCGTCACCGCGTGGATGCCGGCGCGCTCGGCGGCCGCGACCTGGTCGCGCATCAGCGCCAGCAGGGGCGACACGATCACCGTCGGCCCCGCGCCCTCGGCGCGGCGCAGCGCCGTCGACACGAAGTAGACCGCCGACTTGCCCCACCCCGTGCGCTGCACCACCAGCGCCCGCTGGCGTGCCCCGACGATTGCCTCGACCGCCTCGAACTGGCCCTCGCGGAAGTCGGCGTCGTCGCGTCCGACGAGGCGCCGCAGCACGGTCGTGGCCTGCGTGCGCAGGTCGCTGGCGGTCGTCGTCTCCATGGTTGACACCGTATGCCGCGCGCCCGACAGCCCTGCCACACTGTCCACATGCCCGAGTCCGTTGCCACCGAGGCGCCATCCCGCTACCGCGTCGACGTGCCACTGCGGTGGAGCGACATGGACGCCTACGGCCACGTCAACAACGTGCAGTTCCTCCGGCTGCTCGAGGACGCCCGCGTCATCGGCTTCGAGCAGTGGTTCGGCCAGGACCGCTCGGTGCTGTCCGAGGGAATCCTGGTGGCACGACACGAGATCGAGTACGTCGCGCCGCTGCTGTTCCGCATCGCTCCGATCGTCGTCGAGATGTGGGCGACCCGCTTGGGGGGAGCCGGCTTCGACCTGGCCTACGAGGTGCGCGACTCCGCCGACCCCGACTCGACGGTCTACGCCCGCGCCGAGACCACCCTCGTCCTCTACGACTTCGAGGCGTCCAAGCCGCGACGGATGGACGCCTCGTTGCGCGACGTGCTGGACCAGCACTCCGGTGAGCCCGTGCCCTTCCGGTGGCGTCGCCGCTGATGGAGCTGCGTTTCCCCGACCCGCAGGGCCTCGCCGACCTGGCCGCCTTCGTACGCCGCGCCAAGCAGGCCGATGACGACGGCGCCATCCGGCTGCAGGCGTCCGGTGCGACCTTGGCTGCCTACGTCGCGGTCCTGTCCGGCAGTGGCCTCCTGGGCGAGGGCACCGTCCTCGGCCTGCGCGCGATGGCGCTCGCGGCGCCGGCCGACCTCGACGTGACCGTTCCGCTGGCCGCCGTCCTCGACCGAGTCGCCCGGGACGCGGGCGACTCCCTGTCCGTGCCACCCACGACGGTCGGTATGCCGTGGGCTGCCCTCTCGCCGCCGCGTGGGGGTTGGGAGCGGGTCGGGTCGATGGACAGTGAAGAGCTGAATGCCGTTGCCCGCCAAGGGATCTCAGAGATCGCCCAGGGTGCTCCTGCAGACGCGGGCGGTCACGCGGTGACCGCGCTGCGTCGGCAGGTGTGGGGACGGCCAACCCCCACGACACCGCCGGTGCCCGCGGGCGGCGCGTTCGCGGCATACGTGCTCGGCTTCTCGCTGCCGGGCAGCGAGGTGACGGTGTGGGCGCACGGCCGGTGGACCCGGCTGTCGACGCCGCACGGTCACGTCCTGATCCGCTGACCCGCGAGGATCCCGAGGGCGGCGACGCCCGCGAGCCCCAGCCAGCTGCCGACGAAGACAGGCACGTCGCGACCCGCCTCGGTGTGCAGGGCGGCGAAGACCGCGCCCGCGGCGGCGACACCGACGACCGAGCCCAGCACGTCCGAGAGCTGGAGTGAGGACGACGTGGCGCCGTGCTCGGACGCGGGAGTCAGCGACAGTGCCAGCACCGAGATGCTCGCGGTGCCGAGCCCAATGCCGATGCCGCACAGCACGAGTGCGGGAGCGATGAGGTAGGGCCACCAACCGAAGTGGGTGATGGCGACGACGGCCAGCAGGCCCGCGCACAGGCAGCCGGCGCCGACCGAGACGAGGTGGGCCCGTCGGCCCGCGAACCGGTCACGGCCCTGGATCCACGAGCCCGCCGACCAGCCCAGCGACCCGACCGCGAGGACGGCTCCGGCGGCACCGAGAGACAGGCCGCGCTCGTTGACGAGCATGAGCGGGATGTAGGTGATGGTGCCGAAGAACGAGCAGGTGAACAGGAACCGCGCGAGCATCACCGACGGCAGGCCGCGCCGCATGACCCACGTGCCGGCGGGTAGCAGCGCCGGCGCCGCGACGGCCAGACCGGCGAGGCCGACGAGGGCGACCGCCGTCTTGGTCGACCACGTCGGCTCGAACTCGTGGGTGCCCCACTGGAGGGCGCCCGCCGCCAGGGCGATTGCGAGACCGAACCATGCTGCCCGGCGGTGCGCGCGGTGGTCGCGCCCCGACGCCTCGACCCCGGCGTCGGCTCCGCTGATCTGGCCGCGGCGCGCGACGATCGCGGCCATGGCGACGACCACCGGCACGACGACGAGCCAGAAGACCCAGCGCCACGACCACGTCGTCGTCACCCACGCGGCGATGGGCGGACCGATGAGCGACGGCAGCACCCAGGCCGCACTGATGACGCTGAAAACCTTGGGGCGCAACGACTCCGGGTACGCGCGCCCGATCACGACATAGCCCGCCACGATGATGAGGCCCGCTCCGAGGCCGGCGACCCCGCGCCCCAGGAGGAAGGGCCCGAATG
This sequence comes from Actinomycetes bacterium, assembly GCA_023420415.1. GTDB lineage: Bacteria > Actinomycetota > Actinomycetes > Actinomycetales > Dermatophilaceae > Pedococcus. The sequence goes on along the minus strand of JAEZWF010000014.1, from coordinate 98,846 downwards.
ACCCCGCCGACCCGCACAGGCCGCACCCGACCGCGAAGAGCACCTGCCCGGCATACAACGACGGCAAGGCGCCGGACCGGTCACACCAGACACCGGCGAGGACGATGCCGAGCAGCTGCGCGGTGAGCATCACCGAGAACGCCAGGCCGTAGGACCGCACGGCGTCGAGCTCACGCGCGGCCTCCGGCATCGCCGTCGACACGGCCATGCCCTCGAAGGCGATCACCGTGATGAGCGCGACGAGGGCCAAGGACAACAGCAGGTGCTCCGAGCCGAAGACCCCGCCGCGGGTGTTGCTCGGCGTCGCGGTGGTCGTGTCGGGGCGGGTCACCGCCCCACGCTAACGCGGGGTGTGCGGCACCAGCGGGCGGCCCCGCGCGGCCAGCACCTCGGCAAGGGTGTCGATGCGGTCGGAGACGATGCCATCGACACCGAGGTCGAAGAGCCGGTTCATCTCGGTTGCGTCGTCGATGGTCCAGACGTGGACGTGCTTGCCGAGGGCGTGGGCCCGGTCGACGAACTGTCTCGTCACGAGGTCGACGCGGCGCCCGCCGACGACGGCACCGGTCGGCACCTGCACGGCTGCGGCGGGGGAGCGGAGCATGCCCACCAAGCGCTGCGGGGTCAGGCGGAGCAGCCCCACCTCGGACGGACCGGCCGAGGTGGCCAGCCGAGGTCCGACGAGTCGTCGCACCGCGCGCAGGCGCTTGGTCGAGAACGACGCGACGCAGACGCGCTCGACCGCGTCGTGCTCGCGCAGCACCCGGGCCAGGGGCTCGATCGCGCCGGGCGCCTTGACGTCGATGTTGAGCCGGACGTCGGGGAACTCCTCGAGCAGATCCGACAGCAGCGGCACGGGCTCGGAGCCGTTGATCCGGGCGCGCCGGACGTCGGAGAGGCTCAGGTCGGCGATGCGACCGGTGCCGTCGGTGACGCGGTCGAGGCGCAGGTCGTGGAAGGCCAGCAGGTGGCCGTCGGCCGTGCCGTGGACGTCGGTCTCGAGGTAGCGGTACCCCATCTGCACCGCCGCGCGGAAGGCCGCCATGGTGTTCTCGAGCCCGAGGTTGGCCTCGAGCTTGGCCCCGCCGCGGTGGGCGAGCCCGATGGGCGTCGGGGCGTCGAAGTAGGGGAAGTCGGCGGCGCGCACCCGGCCAGTCTGCCCGGTGTCAGTGCCGAGAACGCAAAACGGGGGTTGCGTGCATGAAACGGGCGACAATGTCCCCCGTTTCATGTGAGCAACCCCCGTTTCGCCGGGGCCGCCGCGTCAGGCCAGGCGCGCCCAGACGGTCGTGTCGGTCGGCACCCGGCCGTCGTCGGTCAGCTCACCGGAGGCGACCAGCACCTCGGCGCCGTCGGGCAGGGCGACCGCGTCAGCACCGAGGTTGGCGACGACGAGCGTCTCCTCACCCTGACCGGTGTTGACGAGTGCGACGACATCGTCGCCGAAGCCGTCGACCTCCTGGAGCCCGCCGGTGCCGAGCTGGCGCTCGTGCCGCAACCGCAGCAACGTCCGGTAGAGCTCGAGGGTCGAGCCCTCGACGCCCACCTGCTGGTCGACGGCATACTCGCCGTAGACCTCCGGCTGGGGCAGCCACGTCTCGGTGCCGGGTCCGAACCCGAACGACGGCGCGTCCTTCTCCCACGGGATCGGCACGCGGCAGCCGTCGCGGCCGATCTCCTTGCCCTGGGTGCGGATGAACGTCGGGTCCTGGCGGAACTCCGCCGGCATGTCGGTCGAGTCCGGCAGGCCGAGCTCCTCACCCTGGTAGAGGTAGGCGCCGCCGGGCAGGGCGAGCATGAGCGTCGTCGCCGCCCGCGCCCGCTTGAGCCCCAGCTCGCGGTCGGGCTGGGGGTCGTCCGGGCCGATGCCGTTGGGGCGGCGCTCGCCGACGGGCAGGCCGAGGCGCGAGGCGTGCCGGACGACGTCGTGGTTGGACAGCACCCACGTCGAGGGCGCACCGACCGAGTCGGCCGCCTCGAGAGATGAGCGGATCACCGCGCGCAGCTCCGGCGCAGTCCACTGGGCCTGGAGGAAGTCGAAGTTGAACGCCTGGTGCATCTCGTCGGGGCGCACGTAGCGGACCGCGCGCTCCTGCGGACGCACCCACGCCTCGGCGCACAGGATGCGGTCGGGCTGGCCGTAGCTGTCGAGCACCTTGCGCCAGGCGCGGTAGACCTCGTGGACACCGTCCTGGTCCCACATCGGCGGGCGCGGGGAGCCCTCCTTGATCTCGCCGTCGAGGATGTGCAGCTCGGCGTCGTAGTCCGGCAGGCCCGGCTCCTTGACGAGCCCGTGGGCCACGTCGACGCGGAAGCCGTCGATGCCGCGGTCGAGCCAGAAGCGCAGGATGGCCTCGAACTCGGCGCGCACCTCCTCGTTGTCCCAGTTGAGGTCGGGCTGCTTGGTGTCGAAGAGGTGGAGGTACCACTGCCCGGGCGTGCCGTCGGCCTCGGTGACGCGGGTCCAGCCGGGGCCGCCGAAGACGGAGTTCCAGTCGTTCGGCGGCTCACTGCCGTCCGCGCCCTTGCCGTCACGGAACATGTAGCGGTCCCGCTCGGGCGAGCCCGGGCCCGCGGCCAGCGCCGCCTGGAACCACTCGTGCTCGTCCGAGGTGTGGTTGGGCACGAGGTCGACGATCACCTTGAGGCCGAGCTCGTGGATCTTGGCGACCATCGCGTCGGCATCCGCGAGGCTGCCGAAGAGGTCGTCGATGTTGCGGTAGTCCGCGACGTCGTAGCCGGCATCGGCCTGCGGCGAGGTGTAGAAGGGCGAGAACCACACGGCGTCGACGCCGAGCGCCTTGAGGTGGTCGAGCCGGGCCGTGATGCCGGGCAGGTCGCCGATGCCGTCCCCGGACGCGTCGGCCCACGAGCGCGGGTAGATCTGGTAGATCACCGCGTGGCGCCACCAGGCGGCGTCGGCGGAGTCGGCGGGGTGGATGAGCTGGGTGGTGAGCGGAGCAGTCACGAGCACCCATCGTTCCCCATGACGGTGTCTGGGCGAAACCCGGATGTCACCGTCTTGGTGGATGGACCTTGGCCGTTGCGGTGATGGCGGCGTCGACGACGGTCTCGAGCACCTGGGCCTGGGTGAAACCTCCGAGCCACAGGGAGGGCGCGTCGGACCGGTGCATGCTGGCGAGACCGTGGAGGGCTGTCGAGAGCGCGGCTGCCCCACGACTGACCGGTATGCCGCGTGGGGCCGTGTCGTCACACGTGAGGGTGAGGCTCGTGGTGAGCAGCTCGAGGGCGCGGCGGGCCGCGGGGGAGGCGGTGGTGCTGCGCGTCATGAGCGAGTAGCGCAGCGGGTGCCGCTGGGCGAAGGCGACGTAGGCCTGGCAGCCGCGCAGCAGCCGGGTGCGCGGGGTGCGCGCAGCGGTGGCTGAGGCCACGATCTCGTCGAGCAGCTGTTCCCAGCTGCGGTCCATCGCAGCGGCCAGTAGGGCGTCGCGGTCGGGGAAGTGCGGGTAGATCGAGGGAGCTGCCACTCCGGCGGCTCTGGCCATGGCGCGCAACGAGATTCGCGACTCGTCCTGCGACTCGTCGACGAGGGCGATGGTCGCGTCGACGAGGTGGTCCCGTAGCGCCGGACCGACGCCGCGGGGCGCGGAGGCGACGTTCGTGCGGGTGGTTGACCGCGGCATACCCGGGAGCCTAACATCTGTTGCCTAACAACTGTTAGGCAACAACGCGAGGACGTGTGATGAACCACCTGCTGCGGCTGCTCTGGCTCCGGCTGGCCGTGTCACGGCGCAGCCGGCTCGAGGTCACCGACGTGTGCGTCACACCCATGCGGGTGCGGCTCAGCGACCTCGACGTGCTGCGGCACATGAACAACGGCGTCTACCTCTCGCTCATGGACCTGGGCCGCGTGGACTTCATGCTGCGCAGTGGGATGGCGCCGCTCATCACCAGGGCCGGGATCTACCCGGTGGTGGTGCAGCAGACCATCACCTACCGCAAGTCCCTCGAGCTCGGGCAGCGCTACGACCTCGAGACCCGCATCGCCGGCTACGACGACAACACCGCCGTCATGGAGCAGCGGTTCGTCGTCGGCGGCGAGATCTACGCGCGGGCCTGGGTGCGGGCGCGGTTCCTGCGGCGCAGGGGCGGGGGAGTCGGCACCGACGAGCTGCGCGAGCTGCTCGGTGTGGACGGTGAGCCGGCGGGTCAGTTGCCGACGTGGTTCGACGAGTGGGCGCAGGGCAGCCGCCTCCCGTCGGCCAAGGCTGCCGCGCCCAGCACCTGGGCCTGAGCAAGCCCCCCCTTTGAGGGGCCATTCCAGCTCACGAAACCCTCGTGGCAGGTCAGGTCAATGTGCTACGAGGTGCTACATTGGGTCGCATGAAGACGGTCACCCAGCGTGAGCTGCGCAACGACAACGCGCGGGTGATGCGGGAGGTTGAGCAGGGAGAGACCTACACGGTCACCCGCCGCGGAGTGCCCGTGGCTCGGCTGGGGCCGATCACGGACGACTCGGACCTGCGTCTCGTGAGGCCCGCCAAGGGGCGTCTCGACCCGGCGAGGCTGAAACGCGTGGTCAGTGACCTACCCACCGCCGACGTGGTCCACGACCTCCGGGGTGATCGGTGAGGCGGTGGTACCTCGACACCTCCGCCGCGATGAAGCTCCTCGTCGCGGAGGCGGAGACGGAACCGCTGTCGACCTGGATCACGGGTGCGCAGCGGCAGCTCGTGGCGTGCTACCTGCTCGAGAGCGAGGTGCGCCGGGCCGTCCAGCGCTATCCCGACCTGGGTCAGGTCGACGCTGTGGCACTGCTTGACGGTGTCGACCTCTACGAGGTGCCGCCGTCACTGTTTCGCGAGGCCGGGCTGCTGCCCGGCGAGCACCTGCGGGCGTTGGATGCGATCCACGTGGCCGCTGCGGTGCGGTTGGGTGTCGATGGCGTGGTGACCTACGACCACCGGATGGCCGCGGGGGTCCGAGCCGTTGGCCTTCCCGTGGTCAGCCCCAGTTCCTTGGGCTGACTCAGTTCCAGGGCTGCCGGGCTACTCGTCCTCGAGGGAGTTGACCAGGGAGTGCGCCGCCCGCTCGAGGTAGTCGCGCAGGATGAGGTCGTCGGCCGGCGCGAGGCCGAGGGTGTCGACCGCCGCCATCATGTGGTGCAGCCACCGATCCCGTTGTGCCGGAGTGACTTTGAACGGGTGGTGCCGCATCCGCAGCCGCGGGTGGCCCCGCTCCTGCGAGTACGTCGTCGGCCCGCCCCAGTACTGCTCGAGGAACATCCGCAGCCGCACCTCAGCCGGGCCGAGGTCCTCCTCGGGGTAGAGCGCCCGCAGCGCGGGGTCGCCCGCCACACCGACGTAGAACTCGTGCACCAGCTTGACGAACGTCTCGTGCCCGCCGACCTGGTCGTAGAAGCTCTGGCCGCCACCCGGCATACTCACGGCTTTGTCCCTCCCGGGGCGCCCGCCCCGCTCGCGCCACTCGACCCGCTCGCGCCGGGCATCGGCCCGAACGGGCTGACCACCGGCGCCTTGATCCCGTGCTCGTCGAACGCCGCCTTGACCCGCTCGCGGATCTCGCGCGAGACGCCGTACTGCTGCTCGGGTGCGGTCTTGGCCAGCACCCGGATCGTCACCACGTTGCCGGTCATCGACTCGACACCCATCACCTGCGGCTCCTCGAGCAGCTTGTCCTGCCACTGCGGCTCCTCGTCGATGGTGTGCACCACCTCGCGGATGAGCGGGATGACCTTCTCGAGGTTCTCGCTGTAGGCGACCGGGATGTCGACGATCGCGGTCGACCAGCCCTGGCTCTTGTTGCCGATCCGGATGATCTCGCCGTTGCGGATGTACCAGACCACACCCTGGGCGTCTCGCAGCCGCGTCACCCGCAGCGTGACCTCCTCGACCGTGCCCGTCGCCTCACCGGTGTCGATGATGTCGCCGACGCCGTACTGGTCCTCGAGGATCATGAAGACGCCGGACAGGAAGTCCTTGACCAGGCTCTGCGCGCCAAAGCCCAGGGCCACACCGCCGACGCCGGCCGACGCCAGCAGCGGCGCCAGCGGGATGTTGAGGATCGCCATGATCGTGAGGATCGTGATGAGGGCGATGACCACGGTCGTGATGCTGCGCAGCAGCGAGGCCATGGTGAGCGTGCGCTGCCGGTGACGCTCGTGGAGTATGCCGGCTGCTTGCGCGAACGCGCGTCGCGCCCGACCGGGCTCCTCGGCCCGTCGGGCGTCGGCCTTGGCCAGCGTGACCTTGACCATGCGGCTGATGAGCCGCAGCAGCACGACCCGCAACACGAACGCCACCAGCAGGGTGATGACGATCTTGAGGGGCACTCCGTTGAACCAGTCCCAGACCTTGTCCGGGCTCAGGTCGGCGAGCACGCTGGTGAGCCGGTCAGGCATCGGCGTCCCGGGCCTGGGCCCGCAGGGCGCGCGCCACCGGGTCGCGGTTCTCCACGACGAGGCGGCGCAGTGCGGCGGGAGCCTCGGTGTGCGTGTCGAGCCACTGCTGGGTGGCGTCGAGCAGTCGCTGGTCGGCGAGGGCCATGGGGTAGAAGCCGGTCACGATGATCTCCGTGATCGCGTGAGATCCCTTGTCCTGCACCGAGTCCAGCATCGAGTGGTACTTCTCGACGTAGGGCTCCAGGAGCGAGTCGTCCAGTGCTGCACCGAACCCTGCGGCCACGGCCTGGAGCACCGAGTTGGGCAGTCCGTCCTCCTCGACACCGGCCCGCCACGCGTCGGCCTTCGCCTGCGCGGTGGGCATCGCTGCCTTGGCCTGCGCCGCGCGCTCACGACCGGTGGCCGTGTTGTCGCGCCGGTGCTCGGCATCGACCTCGGCGACCGTGGCCGCACCGACGCGGGCGAGCGCGATCAGCAGGGTCCACCGCAGCTCGGTGTCGACCGCGAGGCCGTCGAGCGACTGCGAGCCCTCGAGCAGACCATGCAGCCAGCTGGCGTGGTCGCCGCCCGGCTGCACCGCGGCATACGTCGTCAGCAGCTGGAACTGCGCATCACTGGCCGGCTCGGCCGCCTCGACGAGTGCGCGCAGCCGTTCGGTCGCCGACGCGACCGCCTCGGTGCGGTGATCAGGCGCGACGTAGAGCTCCAGGGTGGTGCGCAGCTGGGCCAGGACGGTGCGCAGCATCGTCGAGTTGTCCTCACCCGGCAAGGACGCGAGCACCAGGTCGACGAAGTCGCGCGGGCGCATCTCGGCGTCGCGCGTCATGTCCCAGGCGGCACCGAGCACGAGCGCGCGGGGGAGGCTGTCGACGAATCCGCGTGGGTGGTCCAGAGCCGTTGCGAGAGAACGCTGGTCGAGCCGGATCTTCGCGTAGGCGAGGTCGTCGTCGTTGACGAGCGGGAGGTCGGGCGCGGGCCGGCCGATGAGCTGCGGCAGGTCGGTGGTGGGCCCGTCGACGTCGAGCTCGAACCGGTCGGTGCGCACGAGGCGGTCCTGACCGTCGACGTCCTGCACGTCGTAGAGCCCGACCGCCAGCCGGTGGGGGCGCAGCGTGGGGTAGTCCTCGGCGTGCGTCTGCTCGATCACGGCGGAGGACACGAGGCCCTGGTCGTCGGTCTCGATGACCGGGCGCAGGGTGTTGACCCCGGCGGTCTCGAGCCACAGCTTGGACCAGGTGCCGAGGTCGCGGCCGGAGGTCTGCTCGAGCTCGGACAGCAGGTCGCCGAGGGTGGTGTTGCCCCAGGCGTGCTTACGGAAGTAGGCGCGCAGGCCGTCACGGAACGCTTCCCGGCCGACGTAGGCGACGAGCTGCTTGAGCACCGAGGCGCCCTTGGCGTAGGTGATGCCGTCGAAGTTGACCTCGACGTCCTGCAGGTCGCGGATCGGGGCGACGATCGGGTGGGTCGACGACAGCTGGTCCTGCCGGTAGGCCCAGGCCTTCTCGGAGATGCCGAAGGTCGTCCACGCGTCGGCCCACTGGGTGGCCTCGGCCTGACAGGTCGAGGAGGACCACTCGGCGAACGACTCGTTGAGCCACAGGTCGTTCCACCACTTCATCGTCACGAGGTTGCCGAACCACATGTGCGCCAGCTCGTGCAGCAGCGTCAGCGCGCGCCGCTCGACGAGTGCCTCGGTGACCTTGGCCCGGAAGATGTAGACCTCGTTGATGGTGACCGCACCGGCGTTCTCCATCGCACCCATGTTGTACTCGGGCGTGAAGAGCTGGTCGTACTTCTCGAACGGGTACTCGCTGTCGAACTCCTCCTCGAAGAACGCGAATCCCCGCTTGGTGCAGTCGAACACGTTGTCCGCATCGAGGTGCTCCAGCATCGACCTGCGGCAGAAGATCCCCAGCGGCACGACGCCCTTGCGCGTCTGCACCTCGTCGCGCACGACGGCATACGGGCCGGCGACGAGTGCGGTGATGTAGCACGACATGGTCGGCGTCGGCGCGAACTCCCAGCGGGCGACGCCGTCACGCACCGGCATCGGGTCGGGCGTCGGTGAGTTGGACACGACCTGCCAGTGGTCGGGCGCGGTCACCGTGAACGAGAAGGTCGCCTTGAGGTCGGGCTGCTCGAACACGGCGAACATGCGCCGCGCGTCCGCGACCTCGAACTGCGAGTAGAGGTAGACCTCGTCGTCGACGGGGTCGACGAACCGGTGCAGTCCCTCACCGGTGTTCATGTATGCCGCGGTGGCGTCGACGGTGAGCGTGTTGCGCTCCGCGGTGGTCGGGAGGGTGATGCGCCCGTCGGCGAAGTGCGCGGCCGGGTCGAGCGACTCACCGTTGAGGGTGATCGCCTCGACCGAGGGGGCGATGAGGTCGACGAACGTCGCCTCACCGGGGCGCGCGCTGTCGAACGTCACCGTCGTGGTGCTGCGGAAGGTCGTGTCCGAGGTGGTGAGGTCCAGGGCGACGTCGTAGTGGTCGACGGTCACGAGGCCCGCGCGGGTGGTGGCCTCGTCGCGCGTCAGGTTGGTGCCGGGCAAGGGGGTGCTCCTGCTCGTGTGAAGGGGGTGCCTGGTGGGCGGGGATCGGCGTCCATCCTCGCATGCAAGGATGGGCCCGTGAGCGAGCAGTCAGGTGGCCCCCGCACCAGCGCCGAGATGTGGTTCGACCCCCTGTGCCCCTGGGCGTGGATGACGTCCCGGTGGCTGATGGAGGTCGAGCAGGTCCGCCCCGTCGACGTCACCTGGTCGGTGATGAGCCTGTCGGTCCTCAACGAGGGCCGTGACCTGCCCGAGGACTACCGCGACATGATGGACCGAGGCTGGGGGCCGGTGCGCGTCATCATCGCCGCGGCCCGCGACCACGGCCCGGAGTTCGTCAAGCCGCTCTACGACGCCATGGGCACGCGGATCCATCTCGGCGGCGAGAAGGACTACGCCAAGGTCATCGAGCCGGCGTTGCAGGAGGTGGGTCTGCCGCTGGAGCTCGCGCGGTACGCCGACTCCGACGAGGTCGACGACCTGCTGCGGGCCAGCCACGAGCGCGCGATCGACCTGGTCGGTGACGACGTGGGCACACCCGTCGTGGCGGTCGAGGGCATCGCCTTCTTCGGTCCGGTCGTGACCCCCGCGCCCAAGGGCGAGGCCGCCGGGAAGCTCTGGGACGGCTGCCTGCTCGTCGCGGGCACACCGGGCTTCTACGAGCTCAAGCGCACCCGCACCCAGGGTCCGATCTTCGACGAGGAAGACTGAGATGCGCGTCCACATCGGCGGCGACCACGCGGCATACGAGCTGCTCGGCGAGCTGGTCACGTTCCTCGAGGCGGAGGGGCACGAGGTGACCAACCACGGGCCGCACGACTACGACGCCGAGGACGACTACCCGGTCTTCGTGCTGCGCGCGGCGCAGGCGGTGGCGGCCGACCCGGAGTCGCTCGGTGTCGTGCTCGGGGGCTCCGGCAACGGCGAACAGATGGCCGCCAACAAGGTGCCCGGCATCCGGGCCGCCCTCGCCTACGACGCGGAGCTCGCGCAGCTCGCGCGGGAGCACAACAACGCCCAGGTCGTCTCGATCGGGGCGCGGTTCACCGCGCCCGAGCTGGCCAAGGAGATCGTGCGCACCTTCCTCGCGACGCCGTTCTCGCAGGCGCCACGCCACGCCCGCCGGATCGCGATGGTCGAGGCGTTCGAGACCGACGGCACCCTGCCCGACCTGCCCTGATTCTGCGGGAATTGCCGCGCGAGGACCTGCGGCACCACTAGGCTGACGCCGGGTTGGAGTGGGGCCGGCCCGCCGCTACACAGCGGGCACCTGGCGGGCCCGCCTTGCCGAAGGACCGTGTTTTCCGTGGACGTCGACAAGACGGTGCTCGTACGCAGCTCCGCCATGTCCGGCTTGAGCCGTGTGCGTGGCAGGTATGCCCGCTGGGGCAGTGTGCAGACGTTCCTGCTCGTCCTGGCCGCCGCCGGGCTGCTGTGCTGGGCGACGTTGCTGTGGTCGTCGGTGTCGTTCTCGACCTACCTGCTGCTCGGCGTCGTGGCCGGGCTGTTCCTGCCGCCTCGCCTGCTCGTCGTCGCCGACGTCGCGGTGCTGGCCACAGCGGCGGTGACCATGGCGAACCGGCTGGACACGCAGGGCTCCGTGGCGACGCTGTGGGTGGCCTACGGGATCCTGGTCGTGACGATGGGCCTGATGTTCTGGGTCGCCGCCTCCCGCGCGCGGCTCGGGGTCCAGGGCAACCTCGGTGAGACCATGCTGGTCGACCTGCGCGACCGGCTGCGCACCCAGGGTGAGCTGCCGGACCTGCCCCAGGACTGGGGCGCCGAGCAGGCCGTCATGTCGGCCTACGGCGACTCGTTCTCCGGTGACTTCCTCGTCACCTCGCGCACCGGCGACCGGCTCGAGCTCGCGCTGGTCGACGTCTCCGGCAAGGGCATCGGAGCCGGCACCCGGTCGCTGCTGCTGTCCGGTGCCTTCGGGGGGCTGCTCGGTTCCATGCCGGTCGCCGACTTCCTCCCGGCCGCGAACTCCTACCTGCTGCGCCAGGCGTGGGACGAGGGGTTCGCCACCGCCGCCCACGCGATGATCAACCTCACGACGGGGGAGTTCAGCGTCGGGTCGGCCGGGCACCCGCCGGCGGTCCGGTTCAACGCCGGCTCGGGTCGGTGGGAGGTGCTCGAGGTCGAGGAGGGCCCCGTGCTGGGTGTCGCCGACGGGGTGGCGTTCCCACGGATCCGCGGGCGCCTCGGACGCGGGGATGCGTTGCTGCTCTACACCGACGGTGTCATCGAGGTCCGCAACCGTGACCTGCGCGACGGCATCGACCGGATGCTCGGCACGGCCGAGCGCGAGATCACCCGTGGCTTCGTCGGCATGGCCGCGAAGATGTGTGCCGCCGCGCGCGCCGGTGAGACCGACGACCGTGCCGCCGTCCTGGTCTGGCGTCGCTGAAGCACGGCGGCGCTGAGCCGGCGGGTCCGTGCGCGGGGACCCGTGCTTAGGTGGGGTCATGCCACTGACGATCGGGTACAAGGCGTCCGCGGAGCAGTTCGGTCCGCGTGACCTCGTCGACTACGCGGTGCTGGCCGAGGAGCTGGGGCTCGACAGCGTCTGGACCTCGGACCACTTCCTGCCGTGGCGCCACCAGGGCGGACACGCACCGTTCGCCCTGTCGTGGATGACGGCGGTGGGGGAGCACACGAACCGGGTCAAGATCGGCACGAGCGTCCTGACGCCGACCTTCCGGTACAACCCGGCCGTCGTCGCGCAGGCGTTCGCCACCAACGCCCTGCTCACCGGGGGGCGCGTCATCCTCGGGGCCGGCACCGGCGAGGCCCTCAACGAGGTCGCCGTGTCGGGGCGGGAGTGGCCGGACTTCAAGGAGCGGTTCGCGCGGCTGCGCGAGTCGGTTCGGCTGATCCGCAAGCTGTGGACCGAGGACTCGGTCGACTTCGAGGGTGACTACTACACGTTGGTGGGAGCCAACATCTACGACCGCCCTGACGAGCCGGTGCCGGTCTACATCGCGGCCGGCGGGCCCCAGGTCGCCAAGTATGCCGGCCGCATGGGCGACGGGGTCATCTGCACCTCGGGCAAGGGCATGGAGCTCTACACGGACAAGCTCATGCCGGCCGTGGTCGAGGGCGAGGAGGCGCGGGGCCGCGCGCCCGGCTCGGTGGACCGGATGATCGAGGTCAAGCTGTCCTACGACCGCGACCCGCAGGCCGCTTTGGAGAACACGCGCTTCTGGGCGCCGCTGTCGCTGACGCCGGAGCAGAAGCACAGCGTCGACTCGGCCGAGGAGATGGAGGCGCTCGCCGACGAGCTGCCCATCGAGCAGGTCGCCAAGCGGTGGATCGTCGCCTCCGACCCGGACGAAGCCGTCGCGCAAATCAAGCAGTACGTCGACGCCGGGCTCAACCACCTCGTGTTCCACGGGCCGGGGGCCGACCAGCGCAGGTTCCTCGAGCAGTTCTCGGCGGACCTACTGCCACGACTGCGCGACCTCGAGCCGGTCCAGCCAGCCTCGTCCTCGTCGTCCCAGCCGTAGTCGTCCCAGCCGCAGTCGGCCGAGCCGCAGTCGTCCTAGCCGCTGTCGTCTAGACCGGCAGGCCCTGGTTGCGGGCCTTGGCGCGCCGACTGATGTCGGCACACTCGACACACACCGAGTCGGGGATGACGCCCAGCCGCATCAAGAGGCCGAACACCTGGCAACCCACGCACAACCCGAACACCGCCTCCAGCGCCGGGAAGACCACCATCACCAGGCCGATCACCACGACCGGGACGGTCGCGCCGAGCAGCCAGAGCACGGTCGCGGCGAGGGTCAGCACGGCGCCGATCGCCGCAGCGAAGCGTTTCGGGGGACCTGCGGTGTACCTCGCCGCAGTCCCGACCCGCGGCCGCACGAACCGCCCGACGAGCCGGGCCACCGGGCTGGCCGACGGCCCCCACCCGGTCCGGAGGACGAAGTCCACGGCCAACACGGCATACAGCCACCACTGCTGGGTCACGAGGGCGACGACGCCCACGACGAGGACGACCGCGGCGATGAGCCGCACGGTGACGTCGTCGACGATGGAGGGGAACCGCGAGATGCGCATGATCTGATTATGGATCACATAACGTGAGATTAAGTAGTGAGGTCCATCGCACGGATGCGGCGAGGGCTGTCGACACGACGAAGGGCACCCTGCCTCGAGGCGGGTGCCCTTCGCGGTGGGCGCGACGTCAGTTGATGTCGTCGTCCTGGCCGTCGAGGCCGTCGAGCGCGTCCTTACCGCGCTGCTGGCCCTGGTCGATCTGGTCGGCGTACTTGCCGCCGGTCTTCTCGTCGGCGAAGTCGCCAGCCTTGTCGACGCCGTCGCCGATCTTGTCCCCCTGGCTGTCGACGGCGTCCGTCGCCTTGTCCTTCATGTTGTCGAACATGCTCATTGAAGAAGCGTCCTCTCCTCTGAAGGTGCACGGGCCGGACGGCCCGCCGCCGCCCACAGTAGGGGCAGGTTCGGCGACCGTCGAGCGCTGAATGTCATGGTTTGTCGTACCTTCACATTCGCGCGCCCGGACGCGGGCACCGGCATCGAGCACCTGCGAGCCGCCCCCTACGCTGGGGGCCGTGAGAGCGGCAGGGGTGAACGACAGCGGGCACGTGCGCAGCTTCGCCGCCCGCCGCGGCCGGGTGTCGCCGCTGACCCGCGAGCGGATCGCGGAGTACTTCCCGCGGCACGAGATCCCCTCCGGGCCACTCACGCCGATGCAGGCGTTCGGCCGGGAGGCGCCGGCCGTGCTCGAGATCGGCTGCGGACACGGTGCCGCCGCGCTCGCGTACGCCGAGGAGCACCCGGACCACGACCTGCTCGCCGTCGACGTCTTCACCCCCGCGCTTGCCCGGATGCTCGCGGCAGCCGACCGGCGCGGTGTCACGAACCTGTGGCTGCACCAGGGCGATGCCGTCGCGCTGTTGCGTGACCGTGTCGCGCCCTCGACCTTCGCTGCCGTCCACCTGTTCTTCCCGGACCCGTGGCCCAAGGCGAAGCACGCCAAGCGCCGGTTCGTCTCGGCCTACACCCTCGACCTGGTGGCGTCGCGGCTGGTGCCGGGTGGGCACCTCCTCATCGCCACCGACCACGCCCTGTATGCCGCGCACGCCCGTGACGTGCTCGCGGCGCACCCCCGCTTCGTGGTCACCGAGGGGGAGCGGCCGCCGTGGCGACCGACCGACGGGTTCGAGGCCAAGGGGCTTGCTGCGGGCCGCGCCATCACCGAGTTCCGCGCCACCCTCGTCGACTAGCGACTCGTTGCCGGCCACGCGGCATACGGGCGCCCAAACGGTGCTCCGTGCCGAGCCAACGGCAACGGGTGCGGGCGTGAGTTCGCTGGAGGGTCAGGCGATCTGGGGCACGGCGGCGAGGAGCTTCTTGGTGTAGTCGTGCTGCGGGTCGAGCAGCACCTGCTCGACCGTGCCCTCTTCGACGATGGCACCGCGGTACATCACGAGGACCCGGTCGGCGATGTTCCACGCGAGCCCGAGGTCGTGGGTGATGACGAGCGCACCGAGACCGAGCCGTCGCTTGAGCCGCAGCATCAGGGCGAGGATCTCGCCGCGCACCGACGCGTCCAACGAGGCGACGGGTTCGTCGGCGACGAGGAACCTCGGCTCCAGCGCCAGCGCCCCGGCGATGACCACGCGCTGGCGCTGGCCGCCGGACAGCTCGTGGGGGAGGGCGGTGGTGAACTGCGACGCGGGCCGCAGCTCCGCCTGGTCGAGCGCGCGCTCGACGCGCTCCCGCTCGTCGCCGGGCAGCCGGTGGATGCGGATGCCTTCGGCGACGGCCTCGTAGATGCTGTGCCGCGGGTTGAGCGCACTGCTCGGGTCCTGCAGCACGAGCTGCACACTGCGCCGGAACGGCCGCAGCTCCTTGGGCGACGCGGCCAGTGGCGCCCCGTCGAAGAGCACCCGCCCGGTGTCTGCGCGGTGCAGCCCGAGGAGGGTGCGGGCCAGCGTGGTCTTTCCCGACCCGGACTGTCCGACGAGGGCGACGATCTCACCGGTGCGGCACTGCAGCGAGACGTCGTCGACAGCCGTGACGCTCCCGGCCCTCGTGTGGAACTGCACGCTCACGTTGTCGGCGGCCAGGATGGGCGCCTCACGCGAATCGGCCTGCGGCGCAACGGGTATGCCGCCCTCCGCCGGCTCAGTGGCCGGGTGCGCCTCCTCGATGACGCGAGTGGCTGGTCGCAGCCGCGAGGTCGGGTCGCCGATCGTCGGGAAGGCCCGTGCGAGCGTGGCGGTGTAGTCGTGGGTGGGACTGGTGACCACCTCGTGGCTCGGGCCCTCCTCGACCACGACTCCGTCGCGCATGACCGCGATCCGGTCGCATGTCGAGGCGAGGACGGACAGGTCGTGGCTGATGAACAGCAGGGCGATCCCGCGCTCGGCGACGAGCTTGCGCAGGATGCGCAGCACCTGGTCCTGCACGATGACGTCGAGCGCCGTCGTCGGCTCGTCCGCGATGACCAGGTCGGGGTCGCACGCCAGGGCCATGGCGATCATGACGCGCTGCCGCTGGCCACCGGAGAGCTCGTGGGGGTAGGAGGTCTCCTTGGACCGGTCGAGGTCGACCTGCGCCAGGAGGTCACGCATTCGCTGCTCGCGCGCCTTCTCGGTGGCGTAGTCATCCTTCACGTGCAGCTCGAGTGCCTCGACAATCTGCTCCCCGACCCGACGGACCGGGTTGAGCGAGTGCATGGCGCCCTGGAAGACGATGGCGGCCTCGCTCCAGCGCAGCGCGCGCAGCTTGCCCCACGAGAGGTCCTGCACGTCATGGCCACCCACGCTGACCCGGCCGGCCAGGGTGGCCGAGCGCGGAAGCAGCCGCAGCACCGCCATGGCCAGCGTCGACTTGCCCGACCCGGATTCCCCTGCCACGCCGAGGGATCCGCCGGCGGGGACGGTGAGTGAGACGCCCCTGACCGCCTCGACCGGGTCGCGGCCCGGCGGGTGGTAGGTGATCGTGACGTCGTCGAAGACGAGCTCTGCCATCAGCGGCCTCGCAGGGTGGGGTTGATGACGGACTCGAGCGCGCGACCCACGAGGGTGAAGCACAGCACCACCACGACGATGGCCAGGCCGGGCGGCAGGACGAACCACCAGAAACCGCCGGTGGCGGCGCCGGAGTCGAGGGCCACCTTGAGCATCGAGCCCCAGGACGGCTTGGTCGTGTCGCCGAGCCCGAGGAAGGACAGGGTCGACTCGGCGATGATGGCCGAGCCCACGGTCAGGGTCGTGTTGGCCAGCACCAGGGGCAGGACGGCCGGCAGGACGTGCCGACCGATGATGGTGCGGTGGCCGGCCCCGAGCGCCCACGCCCGTTCGATGTAGGGGCGTGACTCGATGGTCAGGGTCTGCGAGCGGACCAGCCGGGCCGTGCTGGCCCACGAGGTCACGCCGATGGCCAGGATGATCGTCCACACCCCGCGCGCGAGGACTGCCGACAGCACGATGGCCAGCACCAGCGAGGGCAGCACGAGGAAGAAGTCGACGACCCGCATGAGCACGGCCGCGCCCCAGCCGCGGTAGTGGCCGACCGCCATGCCGACGACGGTGCCGATCACCATGGACAGCAGGGTCGCGACGACGCCGACGAGCAGGGAGACGCGCGCACCCCACAGGAGCGTGACCAGGACCGAACGACCGGACGGGTCGGTGCCCAGCGGCAGCGACCACGTCGGTGGGTGGTTGATGGGGTTGTCGATCTGCGTGACGTCGAGCAGCCTCGCGGGGGCGAGGACGGGCGCGAGGATCGCCAGCAGCACGATGACGAGGAGTACGACGAGGCCGACGAGTCCGCTTCTGCTGGAACGGAACTCGCGCCACACCCGGGCGGCTGCCGCCCGACGCCGGGCGCTCGTGGCGCTGGACGAACTTCGTGGGGTGCTTCTCATGCGGCACGCACCCGCGGGTCGAGGAAGCGGTAGAGGAGGTCGGCTGCGAGGTTCATCAGGATGACGAGGCTGGAGAAGACGACGAACGTGCCCTGGAGGAGGGGCAGGTCGGGGCCGGACAACGCGGCATACGTGAGGTAACCCAGGCCCGGCCACGAGAAGATGGCCTCCACGGTCACGGCGCCCGCGATGAGCCCGCCCAGGTGGAGGAAGACCAGGGTGACCGTCGGCAGCAACGCGTTCGGCACGGCGTGGCGCCTCCGCACGAGGTCTTCGCGCAGTCCTTTGGCGCGTGCGGTCGTGAGGTAGTCGGCGTGCATCTCCTCGAGCAGGGAGGCGCGCATGACGAGGAGGTACTGGGCGTAGGTGACCGCCACGAGCGTGACGACGGGCATGATCATGTGGCGAATCACGTCCCACACCAACGGAATTCCCGTCGCGGTCGTGCCGGCGGTCTTGAGCCCACCGGTCGGCAGCCAGTGCAGCATGCCGCCGAAGACGAGCAGCAGGATCAGGCCGAGCCAGAACGTCGGCACCGACCACAGCACGAGCGCGCTGCCGGTGTTGAGCCGGTCGAACCAGCTGCCCCGCCGCCACGCGGCCCGCTGCCCGATCCACAGCCCGAGTGCGATCGCGATGGCAGCCGAGACGCCGGTGAGCAGCAGCGTGGCCCCCAGGTGCTCGGCGATGAGGTCGGAGACGGGGCGCCGGTAGACGTAGGACTCGCCGAAGTCGAGCCGCGGCAGGTTCTTGAGGTAGATCCAGAACTGCGTGTGCAACGGCTGGTCGAGGCCGAACTGGCGCTTGAGCGTCTCGAGCTGTTCGGGCGACATGATCCGCCCGCGGGTCATCGAGCGGGTGGGGTCCCCGGGCAGGATGCGGAACGCGAAGAACCCGAGGACCACCACCATCGCGAGGCTGAACGCCGCCCCGCCGGCCTTGCGACCGGCATACCGCCAGAACGACGACCCGCCACGCACGTCCCGATCGGCGTCGGCGGCCTCGACGTCCTGCTCGAGGAGTGCGCTGGTCACTCGCGGTCGTCAGCGGTCGAGCCGCGTCGCCGCGCGAGCCACGCGCCACCGCCGAGAGCTGCCAGCAACGCCACGGCGATACCCACCCAGCTGCCCGCACTCAGGCCGCCACCGGAGTCGCTGCTCGCGTTCTCGCCGTCAGCACCGACGGGTGCCGCCTTGAGCAGGGCGTAGTAGCCCGACTGGCCGTTGAGGACACCGCCGTCCTCGGGCATCTTCGTCAGTCCGGTGAACTTGTCGGAGCGGTAGGCCTCGAGGTTCTCGGGGTACCAGAAGTCGATCGACGGCGCGGCGTCGTAGTGGATCGCCTGCATCTGCTTGACGATCTCCTGGCGCTTGGCAGGGTCCAGCTCGGCGTGCTGCTGGGCGTAGAGCTTGTCGAACTCCGGGTCGCACCAGTAGTCCATGGACGTCGAGCCCTCACCGTTGGTCTTGGTGGGCAGGGCGTCACAGGTGTTGATGCCGAGCTGGTAGTCCGGGTCGGCGCCGAGGCTCCACGCGGTGAAGTACATGTCGTACTTGCCGGCCGTGGTGTCGGCGGAGATGGTGTCGCCGTCGGTGGGCTTGACGGTCACGCCGATGCCGACCGCCTTGAGCCACGGGACGATGAAGTCGGCGCGGGACTGGTCGACCGAGTCGGAGTTGTCGACGAAGAGGCGCAGGTTGATCGGCTTGCCGCTCTTGTCGAGGCGGATGCCGTCGGGGCCCTTCTTGTAGCCGGCCGCGTCGAGCTTGGCGTTGGCGGCTGCGGGGTCGTACTTCGCGAGCTTGGACTCGTCCTTCCACTGCCACTGCGGGTAGACCGACGGGATGAACGAGGTCGCCAGGGTGCCGTGGCCCTGGAAGGTCTTGTCGAGCAGCTCGGGGATGTTGATCGCCTGCCGGATCGCCTGACGAACTGCCTTGTCCTGCAACACCGGGTTGCCGTCGCCGACCTTCTTGCCGTCACGGGTCCTGGCGCCCGGGTTGAGGCTGAGGCCCACGAACCGGCGCCCCTTGCCGGCGTTGGTCGTGATGCCCTCGGCGTTCTTGAGCGAGTCGAACTGCGGCACCGTCAGCGTCGGCTGGCCGACCATGTCGACCTCACCAGCCTTGAGCGCCTGCACGGCGGCGTCGGTGTTCTTGTAGATCACGTAGGTGATCCCGTCGAGCTTCGGCTTGCCCTGCCAGAAGTTGGGGTTTGCCTTGAGGACGACCGACTGGCTCGGCGTGAACTTCTCCAGCACGAACGGGCCGGAGCCGACGACGTTGGTGTCGTTGGCGTACTTCACCTTGTCGTCGATCTTCTCCCAGACGTGCTTGGGAACCACGGGGATCTCGAGCCCGGGGTTGGACGCCTGCGGCTCCTTCATCGTGATGACGAGGGTCTGCGGGTCGGGCGCCTCCACCTTCGCGAAGTTGCTGACGAGCGAGCCGTTGGCCGTGCCCATGTCGGGGTCGGTCATCATCTGCTGGTAGGTCCACAACGGGTCGGCCGAGGTGATCGGCTGGCCGTCGGACCACTTCATGCCGTCGCGGATCGTGAACGTCCAGGTCTTGGCGTCCTCGCTCGTCTCCCACTTCGTCGCGAGGCCCTCGGTGGGGGAGCCGTCCTTGACGCTGTACTGCACGAGGTTCTCGTAGACGAGCCGGTTGAGGCCCGTCGGCAGCAGGTAGATGGACACGAACGGGTTGAAGGTGTCGATCGTGCTGCTCGCCGCCGCCTTGAAGATGGCGGGGGACTTCGCCGCGTCGGCGGAGGTGGCCGGGGCGGCGACAGCCAGGGCGCCCGCGAGGGCACCCACGCTCAGGGTCGCGACCAGGTTTCGGATGGCTCGCACGGTGGGTCAGCGCCTCTCGTCAGCGGGATTCCAGCGGGTCGGGAAGTTGGCGACCAAACAACCACCGCAGCAGAGGCATGTCAATGGGTTGCGGCGCGACGCGCCAGCGCGGTGGAAAGTTACGGTTTGGTGTCGGCCCGGGCAAGCGCGCAGGTATGCCGCGTCCTCGCCGCCCGCGACGCCGTCGCGGTGGGTGCCGGGTGGGTCCGGGTGGGTGGCAGCCGTGTCGGCTACGTGGTCGCGCTCGGGCTCGTGGTGGCGCCGGCGATGCGGTCGCGTCGAGATCTGCCGGACCGGTCGGAATGCACCCGACCGGGGGACCATCAGGTGCACTACTGCCGGATCTGCCACGGATGCCCGCCGATCGGCCACCATGGAGCCATGCGACGTGGTCCGGTGCGGGGCGCGCTGATCGGCTTGGCGGTCGGTGCTCTGCTTGTGGTGCTGATCGTCGTGTTGCCCGCCGCCCTTCAAGGCGACTTCTACGAGATCACCGACCCGCTCGTGGTCATGGGGATCCCGCTGCTCGTGCTCGGAGCCGCCGTGGGAGCTGTTGTCGGTGGGCGGCTCCGCTCCGACAGGTGACCACTCACGAAGTCCACACTCGCGGGATGCCAAGGGCGCGGCATACTGCGCCTCTGGCAGCCCGCAACGCTGACAGCGCTGGGTCGGGGTAGCCGGAGCCGCCGTCGCGACCGGGCTTCTTCGTCGCCCGTGCGCTCCGGCTCCCTGCATCCGGCTTCCCCGACCAACGGCCTGCGCAAGCTTGGCCGTTGGTCGGGGTAGCCGGATTTGAACCGGCGGCCTTCCGCTCCCAAAGCGGACGCGCTACCAACCTGCGCCATACCCCGTCGCTCGCGAGTCGATTTCAGCCCTGGCGAGCGCGGGCATTAGGCTAACGCCTCGGTTCCAGCGCCCGTCGCTGGGTCCGCGCGGGTGTAGCTCAATGGTAGAGCCCCAGTCTTCCAAACTGGCTACGCGAGTTCGATTCTCGTCACCCGCTCAGATGCGAGGAGCCCCGGCGCGAAGCGCCCCTCGCGACGGCTCTCGTCACCCGCTCACACGACTCCGCCCCTGGCGGGCAGGCTCAACCGGTCCAGGTCTCGAGGTCGGCTCGTTGGCGCAGGAGCTCCGGGGGCGAGTCATAGCGGCGGATGAGCAGGTCGATGGCCTTCAGCGTCCGTCGGCGCCCCTCGTCGTCGATGTGTGCGGTCAAACGCAGAAGCGTGAAGCCGGCGCCGATCGTGATGGTGGCGGCGTCCACCTGCCGGCCGGGCACAGGGATTCCCGGCCGTTCAGGGTTGTCGAGCTCGGAGACGACGTCCGAGAGTCCGCTCTCCTCGATCAGGTCAGCAACCGTGGTGGTCGGGTCGAGTTCGTCGCGACGGTCCGCCCACTCCAGCACGAGGTCGAATCCCTCGTCGGTGCCAAAGGGCGCGAACTCCCCGGCTGGGTCGTTGTAGACGGGGTCGGTGAAGTGAGCCGCAAAAGCCGGTGCGGCCTCGGGTAGGTCCTCGGTATCCATCCCGTCCTCCGTTGCCGAACTCGCTGGACGCCCACCGGGCGATGCCGGGGACTCGCCCGCACAGCCGCCAAGCGCGATTGCTGCGACCAGCGCGACGATGGTCCATCTCCTCTGCACTGCTGCAGTGTGCTCCATCCATGATGGGTCGGGGTGCTAAATCGCAAACCCCGGCTATGCCCGTTCATGGGGGTGCTGGGGCGCTTCCCAGTCGCGGCGGAGCAGGCCGTAGACCCACGAGTCCGAGACCTCGCCGTTCACGATGCAGTCCTCACGCAGCGTTCCCTCCCGCTGGAAGCCGCACTTCTCGAGTACTCGCGCCGACGCGACGTTGCGGGTGTCGGTCTCGGACTGGACGCGGTTGAGGTCGAGCGTGTCGTATGCCCACCCGAGCAGGCCCTGCGCCGCCTCGGTCGCAAACCCTTGGCCCCACGCCGGTTTCGCGAACACGTAGCCCAGGTTGGCGCTGCGGTACCCCGGGTCCCAGTCGCCCAGCACGATCCACCCGATGAACGACCCGTCGCAGGCCAGCTCCACCGCCAGCCGGGCGCCCGTGCCCTTGTCGGCCATGGTCCGGCACGCGGTGATGAACCGTTGCGCCCGCGCCGGTTCCGACCACGGCGGCGCATCCCAGTAACGCAGCACCTCGGCGTCACTCATCAGCGCGAACAGCGCCCCGGCGTCACCGTCCTCGAACGGCCGCAACCGCAGTCGCGAGGTGGTCACGGTCGGCGCGGGAAGCGGCATACCGACCATCGTGCCGACCACGGCCGGCACGCTCACCTCATTTCATGTCCCGCAACATGCCGTCGATCGCCAATCTGCACGGCATGTTGCGGGACATGAATGGGACATGGGTGGGAGGAAGAGACTCAGCTGCTCTTGCCGCCGCCTGCCCGGAACTGCTGCCAGGCATCGCTCATGCGCGCCGCCTGCCCGGCGGTGAACATGTTCATGCACGAGTCCTGCGTGTAGTCCATGAAGTTGTGGATCGGGTCGAGCCCGGGAGCCGCACACGTGTCGGCGCCGATCGGGCAGTCGAACTGCGGCCCCGCTTCGGCCGGGGTGTCCGCAACCCAGTCGCCGCGGGCCGAGCAGGCACCGGCGAAGGTGTGCTCGAGCATCATCCAGTGGCCGACCTCGTGGGTGAGGGTGTCGCCCTCGGCGTACTTGCCGGCGGTCCCACCGGGCATCGACTCATCGAGCATGACGACGCCGTCGATGTAGTCGCGCCCGTTGTTGTAGCCCTTGGGGAAGTAGGCCCAGCCGAGCAGCCCGCCGCCGATGTTTCCGGCGTAGACGTTGAGGGTGCGTGCGTCGCCGGTGTAGAGCGCCTTCTTCATGTCGCGCTCGTTCTTGCCCGGCTCGACGGTGTACCACGTGGGGTTCACGGTCCAGGTCGTGTCTGTGAGCTCGAACCGGAACGGCGTGTTCGCCGCGTCCGCGGCCGTCGCGCCCGAGTAGGAGTCGTTGAGCACCTTCATCTGGGCGGCGATCATGCCCTCCCAGCGGGCCTTCTCGGCGGCCGTGAACTCGTCCGCGCCGATCATGTGGAACACCACCGGGATCGTGACCGAGCCGGCGGGCAACGTGGGCAGGTCGCGTAGGACGCCGTAGGCGTTGGCCTCGTTCTTGGGGTAGAGCGCAGGCTCCTTGGCCGTTGCGCCCTCGGCCGCCCGGGCGCCGGAGGAGCCGGTCCCGGAGTCGGCGCAGGCCGCGACCGCAGGTGACGGTGCGGGCGCGGCGGAGGCGGTGGTGACCGCGGCGGTGCCGGTGCCGGCGAGGAGGAGTGCTGCCGCCGAGGTGAGTACCCCGAGGCGCAGCGTCGTGCGAACGCGCATGCTGTTCCCTTCCATGGCGCCCCGACGTCGGTGGCGGGGCCTCCCCGCGAACCTATCGCCGCAGGCCGCGCGGCGAAACCGTCACAACCCGTACTCCTCCAGCAGCCGCAGGTAGATCTCGCTCATCGTGGGGTACGACGGCACCGCGTGCCACAGCCGCGTGAGCGGCACCTCGCCGACGATCGCGACCGTCGCTGCGTGCACCAGCTCGGCGACGTCCTGCCCGACGAACGTCGCCCCCACGAGGACCCCGCGCGACTCGTCCACGACGAACCTCGCCTGCCCCTGGTACCCCTCGGCCTGCAGCCCGGAACCAGCGGCCGAGTCCATGGGCACGTCAACCACACGAGTGCGTATGCCGCGTGCCTCCGCCTCGTCGGCGGTCAGTCCCGCGCCGGCCACCTCGGGGTCGGTGAAGACCACCTGCGGTGCACCGAGGTCAGTGGCAAAGGGGACGGTCTTGTCAGGGTCGGGTTCGCGGCCGGTGGCCACTGCTCCGATGAGATCGCCGGCGGCGCGCGCTTGGTACTTGCCCATGTGGGTGAGGAGCGACAAACCGTTGGCGTCACCCACGGCATACAGCCAGTCGCCGTCCACCCCACGAACCCGCATCCGCTCGTCAACCGCAAGGTAGCCCGCGTCATTCGACTGTGCCCCAACCGAATCCAGCCCGAGCCGGTCACTCACCGGACGGCGTCCCACTGCCACCAGCAGCTCGTCGCCCACGATCGTGTCACCGGACTCGAGCGTCACCGTCACCTCACCCGACACCCCGGCGCGCGACACCGACACAGCCTTCGTGCCGAGCCGGACGTCGACGCCGTCGCGTTCCAACGCCTCGCGGACCGCCGTGGCCGCGAACTCCTCCAGCCGCCCGAGCAACCGGTCGGCCTGCTCGAGCACGGTCACCGTCGAGCCCAGCGCGGCATACACCTGCGCCAGCTCGCAGGCCACGACACCGCCGCCGAGCACGACGAGCCGCTCCGGCACCCGCCGTGACGTCGTGGCCTCCCGGTTGGTCCACGGTTTCGCGTCGCGCAGCCCCGGCAGGTCGGGCACAGCCGGGTCGGTGCCCGTCGCCACGACGACCGCGTGCCGCGCCCGCAGCCGGGTCGCCCCGTCGACCTCGACCAGCCGCTCGCCGACGACCTTCGCCTCGCCGCGCACCAGGTCGATGCCCACGTGCTCGAGCCAGCCGACCTGGCCGCTGTCGTCGAGCTCGTCGCTCGTCCCGACCCGGTTGACCCACTCGTCGCGCCGGGCCAGCACACCAGCCGGATCCACTTGTGCCCCAACGGATCCCTGCACGCGCTGGGATGCGCGGGTCGCATGGATCGGCCGCAGCAGCGCCTTGCTGGGGGAGCAGGCGTAGAAGCTGCACTCGCCACCGACGAGGTGCTTCTCCACGATGGCGACGCTCAGCCCCGCCTTGTGCGCCCGGTCGGCCGCGTTCTCACCCACCGGGCCCGCACCGATCACGATGACGTCGTACTCGCGCTCGCTCACGACAGCAGCGCCCCTCCCTGCCCCGCAGGGCGGCCGTGGAGGGTGTCAAAGAGGTGGGAGCGACCGCCGTCCCGGTCGAGCCGCTGCTCGACCTTCCTGATCACGCGCTCGCTGGGCCAGACGTGCCAGGCGAGCAGGGCCAACGCCAGCACCGTCCCGATGACGACGGTCATGATCGTCTGCGGCTCCACGACGAACGCGACCACGAGACCGACGACCGCCACGGCCTCGCTCAGTGCGAGCCGCGTGAACATCGAGGACTGGAAGGCCGTGCGCCCGGCGATCGCCGCCTCGGCGGCTGGCGTGCCCGGGGCGATCGGCGCGACGGTGTAGCCGAACGCGTTGCTCAGCAGGAACGACACGACCGCCAGAGCGCCGAGCGCCCACGCCACCCAGGTCGGCGGATAACCGGACGTGGGCAGGACACCGGCCATCACGGCGGTGATGACCACGAGCGCGGCCATCACCGAGCCGACGAGGATCTGGGTCGTGCGCAGGGGCGCCACGGCGGGTTGAGGGGTCGTCATGGGCCAACCCTAGGGACCGGGCGGCCGCCGACGGTCGAGTTCGGTCGGGCGCGCCGGGGCGGCTACCATGGCTGACCGGGCTTTTCCTCGTGTATGCCGCGTGCCTGCGTGCCGCGCGACGAGGAGCCTTCCAGCCCGACCAGATCCCACGACCACCGGAGTAACCCGAAGTGAAGAGCGCCGTCGAGACCCTCAACCCGACCCGGGTCAAGCTGACCGTCGAGGTCCCGTTCGAGGAGCTCAAGCCGAGCCTCGACGCGGCATACGCGACGATCGGCAGCCAGATCCAGGTGCCGGGCTTCCGCAAGGGCAAGGTCCCCAGCCGCATCATCGACCAGCGGGTCGGCCGCGGCGCCGTGCTCCAGGAGGCCGTCAACGAGGCGCTCCCGCAGTTCTACGGCCAGGCCGTCGAGGAGAACAACGTCCGCCCGATCGGCCAGCCCGACGTCGACGTCACCGAGGTGCCGGCCGAGGACGGCCAGGAGCTCAAGTTCACCGTCGAGGTCGACGTGCGCCCCGAGGTGCAGCTGCCCGAGGACTGGAGCGGCATCACCGTCGAGGTCGACGAGGCCAAGGCGTCGCCGGAGGATGTCGAGGAGCGGCTCGTCTCGCTGCAGGAGCGGTTCGGCACCCTCAAGGGCGTCGAGCGCCCGGTCGAGGACGGCGACTTCGTCTCGATCGACCTCAAGGCCACCATCGGCGACGACGAGATCGACTCGGTGACCGGCATCTCCTACGAGGTCGGCTCCAAGAACATGCTCGACGGCCTCGACGACGCGCTCGTCGGCATGAGCGCCGGGGACACCAAGGACTTCACCGCCCCGCTCGCCGGTGGCGACCGCGAGGGTGAGGACGCCGACGTGACCGTGACCGTGCAGTCGGTCAAGGTGCGCGAGCTGCCGGCCCTCGACGACGACTTCGCCCAGCTGGCTTCGGAGTTCGACACCCTCGCCGAGCTGCGCGAGGACCTCACCAAGCAGGCCGAGCGCGCCAAGAAGTTCGAGCAGGGTGTCCAGGCCCGCGACAAGGTGCTCGACCACCTGCTGGAGACCATCGACATCCCCGTCCCCGACGGCGTCGTCGAGGCCGAGGTGCACAACCACCTCGAGGGTGAGAACCGGCTCGAGGACGACGAGCACCGTGCCGAGGTCGACACCAACACCCGGCAGGCGCTCAAGGCGCAGTTCCTCCTCGACGCCATCGCCGAGCGCGAGGACGTCAAGGTCGAGCAGCCCGAGCTGATCGAGTACCTCATGATGTCGGCCCAGCAGTACGGCATGGACCCGAACCAGTTCGCCCAGGCCATCGACCAGCAGGGTCAGGTGCCGGCGATGGTCGCGGAGGTCGCCCGCCGCAAGGCGCTCGCGTCGGTGCTCGAGAAGGCCAAGGTGGTCGACACCGCCGGTGCCGAGATCGACCTCAACGAGCTCACGCCGACCGACATGGTGTCCGAGCTCGCCGACGACGACGCCGCCGTGGCGGACGCGCCCGAGGGCGACGAGGCTGCCGCCGAGGAGGGCGCGGACCGCGCCTGAGCAACGCCAGCAGAACGCAAACGTATGCCGTGCGCCCGATCGGGGCGCACGGCATACGTCATTGGTGTGATGGTGGCCGGCGGGCCCCGCCGGACCATGAGCGCATGGACAGCGCAGGGTTCCACAAGCTGCGGATGGCGGCCCAGGAGGCCGGCCGACCCGCCGAGACCTGGTACGCGCGGCGGGTCCAGCGCGCCCTGGAGGGGGCCTTCGAGCGCAGCGGGCTGTTCGCCGACGTCGAGCTCGGGCGCACCGACGACCTCGACCGGATGGTGATCGGCGTGTGTCGCTGCGCCGACGGGGTGCTGCCCTGGGAGGCGGGCGCGGGTGTCGAGCAGCTGTGGCGCACCGCGGTGCTCGACGCCTGTTGGGAGTCGCACGCGGTGTCCTGCACCGACAGCATCATGGAGTTCGAGGGGGCGGTCACCTTCGACGAGGCGGGGCACTACGTCACCGTGAACATCGTGGCCGAGCCGCCGACCGTGCGCGAGCTGCAGGACGTCGCGCACGCCCCGCGCGTCGAACCGGTCGCGGGCGAGCAGCCGGCACCCGTCAGCTGAGCGGTGGCGCCGTGGTGCTGCCCAGGCGCACCGTGGTGGGGTGCACCGCATCGGCCGGTGTCTCACCCTCGAGCAGGGTGCGCACCATCTCACCCAGGGCGCGGCCCTTCGCCTCGCCCTGCTGGTCCACGGTCGTCAGCGAGCCGGCGAACCACGGCAGCTCGACCCCGTCGAAGCCGGTCACGCTCACGTCGCCGGGCACGCTGAGTCCGAGGTCCTCGGCGGCGCGGACCACGCCCAGGGCCAACAGGTCGGACTGCGCGACGACGGCCGTCGGTCGCTGACCGGCGGGCAGCTCCAGCAACGGTCGCACCGCCAGGGCCGCCTGCTCGACGTCCGGCATCGACGTCTGGACCAGTGGCGGGCGGCCGCCGTCGGGCTGGTCCCCGAAGACGTCGAGGAAGCCGCGGGCCCGGTCCCTGGTGTCGACGAAGAGTCCGGCAGCGAGGTCGGACTCCTCGACGGGGCCGGTGGGGGAGTCGGGGCCGAGCGGCATGAGCACGTGGGCGACCCTGCGGTGGCCGAGCTCGTGCAGGTGCCGGCTGACCGCCGCGCTGGCGCCGCGGTTGTCGAGGCCGAGCTGGGTGACGCGGGGGTCGGCGGGCGACCCGTCGCCGATCATCGGTATGCCGCGTGCGGCCAGGTGGTCCACGGCGGGGTTGGTGTCGGGTCCGCACAGGGAGAAGACGACGGCGTCGAGGGCGGCCGACTGCAGGTGGGTGATGGCACGTTCGGGCTCGCCGGCCTGCTGGGCGATGAGCAGGATGCCGGCCGGCACCTCGTCGAGCACCTGCGAGAGGCCGTCGAGGACGCTCACGGCGAACGGGTCGCGGAAGGCGTGCCCGAGCCGGCCCTCCACCACGACACCGACGACGCCCGACCGCCCGGCCCGCAGCTGCGACGCCAAGGGGTCAGGGCCGGCATACCCGAGCTTGTCGGCGGCGGCGCGCACCCGCGCGACCGTCTCGGCGGCGACCGGCCCCTTGCCGCTGAAGGCGAGCGAGGCCGTCGACGTGGAGACGCCGGCGGCGTCGGCGACGGCGCGCAGGGTGACCCGAGGTTGACGTGGGGCGGTCATGGGGGACAGACTATCGAATCGATTCGATCGAATCGATTCGACCACCTCGCGCCTGCTTGCGTCCGCGGTTCCGGTTGCCCACGCGACCAGAACCGCGGACGCAAGCAAGGCTCGGACCACATCGCACCCGAAAGCTCCTGCTCGTGACCCAGACCGTCGCCCCTGACCTCGCCCCCGTCCGCCGGGCCCGCCTCGCGGTGCTCGTGGTGTTCGCGCTCGCGGGCGTGGTGTTCAGCTCGTTCGCGGCGCGCATCCCGGACGCCAAGGCGGCCCTCGGGCTCACCGCCGGCCAGCTCGGGCTCACCCTATTCGCCGCGTCCTGCGGCTCGGTGCTCGCGCTGCCGTTCGCCGGCCGGGTCGCCGACCGCATCGGCGCCGCCCGCACGGTCGTCACCGGCATGGTCGTCGCGTCCCTCGGACTGGTCGGCGTCGGCGTGGCCGTCGACGTCTTCGAGTCGCGGCCGGTCATGGCTGTCGGCCTGTTCTTCCTCGGTCTGGGTGTCGGCCTCTGGGACGTCGCGATGAACCTCGAGGGCGCGGCGGTCGAGCGGGCCCTCGGCAAGACCGTGATGCCGCACTTCCACGCAGCCTTCTCCGGTGGCACGGTGCTGGCCGCCCTCGTCGGCTCGCTCATGTCATGGGCCTCGGTGCCTCTCGTCCCGCACTTCGTGGGCGCCGTCGTGGTGACCGCGGCCCTCGGCGCCTGGGGTGTGCGAGCCTTCCTGCCGCGCTCGGTCGAGCTCGAGACCGGTGACGAGGCGCTCGAGGAGTCCGGTGACACCGCAGGCCGCGAACGCGCCGCCAAGCCGCGCTCGGCCTGGCTCGAGCCGCGCACCCTCATGATCGGGCTGGTCGTGCTGGCGTCGGCGTTCACCGAGGGCACCGCCAACGACTGGATCTCGGTCGCCTTCGTCGAGGGTCACCACGTGCCCAACTGGGCCGGCGTGCTCGCGTTCGCCGTGTTCCTCAGCTTCATGACGCTGGGGCGGATCGTCGGCACCAGCCTGCTCGACCGGTACGGCCGCGTCCCCGTGCTGCGGGTGACGCTGGGCATGGCCGCCGTCGGCTCGATCATGGTCATCTTCGGCAACCCGGTCGTCGCCTACGTCGGCACCGCCGTGTGGGGTGTCGGGGCATCGCTCGGCTTCCCGGTGGGCATGAGCGCCTCGGCCGACGACCCCAAGCGAGCCGGTGCCCGGATGTCGGTCGTGGCCACCATCGGCTACACCGCGTTCATCGCCGGACCGCCGCTGCTGGGCTTCCTCGGTGATCACTTCACCATCCTGCGAGCCCTGCTCGTCGTGACCGGCATGGTCGCCCTGGCGATGCTCGTCATCCCCGCGACCCGCGAGCCCGCCGGCCAGCAGCCGGGCGCAGGGTCGAGCGACGTCGAGGCGCCCGGAGCGGACGCCGCGCGCACGCACTGAGCCGGCCACCCGGCATACCTCGTCCTGGGAGGGGAGGTATGCCGCGTGAGACGTCGACGTCTTGAGCCGTGTGCGCTCAGGGCGAACAGGACGGGGTTGGGGGAGTTAGCCGTGGGCGCCCCACGTTAGGGTCACTGACAGCACCACGAGTTCTAGTGATGGAGACACGAGTGAGCAGCGAGATCGTCGCGGGCGAGAACCCGCAGGGTGGCCTGGACGACCACATCTACAACCGTCTGCTCAAGGAGCGGATCATCTTCCTCGGCTCCGACGTGCGTGACGACAACGCCAACGCGATCGCCGCCCAGCTGTTGCTGCTGGCGGCCGAGGACCCCGAGAAGGACATCTGGCTGTACATCAACAGCCCCGGTGGGTCGATCTCCGCGGGCATGGCCATCTTCGACACGATGAAGTGGATCCCCAACGACGTCGCGACCGTCGCGATGGGCATGGCGGCCTCGATGGGCCAGTTCCTGCTCTCCGCCGGCACCAAGGGCAAGCGCTACGCGACCCCGCACGCGCGCGTGATGATGCACCAGCCCTCGGGGGGCATCGGCGGTACCGCCTCGGACATCAAGATCCAGGCCGAGCAGATGTTGTTCGTCAAGCAGCAGATGGCGCAGCTGATCGCCGAGCACACCGGCCAGAGCGTCGAGCAGATCGAGAAGGACTCCGACCGCGACCGCTGGTTCAGCGCGGAGGAGGCCAAGGAGTACGGCTTCGTCGACCACGTGTTCAGCAGCGCCTCGCAGGCGGGCGGCCGCGCCGGGTCCGACGACGACAACCCGGTCACCGGGGACAAGTGAGGAACTGACTTCATGAACGCCAACACCAACCCCGCCATGCACGGTGGGCTGCACGTGCCCGGGCCGTCGAGCCGGTACATCCTGCCGCAGTTCGAGGAGCGCACCTCCTACGGCATGAAGCGGCTCGACCCCTACACCAAGCTGTTCGAGGACCGCATCATCTTCCTCGGCGTGCAGGTCGACGACGCGTCCGCCGACGACGTGATCGCCCAGCTGATCGTGCTCGAGTCCCAGGACCCCGACCGCGACATCCTCATGTACATCAACAGCCCCGGCGGCTCGTTCACCGCGATGACCGCGATCTACGACACGATGCAGTACATCCGCCCCGACGTGCAGACGTTCGTCGTCGGCCAGGCAGCCTCGGCTGCCGCGGTGCTGCTGTCGGCAGGTGCGAAGGGCAAGCGGTTCGCACTGCCCAACAGCCGCATCCTCATCCACCAGCCGGCGCTCGCCGGTGGCGTGGGCGGCCAGGCGTCCGACCTGGAGATCCAGGCCAACGAGGTGCTGCGCATGCGCGAGTGGCTCGAGGAGACCTGGGCTTCGCACTCGGGCCGCACGGTCGAGCAGGTCCGCCAGGACATCGAGCGCGACAAGATCCTGTCCGCCGCCGAGGCCAAGGAGTACGGCCTCATCGACGAGGTCCTCCAGACCCGCAAGGCGTCCGCCGAGGACTGAGCAAGCCGCGAGGACCCGAGCGAGGGACGAGCGAGGCCCGCAGGGGCGGTTCGCTCAGGCCGAGCGAGGGGTCCGAGGACTGAGCAAGACACGCTTGGTATGCCGCCCACTCACGTGAGTGGGCGGCATACCTGTGTGTGGGGCCGGGCTGCCGCCGGTCCATTTGGTGACAACGGGATGGGGGAGCGGGACAGTGGACGCGTGCGTCCCAGCGTGATGAAGCGGTCGTTGGTCGTCGTGGTCACCCTGTTCGCGGCGCTGCTGGTGCTGCCCACCTCGAAGGCGTGGGCGTGCTCGTGCTCTGCGCTCACGGTGCCGGATGCGGTCTCGCGGGCGGACACGGTGGTCACCGCGGGCGTGGTGTCGGCCCACGGCGAGAGCACGTGGTCGGCCGAGGGAGCGGCGCGGTACGAGCTGGCGGTGCGGTCGGTCTACAAGGGATCGGCGACCACGACCACCTGGGTGGCGGACGACCCGCGGTCGTGCGGGCTCGTGATGGAACCCGGTCGGGAGTACGTCGTGTTCATCAACCAGCGGGACGGCCGCCTGGTCAGCAGTGACTGCGCCGGCAACACGCGGGCCGCCAGCGGGGCCGTCGCGCAGGTGGAGAAGCAGACGGGGCCACCGACCGCCGCGCCGGTGGGTGCCACCGGCGGGCCCGGTGAGAACACGTGGCTGTGGCCGGTGTTCGGCGGGATGGCCCTGGCGCTGCTGCTCGGCGCCGGTCTGGTGGTGGTGCTGCTGCGCGGACACGAACGACGCCGCGCCCCTCGTTGAACGCGTTCATGTCCCGCAACATGCGCTGAAAACTCGCGCGCGGCGGCATGTTGCGGGACATGAGGTGGGTCGGGGGCGCCCCGGGGCCGGGTTACCGGTCCTCGGGCTCCCCGGCGCCGACGAGGTCCTCCTCGGCTGCGGCCAGCTCGGCCTTGCGGCTGGCGCGCAGGCTGGTCAGCGTCACGATGACCAGGATGCCGACGATCACGCCCAGCGAGGCCAGGGTCGGCACGGTCGGCACCCAGGCCCAGATGCCGTGCGCCCAGTGCAGCACCAGCTTCACGCCGATGAAGCCCAGGATCGCGGCCAGCCCGAAGCCGAGGTGCACCAGCTTGGACAGCGCGCCCTCGAGCACGAAGTACAGCGCCCGCAGCCCCAGCAGCGCGAAGGCGTTGGTGGCGAACACGAGGTACGGGTCTCCGGTGATGCCGTAGACGGCGGGCACCGAGTCGACCGCGAAGACGATGTCGGTGCCGAGGATCGCGATCGTCACCAGCGCCAGGGGAGTGAGGGCCCGGCGGCCGGCCGAGCGCACCGTCATGGCCGTGCCCTGGTAGTCGTCGGTGACGGGCATGAACCGCCGGACCAGCCGCACCGAGCGCAGCTTGCTGGGGTCGACCTCGTGCTCGGCACCCTTGACGGCGTCACGCAGCAGCTTCACTCCGGTGGCCAGCAGGATCAGGCCGAACAGGAGGAACGTCCAGTCGAAGTTCGCCAGCATCTGCGCGCCGAGCGCGATGAAGATGCCACGCAGGACGAGCGCGCCGACCACGCCGATGAGCAGCACCCGCTGCTGCAGCTCCTTGGGCACCGCGAACGCCGCGAGCACCAGCATGAAGACGAACAGGTTGTCGACGGACAGCGACTTCTCGACGAGGTAGCCGGTGTAGTACTCGAGGCCGATCTGGCTGCCGTACTGGCTCCAGATGAAGACACCGAACGCCACCGGCAGGGCGATGTAGAACGCCGACCAGCCCAGCGCCTCACGCATCGACACGGCGTGCGGCTTGCGGGTCAGCAGGAAGTCGAGCAGCACCAGCGCCAGCACGGCGGCGATGCTGGCACCCCACAACACGGGAGTGCCGATCGACGAGACGGCGGCAGTCGATCCACCGGAGCCACCGGCAGCGAGCAGGGAAGAGAGCATCAAAAGTCCTCAGATCACGATGGGTCTGAGGTCTCCTTCACCGCCGACCGGCGGCGCCGACCCGGGAGCGCCGCGGAGCGCTCGTAATGACCGAGTCGAACTTGGGAAGTACTCCCCTCGTTGCCAATTCTACGAAACGCCGGCGGTGAGGTGCAAACCCGTCGTGACCACGCGGCATACCCGGCGTCTGTCGACGTAGAGCGTGGGCGCGTCGGTCGCCGCGGCTTCCGCCCTGAGCGGACAAGGGCTGACCCGGCCCCACCAACGGCGATTCAATGGTGAAAATGGAGTGGTCCGGCGGGTAGCGTCGGAGCAAGCCAGTTGCACCCCGGTGGAGAGGATCGTCGCGTGGCACGCATGGGAGAGAGCGGCGACCTGCTCAAGTGCTCGTTCTGTGGGAAGAGCCAGAAGCAGGTCAAGAAGCTCATCGCCGGCCCCGGCGTCTACATCTGCGACGAGTGCATCGACCTCTGCAACGAGATCATCGAGGAGGAGCTCGCCGAGTCCTCCGAGCTGGGGCTGGACGAGCTGCCCAAGCCGCGCGAGATCTTCGACTTCCTCCAGAACTACGTGGTCGGCCAGGACGTCGCCAAGAAGGCGCTCGCGGTCGCGGTCTACAACCACTACAAGCGGATCCAGGCCGGTGAGGCGGGCGGCACGGCCAAGAAGGACGTCGAGTCCGTCGACATCGCCAAGTCCAACATCCTGCTCATCGGCCCCACGGGCTGCGGCAAGACCTACCTCGCGCAGACCCTCGCCAAGATGCTCAACGTCCCGTTCGCCATCGCCGACGCGACCGCGCTGACCGAGGCCGGCTACGTCGGTGAGGACGTCGAGAACATCCTGCTCAAGCTGATCCAGGCCGCCGACTACGACGTCAAGAAGGCCGAGACCGGGATCATCTACATCGACGAGGTCGACAAGATCGCCCGCAAGTCCGAGAACCCCAGCATCACCCGCGACGTCTCCGGCGAGGGCGTGCAGCAGGCCCTGCTCAAGATCCTCGAGGGCACCACGGCCAGCGTCCCGCCGCAGGGTGGCCGCAAGCACCCGCACCAGGAGTTCATCCAGATCGACACGACGAACGTGCTGTTCATCGTGGGTGGTGCGTTCGCCGGGCTGGAGAAGCTCATCGAGTCGCGCAGCGGCAAGAAGGGCCTGGGCTTCGGCTCCGAGCTGCACACCCCCAAGGACCTCGCCGAGTCGATCGGCGACGTGATGCCCGAGGACCTCATGAAGTTCGGGCTCATCCCCGAGTTCATCGGCCGCCTGCCCGTGATCACCACGGTCAGCCCGCTCGACCAGTCCGCGCTCGTGACGATCCTGACCGAGCCGCGCAACGCGCTGGTCAAGCAGTACCAGAAGATGTTCGAGATCGACGGCGTCGAGCTCGAGTTCAGCGACGACGCCCTCGAGGCCATCGCCGACCAGGCGCTCACCCGCGGCACCGGTGCCCGCGGCCTGCGCGCGATCATGGAGGAGGTGCTCCTGCCGGTCATGTTCGACGTGCCGAGCGACGAGGGCATCGCCAAGGTCGTGGTCACCCGCGAGGTCGTGCTCGAGAACGTCCTGCCGACGATCGTGCGCCGCGACGAGGAGCCCAAGCGGGCGCGCAAGCGCTCCGCCTGAGCGTTCGGTCTCCTTCACCACCCGCGGGTATGCCGCGTGGTCACCGCGGTGCCCCGCGCCCGTCGGGTGACCTGCCCGGTCGAGGTAACACAGCGTCGAGGTAATCCAGCACCGAACCCTGGTCTCGTGTATTACCTCGAGACGATCGGGGGGATCGCTCAGGCGGGGTGGCGCTGTTCGCGCGAGGCCTGCCACACGGCGAGGGCGAGGAGCGCGGTGCCGGCCAGGGCGGCATACGTGAAGGTGCCCTGACCCGGCTCGCTGGTGCGCGACACCGCGAACGAGATCGCCCACACGGGGCAGCAGGCGGCCACGACGAGGGCGGTGCGTCGCACCCACCGCCGCACCGTCAGCGCCGGAAGGGGGGCCTGGGGCGGAAGAGCCGCCGCCAGGGAGGTGCTGAGGTGGACCACGAGCACGAGGACCGCCGTGGCGACCGTGGGGAGCCAGGCGCCCGTCGTGCGTGGGACGGGCACGGTGACCAGCCACTGCCCGGCCAGACCGAGGACCAGCACGAACGCCAGTCGCGACGAGGGGTGCAGGGCCACCCACACCGACAGCCCGACGAGGATCGCCGCCGCGATCCACAACGGTGACGGGGAGGCGGCCAGGGTGAGTGCGCAGGCGCCGACGGTCGCGGCCACGAGCAGGCCGCGCAGGACGGCTTGGGAGCGGGACAGCATCAGCGGCTCACCACCCGTGGGGCGCGGGCGCGGCGACCCAGGTCGCGCAGCACGAGGTCGAGGGTGCCGGGACCGATCCACGGGACGATGGGCACCCCGGACTCGCGGGCGCGGGTGAGCTCGCGCTCGCGTTCCATGAGCCGCAGCCGCCACCCCAGGGGCGCACCGCGAGGGTGGTCCTCCAGCGAGGTGAGCTCGGCGAGACGTTCGGGCGGCAGCTGCGCGGTCACGAACTCGGCTGGCAGCGTGTCGACGACGACTACGGACAGGCCGCGGCGGGACAGCGACACGGCGTGCGCGACGACCTCGGTCGCGACGGCAGGGGTGAGGATGATGACGAGGGTGCCGGCGCCGACGCGGTGGCGCAGCTGGGAGCGGAGCCGCTTCTCGTCGCTGATGGTGTTGTCGCCGGGTCGCACGCGGGCGAGGACGTCGAGCACGCGGCGCAGGTGGTTGTTGCCGGCTCGGGCGGTGAGCGGTGGCAGGTCCTTGGCGCCGAGGACGATGAGGCCGACGCGGTCACCGGTGCGCAGGTAGTGCTCGGCGATGGCGCCGGCAGCGCGGACCCCGTTGTCGAGGCTGGTGCCGGTGCGCCGGTCCTCGTCGGGGTCCGTGAGGCCGGTGTCCGCACCGAGGTCGTGCATGGCGTCGACGAGCAGGAGGATCTCGCTGTCCTGGTCGGCGTGCGTGGCGGTGACGTGCAGGGTGCCGGTGCGCACGGACACCGGCCAGTGCACCCGCCGCAACCGGTCGCCGAAGCGGAACGGGCGGATGTCGGCGAGTTCGCCACCGTCGCCGAGGTGGGTCGAGCGGCTGCGCCCGACCAGTCCGTCCGGGTGCGGCACGGCGGTGCGGGCCGTGAAGTGGTCGGGGAGGGGCACGGTGGTGACGGGCTCGGACCGGACCGGTTCGGGCTGCCAGGTGTAGGCGCCGAACGGCCCGGTGACCGCGGTGACCGCGGGCCCAAGGGTGCGCCGGCCCCAACGGGTGCTCTGGGCGAGGACGTCGAGGCGCGCCGTGGTGTCCGTGGGCGAGAGCGCGGCAGCCACGGCGCGGCTGGTCGGGGTCGTGCGCACGAAAGGCGTGCGCAGCATGCTCACCCCGACCTCCTCCACACCCGGGCCCTGCTCGACCGTCGTGGTCCACGCGGTGGTCTGGCCCTCGCGCAGCACGGTGTGCCGCACCCAGGCGTTGACGACGGGGGCGCGGTCGGGCCGCACGGCCAGGGCCCAGACGGCGACCACCAGCAGGGGCGCGGCCAGCGCCACGGCGTCGGGTCGGCGCAGCAGCAGGCCGACCACCAGGAGCAGCAGCCCGATGAGGGTCGCGCGCACCTGGGCGGGGGTCGGCCGCCAGCTCGCGGTGAGACGTGAGCCGGCCGGCGGCGGCTGCGCCGGGGTCGGCGTGGACTCGGACTCCTCGCTCGTCCGGGGCGCCGGGCCCTCGCTCACGGCCGCTCGAACCCGGTGCGCTGGCCTCCGACCGTGGCGGACGGGGTCGGCACCGAGGCGAGCAGGGAGTCGATGACGCTCGCGGCGGACACGTCGTTCATCCACAGCTCGGGTCGTACCGTGACGCGGTGGTCGAGGGCGGCGTGGGCGACGGCCTTGACGTCCTCGGGGGTGACGTAGTCGCGACCGCGCACCACGGCATACGCCCGCGCGGTGAGCAGCAGCGCGAGCGAGCCACGGGGGGAGGAGCCCATGAGCAGGCTCTGGTGGTTGCGGGTGGCGGCGACGAGCTTGACGCAGTACTGGCCGACGCCCTCGTCGACCGTCACCTGCTCGACCGCGGCCTGCATCGCCAGCAGTCCCTCGGCGTCGGTGACCTGGGCGACCGACTGCTCCTCCTGCCGGCGGTCCATGCGCCGCTGCAGCACCTCCCACTCCTCGTTGGCTGACGGGTAGCCGAAGGAGACACGCAGGAGGAAGCGGTCGAGCTGGGCCTCGGGAAGGGGGTAAGTCCCTTCGTACTCAACAGGATTCGCGGTCGCAAGCACGTGGAACGGCTTGGGCAGCGGGAAGGTCTCGCCCTCGACGGTGGCCTGTCCCTCCTGCATCGCCTCGAGCAGCGCGGACTGCGTCTTCGGGGGCGTGCGGTTGATCTCGTCGGCCAGCAGCAACCCGGTGAACAGCGGCCCCTTGCGGAACGTGAACTCGTGGGTGCGCTGGTCGTAGAGGAACGACCCGGTCAGGTCGCTCGGCAACAGGTCGGGCGTGAACTGCGCCCGCGCGAAGTCGAGTCCAAGGGCCTGCGCGAACGACCGCGCGGCCAGCGTCTTGCCCAGACCCGGGAAGTCCTCCATGAGCACGTGCCCACCGGCGAGGATGCCCGCCAGGACCAGCTCGAGGCTGTGGCGCTTGCCGACCACGGCCCGCTCGACCTCGGCAAGGATCGCGTTGGCACGTTCGGAGACGCCGTTCAGGGCCAGGGTGTCGTTCACTAGAGCTCCTCCAAGGTGGTGAGGTACCCGGCGACGCGGGCGTGGTCGACGCGGGTGGTCGGGGGATTGGTGAGGTATGCCGTGAGGTCGGGTCCCAGCGCCGCCTTCGCCTGGGCGACGTGGTCGGCGTCGCCGTCGAGGACGATGCCGTGCCGGCTGCGCAGGCGGTCCTCGGCGAGGGTGCGGAGCTGGTCGTGCAGCTCGGTCTGGGCGACTGCGTCACCGGCCACCGCGGCGTCCACGCGGGCGGCCAGCCGTGACACGCGAGGGTCAGCCCCGCGCGCCGGCTTGGTGTCCGTGAACGCGTTGGCCCAGTCGGTGCCGTGGTGGTTCTGCCACAGCCACTGGGTGACGGCGGCGAGCGTGGCGAGGATTGCGAAGCAGGCGAGCAGGGTCCCGACGTTGAGCGCCCCGGGGACGAGGGTCACGACCGCGCCGATGAGGACCGCGACTGCGAGGGCGAGGATGAGCTGGCTGGTCGGCGCGAGGGCACGAATGCGGGCGATCACCGTGCGCCTCCGGACGTCGATCCGCCGGCCCCGGCACGCGCGGGACGGGCCGCCTTCGGCGCCTCGGCGCGGGCGAGGTCCGCCGTGACCTGCCGCAGCGCCGCACGGGCCTCGTCGCGCATCTGCTCACCCACCTCGTGCCGCGAGAACCGGGCCTCGCGGTAGAGGGCGGCGAGCCGGTCGAGCGCGCCCGCGTCCACGGCATACGAACGCATCACAGCGGTCACGATCTCGGCGGGGGTGCGGGCCTCGTTGCGGTTGACTCCCGCTGAGGCGATGGCGTCCTCGAGCGAGACCCAGGCGGCGATGACGCCGTTGCTCGGGGTGCCGCGGGCGAGCAGCTCCTCGCTCTCCTGCGCGGCGGCGCGCAGGCGCTCGGGGGTGAGCTCGCTGCCGGCGCCTTCCTCGGTCGGGTCGACCCGGTGCCGGGCGAGCGTGTCGCGGATCGAGCGCACGACGGCGACGAGCACGAACACCACCACAGCCACGAGCACGATGGTGAGCACCCAGCCGACGATCTGGGTCATGACGTCATTGACCTCGGAGCTGCCCGGCCGCGACTGCGTCTTGGCGCCAGCCGTCGGATCCTTGGGGCCGTAGTCCTCTCCGGGTGCGCTGGACTCCTTGCCGGTGATGCTCTGGGCGGCGAAGATCCCGACCGGTCCGGCCGCCGACACCCACGCGGCCAGCAGCAGCGTGGCCGCCGTCGTCGCCCCCAAGGTCCACCCGCGCCTCGTCACGGTCCCCGACCTTAGGGATCGGCGCAGGTCGGCGGTAGTCCCTTGCGGTCGACGCCGCCGGTTCGTTACCAATTCACGCAAGTGCTGGGCACGAGGGCGATGAGTTTTGGTGGCGGCGCCGGTCGGTAGGGGTGTGCGAGGCTGACCTGAGTTCGCACGGACACGCCGGGACCACGCGAGGAGACCCATGACCGAGGTACGCGAGACGGAGCTGCGCGACACGGAGCTGCGAGGGCCGGAGACGCGCGAACGGCGCACCGAGGACTTCCCGGAGCTCACCGACACCTACCGGCGCGAGCTCACCGCGCACTGCTACCGGATGACGGGGTCCATCCACGACGCCGAGGACCTCGTGCAGGAGACCTACATCCGGGCGTGGCGGGCGTATGCAGCGTTCGAGGGCCGTTCGTCGGTGCGCACCTGGCTCTACCGCATCGCCACCAACGTCTGCCTCACGTCGCTGGAGGGCAAGGACCGCCGGCCATTGCCGACCGGGCTGGGCGCCCCGGCGAGCGAGCCCGGTGAGCAGGTCGTGGCGTCGAACGAGATCTCGTGGCTCGAGCCCGCGCCCGACCCGCTCGTCGGCACCGACGAGTCCGACCCGGCCGCGATCGTCGCGGAGCGTGACACGATCCGGCTGGCCTTCGTGGCGGCACTGCAGCACCTGCCGGCCCGCCAGCGGGCGGTGCTGATCCTGCGCGACGTGCTGCGGTGGCGCGCCGCCGAGGTGGCCGAGGCGCTCGACACGACGGAGGCGGCGGTCAACTCCGCGCTGCAGCGGGCGCACGCGCAGATCGCCAAGGCACACGTCACCGCCGACACCGTCGAGGACGACCTGGCCGAGGACCGGCGCGAGCTGCTCGACCGCTACGTCCAGGCGTTCTGGGCCAAGGACATCAACGCCATCGTCAGCATGCTCAAGGCCGACGCGATCTGGGAGATGCCCCCCTTCACCGGCTGGTACTCGGGTGCCGAGGCGATCGGCCGGCTCATCGACTCCCAGTGCCCGGGCGGCGTGCACGACATGCCGATGGTCGCGACGACCGCGAACGGGCAGCCGGCGTTCGGTCTCTACATGCGCCAGGACGACGGCACGTTCACGCCGTTCCACCTGCAGGTGCTGACGATCGAGGGCGGCAAGGTCAGCCACGTGGCGGCCTTCTTCGACGAGAAGCTGTTCGAGAAGTTCGGTCTGCCGGCGCGGCTGCCGGCGGACCACCCCGTCAGCTTCGGGTGAGTGCCGTGATGTCCATGGCGACCGGTCCGGTGCGACCCCCGGGAGCCGTCGAGCTCCTCGAACGCGCCATCGCCTACACCGGTGCCGAGCTGGTCGAGGTGCGCGACGAGCACCTCGACCGGTCCACACCGTGCGCGCAGTGGGACCTGCTCGCCCTCCTGCGGCACATGGACGACTCCCTCGACGCGCTCGCGGTTGCCGCGTCGGCCCCGGCCCTGTCGCTCGTGCCGTCCCCGTCGGCACTGGAGGGGATGGCCCTGGTCGACCGGATCCGCTGGCGCGCGTGCACGTTGCTCGGGCACTGGCACCCCGAGCCGGTCGGTTCGGTCGGGCTGGGTGCCTTGGCGCTGCCCCGCGAGCTGCTCGGGGCCGTCGGGGCGCTGGAGATCACCCTCCACGGCTGGGACGTCTCGCAGGCCACCGGCTCGCGGCGACCCATCCCACCCGCGCTCGCGATGGACCTGTGGCCGGTCGCCCGCGACCACGTCACCGACCTCGACCGGCCGGTGCGGTTCGGGCCCGAGGTGAATGTGCCCGACACGGCTTCGCCCCAGACCCGCCTGCTCGCCCACACCGGCCGCCGCTGACCGCTGAGCGTCAGCCGCCCCTGGATGCTGCGAAGACTGCGGAAAGTGCGTGGTGGACTGGTGACGTCGCGGCGGGTGAGGATGTGGCCATGACCTCGGGCTACCGGTTGCGGCAGGGCGACATCGGACCGGTGCAGCAGAGCCCGGTCACCTGCGGGTCGGCCTGCCTGACCGTCGCCCGCATGCTCGTGAACCCCGAGTTCGCCCGGTGGATCACCACGGGGGAGGGGCCGCGCGCCGACGCGCCACCCGGCCGCGACGAGCAGGCGCGGTTCGCGGCATACGAACGCGTCGTCATGCGTCGCACGAACGGGCTGCTGGGAGCTGGGAGGCGACTCAACGTCCCGTGGCCGCACGCCCTCGGCACGCCGCCATGGGGCGCCAGCAAGGAGCTGGAGTTCGGTGCGTCCCGGCGCGGCACGCAGTACCACCAGCACGTGCTGCGCCCCCTCGACCGCGGGCGGCTCCGCGCCGCGCACGCACGGCTCGTCGACGTCGTCGCCGAGGGCGAGCCGGCGTTGCTCTACATCGGCAACAGCGTCCTGCCGCGGCACGTCACGCTCGTCCTGCCGGGCGACGGCGACCGCATCCTCGACGTCTACGACCCCGCCACGGGTGAGGTGACGCTGCTCGACGAAAACCGTTTCGCCGCAAGGAAACTCGGCATCGCGGGCTGGGACGTCCCGTGGGTCGCGGTTCAACCCACGGGAGCCCGCACCGTTCAGGCCTTCGGCTTCTCCACCGGGATCAGCTCGGCGTCGCGCGCAACCGGGGTCTCGGCCTCGGCGTAGTCGATCGTGCCGGTGATGCGTCCCGCAGCGCGCAGGTCGTCCTCGGCGACCCGCACGAGGTCGGCCCAACCGGCGGGACCGGCCAGCGTCACCTTCGCGACCTCGGCGCGCATGCCGACCTTGGCCTCGGACTTGGTCTTGCGCACGCCGGCCAGCGCCTCGCCGACCGCGCCGAGCAGCGCCGGGTCGCCGCCTTCACCAGCAGCCACCTCGGCGCGCGTCGGCCAGGTCGCGTGGTGCACCGAGCCGTCGTGCGACCAGGACCAGACCTCCTCGGTGGCGTAGGGCAGGATCGGCGCGAACAGCCGCAGCAGCACGTCGAGCGCGATCCGCAGCGCCGCCCGAGCCGAGGCGGCACCTTCCTCATCCCGGCTGCCGTAGGCGCGGTCCTTGACGAGCTCGAGGTAGTCGTCGCAGAACGCCCAGAAGAACGTCTCGGTCAGCTCGAGCGAGCGGGTGTAGTCCCACGCCTCGAAACCCGCGGTCGCCGCGTCGACGACCTCGCCCAGGCGGGCGAGCATGGCCTTGTCGAGTGGGTCGGTCACCGCGGCGGCGAGGTCGCCGTCCACCTCACCACTGAGCTGATTGGCTTCGGCTCCGCCAAAAGAAAGCGCGAACTTGCTGGCGTTGAGGATCTTGATCGCGAGCCGTCGCCCGACCTTCATCTGACCGGTGTCGTATGCCGCGTCGGCGCCCAGGCGACCGCTGGCCGCCCAGTAGCGCACCGCGTCGGTGGAGTGCTCCTTGACGACGTCTTCTGGCGTGACGACGTTGCCCTTGGACTTGCTCATCTTCTTGCGGTCGGGGTCGAGGATCCAGCCGCTGATGGCGGCGTTGGTCCACGGCACCGAGTCGAACTCGAAGTGGGCGCGGACGACCGTGGCGAACAGCCAGGTGCGGATGATGTCGTGACCCTGCGGGCGGACGTCCATCGGGAAGACGAGGTCGAACAGCGCCTTGTCGTCGCGCCAGCGCCCCGCGATCTGCGGGGTGAGCGACGACGTGGCCCACGTGTCCATGATGTCGGGGTCGCCGGTGAACCCGCCCGGCTGGTCGCGCTGCGACTCGTCATAACCGTCGGGCGCCTGCGCGCGCGGGTCGATGGGCAGCTGGTCCTCGGTCGGCACCAGCGGCTTGTCCCACACGGGGTCGCCGGAGTCGTCGACGGGGTACCAGACGGGGATCGGGACGCCGAAGAAGCGCTGCCGCGAGATGAGCCAGTCGCCGTTGAGCCCGGCCACCCAGTTCTCGTAGCGGCTGCGCATGAACGCCGGGTGGAAGTCGATCTCGCGGCCCCGGGCGCGCAGCTCCTCGTTGAGCTCGGCGTCGCGGCCGCCGTTGCGGATGTACCACTGGCGCGACGTGACGATCTCGAGCGGCTTCTCACCCCGCTCGTAGAAGTTGGCCTTGCGCTGGGTCGGCACCGGCTCGCCGTCGAGGTCACCGGACTCGCGCAGCGCGGCCACAACCGCCTCGCGCGCCGAGAAGGTCGTCTTGCCCGCCAGCCCGTCGGCAAACAGCGCCGCACCCGGACCGCCCGCGATCCACTCCGGCGTCTCGGCCTGGATGCGACCGGACCGCGTGATGACCGACCGAGTCGGCAGCTGCAGCTCACGCCACCAGATGACGTCGGTGAGGTCACCGAAGGTGCAGCACATCGCGATGCCCGCGCCCTTGTCCTGCTCGACCAACCGGTGCGGCAGCACCGGCACCTCGACCCCGAAGAGCGGTGAGGTGACCGTGGTGCCGAACAACGCGGCATACCGCTCGTCGTCGGGGTTGGCCACGAGCGCGACGCACGCCGGGATCAGCTCGGGGCGCGTGGTCTCGATGAAGACCGGCTCACCGTCCGGGCGGTGGAACGCGACCCGGTGGAACGCACCCGGGTAGTCCTTGGCCTCGAGCTCGGCCTGCGCGACGGCGGTCTGGAAGGTGACGTCCCACAGGCCCGGCGCCTCTGCCTGGTAGGCCTCGCCGCGGGCGAGGTTGCGCAGGAAAGCCTGCTGCGCCGTCGCGCGCGAGTGGTCGTCGATCGTGCGGTAGCTGATGTCCCAGTCAAGGCTGAAGCCCATGCGCCGGAACAGGCTCTCGAACGCCTTCTCGTCCTCGACCGTCAGCTCGTCGCACAGGTCGATGAAGTTCTGGCGCGAGATCGGCGCGGCGTCAGCGGCCTTGAGGCTCTTGGCATCCCCGCGGTGCGGCGGCTCGAACCCGGGGTCGAACGGCAGCGACGCGTCACCGCGCACGCCGTAGTAGTTCTGCACCCGCTTCTCGGTCGGCAGGCCGTTGTCGTCCCAGCCGATCGGGTAGAAGACGTGGTGGCCGGTCATCCGCTTGTAGCGCGCCATGCAGTCGGTGTGGGTGTAGCTGAACACGTGACCCATGTGCAGGCTGCCGCTCGCGGTGGGCGGCGGGGTGTCGATCGAGAAGACCTTGTCGCGACCGGCCGCGGCCGCCGCCTCGCGGTCGAAGGTGTAGGTGCCCTGCTCGCGCCATACCTGCGCCCACTTGTCCTCGAGCCCGTCGATCGTCGGGCGGTCGGGGATGCGAGTGGCAGCAGGCGTGGACGGAGCGTCGGTCATGGGGGGAATCTTCCCATTGGCGGCGGCGGCGACTCCACTCGGTATGCCGCCGGGCAAGCGGGTGCCGGACTCGAGGGCGGGCCACAGCCGCAGCGCCTAGGGTGTGGGCATGGAGCCGGTCTACCAGGGCGTCATCGGCGTCGCGCGCACGCTGTTCGCCTTCCAGGGGTTGAAGATCCGCCTCCGCGGGCTCGACCACGTGCCACGCACCGGTGGCGCGGTGATGTGCATCAACCACACGGGCTACTTCGACTTCACGTATGCCGGGTTGGCCGGCGTCGAGGTGGGTCGCCTCGTGCGGTTCATGGCGAAGAAGTCGATCTGGACGAACCCGGTGGCC
This sequence comes from Actinomycetes bacterium, assembly GCA_023420415.1. GTDB lineage: Bacteria > Actinomycetota > Actinomycetes > Actinomycetales > Dermatophilaceae > Pedococcus. The sequence continues at coordinate 54,208 of JAEZWF010000014.1, read as the reverse complement.
GGTCCGCTGATGAACGGCATGCACCACATCCCCGTCGACCGCGAGGCCGGTCAGGAGTCGTTCGAGCGGGCCCTGCGCGCGCTCAAGGACGGTGAGATCGTCGGCGTCTTCCCGGAGGCGACGATCAGCCGGTCGTTCGAGCTCAAGGAGTTCAAGACCGGCGCGGTGCGACTCGCCCAGCAGGCCGGGGTACCGGTGCTGCCGGTCACCATCTGGGGGTCGCAACGGGTCTGGACCAAGGGCCACCCGCGGCGGATGGGCCGGCACGGCATACCGCTGTCCATCACGGTCGGCGCACCCATCGAGGTGGCCGCGGCCGACGACCCCGCGGCCGTGACGGCGACCGTCAAGGCGGCGATGGCCGCGCAGCTCGAAGCCGACCAGGCGGCATACCCGGCCTGGCCGGACGCCGAGGCGCACCTCCTGCCGGCCCGGCTCGGCGGCAGCGCCCCCACGCTGGAGGAGGCCGACGCCCTCGACGCCGCTGACCGTGCGCGACGTCAGCGCGAGTCGCGGTCCTGACCCGAGGTTGCCCTCAGCCGCCGGTCAGACCGGGTGGCCGAGGTGGGCGAGGGCCTGCCGCAGCAGCACCCCGTGGCCACCGTCCATCTCGTCGAGCACGCTGGGCGCCAAGGCCTCCCGCGGCGTCAGCCAGGTGAGGTCGAGCGCGTCCTGCTGGGGGTGCGCGTCGCCGGCAATGGGGACGACGAAGGCCAGCGACACGGCGTGCTGGCGCGGGTCGTGGAACGGTGTGACGCCGGGGATCGGGAAGTACTCGGCCACCGTGAACGGCTGCGGGCTCGGGGGTACCTGCGGCAGCGCCATGGGCCCGAGGTCCTTCTCGATGTGACGCAGGATCGCATCGCGCACCCGCTCCTGGTAGAGCACCCGGCCGGAGACGAGCTCGCGGTTGATCTCACCGTCGGAGGCACGCAGCAGCAGGCCGACCGCGGTGACCGCGCCCCGGTCGTCGACGCGCACCGGGACGGCGTCGACGTAGAGGATCGGGAGTCGTTCGCGCGCCGCGTCGAGCTCCTCTCGCGACAGCCAGGCACCGGACGGTTCGACCTCGAGCGAGCTCACAGGGCGTCCTTGCGAATCATGCCCTGTTTCTACCAGCCCGCCACGCTTCGACTGCGGTCAGGACCAGTAGACGCGGCCGGGGTTGAGGATGCCGCGCGGGTCGAACAGCGCCTTGATGGCGCGCTGCCGCTCGATCATCGGGTCGCCGAGCTCGCGCGGCAGCCACGGCGCCTTGAGCGAGCCGACACCGTGCTCGCCGGTGATCGTGCCGCCCATGCCGAGTGCCGCGTCGACGATGAGCGTGAAGGCCGCGTGGGCGCGCTCGCGGCTCGCGGGATCGGTGGCGTCGAAGAAGATGCTCGGGTGCAGGTTGCCGTCGCCAGCGTGCCCGGCCATGACGATCTCGAGCCCGCGCTCGGCGGCAATGCGCTGCCCCTCGCGGATCAGGTCGACGAGTCGCCCGACCGGCACGCACACGTCCTCGAGGTAGCGCGGCCCCTTCGCCTCCAGGGCCGGGCTCAGCGCGCGCCGACCCGCCAGCAGCAGGTCGGCCTCGGCCGGGTCGTCGGCCACCGCGACGTCGACCGCGCCCGCGTCGGTGAGCAGGCCGGCATACCGCTGCACGTCCTCGCTCGTGTGCCCGGGCCGGTCGGACTGCACGAGCAGCACGGCCTCGCAGTCGTCGGGAAAGCCGTAGTCGGCCAGGGCCTGCACCGCCGCGATCGCGGCACGGTCGAGCAGCTCGACGAGGCTGGGCAGGTGGCGTTCGCGGCGCAGCGCGACGATGGCGGCGCTCGCGGCGTCGAGCGAGTCGAAGGTCGCGAGCACGGTGAGCGCCGGGTCGGGCGCCGGGATGAGCCGCGTGGTCACCTCGGTGACGACGCCGAGCGTGCCCTCCGACCCGACGAACAGGCCGGTGAGGTCGAGCCCGGCGACGCCCTTGGCGGTGCGGTGCCCGGTGCGGATCACCTCGCCGCCGGGCAGCACGACCTGGAGCGCACGCACGTAGTCGCCGGTCACGCCGTACTTCACGCAGCACAGCCCACCGGCGTTGGTGGCGACGTTGCCGCCGATCGTGCAGAACGCCGAGCTGGCCGGGTCGGGCGGGTAGAACATGCCCTCGGCGGCGACCGCGTCCTTGAGTGCCTTGTTGAGCACGCCCGGCCCCGCGACGGCATACCCCTCGAGCGGGTCGATCGTCGTGATCGAGTCCATGCCCTCGGTGTTGAGGACGACGCCGCCCTCGATCGCGACCGAGGCGCCGGTGAGGCTGCTGTGCGCGCCCTGCGGCACGACCGGCGTGCCCGTCGCGTCGGCCCAGCGCATCACCTCGACCACGTCGTCGAGGCTGCGCGCCCGCACGACCTCGAAGTGCTCCGGCGCCTGCGCCCCGACCGACTCGTCCGTCGCAAACCCAGCCTTGACGTCGGGGTCGCTGACGGTGGCGACGGCGAGGTCGGTGGGTGGTGGCGTCATCCCGCCAGCGTATGCCGCGTGCTCACCGGTTCGTCGAAGGTCACCTCGTCGTCGAACGCTGCCCGACGGCTGGCGCGGCGCAACGTGGCCAGGACGGCCTTGCCGGTGATGGAGATGAGGACGACGTTGGTGAGGGCGCGGCCGAGGTCCCACCACAGGCTGGTGGCGAGGGAGAACGTGGCGAAGCGGCGCAGGTTCTCCCACGCCGGCGCGCCCGCCACGAAGGACAGGTCGCCGCCGAGCCCCACCGAGAACGGCCAGAACGAGAAGTTGAGCAGCCACCCGTAGAGCAGCCCGGCAACGGCGCCGTACGCCGCGAGCATCGGCACCTCCCACCGGGCGGGCACGCGGGGGAGCAGCCCGGCGCCGAGACCGACCCAGGCGGCGCCGAGCATCTGGTAGGGCAGCCACGGGCCGACGCCGCCGGTGACCAGGGCCGACGCGAACAGCGTCGTCGAGCCGAGCACGAACCCGAACCCCGGACCGAACACCCGGCCGCCCAGGACCAGCAGGAAGAACACCGTCTCGAGCCCGGCGGTCCCGGCGCCGAGTGGTCGGAGCGCGGCGCCGACCGCGGACAGCACCCCGAGCATCGCGACGGCCTTGACGTCGAGTCCGCCCTCGCTGATCTCGAACAGCACCACCGCCATGAGCAGCGGGATGAGCAGCGCGAAGACGAGGGGGGCGTCGGCGTTCTGCCCGAGTCGGGCGTCGGGGGTGGCGAACAACGGCCACAGGAAGATCAGCAGCCCGGCGACCGACACGACGGCCAGGGCGATGGTCGAGCGCGGGCGCAGGGCGATGACGTTGCTCATCGCGCCTCCCCGGCGGGCTCGCGCGACCTCAGGGCTGCCACGACCTCCGCCACGGTCAGCAGCGGCGCGGGCGCGAGGACGGCGGCGACCTGCGGCGCGAACTCCGGCGACTCGGTCAGCACTTCGCGGGCGGCGCCGTCGGTGACGACGCGCCCCCGGGCGAGGACGACCACGCGGCCGGCCACGGTGGCGGCGAACTCCACGTCGTGGGTGGCGAGCGCGACCGCGTGGCCGGTGGCGGCGAGGTCGGCCAGCAGGGTCGCGAGGGCCTCCTTGCCGGGGTGGTCGAGGCCGCGGGTGGGCTCGTCCAGCAGCAGCACCGGCGGGGTGGTGGCCAGCTGGATCGCGAGGACGAGAGCGAGCTGCTGCCCCTCGGACAGGTCGCGGGGGTGTTGGTCGCCGGGTATGCCGGGTGCGAGCCGGTCGAGGAGCCCTCGCGTCGTGCCGGTGGCCGCCGCCGACTCGTGGTCGGACTGGGCGCACTCGGCGTCGACGGTGTCGAGGTAGAGCAGGTCGGGCGCGCTCTGCGGGACGAGTCCGACGAGGCGTCGGCGGGTGCGCGGCGTGGCGTCGGCGGGGTCGGTGTGACTGCCGTCGGGGGTGGTCACGAGGACCTCGCCACCGGTGCGTTTGCCGCTGCCGTGCAAGGCCCAGAGCAGCGAGGACTTGCCCGAGCCGTTGCGCCCCATGAGGGCGACGACCTCGCCGCCGGCCAGGCTCAGGTCGATGCCGCGGACGGCGTCCACCTCGCCGTGGCGGACGGTGACCCCGGTCGCCCGCAGTGCCGTGGTCGTCGGGTGTGCGCTCGTCGTCGAGGTGAGGCTGCCGGTCGGGCTGGCGCCTTGGTGCGTGCTGCCTGCCAGATCCGTTGGGGGAGTGGCAGTTTCGGGTGGAAGAGCGACAGTGGTGGCGAGCTCGTCTCGCAAGTCTGTGGCGGCGCGACGAGCCTCGCGCACGGTGAGGGGCAGCGGCTCCCAGCCCACGACCCGGCCGAGCTCGACCACCGGCGGCGCCAGGGCGAGGTCGGCGAAGGCCGAACGTGGCTCGCCTTGACGCACCGTGCCGTCGTCGGCGACGGCGAGCACGGTGTCGGCCAGCCCGGCCACGCGCTCGAGCCGGTGCTCCGACATGACCACGGTGAGCCCGAGGTCGTGGACCAGCCGGGTGACGGTGGCCAGCACGTCCTGGGCGCCCACCGGATCGAGGGCCGAGGTCGGCTCGTCGAGGACCAGCAGCCGCGGGCCGGCGGTGAGGACGGCGCCGATCGCGACCCGTTGCTGCTCGCCACCGGACAGGTCGCGCAGCGGGGCGTCGCGCAGCTCGGCGATCCCCATGAGGTCGAGCACCTCCTCGACCCGGCGGCGCATCGTCGCCGGGACGACCGCGAGCTGTTCCAGGGTGTAGGCCAGCTCCTCCTCGACCGTGTCCGTCACGAACCCGGCCAAGGGGTCCTGGGCGACCACCCCGACGACACCGGCCAGGTCGCGCGGACGGTGGGTTCGGGTGTCGAGCCCGGCGACCGTCACGCGCCCGGAGAGCCGTCCACCGGTGAAGTGGGGCACCCGGCCGGAGATCGCACCGAGCAGGGTCGACTTGCCCGACCCCGTCCGCCCGACGAGCAGGGCGAGCTCGCCCTCCTCGACCACGACGGAGGCCGAACGCAGTGCGGGACGCGGCGACGCGGCATACCGGATCGTCACGTCGTCGAGGACCACGACGGGGCTCACGCGGGCACCTCCCGACGCGGGAGCGGGGGGTCCGGTGCGAGGAACGCCGGCAGGGCGGCCACGAGGAGCCCTCCGACGGCAAGGAGCGGCAGGACAGGGAAGCCGAGCGGGTCGACCGGCAACACCAGCGCCATCGGGTCACGGTGCTGCTGGGCGAACATCGCGACGGCCGCAACCACGCCACTGGCGGCGACCAGCCACTCGGGCCCACCCCACCGGTCGCGGCGGTAGACCGTGCGCTGCACGCTGCGGCCACCCACCCACAGGCCGAGCCCGCACAGGGCCAGCCCGCCCACGAGCATCGGTGCGCCGATCGCCGCGGGGGCGGTGCCGTCGAGCAGGCCATAGGTGCCGACGGCTGCGCCGACCAGGCCCACGAGGGTCAGCGCACCGGTGACCCGGCGCGCAGCGGGCGCCTGCTCGACCCGGCGGCCGTAGCCGCGCGAGTCCATGGCCGAGGCGAGCAGTAGCGACCGGTCGAGGGTGTCCTGCAGGACCGGCAGCGCGACGCGGCCGACCGACCGCACACCGGTGCCGCCGTCACCGCGCAGCACGCGGGCGCGGCGCACGCGCTGCACGCTCTCGGCCAGCTGCGGCGCCACCGTCACCGCGATGACGACCGCCGTGCCGACCTCGTGCAACGCCCCCGGCAGGGCCCGCAGTAGCCGCTTGGGGTTGGCCAGCGCGTTGGCCGCGCCGATGCAGGCGATGATGCTGGCCAGCCGCAGCCCCTCCACTGCGGCGGCCAGCAAACCTTCGAGGTGGACCGGGCCGAGCAGCGTGATCCCGGGCAGGTCCACGCTCGGCAGGGTCCACAACCGGTGGGCGCCGAACTTGTAGCCCACCAGGACGTGCAGCACCACGCGGACGGCGACGATGAACACGCCGAGCCACAGGTACAGCCGGAACGCCCGCGCCCACGGCGAGCTGCCCCGTTTGGCGCTCACGACCAGCGCCGCGACCCCGATCCCCAGCCCGAGCAGCAACGGGTTCGTGGTGCGCGACACCGCGACAGCCAGGCCGATCGCCCAGACCCACCACGCCACCGGGTGGAGGTGACGGGGCAGTGGGGTGATGCGGCCGGCCATCGCGTGAGGTGTTGCCCGGGCTCAGTGCTGGGCGCGGCGTCGGCGCAGGGCGAGGTATGCCGCCGCGGCACCGATGAGCACGACGAGGCCGAGCCCCGCGAAGAAGCCGGCGTTGCTGCCCGAGCCGCTCTGCTGGGAGGTGGGCGACATGGCCTGGCCGGAGCCGTCGCCGCTGCCCTGGGTCGTGGCTCCGTCGGTCGACGTGCTGCTGGTGCCGCTCGTCGTCGTGGAGGACGTGGACGTCGTGGTCGTCGTGGACGACGAGGTCGACGTGGTCGACGACTTGGGAGCCACCGTGGTGGTCTTGCCGTTCGGCAGCACGGTGACCTTGGGTGCCGCGCCGCTGGACGACCCGGACCCCGCGCCGCGCGGGGCACCGGGGGTGGCGGCCGTGGAGCTGGGCTTGGGCTTGGGCGAGGCGGCCGTGCCCTTGGGGGCGGGCGGTGCCGGAGGCTTGGGCCGGTTCGAGGAGGTGCTCGGCTTTGGTGACGGCTTCGGGGCCGTAGCGGGTGGCGGCGCGATGTCAGGGCGAGCGCCGGCGCCGAACGCGAAGCCGATGGCGGTGCCAGGGGCGGGGTTGTACTGGGAGACCCCGACCGAACTGTACTGCCAGGATCCCCCACGGTTCGCGTGGTAGAAGGCCCAGTAGGCGCTGGCGGGGGGCATGCCGCGACCGCAGTTGTTCGACGGAACGCTGTTGATCTGGCAGACGACGGTGCCGGGGTACTGCGGTGGCGACGAGACCGATGCGACGCTCTTGAGGACGGCCATGGCACTGGCTGCGTCGCTGGCGCACGTGGAGGTCGCGTTCGAGCCGTAGTCGATGACGACGGTCACGCCCGTGCTACCCGAGCAGGCCGCCGCCTGGGCGGTCCCACCGGTGAGGGTGAGACCGCCGGCGACCAGTGCCGCAGTGGCGACGACGGTGGTGAGGAACCGGGGGAGCACCCGCATCAGGCGTGGGCTCCCTTGCGCCGGGCGATCACGAGGGCGACGACACCGGCGACGAGCAGCGCCAGTCCGAGCGCGGCCGCCTGGATGGCGTTGGCGCCGGTGAAGGCCAGGTCACCCGGGGTGGCCGAGGCCGCCTGGCCTGAGTCGTCCGACGGGTCGGTGACCGGCGCGGAGGTCTGGCTGTCGCTCGACTCGGTGCCGGTCGACGTGCTGCTCGTTGCCGGGCTGGTCGTGGTCGTGCTCGTGGTGGCGCACGTCAGGGCCGGCACCGCAGCCGTGGACTCGTCGGCGCTGACGTCGAGCAGCGACCCGCCGGCCAGGGCCAGTGCAGCCTGGGGAGTGGCCCGCAGGGTCCGGTCGTGGGCGTCGGTGTTGGTGGGGGTCTTCTTCAGCGTGGCGTAGTCGGCCTCGGTGAAGGCGATGCCGCCGCGCAGTGCCGTGGCGAACGAGCAGTCCATCTGCAGCGAGGCGATGAAGTCCTGGGCGAGGGCCAGCTCACTGGCGCGACCGCCGGCGGCGAACGCCTGCGCTGCGACACCGGCGGTGTTGGCGTTGTACTGGCCGTCCTGGTTGAGGAACCCGCCGTTCGCCGCCTGCTTGGTGACCAGGAAGTCGAGGGCGTCGCCCGCGGCAGTGTCCTCGCCCGCACCGACCAGCGCCTGCGCGGCGAACCCGGTCGCGTCGAGGTCGCTCACACAGGTGGCGGCGTTCGGGTCGCCACGAAAGCCCCCGTCGTCACACTGCTGGGCGAGCAGGAAGTCGACGGCCTCCTGCGGCACCTCGCCGGTGGCCCGGCCGAGCGCGATGATGTCGAGCGCCTGGCCGATCGTGTTCGAGTAGTCGCCGTAGGTCGAGTCGTCCTGGAACCGGCCGGTGTCAGCCATGAGGCCTTCCAGCCGCGCCACGAGGTCCTGCCCGACGTCGGTCGGGTCCCCGCCGTGGGCGACGATGCCGATGATCAGCTTGCCGAGCGGGCCGGCATACGACTCGCCTTCGGAGCCGACGTAGGCGTCGATGTTGCCGGCGAGGTAGTCGGCGGTCTGGTCGGCCTGGTCGACGCCGACCTTCGCCCCGTCGAGGGCGAGCAGGGCGTCGACGGTGTTGCCGCCGTCGTAGACGGTGCCACCGGGATAGTTGTAGTGGTCACCCAGCTTCGCGATGGTGCGCACGATGAACCCACCGGCATACCCTGCCTGTGCGGCGCTGTCGGCCGGGATGGCCGCCGCGCGCTTGGCGCTGGGGGCACCGAACGGGACCGACTTCCCGGACGCCTTCGTGGTGGCGCTCGCGGACGGAGCCTGCGTGGACGAAGCCTTCGTCGTGGGCGCCGACGTGGTGGACGGCGCAGTGCTGGGGGAGGTCGTGCCCGTCGTGGTCGACGGGTCGGTCGTCGTGGTGGCGCTGCCCGTGGCGCTCGTCGTCGGCGACGTCGTCCCGGTGGGTGCCGTGGTGGTCGGTGCCGTGGTGGTCGTCTGCGGCGGAGCCGTCGTCGTCGTGGTGACGGGGGTGGGCTCGGTCGTGCTGGCCAGGGCGCTGCCCGGGGCGAGCAGGGCCAGCCCGACGGCCAGGGTGGCGACGACAGCGGGGCGAGCGCTGCGCAGGGTCGTGCGCGATGTGCGATGCATGGTGCCTCTTCAAACGAGCGGTGTCGCGACGGGCACCGGCCCCAGAAACGACGAACCCCCGGCGTCGCGTCATGCGACATCGGGGGCGGCTCGGACCTGGTCCGGGCTCCGCCCCGCGTACCTCGACGGAAATGGAGCCGCTCCGCACCCCAGGCAGTCCGGCTCGCCACCTCGCGGTGGCCTACGGTTGCGGGTCAGCGCCGGAATTGGACCGGCTTCCCCTGGCGTGCGTCGTGGGTGTCGCCCGGAGGCGACCGCGCCACCATAACACCGTGCGGGGCACCCCCGGTGCGCCGCTAGACTGGGATCACAGGCATTGACCCGGCCATCACCGGTGAGCCTTCGGAAGAACGGCGGGCGCCCACGCGGCATACGGGCTCCCGCTCACTAGACCCGAACGTCGGGGCCACGTCACGGCCTTGGGCAAGAGCGGCCGTATGCCGCGTGCGCACCTCGTGCGCGCGGGTGCGGCAAGCGAGGTGGTACCGCGGTGCCGCCGGGCGATCCCGGCGACGTCGTCCTCGTGGCAGGACTGCACGAGCGACGAAGGAACCACTGCGCATGGCCTACCCACGGGTCTCGAGTTCACCACTCCCCAGCGAGCACACCCCCGACGCCAGCACCGGCGCGCGCGGCGTGCCGGCCTCCCCGCGCTTCCCCGAGATCGAGGAGCGCATCCTCGCTTACTGGGAGAAGGACGACACCTTCCGTGCGTCGATCGAGCAGCGGCCAGAGGGCAAGGACGGCGACAACGAGTTCGTCTTCTACGACGGCCCGCCGTTCGCCAACGGCTTGCCGCACTACGGCCACCTGTTGACGGGGTACGTCAAGGACCTGATCCCGCGCTACCAGACGATGCGCGGGCGCCGGGTCGAGCGCCGGTTCGGGTGGGACACCCACGGTCTGCCCGCCGAGCTCGAGGCGATGGACCAGCTCGGCATCAAGACCAAGGACGAGATCCTCGAGCTCGGTATCGAGAACTTCAACGCCGCCTGCCGGTCGTCGGTGCTGAAGTACACCGACGAGTGGCGCGACTACGTCACCCGGCAGGCGCGCTGGGTCGACTTCGACCACGACTACAAGACGCTCAACCCCGACTACATGGAGTCGGTGATCTGGGCGTTCAAGTCGTTGTACGACAAGGGTTTGGTCTACGAGGGCTTCCGCGTGCTGCCCTACTGCTGGAACGACCAGACGCCGCTGTCGAACCACGAGCTGCGCATGGACGACGACGTCTACCAGGTGCGCCAGGACCCGGCCGTCACCGTCGGCTACCGGCTCACGGAGGCCGCCGACGGCACCGAGGACGACCTCACCGGCGTGCACGCCCTCATCTGGACGACGACCCCGTGGACGCTGCCGTCGAACCTGCTCGTCGTCATCGGCGAGGACATCGACTACGTCGTCGTCGAGTCCGACGCCACCGGGCGCACGGAGCGCTACCTCCTCGCGGAGGCGCGCCTCCCGGCATACGCCAAGGACCTCTTCGGCACCAACGACGAGGGTGAGTATGCCGCGCGGATCACCAAGCGGCTCAAGGGAAGTGAGCTGGTCGGTCGCCACTACGTGCCGCCGTTCAAGTACTTCCTCGGGCACGAGAACGCGCACCGCGTCGTCGCCGACGACTACGTCACCACCACCGACGGCACCGGGCTGGTCCACAACGCCGGCGCCTTCGGTGAGGAGGACAAGACCACGACCGACCGCGAGGACATCGCGCCCGTCGTGCCGGTGGGTGCGGACGGTGCCTTCACGCACCCGGTCGACGAGTACGCCGGGTTGCTGGTGTTCGACGCCAACCCCCTCATCATCGACGCGCTCAAGGCGCGGACGCGGGCGGACGCGGGCACCGCCACCGGCGACGTCGACGTGCAGTCGACCACCGAGGGCACGATCCTGCTGCGGCGCGAGACCTACGCCCACTCCTACCCGCACTGCTGGCGCTGCCGGCAGCCGCTGATCTACATGGCGGTGTCGAGCTGGTTCGTCGAGGTGACGAAGTTCAAGGAGCGCATGCTCGCGCTCAACGAGGAGATCGACTGGACGCCCGAGCACACCAAGCACGGGCAGTTCGGCAAGTGGCTCGAGAACGCGCGTGACTGGTCGATCACCCGCAACCGCTTCTGGGGCAGCCCGGTGCCGGTGTGGCGCTCGGACGACCCGGCCTACCCGCGGATCGACGTCTACGGCTCGTTCGAGGAGCTCGAGCGCGACTTCGGCCGGCTGCCACGCAACAGCAGTGGCGAGGTCGACCTGCACCGGCCGTTCATCGACGAGCTGACCCGGCCGAACCCCGATGACCCGAGCGGGAACTCGGTCATGCGGCGTGTGCCAGACGTGCTCGACGTGTGGTTCGACTCGGGGTCGATGAGCTACGCGCAGGTGCACTACCCGTTCGAGAACGCCGCGTGGTTCGAGCACCACTTCCCGGCGGACTTCATCGTCGAGTACATCGGGCAGACGCGCGGCTGGTTCTACACCCTGCACATCCTCGCGACCGCGTTGTTCGACCGGCCGGCGTTCAAGTCGGTGATCTGCCACGGCATCGTGCTCGGCTCGGACGGGCAGAAGATGAGCAAGTCGCTGCGCAACTACCCCGACGTGCGCGAGGTGTTCGACCGCGACGGCGCCGACGCGATGCGCTGGTTCCTCATGAGCAGCCCGATCCTGCGCGGCGGCAACCTCATCGTCACCGAGCAGGGCATCCGTGACGGCGTGCGCCAGGTGATCATCCCGCTGTGGAACACGTGGTACTTCTTCTCGTTGTACGCCAACGCATTTCGTGGCGGCGAGGGCTACACGGCGAAGTGGTCGACGGCGTCGACCGACCCGCTCGACCGCTACCTGCTGGCCAAGCTGCGCCAGTACGTCGAGACGATGACCGAGCAGCTGGACGCCTACGAGGTGGCCAGCGCGTGCGAGACCACGCGCGGGTTCATCGACGTGCTGACCAACTGGTACGTGCGGCGGTCGCGCGAACGCTTCTGGGACACCGGCGCCGATGGCTCTGGCACGGGTTCGGCAGAGCAGGCGTTCGACACGCTCTACACCGCCTTGGAAGTGGTGTCGCGGGTGACCGCGCCGTTGCTGCCGCTGCTCACCGAGGAGATCTGGCGCGGCCTCACGGGTGGCCGGTCGGTGCACCTCACGGACTGGCCCGACGCGACCGACCTGCCGTCGGACGAGGCACTCGTGGCCGGCATGGACCGCGCCCGCGAGATCTGCTCGGTGGCGTCGTCGCTGCGCAAGGCCGCCGGACTGCGGGTGCGTCTGCCCCTGGCTGACCTCACCATCGTCGTGCCGGATGCGTTGGCACTCAAGGACTTTGGCGCGATCATCGCCGATGAGGTCAACGTCCGCCAGGTCACCCTGCGCGACATCAGCGAGGCGAGCGAGGCCGACTTCGGCATCTCGCAGAAGCTCACCGTCAACGCCCGCGCCGCCGGTCCGCGGCTCGGCAAGGACGTCCAACAGGCCATCAAGGGCAGCAAGTCCGGCGACTGGTCAGTGGCCGGCGACGGCACGGTGACGGCCGGTGGTCTCGACCTGGTCGAGGGGGAGTACACCCTCGAGACGGTGGTGGACGACGCCGCGGGCGGTTCGAGCGCCACGGCGATGCTGCCCAGTGGCGGCTTCGTCGTCCTCGACACCGAGGTGACGCCGGAGCTGGCCCAGGAGGGCCTCGCGCGTGACCTGGTCCGGGCGGTGCAGCAGGCCCGACGCGACGCCGGGCTCGACGTCTCGGACCGGATCTCGCTCACCGTCACCGGGTCGGAGGCGGTGTGGCAGGCAACGGTGGCCCACCAGGGCCTCATCGTCGAGGAGACGCTCGCCGAGCAGTTCGGCTCGGCGCCACAGCTCGACGCCCTGCCGGCCCGTGACGATGTGACGGAGGCGACCGTGGGTGACAATGAACCGGTGCGGATCAAGGTGATGAAGCTCTGATGGCCGGCTCCGGACGCCCCGACGCGGCCCAGCGTGAGGCCGCCCGCAACCTCGAGCTGACCAAGCGGATGCGCGAGGTCGAGCAGGCGATCGATGCTCGAGCCCCCGAGAACGACGTCGAGCCGTCGCTCGACCAGATCCGTGCCGTGATGGAGCTGTTGGGTGACCCGCAGCGCACCTTCCCGGTCATCCACGTCACCGGCACCAACGGCAAGACGTCGACCAGTCGCATCATCGAGTCGATCCTGCTCGAGATGGGGCTGCGCACCGGCCGGTTCACGTCGCCGCACCTGCACTCGATGCGGGAGCGAATCGTGTTGTCCGGCAAGCCGATCAGCGAGGAGAAGTTCGTCGCGGCATACGACGACGTGATCCCGTTCGTCGAGATGGTGGACGCGCAGTCGGCCGAGCAAGGCGTCGCGCGGATGAACTACTTCCAGACTCTCGTGGCCGTCGCGTATGCCGCGTTCGCCGATGCCCCTGTCGACGTCGCCATCGTGGAGGTCGGCCTCGGCGGTGCGTGGGACGCCACCAACGTCGCCGACGGCCAGGTCGCCGTCGTGACGCCGGTGGACCTCGACCACATGCACCTGCTCGGCGACACCGTCGAGGAGATCGCGACCGAGAAGTCCGGGATCATCAAGGAGGGTGCGCTGGCCGTCAGCTCGGTGCAGCCCTACGAGGACGTGCTCGAGATCCTGCGCGAGCGCTCGGTCGAGGTCGGGGCCCGGCTGGCGGTCGAGGGGTTCGACTTCGGCATCCGCAGCAGCGAGCTCGCCGTCGGTGGGCAGCAGTTCTCGATGCAGGGCCTGGCCGGCGAGTACGACGAGCTGTTCCTGCCGCTGTTCGGCGCGCACCAGCTCCAGAACGCCGTGACCGCGGTGGCGGCCGTCGAGGCCTTCGTCGGTGGGGGAGAGCAGCGCCTCGACCCCGAGGTCGTGCGGGCCGGGCTTGCTTCGGCGAAGTCGCCGGGGCGCCTGGAGATCGTGCGCCGTTCGCCCACCGTGGTGGTCGACTCGGCGCACAACCCGTCCGGTGCGATGGCCCTGCGCCGCGCCGTCGAGGAGTCGTTCAACTTCACCCGCCTCGTCGGTGTGGTGGCCATCCTCAAGGACAAGAACGCCACCGAGATCCTCGAGATCCTCGAGCCGGTGCTCGACCACGTGGTCGTCTCACGGACGACATCGCCGCGCGCCACCCGACCGGCGGAGCTCGCCGAGATCGCCGCCGACATCTTCGGCCAGGACCGCGTCACCGTGGTCGAGGACCTGCCGGACGCCCTCGACGTCGCGGCCGGTCTCGCCGACGAGGGCGGCGTGGCCGGAGCGGTGCTCGCCACCGGCTCGGTCACCACCGCCGCCGAGGTGCGGATGCTGCTGGGCACCACCGAGGTCTGACCTTTGGCTTGAATCTTGATGGTTGGGCGGCACGAGTCGTCCGTGGACGCAAGATGCGCACATACCAAGGGCTCTATGACGAGTTCGCAGCCGCACTTCAGTTTCCCTCATACTTCGGTGAGAACGCCGCCGCCTTCGATGAGTGCATCGGTGATCTCGATGAATGGCTCTTGACCTCCGTGGGCTACGTGATCCTCATCGTGGAGCCCGAGCAGGTGCTGGCCGAGACGTCGGATGACGGGCTGGGGTTCCTGGTCGAATCGTTGGCCGACGCGCGGGAGAAGCTGGAACCCGCGGTCGAGGGGCAGGGTGACTGGAACCGGGGACCGTTGGGGTTCCACGTCGTCCTCCACACGGCCAAGGAGAAGGCCCATGAGGTCGAGCGCCGCTGGCGAGCCGCGCAGGACGTCGTCGACGAGGTCACCGTCGACGTGCCCGGCGCTCGATTCACGCCCTTGGTATGCCGCGGAGAACCGGTGCGCGTCAGTCGGCGATATCCGCCGTGGCCGGCTCGAGACCTTGGCCCAGGGGCGCCCACCGGAACCCCATCCGCACGATGCCGTGGTCGCCCGTGCCCCGGACTCGGTGGTCGGCCGACTCCGACTCGGCCGGGTCCTGGGCGCCTGGGTGTCCGTTGAGGTGGTCGTTGTCGATGGTCAGGCCGTCGAACAGCCACAGCCGCCGCCGACTGTTGTCGTAGAACTGCTCGCTGACGAGGATCTGGTCGAGCGAGCTGCGCTGGTCCTGGAAGATGTGCGTGTAGTAGACGTCGCGGGAGTCGCGGTATTCCTGCAGCGTCTGTCCGGTGTAGAGCGCGTTGTCGCCACCACCGACGCTGTCGCCGACCAGGTAGCGCGGCTGCTCGGTGAGCAGGTTGGCCGTGTCTGAGAGCTTGTCGTCGTTGAGGTCTCCGAGAACGATCACGGGCGTATCGGTGCGTTTCATGACCCCGGTCAGGAGGACTCGCAGCGCGGCTGCCTCGGACGTCCGGCGGATGGTGGCGAGCGCGTAGCCCAGCGCCGTCTGGTGGTCACCGTGCCGTGACTTGCGGTACCACTTCTCCGCGGAGATCTCGTGTGGCCGCTTGGACTTCAGATGCGCCACGAACACGTTGACATCGGGCGAACCACCGCGCAGTGCCACCCGGAACGTGAGGACCGGACGTGAGAACCCCTTGATCTTGACGGACACGTCCGGCGCCTGCGGGTCGTCCACGCCCGTCGACTCCAGGTGGACGTTCTCGGGAAACTTCTCGACCCAGTCCGGCTCGCTGTTGAGCAACCCCTTGCGCACCAACGCCGCACACACGATGCGCGATCCGTCCGCTGGGGCGGCCAGCACGTCGTACCTGCTCTTCATCCGCCCTTTCTCCAGCACGTCCTCCAGCGCCCCGGCATGCCACAGCTCCTGCAGCCCGACGATGTCGGCGTCCTGGTCGCGCAGGACGTCGGCAGTCCACCGCACCTTCGCGGCATACTCCTTGGCCGTCCACGGCTTCTGTCCCGGGTTCATCGGCTCACCCGGCAGCTGGAGGTTGTAGAGGTTGAACGTCGCAACGCTGAAGCGGTCGAGGTCTGCCATCGGTCCACATCAGCACAGGTGTGCCGCGGGTGCCACCGCCCGCGTCCAGAGGACAGTCACTGGCCGCGCAGTGTTCATCCCGCCGGCCCCGGCCGGTGCGAGCCGACCCCCGCAAGCTGGGCCGCGACCGGTGCGTCGCCTCCCCACGGCATACGCTGATGGCATGGGCAAGATCCTGATCATCATCCTTGTCGTCGCAGTCCTGTTCTGGCTGGTCACGAAGTTCCGCGACAGCAACCGCGGCGGCCGATGAACAACCTGCAGGGCATCGTCTTCTACGGCAGCCTCGGCAAGTTCACGTGGCGGATGCTCGCCACGGTGCTGGGCGCGCAGGGGATCGTGGTCTTCCTCGGTGCGCTCGTGGCGCGTGGCATCGGGCAGGCCCAGGACGACGAGAACGCCCAGGCGTGGCTGTGGGTCGGCGTCGGGCTCGCGGTGCTGTGCTTCCTCGCGGCCGGGCTGATGCGGCACCCGTGGGGGGTGACGCTGGGCTGGCTGATCCAGGTGGCGACCTTCGCCAGTGCCGTCGTGGTGCCGGCGATGCTGGCGGTCGGGTTCATCTTCCTGGTCCTCTGGGTCGGCTCGCTGGTCCTGTGCCACCGCGTCGAGCAGCAGGTGGCCGCGCGCGAACGGGGCACGTCCGCCGACCAGCCACCGGCTGGGTAGGGTGAGCGCCGTGACGACGCAGAAGGAACGCTCGCTGGTCCTGGTCAAGCCCGACGGGTTCGCCCGTGGTCTCACCGGGGAGGTGCTGCGTCGCATCGAGGCGAAGGGCTACACCCTCGTGGCACTCGCCGTCACGACCCCGACGCGCGAGAAGCTCGCCGAGCACTACGCCGAGCACGAAGGCAAACCGTTCTACGAGCCGCTCGTCGAGTTCATGTCCTCGGGCCCCGTCGCCGCCGCCGTCATCGAGGGCGAGGGCTGCATCCCCGGTTTCCGGTCGCTCGCCGGCGCCACCAACCCCACGGAGGCCGCGCCGGGCTCGATCCGCGGCGACCTCGGCCGCGACTGGGGCGAGAAGGTGCAGAAGAACATCGTCCACGGCTCCGACTCGCCGGAGTCGGCCGCCCGCGAGATCGGCATCTGGTTCCCCGAGCTCTGAGCCGCGCCATCGCGCTGGGCGCGAACCCCAACCGCGAGGTATGCCGCCTGCGCACGTGAGTCATCACCGCACCTCACCGACGGGTCGCTGCCGCGTCCTGCGCCGGACCAGTTGCGGTCGGCGCGCTGTATGCCGTCGCGGCGACATGCGGACCGGTGGGACAGTGGGGGAGGACGTGCAGGGCGGGGCGTGTCAGCCCTCGGCTCGTCGCCGGAAGCGGATGGTGACCCGACCGTCGGCATGTCGTTCGACGGTGTGTCCGGTGTCGGTCCGGTCGATCAAGTGGTGGTGTGATCCGCACAGAGGTATCGCCTCGTCGACCCGGGTGTTGCCACCGTCACGCCAGGCGATGAGGTGGTGGGTCTCGGTCCAGGCGAGTGGGCGGTGGCAACCGTCGGCCGCGCACTCGTCGTACAGCAGCGCCAGGGCGACCCGTTGGGCCTCGGAGTGAAGCCGTCGCTGGCGGCCGAGGTCGAGCGGTACAGACGCTCCACCCAGCACCGCCGGGATGATGCCCGCCTCGCAGGCGAGCCGCCGCGCGTGCCCGGCCGAGATGTCGTCGCCGACGTCGGTGCCCGCCACCCGCGCCGCCGCACCGGTGAGCGTCTCCAGACCCACCGTCACGAGCACCGTGGCTGCCGTCTTCGGGTGCAGATGGTCCGTCGGCACCCGCTGGAGCAGGTCTGCGAAGGCCAGCCCGCGCCGCTGTTGCCAGCTGAGCTCCTCGGCCCGCCAGGTGGCGTTGTCGTCCCCGGCGCCTACGAGCCGATCGCCGAGCTCGCCGCCGCCTGCCCCCGTAGTGCCTGATGCCCCCGTAGTGCCTGATGCCCCGTCTGCGACCGGGTCGGCTGGGCTGCCGGCCCCCTGCGTGCTTGCTGCCCCGCCTGCGGCCGGGCCTGCTGCGCTGCCGGACCCTGTGACTGTTGCCAGCCGGCTCGAGCGTCGGGGCGCCGTCATGGCGTCGATGATCTTCTTGAGGGCGGCGCCGGAGTACCAGGGCACGGTGAACTGGCCGGTCATCGTGCCGTCGTGGTTGTCCTTGATCCAGAATGCCGAGCGTTCCCGCGCCCGGGTCTCGGCCTCGGCGACGATCTGCTCCTCGTGGGCAGCGACGGCCGCGGCGTCCGCCTCGACGACCTCGAGCACCCGCCGGGCGGCCTTGCGCAGCTGTGCCGGGGTGCGATTCGCCGCGAGCCGCAGCAGCTCCCGTTCACACTTCGCGCGCTCGTCCTCCTTGACCGCGGCCGGCAGGCCGGCCAGGGCGTGCACGATGACTCGCGCATGGTCGGCCGAGATGTCTCCGGCGTCGAGCGCCATTCCGGTCGCGGTGCGGCCGGCCATGCGGGCGGTCCCCTCGGCAACCCTCTCGTCTCGGGCCCCCATCCCTGCGTCCGAGCCGCCTCGACCCGGTTCAGGAGTCTGACCGTCGGTGCCAACGAGCACCCGAGCCGGGTCGCCATCCCCGAGCGCACCAGCAACCAGGGCGTCGCTCGCCGCCACTGGCCGGTTGGCCCGTGTGTGCCTCGACACCCAGGAACCGGTATCGACAAACCCCATCTGTCCGGGCGCCCCCGCCCCCTCGGCACCAGCGATCGTCCGCAACCGCGCGGCGTCCACGCGCCGGCCGAGCCGCTCGACAGCCCCCAGCGTCTCGCGCCACTCGCGCTCCGACACCCCGGACCTGGACGCAGCCATCGCCGACAACCCCGCCAGTGCGTCGTCGACGGCCGCGTCCATCCGAGCCAGCGCACCGCGAACCACCTCCACGGGGGAGGGTGTCATCGCGGCAACGCTGCTCATGAAAGAACTCAACCATCGACCACTGACAGTGCTTGCTGCCCACTCTCTCGACGCACGAATGACACCGCGTCGAGCGCGCTGACCGACCTCAGGTCTCCAGGGCGTCGAGGTCGGCGATGACGACCTCGAGCAGGTCGGCCAGCTCGGCGCGCTGACGCCTGCCCAGCCCGGCCAGCACGTCCGACTCGACCACGTTGGCCTCGCGCACGGCCGACTCGAAGACGCCCCACCCCTGGTCGGTCAGCTCCACCAGCACCCGCGTGCGGTTGTCGGGGTCGGGGGAGCGGCGCAGGAGGCCGCGTTCGCTCATCTTGTCGAGCCGGTGCGTCATCGACGACGCGGCGACGTTGGTCGCGTCGGCCAGGCGGCTCGGCGTCACTGGTGCGCCGTCGGCGGTGGCGAGCTCGGCGATGACGGCCCACTCACCCTGGGAGAGGTCGAGGTCGACCAGCTGTCGCGCGTACCACTGGTCGAGCTTGCGGGCCAACGAGTTCACGGCGGTGATGACGCGCTGCACCGACTCGTCGCCCCCTGCGGCGACGTAGGTCGCGACGGCTTCCTGGTAGCGCTGCTGGGCGCTGCGTGGGCGTCGGCGACTCGTCGGCATACCGCGCATCTTCGCATGCTAATATTTCGATATCGAAATCTGCGTATTCGAAATATTCACTATCGAAGGAGGGTTGATCCCGTCATGCGCGCACGTCTCCTCATCCTCGCCTCGGCCGTAGCCATGCTCGGCTGGGGCACTGTGCTGCCCTACCAGTACGCCTACGCCGCCACCACGCGTGACTGGGGCTCCCTCGTCGCAGCCGGCGCCGCCAGCCTCTTCTCCGTCGGCGCCCTCCTGGCGGCCCCGGTCGGCGGGCGCCTCGCCGACCGCCTCGATCCCGTGCGCGTGGCGGTCGGCGCGAAGCTCGTGGCCGCCGCCGCCGCCCTCGCCCTCATCTGGGCGGGCACCCCGGCGACCTTCCTCGCCGCCATGCTCGTCTTCGGCGTCGGCATCACCGCCGCCAACCCGGCCCAGGCCGTCCTCGTCCTGCGTTGGGTCGGGGGCACCGACCGCCGCAAGGTCTTCGCATGGCAGTTCACCGGTCAGGCCCTCGGCATGGCTGTCGGGGCGTTCGTGGCCGGTTACCTGGTCGACCTCGACGTCACGACCGGCATGTGGCCGGCATTCGCGACCGCCGGCGCGGGCTTCGTCGTCTCGGCCGCGCTCATCGCCATCGCAGGTATGCCGCGGTGGGCCACCGCGACCGACCTCGCCGTCAGCGCCGACGACGCCGTGCTCGACCAGGCGGGCGCGAAGGTCGGCCCCCGCGAAGCCTTCCGCGCCATCTGGGCGATCCCGGCCCTGCGCTGGACCGCCCTCGTCACGGTCACCCTCGCGCTCGGGTTCTACGCCCAGTTCGAGTCGGGCCTGCCGGCCTATGCGCTCACGATGCTCCACGTCGAGGAGACCACGATCGGTCTGGCCGCAGCGGTCAACTGCGTCGTGATCATCGCCCTTCAGATGGTGGTCGTCAGGGTGACCAAGGGCGCCTCCGGCCCCGCGCTGCTCATGGTCGTCGGGAGCATCTGGGTCCTGTCCTGGCTGGTCCTCGCGACCGCATCGCACACCCCCGAGCTCGCGGCCGTCATCTTCGTGACCACCTACGGCCTGTTCGCCGTCGGCGAGACGATGTACGCGCCCGTCCTCAACCCGCTCACCGCAAGCCTCGCCCCGAGCGGGCTGGTCGGCACGACGCTCGGCATGTTCACCGCGCTGCAGACCGGCTTCTCGGCGGTCGGACCGCTCGTGGCCGGGGTCATCCTGGGTGCCGGGCTGGGTGATGCGTTCATCGCCATCCACGTGGGCATCAGCCTCATTGCCGTGTATGCCGCGTGGCGGCTGCGTGCCGCCGTACGCCGCCCGATGCCGGTCACCGAGGCGACCCGCGAGGACGCTGCGCTGGCCGCCTGAGCCGGCCGCCTGAGCCGGCCCAGCGGCATACCCGCGCGCGTCACTGCCCCGGCCTCCCCGCCGTTTCGACCGGGAGGAGTCGCCGTCACAGTCACACCAGTCACATCAGCCCCAGATCGACCGGCACGCGGGTGTGCCTCCACGGCCTGAGAGGCCTGCCGACCTAGCATCGCGGCGTGGGTGGCACGCGTGGATGGTGGTCGGTCGGGCGAGACCTCGCGATCGACCTCGGCACCGCGAACACCCTTGTCTACGAACGTGGTCGGGGCGTCGTGCTCGACGAGCCGTCGGTCGTCGCCGTGGAGGCGGGCACTGGCAAGCTGGTGGCCGCCGGCACCCGAGCCAAGGAGATGCTCGGGCGCACCCCGGGCACGGTGCGGGCGATCCGCCCGCTGCAGGACGGGGTCATCTCCGACGCCGACGTGACGGAGCGGATGCTTCGCTACTTCGTCGACCAGGTGCGCCCCTCCCGGCTCGTGCGGCCACGGATGGTCGTCTGCGTGCCCAGCGAGGTGACCGGGGTCGAACGCCGCGCGCTCGAGGACGCCGCCATCCGCTCGGGCGCCCGCCGCGTGTACGTCATCGAGGAGCCGATGGCGGCCGCGATCGGCGCCGACCTGCCCGTCAACGACACCGCCGCCTCGATGGTCGTCGACATCGGCGGCGGCACCACCGACGTCGCGGTCATCAGCCTCGGCGGCATCGTCACCTCACGGTCCCTGCGGGTCGGCGGAGACGAGATCGACGAGGCGATCATCGCCCACGTCAAGAGCGAGTACTCGCTGCTGCTGGGGGAGCGCAGTGCCGAGGACATCAAGGTCAGCGCCGGTTCGGCCTTCCCGCTGCGCGAGGAGGTCACCACCCGGGTGCGGGGCCGCGACCTGGTGACCGGGCTGCCGAAGACCGTGACGATCTCGAGCCAGGAAGTGCGCCGCGCGATCGAGGGGCCGCTGCTCCAGGTCGTCGACCTCGTGCGCGCCACCCTCGACGTCTGCCCGCCCGAGCTCGCGGGCGACGTCCTCGTGGGCGGCGTCACCCTGACCGGTGGTGGCGCGTTGCTGCCCGGCCTCGACGTGCGGCTGCGCCACGAGCTCGGGGTGCCGGTGCGGGTGGCCGACGACCCGCTGCGTGCCGTCGTGCGTGGGTCGGGGCGGTGCGTGGAGGAGTTCGCCACCCTCGAGCGCGTCCTCGTCGAGCAGAACCGCTACTGACCATGGCGTCCGCACGCGACTCCGGTCGCCGCCCAGGTCAGGTGCTCGTGGTCGCGGCGGTGGTGACGGCCGCGCTGGCCGGTCTCGACCTCGCGGGCGGACCCGGCCCGGGCACCCTGCGGGCCGCCGGGGCGAGCGTCTTCGGGCCGCTCGAGCGCGTCGCAGGCGGTGCGGCGGCCTCGTCGGCGGCCGAGGGCAGCCGAACGGTCGAGGCCTCGCTCGACCGCGACCGGCAGGCCGTCACCGAGGCCCGCGCCGCGCAGGTGGCCCAGCTGCTGGAGGCACCCGAGACCAGGGACCGGGCCTTCCTGCCCGCGCGGGTGGTGGCAGCGCGAGCCGGCACCGCGGCGGACCGGGTGACGATCGACGTGGGCTCCCGCGACGGCGTGACCGAGGGCCTGGCCGTGGTCGCCGCCGATGGGCTCGTCGGTCGGGTCACGGCCGTGGCCCCGTGGACCAGTGACGTGGTGCTCGTCGGCTCGCCCGACCTCGTGGCGGCTGTCCGGGTGGGGCGTGACGGCACGCTCGGGTCGGTCTCTGTCGGACCCTCCACCGACGCACCCGCGGGCCGGGCTGCGCTGTCGCTCGAGCTGGTCGAGCGGGGCAGGGCCGGCACGGGGGACCTCGTGACGACACTGGGTGGCACGGCTGCCGGGGCGCTGCCGGCCGGGCTGCGGGTGGGCACGGTGAGCGCCCTTGCCACACCGGCGGGCTCACTCACCGCGCGGGGCACGGTCAGGCCGAGCGTGGACCGGTCGACACTCGACGTCGTCGGTGTCCTGCTGCCCGTGCGTCGCACGACGCCGCGACCTGCCGTCACCGGCGGCGCCGGATGACCGCGGCCCCCCTCACCGGGCTGGCACGGTCGGCCCTGGTCGTCGTCGCGGCTGTGGTGGCCGTCCTGCTCGGCCACCGCACGACGCTCCCGCTGCCCGACCTCGTGCTGCCGCTCGTGGCCGCCGCGGCGCTGCTGGGAGGCCCGGTGCGCGGCGCGCTCTGGGGACTGGCAGCCGGGTGGGTGGTCGACGTCGTGCCGCCCGGGTCGCCGGTGCTCGGCACCAGCGCCCTCCTGTATGCCGCGTGCGGCCTCCTCGCCGGGGCCGGGCGTCGCGAGGGCGCGACCCCGTGGGGCTGGGTGGCGGTCGTCGGCGTCGGTGTGGCCGTCACGACGGGGGTGGGCCGACTCGCGCTGGGAGTCCTGGGCGGTGAACCGTTCGACCCGCTCGCGCGAGCCCAGGACCTTGCCCTCTCGGCCCTGTGGTGCGCGCTCACCGTGCCACTGCTGGTGGCAGGGGAGCAGTGGTGGCGCCGGAGGACCGCATGAGGTCGCTGCGCCGCCGGCCGCTGCGCCGTCGGCCGCTGCGCCGCCGACCGGTGCTGCGACTGCGCCCGACGCGTCCGCGTGGAGCCGCCACCCGCGACCGGCGGCCCCGCGACCACTCCACGGGAGTGTGGGCCTTCGGGCTGATGGCGCTCACGCTCGTCGGTGTCCTCGTCACGCGGCTGGGGCAGGTGCAGGTGCTCGACCACGCGGCATACCAGCAGCTGGCGCAGGAGGCGGACACACGCACGGTGGCCCAACCGGCGGTGCGCGGCCGGATCCTCGACAGTGCCGGAGAACCGTTGGTGGACAACACGACTCGCACCACGGTCACGATTTCGCGCACCCAGCTGCTCGACGCGCCCGACGGCGGCCGCACCATCGTCGGCCGCGTCGCGAGCGCGCTCGGGCTGAAGGCCGACCAGCTGTGGGGCCGCACCTTCCTGTGCGGCACGCAGGGTGCGCCACCGGCGCCGACCTGTTGGGGTGGATCGCCTTACGTGCCAGTGCCGCTCGCGATCGGCGTCGACCCGGCGAAGGCTCTGGGGCTGCTCGAGCGACCAGACCTCTACCCGGGCGTGGACGTCGTCGCCGAGCCGGTCCGCGACTTCCCGCAGGATGCGACGGTCAACGCGGCCCAGCTGCTCGGCTATCTCGGGCGACCCACCGCCGACGAGGTCACGAAGTCCAAGGGCCAGATCGGCGACCTCGACCTCGTTGGGCGCGGGGGCCTGGAGCAGCAGTACGACGCGCAGCTACGTGGCCGACCCGGCGAGACCACGGTCACCGTCGACCCGCGTGGCGCCGTGACGGGCGAGGTGGACCGGCGTGACCCGGTGCCCGGCAGCGATCTGGTGACGACCATCGACTCGCGCGTGCAGGGTGCGGCCGAGAAGGCACTCGCCACTGCCGTGCGCGACGCGCGTGCGCGCGGGCAGCAGGCCGACGGTGGGGCTGCGGTCGTGCTCGACGTGCGCACCGGTGGGGTGGTCGCCGCCGCGAGCTACCCCACCTACGACCCCGGCATCTGGACCGGCGGCGTCACCGCGGCGCAGCTGCAGCAGCTCACCGGCAAGGACTCCGGCAACCCGCTGGTGTCCCGCGTGACGGGCGCGACCTACCCACCGGCGTCCACCTTCAAGGCGATCAGCCTCCCCGCGGCGATCGGCGCGGGCAACCCGCTCGACAAGAAGTACGACTGCACCTCGAGCTACCGCATCGGCGACCGCTCGTTCGCCAACTTCGAGTCGCGGGCCTACGGTCCCATCACCCTCAAGCGGGCGATCGAGGTCTCGTGCGACACGATCTTCTACGACTTCGCCTACCGCTCGTGGCTCGCGCAGGGCGGTCTCGAGGCCGCCACCGACGCCAAGGACCCCTTCGTCGCCATGGCCAACGAGTTCGGGCTCGGCACCCGCACCGGCATCGACCTGCCGGGCGAGGTCGCCGGCCGGGTCCCGAGCCGAGACCAGAAGCTGCAGGCTTGGAAGGACACGCGGGCCGACACCTGCACCCGCGCCCGCACGGGCTACCCGGAGGTCGCGCGCACCGACCCCAGCCGCGCGGCATACCTCAAGGCGCTCGCCGTCGAGAACTGCCGCACCGGCTTCCAGTTCCGCGGCGGTGATGCCGCCAACCTCGCGATCGGCCAGGGCGACGTCGCCACGACACCGCTGCAGATGGCGCGGGCGTATGCCGCGATCGCCAACGGCGGGACCGTGTGGACGCCGCAGGTGGTGCGCGAGATCCGGTCCGTGGACGGCTCGGTCACGACGGTCGCACCCCAGGCTGCAGGAACGGTGACGATCCCGCCGAAGACGCTCGCCTACCTGCGTTCGGCGCTCCAGGGGGTCGTGACGGACGGTTCCGCTGAGGGCGCGTTCCGCGGCTTTCCGTTGCAGCAGTGGCCGATTGCCGGCAAGACGGGGACGGCTGAGTCGTTCGGCGCGGGCGACACGGCGTGGTTCCTCTCCTACGCCCCCGCCAACGCCCCGCGGTATGCCGTGGCGGTCGTCGTCGCGCACGGCGGGCTCGGTGGGTCGACGGCGGCCCCGGCGGCGCGAGCCATCCACGACGTGCTGCGCACCCTGCCCTGAGCCTTGGGTCGCCGCGCGCCGTCACGAGCGTTCGCCGAGGGCGCACGCCTCGGTGACCACGCGGCATACCTGAGTCGTTAGGCTGCCCACATGGCTGACTTCGATGTGGTGGTCCTCGGTGCTGGTCCCGGTGGGTACGTCGCGGCGATCCGCGCGGCCCAGCTCGGCAAGAAGGTCGGGATCGTCGAGAAGAAGTACTGGGGAGGGGTCTGCCTCAACGTCGGCTGCATCCCGTCCAAGGCGCTGCTGCGCAACGCCGAGCTCGCGCACGTCCTGACCCACGAGAAGGACAAGTTCGGCATCGAGGGCGACGCCACGATGACCTACGGCCCGGCGTGGAAGCGGTCGCGCTCGGTCAGCGAGGGCATCGTCAAGGGCGTCCACTTCCTCATGCGCAAGAACAAGATCGAGGAGATCCACGGCTGGGGCACGCTCACCGGCCCGAACTCGATGGACGTCGCGCTCAACGACGGCGGCAACCGCTCGATCACCTTCGACAACCTGATCCTCGACACCGGCGCGACCACCCGGCTCATCCCGGGCACCGAGCTGTCCGAGCGGGTCGTGACCTACGAAGAGCAGATCATGACCGACAACCTGCCCGAGTCGATCGTCATCGCCGGTTCCGGCGCGATCGGCGTCGAGTTCGCCTACGTCATGAAGAACTACGGTGTCGACGTCACCATCGTGGAGTTCCTCGACCGGATGGTGCCGACCGAGGACGCCGAGGTGTCCAAGGAGCTGCTCAAGCAGTACAAGAAGCTCGGCGTCAACGTCATGCTCTCGACCAAGGTCGAGTCGATCGACGACTCCGGCGACAAGGTCAAGGTCACCGTCTCGCCGGCGGCCGGTGGCGCCTCCCAGGTCATCGAGACCGACAAGGTGCTCCAGGCGATCGGGTTCGCGCCGCGGCTCGACGGCTACGGCCTGGAGTCGACCGGCGTCAAGACCACCGACCGCGGCGCCGTCGAGATCGACGAGTACTGCCGCACCAACGTCCCAAACATCTACGCCATCGGCGACGTCACCGCCAAGCTCATGCTCGCCCACGTCGCGGAGGCCCAGGGTGTCGTCGCCGCCGAGACCATCGCCGGTGCCGAGACGATGCCGGTCGAGTACGACTTCATCCCGCGGGCCACCTACTGCCAGCCGCAGATCGGCTCGTTCGGCTACACCGAGGAGCAGGCCAAGGAGCGCGGCTTCGACGTCAAGACGGCCAAGTTCCCCTTCACCGCCAACGGCAAAGCGATGGGGCTCGGCGAGACCGTCGGCTTCGTCAAGGTCGTCGCCGACGCGAAGCACAACGAGATCCTCGGCGCCCACATGATCGGCCCCGACGTCACCGAGCAGCTGCCCGTCCTGACGCTGGCGCAGAAGTGGGACCTCACCGCCGACGAGGTGTCGCGCAACGTCTTCGCCCACCCGACGCTGTCCGAGGCGGTCAAGGAGGCCGTCGAGGGCATCGCCGGCCACATGATCAACCTCTGAGTTCGCTTCCGTCCCGGGCGAGCGAGGAGAGCGGAGTATGCCGCGGGTGCGGCTCCCGATCGCGACCGAGCGTCTCGTGCTGCGCAGCCTTCGGCCGGGGGACGAGCAGGATGTGCTCGCCTACCGGTCGGTCCCCGAGGTCGTGCGGTACATCCCGGGCGAGCCGAAGACCCTGGAGCAGGTCGGCGACATGGTGGCGCACAGCGGGACGGCGGGGTTGCTCGACCTGAGGAAGTCGGTCATGACGTTGGCGGTCGAGCTCGACGGGCGCGTCGTCGGCGACGTGCTGCTCAACCTCGCCGGGCCCGATGGACCGGATGACAAGCAGGCCGAGATCGGCTGGGTGTTCTCACCGGAGGCCGCGGGGCAGGGCTACGCCACCGAGGCCGCGGCGGCCTTGGTGCGGGTGGCGTTCGGGGACCTGGGGCTGCACCGCGTCTGGGCGCAGCTGGACGCCCGCAACGACGCCTCGGCCCGGCTCTGTGAACGGATCGGCATGGCGCGCGAGGCGCTGTTCGTCCAGGGCTCGTGGTTCAAGGACGAGTGGACCGACCTGGCCATCTACGCGATCCGCGCCGACCAGTGGTGCGCGAACGGCTCACCCACTGGGCCATCACCAGCCTGACGAGAGGAACGCCTGTGGCTCCAACCCCAACGCCCGTCCCCGCGAAGGTGCCGGCCGCCACCGAGCTGAGCGCCGCGGCATACGCCGACGTCGCCCGCGAGGCGATCGGCGCGGTCGCGACGTCCCAGGCCGAGGCGGTCGCGGCAGCCGCCGATCTCATGGCGAAATGCATTGGTGACGGGGGAGTGCTCCAGGCGTTCGGCACCGGGCACTCGGAGGCGTTCGCGATGGAGATCGCGGGGCGCGCGGGTGGGTTCATCCCCACCAACCGGCTCGCGCTGCGCGACGCGGTGGCGGCGGCCGAGGCGGCGCGGGCGGACACCGACCCCGACCAGTTCGCCGAGCTGGAGCGTGACCCCGCGTTCGCCGAGTTCATCTACGGGCTCGTGCCGGACCCACAGCCGCAGGACGTCTTCCTCATCGCGTCGAACTCGGGCGGCAACGGCAGCATCGTCGAGTTCGCCCGGCTGGTGAAGGAGAAGGGGCACCCGTTGGTCGCGGTCACGTCCCTCGCGCACACGACGAAGGTGACGTCGCGGCACCCGAGCGGGCTGCGGCTCTTCGAGGTGGCCGACATCGTGCTCGACAACGGTGCCCCCTATGGGGATGCGGTGCTGCCGTTGCCCGGTGGCGGAGCGGCTTGCGGTCTGTCGTCGATCACGGCCGCACTGCTGGCGCAGATGATGGTCGCCGAGACGCTCGTGCGGCTGCTCGCGGCGGGGCAGCGGCCGCCGGTCTACCTGTCGGCGAACATCCCCGAGGGCGACGCCCACAACAACGCGCTCGAGGCGCGGTATGCCGGCCGCCTCCGGCGAGGCCTGTGAGGTCACCTCGATGACGACACTCGTCCTCGGCATGGACGTCGGCGGCACGAGCAGCCGGGCGGTCGTGGCCGACCTGACCGGGCGGGTGGTCGGACGTGGGGTGAGTGGGGGCGGTAACCCCATCTCGCGGGGCATCGGGCCGGCGATGGCCGCGATCCGTTCCGCGATCGAGGAGGCGCTCCGCGGGGTTGACGGTGTCGCTGTCGACCGAAACTCGGTGCAGGGCAACGTGATCGGCGCGGCCGGCTTTGGCGCAGGAACGGCGCACGAGCCCTTGGCCCAGGTGTGGCGCGAGCTCGGTATGCCGGGTGAGCCAGTCGTGGCGGGTGACATCGAGGTGGCGTTCGCGTCGGGGACGGACGAGCTCGACGGCTCGGTGCTCATCGGTGGCACGGGGGCCGTGGCCGGAGCCATCGCGGGTGGCGAGACTGCCGGCGTGGCCGACGGTTTCGGGTGGTTGCTCGGTGACCACGGGTCCGGCTTCTGGGTCGGGCGAGAGGCGGTCCGGCGGGCGATCTCCCCGCGGGCCGACCTGACCGACCCGCTGTTCGAGCAGGTTGCGGTACGGCTCACGGGACGCAGCGAGGTCGACCGGCTGACGTTCATCGCCGCTGCCTATGCCCAGGAACCGGTGCGGCTCTCAGAGCTCGCCGGTGTCGTGGTGGCCGCGGCGGACGAGGGTTCAGCGGCCGCGCTGTCGGTGCTCGAGTCGGCGGCCGACGAGCTGGTGTCCACGCTCGCCCAGGTGCGCGAGGAGGGTGAGGCCACGGTGGTGGTGCTCGGTGGCGGGCTGCTCGGCTCCTCGCGGCTGCGGGACCTGGTGACAGACCGGATCGAGGGCCGGTGGCCGGGGTCTGCGGTCCGGCACACCGGCTCCGGGGTCGGGGGTGCGGCCTGGCTGGCGGCGCGCAGCCTCGG
The DNA here is from genome assembly GCA_023420415.1 of Actinomycetes bacterium. GTDB lineage: Bacteria > Actinomycetota > Actinomycetes > Actinomycetales > Dermatophilaceae > Pedococcus. Next base: position 25,229 of record JAEZWF010000014.1, on the reverse strand, counting down.
TCTGGACCTTCCTGCGGGCCTGCACGCCACCCTCACCGCGCCCGAACCCACCCGCTGACCCACCTGTTGCCGGGTGGTCGGCATGGTGGGGCGAATCCGGCTGCAGATGGCGAGTCACCGGCAACGACTGGGCAACTTTCGGGCGGGTGGCCGAAAGTTCGGCGGTTCGGCCCGTGGCAGGACCGAAGAATCGGGCGAGTGGCCGAAAGTTCCGGCCATGGACATCCCGGCGGTTGAGGGCTCGGTGCCGGGTTACGCGTCGAAGCCACTGCCGAGGATCTCGTCCTCGGTGCTCTCGTACGCCACGTGCTCGGTGCGCTCATCGACCAGCGCGATCAGTCGGTCGGAGCTCTTGAGGTCCCTGCCGTGCAGCAGGATCGCGTTCCCCGAGCGCAGGTGCACCACGCGCAGCCCCGCCGCCCGCGCGACGCCAACCACGTCGTCCCACGTGCCGGCGATGGTGTCGCCCTGCACCGTCTGCGACAGACCGTTCGGCCCGACCGTCACCGACAGGTCGCGGGGTGCGAAGGACATCAGCCTGCGCCCGAACCGCTGGCCCTCGGACAGCTCGGCGGGCGGATTCGGCAACCACTCGGTGCGGTCCTCCAGCCCGGCGATCGCGCCCTGCGGCCCGGGCGGTGCACCGAGCACGGCGGTCGGCAGCGCGGCCTGCGCCCAGCGCCGCACGTCCTCGGCGGTCACCTTCGCCAGCGCCGCGCGGGACTCCTCGCGGTCGAGCACGGGGTCACCGAACAGCTCGCGCGACCCGATCCCTTCCATCCAGTCGGCCGCAGCGCGGGGGTCCTCCAGGTATGCCGCGAAGCCGGCGCGGTGGTGCGCCATCTCCTCCGGTGTGGGCCCGTCCGCCGCGAGGGATGACAGGGCGTCCCAGAGTGCCTCGGCAATGGTGTCGGCGTTCTCCTCGGCGCCGTCGGTGAAGACCGCGACCAGTGAGTGTTCGTCGTCGACTCTCGCGGCGTCGAAGTCGATCTCGTAGGCGAGCCCGCGGCCGTGTCGTACGTCGTCGGTGACCCGGTCCACGAGGATGCGCGCCACTGATCCGGCCCACTCCTCCCGCGGCAGCAGGAACGACAACACGGCGTGGGGCGGCACCCGCAGGAGAGCTGGGGTGGGCAGCCCGGTCGGGACCGATGCCGACGGCTGCGGTCGCGGCCCCGACGGCAGAGGAAGTGCCAGCCCCTGCGGCGGCGCCCCGGTCAGCACGAGCACCGCGTTCTCGCGCACGAAGAAGGTGGCGGCGAAGTCACGCACCTGCTGGATCGACAGCTGGTCGGCCCCCGGCCCCTCGGCGCTCAGCAGGCCGACTCCGGTGTGGCCGTACCGCAGCCCCGCTGCCCAGCACAGCGCCGGGTGCGCCCCGTCGGCCTCCTCGGCGCGCAGGACTCCCTGTTCCTTGGCGAGCCGGTCCGCGGGCACGTCGGTGAGTGCACGGCATACCTGCTCGAGGAACTCGCCCACCTGCTCGGGGCGACCGGTGGCCACGAAGGTCGTGGTGTCGGCGGTGATGTGCGCGTTCCGGTCCAGGTGCGACTTGGGCAGGCTTCCCATGACGAGGTGCTCGAGCAGGTGCGACACCTGCAGTGTCCGGAACGTCTCGTCCCTGGTGCCGACGCGGAACATCAGCGCCCCTGTGAACGGCTCCGGCCCGTGCTCCCACCACGTCGTGACCCCGTCGATCTCAGTGCGCTCCACAGGCCCAGACTGTAGGGGAGGGCCAAGGGCGCCGGGGCACTTTGCCGATTAGGGCGGCATACCTGCCCGCTGGTAGCCTGAGCACTGCCGTAGACCGGCCGCGGATCCAGAGAGCCCAGGTGAACAAGCCCTGGTGCACCGCGCAACAACCCTGAGAAGGAGAGTGTCGCTCCATGTCCTTGGACGCCGACGTCAAGAACAAGATCATGACCGAGTACGCCACGCACGAGGGCGACACCGGCTCGCCGGAGGTGCAGATCGCCCTGCTCACGCAGCGCATCAAGGACCTCACCGAGCACTCGCGGCAGCACAAGCACGACCACCACAGCCGCCGCGGCCTCCTGCTCCTGGTTGGTCGTCGCCGCCGTCTCCTGCGTTACCTGGAGAGCGTCGACATCGAGCGTTACCGCTCGCTGATCAAGCGCCTCGGTCTGCGCCGATAAGCATCCGAATGGGGCGGTCCTCACCGTGAGGGCCGTCCCTTTCGCATGGATGAAGAACATCGCGGCACAACGATGATGCCCGCGATCGCCTGAGAGACAGAGCCTCTCAACAGAAGAGAAATGGAGGGCCCAATGGAGGGTCCAGAGATCACCTTCGCCGAAGCCGTCATCGACAACGGCAGCTTCGGCACCCGCAAGGTCCGGTTCGAGACCGGACGTCTGGCCAAGCAGGCCGGCGGCGCCGTTGCCGCCTACCTGGACGACGACACGATGTTGCTGTCCACCACCACCGCCGGGAAGCACCCGCGCGAGGGTTTCGACTTCTTCCCCCTGACCGTGGACGTCGAGGAGCGGATGTATGCCGCGGGCAAGATCCCCGGTTCGTTCTTCCGTCGTGAGGGCCGCCCGTCGACCGATGCGATCCTCACCTGCCGCCTGATCGACCGGCCGCTGCGCCCGTCGTTCGTCAAGGGTCTGCGCAACGAGGTCCAGGTCGTCATCACCGTCCTGGCGCTCAACCCCGACCACCAGTACGACGTGCTCGCCATCAACGCGGCGAGCGCCTCGACCCAGATCTCCGGTCTGCCGTTCTCCGGCCCGATCGGTGGCGTGCGCGTCAGCCTGATCGACGGCCAGTGGGTCGCGTTCCCGAACTTCAGCGACATCGAGCGCTCGACGTTCGACATGGTCGTCGCCGGCCGCATCGTGGGCGACGACGTCGCGATCATGATGGTCGAGGCCGAGTCGACCGAGGCCACCTGGGACCTCGTCAAGAACGAGGGCAAGCAGGCCCCGACCGAAGAGGTCGTCGCCGAGGGTCTCGAGGCCGCGAAGAAGTTCATCCGCGTGCTGTGCGAGGCACAGGCCGACCTGGCGTCCAAGGCCGCCAAGCCGGTCGAGGAGTTCCCCCTCTTCATCGACTACGAGCCCGACGCGTTCGCCGCGGTCGAGGCCGCCACGTCGGCCGACCTGGCGCAGGCGCTCACCATCGCCGACAAGCAGGAGCGCGAGGCCCGGATCGACGAGATCAAGGACGGCATGAAGGCCGCCCTCGCGTTCACCGAGGACGACCCCAAGGAGTTCACGGGTCGCGAAGGTGAGCTCTCCGCGGCATACCGCGCCCTGCAGAAGAAGCTCGTGCGTCAGCGCATCCTCAAGGACAAGGTCCGCATCGACGGACGTGGCCTCGCCGACATCCGCGCCCTCGGCGCCGAGGTCGAGGTGCTGCCGCGGGTGCACGGTTCGGCGCTGTTCGAGCGCGGCGAGACCCAGATCATGGGTGTCACCACGCTGAACATGCTCCGCATGGAGCAGCAGCTCGACACCCTGTCGCCGGTGACGCGCAAGCGCTACATGCACAACTACAACTTCCCGCCGTTCTCCACCGGTGAGACCGGTCGCGTGGGTTCGCCCAAGCGCCGCGAGATCGGCCACGGCGCGCTCGCCGAGCGGGCGCTCATGCCGGTGCTGCCGACGCGCGAGGAGTTCCCCTACGCGATCCGCCAGGTCTCCGAGGCGCTGGGCTCCAACGGCTCGACGTCGATGGGCTCGGTCTGCGCCTCGACCCTGTCGCTGCTCAACGCCGGTGTGCCGCTGCGCGCCCCGGTCGCCGGCATCGCGATGGGCCTCGTCTCCGACGAGGTCGACGGCAAGACGGAGTATGCCGCGCTGACCGACATCCTCGGCGCCGAGGACGCATTCGGTGACATGGACTTCAAGGTCGCCGGTACGAAGGACTTCGTGACGGCCATCCAGCTCGACACCAAGCTCGACGGCATCCCCGCCTCGGTGCTGGCCGGCGCGCTGACCCAGGCCCGCGAGGCTCGCCTGCACATCCTCGACGTGATGAACGAGGCCATCGACGTCCCCGACGAGATGAGCCCATTCGCGCCGCGCGTCATCAGTGTCCAGGTGCCGGTGGACAAGATCGGCGAGGTCATCGGGCCCAAGGGCAAGATGATCAACCAGATCCAGGACGAGACCGGCGCCGACATCTCGATCGAGGACGACGGCACCGTCTACATCGGCGCCACCGACGGCCCGTCGGCCGAGGCGGCCCGCGCGATGGTCAACGCGATCGCGAACCCGCAGATGCCGGAGGTCGGGGAGCGCTTCCTCGGCACCGTCGTCAAGACGACCACCTTCGGTGCGTTCATCTCGCTGCTGCCCGGCAAGGACGGCCTGCTGCACATCTCCGAGGTGCGCAAGCTGGTCGGCGGCAAGCGGATCGACGCCGTCGAGGACGTCCTGGCCGTCGGCCAGAAGGTCCAGGTCGAGCTCAAGGAGATCGACCCGCGCGGCAAGCTCTCGCTCGCCGCGGTGCTGCCCGAGGGTGAGGGCGGCGACGCCCCCGCCGCGGACGCCGCACCGGCTGGCGACTCTGCCGGTGACTCGGCCGGTGACGCCGAGGCTGACCAGGCCGAGGGCGGCAACGGCCAGGGCGACCGCGAGGAGCGCGGTGAGCGTCGTGAGGGTGGTCGTTCGCGCAACCGCCGCCGTCGTGGCCGCGGTGACCGCAGCGATTCTGGCAACGACTCCGGCAACGGTGAGGGCGGCAAGTCCGACGCTCCCGCCGCAGAGGACAGCAACGCCTGACGAGTTGTCCACAGGCGCGGGCCGGCACACCACACGGTGTGCCGGCCCGTTGTTATGTTTGACGCGATTTCCTGTTGGTTGCCTTGATACAAGGGGGGAGCGCGTCATGAAGCTTGTGCTGTGGTTGGGTCGGATCGTGGGTGGGCTCCTGGTCCTCGCGGGTCTGGCGGCAGCGGTGTATGCCGGTCCGGACGATCTCGTTCCCCTGCCCCGTGCAGACGTGGGCCAGGGCGTGACGGCGGTGCGGTCGACCCCGGGGCTCCTGTCCTACCGGGACACCACCGTGCGCGTGAGCGCGACGAACGCGGCAGGGGAGGTGTTCGTCGGCGTGGCCAACCCGGTGGATGCCGCGAGCTACCTGGATGGGGTGAAGCGGCTCGACATCAGCGAGGTCACCGCACGAGGTGAGATCAGGGGCAAGACCGTCGACGGCAAACTCGCCGCCCCCGCCGTCTCGCCGCAGAAGGTCGACTTCTGGCTGGCCAAGGCCAGCGGAGCGGGGGAGCAGTCGGTGACCGTTCCCCTCCGCGGTGATGCCCTCAACCTCGTCGTGCTGCCGGTCGGCAAGGCCGGCGACCTCTCGTTGGGACTCGCGTGGCAGGTCGCCGGCATCTTCCGACTGGCACTGGTCGTGGCCGTGGTCGGTCTCGCCCTGCTGGTCGGATCGATGCTCCTGCGCCGCCGGGACAACACCCGGCGGAAGGTCGTCGCAGCCGGCGTGCCCACTGCGGGCGGGTCGCCGTCCGGGCTGGCGACCTCGGAGGCCGGACGCAGCACGCCGGTGGCGTTGCTCGGGTCGGCCGTCGCGGCGGCTCTGGTGCTCGCCGGGTGCGTCAGTCTGCCGCAGCAGGTTCCGGTCGACGACGTTGCACCCACGACCACGGGGTTCACGGCGCGAGATGCAGCCTCGGTGTTGAAGGACTACGACGCGCGCAGCAACGCAGCCATCAAGGCTGCCACGACGAAGTACGACACGAAGGCCTGGGCGAACGCCGACACCGGCGTCGCGCTGGCCGGGGACCAGTTCCAGACAGCGCTGGCCAAGGCACTCGCCACCCGAGAGAAGCCCGCCGTCATCACCCACACTCCCATGGCCGTGTACACCCCGTCGTTCGACCGCTACCCCGTGTGGTCCATGGTGGTCACGAAGGTCACGAACAGCCTGGACAGCAAGGACGAGGCGGCGAAGGCCAAGGCAGCGCGCCAGCTCTGTCTCATGGTGCGGGCGAGCCCGTCGTCACCCTGGCTGCTGGCCGGCGAGGTTGACCTGTCGAAACCGGCACCGCCCCGTGCTCTGGCAGCGGGAGCACCCAGTACCGCAACGGACGTCGATCGCCGGGCCGCCATGAAGCTCGTGGAGAACTTCCGCGATGCCGTGAGCCGAGGTGCCGCCCCGACATTCACTGTCGATGCGGGGGTTCGCGAGGTGCTGGACATCGCCAGTGGCAAGGGAGCCACCAAGGCTGCGCAGACCCAGCTGGACGTCAACCACCTGGATACCCGGATCGCCGACCAGACCGGCCCGGGCGGCTCGGTCCAGGTGGTCAAGGTGCACGGCGGGACCCTGGTCTTTGTGTCACAGGTCGGCAGGTACACCCAGATCGCCGACTCCGACACGGTCTTCTCCTGGGTCAAGGGGTACGCCGAGGTGCTCCAGGAGACCGGCCGCGACGGTTCGATCAGTGCCCCGACTGGCGTCATGGCGGCGTTCTTGGTCACGCCCAAGGGCGCTCAGGCGTTGGGTGGCGGCGTCACCTTCGCCGTCCCGGGTCAGCCTGTCACCTGGCCGAGGTAGCGCCACGGTTGCGTGCTTCCGGGGGTGCACCAATGCTGGGCGCATGGCTGATGAGCGCACGTTCGTGGTGGTTGGTGCCGGCTTGGCGGGTGGCAAGGCCGTAGAGGTGTTGCGGGACAAGGGTTTTGAGGGCCGCGTCGTCCTCATAGGCGCCGAACCGCACCTGCCGTACGAACGGCCGCCGTTGTCGAAGGACTACCTGAAGACGGGGGAGAAGCTCGACGACGCGTTCGTCCACGACGCGCAGTGGTATGCCGACCACGACGTCGAGGTGCGCACCGGCACCCGGGTGGAGTCGATCGACCGCGACGCGAAAGACGTTGTCCTGCAAGGTGGCGAGCGCATCCATTACGACCGCCTGCTGTTGGCGACCGGCAGCTCGCCACGCCACCTGGACCTGCCCGGGGCGGACCGTCCAGGGGTGCTGACACTGCGCACCATCGAGGACAGCGACCGCATCCGTGAGGCCCTGCAGCCGGGTCGCAAGGTCGTCTTCATCGGTGGCGGCTGGATCGGGCTCGAGGTGGCCTCCGCGGCCGCCGACGCAGGCGCCGACGTCACCGTGCTCGAGTCTCTCGACCTGCCCCTGGTCCGCGTGCTCGGCCCGCAGATCGCCCAGGTGTTCGCCGACCTGCACCGCGAGCATGGTGTCGACATCCGCACGGGCATGCAGGTGGAGGAGATCCTGGGCACCGAGGACGGCGTGAGCGGCGTCCGCTTGGCAGATGGCGAGACCGTCCCTGCGGACACGGTCATCGTGGGCGTGGGCGCCAGCCCCAATGTCGAGCTGGCCAAGTACGCCGGGCTCGAGGTCGACAACGGCGTCACCGCGGACGCCCGGGGGCGCACGAGCGACCCGGACATCTTCGCGGCGGGTGACGTCGCCAACGTCGAGAACCCCGTCGTGGGCCAGCGGGTGCGGGTGGAGCACTGGGCCAACGCGCTCAACCAGCCGCAGGTCGTCGTGGCCGGGATGCTCGAGCAGGACGGCCCCGAGCCGGAGCTGCCGTACTTCTTCACCGACCAGTACGACCTCGGGATGGAGTACTTCGGTCTGGCCGACCCCGGGGACGACGTCGTGGTCCGTGGCGACCTCAGCGGCCGCGAGTTCATCGCCTTCTGGCTCCACGACGGCCGCGTCGTCGCCGGGATGAACGTCAACGTCTGGGACGTCGGCGACCAGGTCAAGGCCCTGATCGCTTCGGACAAGGCGGTCGACGCCGAGCGCCTGGCCGACCCCGACGTACCGCTCGAAGATCTGACCTGACCTTTACCTTTACGTCGTCTCGCAGCCGTTCCGCATTCGTCCACGACGTGGTGTGATGCCTCTCTGCCCCCGGGCCGGTTCCCGGGCGGCCACACCAACAAGTACCGGTCGTGGAGGACTGCTGTGCGCGTACATCGCAAGCAATGGACAGGGGCGGTGGGCGCGGTAGCCCTGGCCGCCGGTGCCGTGACGATCACGGCAGCGAGCGCGCACGCAGCGCCCTCGCCGACGGCGCAGGTCGTCATCAACGAGGTCTACGGGGGCGGCGGCAACAGCGGCGCGCCCTACAACCGTGACTTCATCGAGCTCGTCAACAAGGGCACAAGTGCGGTCGACGTCAGCACCTGGTCGGTGCAGTACGCGTCCTCCAGCGGCACCAGCTGGAGCAACAAGACCAACCTCAGCGGCACGATCCCGGCTGGCGGCAAGCTCGTCGTGGGCGGTGCCTCGGGCGCCACAGGCGCGAGCTTCCCGGTCGACGTCAGCGGCGGCATCAACCTCAGCGGCACGAACGGCAAGGTGGCCCTGGTCAACACCCAGACGTCCCTGCCGGGCACCACGTGCACCACGAACTGCTCCGACCTGCCCCAGGTCGTCGACTTCGTCGGCTACGGCAGCGCCGACGACTGGGCCGGCTCGGCCGCCGCACCGACGGCCTCCAACACCACCTCCGTGTCGCGCAACGCCAGCAGCACCAACACCGCCGACAACGCCGCCGACTTCAAGGCCGGCGCGCCCACTCCCGGCACCGGAGGCGGTGGCACCCCGCCCGGCGAGCCCACCGAGAAGACCATCGCCGAGGTCCAGGGGACTGGCGATGCCTCCCCGCTCGTCGGCCAGACCGTCATCGTCAAGGGCGTCGTCACCGCGGCATACCCGACCGGCGGCTTCCACGGCTTCTTCCTGCAGACCCAGGGCACCGGCCCCGAGCCCAACCCCAGCGGCGCCTCCGACGGCGTCTTCGTCTTCCAGTCCGGTGGCAGCTCCAGCCCGCTCGACGAGGACGTCGTCATCGGCAACTACGTCGAGGTCACGGGCAAGGTCAGCGAATACGGCGGCCTCACCGAGATCACCGCAGCCGCTGCCGACATCACCGACGCCGGCACCGAGTTCAGCCCGGTGCAGCCCCTCGCCATCACCTGGCCCGGCACCGACTCCGCTCGCGAGTCGATCGAGGGCATGCTCATGCAGCCCACCGGCGCCTACACGGTCACCAACACCTACTCGACCAACCAGTACGGCGAGGTCGGCCTGGCCTTCGGCGACCGCCCCCTCATGCAGAACACCGAGGTCGCAAAACCCGGCACCCCGGAGGCCGACGCGGTCGTCGCCGACAACGCCCGGCGCAAGGTCACCCTCGACGACGGCGCCTCGAGCAACTTCACGGCGAGCAGCTACAGCGCCGGTGCCTGTGGCACCCGCCCGACGCCGTGCGTCCTCAACGGCGACCTCACGCCGGCATACGTCTCGAACGACAAGCCGGTCCGCGTCGGTGCCTCCGTCACCTTCACCAAGCCGGTCGTCGTCGACTACCGGTTCGACCTGTGGCGCTTCCAGCCGACCGAGCAGGTCGTCGGACCGGACAACGCGGCCTCGCCGGCGGTCTTCGAGAACACCCGGACGGCAGCGCCCGACGCTGCAGCCATCAACCAGCGCGGCACCGCCGACCTCAAGGTCGCGTCGTTCAACGTCCTGAACTACTTCACCGACCTCGGTGAGCAGGACCCGAACTGCCTCGCCTACTACGACCGCGACGACAACGGCGTCACGGTGCGCACCGGCTGCGGGCAGCGCGGTGCGTGGGACGCGGCAGACCTCAAGCGGCAGGAGGACAAGGAGGTCGCGGCGATCAACGCGATGGGCGCCGACGTCGTCGGCCTCATGGAGGTCGAGAACTCGGCGAAGTTCGGCAAGCCGCGCGACACCTCGCTCGCGAGCCTGGTCGGGGCGCTCAACGCCAAGGCCGGCGCGGGCACGTGGGCGTTCGTCCCGTCGTCCACCGAGCTGCCTCCGGTGGAGCAGCAGGACTTCATCACCTCCGGCATCATCTACAAGCCCGCCAACGTGATGCGCGTCGACGCCTCTCGTGCCCTCGGCACCCAGTCAGGGGAGACGCAGGCCTTCGGCAACGCGCGCGAGCCCATCGCCCAGGTGTTCAAGAAGAAGTACGGCAAGGGCGACAAGTTCCTCTTCGTCGTCAACCACTTCAAGTCCAAGGGCTCGGCCGGTCCGTTCCCCGGTGACGAGGACACGGGTGACGGCCAGGGCGCCTCGGTCACCAGCCGCATCCTGCAGGCGCAGGCGCTGCGCGACTGGGTGCCGACCGTCGTCGGGGACACCGGCACCAAGGCGGTCGTCATGGCGGGCGACTACAACTCCTACACCCAGGAGGACCCGCTGGACGTGCTCTACAAGGCGGGCTACACCGACGTCGGCAGCACGTTCGACCCGAACCGCTACTCGTACTCGTTCAGCGGCCTGTCCGGTTCGCTCGACCACATCCTCGTCAACGACGCCGCGCTGGCGATGTCGACGGGGGCGGCGCACTGGAACATCAACGCCGGCGAGTCGGTGGCCCTGCAGTACAGCCGCTACAACTACCACGCGACCAACTTCTACCGGCCGGACCCGTACGCCTCGTCCGACCACGACCCGGTCGTGCTGGGCCTCAAGGCGTTCGTGAAGTAGCCGCGTCCGCCACCCCTCGGCGGCCCCGTCCCCATCCGTTGGGGGCGGAGCCGCCCCGGTATGCCGCGTGGTTACGCTGGGCGCGTGGCGACGACGACGCGGGTGGCGGTGATCGGTGCGAACGGCCGGATGGGGTCGCAGGCGTGCCGGGCGATCGAGGCGGCCGAGGACCTGGAGCTGGTCGGCAGGTACGGTCGCGACGACGACCTCGCTGACCTCGGGGGAGCGCAGGTGGCGGTCGACCTCACGGTGCCCGACTCCTCGCCCGACGTCGTGGCGCACTGCGTCGACCGCGGCGTGAATGTCGTGGTCGGGACCACCGGCTGGGACGACGCGCGCCTCGAGGCGTTGCGTGGGCGACTCGCCGACCACCCCGACGTCGGTGTCCTCATCGCCCCCAACTTCGCCATCGGCGCCATCCTCATGATGCGCTTCGCCGCCGAGGCAGCCCGGTTCTACGAGTCCGTCGAGGTCATCGAGCTGCACCACCCCGCCAAGGTCGACGCACCCTCCGGCACAGCTGACCGCACCGCCCGGCTGGTCGGCGAGGCACGCCGCGAGGCCGGCCTCGCGGACGTTCCCGACGCCACCACGCACGACCCCGACGGTGCCCGCGGCGCACGAGTCGACGGCATACCCGTCCACTCGGTGCGGCTGCGCGGTCTCGTCGCCCACCAGGAGGTGCTGCTCGGCAACCCCGGCGAGATGTTGACCATCCGGCACGACTCCTTCGACCGCGAGTCGTTCATGCCGGGGGTACTCGCCGGCATCCGCGGGATCGCTGACCACCCGGGCCTCACCGTGGGGCTCGAGCACTATCTCGGGTTGGACTGAAGTGCGCGAAAAGCTCACTGCCACAGTCCTTCTCGTCATCCTCGCCTTCTACTCGGCGACCATCGGGTGGCGGGGGTTCGCGCTCATCGGTGACGGTCGGCTGGTGTCTGTGCTGCTCGGCATCGGGGTGGTGCTCATCCCGGTCGTGGCCCTGCTGGCCATGTGGCCGTTGTTCCGGATGGCCCGCGACGGCTCGCGGATGATGGCCGAGGTCAACGGCGGCGCCCCGGTGTCACCTGCCGTGGCAGCCGAGCTCGAGCAGGCTGAGGCGTGCCGCGTGGCCAAGGACCGCGGGGCCGAGCAGCGCCACTACCGGGCTGCCGTGCGCGCATGGCGCGCCGACCGGGGCGCGACGACCAACCGGACGTAGCGCGCGAGACGGCCACACGGCATACCGTGACCGCATGCACCGTTCGCGCATCGGAGTCATCCTGCTCGACCACGACCCGGCCACGTTCGAGGCCGGGGTTGCCTTCTGGGCCGGGGCCCAGGGCGTGCGGCCGATCCCAGACAAGGAGGGGCGCTACGTCTCGGTCGGTGAGGTGGGCAGCCTCGCCCTGGAGGTGCAGCGGCTCGACGAGGGCAGCTCGCGCATCCACGTCGACATCGAGACCGACGACGTCGAGGCCGAGGTGGCGCGGCTCGAGGGCCTGGGCGCCACCGTCGTCGCGCGACCCGACGGGTATGCCGTGATGGCGGACCCCGGTGGCGTCCCGTTCTGCGTGGTGCCGGTGCAGACCGGTGACAGCTTCGTCGAGGACGCGCGCGAGTGGGACTGAGCCTCAGCTCATGCCGGCGAGGCGCAACACCGCGGCGGTGACGGCGGCCAGCACCACCACGACGATGAACGGCGCCCGCAGGGCCAGGGCGACGAGCGCGACGCCGACTGCGGCCGCTCGTGCGTCGAGCACGAAGGCGCCGCCGGTGCCGGTGAACGTCTGGACTGCCACCAGCGCGGCGAGCAGGGCGATGGGCAGGGCCGAGGTGACGCGGGTGGTGCGCTCGCCGTCGAGCCAGCTGGCCGGGACGACGTAACCGAGGTACTTGAGGGCGAACGCGAGCAGGCTCGCAACCAGCACGGCGGTCCAGGTGCTCACGGCCGGGTCCCCTCCTCGCCGTCCCAGTGGTGCGGCGCGGCCGGGTCGCGGTGCGCCGTGCCCCAGAAGGCTGCGATGAGCGCCGCGAACGCGGCCACCAGGACTGGCACACCGGCGGGGGCGTGCGGTGCGACGACGACCGCGATCACCCCGGCCACACCGGCGATGGCGAACGCGTCGCGCGACTTCAGCCGCGGCCACAGCAGGCCGCAGAAGGCCGCGGCGGCCGCGGCGTCGAGGCCGTACGTGCGCGGGTCGCCCAGCTGGTCGCCGACGACGGCACCGAGCAGGGTCATGGCGTTCCAGCAGACGAAGACGCCCAGCCCCGTCGCCCAGAACCCCAACCGGCCCGCCCGCGCTTCGGGCTGGGCCACGCCGACCGCGGTCGACTCGTCGATCGTCAGCTGCGCTGCGAGCAGTCGACGCAGGCCCCGCACCTGGAGCAGCCGGGCGACCTGCAGCCCGTAGAGCCCGTTGCGGACACCGAGGAGGGTCGAGGTCGCGACTGCGGCGACCGCGCCGCTCGGCCCGCCCGCCATGATGCCGACAAAGGCGAACTGCGAGCCGCCGGAGAACAGCAGCAGGGACAGGGCCTGCGTCTGCCAGATGTCCAGCCCGGCCGCCACCGACAGGGCGCCGAAGCTGATGCCGTAGGCGCCGGTCGCGATCGCCACCGACGCCGCCTGCCGCAGCACCTGTCGGCGGCGTTGCGGCTCCAGGGCTGCGGCTGTCACGGGCTCGCCGCCGCAGGATCCTCTGCTGGGGTGATGTTCGCGAGCAACCGCACCTCGCGCGCGGTGTCGCCGCTCTCGGAGACGACCCGGTCGCGGTAGGCGCCATCGGGCGAAAGCCCTGACGCGGCAAGGAAAGCGCGCGTGTCGTCGTCGGTCGACAGCACCCACATCGACATGAGCTCGGCCCCGGCCCCACGCAACGTGTCGACGGCGGCGTTGAGCAGCCGCGAGCCGTGACCGGCGCGCCGAGCCTGCGGGTGCACCGCGATCGCCGTCAGCTCACCGGTCTCGGGTGAGGCGTCCGGGTCCTGGCTCGGCCCGATCGCCGCGAACCCCACGACCTGGTCACCGGCCAGCGCCACGAGCAACCGGTAAACGCCGTCCGGGGGAGCCGCCAGCGACCGCCGCCACACCGAGGCGAAGGCTTGGGGCTCGAACTGGTCGAGGACCTCCTGCGGCAGCACCGCGGCATACGCGTCGCGCCACACCGTCGCCTGGACCAGGCCGACCGCGGGGGTGTCGGTCTCGCGGGCGAGCCGCACGCTCGCGTCGGCGAGCGGGCCCTTGTCGTGGGAGTGGGCCAGGCCGTGCCCGCCTGCGTGGCCGTGCTGGTGCTCAGCCACGGGTGCTCCGTTCGTAGGTGACCCACGCGAACCCGTCCCGTTGGTCGCGCTCGGTCTCGGTCCACTGTGTCGGGTCGATCTCGGGGAACGTCACGTCACCGGCCGGCGACTGGTCGACCTCGGTGATCAACAGCCGCTGTGCCCACGGCATCGCCTCGCGGTAGACCTCACCACCGCCGCACACGAACACCTCGTCGGCAGGACCGGCCAGCCCCAGCGCGTCCGAGAGCGAGTGCGCCGTCTCGACGTCGGGGTGGTGCCAGTCCGCCTGCCGCGTCACGACGATCGTTCGGCGCCCGGGCAGCACGCGTCCGATCGAGTCGAACGTCTTGCGCCCCATCACCATCGGGTGCCCCATCGTCATGCGCTTGAAGAACTTGAAGTCCTCCGGCAGGTGCCACGGCAAGTCGTTGTCGGCGCCGATGACGCCGTTGCGTCCGACGGCGGCGATGAGCGTCACGTTGGTCATGGACACCGAGGGTATGCCGCGTGGCTCGTTCGATGTCGGTGGGTTCGAGTGAGGTGGCGGTGTCGGTCAAGACTTGGCAAAGAATGATTGACGCACGTGCTGAGCCGCCGCTACCTTCGCCCATAAATTTAGACATAAAAGAAGCAGGGTTCCCGTGGAGGAGCTTCAATGATGAACCTCGCCCCGCCTTCCCGCCCGCGGCGTCTGCGGTCCTCGATTCCGCTTGCCGTGGTTATGGCGCTCATCTCGGCCGTGCTTGTTCCCCAGACGGCGCTGGCAGGCACTCTGAGCGGTGTGTTTCACGCGCCCTACGGGGCCGATGAGCTCTATGCGACGCAACCCACCGAGCGTGCTCCGCGCGATCCGATGGCGGGCGACGCGGTGGTCGTCAAAGCCACCACCTGGCCGATCTCCTCTGGTCAGACGGTGTGGATCACGTGGAAGAAGAACGGAGTCGACCAGACGCCGATCGGTGCGGGATACGACTACAACAGCGGCAACAACACCTATTGGAAGGCCAGCCTGGGCACCTTCGCCCGCGGCGACCGGGTGCAGTACTGGGTGAATGCTGACGTCGACGGAGGGGGTGCGCGTCAGGTCGGGCCGTTCAGCTTCACGACGACCTCGTGGAGTGGTACGGGCAACGTCACTGGGTTTACGAACAACGGCACCTCCGTAGACGTGTCGACGACGGACACCGGGTCCGGCACCTTCAGCCCCAAAATTCGGTTCGCCTTCCCGGGAGTGGATCGGTTCCACGTCCAAGTTGCTCCCCAGGGCGCAGGGTTGAACATCAGCGGAGGATCGTCGTACACCGTGACGGACAGCGCCTCCACGCTGACTGTGGCAACGTCGAAGCTGCAGGTGAAGATCCAGAAGACGCCGTACCGCGTGTCGGTTTACAAGGCTGACGGGACGACGCTGATCTCGCGGCAGTACGACCCGGCAGCGTTCCGCAACATCGGGTGGGCCAGCGACGGCTCCAGCACGGTCACCAAGATCGAGGACCATTGGCTCACACCCGCCGGTGAGCGGATCGAAGGCCTGGGGGAGAGGTACGACCAGACCAACCAGCGCGGCAACGATGTCCACAACTACGTCTACAACCAGTACCAGGATCAGGGACCGACCAAACGGACCTACCTTTCCGTGCCGTTCTTCACCAACTCGGCCGGGTACGGCATCTACGTCCCGAGTACGCGGTACTCGGTGTTCAACCTGGGAACGGCACGCACCGACATGGCCGGCTTCACCGTCGACACCAGCGGTGCCCCGGGTTCCACGATGGACTACTACTTCTTCACGGGGACACCGGCGGAGATCCTCGACGCGTACACCGCCACGGCCGGTCGGCCGAAGCTGCCGCCGAAGTGGGCGTTCGGGCTGTGGATGTCGGCCAACGAGTGGAACACCCAGGCCGAGGTCGAGGCCGAGCTCGCGAAAGTGAACAGCACCGGCATCCCGCACAGCGCCATGGTGCTCGAGCAGTGGAGTGACGAAGCGACCTTCTACCTCTGGCACGGCGCGACGTACACGCCCAAGCCGGGCGGCAGCGCCCTCACCTACGCCGACCTCACCTTCCCCGCAGGGGGCGCGTGGCGAGATCCCAAGGCGATGGTTGCGGCCGCGCACAACCAGGGCATCAAGGTGGTGCTGTGGCAGATACCGGTTCTGAAGGAGAACTTCGACACCAATCCCTCCACGGCACCGCAGCAGCACGTCAACGACCGCACGTATGCCGCGCAGCAGGGTTACCTCGTCGGTGACGGCTCGGGTGCCCCTTACCGAATCCCCTCCGGGCAGTGGTTCGGCGACAGCACGGTGCCGGACTTCACCAACGCAGCAGCGACGAACTGGTGGATGAGCAAGCGCGCCTACCTCTTCGACGACATCGGCATCGACGGGTTCAAGACCGACGGCAGCGAGTCGCTGTTCGGGCGCAACCTCACCGTCAGCGACGGCCGCAAGGGCGACGAGATGCACAACGCCTACCCGAACGAGTACACCCGCGCCTACTCCGGCTTCGTGTCGTCCAAGACCGCAGGCAAGGGCGTGCTGTTCAGCCGGGCCGGTACCTCCGGTGCCCAGCAGAACTCGATCTTCTGGGCCGGCGACCAGGCGTCGACGTTCTCGGCGTTCCAGCAGGCCGTGAAGGCCGGCATCTCGGCCGGACAGTCCGGGGTACCGTTCTGGGCGTGGGACATGGCCGGATTCACCGGCAGCTTCCCCACGAGTGAGCTGTACCTCCGCTCGGCGGCGCAGGCGACGTTCTCCCCGATCATGCAGTACCACTCGGAGAAGGCGAACCCCTCTACTTCTGAGGCGCGCACGCCGTGGAACGTCCAGGCTCGCACCGGCGACACGTCGGTCGTTCCCACGTTCGCCAAGTTCGCGAACACCCGGATGAACCTCGTCCCTTACCTCTACACCGAGGCGAAGAAGGCCGCCGACTCCGGGCTGCCGATGATGCAGGCCATGGGAATCGCCTACCCGGGCGATGCCACGGCTGGCGCGCAGGACCAGCAGTACATGTTCGGACGCCAGCTCCTCGTGGCTCCGATCACGACCCAAGGGGCCACGTCCAAGAACGTCTACCTCCCCGCAGGCGAGTGGTACGACTTCTGGAACGGTGGCCGGGCTACTGGCGCCGGCACGAAGACCTACAACGCGGGCACCGACACCATCCCGGTGTACGCCAAGGCCGGAGCCATCATTCCGCTCAACCTCAATGCCAACTACGAGCTTGGCGGAACGATCAGCAACGGCGTCACCGACTACACGAACCTGGTATTCCGCGTGTACCCATCTGCGACCACGTCCTACGACTACTACGACGACGCCGCAGGCGTGTCACGCACCGTGACCTCGACCGAGAACTGGGCCGGACACCAGGTCAGTCTCAGCGTTCCGGCGCTCACCACCAAGTCCACCCTCCAGGTGGCCAGTACGGCGCCGACTGGTGTGACCGTCGGCGGTGCGGCCCTCACGCGGTACTCCTCGATCAGCGCGCTGGCTGCGGCCACCACCGGGTGGTACTGGGACCCCGTTCAGCAGCTGACGCACGTCAAGCTCGCCAGCGCTACGGGTGCCCGCACAGTGGTCCTCAGCGGCGTCGACAAGGCCGGCTACGAGGCAGAGTTCGGGACCGCAGTGGGCACCAGCACCAACACCAACCACCCCGGCTACACCGGCACCGGTTTCGTCGACGGTTTCGAGACCGCGGGCGATGCCGTCTCCGTCGACGTCAACGCCGAGGCCACCGGCAACCACACCCTGAAGTTCAGGTACTCCAACGGTTCCGGTGCACCGGCCACGCGCGCTGTCGTCGTGGACGGCACCACGATCGGCACGCTGACGCTGCCTCCCACCACCGACTGGGGCACCTGGGGCACCGCGAGCATCACGACCAGCCTGACCAGCGGGAAGCACGCTGTGACGCTGTCATACGCGAACGGCAACAGCACCGGCATCAACTACGACAACCTGGTGGTGGCAAGGCCATGACGACGACTCAGCTCCCGGCCATCGGCCGGATGTCCCGGCATCCACACCGCGCACTCAGGCTCCGTCGCAGCGCAACCGTCCTCCTCGCCACGGTGGTCGCCACCGCCGGCATGGTGCTCGCGACCTCACCGGCCGCCCAAGCCGCCGTCCAGCGGGTCCAGTTCACCTCAGGCGGCAGCTACCTGGTCGTCGAGTTCCTCGACAATGACCTGGTCCATTTTGAGCTCGGCGCGGGCTCCGGTCCCGGCGCCGGGGCCGCCATCTACACGAGCCCACAGGTGTCCAAGAGTGACTACCCTGGCCCGACCAGCCTCACCCAGAGCGGTGGCACACTGACGACGCCCGGGTTGCAGGTCGTCGTCGACACCGCGACGCTGTGCGCCACGACGTACGACACGACCAGGTCGCCGTCGCTGCTGCTCAACACGACCTGCCCACGCAACCTGACGCAGGCGTGGAAGGGGCTGACGATCACCAAGTCCTCGATGCAGAACGCCTACGGCCTGGGGCAGCAGTTCCTCATGGGCGGCAGCGCTGACGGTGATTTGGTCGGCCGCACCCGGACACCCGGCGGAAACTACGGCAACGCCATGGTCTACGACACCGACAACGGACCCGTCGGCAACACCCAGATCCCGGTCCTCTTCGCTGTTGGAGCCAACTACGCCAACTACGGACTGTTCCTCGACCAGGTCTACAAGCAGCAGTGGGACCTCACCGGGGACCCCTGGACCGTCGACACCTTCGGCGACCAACTGCGCTGGTACGTCATGAGCGGGCCGGACCTGCCCGACCTGCGTTCGGACTACCTGGAGCTGACCGGCCGCCCCCCGGTTCCTCCGCAGAAGATGTTTGGCCTCTGGAACTCTGAGTTCGGCTACGACAACTGGGCCGAAGTGGACAGCACCCTCGCAAGCCTGCGAGCAGCAAAGTTCCCCGTCGACGGCGTCATGCTCGACGTCAACTGGTTCGGCGGTGTCACCGCCGGGTCGGACAACACCCGGATGGGCACCCTCTCCTGGGACGCCAGCAACTTCCCCAACCCGGTCTCGAAGATCGCCTCGTACAAGTCCACCGAAGGGATCGGGGTCATCCCGATCGAGGAGTCATACATCGGCAAAGGCCTGAACGAACACGCCGATCTGGCGAGCCGGGGATATCTCGTGCGCGCGGGGTGCTCGACCTGCGCACCGGTCTACCTCACCGGCAACGACTGGTGGGGTCGAGGCGGCATGATCGACTGGACTCAGCCGTCGGCCGGCGCGTACTGGCACACACTCAAGCGTCAGCCGCTGGTCAACGCCGGCGTGGGCGGGCACTGGCTCGATCTGGGCGAGCCCGAGATGTATGACGGGTCCGACTGGACAGTCGGGACGGTACCCGGCAAGAACGCCCATGCCGACTACCACAACCTGTACAACCTGCAGTGGGCCAGCAGCATCGCCAAGGGTTACGCGGATGCCGGCAGCACACAGCGACCCTTCATGCTCGCTCGTTCCGGCGCGGCCGGCATACAGCGCACCGGCACTGCGATGTGGTCGGGGGACATCGGCAGCAAGCTCACCGCCCTCGCCCAGCAGCAGAACGCCCAGATGCACATGTCGATGTCCGGCATCGACTACTACGGCTCCGACGTCGGCGGCTTCCGTCGGGAGATGCTCAACAGCGACCTAAACGAGCTCTACACCCAGTGGTTCGCCAACTCCGCCTGGTTCGACGTCCCGGTCCGACCGCACACGGAAAACCTCTGCAACTGCGCCAAGACGGCGCCCGACAAGATCGGCGACGTTCCCAGCAACCTCGCCAATCTGCGCCAGCGCTACGAGCTCACTCCGTACTACTACTCCCTCGCCCACCGGGCGAACACGTCCGGGGAGCCCCTCGTGCCGCCGCTGGTGTACTACTACCAGAACGACCCGAACGTTCGGGAAATGGGCCACGAGAAGCTCATCGGCCGAGACCTGCTGGTCGGAGTCGTAGCCGGAGCGGGCCAGCGCCAGCGCAACATGTATCTGCCCGCCGGCACCTGGTTCGACTACCGCACCAACAAGAAGACGGTGAGCACCGGCCAGTGGGTGAACGACGTGCCGCTGTGGGTGAACGGCGCTTTCCAGCTGCCCACGTACGCACGGGCCGGCGCGATCTTGCCCAAGATGTTCGTGGACGACAAGACGATGAATGCCGTGGGCAAGCGCACCGACGGCACGACCCGCCCCGAGCTCATCGCCCGGGTCTACTCCGACCCGGCGCCCAGCTCCTTCACCCTGGCCGAAGACGACGGCGCCACCACCGGATACAAGACCGGTGCCAAGCGCACCACCGTCCTCAGCCAGAGTCGTAGCGGCAACACCGCCACCGTCACGGTGGCCGCGTCCACCGGAACCTATCCGGGGGCGCCGGCCAGCCGCCCGAACGTCATCGAGCTCGTCACCGACACGCAAGCGTCAAGCGTCACCCTGAACGGGGCGGCCCTGACGCAGCACCCCACCAAGGCGGCCTTCGATGCGGCCTCGAGCGGCTGGTACAACGCCGGCGGCAACCTCGTGGTCGCCAAGTCGGCGTCGGTGTCGGTTACCTCCGCGAAGACGTTTGCCTTCACCGTCGGTCAGGCACCGGTCACGCAGACCTTCACCTGCACCAACGGGACCACGACCTCCGGTCAGTCCGTGTATGCCGTGGGCAGCGTTCCCCAGCTGGGATTGTGGTCGGTCGCCAGCGCCGTCAAGCTGAACCCGACGGCATACCCGACCTGGACCGGCACCATCGGGAACCTTCCGCCGAACACCGCTGTGGAGTGGAAGTGCATCAAGCGGCAGGAGGCGAACTACCCCGACACCGCCGACCAGTGGCAACCCGGGTCGAACACCACGTTCACGACTCCTGCCACCGGGGCCGGGTCAGGCACCAGCGGAGGCTTCTGACCAGAACCAGGGGCGGTGGAACACAGATCCTGGCCAACCGGCGCGAAACCCTTGACTCCGCTGCGACGCACCCTTAAGTTCCTCTTAAATTTAGTTCCGAACAAAGGGTGCGCCGCCGATGTCGCAGAAGGGTCAGATCGCTGCCAGGGGTGACCTGGTACGCGCCGCAACCCTGGGGCTGCTCGGGACCCGCGGCCCCAGCTCGCGGGCTGAGATCGCACGGTCCCTGGGGGTGAGTCCGGCGACGGTGACCCAGACGACCAAGGAGCTACTCGCGCGCGAGCTGGTCACCGAGCTCGACTCGGTGCCGAGCCAGGGCGGTCGGCCCGCGAGGCTCCTGGGTCTGGTCCGGTCCGCCGGCGGAGCGATCGGAGCCAAGGTCACGGCCGACCACGTCGCCCTGGTCTCGGTCGACCTCGACGGCACGGTGCGCTCTTCGGCCGAGGTGCCGTTCGACCCCGCTCACCCGGCCGCCCTGGACGCGCTCTGCGAGATCCTCCAGGGCGCGGTCGAGTCCCACGACGGGCACCTGCTCGGGGTCGGGGTCGGGCTCCCCGGCGCGGTCGACTCGCAAGCCTCCGGAGTCGTCGACGCGCCCACGCTGGGCTGGAGCCGGGCGCCCGTCGGTCAGCGACTGCGTGACGCCTTGGGTGTCCCGGTGCTGGTCGACAACGACGTCAACACGCTGGCTGCGGCCGAGAGCGTGTACGGCATCGGCCGCGAGCACGCCTCCTACCTGGTGATCACCATCGGGCGAGGCGTGGGCTGCGGCATCGTGACCAACGGTGCGGTGACCCGAGGGGCGCACGGAGGGGCCGGGGAGATCGGGCACATCCCCGTCAGTGACGACGGGCCTCGGTGCGGCTGCGGGAACGTCGGGTGCCTCGAGGCACACATCGGCGCGAGCGGCCTCCTGGAGTCTGCCCGAGCAGTCGGCGTGCTCGGCGAGGGCGACGACGTGGGCGACCTAGCCGCAGCCGCGCGCCGCGGTGACGAGCGCGCGCTGGAGGTGTACCGCCGCGCGGGACATCTGCTCGGGCGGGCACTCGCCGGTGTCGTGCACACGGTCGACCCCGAGCTGCTCGTGCTCATGGGCGAGGGCATGAGCGAGTGGAGCTTCTGGCAGGGCGGGTTCGAAGAGTCCTTCCGCCGCCAGCTCATGCCGGCCCGTCGCGGTATCCGGTGCGTGACGGAATCCTGGACCGAGACGCAGTGGGCTGTTGGCGCTGCCTGTCTGGTGCTGGCCTCGTCGTTCGACGCGAGCACGCCGGGCAGTCAGGGCGCGCTGGTCCGCGCGCGGCTGCAGGCCGTCGCCGGGGTCGGGGCGTCATGAGCGCCCGGAGCGGGTGGAAGAAGGCTGGCTGGGCGACGCTGTTCCTCGCGCCCAGTGCCGTGCCGCTCCTGCTCTTCACGGTGGCGCCGATGGTGTCGTCGATCTGGGTCAGCCTGCACCGGTGGAACCTCATCTCGCCGATGGAGTGGGTGGGCCTGGCCAACTACCGCGCACTGCTCACCGACCCCCAGACGCACAAGGTCTTCCTGAACACCCTGCTCTACTGCGCGGGTTACCTGCCGCTGGTGTTCGCCGGCGGCCTCGGGCTCGCGCTGGCGCTGAACCAGAAGCTCGCCGGGCGGTCATTCTTCCGGGCCGCGTACTTCCTGCCCGTGGTGACCTCGTGGGTCGTCGTGGCGCTGGTCTGGAAGTGGCTGCTCAACCCCACTAACGGTCTGGTCAACACGGTGCTCGGCGCGGTCGGGTTGCCCCAACCCGGGTGGTGGACAGACCCCCAGTGGGCGCTGCCGGCCGTCATCCTCTCCTCGGCGTGGAAGGACCTCGGCTTCGTCATGGTCATCATGCTGGCCGGGCTCCAGGCGATCCCCCAGGACGTCCTCGAGGCTGCGACCGCTGACGGCGCGAACGCCTGGCAACGGTTCTGGCGGATCACGCTCCCGCTGTTGTCGCCGTCGACGTTCTTTGTCGTAGTCATCTCGCTCATCAACGGGTTCCAGGTCTTCGACCAGGTCTTCGTGATGACCGGCGGCGGACCGTCGGGAGCCAGCCAGGTCGTCGTGGGTCAGGTGTACGACCTGACCTTCCGCTACGGCCGGGCCGGTGAGGCCAGCGCCCTCTCGTGGATCCTGTTCGCCGTCATCCTGCTCATCACCGCGGTGCAGATCCGCGGTCAGCGACGGTGGGTGCACTATGCCTGACCTGGACGTGCAGGTGACGTCGTCTCGGCCCCCTGTGAACTCCGCGCCGCGCGCGGCAGCAGGCGCGTCGTCGCCCGTCGCTGTCTCTGCAAGCCGACGGTCACGACTGCGGCCGCTCAGCGTGCTGAGGTATGCCGCGGTGGCGGCCGGCGCGGTCGTGATGCTGTTCCCGTTCCTCTGGACTGTGATCACCTCGATCACCCCCGAGGGCAGCCTCGCCGGCGGGCCGACGCTGCTCGTGAAGGACCCGACGCTCGCGGCATACCGGACCCTCCTCGACACGCTCCCGATGTGGCGCATCCTCGTGAACTCGCTGTGGATCGCCGTCGCCTCCACGCTGTTCCAGCTCATCACGGGCTCGATGGCCGCGTACGGGTTCGCCAGGATCCCGTTCAAGGGACGCAACATCGTCTTTGCGCTCTATCTCGCCACCCTCATGGTGCCGATGCAGGTTCTCGTGGTGCCGCTGTTCATCGAGATGAAGGCACTCAACCTGCAGGACACCTACATGGCGTTGCTCGCTCCGTCGATCGCGTCGGCGTTCGGGGTGTTCCTGCTGCGCCAGGCGGTCGAGTCGGTACCGCGCGAGCTCGACGAAGCGGCCACCATCGACGGGGCCGGTCACCTGCGCATCTTCACCACGATCATCCTTCCGCTGATCCGGCCCGCCCTGGCCACCGTCGCGGTGTTCGCGTTCATGGGCAGCTGGAACAGCTTCCTCTGGCCGCTGGTCGTGATCCGCTCGCCGGAGCTCATGACCCTTCCGCTGGGGCTCGCCACCCTGCACGGGCAGTTCACCACCGAGTGGGACGTCGTCATGGCCGGGTCGGTCTTCTCGATCCTGCCGATCGCGGTGGTCTACCTGCTCGCCCAACGCCACATCATCGCCGGCGTGGCCCACACCGGCATCAAGTAGCCCACCACAGCACCAGCACACCCGCACTCCAGTCCCGACCGGGCGCGATCCCGCGCACGGCAGGTCCCGAAAGGAACACCATGAAGATCACCGTCAGGCGCAGCGTGGCACCTGTCATCGCGGCCGGTCTGACCCTGGCGCTCGGCGCCTGCTCGCAGGGCTCGGCGACCAGGACCGACGCGGCTTCGTCAGGCGGGCCGACCACGGTCCGGTACATGAACTTCTCCGCCAACGGCGGACACGAGAAGGATCTCGAGGCGATCAAGACGGCCTTCGAGGCGGCGAACCCCGACATCAAGGTCCAGATCGAGACCACCCCTTACGACGACTACTTCACCAAGCTTCAGACGGCAGTCGCGGGCGGCACTGCGGCCGATGCGTTCGAGCTCAACTACGAGAACTTCGTGACCTACGCGGCGAACGGCTCGCTCGCCGAGCTCAAGAACGTCGACGCCGCCAAGTACAAGCCCTCGCTGCTCAAGGCGTTCTCCGCCGACGGCAAGCAGTACGGCCTGCCGGAGTCCTTCTCCAACGTCGTCCTCTTCTACAACAAGGACCTGTTCAAGGCCGCCGGCGTGGCCGAGCCCACGGCCGACTGGACCTGGAAGGACGAACAGGCCGCGGCTGCCAAGCTCACCGACAAGAGCAAGAAGGTCTGGGGCGACTATCAGCCCATCTCCTTCTTCGAGTTCTACAAGACGGTCGCCCAGGCCGGGGGCGAGTTCCTCAGCCCCGACAAGAAGTCGGCCACGTTCGACTCCGAGGCAGGCAAGGCAGCTGCCAACTTCCTCGTCTCCAAGGCGGGTAAGACCATGCCGACGGAGGCAGACGGCGCAGGCACCCCCGACTTCGACAGCAAGCTGTTTAAGAGCGGCAAGCTCGCCATGTGGCACAGCGGGATCTGGATGTTCTCGGGAATGGCCGACGCGAAGTTCGACTGGGACATCGCGGTCGAGCCCGGTGACAAGACCAAGGCGTCGGCGATGTTCACCAACGGCGCCGTCGTCTCGGCGAAGAGCAAGAACCAGGCCGCAGCCCAGAAGTGGATCACCTTCCTCACGTCCTCCAGCGAGATGGTGAAGAAGCGGCTCGAGACCAGCTGGGAGCTCCCGCCGGTCGCCGACGAGTCACAGCTCGCGACCTACCTCGACGCCGGCAAGCCGGCCAACCGCAAGGCTGTGTTCGACTCGCTCGACGCCACCGTGCTGCCTCCGGTGATCGAGCGTCAGCAGGAGATGCAGGACGCCGTCGACAAGGAGCTCACCGCTGCCGCGGCCGGGCGCAAGAGCGTCGACGCGGCCCTGGCCGACGCGCAGAAGGCAGTCAACGCGCTGCTCAAGTAGGGCACCTGCGCAGCCCCCCCCGGGCCGTACAGGCTCGCCCCACGGGGCGCCGGGTCCGAAGCCCAGAGCTTCGGAC
>JAEZWF010000024.1 GCA_023420415.1 Actinomycetes bacterium | reverse complement strand
CTCAGGGCTCCATTCAGGTGATCATGAACTACGACCTGGTCGACGGGCGCCTATTCCTCGCGAACGTCACGGAGTACCTGTTGCCCGAGGACGGGAAATTCCACCGGCAAGATGACACTTTGGGTGTTCGGAAGTACTTGTTCAAGCCGGACGGGCACTGTCGGCTGCGGACGTCGTTGACGGCGGCTCCGGAGGACACGGTGGAGGAGTTTTCGGGGGTGGATGTGTCGTCGCACTGGATCGACGCGCTGGAGTGGGGCGACTGGGACCGGGTGGGCTACTACAACGCATGAGCGAATCCGTCAGCAGCTCGCCGAACCGGTACCTGTACGGCTGGTCTTGGAACAGCCTTCCTGACTGCCGATTCCCTGTCGACGAAATGACTGAGGCCCAAGCGCGGAAGGTGTGGGACGAGAAGGGTGTGCAGTTCTCGGTAAGCGCGGGTCCGGGCCTGGAACCTGGGCGGGTGCCGGACTACACCCTGGCGGTGGGGTATGCCGGTGAGACTGCCACCGTGGAGAGGTACGACGCTCAGGGGTCGATTGGGGTGATCCTGCACTATCGGCTGGTTGACGGTCGGTTGTTCCTCATGTTCGTCACGGAGTACCTGCTGCCCGATGACGGTGAGTTCCACGATCAGGACGACACGCTCGGGGTCCGGATGTTCCACTTCAAGCCCGATGGCTACTGCGAGCTGCGCACCTCGGTGACGGCGGCTCCGGAGGACACGGTGGAGGAGTTTTCGGGGGTGGATGTGTCGTCGCACTGGATCGACGCGCTGGAGTGGGGCGACTGGGACCGGGTCGGTTACTACAACGCATGAAGCCCGACCGGCCGGGGCCCCCGGGGCTCACCCCGGCGACCTGCGCGGGCGACGCCGCCACCATGACGGCCACGCGGCATACCCTCAGACCTGCGGGCTAGGGTGAGCGTCGGCACTCCCCGCAACCAGAAGGAGCCGTGTGGACCCCAAGGTCATCGCCGGACGCTATGAGGTGATCCGGCCCATCGGCAGTGGCGGCATGGGCACGGTCTGGCTGTGTCGCGACACCGTGCTGGGCCGTGAGGTGGCCGTCAAACAGATCGGTGCGTTGCCCGGTGAGCCGGCCGCGGCGGCGCGCGCGATGCGGGAGGCGCGCATCGCCGCCTCACTCAACCACCCCAACGCCGTCGGAGTGTTCGACGTCGTCGACCAGGACGACGCGCACTGGCTGGTCATGGAGTACGTCGACGGCGAGAGCCTCGCCGAGCAGATCCGCGACCACGGTGCCCTGCCACCGACCAAGGTCGCCGCCATCGGGGCCGCTGTCGCCGACGCCTTGGCCCGGGCCCACGACCGCGGCATCGTCCACCGCGACATCAAGCCGGGCAACATCCTCATCGACCGCAGCGGCAAGCCCAAGATCAGCGACTTCGGCATCGCCCGCGCCCAGGCCGACGACCAGCTCACCCAGACCGGGTTCATGACCGGCACCCCCGGCTACCTCTCGCCCGAGCTCGCCCGCGGCGGCAACCCCACCCCGGCCTCCGACGTGTGGGCGCTCGGCGCGACCCTCTACTACGCGGTCGAGGGCCACCCGCCCTACGAGGCACAGGCCAACCCGCTCGCGATCCTCCAGCAGATCGCCCACGGCGAGGCCGAACCCATGGAGAAGGCCGGGCCGCTCGCCGGTGCCATCAGCGCCATGATGGACCCCGACCCGGCCCGTCGCTGGGACATGGCCACGGCCGCCGACCGGCTGCGCGCCATCGCCGCCGGGGACACGACCCTGGCCCTCGCGCCAGGTGTCGTCCCCGGGGCCGCTGCCCCCACCGAGGTCATCGGCACGCCCGCCGAGGCCACCCAACGCGTCGCACCTCCCGTGCCGCTCGCCGACGACGGTGACGACGCCGGGTATGCCGGTGGGCCGGGTTACGTCGACGACGAGGACGAGCGTCGTGGTGGCGGTGGGCGTGGCTGGCTGTGGGCCCTGATCGCCTTGCTGCTGCTCGGGATCGCGGCGCTGCTGGCCTACCAGCTCACCGATGGCTTCGGCAGCAACACGCCGCAGCCGAGCGGCACGCAGACGGTCACCGCGACCAACACCCAGACGGTCACGCCGTCCACGACCACCTCGACGACACCATCGTCCACGACCACCTCCTCCTCGAGCACGACGTCGCAGACACCGTCCTCGACCACCACGTCGTCGAGCTCCACCACCACTACGTCTCAGCCGACCACCGACCCGGCGGCCGTCCAGGACTTCCTGCGCGGTTACTACTCCGACGTGACCAAGAAGGGCGAGCGCGACTCCACGTGGGCCATGCTCACCCCTGCCATGCAGCAGCAGTCCGGCGGCCGGGACAATTACGAGTCTTTCTGGGAGAACTACAAGTCCGTCGAGGTCGGCGACATGCAGGTCAACGGCGACCAGGTGATCGCCCAGCTGACCTTCGTCCCACGGGACAAGGGCGGTGACGGCGGACGCGAGGTCAAGCAGTTCACCGTGCAGCGTTCGGGCGACCGCTACCTGATCGCCGGCGAGGAGACCATCGGCTGACCTGCGCGAGTCTTCGGAGGATCCCACTGGTTCCAGCCATGAAGATCTTCCGAAGACTCGTCAGCGCGGGGTCAGGCAGCCACCAGCGAGCGCACCACGTCAAGCATCTCGGTCACCGACCCGGGCGGGTCGGTGACGGGCATCTGCACGTGCCGCACCACTCCATCGGGGTCGACGAGCAGTGACTGCCGCTTGAACCGGTCGACGCCCGCCACCCGGAAGGCCGGCAGCCGCAGGGCGGCAGCGAGTCGGGCGTCCTGGTCGCTCGCCAGCGGGAAGGGCAGCTTGGCGTGGGCGGCGAACGCTGCCTGCTCGTCGCTGCGCTGCGTGCTGACGCCCGCCACCTGCGCACCGGCGGCCACGAACTCGGCGTGGTGCGCGGCATACGTGGTCGACTCGAGCGTGCACCCGGCCGCCCCGGGGAGGTCACCCCACCCCGGTGGGTATGCCGTGCTGCCGGGAGCCGCCGCGCCGGGGAAGAAGTAGAGGACCTGCCACCGGTCGGGTGGGAGGTCGAGCTGCCCACCGTCGTGGGTCGGGAGGGCGACGCGGGGGAGTCGCCGTCCCACGAGGGCGTGCACCCGCTCGGCCTCGCTCGAGTCGGCGGCGGCGGTGGCGGTCACGGAGCCGTCGCCGAGGAGGTGCCGGTCGCCGAACTCCTGCATCGCGACGAGGACTGGGAGGAGTGCCCGGCCGCGCTCGGTGAGCAGGTAGTCGTGGCGAACGGGCTTCTGGGAGTAGGGGACTCGCTCGAGCAGACCGTCGTCGACCAAGCGAGTCAGGCGCTCGGCCAGCGCGCGACGGCTGATGCCGAGGCTGTCCTGGAGCCCGTCGAACCGGGTCGTGCCGCCGGCCACGTCGCGCACGATCAGCCAGGTCCACCAGTCCGCGACGACGCCCAGCGTCTGGGCGATGCCGCAGTCGGCGTCGCTGAGGTCGGCGTGGCGCACGGGTCGATCCTGCCTTTCCGGGTGAGGCATTGCCATGACTAGGGTACATTCCAAAATGGAACTAACTAGCCAGACAGCGCGTTGCGAGGGAGCGGAGGGTGGCGGCATGACGGGTGCGGACGCGAGCAGTCAGACGACGACGGTGGGGGACGGACTGCCAGAGGCCGGGTCACCGGAGGCGGCACGCATCTTCTGGCGCTACTGGGGCGCCCTGACCACGAGCAACCTCGGGACAGCGGTCACGGGTGTCGCCCTCCCGCTCACCGCGGTACTGGTGCTCGACGCAACGCCGTTCGAGATGGGGCTGCTGGCCGCGGCGGCCTACGTCGCGTGGCTGGTCATCGGCCTCCCCGCGGGCGCGCTGGTGCAGCGCTACCCGCTGCGACGCGTGCAGGTGGCGATGGACCTGCTGCGGGCCGCGGCGGTGCTGTCATTGCCACTGGCCTGGTGGAGCGACCGGCTGACTCTCGTGCACCTGCTCGGCGTCGCGCTCGTCATCTCCTTCGCCGACGTCGTCTTCAGCGTCGCCAACATGACCTTCCTGCCGCGGGTCGTGCCGAAGGACGAGCTCCAGTCGCGCAACAGCCTCGTGAGCGGGACGTATGCCGTGACCCAGATGGGCGGCCCGTCGATCGGTGGCGTCGCGGTCCAGCTTCTCGGCGCCGTACCCACGTTCCTCGTCGACACGGTCAGCTACCTCGTCTCCGCGGTGCTCCTCGGCCGTCTGCCCGACGTGCACGAGCCGTCGACGGACACCACGCCCATCCGCGACCGCATCCGCGAGGGCTGGCACTTCGTCAGCCGTCACCCGGTCATGGGGCCGTGCATGTGGGACGCGACCGCGACCAACTTCGTCTGCGGCGGACAGATGGCGCTGTTCGCGATCTACCTCGTGCGCGAGCTCGATGCGCCGGCCGGACTCGTCGGGTTCCTGCTCGCGGCCGAGGGCATCGGCTCCCTAGTTGGGGCGACGTTGGTGCCACGGCTGTCCCGGCGGTTCGGGTCGGCGCGGCTGGCGCTGGTGGGCGGGTTCGTCTCGGTGGTCGGGGCGTTCCTGATCCCCGTGGGGTCGGGCGCGGTGGGCTGGTTCGCGTTCGCCCTCGGCAACGTCGTCTTCGCCGGGGGAGTCGTGCTGTTGTCGACGACGACGCGCACCTACCGCCAGCTGGCGACGCCGCCGGAGCTGCTGTCGCGCGTCATGGCGACGGTGCGGTTCGTGTCGTGGGGCGCGATCCCGGTCGGCGGCCTGGTCTTCGGTGCCCTCGGCGGGTGGATCGGCCTGCGCGAAGGGCTCGTGGTGCTTGCCGTCCTGAGCCTGGCCTCCCCGGCGATCCTGCTGGCCAGTCCCGTGCGGCACCTGCGGGACTTTCCCGAGGAGCCGTGACCACGCGGCATACCTCCCGGTCGAGTCGCCGCCAAAGCCGTCGCGGCGGGTATGCCGCGTGAGCCAGACTGGGCTCGTGACCTCACCTGACGCAACCGCAACGTTTGCCGAAAAGCCAATGCTGACAGGGGAGTTGGTGACGCTGCGACCATTCGGTGCAGGCGACGCCGACGTGATGACACAGATCCTGCGCGATCCGGAGGTGGGGCGGCTGACGGGCTCGTTCCACACCAGCGAGGAGGCGGGGGAGGAGCCGGACCTGGAGGTTCTGCGGCAGTGGTACTCGACACGGAACGAGCAGGCTGACCGGCTCGACCTCGCCGTCGTCGACCATGCGAGCGGCGACGTCGTCGGCGAGGTGGTGCTCAACGAGTGGGAGCCCGAGGACAGGTCGTGCAACTTCCGTATCCTCATCGGGCCCGCGGGGCGCGACCGTGGACTCGGCACGGAGGCCACGCGGCTCGTCGTCGGGCACGCGTTCGAGGGGCTCGGGCTGCACCGGGTGAGCCTGGAGGTGTTCGCGTTCAACCCACGCGCGCAGCGGGCCTACGAGAAGGTCGGGTTCGTCCGCGAGGGGGTGCGACGCGACGCGCTGCGGTTCGACGGGCAGTGGGTCGACTCGGTGCTCATGTCGATCCTGGAGCAGGAGTGGGCGACGCACCGCGGGCGACCCGCGCCCGGGGGCGGCGGCTGAGCGAAATCCCGTTGTGGCGCAGGCGCTCCCGCCCGCAGACTCGTGGGCATGGCAACGACCAGCACCGTGACCGTTCAGCCGCTCGACGTCGACGACGACGAACAGGTGGCGCAGGCACACCGGGTGATGCACGACTCGGCCCTGCTCGGCCGACCGTGGGCCACGGTCTCGTCGCTGCGCGAGTTCACCGTCGACCTGCGCAAGCCGAGCAGCAGCGATCGGCTGGAGCCGTATGTCGGCCTCGTCGACGGGCGGGTCGCGGGCCTGCTCATGATGTGGTTTCCCTTGCTGGACAACACAAAGTTCACGTGGTTCGAGGTGCAGGTCGACCCCGAGCAGCGCCGCCGGGGTGTCGGTGGTGCCCTGGCAGAGAAGGCGGTGGATCGCACCCGCGAGGACGGACGGACCACTGCGCTCGTCGAGTTCCATGTCCCTGACGACGACCGGGACGACCACGAGTTCGTGCGGTTCGCCCGCGCCCACGGCTTTGCCTACGCCAACACCGAGATCCGGCGCATCCTGTCGCTCCCCGTCGACCCTGCGTTGCTGGAGCGGTATGCCGAGGAGGCGGCCGCCAAGCACGAGGGCTACCGCATCGAGTCGCACGTCGGCGGGCTCCCCGAGTCGCTGCGGCAGTCGTACTGCGACTGCTTCAACCAGCTCGCGGTCGATGCGCCGACCGGCGAGGTCGACTTCGAGGAGGAGTCGCTGACGCCGCACACCTATGCCGAGGAGCTCGGCCGCCTCGAGCAGCAGGGACGCACGACGATCACCACCGTCGCGCTGGCGCCGAACGGAGAGGTCGTGGCCTACAACGACCTCGTCACCCGCGCCGACGACCCCGACAGTGTCATGCAGTGGGGCACGCTCGTGCGGCGGGACCACCGCGGACACCGGCTGGGCATGGCGGTCAAGGCGCGCGGCCTGCAGGAGCTGGCCCGCGTCGCACCGGCGGCCACGCAGGTGCAGACCTGCAACGCCGAGCAGAACGCCCACATGGTCGGCGTCAACGAGGACCTGGGGTTCCGCAGGGTCGAGGCCTTGCTCGCCTACCAGCGCAAGCTCGACGCCTGAGGCGAGCACGCGGCATACCTGCGCTGCGTCTGCGAAGTGGCCCCGCTGGTGGGCAACTTCGCAGACGCAAGCAAAGGGTCCCGGCAACGTCTGCGAACTTGCCCCGCTGGCGGGCAACTTCGCAGACGCAAGCAAGGGTGTGGGGACGTAGGTTGGGGGCATGCTCATCGCCTTCTCCGTTGCCCCGTCCGTCGCCGCCGATGACACCGGCTCGGTCAGTGACGCCGTCGCTGCCGCCATCGCCGTGGTGCGCGATTCCGGTCTGCCACACCGGACTTCGTCGATGTTCACCGAGGTCGAGGGCGACTGGGACGAGGTGATGGCCGTCGTCAAGGGCGCGGTCGACGCCGTCGCCCAGTTCGGCCCGCGCGTGAGCCTGGTGCTCAAGGCCGACATCCGCGAGGGCTACACCGGCGAGATGACCGCCAAGCTCGACCGGCTGGAGCAGGCGATCGAGCGGCGCTGACCGCCAACCTTGCGGACGAGTGTCCCGGGTCCCGTGAATCGTTGCCGGAATGCAACCGCTCGCCGCAGGAATTCGCCCTAGGGTCGAGCGCACAGGGGACGACGGGCGAGCGCGGGAGGTCACGCGGGCATGTGGGCTGCGATCCGCTACCGCCGCGCGCAGGCACTGGTGCTCGTGCTCCTCTCGGCTCTCGTCGCCACGTGTGCGGTCTTCGCTCCGTTGTACGAGCGCGCTCTGGAGCAGTCGCTGCTGCGCTCGGCCATCAACGAGGCGCCCGTGGCCGACACGGCGCTCGTGGTCCGAGGTGGACGCAGCGAAGCCGACCCCGAGCTGTCTCCACAGTCGCTCCAGGGCGCGGTGCCCAGCGGACTGCTGCGCATCTACGGCCAGCCCATCGCCGAGATGACCGACCAGATCGACATCTCGCCGCGGGCAGGCCTCAAACCCTCGCCCGGCCGGATGGTCGCCCGGCCCGACATCTGCGACCACCTCACCCTCACCGTCGGCACCTGCCCCAAGCTCGCGGGCGAGGTGCTGGTCTCCGCCAAGGACATGGCCGCATGGAAGTGGCGTGTGGGCCAGCAGTTCGAGACTGGCATCCCCGGTCTGGCCGCCAACCAGAACCAGTTCCCCAGCAAGCAGCCGACCACGCAGACCCTCACCGTGGTCGGCGCCTACGAGGTGAAGCCGGACTCGGCCTACTGGCTGCGCACCCAGCTCGACGGCAAGTCCGGCATACCCATCACCGTCGGTCTCGAGCAGGTGCCGGGGATCGACGACTTCGTCACCCCCGTCGACACCTTCGACAAACGATGGGTCCAAGCCACGTCGAGGCTGACCTACCCCCTGCGGCGTGACCTGATCTCGGTCGGCAACCTCGACGAGATGGCCGACATCCTGGCGGCGCGGCCGAGTGGACAGCAGGCCAATATCGAGTCGCAGCTGCCCGAGACGATCACCGCGGTGAAGGGCGGTCAGAAACAGCTGCGCGTCATCGTGCCGCTGCTCATGGCCCAGCTCGGCCTGCTCGCTGCCGCCATCCTCATCCTCGTCGCGCAGGCAGCCGTCGAGCAGCGGCGCCCGGAGTCCGCTCTCGCCAGGCTGCGCGGACGCAGCCGCGAGGGCGCCGGCCGGCTGGTCATGGGCGAGCTCGGGCTGACGGTCGCCCTCGGTCTGCCCCTGGGTGTCGGCCTGGCCGTGCTGCTGTCAGAGATCGTGCGGCGGACCCTGCTGACCGACGGAGTGCCCTTTGAGTTCCCCTGGCTGGCTGTCGTCGGGCTCGCCGCCGCGGCCCTGGTCTGTCTGCTCGCCATCGTCGTGGCCGTGCGGCCCTTGCAACGACAGTCAATCTCGGCCCTGTTGCGCCGCGTCGCGCCGCAACGACGAGGGGGGCTCGGCGTGGTCGACATGCTGGCCGTCGCCCTGGCCGCGTTCGGCCTGATCGGTCTGGCGACCCGCACCCTCCAGGGGCCTCTGGCCCTGTTGACGCCCACGCTCATCGCCCTGGCCGGCGGCTTGCTTGCCTCGCGCGTGGCCGTGCCGGTGGCGCGTGCGGTCGGTCGCACCCAGCTCGGGCGAGGGAAGGTCGGCCCTGCGCTCACGGCATACGGGCTCGAACGCCGTCCAGCCCTGCGCAAGGTGGTCACGGTGGTGAGCATCGCGGTCGCGCTCGCGGTCTTCGCCGCCAATGCGCTCGTCGTCGCCAACCGCAACTGGGAGGCCCGCGCGCAGCTGCAGGTCGGTGCGCCCCTGGTCCTCGACAGCGACAGCACCAACCCCGCCGTCCTGACCAGGACCGTGCAGACCTACGACCCTGACGGCGCCAGGGCCACCCCCGTCGCGGTGATCCGGCAGACCGCGCCCGACTCGACCTCGACCATCGCCGTGGTCGGGTCACAGTTCGGTCAGGTGGCCTACGAACCCGGCGGCCAGGAGCTGCGGCTGGGGTCGCTGCGACTCCCCGAGGTGAAGACCGTCAACCTCCAGGGCACCACGCTGACCGGGCGGATCTCCTGGAAGCTCTCGGGCAACAAGGGCTCCGGCAACGGCCCCGCCCAGGTGCCCGGCCTCCCCCCGGGTTCGAGCCCGGGCACACCGCCGGCCGCCGGGGCGGGTGCCGCGCCCACGAGGGTCCGAATCGCCGTGACGACGCCGAAGGGGGAGCGGCTGACGCGTGACCTCGCCACGGTGCCCGACTCGGGGACGGGTTCGGCCACCATCGACGCCAAGCTCCTGTGCCCCGACGGATGCCGGTTCGACGGTCTCCTCTTCACGCCCGACCAGTTCACGACCATGACGGTGGGCACCATCACGATCAGCGGGCTCGCCCTCGACGGCCAACCTCTCGGCATCACCTCACCCACGAGCTGGAACCCTTTCGTACCAACCGCATCCGGCACCAAGGACTCCCTCGAGCTGACCTCACCCCAAGCCGGCACAATGAAGTTCGACCTGCAGTCGAGCGGGGTCACCGTGGGTCTCTCGTATGCCGATGTGCCGGCGGTGCTGCCGGGCCTGCTGGCCGGGCGCATCCCCGCCGGTGGCACGGCCGAGTCGTTCCCCGTCTCGGGGCTGAGCGGCGCGCCCATCCAGGTGCGGGCTGCGCAACGGCCCGGCGCCCTGCCGGTCGTCGCGGACCGCGGCGTCATGGTCGACCTCGCCACCTTGGAGCGGCTCGGCGGGACCCTGTCCAGCTCGGGGAAGCTCTCGGTGTGGGTCAAGAACCCCGGCGACCGTGACGCGGTGAAGAACGCCCTCGCCAAGGGCGGCATCGGGGTCGTCGACACGCACACGTATGCCGCGGCGAAGGAACGGTTGGACACCTCCGGGTCGGGATGGGGCATGCGGTTGGCGGCGTTCACGGGCGTGATGGCGTTGCTGCTCGCGGCGCTGGTCGTGGTCGTCATGACGGTGACGGGTTGGCGCACGGTGGCCCGTGACATGGCCGCGCTGCACA
This sequence comes from Actinomycetes bacterium, assembly GCA_023420415.1. Lineage (GTDB taxonomy): Bacteria > Actinomycetota > Actinomycetes > Actinomycetales > Dermatophilaceae > Pedococcus. The sequence continues at coordinate 28,824 of JAEZWF010000024.1, read as the reverse complement.
TGGCCGGTGTGGGACTCGGGACGCTGCGCCGTGCGTTGGTCCGCGAGCACGTGACCGTGGTCGTCGTCGGCGTGGTGGTCGGAGCGGTGTGTGGTGCGGTCGCGGCGGTGGTGGCGATGCCGTTGCTGCCGTTGTTCGACGACCCCGCGACGCCGGTGCCGGCCCTGCAGATCCAGCCGTCGGTGGCGGCGGTGGTCGGAGCGACGGCGGCTTCCCTGGTGGTGCTGGTGGCCGTGGCGGTGTTGTGTGCGATGGCGGCGGGTCGGCGGATCGCGTTGCGCCGGGTGAGGGAGGCCCTGTGAGCGTTGACCTGGCGGTGCCCGTGAAGACCGGGCTGGGCGTGCGCACGCGCGGCCTGGTCCACATCTACCGCGCCGAGGGACACGACGTGGCGGCGCTGTCGGGTGTGGACCTGACCGTCGCGCCCGGCGAGATCGTGGGGCTGCTCGGTCCCTCTGGTGCGGGCAAGTCGACCTTGCTGACGCTGTTCGGCGGGTTGATGCGCCCGAGTGCCGGTCGGGTGACCGTGGGGGAGCACGAGCTGTCGACGATGACGGAGGGGGAGCTCGACCGGTTCCGGGCGGCCGACGTCGGCCTCATCCTCCAAGGCGCGGCGCGAAACCTGTTGCCCTACTTGACTGCTCGCCAGAACGTCGAGTTCGCACAGCGCTCGGCGCGCAAGGCCGGACGGTCCGTCCCGGGCGCCGGCGAGGTGCTCGAGCTCGTCGGCCTGGGTGACTCGGTGTCGGCGCCGCTGGACTCGCTGCCGCCGGGCAAGCTCCAGCTGGCCGCGCTTGCGGTGGCGCTCGCGAGCCGACCCGGCCTGCTGCTCGGCGACGAACCGACGAGCCAGCTCCACCACACCTCGCGCGACGTCGTCCTCGACGCGCTCCACCGGGTCAACGAGGAGTGGGGAACCACGATCGTCGTCGTCACCCACGACCCCGAGGTGGCCGCACGGCTGCCCCGCACCGTCACCATCCGTGACGGCCGGGTCGGCGGCGAGGGCCGCCAGGGCGAGGAGTATGCCGTGGTGTCGGCCGACGGTTCGTTGCCGTTGCCCGCCGCGGTGGTCGAGGACCTGCCGCCGGGTTCGTTGGTGCGCGTGCACCGGGTCGACGATGTCTGGACGATCATCCCGCAGGGCGGTGGGCAGGAATGAGCGAGCCCGTGCGCTTTGCCGAGGCTGTCGAGGAGGAGCAGGAGTCACCCCCGCTGGAGGTTGGGGACGTCACCGTCCGCTACGGCGACACGGTCGCGGTCAGCTCCGCGTCGTTCCAGGCATATGCCGGTGAGTTCATCGCCGTGACCGGGCACAGCGGGGCGGGGAAGTCGTCGCTGTTGTGGGCCATCGCGGGTGCCGTTCCTTGCACGGGCACGATCCGGCTCGGGGACGAGGCGGTCGGGGACAGGACCCGGGCCACGCAGCTCGGCATCACGGTCATCCCGCAGGGCAGCGCCCTGGCGCTGCTGCTCACCGCGCAGGAGAACGTCGAGCTGCCCCTCATCGCCGTGGGCGCGAAGGCGCACGAGGCGCGGCGCAGGGCGCACGACGCCTTGCGGTCGGTGGGGCTGGAGGAGTCCGGTAGTCATCTCGCCGAGGAGCTGAGCGGAGGCCAGCAGCAGCGGGTTGCGGTCGCTCGCGGTCTCGCCCAGCACGCCCGGGTCCTGCTCGCCGACGAGCCCACCAGCGAACTTGACCACGACAACCGCGAGCGCGTCCTGGCACTGTTGCGGGCCGAGGCCGAGCGCGGCGCCATCGTCATCATGGCCACCCACGACCCGGAGGCGGCCGCGCGTGCGGACGGCGAGATCCGGCTCGACGACGGACGCGCTGAGACGGTCCGCCTGCCCTGATCCGTGCGCCACTACCCTTCGGTAGGTGCCCAAGCCGATCAAGCTGCCGTTCGACCCGATCACCCGCGCCGCCCAGCTCTGGACGAAGCGCTGGGGCCGGACCTCGCAGCCGCTGGCGATGGCGAGCGCGACGTCGGTCATGCGGGTGCAGCAGCTGCTCATCACCGACTACGACGCCATCTGCGCGCGCCACGGGTTGTCGTTCGCGCGCTATGAAGCCTTGGTGTTGCTGGCGTTCAGCCGGGACGGCCGGCTCGGCATGACCAAGATCGGCCAGCGCCTCATGGTGCACCCGACCAGCGCCACCAACATCGTCCAGCGGCTCGACGCCCAGGGCTTCGTCGAACGCGTCCCCAACCCCGACGACGGCCGCGGCACGCTCGCCATCATCACGCCGACCGGACGCGACGCCATGGAGGCCGCCACGCGCGACCTCGTCGGGGCCAAGTTCGGTCTCGGCATGCTCACCGCCGCCGAGCACGAGCAGCTGTTCGAGCTGCTGCGCAAGGTGCGCGTCGGCGCCGCCGACTTCGACGCCTGACGAGCCCGACCGAGCCCCGGGCACTCAGCCCGGCCCCGCGGCATACCCCTCGCGGTTGCCTTGGCAAAACGGGGGTTGCTGACATGAAACGGGGCTCCAGACCCCCCGTTTCATGTCAGCAACGAGGGTTTTGCGGGAAGCGTCCCGGGCCGCACCGCGTGACATTTAGTAGGACGTCCTAGTAAATTGGCGCGCATGACCCAGAGCGCAGCCCAGCAGACCCAGCCCGAGCAGCCGGTGGAGACGGGCGCCGCGCGCTGGCAGGCCCGGTTCGACGCGGCGCAGGCCAAGGGGCAGGTGCGCGACGCCGACTTCACGACGCTGTCCGGCATGGAGGTCGACCCGGTCTACGGCCCGGCCGACGGCGCCGAGGTGCCCGAGTCGATCGGCTGGCCGGGGGAGTTCCCGTTCACCCGTGGCCTCTACCCGACGGGCTACCGCGGCCGCACCTGGACCATCCGGCAGTTCGCCGGCTTCGGCAACGCGGTGCAGACCAACGAGCGCTACAAGATGATCCTCGAGCGTGGCGGCGGCGGGCTGTCGGTCGCGTTCGACATGCCGACCCTCATGGGGCGCGACTCCGACGACCCGATGAGCCTCGGCGAGGTCGGCCACTGCGGTGTCGCGATCGACTCGGCCGACGACATGGACATCCTCTTCAAGGACATCCCGCTCGGTGAGACCACGACGTCGATGACGATCAGCGGTCCGGCCGTCCCGGTCTTCTGCATGTACCTCGTCGCCGCCGAGCGCCAGGGCGTCGACCTCGGGGTCCTCAACGGCACCCTGCAGACCGACATCTTCAAGGAGTACATCGCCCAGAAGGAGTGGCTGTTCGCGCCCGAGCCGCACCTGCGCCTGATCGGCGACCTGATGGAGTACTGCGCGGCCGAGATCCCTGCGTACAAGCCACTTTCCGTCTCCGGCTACCACATCCGTGAGGCCGGCTCGACCGCCGCGCAGGAGCTCGCGTTCACCCTCGCCGACGGGTTCGGCTACGTCGAGCTGGGCCTGTCCCGCGGCCTCGACATCGAGAAGTTCGCCCCCGGCCTGTCGTTCTTCTTCGACAGCCACGTCGACTTCTTCGAGGAGATCGCCAAGTTCCGCGCCGCCCGCCGCATCTGGGCCCGCTGGATGCGCGACGTCTACGGCGCCAAGACCGACAAGGCGCAGTGGCTGCGGTTCCACACCCAGACAGCCGGCGTCAGCCTCACCGCCCAGCAGCCCTACAACAACGTCGTGCGCACCGCTGTCGAGGCGCTCGCCGCCGTCCTCGGTGGCACGAACTCGTTGCACACCAACGCTCTTGACGAGACCCTCGCCCTGCCGACCGAGCAGGCCGCCGAGATTGCCCTGCGCACCCAGCAGGTGATCATGGACGAGACGGGCGTCGTCAACGTCGCCGACCCGCTCGGTGGCTCCTGGTACGTCGAGGCCCTCACCGACAAGATCGAGGCCGAGGCCACCAAGATCTTCGACCGCATCCTCGCCCTCGGGGGCAGCGACCTCACCTCCGCCGACACCGAGCAGCTCGCGGCCGTCATGCGCGACAACACCGGCAAGGCCGACGGCGCCAGCTGGCCGATGACCAAGGGCATTCTGCGCGGCATCGAGGAGGGCTGGTTCATGTCCGAGATCGCCGAGGCCGCCTTCCAGTACCAGGTGGCGCTGGAGAAGGGTGACAAGAAGGTCGTCGGCGTCAACACCCACACCGGGTCGGTCAGCCACGAGCTGGAGATCCTGCGCGTCAGCCACGAGGTCGAGCGCGAGCAGGTGGCGCTGGTCAAGGACCGCAAGGCCGGTCGCGACGAGGCTGCCGCCCACGCCGCCGTGCAGCACATGGTCGAGGTCGCGCGCACCAACGACAACATGGTGCCCGCCATGCTGGACGCGGTGCGGGCCGAGGCCACGCTCGGCGAGATCTGCAACGCCCTGCGCGACGAGTGGGGCATCTACCGCGAGCCCGCCCGCTTCTGAGCATCACGCCGTCCGACGGGCGCCAGCTCGCCTGGTGCGGAGGTTGGCGCCCAGACCGGGGTATGCCGCGGGGCGGCTAGTGGGACTCAGTCGCCTTCTGGGCGCGCAGCCACCGGGCGTATGCCGCGTCGGCGAGCATCGCGATGAGCCCGTCGACGAAGGCGTCGTCGGGCACGCCAGTGGCGAGCGAGCGGTGCATGACCGACCCCACCACGACATCGGCGAGCAGGTCGACATCGACCATGTCCGGCGCGATCTCACCTCGGTCGATGGCGCGCTGCACGGAGACCGCGACGACGTCGTGCAACCGGGTGGACAACGAGTCCCGCACCTGCCGGCCCACGCCCTCGGGGTCGCGGGCCGACTCGGCCAGCAACGCGGCATACGCACCGCCGGTCGAGGGGTCGCGCAGGAGCCGCGCCGCCTCCTCGATGCCGGCCCGCATGTCGGCCGCGAGCGACCCGTGGTCGCCGACCTCGATCTGGTCGAACCGCGCGGCGACGGCGTGCACGGCCAACTCGACCTTGGACGGCCAGCGCCGGTAGAGCGTGCTCTTGGCCACACCGGCCTTGGCTGCGACGTGCTCCATCGACATCCGCGAGACGCCCTTGGCGGCCAGCACCTCACGCGCCGCTTCGGTGATCGCCTGCTCGGTCGCCTCCTCGCGGGGACGACCCGGACGGCGGTGACGGGAGTGCCTCGAGCGTGCGGTCATCAGGGCCCGATCATGCCATTTCGGACTCGCGTGGGCGGGGCTGGGGCCCGCGCGGGATTTGTCGTAGCGGCGGTCCGTGGGTCATGGTGGAGGGAATGCCGCCACGGGGAGACCCCTCGTGACGGCCGTCTCACGTAAGGAAGCTGTGCTGTGTCGGACCTGGCCAAGCGCGCGTCGGTCCTGAGCAGGCGCACCCTCCCACCCGTCCTGACGGTGCTGGGGCTGGCGCTGCTCATCGTCGGATCGTGGTTCACGCTCAACCTCGGATCGTCGGGTAGTGCAACCTTCGAGGCGACGCCGAACACCCGGGGCGTCGTCGTCCTCACACCTGACGTGCTCAACCGGGTGAACGACGACGTGACGGTGACCGGTCGCGCCAAGGGCGACGGCCAGGTCTGGGTCGGGCGCACCACCCCATCGGACGCGGACGCCGTGGTCGGCAAGACCACCCGGGTGACCGTCGACGGCGCCCACGTGCGCGACTGGAGCCTCAGCACGAGGGCATCGGGCACCGGCGACGCACCGGCCACCCTCGCAGCCGCCGACGTGTGGCGGCAGAGCGTCTCCGGCAATGGGCAGGTGCGGCTCACGGTGAGCCAGGAGAACGCTCCCGAGGCGCTCGTCGTCGCGGCACCGGGCGGTGCCGTCGACTCCGTCACCCTGACCGTCGAGCGCAAGACGTGGTTCTGGCAGGCGCTCCTCATCGCCCTCATCGGGCTGATCGCCACCATCGTCGGCATCGTCGGGCTCACGGGTCTGGCTCGTCGCCGGCGCGCCGACGAGAAGAAGAACGACGGGGCGACCACCGACACCGAGGCCGGCTCCACCTCCGGTTCCAAGCCCGGTTCGAAGCCCGGTTCCAAGCCCGGCACCACCCCCGACTCCACGACCAGCACGGAGGTCTCCGCATGAGCCGCCCCAGCCGTTCCGTCCGCCTGGCGGGCGCTGCCGCAGTGGCCGCGCTGGCGCTCGCGGGCTGTGGCTCGTCGGTGGTCGGAGTCCACGACGCACCCGCCCAGACCACCACGACAGCACCGATCACCTCCGCCAGCGCGCAGCAGATCGCCACGCGCGTGCTCGGCAAGGCGCAGGAGGCCAGCGAGGCCAAGGGCGACGCCGCCGTCGCGCTGCGCAAGGAGGCCCTGACCGGCACCGCGCTCGCCGTGGCGACCGCAGCGGCCACGTCCGAGCCGGCGTCGACGACGGCGACCGCCCCCGTCGAGCGGGCCGAGCCGCCCAAGGTGCTGGCGATCTCGCGCGGCACCGCCTGGCCGCGGGTCATCCTCGCCCAGACCACCGAGCCCGACGGCGGACTGGTCCTCAACCTGCTGACGTCCCCGAACGCGACCACGCCGTTCCGGCTGAGCTCCTCGGCCCGGATGCAGTCCGGTGCCAGCGTCGCCGCCCTCGACGCCGTGACGACGGGTTCGCCGCTGGTCGCCGAGGACGCCAAGGACCCCGTCGCCCCCGAGGCCCTGCTCAAGGCGTATGCCGGCGCGCTGGCCTACCCGAAGCCGGTCGCCACCAAGGCGGTCGAGACCACCGACCCGTTCTCCACCGCGGTCAAGGCGAACGCCGCCGCGGAGGCGAAGTCGCTCGGCAAGCTCGCCAGCCTCACCCAGGTGCACCAGGCGCAGCCCGACCCGGTCGCGATCCGGCTCAAGGACGGTGGCCTGCTGGTCTTCGGCCTGCTGTCGCGGACCGACAGCATCAAGCTCGCGTCCGGTGGCAAGTCCCTGACGCCGAGCGCGGACTTCCAGAAGCTCGTCAAGAAGAAGACCCTCACCAAGAGCGCCGAGCTGCGCACCTACGAGACGGTCGTCCTCGCGGTGCCACCGAAGGGCGCGGCCAGCGTCGTCGCCGTGGACGAGACCCTCTACTCCGCGAAGGGCGCGTGAGCGGCTGCCGCGTGGGTGCGACAGAATCGTCTCCATGACTGAACAGCCGAACACGGGGGCCGGTCTGCGCGGCGCCGTCGACCTCTCGGGTCTGCAGGGCGCCGGTGGCGCCGGGGCAGGCGCTGGTATGCCGGGTGGCGCGGGCGGTGTGTCCGCCGCCGCAGGTGCTGGTGGCGTCGGTGGTGCTGGTGGCGCGACCGGCGTGCCCGGGCGCTCCGGTGTCGTCGTCGAAGGGACCGACGCCAACTTCCAGGAGATCGCGAACGCCTCGCTCAAGGTGCCGCTCGTGGCGGTCCTGTGGGCGGCCCAGCTGCCGGAGTCGCGTGACTACCTGGACACGGTGGTCAAGGTCGCGGCGGGTTCGGAGGGGCGCTTCCAGGTCGTCAGCATCAACGTCGAGGCCAACCCCGGCCTCATGCGCGCCTTCCAGGTGCAGAGCGTGCCGGTGACGATCGGCCTCGTGCAGGGCCAGCCCGTCCCGATGTTCGCCGGCGTGCAGCCGGAGCAGACCGTCAAGCAGGTGCTCGACGAGTTCCTCTCCATCGCGGTGCAGCAGGGTGTTGTCGACCGGGTGCAGCTCGGTGCCGGCGACGGCTCCGGTGACGAGGAGGACAAGCCGCTCCCGCCGCTGCACCAGGAGGCCTTCGACGCCATCGAGAACGGCGACCTGGACGCGGCCGCCCGGGCCTACAAGACCGCACTCAAGCAGGACCCGAACGACGCTGACGCCGAGATCGGGTTGGCTCAGGTCGGGCTGATGCAGCGCACCCAGGGCGTCGACCTCCAGGCCGCACGGGAGAAGGCTGCCGCCGCACCCCTCGACGTCGACGCCCAGGTCATGGTGGCCGACCTCGACCTGCTCGGTGGTCACGTCGAGGATGCCTTCACGCGGCTCATCGACCTGGTGCGCGCGACCGGTGGCGAGGAGCGGGAGCGCGCCCGCGCCCACCTCCTCGAGCTGTTCGCCGTGGTCGGCAATGCCGACGAACGCGTGCGCAAGGGCCGCACCGCCCTCATGTCGGCGCTCTTCTGAGCCTCAGCGTGGGGTGAGCCAGCTCCCGAGCCTCGGGGTCGCGCCGTCCCACGTGAGGTTGCGGGCGTAGAGGGCGCGCTTGGCCTGGCTGCGGACGTCGCCCTTGCGGTACTTCTTCGTCACGTCGAGGTCCGCCGGGCACGGGTTCGTGCCCTTGCAGATCCAGCCGTGGAAGAAGATGCGGCTCGTGGTCGGCGTCGTGGCGATGTCGGCGCCGCCCGGGCCGCACAGGCCGGTCGAGCGCGATGACATGAGCACGTTCTTGCGTGCGTTCTGGAACGCCCCTCGGTCCAGCGAGCCGGCCCGCATCCACACCGTCTCGTAGCGGCAGGTGTTGTAGGTCTTGTAGGACGCGAACATGACGTAGGACCTGCCGCGCTGAACCAGCGCGGGGTTCTCCAGGATGGTGCTGCGCGAGCGGACCAGCTCGCGGCTCGTGGCCCCCTCGGCGACGCGGGTTGCCTTGTCGTTCAGGCGCACGATTCGCAGGGTCGCCGGCAGCTTCTGGGTCTTGTAGAGCAGGAAGCTGCGTCCGGCCCTGTCCACGAACACCGACGGGTCGATGACGCCGGCGCTCGCGATCGGCCGTCCGCGCACCGCGTCGACCCTGGTGTCGCGGCTGCCCGGGCACACGACCGGGCGCGCCTGGTAGCGGAACGGTCCCGTGGGCCTGCTGGCCGTGGCGGCACCGATGCAACGCTGGTTCTGCGCGAGCCGGCTCACCGGTGCGGCGAACCAGAGGACCCACGTGCCGTCCTTGGCGCGGTGCAGGTCCGGTGCCCACATCACCGAGCCGGACGCCCACGGCGCACGGCCCTCGACGAGGGCGGGAGCCTTGCCGCGCCACGTGCCCGCGGCGGTGTCGGCCTTGGCCACCTTGACCCTGGCCCCGGTCGCGACACCGACGAAGTCGAAGCCGTCGGCGCTAGGGACCGGCGCGATCGCCGGGTCGGCGAAGTTCGCGGCATACACCGGCTTGTGCGGACCGGCGGCGAGCGACGGCGTGACCGTGACGACCCCCGCGGTCACGGCCAGGGCCCCGGTGACTGCCAGGGCGGTGTGGATGCTGCGCTTCATGGTTCGGCTCCCCTTCCGAGCGTCTGCTTCGGCGCCAGTCTGGGTCCGCGGTGGGGCCGTGGGCCATGGGGAGGACTCCCCGGGTCGGTGGCCGGGGTGGGGGTGCGGTTCCCACTTTCGGTGTCGCCCACCATTCGCAAGGATGGGGCCATGTCGACATCGCGGGAGCACCTCATCGGCCTGTTGCTCGGGGCCGAGACCGACTGGCCACGGGCCTTCGAGACCCTCGCCGCCCGGATGGGGGTCATCACCGACGGGTCGGGCACGCAGCACCGCATCAGCACCGAGCGGGTCACGATCGAGCCGTTCAACCTGCGCGACAAGCCGCGTCAGGACCTCGTCATCGACCGGCTCGCGCACTGGTACTACCACCCGCGCGAGTGGCTCAAGAAGGTCGCGCTGATGGACGACGTCTACCTGCTCAACAGCCCGTTCACGTTCCAGTCGATGGAGAAGCACTCGGCCTACTGCGCGCTGCTGCGCCTCGGCATGCACGTGCCCGAAACCGTTCTCGTGCCGTACAAGAACCCCGTCGACAACGTGCGCTGGGCCTACACGTCGGAGAAGTACAACAAGTCCTTCGACCTCGACCAGGTCGCCGACGGTGTCGGGTACCCGATGTTCATGAAGCCGTTCGACGGCGGCGCCTGGCGTGGCGTCTCGATGATCAAGGACGCCACCGACCTGCACGCGGCATACAACGACTCCGGCGAGATGCTCATGCACCTGCAGAAGGCCGTCGACGGGTTCGAGGTCTTCGCGCGGGCGCTCACCATCGGCCCCGAGACGATGGTGATGAAGTTCCAGCCGGACGAGCCGATGCACGACCGGTATGCCGTGGAGCACGGCTTCCTCTCCGAGGGCGTGGGCACCGAGGCGGTCACCATCGCCCAGACCGTGAACGCGTTCTTCCGCTGGGAGTTCAACTCCTGCGAGATGCTCGTCAAGGACGGCGTGGTCTACCCGATCGACTACGCCAACGCCTGCCCTGACGTCGCGGTCACGTCGCTGCACTACTACTTCCCGTGGGCGATGAAGGCGCTGCTCAAGTGGTCGGTGTTCTGCGTCGCCACCGACCGCAAGGCGCGCACCCAGGTCGACACCGACCCCTGGTTCGCCGTCGCCGACGACCCGGAGCTCGACTACGGCGGCAAGCTCGCGGCATACCAGGCGCTGGCGAACGACCACTTCGAGACCGAGCGTTACCGCGAGTTCTGCGACACCGCCCTGCCGCACCTCGACGAGATGGTGCTCGAGTGGGTCGACTCCGACGACTTCCGCGCCATGCTGACGAGCACCATCCAGCAGACCTACCCGCCGCAGGAGTGGGACCGGTTCGAGGGGCACTTCGGCGGCCTCACGGGCATGTGGGTCAAGGACGAGACCGCACGGCTCGCGAGTGTCGGATGAGTCCGGCAGGGTCTAAGCCGTGAACGAGAAAGGCACGCAGCAGCAGATGCAGGGCAGGGCAGGTGACCATGGCGTGAGACCGGGTGATCGGGAGGCGGCGGCGAGCCGCACCGACGAGCGCGACGGCAACGGCGGTGGCAACGGCGGCGATGGCAGCAACGTCGGTGACAACGGTGACGGTGCCGTGTCGGACTCCCACGTCGTCGACGACCAGGCCGACAGCGTCGTCGCGCCACCGACGGCGCTCGAACGGCGGCGGACCGTGGACACCGGGGTGCCGCCCGGCGTCGAGGTGGCGGCCGCGTGGTCGTGGCGGGTCGTGGTCATCGTGCTGGCTGCGGCGGTGCTCGGCTTCGTGCTGTCGTACCTGTCGCAGGTGGTGATCCCGGTCATCGTGGCCATCCTGCTCACCGCGCTGCTGGCCGCCCCCACGCGTGCCCTGCGCAAGGCCGGCCTGGGCGCCGGAGCGTCCGCGGGGATCAGCGTGGTGGGGACCATCGTGCTGGTGGCCGGGCTGCTCACCCTCGTGGGTGCGACGATCCAGTCGAGCTTCACCGAGCTGTCGAGCCAGGTCACGGCCGGTCTGCAGGAGCTGCGTGACATGGCCAAGGTCAACCTCAACATCACCGATGCCGACCTCCAGAACTACCTCGACAACGCCCGCCAGTGGGTGACGAGCGGTTCGGGCATCGGGGCGCGCGCAGCGGAGTTCGGCACGACGGCGTCACACGTGGTCGCGGGCCTGTTCATCACGCTGTTCGCGACGTTCTTCTTCCTCTACCAGGGCGGCCAGATCTGGTCGTGGCTGGTGCGGTTGTTCCCCCGGGTCGCGCGCGAGCGGGTCGACTCCTCGGCCCGGCACGCGTGGGTGACCCTCACGGCATACGTGCGGGCGACCATCCTCGTGGCGGCAACGGACGCCATCGGCATCACCATCGGGGCCGTGGCGTTGCAGCTGCCGGCGTGGCCGGCGATCGGGGTGCTCGTCTTCGTGGGTGCGTTCGTGCCGATCGTGGGTGCGCTCGTCAGCGGCTTCGTCGCGGTGATCATCGCGTTCGTCGCCAAGGGCTGGGTGGCGGCCCTCATCATGCTGGCCGTGGTGATCGGGGTGCAGCAGCTGGAGTCGCACGTGCTGCAGCCGTTCCTGCTGGGGCGGGCGGTCAGCGTGCACCCGCTCGCCGTCATCCTGGTGATTGCGGCCGGCGTGGTCGTGGCCGGCATCGTCGGCGCCCTGGTCGCGGTGCCGCTCGCGGCGACGACCAACACCATCGTGAAGCATCTCGCCGGACGCGACGACGCGGCGCCGCCGGAGCAGGCGACGCCGCGTCGGGCGTAAGGCTTTCGGGCAGGTGCCGCGGCTCAGCAGGCGCGGCACTCCTGCTCGATCTGGTGGCGCCGGGCCTCGGGCTGCATCAGCCGGGGACGGCGCAGACCGCGGAACCGGTCGAGCGTGGCGAGGTTCGGGCCGTGCTCGCTGGTCCGGGGGAAGGTGGTGGGTCGGAGGTTGTCGCGGGCGCTGCGTCGGGGGCTCTGGCTGTCGGTCATGTCGTATGCAACTGCATGAGTCCGGGATGTGTTCCCGCGGAGCGCCGGTCAGCCGCCGAGCGCGGTGTCGACGACCTGCTTGGCCTCGGCCTGCACCTGCGCCAGGTGCTCCGGCCCGCGGAACGACTCGGCGTAGATCTTGTAGACGTCCTCGGTGCCCGACGGGCGCGCGGCGAACCAGGCATCCTCGGTCACGACCTTGAGACCGCCGATGGGGGCGTCGTTGCCGGGGGCGCGGGTCAGCTTGGCCGTGATGGGTTCGCCGCCGAGGGTGTCGGCGGTGACGTCGTCGGGGGAGAGGGCGGCCAGCTTGGCCTTCTGCTCGCGGTTCGCGGCGGCGTCGATGCGGGCGTATGCCGGGTCGCCGTGCTTGGCGGTCAGCTCGCCGTAGTGCTGGCTCGGGGTCTTGCCCGTGGCGGCCAGGATCTCCGAGGCGAGCAACGCCAGGATCATGCCGTCCTTGTCGGTGGTCCACACCTTGCCGTCGCGGCGCAGGAAGGAGGCGCCGGCGGACTCCTCGCCCCCGAAACCGAAGCTGCCGTCGATGAGACCGGTGACGAACCACTTGAACCCGACGGGCACCTCGACCAGCTGTGCACCGAGGTCCTCGGCCACCCGGTCGATCATCGAGCTGGAGACCAGCGTCTTGCCGATGGCGGCACCACCTGGCCAGTCGGGACGGGCGCCGCCGAAGAGGTACTGGATCGCGACCGAGAGGAAGTGGTTGGGGTTCATGAGCCCGGCGTCGGGGGTGACGATGCCGTGGCGGTCGGAGTCGGCGTCGTTGCCGGTGGCGATGTCGTACTGGTCGCGGCGGTCGATGAGCGAGGCCATGGCGTAGGGGGACGAGCAGTCCATGCGGATCTTGCCGTCCCAGTCCAAGGTCATGAAGCGCCACGTCGGGTCGACGAGGGGGTTGACCACGGTCAGGTCGAGGCCGTGCCGGTCGGCGATGGCCTGCCAGTACTCGACCGACGCGCCGCCCAGCGGGTCAGCGCCGATCCGCACGCCGGCGTCCTTGATCCGTTGCAGGTCAACGACGTTCGGCAGGTCGTCGACATAGGTGCCCATGAAGTCGTAGGGCTGCGCGTGGGCACGGGCCCGGCCGAACGGCATACGCCGCACGCCGTCCAGACCAGCCGCGATCAGCTGGTTGGCCCGGTCCGCGATCCACTTGGTGGCGTCGGTGTCGGCCGGGCCACCAGACGGCGGGTTGTACTTGAAGCCACCGTCGGTCGGGGGGTTGTGCGAGGGGGTGACGACGATGCCGTCCGCGAGACCGCTGCCCGTGGTGCGTCCGTCGTTGGCCCGCAGGATCGCGTGGCTGACCGCCGGGGTGGGCGTGTAGCCGTCGTGGTCGTCGACGAGAACGGTGACGTCGTTGGCGGCGAGCACCTCGAGGGCGGACGCCCAGGCCGGCTCCGACAGGCCATGGGTGTCACGCCCCATGAAGAGCGGACCGTCATAGCCCTGGCCCTTGCGGTACTCGCAGATCGCCTGCGTCGTGGCGAGGATGTGGGCCTCGTTGAAGGCCGTCTTGAGGCTGGACCCGCGGTGCCCCGACGTGCCGAACACGACCTGCTGGTCGGGGTTCTCGGGATCGGGCTCACCCGTGTAGTAGGCCGTCACCAGGTGTGCGACGTCGACGAGGTCGGACGGCTGGGCCGGCTGACCGGCGCGCGGGTCGTTCATGACTCATCCTCCTGGGCGGGCTGCGGTGACTGGGTCGGCTCGGCCGGTGCCTCGTCGAGTGGCGTGAGGTAGACCGCGGACAGCTTCGCGACCGTCACCTCGACCGAGTACGGCTGGCCGTCGGCCGGCACCGGCTGGGCGTCGAGGACCCGCCCGGCCTGGCTGGGGGTGCCGTACTCGTCGAAGCCGCTGGTGTCCAGCGCCACCTGCCATCGACCCGCCCGCGGCACGCCGACGCGCATGGGGTCACGCGGCATACCACCGAAGTTGACGACCACGGCGACCACTGGACCCTCACGGTCAGGTGAGCCAAATCGCAAGTAGGAGTAGGTGTTTCCGGCGTTGTCGTTGGCGTTCAGCCACTCGAAGCCGGCCGGGTCGGAGTCGAGCGCCCACATCGCCGGGTTGTCGCGGTAGACCTGGTTGAGCTCCTTGACCAGGTTGTGCACGCGGTAGTGCGACGGGTGGTCGAGCAGCCACCAGTCGAGCGACCGGCCGTCGGCCCACTCGGCCTCCTGCGCGAACTCGCTGCCCATGAACAGCAGCTGCTTGCCGGGGTGGCTCCACAGGTAGGCGAGGAACGCGCGCACCGTCGCGAGCTGGTCGTACCGGCTGCCGGGGATCTTGCGCAGCAGCGAACCCTTGCCGTGGACGACCTCGTCGTGGCTGATCGGCAGCAGGTAGTTCTCGCTGTAGGCGTACATGAGCGAGAACGTCAGCAGGTTATGGTGGAACTGGCGGTGGACCGGGTCCTCCTTGAGGTAGCGCAAGGAGTCGTTCATCCAGCCCATGTTCCACTTCAGCCCGAAGCCGAGACCGCCCTGGTTGGTCGGCTTGGTGACGCCGGGCCACGAGGTCGACTCCTCGGCGATCGTGACGATCCCCGGGACGCGCCGGTATGCCGTGGCGTTGGCTTCCTGCAGGAGCGCCACCGCCTCGAGGTTCTCCCGTCCGCCGTGGACGTTGGGGAGCCACTCGCCGTCGCGGCGCGCGTAGTCGAGGTAGAGCATCGAGGCGACGCCGTCCACGCGCAGACCGTCGACGTGGAACTCCTCGAGCCAGTAGACGGCGTTGGCCACGAGGAAGTTGCGCACCTGCCGGCGACCGAAGTCGAAGATGTACGAACCCCATTCGGGGTGCCAGCCGCGGCGGGGGTCGGCGTGCTCGTAGAGGGGCAGTCCGTCGAAGCGCGCCAGCGCCCACGGGTCGGTCGCGAAGTGGCCAGGCACCCAGTCGAGGATGACGCCGATGCCGGCCTGGTGCAGCCGGTCCACCAGGTAGCGGAAGTCGTCAGGGGAGCCGTAGCGCGCGGTGGGGGCGTAGTAGCCCGTGACGTGGTAGCCCCACGACGGCGGGTAGGGGTGCTCCATGATCGGCATGAACTCGACATGGGTGAAGCCGATGTCGCTCACGTAGTTGACGAGGTGCTCGGCCAGCTCGCGGTAGGTCTGGCCCTGTCGCCAGGACCCGAGGTGCACCTCGTAGATGCTCATCGGGCCGGTGTGCGGGTTCGCCTCCGCCCGGCGCTGCATCCAGTCGCCGTCGTTCCAGTCGTAGTGGGAGCGTTCGACCTTGGACGCGCGGCCTGGGGGCAGCTCCGTGGCACGAGCCATCGGGTCGGCCTTCTCCTGCACCCGTCCGTCAGCTCCGCGGACGAGGAACTTGTAGAGCGTGTCCTCACCCACCTCGGGCACGAAGAGCTCCCACACGCCGGACTCACCGAGCAGGCGCATCGGGTGGCTGCGGTTGTCCCAGCGGTTGAAGTCGCCGGTGACGTGCACCGACTGGGCCCGCGGCGCCCACACGGCGAACGACGTCCCGCGCACGGTGCCCATCGGGCCGTCGTACTCGCGCACGTGGGCGCCGAGGACGGTCCACAGCTGCTCGTGGCGGCCCTCGCCGATGAGGTGCAGGTCGATGTCGCCGAGCGTCGGGGCGAACCGGTAGGGGTCGTCCTGCACGTGCTCGAAACCGTCGGCATAGGTGACCAGCAGGCGGTAGTCCTGGGTCTGCGTGGCGCCGGGCAGCAGGCCGGCCCAGACACCGTCGCTCTGGTGCTCGAGCTCCACCCGCTCACCGTCGGCCAGCTTTGCCGCGACCGACCGGGCGAACGGCCGGTAGGCCCGGATGACCAGGCCCTCGGGCTCGAGGTGGTGGCCGAGCAGGTCGTGCGGCTGCTGGTGGCGGCCGTCGACGAGGGCGCGGATGGCCTCCGCCGGGGAGGTGGGCACGGGGACGGTGACGGGTTCGCGCACCAGGGCCGGCTCGCGCCCGGCCTCCCGGGTGCCGCGAGTCTTCGGAAGATCCTCCTGGCTGGACCCAGTGCGATCTTCCGAAGACTCGGGGGTGCGGGCGGACTCAGGGGTGCGGGGCTTGTCGTTCATGGCAGGTCCCTTCGGGCGTCGTCGAGCAGGCGGGCGACCGCGGCCGTCGGGATCGACAGCCAGGTCGGCCGGTTGCGGGCTTCGTACACGACCTCGTACAGCGCCTTGTCCAGCTGGAAGGCGATGAGCAGGGCCGCGTCCTCGCGTGGGTCGCTGCCGGCGGACTCGGCGTACCCGTCGAGGAAGGCGTTCTGCGCCGACTCGACCCACTCGCGCGCCGAACGCCCGGGGTGCGAGTGCTCCCACGACCCTCCGGCGTAGTCGAACGAGCGCAGCATCCCTGCCACGTCGCGGACCGTCAGGTCAGGTCGGCTGCGTTCGAAGAGGGGCCGCAGCGGCTCCCCCTCGAAGTCGAGCAGCACCCAGCCGCGGCCGGTCACCTGGAGCACCTGCCCCAGGTGGTAGTCGCCGTGAATGCGTTGCAGTGCAGGCCAGTTCGCGTTGACGGCGCGGTCGAAGACATCGGCAATGCCGTGTTCGTATGCCGCGAGCGCGGGGACTTCGGAGGCCGCCGCGACGTAGCGACCGCGCATGCCCGCGACGACCTCGGCGATGGCCTCGACGGTCACTGGTTCGGTGGGCAGGACGGTGCGCAGCAGGTCGTGCACCTCGGCCGTTGCCGCGCCCAGCTCGCGGGCCGGTTCGGTGAAGTCGTCCCCGGCGGCGACCGCCTTGAGCGCGACCCGCCAGGCGTCCTCGGTGCCGGGGAAGAACTCCTGCGCGAACGCCAGGTCACCGCGTGCCGTGTCGCCTTCCACGAACGGCGAGGGCCAGGTCGCCGCGACCGTGCCGACCATGCCCGGCACCCGGGTCGAGCCCGCCTCGGACAGCGCGCCCTGGAGCGTGATGTCCGGGTTCTCGCCGGGCTGCAGCATGCGGAAAACCTTGCAGATCAACGGTTTCGGTGCGCCGGAGTAGTCCACGCAGTCGAAGATGATCGAGGTGTTCGACTGCTCGCCGGACAGCACCCGCGACCCCCGCAACGTCACGTCGCCGTGCCACGACGCGTGGGGCCCGGCCACGACAGCCGGCTCGCCCTTGTCCGACTCGCTGCCCGACACCGCGCCCACCCGGCCGAGCACCAGCGCGAGCAGCTGCGCGGCATACACGGGGTCGTGCGGTGCGTCGTAGACCCAACGGCGACCCAGCACGCTGTGCTCGGTGATGCCGACCAGCGCGCTGTCCCCGCCCTCGAGCGGTGCACCACGGTAGGTGAGCGGCACCTGGTAGAGCACCGGCACGGACTCGCTCTCGTCGAGGACGAGCATCGTCTCGATGCCCACCTGGCCGGCCGGGTCGTCGAGGCGCCACGACCAGACGCGACGGACCCGGGGCGTGTTGCCCTTGGCGGCATACCACCGCTGTCGGCCGAGCCACGCCTCGACGAGCTCCTTCTTGCCGGGCGAAAGTGTTGCGCCAGTGTGGATCTCAGCCACGAGCAGCCGCCGGTGCCAGTCGCAGCCAGTAGAAGTCACGCGAGCCGAGGGTCAGCGTGATGGTGCCGTCGTCGGAGACCTTCGGGAACCCCTGGCCGCCGAACAGGTCGTCCGCCTGCGCGCCCTTGAACTGGTCAGGCACCTGGATCGTCGTGGCCTGTGGGCGGCCGGTGAGGTTGTTGACGCACAGGATCGCCTCGCTGTCCTGGGCCCCGCCGTCCTCGGGCCACTCGACGCGCAGGAATGCCAGGACGCCCTCGTTGTCGGCAGGGCAGACCTCGAACGCGCCGCGACCGAACACCGGGTGCCGCCGCCGCACCTCGAGCATCGCCTTGACCCAGTGCAGCAGCGAGGAGCTGTGCGCCATCTGGGCTTCGACGTTGACGTTGTTGTAGTGGTAGACGAGCGAGGAGATCACCGGCAGGTAGAGCTTGCCGGCGTCGGCCACCGAGAACCCCGCGTTGCGGTCCGGCGTCCACTGCATCGGGGTGCGCACGGCGTCGCGGTCGTTGAGCCAGATGTTGTCGCCCATGCCGATCTCGTCGCCGTAGTAGAGGCAGGGGGAGCCGGGCAGTGACAGGAGCAGCGCGTGGATCAGCTCGATCTCGGCACGCGAGTTGTCGAGCAGCGGCGCCAGGCGGCGACGGATGCCTACGTTCGCGCGCATCCGCGGGTCGGGCGCGTACCAGCCGTACATCGCGGCGCGCTGTTCCGGCGTGACCATCTCGAGGGTGAGCTCGTCGTGGTTGCGCAGGAAGGTGCCCCACTGGGTGCCCTTGGGGATGGCGGGCGTGTTCGCGAGGACGTCGATGATGGGCGCCGCCTTCTCCTCGCGCAGCGAGTAGTAGAGCATCGGCATCACCGGGAAGTGGAAGCACATCTGGCACTCCGGCGACTCCTCGGTGCCGAAGTAGTCGACCACGTCGGCCGGCGGCTGGTTGGCCTCCGCCAACAGGATCCGGCCGGGATACTCCTCGTCGACCATGCGTCGCAGCTTGGCGAGGAACTCGTGCGTCTTCGGGTGGTTCTCGCCGTTGTGGCCCTCTTCTTCGTAGAGGTAGGGGACCGCGTCGAGCCGGAACCCGTCGATGCCCATGTCCATCCAGAACCGGACGACGTCGAACATCGCCTCGTGCACGGCTTCGTTCTCGAAGTTGAGGTCGGGCTGGTGGCTGAAGAAGCGGTGCCAGAAGAACTGCCGCCGCACCGGGTCGAAGGTCCAGTTGGAGACCTCGGTGTCGATGAAGATGATGCGCGCGTCGGTGTACTTCTCGTCGGTGTCGGACCACACGTAGAAGTCGCCGAACGGGCCGTCGGGGTCCGAGCGCGACGCCTGGAACCACGGGTGCTGGTCGCTCGTGTGGTTCATGACGAAGTCGGTGATGATGCGTATGCCGCGGGCGTGCGCCTGCGTGATCAGCTCCTGGAAGTCGGGGAGCGTCCCGAACTCCGGCAGCACCTGGGTGTAGTCGGCGATGTCGTAGCCGCCGTCGCGCAACGGTGAGGCGTAGAACGGCGGCAGCCAGAGGCAGTCGACCCCGAGCCACTGGAGGTAGTCCAGCCGCGCGATGAGCCCGGTGAAGTCGCCAGCTCCCGACCCGTTGGAGTCGCCGAAGCCACGCACCAGCACCTCGTAGAACACCGCCGTCTTGAACCACTCGGGGTCGTGCCGCAGCCCTGGCTGGTTGAGGTTGAGACCCTGCACTAGAGCCTCCTCGCCTCGACGATGTGGACCGGTTCGGTCTCGGGCCCGAGCCGCACGTAGACGTTCTCGCCCCACTGCCACGACTGGTCGGTGACGAGGTCGTGCGCGGCGATCTGGTCGTGCCAGCCCAGGCCGAGCGCGGGCATGTCGAGGTGGATCACGGACTCCCGGGTGCTGTGTGGGTCGAGGTTGGCGAGGACGAGGACGATGTCCTCGGTGCCGTCGGGGAGGGTGCGCCGCTTGGAGAACGCCATGATGTTCTCGTCGTCGACGGGGTGGAACGTGATGTTGCGCAGCCAGTGCAGCGAGGGGTGGTCGCGACGAATCTCGTTGAGCCGCTTGAGATATCCGGCCAAGGACTGTCCTTCGAGGTCACCGCCCTTCTCGTAGCGGTACCACTCACGGTCCTTGTACTCGTACTTCTCGTTGTCGATCTGCTCCTCCGCGCCGGGCCGGGCCACGTGCTCGATCAGCTCGTAGCCGGCGTAGATGCCGTAGGTCGGCACGAGGGTCGCCGCGAGCGCCGCCCGCAGCTTCCACGCGGCTGGCCCGCCGAACTGCATGTACGGCGTGAGGATGTCGTGCGTGGTCGGCCAGAACGACGGACGCATGTATGCCGCCGCGTCGCCGGCGAGCTCGCGGACGTACTCCTCGAGCTCCCACTTGGCGTTGCGCCAGGCGTAGTAGGTGTAGCTCTGCTGGAAGCCGACCTTGGCGAGCGTGTGCATCATGGCCGGCTTGGTGAACGCCTCCGCCAGCCAGATGACGTCGGGGTGCGACGCGGCGACGTCCTGGATCAGCCACTGCCAGAACTCGACCGGCTTGGTGTGCGGGTTGTCGACGCGGAAGATCTTGACCCCGTGGTCGATCCACACCTGGATCATCCGGCGCATCTCGGCATACGCCCCTGCCGGGTCGTTGTCGAAGTTGAGCGGGTAGATGTCCTGGTACTTCTTCGGCGGGTTCTCCGCGTAGGCGATCGTGCCGTCGGCGCGGGTGGTGAACCACTCCGGGTGGGTCTGCACGTAGGGGTGGTCGGGCGAGCACTGGAGGGCGATGTCCATCGCCACCTCGAGGCCGAGCTCGTCGGCGCGCGCGACGAAGGCGTCGAAGTCCTCGAACGTGCCGAGGTCGGGGTGGATGGCGTCGTGCCCGCCGTCGGGGGACCCGATGGCGTAGGGGCTGCCGGGGTCGTCCGGTCCTGCATTGAGGGTGTTGTTCGGTCCCTTGCGGGCGGCCGTGCCGATCGGGTGGATGGGGGTGAGGTAGACGACGTCGAACCCCATGTCGGCAATGGCGGGCAGGCGGTCGGCCGCGGTGCGCAGGGTGCCCGAGGTCCACTTTCCGGTCTCGGGGTCGCGAACGGCGCCTTCGGAGCGCGGGAAGATCTCGTACCACGAGCCGTAGAGCGCGCGGTCGCGTTCGACGAGCAGCGGCAGGTCACGCGAGGGGCTGACGTGGTCGCGCAGGGGGCGTTGCGCCAGCTCGGCGTGGACGGCCGGGTCGAGCGCGGCCCGCAGTCGCACGGCCGGGGGTCGAGAGGTGTCGCGCAGGGCGGTGACGGCGTCCTGCAGGGCGGTGGCGCCATCGGCCGGACGGTCCACCTCGGCGAGGGCGCGCTCGAGGACGCGGATGCCCTCGTCGAGCATCAGCTGGGTGTCGATGTCGGCGGCCACCTTGATGCCCGCGTCGTGCTCCCACGTCGCGTAGGGGTCGGACCAGCCCTCGACCCGGTAGGTCCACCAGCCGAGCCGGTCCGCGCGGACGGTGGTCTCCCAGCTGTTGAGGCCGGCGTTCGTGCAGGTCATGGGCACGTGCTGCTCGCTGCCGTCCGGGGCGGTCAGCACGACGTTGGCGTTGACCGCGTCGTGGCCCTCACGAAAGACGGTCGCGCGGATCGTGAACTCCTCGTCCACCACGGACTTGGCGGGGCGCAGGCCGTCGTCGACGCACGGTTGCACGTCCTGCACCGGGATCCGGCCGATCGGCGTCTGCGGCGGGTGGCTGCGCGGTGGCTCGACGGGGCTCGGGGCCGAGCCGGGCTTGGCCGGTATGCCGTCCACGGCCTTTCCCTTGCCTCGCGCCTTGGCCTTGCGGCCGCGCGCGGGAGTGGTGGTCGGGGGCGTGGTTGCAGGGGGGCGTGCAGTCACGCAGGCGACGCTACTCGGTTCGGCCGCGGCATACCTCTTGCGGGCACGACCCGGACGAACGCCTGAAAAGTATCTGAAAGGTTTGCAAGAACCCGTCAGAGGTGGTCGCGCGAGGCCCTAGGATGACCCCTCGTGAAGGCGATCCGACGCTTCAGCGTCCGCACTGTCCTGCCCGAGCCGCTCACGGCCCTCGGCGAGCTCGCGAGCAACCTGCGCTGGTCGTGGCACCCGCCGACCCGCGACCTGTTCCAGCAGATCGACCCGGCCGCGTGGGAGCGGGTACACCACGACCCCGTGCGGCTGCTCTCCGCGCTGTCGCCGCAGGAGCTGGCCGACCTCGCGGCCAACCAGGAGTTCACCGCCGCAGTCGGTGCGGCCAAGGCCGACCTCGACGCCTACCTGACCCAGCCTCAGTGGTACCAGGCCTGGGCGGACGGGCAGGAGCCCGGCCACGACGGGCGCCGCGCACCGAGCTCGATCGCCTACTTCAGCCCCGAGTTCGGCATCACCGAGGTGCTGCCGCAGTACTCCGGCGGCCTCGGCATCCTCGCCGGCGACCACCTGAAGACGGCCTCCGACCTTGGCGTGCCGATCGTCGGCGTCGGCCTGTTCTACAAGACCGGCTACTTCAAGCAGAGCCTCAACCGCGACGGCTGGCAGCAGGAGACCTATCCCGTCCTCGACCCCGACGGCCTGCCGCTCAGCCTGCTGCGCGAGGAGGACGGCACCCCGAGCGTCGTCACCCTGGACCTGCCCGGTGGCCGCAGCCTGCACGCCCACGTGTGGCGGGCCCAGGTCGGGCGAGTTCCGTTGCTGCTGCTGGACTCCGATGTGCCCGACAACGACGAGGCCGCCCGCAACATCACCAACCGGCTCTACGGCGGTGGCGGTGAGCAGCGGCTCCAGCAGGAGATGCTGCTCGGCATCGGCGGCGTCCGCGCGCTGCGTCTGTGGTCGCGGCTCACCGGCGCGCCGGCGCCGGACGTCTACCACACCAACGAGGGCCACGCCGGGTTCCTCGGCGTGGAGCGCATCCACGAGCTGACCCAGTCCGAGGGCCTCTCCTTCGACGAGGCGCTCGAGGCAGTCCGCGCCGCAACGGTCTTCACGACGCACACCCCGGTGCCAGCGGGTATCGATCGGTTCGGCGCGGACCTGATCACGCTGCACTTCGGCGGTGACAACGCGGTCGCCGGTGTGCCGGTCGAGCAGCTGCTCGAGCTGGGTGCGGAGACCTACCCCGGCGGGCAGCCCGGCATCTTCAACATGGCCGTCATGGGCCTGCGCCTGGGCCAGCGCGCCAACGGCGTCTCGCAGCTGCACGGTGTCGTGAGCCGCGAGATGTTCGACGGGCTGTGGCCCGGCTTCGACGACGCCGAGGTGCCGATCACGAGCATCACCAACGGTGTCCACGCCCCGACGTGGGTCGACCGACGTGTCTACGAGCTGGCGGCCAAGCACCTCGGCACGACCGACATCGAGCGCGAGGACGCCTGGGACCGCATCCCCGACGTGCCGCGTCAGGCGATCTGGGAGACCAAGCGCGAGATGCGCGCCCAGCTCGTCGAGGAGGCCCGACGCCGCACCAAGGCGTCGTGGAAGAAGCGTGGTGCCAGCCCGGCCGAGCTCGGCTGGACCGACGACATCCTCGACCCCGACGTGCTGACCATCGGGTTCGCCCGCCGGGTGCCGACCTACAAGCGGCTCACGCTCATGCTGCGCGACCCGGAGCGGCTCAAGCGCCTCCTGCTCGACCCGGAGCGCCCGATCCAGCTCGTCATCGCGGGCAAGTCGCACCCGGCCGACGAGACCGGCAAGCAGCTCATCCAGCAGATGGTGCGGTTCGCCGACGACCCCGAGGTGCGCCACCGGATCGTCTTCCTGCCCAACTACGACATCGCCATGGCGCAGCACCTCTACCCGGGCTGCGACGTCTGGCTCAACAACCCGCTGCGCCCGTTCGAGGCGTGTGGCACCAGCGGCATGAAGGCCGCGCTCAACGGTGGCCTCAACCTCTCGATCCTCGACGGCTGGTGGGACGAGTGGTACGACGGCGAGAACGGTTGGGCCATCCCGACCGCCGACGGCGTCGAGGACGAGCAGCGCCGCGACGACATCGAGGCGGCTGCCCTCTACGACCTCATCGAGACCCAGGTCGCGCCGCGGTTCTACGACCGTGACGCCGACGGCCTGCCGCAGAACTGGCTGTCGATGATGGTCCACACGCTGCAGACCTTGAGCCCCAAGGTCCTCGCCAGCCGCATGGTCCGCGACTACGTCATCAAGCTCTACGCCCCGGCCGCCCGCGCGGGCTGGGAGATGAACGGTCCCGGCTACCCGGGGGCCAAGGAGCTCGCGGCCTACAAGCAGAAGGTCGAGGCAGCCTGGTCCCAGGTCCGCGTCGACCACGTGGAGTCCGCGGGCGTGAGCGACAGCCCGCAGATCGGTGAGACCCTGCACGTGCGGGCCTACGTCTCGCTGGGCGAGCTGTCACCCGACGAGGTCGACGTCCAGGTCGTGCACGGCACGGCGAACGAGAGTGACGACCTCACGGACATCCAGGCCGAGTCGTTGCAGCACGTCGAGTCCTACGAGGGCGGCCGGCACCAGTTCGCCGGCGACTTCGCGCTGTCGCGCACCGGGTCGTTCGGCTACACCGTGCGCATCCTGCCCAAGCACCCCGGGCTGGCCAGCGAGAGCGAGCTCGGGCTGGTCGTCAACGCCTGAAAACCCTTGTGACACACCAGATATGCCGCGTGCGAGAGTCTCGCACGCGGCATACCTGCGCCCGGGCCTCGGTGAGGGACGCGGCTCAGGCGTCGCGCAGGAGAGCCACGACGGGGGCGAGGTCCTGCGCGTGGTTGGCGCCTGCGCAGACGTAGGAGACACCGGTGCGCTCGCGCCGCTCCACGAGGGTCTGCGCCATGTCGTCGGGCGTCCCGCGCAGGTAGGTCGCGGCATCCGCCTCGACGAGACGCTCCATGGTGAGACCCATCTTCTCGGCGAGCCAGGGCGGCACCTCGTCACCGACGGCTGACAGGTTGACGTTGAGCTGAACGTCATCGGCCCGGTCGCCCGCCCCGGCGCGCACCGTGTCGGCCATCCGCGCGAGGTCGTCGGCGGTCGCGAACGGTGAGGCCCCGAGCGCGACGACGTCGGCGAGGCGACCGCCGAGGGCGAGCATCCGCGGGCCCGCTGCGGCGACCGTGATGTGCACGTCAGGCGTTCGCGCGCGAACCGCCTCGATGGTCGCCTCGAGGTGGGCCATCCGCTCGCCGGGGGTGCCGAACTCGACGCCGAGCTGGCGCGCCTCATCCTCGGCATCGGGTCGCCCAGCGCCCAGGCCGAACTCGACCCGCCCGCCCGAAAGCTGGTGCAGCCCAGCGGCATCCGCGGCCACGAGGCCGGGGCTGCGCAACGGCGTCGCCACGACGTAGGGACCGACCGCGATGCGCTCGGTAGCTGCCGCGGCGGACGCGCAGGCCAGGGCCGCGGGGGTGGCGTGCAGGTTGTCGGGCACGAGCAGGCTGTCGAAGCCGAGCTCCTCGACCTGGCGCGCGGTGCCGGCCCAGTCGGCGCCCGGGTAGGGGAGCGCGACGAGGCCGAAGCGGAAGGGCGTTGTCATGGCTGTCTCCTGGGGTCGTCCATCGAACGTCCACCACTGTTGTCCCACGCGCAGGGCGGGCGAATCCCCCTCGGGAAGGCTTCGGTCCTACTCCCTTGGGTGCATGGCCGAAAAGGCGGCGGCCCGGACCCCTGGAGGTCCGAGCCGCCGCCGAGCGGGTCGGGGACCGGTCAGCCGAGCTCGTCCAGGGCTCGCTTGGAGCCCGGGTGCAGCTCGACCGGTGCGGTCTCGGCCGCCGTCTTGGGGTCGAGCTCCTTGGCCGCGACGTGCACCTTGACGAGGTCGTCCTTCTTGTCGAAGAGCAGCTTGGTGAGGGCGCAGGCGTTGTTGTCGGCGAAGTCCGAGCGCACCAGCAGGTCGTTGGGCACCACGATCGTCTTGGCGTCGGCCTCGGTGCCGTAGGTCGCCGCCGGGATGGTGCCCTCGGCGTAGACCGAGTTGACCGCCTGCATCTTGGGCAGCAACGGGGTGATGTCGACGAACTTCACCTGGCCCTTCATCGAGCTGACCAGGTCGGTGATGCCACCGGTGGGCAAACCACCGGACCAGACGAGCCCGTCGATGCTGCCGTCCTTCATGCCGTCGACGGTCTTGGCGAGGTCGAGCCGCTGCGCCTTGACATCACCGGGCTTCAGGCCGGCGGACTCGATGAGGCGGTTGGCGATGACCTCGGTGCCGGACTTGGGAGACCCGGTGGAGATCCGCTTGCCCTTGAAGTCCTCGACGCTGTTGATGCCGGACTTCGTGCTGACGACGACCTGGGTGTAGTTGGAGTAGATCCGGGCGAGCGCCTTGACGTCGGCCTGCTTGCCCTCGAACGCGCCCTTGCCCTGGACCGCGTCCGCAGCCGTGTCGGCCAGGGAGAAGGCGATGTCGTACTTCTTGTCGACGAGCTGCTGGATGTTCTGCACCGAGGCGCCGGTCTCGGCAGCGGTCGCCTTGATCTTGGTGTTGGCGGAGATGACCGATGCGAGGCCGCCACCGAGGGCGTAGTAGACCCCGGTGCTGTTGCCCGTGGCGATGGTCATCTGCGCCGGGCTGGCCTCGCAGGACGACGTGTCACCGCCGGCGTCGGCACCGGTGCGGTCCTGCTTCCCACCGCAGCCTGCGACCGCGAGGACGAGTGCCGTGACGGCGGCGAGCGTGGTGGCTGATCGGCGAATCGTGGTGACCGGTCGGCGGATCGTGGAGCGCCTCATGCTGTTTCCTCCTGGGTGCGGGTTCTGTTGCGGGTGACGTAGGCAAGGGCGACGGCGGCCGCGAGGAACGCGAGCCCGACGCCGATGGAGAAGGGCTGGAGGTAGAGCAGGAGCGCGGCGGCTGGGACGCACAGGGCGCGGACGATGGGCGAGGCCGGGCCGAAGAGCCAGCCGCCCGTGACCACCGCGAGGGCGGCGACTGCGAGCATCGACACCACCGTGGTCCAGATGATCGACACGACGTCGCCCTGCATGAGCAGGTGGGATCCGTTTTCGGTGATGACGAAAGCCAAGGGCGCGAGGAAGGCGGGCAGGGTGTACTTCCACGCCTGCCACATCGTCTTGATCGTGTCGCCACCGGTGATGGCCGAAGCCGCCACTGCCGCAAGGGCTGTCGGGGGAGAGACCTCGGAGAGCACGGCGTAGTAGAAGATGAACATCGCGGTCTCGGGGGCGCTGACGCCAAGA
Organism: Actinomycetes bacterium; assembly: GCA_023420415.1. Taxonomy (GTDB): domain Bacteria; phylum Actinomycetota; class Actinomycetes; order Actinomycetales; family Dermatophilaceae; genus Pedococcus. The sequence continues at coordinate 2,112 of JAEZWF010000024.1, read as the reverse complement.
CTCTGCAGGGCCGGCCCGATGACGACCCAGCTGATGATGAAGGACGCCGTGACTGGGACCGCCAGGCCGAGGATGGCGATGGCGACGGCGGCGAGGACGGCCGTGATGACGAGGACGCCGGTGGGGTTGTCCGTGACCGCCTTCGCCACGCTGACCAGGATCGTCGCGAGGCTCTGCCCGATGCCGGTCTTGACGATGACCGAGGTGATGATGCCCGCCGCGGCACACACGGACGCGACCGGCAGCACCGAACGCACACCGGCGGCCAACCCGCGATAGAGCTGCGCGGCATACCTGCGCAACGCCTCCGGGAGGGGTCGCTTCTCGTCGTCGGGGTCGAGTGGATCGCGGTGGGAGACAACGCGTTCGACCAAGCCGAAGCCGGCAGCGACGAGGGTGGCGTAGACGACTGCCTTGAACGGTGGGATGTCGAGCGCGAGGAAGACGATGATGACGAACAGCGACAGGAAGTGGTAGCCGAAGCGAAGCAACAGGTGACGCGCGCTGTGCGTGTTGACGGTGACCTCGCGGGCGCCGAACCGGCGGGCGTCGATCTCGACGGCGAGGATGATCCCGAGGTAGTAGAGGATCGTCGGGATCGTGGCCCAGAGCAGGACGTTGAGGTAGTTCTGGCCGAGGTATTCGGCGATGATGAAGGCTGCGGCGCCCAGCGTCGGAGGCGACAGGATGGCGCCGATGCCGGCCGCCGCGAGCATGCCGCCGGCGTTCTCCTTGGGGTAGCCCGCCTTGCGCAGGATCGGCCAGGCGACCGAGCCGAGGCTGACGGCGGTGGCCGTGCCCGAACCCGAGACGGTGCCGAGGAGGAAGCCGGACAGGGCGACCGTGCGGCCGGGGGCAGAGGTCGACTTGCGGAACGCCGCGAACGAGATGTCGATGAAGAACCGGCTGGCACCCGTGGCCTCGAGGACCGCGCCGTAGATGGTGAACAGGACGATGTAAGAGGCGGCGACGTCGAGCGGGACGCCGAAGAACCCGGAGGCGTCGTTGTAGAAGCCGTTGATGATGCCGGTGAAGTCGATGCCCGCGTGGCTGATCGACCACGACACCGGGAGGAAGCCGCCGTAGTAGGCGTAAAGGAACGCGACGATGCACACGGCCGGCAGGACGAGGCCGGTGGTGCGGCGGGTGGCCTCGAGGACGAGCACCGTCAGGATCGTGCCCATGACGAGGTCGACGGTGCCGAGCTCGCCCTGGCGGTCGAGGAAGGCGTCGAACCCGCCGCCGCCGTCGCCGATGACGAACGGCTGCACGGGGTAGATGCACACCACGAAGGCGAAGATGGCCAGCGCCCAGTCGAGAGGGCCCGGGTTGTCGGAAGTCGTTGTGGGAGTGGGCCCGTCGGCGCGGCCCTTGGTCAGACGCGAGCGGCGACGTCCCGCGCGGTAGCAGACGAACACCATCGGCAGGATGAACGCGAGGAACAGGATCAGGTAGTACTGCCCGCCTTGCCGCAGTGGCCGGAAGACCTGGTAGAGCACGAACAGCGACACGAGGAAGCAGACCGCCGTGAGCACCTGGTCGAGCCGCGGCGACAGCCGCCGCGCCGGTCGCTCCTCGTCGTACTCGGCGACCAGCTCCTCCACCGATGCGTCAGGCGTCCGCGCAGGGCCGGGCTGCGTGACCTCCGTTGGTCCCGTCATGGTGCCCAACCTATGCCGCTTTGCGCTGTGCGAGAGGGATGCCCGGTATGCCGTGTTGCCGGGTCGGTGCCGACCGCGTGCGTCGCGCATCTCCTGAGACTGGGTGACTGCCCTGCTTGTGCCCTGACTTCGGGCCACTCAGGGCCGGTCGTGCGGCCGCCGTCGAGACCGAGTGGCCGGAAGTGCGGACGGGTTGGGCCCGTGTTCGGTGACGGCGGAACTGGTAGTTGTCAGTTCATTGAATTCCTTTGGGGCGCAGCGGGTTTGGGTCGAAGTGTTGTCGGTGGTCGGGTCTAGGTTTGGGTTATGGCAAGGACGTCGACTCTCCCGCAGCGCCGGCAGGCGGTGGAGGCGGCGTGCGCTGCGATGGAGGGGTTGGCGGGGGAGCTGTGGAACGCGCAGGGTGAAGAGCTCGCATCGTTGATGGAGCTCTTCGACCGGGTCGGGGAGC
>JAEZWF010000023.1 GCA_023420415.1 Actinomycetes bacterium | reverse complement strand
GCTCCCCGACCCGGTCGAAGAGCTCCATCAACGATGCGAGCTCTTCACCCTGCGCGTTCCACAGCTCCCCCGCCAACCCCTCCATCGCAGCGCACGCCGCCTCCACCGCCTGCCGGCGCTGCGGGAGGGTCGACGTCCTTGCCATTACCCAAACCTAGACCCGACCACCGACAACGCTTCGCACCAAACCCATTGACTGTCAACGTCATTCGCAATGTCTCTTATGGGATGTCAGAGGCGCGCTACGTCGCCTGGGATGCCATGCGTGGTCGCAAGAAGTGGGTAGGCATGAGGTGCGCGGCGGCTTCACAGTGGCGGGGTCTCCACGCGCCCGCGCCGGCTGAGGTAGCCGTGCCACAGCAGGCGGGCCGCCGTCGACCGGTGCGGCCGCCATCGCTCACCCAGCTCCTCGAGCCGCGACTGGTCGGGCACGGCGTCCAGGCCGAGCGCCTCGGCCACCGCGACCTGCAACGCCCGGTCGCCCACCGGCCACAGGTCCGGCCGCCCGAGGCACGCCAACAGGTAGACGTCGGCGGTCCACCGACCGATCCCCGGCAGGGCGGTGAGGCGGGCGCGAACCAGCTCGTCCGGCATACCCTCCAAGGCGTCAAGGTCCAGCGAACCGGAGTGCACCGCCTCGGCCAGCCCCCGCAGGTAGCGGTCCTTCTGGCGTGACACGCCGTCGGCGCGCAGCTGCTCGGGCGTGGTCGCGAGCAGCCGCCCGGGCTCCATCACGCCGATGCGCGCGAGCACCTTGCGGTAGGCCGCTGCCGCACTGGCGAGCGACACCTGCTGCTCGAGGATGAACAGCACGAGGCTGGGAAAGCCCGGCTCGCGGCGCCACAGCGCAGGTGTGCCGTGGGACTGAGCGATCGCCGCGAGGGCGGGGTCCGCAGAGGTCAGGTCGGTGACCGTGCGCGTGAAGAGGTCGTCGTCCACGCGGGCTACCGGAGGCGTGCGCCCGCGTCGCCCAGCAGCTCACGCAGCACCGAGCGGTGGCACCTGCGCTCGTCCTCGCAGTAGCAGCCCACCGCGAGGTCGCTGGTGTGCGACAGGGAGGCGAGCAGCTCGATGAGGTGACGCGGCCCGGCCTGCGCCATCTCGCGACGGTAGGCCCGTACGAACGCGTCCCACTCCCGGTCGGTCGTCACCGCCTGACCCCGCCCGAGCAGCTCGGCGCTGGGGCTCAGCTCGGGCAGCCACGTGTCGTACCTGTCGCCGCTCGCGAACTGGGCCCTCGGCACCCCGCGAGGCGGGCGCCGCACCGTGCCGATCCGCAGACCTTCGTCCGCGGCCCGAGGCGACCCCAGCCGCACCACACTCACCGCCATGGCGACCACTGTGCCACCGGGGCGGGCCTCAGCCCGCGCGAAGGCGTCGCCGCTCGGCCCGCAGGGCCTGCACCTGCGACCAGTAGTCGGTGCGGGCGGGCGCCTCAGGGCGCGGCGACCGCGGCTCCTCCTCACGCACCACCCGCAGGTGGCGGCCTCGCTCGTTGCTCATGCCGACGACGGTAGGACACACCACCGACAACGCCCGCCGCCCTTGCCTCTTTGCTTGCGCACTGAGCCCATTTCTTTGCTCCCGCGCTGAGCCCATTCTTTGCTTGCGCGCTGAGCCCATTTCTTTGCTCCCGCAAAGGTCGATGAACATCCACCCCCGGGGCGGTCGACCTGAGTGACCGAGTCGCCCCAACCAGGAGGTATGCCGTGCACGACCTGACCCCGACCACCGACCGCGTCCGCGCGCTGGTGGCCGCCGTCGACGACGACCAGCTCGAGGCGCCGACCCCGATGGAGGGCACCACCGTCTCCGGACTCGTGCACCACCTGCTCGGGCTCACGACTGCCTTTCGCGACGCCGCATCCAAGATCGATGGACCGACGACCAACCAGCCACCCCAGCCGGCCGCCGGCCCTCTGCCCGAGGGCTGGCGCGACACTCTCACCGGCCAGCTGGACGAGCTGGCCACCGCCTGGCAGGAGCCGTCCGCCTGGGACGGCATGACCATGGCGGGCGGCTTCCGGTTCCCGGCGCAGGCGTGCGGGCTCGTAGCCCTCGACGAGGTGCTGCTGCATGGGTGGGACCTTGCCGTTGCCACCGGGCAGCCATACGTGCCAACGGATTCCGAGGCAGAAGCCGTCCTGCCGATCGTCACCCCGAGTGATGACCCGCAGGAGGCTGCCGGGCAGCGCGAAGGTGTGTTCGCCCCACCGTTGACGGTGGCCGATGGTGCGTCGACGTTCGAGCGCGTCCTTGCCCTGGCGGGCCGTGACCCTGCCTGGTCGCCGGCTCAGGCGTAGGCCGTCACCGGGTGACCTTGCAGCGCCGGCAGCGTCGGGTCGAGGTCGAGGAACCGGTCGGCCGTCACCGGGATCTCGCGGAGCCGCACGCCCGTCGCGTGGTATGCCGCGTTGACCACCGCCGCTGCCATGCCGACGATGCCGATCTCACCGATCCCGCGTGAGCCCATCGGGTTGGTGAGCGGGTCCTGCTCATCGAGCCAGACCGCCTCGATCTCGGGGACGTCGGCATGGGCCGCGACGTGGTAGCTCGCGAGGTCCTGGGTCACGACGTTGCCGAACCGCGGGTCGCGCACCGCCTCCTCGAACAGCCCGGTCGACAGGCCCATCGTCATGCCGCCGAGGAACTGCGAACGGGCCGTGACGGGGTTGATGATCCGCCCCGCCGAGAAGACGCCGAGCGCCCGGCGCACCCGCAGCTCACCGGTCCAGACGTTGACGCCGAGCTCGACGAACTGGGCGCCGAAGGAGTGCAACGAGTACTTCTCGAGGTTCTCGTTCGGCGGTGGGGCAGTGGTGGTCTCGACTCCCTGGGGCGGGTCGTCGCCGTGCTCGTCGCGGAACGCCCGCGCCGCCGCCGTGATGGCCGCACCCCACGATGCAGTGCCGGCCGACCCGCCCGCGACCGTGGCCGGTGGCAGCGAGCTGTCGCCGATCGCGACCTCCACCGAGCCGACCTCGACCCCCAACGCGTCGGCGGCGATCTGGGTGAGGACGGTCAGCGCGCCGGTGCCGATGTCCGCCGCCCCGATCGACACGGCATACCGGCCCTGACCCATGGCGCGCACCCGCGCCTTGTTGGCGGGCTGCTGGTAGTAGGGGTAGGTCGCGGAGGCGACGCCCAGCCCGACGAGCCAGTCGCCGTCGCGGCGGCTCCCGGGGCGCGGGTCACGCTTGTCCCAGCCGAACCGGCTCGCCCCTTCCCGCAGGCAGTCGACGAGCCGCCGGTGGCCGAACGGCAGGTCCGTCTCCGGGTCGCGTTCGGGCTCGTTGAGCACGCGCAGCTCGACCGGGTCGATGTCACAGGCCACGGCGAGCTCGTCCATCGCGATCTCGTGCGCCGCCATGCCGGGCATCTCACCGGGTGCGCGCATCCACGACGGGACGGGGACGTCTAGCGGCACGAGCCGGTGCGAGGTGTGCCGGTTCGGGGCGGCATACATGTGCCGGGTCGCGATGGCCGTCTGCTCCGCGAACTCCTTGATGGCAGAGGTCTGTTCGAGTACCTCGTGGTTGATCCCGAGCAGTCGGCCATCGCTGTCGGCCGCGAGCTGGAAGTGCTGGATCGTAGCGGTGCGGTAGCCCGCGAGGGAGAACATCTGCTGCCGGGTCAGGGCCAACCGCACCGCGCGCCCGGGCAGCGTCTGGGCTGCCATCGCGGCCACGACGTCGTGCACGTGCGGCAGGCCCTTGCTGCCGAACCCGCCACCGACATACGGCGAGCTGACGTGCAGCTGGTCGCGCTCCAGCCCGAGAATCGGCGCGAGCGTGCTGACGACCCCGTGCACCGACTGGGTGGAGGCGTGGAGGGTGAGCCGTGGGGTCGAGCCGCTGGTGGCATCGTCGGAACCGTCGTCCTCCCACAGCGCGGTGACAGCGTGCGGCTCCATCGGGTTGTTGTACTCGTACGGCGTCCGGTAGACCTCGTCCACGACCACGGCAGCCTCGGTGACCGCCTGCTCGAGGTCGCCCTTGCTGGTGTCCGTGGCAAAGTCCGGGTTGACCTTCTCGGGCTTGTACTCCCTGGGGTCTCCCTCACGCAGGATCACGTGGTGCTCGTGCTCGTCGTAGTCGACCTGCACCAGTCGCGCGCCCTCCCGGGCGGCTTCGGGTGACTCGGCGACGACCACCGCGACCACCTGTCCGCGGAACCCGATCTCGTTGTCCTGCAACGCCGCCAGCTCACGGTTGTCGGTGGAGGACAGGCGTGGTGCGTTGGTGTGGTCGAGTACCGTCACGACGCCGTCGAGGGATCGAGCCGCGCTCGTGTCGATGCTCGTGACCGTGCCCTTGGCGATGGTCGACTGCACGAGGTGGGCGTAGAGCGGCTCGGCGACGGGGACCTCGTAGGCGTAGGCCGCATGGCCGGTGACCTTGAGTGGCCCCTCGAGGCGGTCGAGCGGCCGCCCGATGGCCCGGGGCGTGAGCTCGGCGGTCATGCTGGGCCCTCCTGGTCCGGGCCGTCGTGGGCGAGCCGCGCCAGTGTCATCGCGGTCGCGCGGCGCACCATCGGGACCTTGTATGCCGTGTCGGCGTCCGTGCTCGCGTCGGCCAGCTCCGCGTCGAGTGCGGCGTCGACGTTCTCAGCCGTCAACGTCTGCCCCCGCAGCCTTTCCTCGAAAGTCCTTGCGCGCCAAGGCTTGTGCGCCACCCCGCCCCAGGCGACGCGGACGTCCTCCACCGTGTCGCCGTCGAGGACGAGGGCCGCAGCCACGGACACCAGGGCGAAGGCGTACGAGGCGCGGTCACGCACCTTGGTGTAGGTGGACCGGGCGCCCGTGGGCAGCGGCGGCACGGTCACGGCGGTGACGAGCTCCCCGTGTTGCAGCGTGGTGTCGCGCTGTGGCTCGTCGCCCGGCAGGCGGTAGAAGTCGTCGAGCGCGACCTCGCGCTCCCCGCCCGACCCCACGACCGTGACCGAGGTGTCGAGCGCCATGAGGGCCACGGCCAGGTCGGAGGGGTGGACGGCGACACACTCGTCGGATGCGCCGAGAATGGCGTTGTAGCGGCCGTAGCCGTCCTGCGCCGAGCAGCCGGACCCGGGGTCGCGCTTGTTGCAGGGTGTCGTGACGTCCTGGAAGTAGACGCAGCGGGTGCGTTGCAGCAGGTTGCCCGCGGTCGTGGCCTGGTTGCGGATCTGCCCGGAGGCGCCCGAGAGCAGCGCCCGCGCCACCGCGGCATACCCCTCCCGCACCTCCGCATCGGCTGCGAGATCGGCGTTGCGCACGTTGGCCTCCACCCGCAAACCCTTGTCGCTGTGGACGATTCGCTCGAGGGGGAGGCGGCTGACGTCGACCAGGAGCGCGGGCTCGGTGATGCCCAGCTTGAGGTGGTCGATGAGGTTGCTGCCGCCGGCGATGAACTGAGCAGACGGGTTGCCACTCACCTGGGCGACGGCGTCGGCGACGTCTGTGGCGCGCTGCCAGGTGTGCGCCCTCACGCCTGTGCCGCCTCACGGATGGCAGCGATGATGTTGACGTAGGCGCCGCATCGGCACAGGTTGCCGCTCATCCGTTCCCGGATCTCCTCGTCGGTCAGCTCGACCTCGCCGGTCAGGTCCTCGGTGACGTGGCTCGGCGCACCCTGCTTGGCCTCCTCGAGCATGCCCACAGCCGAGCACACCTGCCCGGGCGTGCAGTATCCGCACTGGTAACCGTCGGTCGCGAGGAACGCCTGCTGCACGGGGTGCAGTTCGCCGGTCTCGCCGTCCTCGGCCTCGCCGAGCCCTGCAGCCGTGACGACCTCACCGCCGTCCTGGGCGACGGCCAGGGTCAGGCAGGACAGGTGCCGACGGCCGTCGAGCAGCACGGTGCACGACCCGCACTGTCCGTGGTCGCATCCCTTCTTGGGCGAGGTGATGCCCAGCCGGTCGCGCAGCGTGTCGAGGAGCGTCGACCGGTGGTCCACGGTCACGCGGTGCTCGCGTCCGTCGACGATGAGGGTGATCGCGGACTCCATACCAGCCAGTCAAGGTGAGCCCCGTGGGCCTCGCAAGCCGAGCTCCTGTGCAGCCTCCCGGCCTCAGTCCGGCACCGGCTGCGGCGCCAGGGTGCGCGCGGTCCGGGCGATGCGGGACAGCGGCCGGTCCAGCGACCAGGCGAGCCCGATGTCGCGGGTGACATCGACCCCGCTCACGGGGACGGCGACCACGTCGGGCCTCGAGGGGCGGCCGTGCTGCTCCGCCGGCACCAGGGCGATCCCGATGCCGACCGCCACGAGCCCGGCGACGGTCTCGAGCTCCTGACACTCGACCGCGATGTGCGGCTCGAAACCGCTTGCGGCACAGGCTTCGTCGAGCGTCTGACGCATCGAGTAGCCCGGCTGCATGGCCACGAACTCGGCATCGCGCAGGGTGTCGAAGCGCACGCTGCGCCGAACCGCCAGCCGATGACCGCGCGGCACCAGCAGGCGGACCTGCTGGCGCTGCAGCCGACGCCAGCCCAGCCGCGACGACGCGGGCCGGGGAGAGACGATGGCCAGGTCGACCTCGCCGGCGAGCAGGAGGCCACCGATGTGCTCGGGGCCTCCCTGCACGAGGTCGACGTGGACGGCGGGCTCGTGGGCGCGCAGCCGCTGGATCAGGTCAGGGACGAGCCAGGTGCCGAACGAGTGGAGGAACCCAAGCCGCAACGACGGCACCTCCGCGGCGGTCAGGTCACGAACCGCCTCGGCGGCCGCGCCCAGCTCGTGGTCGGCGCGGCGGACGTGCTCCAGGTAGGCGCGCCCGGCCGCGTTGAGCCGGATCCGCCGGCCGACGCGGTCGAACAGCCGGGCGCCCAGGCGCCGCTCCAGCTGGCTGAGCCGACGCGACAGCGTGGGCTGCGGGACGTGCAGGCGCGCCGCGGCGGCCGTGACGTTCTCCTCGTCGGCCAGCACCACGAACCAGTGCGTGAGCTCCTGCACGCATGCATCCTCCCATGCGCGGGGCGCATATGACCAAGACCAAAGATTCATTTCCGATATCACAAGGCCCCCGTCACGATGGAACCCATGACCCTGCAGGAGGCGAGCGTGGCCACGGGAGCCGGCCCGGCGGCATACCGGCGGGGTGAGCCCGGCTATCGGCGCATCACGCTGGCCCTCTTCGCCGCGGGCATGACGACGTTCGTTGCCATGTATGCCGCGCAGGCCGTCCTTCCCGCTTTGGCAACGGATTTCGCCGTCTCGCCGGCCACCTCGGCGCTCGTGGTGTCGGCCACGACGGGCGCACTCGCGCTCGCCATCATCCCCATGAGCGCGCTGTCCGAGCGGTACGGCCGGGTGCGCGTCATGGTGGCGTGCGCGCTGGTGTCGGTCGTGGTCGGGCTGGTGCTGCCGTGGGTGCCGTCGATGGGCCTGCTCGTGGCGCTGCGCGCGGTGCAGGGGCTGGCGCTGGCCGGCGTCCCGGCGACGGCGATGGCATACCTCGCCGAGGAGGTGGACCCGGCCGACCTCGGCGCCGCCATGGGCCGCTACATCGCCGGCACGACGCTCGGTGGGCTGGCGGGTCGGCTCGTGGGCGCGTTCACCCTCGACGTGTCGACCTGGCGGTGGGCCCTGGAGGTGGCGGCCGTCGTGTCGCTCGGGTTCACGGTGATGTTCCTGCGGCTGGCGCCTGCATCGCGGCGCTTCACGCCGAGGCCCGGCGGTGCACGGGTGACGGTGCGGGCGGTCGCCGCGCACCTGCGTCAGCCCGCGCTGCTGGGCCTGTTCGCCACGTCGTTCCTCCTGATGGGCGGGTTCGTCGCGGTCTACAACATCGTCGGGTTCCGTTTGCTGGCAAGGCCGTTCAGCTTGTCCGAGGCCCTGGTCGGGTTGGTGTTCCTGATGTACCTCTCGGGCACGGCCACGTCGGCTGGTGCCGGGAGGCTGGCCGACCGGTGGGGCCGGGGGCGCACACTGGTGGCCGCCGAGGTGGTGCTGGCGGTCGGTCTCGCGCTGACTCTGTCGTCGCGACTTCCCTTGGTGCTGTTGGGAATGCTGCTGTTCACCGGTGGCTTCTTCGCCGCCCACGCCGTCGCGAGCGGGTGGGTCGGGGTGCTCGCGCGGCACCATCGCGCCGAGGCCAGCGCGCTCTACCTGTTCGCCTACTACGCGGGCAGCTCTGTGCTGGGTGCCGTCGCCGGTCTCACGTATGCCGCGTGGGCCTGGCCCGGTGTCGTGGCCTACGTCGGCGTGCTGGTCGCCGTCGCCGGCGCGGTTGCCGTGTGGCTCCGGGCGCGCGGGGTCAGAAGCGAATGCGCTCCAGCGGCTGCCCCGTGAGATCGGCGATCAGCTCGAAGTCCTTGTCCAGGTGCAGGACCGTGCGCCCCGTCAGCTCTGCTGCGGCGGCAATGAGCAGGTCGGGGATGGATGGGGCCCTGTGCTGGCCGCGCTCGGCGAGCTGCCCCTGGACCTGGACTGCGCGATCCTCCATGGCCGGAGTCAGGTACTCGACCGGCATCGCCGCGATGGGGGGCATTCGGAGGCTGCGCGCGTGCGCCTGCGCGGATCGCGCGGAGTAGCCGACTTCGAGCCGGGTCACGGTCGTGATGGCGACGAGTCCCCGAGAGATCCGGGCCGCCCAGTCGTCAGCGTCTGCGGTGGCGTCGAGGCGGATCAATGCGGACTTGTCGATGAGCCATGAGGTCATGACCACGCGTCACGCATGACGTCACGGTCGCCGAGGTCGGACAAGAGGTCGGCGATCTCCTGCAGGTCAGCCACGGTGACGGGCGCCTGAACCCGATGTGCCTGCTGGTGCAGGTAACGGCGAATGAACTCGGTGCGCGACAAGCCGGCACGACGAGCCTGATGATCGAGCAGCTCAAGGTCCGCCGCGGGAAAGTTTCGAATGAGTACGTCGGGCATGTCACCTCCGTGATATCGCATGGTATCACCGAGGTGCAGCATCATCGCGGCTGCTGGTACTGCGGCGTGAGCTCGGTCCAGCGCTCCTTCCAGGCGGCGGCGGGGGAGTCCGCCGACCAGCCATCGGGGTGGGCGCTCGCGTCGGTCGCGAGCGAGCGGCCGAGGTCCTCGAGGTGGGTCTGCCAGCCGGCGCCGTAGAAGTGGAGCTTGTCGCCCGGCAGCCCGCGCTCCTCGACCACGAGGCGAGTCCCGTTCCCCTCAGCCGTCAGCCAAGCCTCGATCTGCGACTCGTCATCCGTGCCCGGCTCGCCGGTGAGGAGCAGGTGGTGTGGCGCATCGCAGGTGTCGATGCGCAGGGGGCCGCCCGCGGTGCTGGTGAAGAGCGCCTGCACCGTGCCGCCCTCGCGCAGGTCGCCGGAGACCTGCGCGATCCAGCGGGCCAGGCGCTCGGGCTGGGTGCACGCCGCCCAGAGGTCGTCGATGTCGGTCTCGTAGACGTCCTCGACGCGGACCGCGCCGCGACCGTCGTCGAGTGCTCGCATGGTGCCGCTCGCCGTGTTGGTGCTCATGGTCAGGCCTGCTTCCTGGTGGCGTTGGGTCGGGATGCCTTGGTGTCGTTGGGCTTTCGTGCTTCGGCCTTCTTCGCGCGCGACTTCCCCCGGGCGACCTCGGTGTGCAGCGCGTCGAGTCGCTGCTCCCAGAGGGCGCGGTATGCCGCGAGCCATTCGTCGAGGGGCGCGAGCGCCTCCGGTCGGAGGCTGTAGATGCGGCGTTGAGCGTCCTGACGCACCTCGACGAGGCCTGCTTCGCGCAGGACCCGCAGGTGTCGCGAGACGCCAGGGCGCGCGATCGGGAGTGAGTCCGCGAGCTCACCGGCCGTGGCCGGGTGGTCGCGCAGGGTCTCGAGAACGGTCCGCCGACTCGGGTCGGCCAGGGCCTGCAGCACTGCGTCCATGGCTTGAATGTAACTCATCGGCTACGTACCCGCAAGGTTACATATCGACTTCGTGCCGGCCACTGGGTGTCGGGGCTGGTCCCTAGGCTGCGCGGCATGTCTTCACGCTTCGCGGTGGTGCCGGCTGCCTACGTCCTGTTCCTCCGCACGAGGGACGGCCGGGACGAGGCCCTGATGCAGCTGCGGCGCAACACCGGATACCTCGACGGTCACTGGACCACCGCCGCGGCCGGCCACGTCGAGGCCGGTGAGTCGGTGTTCGACGCAGCCCGGCGCGAGGCGGAGGAGGAGATCGGGGTCACCGACCTGACGCTCCAGCCGCTGTGCGCGATGCACCGCACCTATGGGGACGAGCCCATCAACCAGCGGGTCGACTACTTCCTGCGCGCCACCGAGTGGCGCGGTGAGCCCACGATCCGCGAACCCCAGAAGTGCGCCGACCTCGGCTGGTTCCCGCTCGACGACCTCCCGGATCCCGTGGTGCCCCATGAGCTCCAGGTCTTCGACGCCCTGCGCGCCGGCACCCTCGAGCCGATCGTCACCCACGGTTTCTGACGACGACGGCCACGGCCCGCGAGGAGCCGGCCCGGCGGCATACCCACGCCACCGTCACAGCATCTCCAGCGGGCCCGGTCCGCTCGGTGGCGGGAAGGCGCGGTCGAGCGCGTCGAGGTCCTCGTGGGTCAGCTCCACGTCGAGCGCGGTGGCGTTGTCGCGCACGTGCGCAGGGCTGCTCGCCTTGGGGATCGCGCACATCCCGTCACGGCGCAGCACCCAAGCCAGTGCCACTGCCGCCGGGCTGACGCCGTGCGCCTGCGCGACCTCGGCCAGCGCCGGGTCGTCCAGGATGCGGCCCTGTTCGATCGGCGAGTACGCCATCACCGGCAACTCGTGGTCGGCACACCACGGCAGCAGGTCATACTCCGGACCGCGCCGCGACAGGTTGTAGAGCACCTGGTCGGTGGACAGCCCATCGCTGCCCGCGACGCCCTGGAGCTCCTCCAGGTCGGCGCGGTCGAAGTTGCTGACGCCCCATGACCGGATCTTGCCCTCGTCGACCAGCTGCTGGAAGGCCGCCAGGGTGTCCTCCAAGGGGTGGCCGCCCTGCCAGTGCAGCAGGTAGAGGTCGATCCGGTCAGTGCCCAGACGTTCCAGGCTGCGCTCGCAGGCCGCGACCGTGCCGGAGCGGGATGCGTTGGATGGCAGCACTTTGCTCACCAGGTATGCCGCGTCGCGGCGACCCGAGAGGGCCTCACCGAGCACCTCCTCGGCGCCGCCGTCGGCATACATCTCAGCCGTGTCGACGACGGTGAGGCCGAGGTCGAGGCCGGTGCGCAGGGCTGCGATCTCGTCGCCGCGCCGGCCACGGTCCTCCCCCCAGCCCCAGGTCCCCATCCCCAGGACCGGCACAGATTCCTTGCCTGCCAACGTGATTCGTCGCATTGGTGATCAGTTTCCTTCCGCGTGGGCCGAGGCGCGTCGCTGGGTCAGGGTGCGAGCTGGAAGACAGCCCGGACACAACCGTCCTGCTTGTCCTTGAACATCTGGTAGGCGCGCGGCCCCTCGTCCAGCGGCATCACGTGCGTGGCCAGGTGTTCGGTGCTCAGGTCGCCAGCGGCGATGTGCTTGAGGATGCTCGGGATGTAGCGGTGCCCCAGCTGCTGCGCCCCGCGCACGGTCAGCGCCTTGTTCATCATCGCGCCCAGGGGGAACTTGTCGACGAAACCACCGAAGACCCCGAGGATGAAGAGGCTGCCCCCCTTGCGGCAGGCGTAGATCGCCTCCCGCAGCGCGGTGGGCCGGTCGGACTGCAGCCGCAGCTGCTGCTTGACCTGGTCATAGAGGTATGCCGGGCCGGTGCCGTGCGCTTCCATCCCCACGGCCTCGATGACGACGTCCGGGCCGCGACCGCCGGTGCGTTCCTTGAGCTCGGCGACGACGCTGTCCTTGGTGTAGTCCAAGGTGTCCGCCTGGATGTGCTGGCGGACCTGGGCGAGGCGCTCGGGAAGCCGGTCGATGACGATCACCTGCTCGGCCCCCATCAGCATCGCGCCACGGGCGGCCATCTGTCCCACCCCGCCGGCGCCCCAGACGGCAACGGTGTCGCCCGGAGTGATGCCGGCGCCGTCAGCGCCGGTCCACCCGGTCGGGGCGGCGTCGGAAGCGAACAGCGCCGCCAGGTCCGACACCTCGTCGGGTATGGCGAACGCGCCCTGGTCCGCGTACGGGACCCGTATGTACTCGGCGTGGCTGCCGGCGAACCCGCCAAGCATGTGGCTGTAGGCGAAGCAGCCGCCGATCGCGCTGCCCCACATCGCCTCGGAGAGGCCCGGGTTCGGGTTGCCGTTGTCGCACAACGAGAACAGCCCCTGCGTGCAGTACCAGCACTGACCGCACGCGATGAATGAGCAGACCGTGACCCGGTCGCCGATCGTGTGGTTGCGGACCGCCTTGCCGACGTCGACGACCTCGCCCATGAACTCGTGCCCGAGCACGTCACCGGCCCGCATCGTCGGGATGTACCCGCCGAGCAGGTGCAGGTCCGAGCCGCAGGTCGTGCTCAGCCGAACCTTGACGATGATGTCGTGGTCGTTGAGGATCGCCGGGTCGTCGACGGACTCCACCGACGTCTTGTTCACCCCGGTCCAGCACAAGGCCTTCACAGCACTCCCTCCCCGCCGGCACGCCGGGTGATGACGTCGACGAGCTCACCGGTCGGGGTCGTCGCGCGGCGGCCGTGCGGAGTGGGATCCACGCGGAGCACCTCCCCGACCTCGACCAGCTGCTTGGCCTGCCGCAGCGCCGAGCGCACCTGCTGACGTGGGTCGTCCCCCGACACCCGCGACACGGCCGAGCCGATGCCGGTCGGCGTGCGCCGCCGGAGCCGGGCGGCCAGTTCGGTGCCCTTTCCGCCAGGGGCCGATCGGGCCCGGACCTCGACGAGGTCGCCCAACGATGCCAATGGGTGGGGCACCCGGCCCTCGGGCATCACCTCATCCTGGCTGCGGTTGACCGTCACGCTGCGCCACCGCTCGTGCGGCTCCTCGCCGGCGGATCTGCGGTGTGACTGGACCACACGGCGGACGACGGCGCCTCCAGCGGCCACCCCAACCAGGGTCACCAGGGTCAAGAGTCGTTTCATGTGCTTCTGCCTCCAACAACTGCGGTGACGTCCCGGGGCGGGCCAGCCATGGCCAGCGCCCTGAGGGCGATCACCGAAGACTTCGGTCATGGTGCTGCCAAGCACAGGCGAAGGGCGAGAGGCCCAGCCGGTCACGGCTCCTCACCGGGCAGCTTGTACGCGAGGACGTCGATGTTCTGGATGGTCGGTTCCGCGCTGAACAGCTCTGCTCCTCGCGCAGCGAGCGCTTGGCCCACACCTCCCGACAGGTGGGTCCGGCGGGCCTCGTCGTCGGGGAAGACGTCGAAGATGCCGAAGGTCGACTCGTCGAGCTGGAGAGCGAACCAGGCCCGCGTCCCCTGTTCCTGTTCGACGACCGAACGCGCATCCCGGAGGAAGTCGGCGACGTCACCCTCCTTGCCCGGCTTGGCCCGGACGATGACGGACAGTGCCGCCGTGATCACTTCTCCTCCTTCGGCTGGCGCGCCCCTTGCCCGAACAGCTCCACGATGGCCGCGCAGAAGGCGGGCAGGTCGTCGGGGGAGCGGCTGGTGACGAGGTTGCCGTCGCGCGCCACCTCCTCGTCCACGACGTCGGCGCCGGCATTGCGCAGGTCGGTGCGGATGCTCGGGTAGGACGTCAGCGTCCGGCCCTTCGCCACACCCGCCTCGATCAGGGTCCACGGTCCGTGGCAGATCGAGGCAACCGGCTTGCCCGTGCCCATGAAGTCCCGCACGAAGCCGACGGCGTCGGCGTCCACACGCAGCTGGTCCGGGTTCACCGTGCCGCCGGGCAGCAGCAGCGCGTCGTAGTCGCTGACCGAGGCCGACTTGACCAGGGCGTCGACGGCAAAGGTCCCGGCCGACTCCAGGTCGTGGTCGCGGGCCTGGATCTCGCCGTCGTGCAGCGACAGCAGCTCGGTCGTGGCCCCGGCGTCCTGCAGGGCCTGTCTGGGCTGTTCGAGCTCCACCCGTTCCACGCCGTCGGCCGCCAGGATCGCGACTCTCGTGCCCTGTAGCTCGTCTGCCATGTCCTGCTCCGTTCTCTGTGTTGGTCTGTGGGTCTGGGGTCTGGGGTCTGGGGGTGTGTGGGTCTGTGGGTGTGTGGGTGTGTGGTCGAGCACCGGTCAGTGAGCTCCTGCCCCGGCCTTCTTGCGCGTGCTCTTCTTCCGGGTGGCCTTGCCTCGCTGCGCGCCATCGGGGTGCAGCACGACCTTGGTCCAGCCGTCGGTGCGGTCGTCGAAGTTCTGGTATGCGTCCGGGGCGTCCTCGAGGGGCAGGTCGTGCGAGACGATCCACGAGGGCTTGGCCTTGTCGCCGGCGATCAGGTCACGCAGCCGCCGGTTGTACTTCTTGACGGGGCACTGACCGCTGCCGAGGGTCTGCCCCTTGAACCAGTGCAGCCCGTAGTCGAAGGCGATCTCACCCTGCTTGGCCATGTCATTGGGGCCTCCGGGGTCCTGTGGGACGTAGACACCCACCGAGCCGATGCCGCCGGTGAAGCGCACCGACTGGACCAGCTTGTTCAAGGTGGCGTTGGGCTGCTCGGTGCCGTCCGGGTCGTGCGCCTGGAAGCCCACGCACTCACAGCCCCGGTCCGCGCCCAGGCCCATGGTCTCCTCGGTCACGAACTCGACGGGGTCGACCTTGGAGTCGTCGACGGGGATGGCGCCGATCTCCTCGGCCAGCCGGAGCCGGTCGGGGTGACGGTCGACCACCATGACCTTGCCGGCGCCCTTGATGGTGGCCGACAACGCGGCCATCAGCCCGACCGGGCCGGCGCCGTAGATGACGACGGAGTCGCCCGGGAGCACTCCGGCCATCTCCGTGGCGTGGTAGCCGGTCGGGAAGATGTCGGCGAGCATCACGTAGTCGTCCTCCTTGTCGACCGAGTCCTCGCCCAACCGCAGACAGTTGTGGTCGCCGTACGGCACGCGCAGCAGCTCTGCCTGCCCGCCCTGCCAGGGGCCCATGTCTGCAAACGCGTATGCCGCGCCGGCCATCTTCGGGTCCGGCTGGGTCGTCAGGCAGTAGTTCGTGAACCCCCGCTCACAGTTCTTGCAGAACCCGCAGGAGACGTTGAACGGCAGGGCAACCCGTTCGCCGACCTTCACCTTGTCCACCCCGTCGCCGACCTCGATGACCTCGCCGAGGTTCTCGTGCCCGAACCAGCGGCCGGTCTCGAAGTCGGTGCGTCCCTCGTACATGTGCAGGTCGGAGCCACAGATGTTCGCTGCGGTGACGCGGACGAGTACATCCGTCGGCCGTTCGATCCGGGCGTCCGGGACGTCCTGCACGCTGACCTTTCGCGGTCCGTCGTAGACCAGTGCCTTCATGTCTGCTCCTGTCCCATGTTTGCCCCCTCAGGTGAGGGGTACTCGCGGTTATCCGAGGCACCGCGGGCCTCACCAGCGCCACACAACTCTCGACCCGCACCGCGACACATCGGCAGATCGACCGACCCGGTCACCGTGGTCTGACGCCGGGACGAGGCCACGCCATGGAGGAGTGGATGGACGCCGGCCGCATCGCGACCCAGGTCGCACGCATCGCCGCCAATGCGGAAGAGCCGGCCGACCGTGCCCGGTCGTTGCTGGAGCCGTTGCACGAGCTGCTGCCGTTCGACGGGGCGTGGCTGGCGCTGCGGCACGCGTCGTTGCGCGGTCACCGTTCGCTGGTCAGCATCGGTTGGGACCGCCGTACTGCGGCCTGCCTCGACGGCCCCGGGCTGGTCGACGAGGTCGAGCAGCTCGGCAGAAGCAACTCCCGCACGCCGGCTAGGGGCGCGGACTTCTCGGCCATCACCGGGCTACGGTTCTGGGCCGAGTGCCTGCAACCCGCCGGCATCCGGGAAGGACTGGGCCTGTCCCTGTTCGCGCCGGACGGGCGGCACGTCGGGTTCCTGGGGCTGTTCACCGGCAGTCCCACCGTCCCCTCGGACGCGGCCCGCGACCTGCTTGCCGCCCTCGGGCCGACGCTGGGGCAGGCCGTCGACCCGATGCGCTCGGCCACGGCAGCAGCGCAGCTGGTGCACTCGGCGGCCGCGGCGGTGGTCCTCTCCCGCAACGGCGCACCGCAGCTGCTCCCGGGCCTGCCCGACCACCCCGCGCTGCGCCCCGGCTCACCGGCTCTGACCGCGGCCCGCGAGCTGCTCGACGGGCCCCAGACCTCGTTCCTGGTGCCCGCCGCCGCCGAACCGGGTGGCTACCTGCGCGTCACGGGACTGCTGGTGCCGGCGCAGGCCCCACACCACCTGCGCGCCATCGTGGTGGTCTCACCCTGCGGCAACCTGCAGGGCCTGACCCGGCGCGAGCTCGAGGTCCTCGGCCTGCTGATCGCCGGAGAGCACAACGTCCAGGCCGCCCAGCGGCTCGCCGTCACCAGGCGCACCATCGCCACCCACATCGAGCACATCCTGGTCAAGCTCGACGCCGGCACCCGGGCGCTCGCCGCCGTCCGCGCCCAACGGCGCGGGCTGTTCATCCCACCGGTCCTCCTGGGCGTCACGGCGGGATCGACCCCCTGACGTGCAGGACGCTCGGCAAGCAAGCAAGCAGGCAGGGGAGGGAGGGCCTGGGCCGCCAGGCGGCCACGGCGCCCGGATCTGCGGCAAGAACGGCCCCTCGCAGGCAGGAAATCGGAAAAACCTCGGTGAGACGGGAACAACATCCGGCCGCACAAGGTTGAGCCAAGTGAACTCAACTTTGGCGCCCGGTTGCCGGACGGCATACCGGCTCCTAACTTGAGTGACAGAAACGCAGGCCAAGTCCACACACAGGGAGAACACCATGGCACGTGCGGTCGGCATCGACCTCGGTACCACCAACTCGGCTGTCGCCGTCCTCGAGGGCGGGGAGCCGACGATCGTCGCGAACGCGGAGGGTGGTCGCACGACCCCGTCCGTCGTGGCCTTCAGCAAGAACAACGACGTCCTGGTCGGCGAGATCGCCAAGCGCCAGGCCGTCACCAACGTCGACCGGACGATCCGCTCCGTCAAGCGCCACATGGGCACCGACTGGACCACCGAGATCGACGGCAAGAAGTACACCGCGCAGGAGATCAGCGCGCGCATCCTCCAGAAGCTCAAGCGCGACACCGAGTCCTACCTCGGTGAGGAGGTCAGCGACGCCGTCATCACCGTCCCGGCCTACTTCGACGACCACGAGCGCCAGGCCACCAAGGAGGCCGGCGAGATCGCGGGCTTCAACGTCCTGCGCATCATCAACGAGCCGACCGCCGCGGCCCTCGCCTACGGCCTCGACAAGGGCAAGGAAGACGAGCTCATCCTCGTCTTCGACCTCGGTGGTGGCACCTTCGACGTGTCCCTGCTCGAGGTGGGCAAGGACCCCGAGGACGGCTTCTCGACCATCCAGGTCAAGGCCACCAGCGGTGACAACCAGCTCGGTGGTGACGACTGGGACGAGCGCATCGTCCAGCACCTGCTCACCACGGTGAAGAACAACACCGGCGTCGACCTGTCCAAGGACAAGATCGCCATGCAGCGTCTGCGTGACGCCGCCGAGCAGGCCAAGAAGGAGCTGTCGTCCGCGACCAGCACCAACATCTCGCTGCAGTACCTCTCGATGAGCGAGAACGGCCCGATCCACCTGGACGAGACGCTGACGCGCGCCCAGTTCGAGCAGATGACCAAGGACCTGCTCGACCGCACCAAGCAGCCGTTCGAGAACGTCATCCGCGACGCCGGCATCAAGGTCTCCGACATCGACCACGTGGTCCTCGTCGGTGGCTCGACCCGCATGCCTGCGGTGAGCGCCCTCGTCAAGGAGATGACCGGCAAGGAGCCCAACAAGGGCGTCAACCCCGACGAGGTCGTCGCCATCGGTGCGGCCCTGCAGGCGGGTGTCCTCATGGGCGAGCGCAAGGACGTCCTGCTGATCGACGTCACGCCCCTCAGCCTCGGCATCGAGACCAAGGGCGGCCTGTTCACCAAGCTGATCGAGCGCAACACCGCGATCCCGACCAAGCGCTCCGAGGTGTTCTCCACCGCCGAGGACAACCAGCCGAGCGTGCTGATCCAGGTCTTCCAGGGTGAGCGCGAGATCGCCCAGCAGAACAAGGCGCTCGGCACCTTCGAGCTGTCCGGCATCGCGCCGGCGCCGCGCGGTGTGCCGCAGATCGAGGTCACCTTCGACATCGACGCCAACGGCATCGTCAACGTGTCCGCCAAGGACCGTGGCACCGGCCAGGAGCAGAAGATCACCATCTCCGGCGGCTCCGCGCTGTCGAAGGAGGAGATCGAGCGCATGGTCAAGGAGGCCGAGGAGCACGCGGCCGAGGACAAGAAGCGGCGTGAGGAGACCGAGGCGCGCAACACCGCGGAGCAGCTGGTCTACTCGACCGAGAAGTTCCTCGCCGACAACGCCGACAAGCTCCCCGCCGACGGCCGCGGGCCGGTCGACGAGGCGCTCGCCGACCTCAAGGAGGCCGTCAAGCCCGACAGCGGCGCCAGCCCCGAGGACATCCAGGCCAAGAGCGCGAAGCTCTCCGAGGAGTCCCAGAAGCTGGGCACGGCGATGTATGCCGCGTCGGCCGAGTCCGATGCTGCCGGCGCCTCCGCGGGTGACGGCTCGAGCGACGGCTCCGGCTCGTCTGACAGCGGCTCGTCCGACGACGACGTCGTGGACGCCGAGGTCGTCGACGACGACGAGGAGAAGAAGTGACCGACCAGGCACAGACGCCTGACGGTGCCGAGGGCGCGGAGGGCGCAGCAGCCGAGCAGGCCGCTGCCCCCTCCGCCCCCGAGGCGGCACCCGACTCCGGGACGTCCGCGGGTTCGGCTGCCGGGGCGACCGAAAGCGCGGACGCAAGCCAGCGCGACTCCGGGACGTCCGCCGGGACGTCCGCGGCTTCGGCTGCCGGAGCGACCGAAAGCGCGGACGCAAACGCGGCCCTTGCGGCGCAACGGCTCGAGGACCTGCAGCGGCTCAACGCCGAGTACGTCAACTACAAGCGCCGGGTCGACCGCGACCGCGCGGTGATCCAGGAGCGCGCCGCCCAGTCGGTGCTCGAGTCGCTGCTGCCGGTGCTCGACGACATCCAGGCCGCACGCGACCACGGCGACCTGGCCGGCGGTCCGTTCGCGGCGATCGCCGACAAGCTCGAGAACGCCCTGCGCAAGTTCGGGCTCGAGCGGTTCGGCGCGGCCGGCGAGGAGTTCGACCCGACCGTGCACGAGGCCCTCATGCACACGGCCTGGCCCGCGGACGGGTCGGTTCCTGCAACCGGGTCCACCACGGTCGTCCAGGTCCTGCAGCCGGGCTACCGCAGTGGCGAGCAGGTCCTGCGCGCGGCCCGGGTCGCGGTCGCCGACCCCGAGTGACGGCATACCCCAACCCATCGACGTCCCACTGAGAGGAGGGCGCACGCATGGCCAGCCAAGACTGGTTCGAGAAGGACTTCTACGCCACTCTCGGCGTCCCCCAGGACGCCGACGAGGCGGCGATCAAGAAGGCGTACCGCAAGCTCGCCCGCAAGTACCACCCCGACCAGAACCCCGGCGACTCTGCCGCGGAGCAGAAGTTCAAGGAGATCGGCGAGGCCAACTCGGTCCTGTCCGACCCCGAGCAGCGCCAGGAGTACGACGCCATCCGCCAGATGGCGCGCGGCGGCGCCCGCTTCACCGCGGGCGGTCCCGGCAGTGCCGGCGGCCAGGGCGGCTTCGAGGACGTGTTCTCCTCGATGTTCGGCGGCGGCGGAGGTGGGGGCGGCACGCGAGTGCGCTACTCCACCAGCGGTGGTGGCGGCCAGCCCGACCTCGAGGACCTGCTGAGCGGCATGTTCGGCGGGGCCTCGCCCTACGGCGGACAGCAGGGGTATGCCGGGTACGGCGCCCCTCGCGGGCCGCGCAAGGGGGCGGACCTCACCGCCCGCACGACGCTGTCGTTCCGCGACGCGGTCGAGGGCAAGACGGTCACGCTGGGCACGAGCGACGGTGGACACATCACCACGCGAATCCCGGTGGGAGTCAAGGACGGTCAGAAGATCCGGCTGCGCGGCAAGGGCGAGCCCGGTGAGGCCGGCGGCCCCGCCGGTGACCTCATCCTGACCGTGACCGTCGAGAAGCACCCGGCCTTCGGGCGGGACGGCGACAACATCACCGTCGACCTGCCGGTGACGTTCGCCGAGGCGGCGCTCGGGGCCACGGTCTCGGTGCCGACGCTGGACGGCAAGCCGGTCAAGGTGCGCATCGCGCCGGGCACGCCGAGCGGGCGCGTCCTGCGGGTCAAGGGTCGGGGAGTCCCGAAGAAGGACAAGCCCGGTGACCTCATGGCCAAGGTGCATGTCGTTGTGCCGCAACGTCTTTCGGATGAGGCCAAGGATGCCGTCGAGGTCCTCAAGACTCAGGACGCGGGGCACGACCCGCGGGCGGAGCTCTTCGAGGAGGCCCGGCGCTGAGGTGCCGGCCACGAGGCGGATCAGCAGGACTGATCAGTAGGGCAGCAGGACATGGCAGAACAGGTCGACTTCCGGCCAGACGACGACGCCCCGATCTACGTGATCTCGGTGGCGGCGTCGCTGGCCGGAATGCATGCGCAGACCCTGCGCCAGTACGACCGGCTGGGTCTGGTCATCCCGTCGCGCACCCGTGGTGGCGGTCGCCGCTACTCGGGTCGCGACGTCGCGCTGCTGCGCGAGGTGCAGCGGCTCTCCCAGGACGAGGGCATCAGCCTGGCCGGCATCCAGCGCATCCTCTCGCTCGAGGACCAGGTGACCGCCCTGCAGTCCCGAGTCCGGGAGCTGCGGACCGAGCTCGACGAGACCCGCGCCGCGGCTGGACAGCCCAGCCGTCGGTCGCGGGTCTTCGCCGTCGGTCCGGCCGGTGACGTGACGCCGTTGCGGGCCGGTCGCCCGCCTGCCGGCGGCGCCGGGGCACTGGTGCTGTGGCGCCCGCCCGGCACAACCCGCTGACTCCGCACCCCGGCTGACCCGCGGCGCGCTGGCCGCCAGGGCCTTCGGCCGGTGGGCCCGAACCTCGGGCCGGCGCGGCCGCCATTCGCACCGTCGTCGGTGGCAGGATGGGCGCGAACCGCGAGAAGGCAGGAGAGCCGTGGACCCCTTGCTGCTGGGCATCGACATCGGAACCGCAAGCACCAAGGGCGTGCTGGCAACCCCCCAGGGAGAGATTGTGGCAACCGCGGTGCGCAAGCACACGATGGAGCTGCCGCGCCCCGGGTGGGCCGAGGTCGACGCCGAACGCATCTGGTGGGGCGACCTGGTCGAGGTGGCACGCGAGCTGATGGGCGGCATCGACCCGACCCGCGTCGCCGCGATGTGCGTCAGCGGCATGGGGCCCTGTCTCCTTGTCACCGATGCCGAGCTGCGGCCCGTGCGGCCGGCCATCCTCTACGGCATCGACGGTCGAGCCGAGCAGGAGATCGCAGAGCTCACCGATCGCTTCGGTGCCGAGGAGATCCTGCAGCGATGCGGAAAAGCCCTGAGCACCCAGGCCGTCGGCCCCAAGATGGTGTGGCTGCGCCGGCACGAGCCCGACGCGTGGGCGGGCGGCGCCAGGTGGTTCAACTCCAACTCCTACGTCGCCGCCAAGCTCACCGGCGAGTACGTCCTCGACCACCACACGGCCAGCCAGAGCGACCCGCTCTACGACGTCCGCACGAACACGTGGATCGGGGAGTGGGTCCCCGACGTGGCGGGCGACCTCGAGATGCCGCGCCTGGTGACGCCGGCCGAGGTCATGGGAAAGGTGACTGCGCAGGCGGCGGCCGCGACCGGCATACCCGCCGGCACACCCGTCTCCGTCGGCACGGTCGACGCATGGGCTGAGGCATTCTCGGCCGGGGTGCGGGGGCCGGGCGACCTCATGCTCATGTACGGCTCCACGCTCTTCTTCGTCCAGGTGCTCGAACGCTTCCGCACCCACCCCAAGCTCTGGACGACCGCGGGTGTCGAGCCCGGCCAGCACACGATCGCCGCGGGCATGTCGACCTCCGGATCCCTGACCGCGTGGGTGCAGGACCTGTGTGGGGGGCCGTCCTTCGAGGAGCTCGTCCGGGAGGCCGCCGCCGTCGAGCCCGGGTCCGACGGACTGCTGCTGCTGCCCTACTTCGCCGGCGAGCGGAGCCCGATCTTCGACCCCCACGCGCGTGGCGTCGTCGCCGGGCTCACGCTGCGGCACGGTCGGGCCCACCTGTTCCGTGCGGCATACGAAGGCATTGCGTTCGGCATCCGCCAGATCATCGACTTCCTCGAGCACGACGACGACCCCATCCGGCGCCTCGTGGCGGTCGGTGGGGGCACCCAGGGCGGTCTGTGGACCCAGATCGTCAGCGACGTGACCGGACGCCCGCAGGAGATCCCGGTGCAGACCATCGGGGCGAGCTACGGAGATGCCTTGCTGGCTGGCATCGGCGTGGGCCTGCTTCCGCCCGAAACTGACTGGGCCACAGTGGGTTCCGTGGTCGAGCCGAGACCGGAGACGCGCGAGGTCTACGACGCGAGGTATGCCGCCTACAGCGAGCTCTACCCTGCGACCCGCGACATCGTGCACGGCTTGGCGGCGGCGCAGGAGCGTGCCTTCGCGGACTGAGCCGCGGCGGACCGAGCCGCGGACCGAGCGGCGTCAGGTCGCGAGGTAGCCCCCGTCGAGGACGAGCTCGGTGCCGTTGACCATGTCGGCACCGGGGGAGGCCAGGTAGACCACGGCCGAGGCGACGTCGTGCGGCTGGGCGAAGTGACCCGCCGGGATCCGCGCGAGCATCGGAGCCGACTTGGCCTCGTCGCCCCAGACCTGGGTGCCCATCTCCGTGAGCACCACCGTCGGGCAGACGCTGTTGGCGCGCACCCCGCGGGGTCCGAGCTCGAGTGCGAGGACCCGCGTCGCCATGACGAGCGCGGCCTTGCTGGCGCAGTAGGCGTAGTGCTCCGGCAGCGCGCGGAGGGCGGCAGCGGAGCCGATCGTGACGATGCGTCCACCGCCCGCCTCGGCCATGCGGCCACCCACGTCGGCGGCGAGCATGGCCGGCGCGTGCAGGTTGACCGTCATGACCGCGTCCCAGTCTTCGCGGGTCACCTTTGCCGCCGGCCCGGTGATGGACCGCCCGGCGTTGTTGACCAGCAGGTCGAGGCCGTCGAAGGTCGCCCACGACTCCTCCGCCAGCCGCTCCGGTGCTGTGGGGTCGGTGAGGTCGACTGGCAGGCAGCGCACCTCGGCGCCGTACTCCTCACGCAACCGCGCGGCAAGAGTTTCGAGTGCCTGCTCGTCGCGGGCGGACAGGACCAGGGACGCGCCTTCGGCGGCCAGGGCGTCCGCGATCGCCGCTCCGATTCCCTTGCTCGCCCCGGTGACGAGGGCTCGTGTCGTCGACAGTGTCTGGGTCAACGGACCCGCTCCTTCGTGTCGTTCGCCACCGAGGCCAGGAGCTGGCGCGCCGTCGGGGTGTCGGTGACGAGGGTGTTGATGTAGCCGCTGCGTGCGGCCACCCGGATGGCGGGCACCTTGGCCGCGCCGACCGCGACCCCGATGGTGTGGGGGACGCGCCGCAACGCCGAGAGCTCCATGGCGACGAGCCGGTCCATGCCCGGGAACCGCACCGGCTTGCCGCGCGAGTCGAAGGGCCGGGCGCAGATGTCGCCGATGGCGTTGTCCAGGGCGGGCAGGTCGCGGGGCAGGAAGGACGGAAGCGAGGAGCGCGACCGGGGCGGTGCGCCGATGCCGAGCAGGGCGGCCTTCGCCGTGCGCCACACGGTGGTGACTCGCTTGATCAGCGAGTCGGACATGAGCACGGGGTACAACACCTCGCTGGGCATGGCGGGTGCGTAGAGGAAGACGGGAGAGCCGTGCAGGCGGACGGCCAGGCTTCGGGTGATCTCGTTGGTCTGGTAGTACTCCTCCGGCTCGTCCACGCCGCCGACCGTGGGCGCCAGCAGGACACCCGGCAGCGCGGGCAGCGGTTGCTGGGAGACGGCGTGGGTCGACTGCCCCGATGAGACGAGGAGCGCGTCCCCCGGCTGCAGGTTGGCGCGTTCGAGCGCGGCTGCAACACCCGGGCCGAGCGCACTTCCGAGCGGCATACCCTGCGCGCTGGGCGTCACGAAGGCGGCATCGAGTCCCAGACGCTCGACGAGACCTGCCTCGAGGTCGCTCGTGGCGGACGTGCCCGGTTCGCGGACCTCGATGTGCACCATGCCGCTCGACCGTGCCTCTGCCAGCAGACGGCTCACCGTCGGTCGGCTGGTGCCCAAGGCGGTCGCAACCTCGGCTTGCGTCGCGTTCTCCAGGTAGTAGAGCCGCGCCGCGCGGTAGAGGAGGTCCGGCGAGAAGCGTGAATGACCCGATTCGGAGGCGTCAATTGGATTGTGGCTCATAGGGATTCGCTTCCTGGCGCCGATGTCACCCCTGTGGGTCGAGGGTGGATGCGTTGCTCATTATGCACCTCGTGCACAGATTCTCACCTGTTGAACATTAGTGCTGGACAGATGTTCATCACCCTCCTACTCTGCTTGTTGGCAGAGACCGCATGGGTGCGAGGTGGCGCCCCTGGACCAACGGAGGTCCCCGTGACCGAGACGACGAAGCCTGGGCCCACGGCCCGGTCGGGCGGCAACGAGGCAGGCGGCCCCCCGCAGCTGCCGGAGACGATGGAGGCGGTGGTCAACCACGGCCCGGAGAACTACACCTTCGAGACGCTGCCGGTCCCGACGCCCGGCAAGGGCGAGGTGCTCCTCGAGGTCGAGGCCGTGGGGATCTGCGCCAGCGACCTGAAGAACTACCACGGCGCCGCCAAGTTCTGGGGTGACGAGAACCGCCCCGCCTGGTCCGAGACCGAGGTCGTGCCCGGCCACGAGATCTGCGGTCGCGTGGTGCAGCTCGACGACGAGGCTCGCGAGCACTGGGGCATCGACGTCGGTGACCGCGTCGTGGTCGAGCAGATCGTGCCCTGCTGGGAGTGTCGCTACTGCACGACCGGCAACTACCACATGTGCCAGGTGCACGACATGTACGGCTTCAAGCGCGCCAACCCCGGCGGCATGGAGCAGTACATGGTGCTCTCGACGGCGTCGCTCGTGCACAAGATCGACGGCTCCATCCCGGCCGCGCACGCGGCATTCGCCGAGCCCCTGTCCTGTGCCCTCCACGCGGTCGAGCGAGCCCAGATCACCTTCGCCGACGTGGTTGTGGTCGCCGGCGCCGGGCCGATCGGGCTCGGCATGATCGCCGGTGCGGCCGCGAAGAACCCGGCCGAGGTCATCGCCCTCGACATGGACCCGCGCAAGCTCGAGCTGGCCCTCAAGACCGGCGCCACCATGGCGATCAACATCGCCGAGGAGGACGCGGTCGCGCGCATCATGGAGCTGACCGACGGCTACGGCGCCGACGTCTACCTGGAGGGCACCGGCCACCCGTCCGCGGTGCCGCAGGGCCTCAATCTGCTGCGCAAGCTCGGCCGGTTCGTCGAGTACTCCGTCTTCAAGGACGACGTCAGCGTCGACTGGAGCATCATCAGCGACGACAAGGAGCTCGACGTCCTGGGCGCCCACCTGGGTCCGAACTGCTGGCCGGCGGCGATCCGCCTCATCGAGCAGGGAAAGCTCCCGATGGACGAGATCGTCACCCACCAGCTGCCGCTGTCGGAGTTCCAGAAGGGGCTGGACCTGGTGGCGTCGGGCAGGGAGTCGATCAAGGTCAGCCTCCTCCCGAACGGCGACACCACGGTGCGCAATGACCCGGCCGGGGACGCGGCATGACCAGCCGCTCGCAGCAGCCAGGCTGGTCCCGCCGGGACGTGCTCAAGGCAGCGGGTCTGGCGGGTCTCGGCGCGACCCTCCTACCCGGGCTGGCGGCCTGCGGCGTCGGCGGCGGGGAGCGCCACCCCAACGGTGCCTCCGCCGTGACCGGCTCTTTCGACTGGAAGGCCGCCAAGGGGCAGACAGTCCGCATCCTGCAGACCCCGCACCCCTACCAGCAGAGCTTCCAGCCGCTGCTCAAGGAGTTCACCGAGCTCACCGGCATCGAGGTCGTCGCCGACCTCGTGCCGGAGGGTGCGTACTTCACCAAGCTCAACACCGAGCTCGCCGGCGGCTCGGGGTCGCACGACGTGTTCATGACGGGTGCGTACTTCATCTGGCAGTACGGCCCGCCGGGCTGGATGGAGGACCTCAAGCCATGGATCGAGAACTCCGCAGCGACCAGTGACGAGTACGACTTCGAGGACATCTACGAGGGCCTGCGCACCTCGACGAGCTGGGACTTCAAGGTCGGAAGCCCGCTCGGCAGCGGCGGCCAGTGGGCCATTCCGTGGGGCTTCGAGAACAACGTGGTCTGCTACAACAAGGCCTACTTCGACTCCCGCGGCATCAAGCCTGCGGACACCTGGGAGGACTTCCAGCAGCTGGCCCGCGACCTCACCGACCGCAGCGCCGGTCGCTACGGTGTCGCGTTCCGCGGGTCCAAGTCGTGGGCGACGATCCACCCGGGGTTCATCACGCAGTACTCCCGCATGGGGGGTGTCGACTACCGGCTCGACGGCGACCAGCTCGTCGCCGAGATGGCCACCGACGATGCCATCCGGTTCCAGCGCGAGTGGGTCGAGCTGGCCCGGGATGCCGGGCCAGCGTCGTGGACGACCTACGAGTACCCCGACTGCACCCGCGACCTCGGCAACGGCAACGCGATGATGTGCTACGACGCCGACTCCGCGACCTACCCGAAGAACAAGCCGGGTGCGAGCAAGGAGGCAGGCAACCTGGCCTGGCACCCGGGCCCGGCCGGCCCGGACGGCAACTACAAGACCAACCTGTGGACCTGGTCGCTGGCGATGAATGCCGCGTCGCAGCGCAAGCAGGCCGCGTGGCTGTTCATCCAGTGGGCCACGGGCAAGGAGGCGATGTCCAAGGCCGTCCGTGGCGCATTCGCGGACCCGACGCGCAAGTCCGTCTTCGACGGCGCCTTCAAGCAGACCCTCGGTGAGTTCCCCGGCTACCTCGACACCTTCGAGCGGGTCGTGGGTGAGTCCAAGATCCAGTTCACTCCGCAGACGTCGTTCTTCCAGACGACGCAGGACTGGGCCGTGGCACTGCAGGACATCTACGGAGGCGACGACGCCGACAAGCGGCTGCGGTCGTACGCCAAGTCGGCTGAAGCAAAGGTGAATGTGGCATGAGCGCGACCATGACGTCGGCACCAGCGACCAATCAGCGCGACGGTGCGCCACCCCGGGTGCCCGAGCGGCGCCGCCAGCTCCGGCCCTACATCCTGGCGCTGCCCGCGGTCCTGGTCGTCATCGGCATACTCTACCCGTTCGTCCTGGGCGCCTACTACTCGATCCTCAACTACACGGCAGCCAACCCCGACCCACACGTGGTGTGGTTCGCCAACTACCGCAGCGTCCTGTCCGACCCGCAGTTCTGGACCAGCGTCCGGGTCACGGCCGTGTTCGCCGTGGTGGCCACTGCGCTCGAGACCGTGCTCGGTGTCGGAATCGCGTTGCTGCTCAACCGGGCCAGCAAGATCGGGGGCATCTTCGAGAAGGTCCTGATCCTGCCCCTCATGATCGCGCCCGTCATCGCGGGCACGATCTGGAAGCTCATGTTCAACCCTCAGTTCGGTGTCCTCAACCACGTGTTCGGGCTCGGCACGTTCGACTGGCTGAGCAAGGACGCCGCCCTGTGGTCCTCGATCCTCGTCGACGCCTGGATCTACACGCCCTTCGTCGCGATCCTCGTGCTGGCCGGCATCCGCTCCCTTCCCAAGGAGCCGTTCGAGGCGTCGCAGGTCGACGGGGCGTCCTGGTTCTACACCTTCCGCAGGCTCCAGCTGCCGATGATGTGGCCCTACATCCTCGTGGCCGTCATCTTCCGCTTCATGGACTGCCTCAAGGCGTTCGACCTCATCTACGTCCTCACTGCTGGCGGGCCGGGCCTGGCCACGCGCACGCTGCAGATCGGCGCCTACGAGGACTCCATCACCTTCCAGAACTTCTCCCGAGGGAGCACCTACATGTTCCTGCTGTGGATTCTGGTCTTCATCACGGCCCGATACCTCGTCAGTGTCCTGGGCAAGGCCCAGCGGCGCGCAGCCGGAGCGGAGGACTGACATGGCCAAGGAGCTCATGCCCGGGCAGAAGCGGTTCACCACCGGATCGGTGCTGGCGGACGTCGGCATCCTCGCGTGGTTCGCGTTCGCGCTCTTCCCGATCCTGTGGATGGTGTTGCTGGCACTGAAGAACGACGCCCAGCAGACGAGCACCTACTTCGCGTTCTCACCGACCGTCGAGAACTTCGGCACGGTCCTGAGCGACCGTGGCACCCAGCTGACGTCGGTCGACTTCAAGACCGCGCTGCTCACCAGTGTCATCAACTGCGGCGGCGCGGTGCTGGTCTCGCTCGTCATCGGCATCCCCGCGGCATACGCGGCGGGCCGGTGGAAGTTCCGCGGGTCGGAGGACCTCATGTTCAACATGCTGTCCTTCCGGTTCGCGCCGGAGCTCATGGTGATCGTGCCGCTGTTCGTCATCTACAACCAGGTCGGGCTGTTCGACACCAAGGTCGGCATGATCTGGGTGCTGCAGCTGGTGACGATGCCGCTGGTCGTGTGGATCCTGCGCTCCTACTTCCAAGACCTGCCCGAGGACCTCGAGCAGGCGGCACTCCTCGACGGCTACACGCGACGGCGTGCGTTCCTCATGGTCGCGCTGCCGCTCGTTCGCCCGGGCATCGCGGCGGCGGCGCTGCTCGCGTTCATCTTCGCCTGGAACAACTACGTCTTCCCGCTCATCCTCGCCGACACGTCGGCGTCGACGGTGACCGTGGCGATCACCAAGTACCTCGGTGGCGGCGGCCAGGCGTACTACAACCTCACGGCGGCCGCAGCGCTCATCGGCGCGCTGCCACCGCTGGTCCTGGCGCTGACCATTCAGCGCTACCTGGTGCAAGGCCTCTCGTTCGGGGCGGTGAAGGGCTGATGGGTACGTTGTCCCTCAAGGGAATCCGCACGTCGTACGGCGATGTGAAGGCCGTCGACGGCATCGACCTGGACGTGTCGGACGGTGAGTTCTTCGTCATCCTCGGCCCCTCCGGTGCGGGCAAGACGACGACGTTGAAGAGCATCGCGGGACTCGTCGAGATCGACGAGGGCACGGTGGAGATCGCCGGCCGTGACATGACCGGCGTCGAGCCCTACCACCGCAACGTCGCGATGGCGTTCGAGAGCTACGCCCTCTATCCGCAGCGCACCGTCGAGCAGAACCTCGCCTCGCCGCTTCGGTCGGGCCGGACGGGTGAGTATGCCGCGGACGAGCGTCGTCGTCGCATCGACCTGGTCACGACGACCCTGGGCATCAACCACCTGCTGGCCCGCTTCCCCAGGGAGCTGTCCAACGGCCAGCGGCAGCGGACAGCCCTCGGCCGGGTCCTCGTCCGCCCTGCCGACATCTACCTGCTCGACGAGCCGCTGTCGCACCTCGACGCCAAGCTGCGGGCGTCGATGCGGGCTGAGCTCAAGCAGATCGCGCAGACCTCCAGCACGACCACGGTGTACGTGACCCACGACTACCAGGAGGCGCTCGCCCTCGGTGACCGGGTGGCCGTGCTGCGTGCGGGGCGGTTCGTCCAGGTGGGCACGCCCGAGGAGGTCTGGCGCAGCCCGGTCGACACGTTCGTGGCGCGGTCGATGGGCCAGCCGGAGATGAACCTGCTCGACGGTGACGTCGAGGACGGTGAGGTCAGGTTTGCGGGTGGGGCGGGACGTTTTCCGGTGCCGCGTGACCTCGACCTCACGGCCGGACAGAAGGTACGCCTCGGGCTGCGGCCCAGCGAGCTCGAGGTGGACCGTGGGCACCGGAGCAGCGACGACTGGCTGCGCGTGCCGGGGCGGGTCGTCCTTGCGGAGAGACTCGGGCGCCAGGTGGAGCTCGACATCCTCGTGGGCGACGACCACCTGATCGTCGTCGAGGACAGCGACCACGCCCCTGCCGAAGGAGAACAGGTCACGGTGCAGGTGCACCTGCCCAACGTCCACGTCTTCGCTGCGGGTGGCGAGGGCGAACACACGGCGCGGATCGGCTCGGCCACCGGCCGGGTCGCCGCCGCGATGCCTGAGGAGGCGCGATGACCACCGCGACGACCACCGCGACGACCGTGACTGCCACGGAGCCACAGGCGTTGACCCTCGCCGCTGTTCGCAAGACCTACGCCAGCCGCGGCCGGGAGAGCTTCGAGGCGGTCAAGGGCCTCGACATGGACATCAAGCCCGGTGAGCTGATCTCGCTGCTCGGCCCCTCCGGCTGTGGCAAGACCACCACGTTGCGGATGATCGCGGGGCTCGAGACCGTGACGTCCGGTGACATCCTCATCGGGGACACGCGCATCAACGACCTGCCACCCGGCAAGCGCAACGTCGGGGTTGGCTTCGAGAGCTACGCGCTCTACCCGCCACTGGACGTGCGGGAGAACCTCGCCTACGGCCTCAAGGCCCGCAAGGTGGCCGGTGCGGACCAGCAGGTCGCCGAGATCGCGCGCCGACTCGAGATGGAGGAGCTGCTGCCCCTCCGGCCGGCCAGCCTGTCCTCCGGCCAGAAGCAGCGCGTCGCGCTCGCCCGGGCGCTGGTCCGCAAGCCCCCCGTGCTGTTGCTGGACGAGCCCTTGGGCCACTTGGACGCCTCGGCCCGCCAACGGGTGCGCCGCGAGCTCAAGCTGCTGCAGCGCGAGTTCGGTTACACCACGATCGTCGTCACCCACGACCAGCTCGAGGCGCTGAGCCTGTCCGACCGGATGGCGGTGATGGACAAGGGAGTGATCCAGCAGTTCGGCACGCCGGACGAGATCTTCGACGACCCTGCCAACCAGTTCGTGGCGGACTTCGTGGGTGAGCCCAGCATCAACCTCTTCCCCGGTGTGGTGCGTCGGGTCGACGGGCAGGTCACCGTTCGCGTGGGGGACGCGACCGTGGTCCCGGCTGTGGTCGACGCCCCCGACAGCGCCAAGGTCGTCGTGGGCCTGCGCCCGCAGGACTGCGTCGTCGCGGGCAGTGACCGGCCCGGTGCTCCGGCCGACGGCGCCGGGCTGCACGGTGAGGTGGTGGTCTTCGAGGACCTCCTCGAGCACGGCCTCGCGACGGTCCGGGTGCCGGGGCTGGAGGACACCCTCGTGGTCCAGACGGCGGCGGAGGAGACCTACCGCCCCGGTGACGGGATCCACTTCTCCGCGCCGCCCGCCCGGGTCTACCTGTTCGACGCCGACACCGGTGACCGCATCCGCTGAGGAGCTGCGCATGACCCATCTCTACAACGACCCCAGCACCTTCATGGAGGACGCGCTCGCCGGCTTCCTCGACGTCCACCGCGACCTCGTGACGGGCGTGCCCGGCGGCGTGGTGCGCGCCACCGAACCCCCTGAGGGGAAGGTCGCGGTCGTCGTCGGTGGCGGCTCGGGGCACTACCCCGCCTTCTGTGGCGTGGTCGGGCCGGGTTTCGCCGACGGTGCCGTCGTCGGCAACATCTTCACCTCGCCGTCGACGCAGGACGCCTACTCCGTCGGCAAGGCGGCCGACGCTGGCGGGGGAGTTCTCTTCAGCACCGGCAACTACGCGGGCGACGTGATGAACTTCGACCTGGCGACGCAGCGGCTCGCCGACGACGGCATCGAGGCCCGCAACGTCTACGTCACCGACGACGTCGCGAGCGCACCCGTGAGCGAGATCGAGAAGCGTCGCGGCATCGCCGGTGACTTCGTCGTCTTCAAGTGCGCGGGCGCGGCAGCCGAGGCCGGGTGCGACCTCGACGAGGTCGAACGCGTCGCGAGGCGAGCCAACGAACGCACCCGCACCATGGGCGTCGGCCTCGCCGGGTGCACGATGCCTGGCGCCGACGAACCGCTGTTCCAGGTCGAGCCCGGCCGCATGGGTGTCGGGCTCGGCATCCACGGGGAGCCGGGGATCGCGGACGAGCAGCTGCCCCGGGCCGCAGACCTTGCCGACCTGCTCGTCGACAAGGTTCTGGCGGAGGAGCCGGCCGACTCCTCCAAGCGGGTCGGAGCCATCCTCAACGGGCTCGGTGCCACGAAGTACGAGGAGCTGTTCGTCGTCTGGACGCAGGTGGCGAAGCGGCTGCGTGACGGCGGCTACACCGTTGTCGACCCCGAGGTCGGCGAGCTCGTCACGAGCCTCGACATGGCCGGCATCTCGCTCACCCTGGTGTTCCTCGACGACGACCTCGAACGCTGGTGGAACGCACCCGCGGACACTCCGGCATACCGCAAGGGCGCCACGGCGACCACCGAGGGGAGGCGACGCAGCGACGCCGACCTCGCGGCGATCCGGGAGGAGAAGGTCACGGAGGGCTCGCCGGCCTCGAGGGAGGCTGCGGCGACGGCCGTCGCGGCGCTTGCGGCGATGGCCGACGCGATCCGCGCGGCCGAGCCCGAGCTGGCCCGGATGGATGCCGTCGCGGGTGACGGCGACCACGGCCGCGGCATGGTCAAGGGCGTCACCCACGCCCTCGACGCGGCCCGGGACCACGCGGACCGTGGCGCCGGCGTCGCAGCCGTCCTGGGGGCCGCCGGCGATGCCTGGGGCGACAAGGCTGGTGGCACCTCCGGTGTGCTGTGGGGTCACTTCCTGCGCACGATCGGCACGCGGCTGGGTGACGACGCGTCTGAGCTGACGTCGGCTGACGTGGCCGACGCCGTCGCGTCCGGCGCCCGGGCGATGCAGGAGCTCGGGAAGGCCGAGCCTGGCGACAAGACCATGCTCGACGCCCTGCTCCCGTTCGCGGACGAGCTGGGCCGGCAGGTGGGTGACGGCCAACCCCTGGCCGTGGCCTGGACCCGAGCCGCCGGGACCGCGACCAGCGCGGCCGAGGACACGGCCGGCCTGCGTCCCAGACGCGGACGGGCCCGGCCGTTGGCGGACAAGAGCGTGGGCACCCCTGACCCCGGCGCGACGTCGCTCGCAATGTGCGCACGGGTCGTCGCAGAGGTGCTCGACCACGACCGAGACACAACCGAGGAGTGAGCGATGGCTGACGGACTGCGCATCGTCGTCGGCAGCGACGACGCCGGACTCGAGTACAAGGAGAAGCTCAAGGCCGACCTCGAGGCCGACGGCCGGGTGGTCGAGGTGACCGACGTGGGCGTCGGGGCCGACGAGGACACGGCATACCCCCACATCGGCGTGGCGGCGGCCAGGCTGGTGGCCGACGGCCAGGCCGACCGGGCCCTGCTCGTGTGCGGCACCGGCCTCGGGGTTGCCATCAGCGCCAACAAGGTCAAGGGAGTTCGCGCCGTCACGGCCCACGACAGCTTCTCCGTCGAACGCTCCGTGTTGAGCAACAACGCCCAGGTGCTGTGCTTCGGGCAGCGCGTGGTCGGCCTGGAGCTGGCCCGTCGCCTGGCACGCGAGTGGCTGGACTACGAGTTCGACGAGGCCTCGGCCTCCGCGCAGAAGGTGCAGGCGCTCACCGACTACGAACGCTGACGTCGCGCCGGGTGCAGTGTCACCCGGCCCCCCGGGTATGCCGGGTGGCCGGGAACGCGGCCGGGCGCACCCAGTGTTCGCCGGGGCTTCACCGCCACCTCGTGCGCGCCGCCGTGTCGCGTCCTAGCGTCACGGCCCATGACCTTCGCACGCAGACTGACCGTTGTCGCGGCCGCCACGGCCGCTGCCCTCGCGCTCCCCGTTGGTGCCGCGGCCGCCCCGGCCACCAGCGCCGGCACGCCCGGCCCCAAGGTGTTGCCGCAGAAGACGCAGTTCGACCTGCAGGCCCACCGCGGCGGACTCGGCCTGACCACCGAGGAGTCGCTGCCCGGCTTCGCCAAGGCTCTGCGGCTCGGCGTCAGCACTCTCGAGCTCGACACCCAGATCACCAAGGACGGTGCGGTCGTCGTGACCCACGACCGTCAGGTGAGCCGCACCAAGTGCCGCGACACCGCACCCGTCACCCCCGGCGACCCGCAGTTCCCCTATGTCGGCGACTACATCAAGGACCTCACCCTCGCGCAGGTCAAGACGATGGACTGCGGCTACCAGCAGCTGCCCGGCTACCCGCAGCAGGAGGTCGTGGCCGGCAACCGGCTGGCCGAGCTGCGTGACGTGCTCGCCCTCGTCCGTGACGCCAAGGCGAACCAGGTCAAGCTCAACATCGAGACCAAGGTCGAGGCCGGCGCGCCCGAGCAGACCGCGCCGAGGGAGCTGTTCGTGCGCCGCGTCTTCGAGGAGATCCGCGCGTCCGGCATCGAGCGCCAGGTGACGATTCAGTCCTTCGACTGGGGCGCGCTCATGGCGATGCACGAGCTCGCGCCCAAGTGGCCGCTCGTCGCCCTCACCAACTACGACTTCCTGCAGGTCGGCCAGCCCGGCGCCTCGCCGTGGCTCGGCGGCATCGACGCCGACGACTTCGGCGGTGACTTCGTGGCGGCGGCCGCGAGCATCGAGGGCGTCACCACGCTGTCGCCCAACTACGGCTTCCCGCAGAACGGCACCGTCGGCCAGCCCGGGTTCCGCTTCTACGTCGACCGGGCCATGGTCGAGGCCGCCCACGCCCGCGGCCTCAAGGTGGTGCCGTGGACGGTGGACGACCCGGCCACCATCGAGGCCCTGATCGACGCCGGTGTCGACGGCGTCATCACCGACTACCCCAACCGGGTGCGCGACCTCATGGTCCAGCGCGGGATGCGGCTGCCGAAGGCCTACCCCCGCGCCACGGCGGACTGAGGTCTCGGCTGGTCACAGGCGAGTCCGGCGTGGGCGCGCCACCGGCCTTCGAAGCGCGCCCACGCGGCATACTCGCGTCCATGAGTGAGCACCTCCTCGTCTTCCCCGACCGCGACGTCGCCGAGCAGGTGGCGTCCGAGCTCGCCGACGAGGGCTTCACCGATGTGCGGGTCGTGCGGGAAGCCCTTGCAGGAGAAGACGACTCGGAGTCGCACGAGTGGGCCGTCCACGTCGTGGAGACCAACATCGCCGACGAGACCGGACCGGTCGAGCAGGGTCTCCGCGACCGGTTCTCGACCCTCGTCGAGGAGCACGACGGCTGGTACGACCCGGACCCGCAGACCCGCCGCTGAGTCAGCGCCCGAGCAGCTCGACGACGGCCGCCCCGCTCGCTCGGGACGCGCCGCGCGTCACCACCAGCGCCGTCCCGTCCGCCGGCTGCCACCCCGGCCAGCCGGTGTCGATGACGACCGCGTCGGGTCGGGCGGCGAGCACCTCGGCGAGGGCCGTGGCCATCCAGGTATGCCGGTGGGCATCGCGGGTGACCACCCACAGCGGGTGCCCTGCCGCGCCGGACACCGCCGCGCGCGGGTCGTCCTCAGGACCGATCGTCAGCACCGGCACCTCTCCCCAGCGGCCTCGCGCCGCGGCTACGACCCCGGCCGGGGTCTCGTCACCGACGGCGAAGTTCTGGGTCGCCGTCAGCTGGGCGATGACCGGCGCCCGGGTGGTGGTGGCGGGTGTCCCGATGACCTCCAGCGCGCGCCGGGCTGCGTCCAGCCCGGCCCCCTGGTCGCTCGTGACCACGGACGCCGCGGCCGCCTGACGCAGCTCGCGGTGCAGCGCGGCGGCCGCGGTGACGCGGTCGGCGGCCTCGACCAGGCGCCCCTCCGGGAGGCGGCCACTGGTCACGGCGTCGACCAGGGCGACAACGACGGCGTCGCAGGTCCCGGCGTCGGCCAGTCCACCGCCGATGCACAGCGCGTCGACACCGGCGGCGACGGCCAGCACCCCACCCTCGGCGATCCCCACGGTCGCCGAGATCGCCGCCATCTCCAGCCCGTCCGACACGGCCAGCCCGGCAAAGCCCAGCTGGTCGCGCAGCAACCCGGTCATGACGCCGGGCACCAGGGTGGCCGGTCGGTCGTCCGGCCAGTCCCTGAGCCGGATGTGGGCGCTCATCACCGCGGCGCACCCGGCTGCCACGGCCGCACGGAAGGGCTCGAGCGCCGGGTTGGTCGCAGGGTCGCCGAGCTCGGCCTCCGGGAGCCCGAGGTGGCTGTCGACGTGGGTGTCGCCGTGGCCGGGGAAGTGCTTGGCACAGGCCAGCACGCCGGCCGACTGCAACCCCCGCACCCACGCAGCGGTGTGGCGGGCGGCCAGCGCAGCATCCGACCCGAAGCTGCGCACCCCGATCACCGGGTTGGCCGCGTTGGTGTTGACGTCGGCGTCGGGCGCGTAGTCGAGGTCGACCCCGACGGCCGCCAGGAGGGCGCCGATCTCGGCGGCCACGCGTTCGGTGAGGTCGACGTCGTCGACCCGGCCCAACGCCAGGTTGCCCGGCCACGACGAGCCGGTGCGGTGCTCGAGGCGGGTGACGTCACCGCCCTCCTCGTCGATCGCGACCAGCGCAGCGGGGTTGGCGTCGTGGACCTGCGCCGTGAGGCGGGCGACCTGCTCGGGTGACTCGATGTTGCGGCCGAACAACCCGACCCCGCCGAGACCGTCGTCGAGGCGGCGCAGCAGCCAGCCGGGCGCCTCCAGCCCGACGAAACCGGGTTGGACGAGCGCCAACGCCAACCGGGCGAGCTCACGCGAACGTCCCCCGACGGCATACCCCGGCTGTGACACGTCCCTCGTCCTCTCGCTGGTCGGGCACCGGACCGGAAGGTGCGGCGCACGAGACCGGCCGGGAAACGCGCCGCGCCGCCCTCGAAGGCGGAGGGAATGCCTGAGGGCGGCGCAACGGTTGGGGGACGGAGCCTTGAGGCTCTGCGGTCGGAGGGAGACTCCCCTCGCAGGGGGTAGAGCGGAGCGCTCCCTCCGACAGTCGGACACCGTAACAGTCCCGGACATATCTGGAAAGAGTGTTGTCAGTCCGGTTTGTCGGGCGTGAGGGTGTGGTCCTCACCTACAGTGACGCTCGTGTCGACCGCTGGCACCGGTTCAGGGGCGGGGGCCGGGGGTGGACCTCCGGGCACCCCGCGGCTGCTGCGTGAGATCAACGTCCGAGCGGCCTTCAGCCTCCTGGTCGAGCGCGGTCCCATGTCGCGCACCGAGCTGGCGGCACTCACAGGGCTGTCGAAGGTGACCGCCGGGCAGCTGCTGGCCCGCCTGGACGAGCTGGGCGTGGTCGAGGTCGTCGGCACGCGCGCCGGCGGGCGGGGACCCAACGTCGACGTGCACGGGGTCGTCGCAGCGGCCGCGCACGTCGTGGGCGTGCAGGTGGACCAGGACCTCGTCACGGCGGCCACCTGCGACCTCCTCGCCAGCTCCGGACCTCCCGTCGAGCTGTCGGCGGCGGCCAGCGGGCTCGCCGACGACCCGGTGGCTCTGGTCAGGGGCGCCGTCGCGCAGGCCGTCGCCGCTGCCGGCGTGGCCGAGGGCTCGGTGCGGGCCGTGGTCGTCGGCATCAGCGGGATCGTCGACCCGGGCACGGGTGACGTGGCCTTCTCCTACGACCACCCGCAGTGGGGCGCCGGTGTGCGCGCCGAGCTCGAACGCGGGCTGGGCCGGCCGGTCACCGTCGACAACGACGTCAACCTGCGTGCCATCGCCGAGCAGCGCGAGGGAGTGGCGGTCGGCGAGCAGGACTTCGTCTACCTGTGGGTCGGCGGCGGCGTCGGGTCCGCGATCGTGCTCTCCGGTGCCGTGCGGCGAGGGACGACGGGTGCGGCGGGCGAGCTCGGCTACCTGCCGGTGCCCGGTGTGGCGGCGCCCGGACACATCGGTCGCCGCGACAAGGGCGGCTTCCAGCAGCTCGTCGCCGAGGAGGCGGTGCTCGCCCTGGCCCGCGAGCGGGGGCACGACGCGACCACCCTGGCGGCCGCGGTGGCGTCGGGTGGGCGACCCTTCGTCGAGGAGCTGGCGATGCGCCTGGCCCTCGGGGTGGCCGCGGTGTGCGTCGTCGTCGACCCGCGGCTGGTGGTGCTGGCCGGGCCGCTCGCCGAGGCGGGTGGGCCGGACCTGTGTGCCCTGGTCGCGCGAGACGCGGCCGCCGTCGCGCCGATGCAGGCACGGGTGGTGGCCGGTCGGGTGCCTGAGCTGGGGGTGATGCGCGGCGCCCACCTCGTCGGGCTCGAGACCGCGCGCGAGCGGCTGATCACCGGCTGAGCAGTGCTGGGCGTATGCCGCGAAGCCGCCCCGGCGGCATACTGCGCCTCGCGTCGTGGCCCCCTGGCGTCCCACTGACCCGGGGCCGCGCGCCAGCCAAAGTTGAGCGGAACAGACTCAACTTTTCCGGTGTTGTCCCAAGTGGCCCAATCACCCACGACAGGAGAACATCGACGCATGGAGCTGAAGCCGACTGCCAAGGTCGCCGAGGCGCTCGCGCTCGCACAGCGCGAGGCGCAGCAGAACGGCAACCCCGAGATCACGCCCGACCACCTCACGAGCTCGGTGATCCGACTCGACACCCCGCAGGCCGACGCGCTGCTGCAGGCCGCCGGCACCGGAGCGCAGACCGTGCTGGCCCAGGCCGACGCGCGTATCCGCG
Source organism: Actinomycetes bacterium (assembly GCA_023420415.1). Lineage (GTDB taxonomy): Bacteria > Actinomycetota > Actinomycetes > Actinomycetales > Dermatophilaceae > Pedococcus. The sequence continues at coordinate 168,443 of JAEZWF010000023.1, read as the reverse complement.
CGCTGCCGTCGACCTCGGGTTCGGCCCAGGCGCCGACCTTCGGCCGCGCCGCGCTCGAGGTGCTGCAGCAAGCCGACACCCTCATGAAGGCCAAGGGCGACACCTACCTCGCCCTCGACCTGCTGCTGCTGGCACTGGCCGAGACCGGCAACCTCGCCGCTGTCGAGAAGCGCGGCGCCAAGGACATGGAGGCCAAGATCGACGCCCTGCGCGGCGGTCGCAAGGTCACCAGCGACACCCCGGCCGAGGAGGGGGAGGCGCTCGCGAAGTACAGCACCGACCTCACTGAGGCCGCCCGCGACGGCAAGCTCGACCCGGTCATCGGCCGCGACAGCGAGATCCGCCGCGTCGTGCAGGTGCTGTCGCGGCGCACCAAGAACAACCCCGTCCTCATCGGCGAGCCCGGCGTCGGCAAGACCGCCGTGGTCGAGGGACTCGCGCAGCGCATCGTCGACGGCGACGTGCCGGAGTCGTTGCGGGACAAGACCTTGGTGTCTCTCGACATGGGTGCGATGCTCGCCGGCGCGAAGTACCGCGGCGAGTTCGAGGAGCGCCTCAAGGGCGTCCTGGAGGAGATCAAGGACAGCGACGGCCGCATCATCACCTTCATCGACGAGCTGCACACCGTCGTGGGTGCCGGTGGTGGCGGCGAGGGCGCGATGGACGCCGGCAACATGCTCAAGCCGATGCTGGCCCGCGGCGAGCTGCGGCTCGTCGGCGCGACCACCTTGGACGAGTACCGCCAGTACATCGAGAAGGACCCGGCGCTGGAGCGCCGGTTCCAGCAGGTCTACGTCGGTGAGCCGTCCGTCGAGGACACCATCGCGATCCTGCGCGGTCTCAAGGAGCGCTACGAGGCGCACCACAAGGTCGAGATCGAGGATTCCGCGCTCGTGGCGGCGGCGTTGCTGTCGAACCGGTACATCACCGGTCGCCAGCTGCCCGACAAGGCCATCGACCTCGTCGACGAGGCCGCCTCGCGGCTGCGGATGGAGATCGACTCCTCGCCCGTCGAGATCGACGAGCTGCGCCGCACCGTCGACCGGCTCAAGATGGAAGAGCTGCACCTCGTGAACGAGAAGGACGACGCGTCCAAGGAGCGGCTCAGCCGCCTCCAGCAGGACCTCGCCGACAAGTCAGAGCAGCTCGCCACCCTCAACGCCCGCTGGGAGCAGGAGAAGTCCGGCCTCAACAAGGTCGGTGACCTCAAGGCCAAGCTCGACGACCTGCGCACCCAGGCCGAGCGACTCCAGCGTGAGGGCAAGTACGAGGAGGCATCGCGCCTCATGTACGGCGAGATCCCGCAGGTCGAGGAGCAGCTCGCCAAGGCCAACGAGGAGGAGGTCGTCAAGGGCCTCGACAACCCCGACCTCATGGTCAAGGAGCGGGTCAGCCCCGACGACATCGCCGAGGTCATCTCGGCCTGGACCGGCATCCCCGCGGGCCGGCTGCTGCAGGGTGAGACCGAGAAGCTCCTGTCGATGGAGTCGCTCATCGGCGCCCGCCTCATCGGCCAGGAGGCCGCGGTCAAGGCCGTGTCCGACGCAGTCCGTCGCTCGCGCGCCGGCCTCGCGGACCCGAACCGGCCGACCGGCTCGTTCCTCTTCCTCGGCCCGACCGGTGTCGGCAAGACCGAGCTCGCCAAGTCGCTGGCCGACTTTCTCTTCGACGACGAGCGCGCCATGGTGCGCATCGACATGTCGGAGTACTCGGAGCGGCACTCGGTGGCGCGGCTCATCGGCGCCCCTCCCGGCTACGTCGGCTACGAAGAGGGCGGCCAGCTCACCGAGGCCGTGCGGCGCCGCCCCTACTCGGTGGTGCTGCTCGACGAGGTCGAGAAGGCCAACCCCGAGGTCTTCGACATCCTGCTCCAGGTGCTCGACGACGGCCGGCTCACCGACGGCCAGGGACGCACGGTCGACTTCCGCAACGTCATCCTCGTGCTGACCAGCAACCTCGGCAGCCAGTTCCTCATCGACTCCACGCTGCCCGACGAGGAGAAGCGCAAGCACGTCATGGACGTCGTGCGCTCGAGCTTCAAGCCCGAGTTCCTCAACCGGCTCGACGAGATCGTCATCTTCGACCCGCTCAGCAGCTCGGAGCTGGCCCACATCGTCGACCTGCAGGTGCGCGAGATCCAGAGCCGCCTGGCCGACCGCCGCATCACCCTCGACGTGTCCGACGGGGCGCGCGAGTGGCTGGCCGTGACCGGCTACGACCCGGCCTACGGCGCCCGCCCGCTGCGCCGCCTGGTGCAGAAGGAGATCGGCGACCGACTCGCCCGCGCGGTCCTCGGTGGCGAGATCCACGACGGTGACACCGTCCACGTCGAGGAGAACAACGAAGGCACCGGCCTGGTCATCAAGGACGACGCCAAGGCGACCACCAGCAGCTGAAAAGCGTTGGGAAGCAACGACAAGAGGGGTATGCCGCGTGGGCGGCATACCCCTCTTGCGCACCATCGAGGAGTGCAGCCATGACGGGGCCAGGGGACGCAACCGTGCACCACGCAGTCGAGTGGGTGCCCGGGCGGCTCGAGCTCGGCGAGGGACCCCGCTGGGTCGACGGCCGGCTCGTCTTCGTCAACATCCTCGCGGGGACGCTCTACGCGGCCGACACCGGGGCGCCCGGTGCGGCGACGGTGCTCGCGTCGACCGCTCCGCTGCCGCTCGGCGCGGTGGCGCCCCTGGAGTCTGAGCCCGGCAGCTGGGTCGCGGCCGTGGGCACCGGGGTGGCGATCCTGCGTCCAGGCCAGGAGCCCACCTGGCTCGGCAAACCGGCCGACGGCGGCACACCCCGGCGCATGAACGACGGCGTCTGCGACCCCCGCGGGCGTTTCTGGGCCACGTGCATGGGGTGGGGCGCGGAGCCGGGCGCGGGGTCGGTCTTCCTCGTCGACCAGGACGGCACCATCAGCACCCAGCTCGACGGGCTCACGGTCCCCAACGGCCCGGCTTTCACCCCCGACGGCACGGTGATGTACCTCGCCGACAGCGCGCGTCGCCTGGTCTTCCGGCACGAGCTCGACGCCGAGGGTCGCCTCGGGCCGGGTGACGTCCTCATCGAGCTGACCGACGGCAGCCCCGACGGCATGACCGTCGACACGAACGGTGACCTCTGGGTGGCCGTCTGGGGTGCGGGCCAGGTGCGCAGGTTCGACGCGCGCGGCCGCCTGCGGGGCGTCGTCGACGTGCCGGCTCCGCAGCCGACCGCCCCCTGCCTGGTCGAGGGTCGGCTCTTCGTCACCACGGCTGCACGTGGGCTCACGGGTGACGACGGGAGCGCGTCGGGAGCCGTGTTCGTCGCAGACGTCGGCGCTTCCGCCCCGCCAGCGGCGGCTTACGTCATGAGAGGCCGTTGAGCGGTCAGCGGATGGGGCGCACGACGTAGGGCATGACTCCGGCTTCGCGCGTCGAGAAGGCACGGACCCGCACGTCCGGGCCGCTCACCCGGTTGGCCTCGACGATCTTGCCGTCCCCGATGTAGAGCGCGACGTGGTGGATGCGGCTGGCCGAGCGGCTCGAGTCGGACCAGAACACCATGTCGCCGGCCTTCAGCGTGGACAGTGGCTTGCGCGGTCCGTCGGCGTACTGGCTGCGTGACGTGCTCGACAGGCGCAGCCCGGCACCCTGGTAGTAGGCGTACTCCATGAAGCCGGAGCAGTCGAAGCCCACGGTCTGCCGGTCGTCGATTCCGCTGGGGCTGCAGCAGATTCCCTTCGTCGGTCCGGCGTAGTTGCCGCCACCCCACGAGTAGGGGTACTTGCCCGTCATCGACTTCGCCGCGTCGATGGTGGCCTTGACCCGGGCGCTGGTCGAGGTGCTCGTCCCCGGGCACAGCGGGGCGACGAGGTCGTCGGAGCCGGTGCGCACGTAGGCGTCGCTGACGAAGCCGCCGGAGGCGACCTTGTCCCAGACCCGGCTCGTGCCATACGTGCCGGTGACGCTCTGCCCGTAGGTCTGGCAGACGATGGTGATGCGCGCCCCGTCGGCGCGTGAGCCGACGGCGGCCGAGGCCGAGGTGGGGCGCTCGCGGACCGTGAGTCGCGGACCGGGGTCGCCCTTGGTGTTGACGACTCCGGTGGCGGTGTCGGCCGCAGCCGCGTGCGCGACGCAGGCCGCGGCGGCCGGGACGACGACGAGGCCCAGGGTGGCAACAGCGGTGGTGAGGAGGCGTCGGCGCCTCGGCGTGGTGGTTCGCATGAGCCACGACGGTAGGGACGCGATCGCGTGGCGACCATGGGGAGCGCTCCCCGGCCGATAGCGTGGGGGCCATGCGTCGAGGGGTAGTGACGGGCGTCGTAACCGGCGTCGTGGCGGGAGCGGTGGTCCTGGCTGGGTGCAGCGGTGGCGCGGAGAAGAAGGCCGCGGACCAGCCACCGGCCGAGCGACTGGCCGCGGCCCGGGCGGCGCTCGAGAAGGCGCCGGCCGTGAGCTTCGAGCTCTCCTCCGACGGCCTGCCCAGCAAGGCGATCGGTGTGTCGGGCGCCAAGGGGACCGGGCTCTTCACGCCGCCGTCGTTCAAGGGCACCCTCAACGCAACCATCAACGGAGTGACCGGCACGGTCGAGGTGATCGCGGTCGAGCAGGACGTCTACCTGAAGTTCTTCACGCCGGGCTACAACAAGATCGACCCCAAGACCTACGGCGCGCCCAACCCGGCCCAGCTCTTCGACACCCAGACCGGCGTCACCAGCCTTGTCGGCGACACCACCGACCTCAGGGCCGGTGGCCGCACCCGCGACGGCGCTGCGGTGCTCGACACCTTCACCGGCAAGGTGCCGGGTGACGCCGTGGCAGACCTGTTCGTCATCGGCGACCGCAACGGCACCTTCGACATCACCTACGGGGTCACCGACGAGGGCGACGAGCTGCGTTCCGTCGTCCTCAAGGGGCCGTTCTACGCCGGCTCGACCGCGACCTACACCGTCCGCCTGACCAGCCTGCCGCAGGCCGTTGCGATCACCCGCCCCTAGGGCACTGCTCGCCACCGCCTCGGTCGCCGTGGCGCTGGCAGCGGCGGACACCTACGTCGTGGTCCTCGCGCTGACCGACATGATGACCGGTGTCGGCCTCGGGATCGATGCGCTGCAACGGGCGACGCCGATCATCTCCGGCTTCCTGCTGGGTTACATCGCGGTGCTGCCCCTCATCGGCCGGCTCGCGGATCTCGTTGCGCGGCAACGCATCCTGCTGGTCTGTCTCATGGTCTTCGTGCTCGGGTCGGCCATCACGGCGGTTGCCGTGGAGCTGCCGGTGCTGGTCGGCGGCCGGGTGCTGCAGGGCGTCGGCGGGGGCGGGCTCGTGCCCGCGACGCTGGCGCTGGTCGCCGACCTGTGGCCGCCCGGACGTCGGGGCACGCCCCTCGGGGTCGTGGGCGCGGTGCAGGAGCTGGGCAGCGTCCTCGGGCCGGTGCTCGGTGCGCTCGTCCTGGCGGTGGCCGACTGGCGGGCGATCTTCTGGCTCAACGCCGTCGCGGGCCTGCTGCTCGCCGGACTGGTGGTGGTCGTGGGCGGTCGGCGGCCGAGCCGGCCGCGTGTCCTGGTGTCGGTCGTCGCGGTGGCTGCCGTCGTCGTGGGCTGCCTGGCCCTGGCCGCGCCCGAACGCCTGGTCACCGACGTCACGCTGGGTGTGCCGTTCGTGCCCTTCGAGGGCCACACCGCCCGGCTCCTCACCCCGATCGGGGTGGTCGCGCTCGCCCTCGCGGTGGTCTGGGGCGTGCTCGCGCTGGTCGGCGCCTGGCCCGTGCTGAGCCGGGCCGACCTGCCGGGTGCGTTCCTGCTCGGCACCGCGTTGGGCTGCCTCGTACTGACCTTCGCCGCGAGCGACCCCGAGCGAGAGGTCGTGGGGCCCTGGGGCTACGCCCTCCTGCCCGTCGCGGTGGTGACGGCCGCGGCATACCTCTGGCGCCACCGGGTCGCAGCCGAGCCGCTCGTCGCCCGGGACGTCGTGCGTGGCCGCGCCCGAGCCGGGCTGCTCGTGAGCCTGCTCGTCGGGGTGGCCCTGGTTGCCGTCGTGGTCGACGTGCCCGTGCTGGCCCGGCTGACCCTGACCGACTCGCAGACCGAGGCCGCGCTGGTGCTGGTGCGGTTCCTCGTCGCGGTGCCCGTCGGGGCGCTGGTGGGCGGCTGGGCCCTGCGCCGCATGCCCGAAGGGGTCGTCTGCGTGGCCGGGTTGGCGGTGGCTGCGGTGGGTCTCGGTGCCATGAGCCGCTGGGGCGACGGTTCGCTCGAATCACCTTGGGCCACAGTGGTTCTCGTGCTCGTCGGCCTGGGCGTCGGAGCCACCTTGGCGCCGGTCAACAACGTCGCCCTCGCATCCGCGCCGGACGACGCGCACGGCGTTGCCTCGTCGCTCGTGGTCGTCGCCCGGATGGTCGGCATGGTGGTCGGGCTGGCCCTGCTCACGGCGATCGGGTTGCACCGCTACTACCTGGCCGTGGCGGACCTGCCGGACCAGACCGATGCCGACGCCCTGCTCGGAGCCGGGCTCGTGCAGGTGCAGACGGTGTTCGCCGGGGCCGCCGTGGCCGCGGGCGTGGCCGCGCTGGTGTCAGTGGCGCTCGGGCTGCGCCGCCAGCACTGACTCGAATGCCGCGACGACGTCGTCGGTCGCCTCGTACATGAGCATGTGACCCCGGCCCGGCAGCACCTCGACCCGCGCGCTGGGCACGAGCTCGCCGATGCGCTCCGCGTGGCTTGCGGGGGTGAGCTTGTCGCGCTCACCCGCAAGGACGACGGTGGGTGTGTCCGCGAGCTGGGCCAGGGCCTCGGCCTCGTCGTGCCGGCCCAGGGCGCTGAAGAACCGGCCCAGGGTGGGTAGCGACGTGGCGGCGACCTGGTCGCGCGTGAGCCGGACGTGCTCGGGGTCGGCGACGTCACCGAACAGGAGCTTGCGCTGAGCCGAGACCGTGATGGCCCGGCCGGCCGCGATCCGCGGCATCCGGGCGGCGATGCGCATGAATGCCGCCTCGACCGGCGGCAGGGAGCGCATCAGCTCACCGGCGGAGGTCGCGACCAGCACCACACCGGCGACCCGGTCGCCGAAGTCGACAGGGTGGCGACCGGCATACGCCATGATCGTCATGCCACCCATCGAGTGTCCGCCGAGCACAACTTTCCCTTGCGGTGCAACGATATTGAGCACGGCGTAGAGGTCATCACCGAGCTGGCGCACGGTCGGCTGGTCCCTCAGTGCGGAGGACTGGCCGTGCCCGCGCTGGTCGTAGGCGATGACCCGGACGCCCTGCCCGACGAGACGCTCGGCCACCGGGAGCCAGGACCGCCGCGTGAGGGTCCAGCCGTGCGCGAGCACCACGGTGGGCGCCGACTCGAGTGGGCCGTCGGCGGCGGGCGACTGCGCGGCATACTCCTCGACCCGCAGGAGGACCCCGTCAGGGGCGGCGACGGTGAACGTTCTCGGACGGCTCATCCCGCCACCTTACCAAGAGTAAGTTAGCGACCGCCAGAGGTCAGTCGGCGAGCTGCACGACAACGGGGGCGTGGTCGGACGCGCCCTTGCCCTTGCGCTCCTCGCGGTCGATCGCCGCCCCCTCGACGCGCGCGGCGAACGCCGGGGTGCCGAGGATGAAGTCGATCCGCATGCCGCGACGCTTCTGGAAGGCGAGCTGGGTGTAGTCCCAGTAGGTGTAGACGCCCGGGCCGGGGGTGTGCGGTCGCACCACGTCGACGTAACCGTCGTCGAGGAACCCCTGGAACGCGGCACGCTCGCGCGGCGACACGTGGCTCTTGTCGAGGTAGTACTCCATCGACCAGACGTCGTCGTCCTGGGGTGCGATGTTCCAGTCGCCGAGCAGCGCCGCGCTCTGGCCCGCCGCGACCCGCTGGGCCGCGCGAGCTCGCAGCCGTTCGAGCCAGGCGACCTTGTAGTCCATGTGGGGGTCGGCGATGTTGCGGCCATTGGGCACGTAGACCGAGGTCAGCTGCATGCCGCCGCACGTGGCGGTGAGGGCTCGCGCCTCGACGACGGGTGGCTCGCCCCAGCCGGGCGCGTCGGGGAAGGACGGCTCGATGTCGTCGATGCCGATGCGCGACACGATGGCCACGCCGTTCCAGTGGTTGAGGCCGTGGTGGGCCACGTCGTAGCCGAGCGCCCGGAACCGGTCGAAGGGGAACTTCTCGTCCGTGGCCTTGGTCTCCTGGATCGCCAGGACGTCGACGTCGGTGCGTTGCAGCCACGCCTCCACACGGTCGATGCGGGAGCGGATCGAGTTGACGTTCCAGGTGGCGATGCGCACGACCGCAACCCTAACGAGGGGTCAGCCGCAGCTGGCCAGCAACGCCGGGGCGAGCGCGTCGTCGGGGTTGTAGGGAGTGGAGCCGTCGGTGTTGATGTAGCGGCCGTTCCAGCCCGCGCTGACCTGACGGGTCCCGTCGGCCGAGCTGACCGCAAAGCTCAGCGTGCCGAAGGTCGCGCCGTCGTGACCCCAGAGGAACGAGCCCGGCTGGCACGGGTCGGGGAGACGGTAGATGCCCAGGCCGTAGTCGATGCTGTATGCCGTGCCGTCGGGTCCGACGGCCGTGGTCACCTTGCGGGTCTGCTGCATGGTGGCGAGCGTCTGCTTCGACACGAGCCGGCCGGTCATGAGGGCGCGGGTGAAGTCGCCGAGGTCCTCGGTGGTGGAGACGACGGCTCCCGCCGCGGCGAACAGCTCGGGGTCGAACCGGTTGAGGGAGATCGCCTCCCCGTCGCTCTTGAGGACGTCCATGAGGGAGTTGCCGGTGAGCTTGGGGGTCGTCGCGTAACGCGTGTGCTGCATCCCGGCCGGCGTGAAGATGCGCTGTTCGAGGAGCTGGGCGAGGGGCTGGCCGGTCTGCTTCTGCAGCAGCATGCCGAGCACGATGTAGCCGGTGTTGGAGTAGACGGCCCGGGTGCCGGGCTCGAACAGCCACGGCTGGGCGAGGGCGGCCTGCAGCACCTGCTCGGGCTCGTAGTCGGCCGCGAGCGCCTTCGCTGCGCCGTTGATCGTCACGTCGCCGCCCGCGTTGGCGACGATCAGCGGCGAGACGCCGTCGGGCAGCCCGGAGGAGTGCTGCAGCAGGTTGCGCACGGTGACCTGTGACCCGCGTGCGCCGATCAGGCCCGGCCACACGTCCTCGACAGTGGTGTCGAGCGACCAGGTGCCGTCCTCGACGAGCTGCATCGCGGTGGTGGCCACCATCATCTTGGTGTTGCTGGCAACGCGGAACGGGCTGTTCGTCTTGGCCGGTGCCTTGCGGGCGATGTCGCGGCGCCCGGCGGCGGCCGCCGTGGTCCCCGATGCGCTGTCGACGCGGACCGACATGCCCACCGCGCCGTCGTCGACGACACCCTGCACCGCCTCCTGGAGGGTGGCCGACGCGGCTCCGCCCGGGGCGGCCGAGCGTGGACTCAGGCGTTCGGCCGGCCAAGCGTCGGGTGCGGTCAGCGGACCGGGCCACCGGAGGCTGTCCGCGACGCGTTCGGGCACGGTCCGGTCGGCCGGGTGGTCGCCCGGGCGGTCGGCTGCCTGGGCGGTGACCGGTGCGGCGAGCGTGGCGCCGAGCGCGAGCACGGTGGTGGCGGCGAGGGTGGTCCGGCGGCGGACAGGCGTTGGCCCTGGCATGACGAGGTCTCCTTGCGTCAGGTGTGTCGTGTCGGTGTCGTCGTTCGTCGTGCCCCTCCACCCTTGCCGCTGATGCCGGGTCGGCGGATCCGCCGACAGATTGACCTTGCCCGTGGGCGCTTCCGACTTTGGTCGGATGCGACGGGTGTCCAGCCGGTGGTGCGCGCCACGACAGGACCCGGCCGCGCGGCATACGGTGGGCCCATGAGCACTGCCCTCGTGACCGGAGCAACCGCCGGCATCGGCCTGTCGTTCGTGCACCAGCTGGCCGAGCGCGGGCACGACCTCGTCCTCGTCGCGCGCGACCGGGCGCGGCTGGAGAACGTCTCCGACGAGCTGCAGGCCACCTATGGGGTCGGCACCGAGATCCTCGTGGCCGACCTGTCCGACCGTGCCGAGACCGGCAAGGTCGCCGAGCGCCTCGCCGACCAGGCCCGCCCCGTCGACCTGCTCGTCAACAACGCGGGCTACTCGCTCAAGGGACGCTTCCTCGACAACGCCATCGAGTCCGAGGAGGCCGTCTTCGACGTGCTCGCCCGGACCGTGATGGTGCTGTCGCACGCCGCCGCGAACGCGATGCGCCAGCGCGGCCACGGCGCCATCGTCAACGTCAGCTCGGTCGCCTCGTTCATCGCCTCCGGCACCTACTCGGCGGCCAAGTCGTTCGTCACCGTCTTCACCGAGGGGCTAGCGAGCGAGCTCAAGGGCAGCGGCGTCACGGCCACAGCGCTGTGCCCGGGGTTCACGCACACCGAGTTCCACGACCGCGCCAAGCTCGACATGTCGGGCATCCCCGACTTCATGTGGCTCGACTCCGACCGCCTGGTGCGCGACGCCCTCGACGACGTCGCCAAGGGCAAGGTCGTCTCCGTGCCCGGACCGCAGTACAAGGCGATCGTCACCGCCCTGCGCGTGATCCCGCGTCCGATCGTGCGCGCCAACGCCGCGTCGGCGCACCGTCCGGGTCGGCGCCGCAAGCGCTAGCCGAGGTATGCCGCGTGGCTGGGCTCCGCGGCATACGTCTCGTCAGTGGGTGGCCGCCGCGTAGTGGGCGGCCAGGAGGTCGCCGCCGAAGTCCTCGCGCAGGTCGCGCCACACGCTGTGGATGTGGTTGGCGTCGTCCTGGGTGTTGTCGTACTCGAGCAGGAAGGTCGGACCCAGCACCGAGTAGTAGTGGCGCTCGCCGCGTCCGGGCCCACCCGCCCAGGCAAAGCGGACCTCGTCAAGACCTGCCCGGGTGGCGCGGTCCCAGGCGTCCCGAGCTGCGACTTCGGGGGTGCGCCCGAAGTAGTGCTGCACGAGGGCGGCCAGGCGTTGCTGCTGCTCGGGCCGCAGGTCGGCGTGCGCGATGCCGCCGCTGATGACGGACGCGTCGGCGACCGGGTCGTTGCGGGTGCGGATGTCGTCGGGGGCCGCGTCGCTCGTGACGGCGACGGTGCGCTGGTCGTCGTCGAGGCTCTCGAGCAGGTCGCGGGCGAGGTCCTCCTCGGCGGTGAGGACGCGCAGGCCTTGGCGGGGGCCGGAGAGCACGGTGGCGGGCTCGGACCCGAAGAAGCTCGGCGTCACCGTGACCTGGTCGCCGACCACCGTGACGTGCACCGCGAGGTGGTGGCCGTTGACCCGCCAGGCCCACGCCTCGTCGTTCGCGGGGTCGCCGATGACGCGCCACCAGAACCGGTCGTCGCCCGGCTGCGGGTCGCCACCGCCGAGCTCGCGACGCACGATGTCGAGGTCGATGACGGCGCGTGCCGTGTCGCGGCTGGCCGCGCTGCACCCGGTGTCGAGCAGGGCGAAGGCGAGGCCGCGCTGGGCGTCGGTCATGTCGGCGAGGAGGGCCCCGTCGCGCGGGCCGGGCAGATAGCGCCACTGCCGGTATGCCGGGTCGTCGAGCGTCGTGGTGAGGCTCGCCCGTGCGTCGCCGTCGAGGGCGTCGGCGAGCGCCGCAGCAGCGGTGCGCATCTGGGTCACGAGGGCGGGGTCGGTGCCAGCCATGGGCGCCACCCTAGGTGCCGGCGGTCCGGGCCGGCACGGTGTTTACGTGGCATGGCCGACGAGCTGTAGAGACCTGTCGCGAATGCTGGGTCACTGCTCCGCTCAGCGGAGCAGTGACCCAGTAGGGGCGAGCGCGGGCGGGCAGGTGACCCGACGGCATACCCGACCCTCGCGGCATACCCGGCGTGGCGGCGGCGACCACGGGCGGTCTCGCGCTCGGTAGGCTCACGCACCGTGACCGACACGCCTGACATCGCCGCCGCCCGCGCCCGCCTGCTCCAGATCATCAAGGACAAGGCCATCGTCCACGGCAAGGTGACCTTGTCCTCGGGCAAGGAGGCCGACTACTACGTCGACCTGCGTCGCATCACCCTCGACGCCGAGGCCGCACCACTGGTCGGCATCGTCATGCGCGACCTGGTCTCCGACCTGGACTTCGACGCCGTCGGCGGCCTCACCCTGGGTGCCGACCCGGTCGCGACCTCGGTGCTGCACGCGGCCGCGGCGGCGGGGGAGCGCAAGGACGCGTTCGTCGTGCGCAAGGCCGGCAAGGCGCACGGGCTGCAGCAGCGCATCGAGGGTCCGTCGATCAAGGGTCGCCGCGTCGTGGTCGTGGAGGACACGTCGACGACGGGCGACTCGGCGCTCGAGGCCGTGGCTGCGGCGCGCGAGGACGGCGCGGAAGTCGTTGCGGTGGCAGCGATCGCGGACCGGTCCACCGGCGCGCCGGAGAACGTCAAGGCCAAGTCCGGGCTGGAGTACCGCTTCGTCTACGGGCTCGAGGACCTCGGTCTCGCGTAGTTCTGCCCCTAGGCTGAGGCACAACCTGATCGGGAGGGTCCCATGACCATCGCACTCATCGTCATCGGCGTCATCGTCGTGCTGCTGCTGTTGTGGGCGGTCGGCGTCTACAACGGCCTCGTCAAGCTGCGCAACCTCGTGCAGGAGGCGTGGCGCCAGATCGACGTCGAGCTCAAGCGCCGCCACGACCTGATCGGCAACCTCGTCGAGACGGTCAAGGGGTACGCGGCGCACGAGCGCGGCACCCTTGAGGACGTCATGAAGGCGCGCTCGGCCGCGATGGCCGGTGGCCAGTCGCCCGCGCAGCAGGCGCAGTCCGAGGGCATGCTCTCCCAGGCGCTCGGTCGGTTGATCGCCGTGGCCGAGGCATACCCCGACCTCAAGGCCAACCAGAACTTCATGGCGCTGCAGCAGGAGCTGACCTCCACCGAGGACCGCATCGCCAGCGCCCGCCGCTACTACAACGCCAACGTGCGCGAGCTCAACACCAAGGTCGAGACCGTCCCGTCCAACATCATCGCCGGCATGTTCAACATCGGCCGCGAGGAGTACTTCGAGGTGCAGGGCGAGGAGCGCGACCCCGTGAAGGTCGACTTCGGGCAGCGCGACGCCACGATCCCCCCGCCCAGCGGGTATGCCGGGGGCACGCCAGCGGGCGACCCCGCGCCGGCCGCGCCATCGGCGCCGTCGGCCGGTGAGGCGAGTGCGGCCGGCCCGGCGCCCGAGGGTGCAGCACCGACAGCGCCGCCCGCCGCTCCCGAGCCGCAGCCGGGCCAGGGCCAGCAGCCGGGCCAGGGCCAGCAGCCGCCTCAGCAACCCTGACCCGATCAAGGGCGGGGAGGGTCCACCGGGTGGTGGACCCCGCGTCCACCGATCGGGGCTGACCTGACCGGTCGTGACCCGACAGGCTGGGGACATGCCCACACCGGACGCTCCCATCCGCGTGGCCGGTCTGCGCAAGACCTACGGGTCGCGCGCAGCCGTCGACGGCCTCGACCTCACCATCGCGCCCGGCGAGATCTTCGCCCTGCTCGGTCCCAACGGTGCCGGCAAGACCACCACCGTCGAGATCCTCGAAGGGTTCCGCGACCGCGACGGCGGTGAGGCCTCAGTGCTCGGCGAGGACCCGCAGACCGCAGGCCTGGCCTGGCGCAACCGGATCGGCATCGTCCTGCAGAGCTCGACCGGGCTCGACCTCATCACGCCGCGCGAGGCGTTGCGCAGCACCGCCAAGGTCTACCGCGATCCGCGTGACGTCGACGAGGTCATCGCAGCGGTCGGCCTCACCGAGAAGGCCGACGACCGCGTCGGCAAGCTGTCCGGTGGTCAGCGTCGCCGCCTCGACGTCGGACTCGGCATCATCGGCCGACCCGAGCTGCTGTTCCTCGACGAGCCGACGACCGGGTTCGACCCGCAGGCGCGGCGCGACTTCTGGGAGCTCATCCGGGGCCTCAAGCAGGGCGGGACGACGATCCTGTTGACGACGCACTACCTCGACGAGGCCGAGCACCTCGCCGACCGGGTCGGCGTCATCGCGGCCGGGCGCATGCTCGCCCTCGACTCCCCGGCCAACCTCGGCGGCCGGGCGTCCTCGCAGGCCACGGTGACCTGGGAGGACGAGTCAGGTACACGGCATACCGAAAGAACAAGCACCCCAACGCAGCTCGTCACCCGGCTGGCCCGGGAACGGGGCGGTGAAGTGCCCGGCCTCACCGTCACGAGACCCTCGCTGGAGGACACCTACCTCTCGCTCATCGCACCGCACCTTGCCGGCGGCGAGACCGACCACGCCACCGCACCAGAGCTGGAGGACGCCAAGTGAACGCCGTCGCGATCGGCTGGGACCGCACCCTGCTCGAGCTCAGGATGTACTTTCGCGAGAAGGAGGCGGTGTTCTTCTCGTTCGCCTTCCCGATCCTCATGCTCGGCCTGTTCTCGGTCGTCTTCGGCGGCAACTTCGACCGAGGCTCGCAGACCGAGGTCAATGCAGCGCGGTTCTTCCTGCCCGGGATGGCGGCCGCGGGGGTGATGCTCACCAGCTTCCAGACGATGGCGTTGTCCGTGGCGGTCGAGCGGGACGACGGGACGCTCAAGCGGCTGCGGGCGACGCCGATGCCGCCGATCTCATACTTCCTGGGCAAGATCGGGCTCGTCGCGCTCACCTCCCTGGCGCAGTTCGCGTTGCTGATCGCCTTTGCCCGCTTGGCTTTCGGTGTCGAGCTGCCGACCGATGCCGGTCGCTGGGTCACCTTTGCCTGGGTGTTCCTGCTCGGGGTCGCGTGCGGCACGGTGCTCGGGATCGCCTACTCCTCGCTGGCCACGTCCTCGCGGTCGGTGGGGGCGCTCGTCATCGCGCCGACGTTGGTGCTGCAGTTCATCTCCGGCGTCTACTTCGCGTGGGACGACCTGCCCGACTGGCTCAAGCAGGTCGCCTCGGTGTTCCCGCTGAAGTGGATCGCACAGGGCATGCGGTCGGTGTTCTACCCCGACAGCTGGCAGTCCATGGAGATGGCGGGCTCGTGGGAGCACGGCCGCACCGCGCTCGTGATCGGCCTGTGGCTCGTGGTGGGGCTGGTCCTGTGCGCCCGGACCTTCCGCTGGTCCAAGCGGGGCACGACATGATGGTGCCGTGAGCGCCGTCCGCCCCGAGGAGCGATGCGAGCCGACCGGGTTCGTCGACGGCCCGTCGTCGGTGGAGCTCGACGAGATGTGGCGTCGGCAGGTGCGGTGGTGGCACGCGCTCTTCACGGTCCTGTTGGTGGCGACGGCGGGCGTGCTCGTCTTCGAGGGCAAGCCCCAGCTGCCCTGGCAGCTCGCGGTCGTGGCCGGCATCGCCGTCGCGTATGCCGCGTGGGGCTGGCGTGGGCTGGGCCAGCAGGACCTGCGTGCCTCGACGGCCTACGTCGTCATCGCGTGGGCGCTCATGGTCGTCCTCATGTCACTCGACGGCACCGGATCGGCGTGGATCCTGACGTTCGGGCTCTTCCCGCAGACCTGGGCGAGCCTGCCGCGCAACCGGGCTGCGGTCGCGGTCATCGTGGCGGTGATCGCGATCGCCATCGTGCGGGTGTGGCAGGCGCCGCGCACCGAGGACCAGCTCGCCGCCATCGTCATCAGCACCGTCATCATGCTCGTTCTGTCGCTGACCCTCGGGCTCTTCATCGACCGAATCATCCGCGAGGCCGACACTCGGGCCCGCACCATCGACGAGCTGCACGAGGCGCAGGCCCAGCTCGCGGCGGCGGAGCGCGCGCAGGGCGCCTCGGCCGAACGTGAACGCATGTCCCGCGAGATCCACGACACCCTCGCTCAGGGCTTCACGTCGGTGGTGACGCTGGCGCGGGCGACGCAGTCCGCCGTCGACCGCGGCGACCTCGCCGCCGTGCGTGAGCGGCTGCGCGTCATCGAGCAGACCGCGTCGGAGAACCTTGCCGAGGCGCGTCTCATCGTCGCCGAGATGACACCCGGCCACCTGCAGTCCCGGACCATCGTCGAGGCGCTGCAGCGGCTCGTCGACGCCGTCGCTGAGGGAAGCGCCATGACCGGACGGCTGATCGTGGAGGGCGAACCCGTTGTCCTGCAAGCGAACTCGGAAGTCGTGCTGCTCCGCACGGCTCAGGAGGGGCTGGCCAACGTGAGGCGCCACTCGGGTGCCACGTCCTTCGAGGTGCGGTTGCGGTATGCCGTGGACGAACCGGTGACGCTCGAGGTCTCCGACGACGGGGTCGGGTTCGAGTGGTCGGGTGAGCGCGCCGGCTACGGGCTGGACGGTGCGACAGCCCGGGCGGCCGAGGTGGGTGGCAGGTTCGAGGTCCAGACGGCGCCCGGTGAGGGCACCCGACTGCGAATGGAGGTGCCGCAGTGAGTGCGGAAGCGTTGCGGTTGCTGGTCGTCGACGACCACCCCGTCGTGCGGATGGGGCTGGTGGCGATGCTGTCCGAGCACGAGGACTTCGAGGTCGTGGGGGAGGCGGCTGACGGGGCCGAGGCGGTGGCCCAGGCTGCGCGGCTCGCGCCTGACGTCGTGCTCATGGACCTGCGGATGCCCGGGGTCGACGGGGCCGAGGCCACCGCGCGGCTGCGGTCATCGGGCGCCGACGCGCCGGCGGTGTTGGTGCTCACCACCTACGACACTGATGCCGACATCGTGCGCGCCGTCGAGGCGGGTGCCACCGGCTACCTGCTCAAGGACGCACCCCGCGAGACCCTGGCCGATGCGATCCGCCGGGCCGCTCGTGGCGAGACCGTGCTCGCCCCACCTGTCGTCGCACGCCTCGCGTCACGCATGCGCGAACCTGCTGCGCCCGCGCTCACCGAGCGAGAGGCGCAGGTGCTCCAGTGCGTGGCTCGTGGCCTGTCCAACAACGAGGTCGGTCGCGAGCTGCACATCGGTGAGGCGACGGTGAAGACGCACCTGCTGCGTGCCTTCGAGAAGCTCGGGGTGACCGACCGCACGGCAGCCGTCACCGCGGCATACAAGGCCGGTCTCATCACCCTCTGACGTCACCGACGTGGCCGGTCAGGAGTCGGCACCCGGGGGAGGAAGCAGCAGCCAGTAACCGTCGCGGGGCACGGACCCGTCGGGGTGGTTGGCCCGGGTACGCTTCTTGTAGGGCTTCAGCACCGCCTCGAGCTCGCGGTGCAGCACCTTGGCCTCGTCGGCGGTGAGCCACAGGCGGCCGCGGCTCATCGTGGTCCGCTCGTCTGCCCCGTCGGCGGTGATGACCGCGGCGGCGCGTTCGATGCCGCCGGTCACCTCCTGGGCCCACGGGTGCAGGAACGCCGCGCTCGCGGAGGCACCCGCAGCCTGGTGCGCCACGGGTGACACGGTGATGTGCTCGGCGACCGACCGCCAAGGGCGTTCGCGCCCGTCGCCCGTCGCCTCGTCGCGTTCGATGATGCCCCACTTCTCCAGCGCGCGGAGGTGGTAGCTCATGGCCGACGGCGTCAGCCCGCACAGGTCGGCGGCCTCGGTCGCGGTGAGGACCTCGCCGTTGTAGAGCTCGTTGATGACCCGCTGCCGGGCCGGGTGCGCGAGGGCGCGCAACGCCTTGGGGTCGTCGATGGTGAGGGTCGAGCGTCGGCGGCTGCGCGGCATACCCCAAGCGTAGTTGACGGGGCATGAAATGAAGCGTTACCTTCACAATTATGAAGGAGACACTTCAGATATGGCAGCCGCGGGACGTGCGGCTGGCCGTGCCGGCCGCCGCCGTCTCCATCACGGGCGACGCGATGGCGATGGTCGCGCTCATCCTGCGGGTGCACGACTCGGGCGCCGGTCCGTATGCCGTGACGGCGCTCCTCGTCTGCTTCTCACTGCCCGTCGTGGTCACCATGGGCCTGGCCGGGGAGGTCGCCGACCGGGTCGATCCGCGGGTCGTCTTCGGGCTGGGCCATGGCGCCCAGGTGGCTGCGCTGGTCGGTCTGGCACTCACCGACGGGCTCATCGCGACCTACGGGCTGGTGCTGGTGCTGCAGACCGGTTTCGCCTTCAGCAATCCCCTGTGGAGCTCGGTGCTGAGCCGGGCGGTGGGGGACGACCACGTCGGCCGGCTGGTGTCGCTGCAGCAGGCGCTGGCCGCGGTGGCGTCGCCGGTCGGGGCGGGGCTCGGGGGCCTGCTCGTGGAGCTGCACGGAGGCCGGGTGGTGTTCCTCGCGGACGCTGCGTCGACGGTGGTCCTGCTCGCGGCGGGGGTGCTGGTGCGCAGTCGGCCGGAGGCGCAGGTGTCGGATGACCCGGCGACAGCGGCAGGGCAGGGGCGCCGGCTGGTCGCCCTCGTGCCCCGCGCCGGCCTGGCGGTGGTGCGCAGGAACCGGGTGGTGTGGGTGCTTGTGCTGGCGCTGCTGCCGTTCGTCGTGACGCTGGAGAGCATGAACGCCGTCGAGGTGTTCCTCGCCCGCGACGCACTGGGGGCGTCGCAGTCCGAGTTCGGCTTCTGGCAGACGATGACCGGGGTGGGTGCCTTCGTCGGGGCGGTGGCCGCGGGGTGGGTCCGTCGGGACGATCTGCGGCTGCGCGTGATCGTGGTCTGCCTGGCCGTCATGTCGCTGGCGCAGGTCGGCTCGGGTCTTGCGCCCGGCATCAGCTGGCTCTACGGCTGGGGCGCCACCCTCGGTTTGGCCAACGCGGTCAGCAACGCCTGCCTGTTCGCGGTCATCGTCCGCGGCATACCCGGTCGTGACCGCGGCAAGGCGATGGCGTTCATCAACGGTTCCGCCCGCACCTGCACCATGCTGGCCCTGGCCCTGGGTGGTGTCGCTGCCTCGACGCTCGGCCCACGGCTGTCGTTCGTGGTGGCGGGCGGGCTCGGCGTCCTCGTCGCGGTCTGGGCCGGCCTCGCACTGCACCGCGTCGGCGCCCTCACCACCTCAACACCCGCGCCGATCTCGACGACCCGCGCTGTCATGGCAGCGCCCCCCGACGAAACCAGCGCGGGTGTTGGCTAGGGCTCGCCCTCGTGACGACCCGACCCCGGTGTCGGATCAGTTGTTGCGCAGGTCCTTGGCGGCCTCGATGGTCTCCTCGACCACTCGCTCCGGCCCGGTCGTCTTGCCCGGGCGCTTGGCGCGGATGAACTCGACGATCATCGGCACGACCGAGATGCCGACGATGACGATGATCGCCAGCTCCAGGTTGTCCTTGAGCACCGGGAACTGCTGCCCGAGGAAGTAGCCCAGCAGCGTGATGCCCGTCGCCCAGAGCACAGCACCCACGCCGCTCCACACGAAGAAGTGCCGCCGCGGCATACGCCCGACACCTGCGACGACCGTGATGAACGTCCGCACGATCGGCACGAACCGACCCAGCACCAGGGCCTTGGCGCCGTGCTTGGCGAAGAAGGCGTTGGTGTCGTCGAAGTACTTCTTCTTGAGGAAGCGGCCGTCGCGCTCGTAGAGCGGCGCACCCACGGCGCGGCCGATCTCGTAGCCCACGACGTTGCCCGCGAAGGCCGCGATCGTCAGCAGCAGGCAGGCCAGCACCAGGTTGATCTTGATCGAGCCCTCGGCGATGAACAGGCCCACCGCGAAGAGCAGCGAGTCACCGGGCAGGATCGGGAAGAGCAGCCCGCACTCGACGAAGACGATGGCCGCGCTGACCCAGAAGAACTGCGCGCCGAAACGATCGAGCAGCCACTGGGGGTCCATCCAGTCGGGGCCGAGGGTGGGAGCCATCACGAGGCAAGGGTATGCCGCGTGGTCGCTTTCGCCCGAATCCTCGCCGACGTTCCGGGCCCGTTTCTCAGCACCCTCTCAGGTCGCCTCCCCCGCCAGGGCCGCTTGCTTGCGTCTGCGAACTTGCCCACCAGCGGGGCAAAAACGCAGACGCAAGCGTCAGCCCGCCGGCCAGGAGCGCTGGATGCGGGTCCAGTCGCGGATCTGGGTGAACGGGTCGGGCAGCGCGCGGGACCGCTCAGGCACGGCCCCGGTGACCGGCGCGTAGTGGTCGAGCCGGGTGGTGAGCAGTCCCTCGCCGCGGGTGAGGTGCGGCAGCCGCTGCGCCAGGCCGTGGACCTCGTCAGCGGGCAGCTCGCCGACGAGCCGCGCCGGGGCGGCCGCGTTCTCGACGCCGTCCCCGCCGAGCACCGTCGTCGTGAGCGGGACCGCCCGGTGACGCGGCAGCTCGGCGAGCACCACGCCCAGCAGGTCCTGCGGCACCTCGAGCTCGAACCGGTGCACGGGGCCGCACACCGTCGTGCCCGCGCGCACCAGCGCCTCGGCCAGGAGCAGCTTGGCCAGGCTGCGGAAGTCCTGGGCCGTGCTCGACATCGACTTGTCGAAGGTCGCATGCATCGCGCTCTGGCGCGGGTAGTAGCCCGAGTGCGTCACGACCACGCGCGCATCCGGCACGGCCCACCCGTGCACTCCCTCCGACAGGGTGGCTCGGACGCCCTCCTCGGCTGCCGCGAAGAACGCCGGCGGCATCGACCCGAGCTCGACCTCCAGTGCCAGCTCGAGCCCGCTGTCCACCGGAGCGGGCTCCACCCGCAGTCCCAGCTGGGCGAGGAACGGGTTCGGCGCCACCCCGATCAGCTGGTGGGCCGCACCGACTCGGCGCACCCGCTCGACGCAGATCGCCGTCGTCGGGCGGAACACGGCACTCACGCCGTGGTCGCGCTCGAGCAGCGCCGCGATCACCTCCTTCTGCACCTCGCCGTAGAGCGAGACGGCCACCTCGCCCCGCCCGTCGTCCTGGCGCAGTGCGATGAGCGGGTCCTGCTCGGCAAGATCCGTCAGCCCGGTGAAGAGGCGACCGCGCATGGTCGGGTCGACGGGCTCGACGACCGTCTCCAGGCTCGGCCGGGTGAGCTCCACGGCATACCGTCGCGTCGTCTCATCGCCGAAACGGTCGCCCACGCGCGCACCTGACCACCCGCGCACCACCGCGATCTGTCCCGTGGATGCCTCGCCCTCGGAGCGGGGCCCACCGGCTTCGAAGACCTCGATGCCCGTGACCCGCTCCGGCTCCCGACCGTCGAGCGCGACGCGGTCACGCACCCGCAGCGTGCCAGCGGTCATCCGCACGAACGCCCGCCGTTGGCCACCCTCGGTGCGTTCCAGCTTGAAGACCACGCCAGCCGGGTCGCTTTGCGCTACAACGGTTTTCACCTCGGTCAGATCGACGAGGACGTCGAGGAGCTCGGGCACGCCCACGCCCGTGACAGCCGAGCCGAAGACGACCGGGTATGCCGTGCCGGCCAGCGTGCGTGCACGCAGCGAGTCGCGTTCGCCCGCGCCCGTGTCAAATGGCTGGTATGCCGCGTTGCGGGTTCCCGGGTCGGCGACCAGTCCGAGCGGCACGGCGTCGGGTGTGAGCCTCGCGCCGACCTCGGTGAGGACGCGCTCGGGGTCGGCGCCGGCGCGGTCGACCTTGTTGACGAACAGCACAGCCGGCAGCCCGAGCCGCTGGAGTGCGCGCATGAGGACGAGGGTCTGGGCCTGCACGCCCTCGACTGCCGAGATCACCAGGACCGCGGCATCGAGTACGGCCAGGGCGCGTTCGACCTCGGCCACGAAGTCGGAGTGGCCAGGGGTGTCGAGCAGGTTGACGACGGCGTCGCGCCACGCGAACGTCGCGACGGCCGAGCGGATCGTGATGCCGCGCTCGCGTTCCAGCGCCATCGTGTCGGTCTGGGTGTCGCCGTCGTCGACACGACCGAGCCGGTCGAGGACCCCGGTCTCGAAGAGGAGCCGTTCGGTCAGGCTGGTCTTGCCGGCGTCAACATGGGCGACCACACCCACGGTGAGCGTTCGCAACTGCCTTCACATCCATTCGGTAGGTGGGTACCTGGCGGGACGTGAAAGCAGCTCGCATCGGTTTTCCTGTCGCTCGGGCGGGTGGATCGGGTGCGTTCATGGCAGCAGAGACCGGCCACCCCCGGCAACGGGTTTTGTGGTCGGCTGTGGGCTTGCGTCTGCGAACTTGCCCACCAGCGGGGCAAAAACGCAGACGCAAGCAAGGGCGGGGTCAGACCAGCAGCGGGCGGACCTCACGGCCGGCGAACTCGGCCAGCTCCGCCACACCGTCGGCATCGAGGTCGGCGGTCGGCTGCAGCGCCACCGTGGTCGCCCCGCGGGCCGCCAGTGCGCGTACGGCCGACGCGACCGCCTCCGCGTCACCGGCGACTCCTCGGCCCGGCGCGGACTCGACGTCCCACAGTGCGTACTCGGCGGCCAGCCGCTGTTCGGCATCCGCACCGGTCGCGACGATGAGCGCGTGCACGACCTCGGGCGCGGGCAGGTCGGCGGGCCGTTCCGCCAGTGCCGATCGCAGCGAACGCTCGAGGTCGTCCTCGCTCACTCCCGCGGCGAGGAGTATGCCGTCGGCGAAAGTCCCTGCCAGGGCAAGGGTTTTCGGTCCCTGACCACCGCTCATCAGCAGCGGCGCGGGGTCGGGCGGCCAGTCGAGACGCACCCGGTCCAGCTGGACGTAGCGGCCCTGCACCGACACCTCCTCGCCCGCGAGGAGCTGACGCAACGCCACGGCATACTCGCGCAGCAGGGTGAGGGGTGACTCGACCCGGACACCGGCCTGCCCCATCCACGACTGCACCCCGTGACCCACACCGGGGACGAATCGCCCCGGGAAGAGGCGGGCGAGGGTGGCGACCTCCATGGCGGTGAGTGCCACCGATCGCAGCGGGGCGGGCATGAGCCCGATGCCGACGCGGAGCTGCGTCGTCAGCGCGAGGGCGACGGCGGCGCTCGCAAGACCGCTCTGCTTGAAACAGTCCTCCCAGACCCACAGGTCGTCGAGGTGCTCATCGGCCGCGCGCGCCACGACGGGCAGCGACTCCGGCGGCAGGGAGGGCGTGAACATGATCCCGAGCCTGGTCATGCGACTCATGCTCGCACCGCACCCCGACACCCCGCCCCCGCTTGCGTCCGCGGTTATGGCGGCTCCGGCGACCAGAACCGCGGACGCAAGCGCGGGCCCCCTCCGTTGCGTCCGCGGAATTGGCTGCTCGAGCGACCGAAAGCGCGGACGCACGCAAGAGCGGTCAGGGGCGGGGTCACTGGCCTCACTGACCGGTGCGGCCGTCGATGCACTCGCGCAGCAGGTCGGCGTGGCCGCAGTGCCGGGCGTACTCCTCGATCATGTGCACCAGCACGTCCCGGACGGCGATCGACCCACGCTCGGGGTCGTCGATGACGGCGCCCATGTCGGGGTGCGCCTCGAGCCACTCCTCGGCATAGGCAACCTCGCCGCGCCACGCCGCGAAAGCCTCGTCGACCGCAGCCTGCTCGCCGACGGCACCGTTCCAGTCGTCGTCGCCGCGCCGCGGCCCCCAGAACCGGTCGGCGTCCTGCTGCGACAGCACCCGCCGGAACCAGACCCGCTCGACCTCGGCCATGTGGCGCACCATCCCCAACAGCGACATGGTCGACGGCGGCACCGACCGCATCGCCAGCTGCTCGGGTGTGAGGCCGTCGCACTTCATCTGCAGCGTCAGCCGGTAGTGGCCGAGGTAGTCCTGGTAGGTCCCCCGCTCGTCCTGCTCGTGCTGCTGGTGCTGGCGCGGGTCGTCGGTCGGGTCGACCCACAGGGACGGGTCGTGCTGGGACTGGGATGGCATGCCTGCCATTGTGGTCGCCATGCCCCCGGTGACACCACGCGTTTCCCAACTGCGGCTCGTCGTCCACGTCGAGGACTACGACGAAGCGGTGCGGTTCTACCGGGACGTCCTCGGTATGCCGCCCGAGGAGGCTTACGAGGGCGAGGGCGGCGCCAAGGTGATGATCCTGGGCGCCGGCCGGGCCACGCTCGAGCTGTCGAACACAGCCCAGGTCGAGCTGATCGACAAGGTCGAGGTCGGCCGCCGCGTGGCGCCCCACTTCCGGCTCGCTCTGGAGGTCGCCGACACTGCCGGGGCGACGCGGGCCGCGCTCGCGGGCGGCGCGACCCTCGTCGCCGAGCCCACACGCACTCCGTGGGACTCGTTCAACGCCCGCCTCGACGCGCCCGGCGACGTGCAGCTCACCCTCTTCGAGGAACTCGGCGAGTGAGGGAGCCTGATCCCGGGTTGGTGCCGACGGTGGGGGTGGGGCCGTGGGAGGGGCCGTGGCCCGACGACGACCGCTACGACCCGCAGCTGCTGCGCGACGGCGACCGGCGCAACGTCGTCGACGAGTACCGCTACTGGCGGCACGACGCCATCGTCGCCGACCTCGACACCCGCCGCCACGACTTCCACGTCGCCATCGAGAACTGGGGTCACGACTTCAACATCGGTTCGGTCGTGCGCACGGCAAATGCCATGGGCGCCAAGGCTTTCCACATCATCGGCAAGCGCCGCTGGAACCGCCGCGGCGCCATGGTCACCGACCGCTACCAGCACGAGTACCACCACCCCACGGTCACCGACTTCGTGGCCTGGGCCGCGACGGCCGGTGGGCCCAACCGCGACGGCCAGCCCAGCGGCATACCGCTCATCGGCATCGACAACCTGCCCGGCTCCACGTCGCTCGAAACCGCCACTCTCCCAAGGGAATGCGTCCTGGTCTTCGGGCAGGAAGGCCCCGGCCTCACGCTTGAGGTGCGGGAGGCATGCGCGGCGATCCTGCACATCGAGCAGTTCGGCTCGACCCGCTCGATCAATGCCGGCGCCGCGGCCGCGATCGCCATGCATTCCTGGGTGCGCCACCACGTTTTCGGGCAGGCTGTCGATTCGGGACCACCTCGCGCGTCAGGTGAGTGAGGTCGCAACCGCGGCCACACACCGAGGCCCACAGGGCAAGGAGAGCACCATGACCGAGTACGTCGTGTTGATCGTGGGGGACGCCAACCGTTGGTGGACCACCATGGACGAGGACCAGCGCAAGGCCGGGTATGCCGAGTACAACCGGTTCGGCGCCGAGCTCACCCAGCGCGGGCACAAGATCGTCGGCGGGGCCGAGCTGCACGCCACCACGGAGGCCAAGCGGATCCCGGGCGGGGGCGGTGAGGTCACCGACGGACCGTTCGCCGAGGTGACCGAGCAGGTCGGCGGGTTCTACCGGGTCGAGTCCGACGACCTCGACGACCTGATGGAGTGCTGCCAGATCATCGCCAGCCTCGGGGACTCGATCGAGGTCCGCCGGGTCGTCAGGCCCGAGGACCGCCCGGGCTCGGCGGACGGCTGAGCCGTGCGTTACGTCGTCCTGGTCGCCTTCGAGCCCAGCACCTGGGACCTGGCGACACCCCAGCAGCGAGACTCCTGGATGGAGGACCACGCCCAGTTCGACCGCTTCGTGGCCGCCCACGGCCGGTGCATCGCCACGGCCCCGTTGGCGGGCGTCGACGACGCGACGACAGTGCGGCACGTCGACGGTCGTCGGGTGGTCACGGACGGACCGTTCGCCGAGACCGTCGAGATCCTCGCGGGCTACTACGACGTCGAGCTGCCCGACCTGGACGTTGCGATCGAGGCGGCGGCGCTGCTGCCGTCGGCCTTCTCGATCGAGATCCGGCCGACGATCGTGATGCACGAGGACGAGGTCGGGTGAGCTGGGCCGAGGACGCGCTCGCGACGGTCGTGCGCGAGGAGTGGGGGCGCCTGACGTCTCTGCTCCTCGCGCACTTCCGCCGCCTCGACCTCGTCGAGGACGCCCTCGGCGACGCGATCGAGGCGGCCGCCCGGCGCTGGCCGGCAGACGGCGTCCCCGACAACCCGGCGGGCTGGTTGCACACGACCGCGCGCCGCCGGATCCTCGATCGGCTGCGCGCCGAGGCGATGGCCCAGCGCAAGGCCCCGCTCCTGCTCGTCGAGCACGACCACGCACAGAGCACCGCCACCGACGGCACCCGTGCCGACCCCGGCGACCTCGTCGAGGACGACCTGCTGAGGCTCGTCCTCATGTGCGCCCACCCGGCGCTCGACCTCGCCGCCGCCAGCGCGCTGTCGCTGCGCCTCGTCCTCGGTGTCGCCACCCCCGACATCGCCCGGCTCTTCCTCGTCAGCGAAGCCACGATGGCCGCTCGGATCACCCGGGCCAAGAAGAAGATCGTGGCCGCCGGCATCCCCTTCGCCGTACCGTCCGCCGACGTGCTGCCGCAGCGGCTCGACACGGTCGCGCACACGGCATACCTCGCCTTCACCGCCGGCTATGCGCCGGGCAGCGGACCCGACGCCGTGCGAATCACATTGGCAGGAGAGGCGATTCGCCTCGTGCGCGTGGTGCTGCGCGGCCGACCCGACGAGCCCGTCCTCCTCGCACTCCTCGCCCTCATGCTGCTCCAGCACTCCCGCCGCGACGCGCGCGTCGACGACTCCGGCGCCATCGTCCTGCTCCCCGACCAGGACCGCTCGCGCTGGCGCCGCGACGAGATCGACGAGGCGACCCGGCTGCTCGGCTCACGGCGCCTCACCGGGCCGGTTACCGTCCAGACCGCCGCGTATGCCGTCCAGGCCAGGATCGCGGCCGAGCACGTCACCGCGCCCAGCGCCGAGGCCACCGACTGGGCTCGGGTCGTCGGCCACTACGACGACCTGCTGGCGCTCAGCCCGTCGCCGAGCGCGCGACTGGCTCGGGCCGTCGCTGTGGCCGAGGCGCACGGACCGCAGGCCGGGCTCGACGGCCTCGACGGCCTCGATGACGAGCTGCCGCTCAGCCACCGCCTGCCGGCGGTCCGGGCCGAGCTGCTCACCCGCGCCGGCGACACCCAAGGCGCGCACGCGGCATACGACCTCGCCATCGAACGCTGCGACAACGACGCCGAGCGCGCCCTCCTCACCCAGCGCCGGGACGCCCTCGCCTGACGTCGGAGGCCGGGGTGGGAGCCGGGTGGCCCCGCGTGGAAGGATTGCCCCGACGAGGAAGTCCCACTGGTGCAAGGAGACGCACATGCCCATCGCCACCCCTGAGGTGTACGCCGACATGCTCGACCGCGCGAAGGCCGGCTCCTTCGCGTACCCCGCCATCAACGTCTCGTCCTCGCAGACGCTCAACGCCGCCATCCGCGGCTTCGCCGAGGCGGGTTCCGACGGCATCATCCAGGTCTCCACCGGTGGCGCGGAGTACCTCTCCGGCCCGACGGTCAAGGACATGGTCACCGGCGCCCTCGCCCTGGCGGCCTACGCCGAGGTCGTCGCCGCGAAGTACGACGTCAACATCGCGCTGCACACCGACCACTGCCCCAAGGACAAGCTCGACGGCTTCGTCCGCCCCCTGCTCGAGGCCTCCACCAAGCGGGTCGAGGCGGGCGGCAACCCGTGGTTCCAGTCGCACATGTGGGACGGCTCGGCCGTGCCGCTCGAGGAGAACCTCGAGATCGCCCGCGAGCTGCTCGACAAGGCCAAGGCCGCCAAGGTGATCCTCGAGATCGAGGTCGGCGTGGTCGGCGGCGAGGAGGACGGTGTCGCCAACGAGATCAACGACAAGCTCTACTCGACGCCCGAGGACGCCATCGCCACCGCCCGCGCGCTCGGCACCGGCGAGAACGGCTACTACATGACCGCGCTCACCTTCGGCAACGTCCACGGCGTCTACAAGCCGGGCAACGTCAAGCTGCGCCCCGAGGTCCTCAAGGCCGCCCAGGACGCCGTGCACCAGGAGTTCAAGACCGCTGACGACAAGCCGTTCCACCTCGTCTTCCACGGCGGCTCGGGCTCGTCGGCCGAGGAGATCTCGGCCGCGGTCGACTACGGCGTCGTCAAGATGAACGTCGACACCGACACCCAGTACGCCTTCACCCGGCCCGTCGCCGGCTTCATGTTCAGCAAGTACGACGGCGTCCTCAAGATCGACGGTGAGGTCGGCAACAAGAAGGACTACGACCCCCGCGCCTGGGGCAAGGAGGCCGAGGCCGGCATGGCCGCGCGCGTCGTCGAGGCGTGCGAGAACCTCCGCTCGGCGGGCAAGCACCAGTGATGCCCGGAGACAACCTGCTCGGCGTCCCCGCGACCGAGCTGCCCCCGGACCCGGCCGCCGCCAAGCTCGAGGAGGGTGTCGCGCCCGACCAGGTCGCCGCGGCATACCCAGCCTCGTCCCTGGCCTGGGCGACCCTCGCCGAGGACGCCCTGGCCGACAACCGCACCGTCGAGGCCTACGCCTACGCGCGCACCGGCTACCACCGCGGGCTCGACGCGCTGCGGCGCGCGGGCTGGCGCGGTCAGGGGCCCGTGCCGTGGGAGCACGAACCCAACCGCGGCTTCCTGCGTGCGCTCGCCGCGCTGTCGCGCGCGGCCGGCGCGATCGGCGAGACCGAGGAGGAGCAGCGCACCGCCCAGTTCGTGCGGGACTCCTCGGCCACCGCCGCGCGTGAGCTCGGCTTCGCGGCCGGCTGAGGCGCCGTCACCGCGCGTGCGGTATGCCGCGTGGTCACCTCAGTGGAAGATCACCTCGGTGACTGCCTGCGGACGCTTGTCCTGCACGAGGTTGTCGACCACGCGGACGGTGACGGTGTACTCGTCGCCCTCGAAGGTGCAGTAGGTCGAGCCGGCGTCGGGCCGGCAGGCGCGCAGCTGCGGCATACCGGCCGGTTTGGCGGTGCGCGCCTGGGCGACGGCTGCCTTGGTGCCGAGCTCGGTCAGTGCCGGAGTCGTGCCCGAGACCCAGGCGGCGACGAACGCCTCGGCGTAGGCCTTCGGCGTGGCCGGGATGACCCCGACGGGGTCGCGGGCCGGCGGTGGGATCTGCGGTGTCGACGACGGGCCCGGGGGCTTGGGCCGCGTCGGCGTGGGCGGGGTGAACGGGGGACCCGATGAAGGCGTCGGGTTCGGCGCCGAGGAGGTGGACGCGCTGCTGGGGCTCGGGCGGCCGGGTTCGGTGCGCGGACGCTCCGCGCCGCACGCGGCCAGGCTCACCAGGGCCAACACCAGGGGCGCGACCAGGGCTGGGGCCAGGGCTGGGGCCACGGCGGCCCGAGCCGTGGCTGGCCGAGCCCTGGCTGTCTCAGTCGGGGTCGGTGCGGTGGAACGGGAGCGGGACGGGGTTCTCCACATGGGTCTTCCGTGGGTCGCGGGGGGTTCGGGTGCCCAGTGTGACGTGACCGACCCGCGATCGGTTGCGCCAGCCCCGACCCCCGCGCGCCGCCCCCGCCCCCGCAGCCGCCCCCGCCCCCGCGCAGCCGCCAGCGCCGACCCACGCGGCCGCCAGCGCCCGCGCAGACCGGGCAGACCGGGCAGTGAAGCCGGGGGGCCTGACCCTGACGGTCAGGCCCCCCGGCGTCGCCCCCTGCGTGGACCCGGATCCGGGCCCACGGGTCACGGCCGTCTCGGTGCGTCCCCTGCCATTCCGGCGGCGCGTGACGACGACCATGATGCCCGGTCGACACCGGCCACGCGTGTCACTAAAGTGCCAATGTCCACAAGAGGACCGCAGGAGCGGCGCTTGGACCGTTCACAGCACGAACGTCGGGGGTGACCAGCGCACATGCCAGGTCCGTCGGGTCACGCAGGCGACCCCGTGGAAACGTTGCGCGAGGTGTTCGGGCGCGAGCAGCACCGCTACGACGAGCGCCGCGCCGATCTGGCCCAGATGCGCAACGCCATCCTGCAGCTGTCGTCCCAGCCCGTGCCGAGTGGCGTGGGTGGGCCGGTGTTCGAGCGGGTGGCCGCCGACCTGGCACCCCAGCTCGTGCGCCAGCTCGTGGAGGAGACCTCCACCGTCGTGCGCTCGTGCGTGACCCAGGTGGAGGTGGGACCGGGCGCCGAACCCGAGACGGCCGTGGAGACCCGGGGCCGGCTGGCTCGGGGCGAGTACGAGCTGCGCACCCTCTACCCCCAGAGCGCACGGGAGGAACCCGGAGCGCGCGCCTGGATGGACACCTGGGCGGAGGCCGGGGAGCGCCAGCGCCTGTCGTTGCGGCCCCCGAGCGAGTTCGCCGTGTTCGGCGCCGAGGCGGTCCTGGCTGTCGCCGCGTGGGGTGACCCGTCCGCAGACTTCGTGCTGGTCCGGGAGCCGATGCTGGTCCTGGCGTTCACCGAGCTGTTCGACTACGCGTGGGACAAGGGGCTCCCGGTCCCGCGCATGGAACGAGGTGACGACGCGGCATACCTGCGCCTCATGATGCGCGGCGTCAAGGACGAGTCGATCGCCCGGTATCTCGGGGTGAGCCTGCGCACCGTGCGGCGCCGCGTCGCGGCGATGATGGAGGCCCACGGCGTCGAGACCCGGTTCCAGCTCGGTGTCGCGTTCGGGCGCGAAGGTCTCACCGACAGGGACCCCGCGGCGGGCAGGTAGCCTTCCCGCGGAAGCCGCGAGGGACAACGAAGGGTTGTGGGTATGCCGGCGATCGTGCTGGTGGGCGCTCAGTGGGGCGACGAGGGCAAGGGCAAGGCGACGGACCTCATGGGGTCCGACGTCGACTACGTCGTGAAGTTCAACGGCGGCAACAACGCCGGCCACACCATCGTCATCGAGCAGGACGGCAAGCGCGAGAAGTACGCGCTGCACCTGCTGCCCTCGGGCATCCTCACCCCGACCTGCATCCCGGTCATCGGCAACGGTGTCGTCATCGACCTCGCCGTGCTGTTCGAGGAGATCGACGGGCTCGAGGCGCGCGGCGTCGACACCTCGAAGCTGGTGGTGAGCGCCAACGCGCACATCATCGCCCCCTACAACCGTGTCCTCGACAAGGTGACCGAGCGGTTCCTCGGGTCACGCAAGATCGGCACCACCGGACGCGGGATCGGCCCGACCTACGCCGACAAGATGGCGCGCAACGGCATCCGGGTGCAGGACCTGTTCGACGAGAAGATCCTGCGGCAGAAGGTCGAGGCGGCGCTGTCGTTCAAGAACCAGGTGCTCGCCAAGATCTACAACCGTCGCGCGGTCGAGGTCGACGAGGTGATGGAGGAGCTCCTCGGGTATGCCGAGCGCTTGCGTCCCATGGTCGCCGACACCTCGCTGGTGCTGGAGAAGGCGTTGGACGAGGGCAGCAACGTCCTGCTCGAGGCCGGGCAGGCGACCCTGCTCGACGTCGACCACGGCACCTACCCGTTCGTCACGTCGTCCAACGCCACGGCCGGTGGCGCGTGCACCGGGTCGGGCATCCCGCCGACGCGCGTGTCACGGGTCATCGCGATCCTCAAGGCGTACTCGACGCGGGTCGGTGAGGGGCCGTTCCCGACCGAGCTGTTCGACGACAACGGTGAGTTCCTGCGCAAGACCGGCGCCGAGTACGGCACGACGACCGGGCGGCCCCGCCGTTGTGGCTGGGTCGACACGGTCGTCGGCCGCTACGCCACCCGCATCAACGGGGTCACTGATTTCGTCATCACCAAGCTCGACGTCCTCACCGGCCTCGACAAGGTGCCGATCTGCGTGGCCTACGACGTCGACGGCGTGCGGCACGACGAGATGCCGGTCAACCAGACCGACTTCCACCACGCGACCCCGATCTACGAAGAGCTCGACGGGTGGTGGGAGGACATCTCCGGTGCCCGCACGTTCGAGGAGCTGCCCGCCAACGCCCAGGCCTACGTGCTGCGCCTCGAGGAGCTCATCGGCGCCCGCGTCTCCGCCATCGGCGTCGGGCCGGGGCGCGACGAGATCATCAGCCGGTACCCGCTGCTCGACGCGTGAGCGACGGGCCCCGCCACCCGGTGCGGGCGCGGCTCGCGCCGGGCCAGCCGGTCCGCGGGCAATACAGCAAAGTGGGGCGGGGCGCAGCACCACGGCGCCTCGCTCGTCTACCTCGGTGCCGACGGCCCCGGCGACTGGCTCGGCTGACCGCCTGACCCCGATCGTGCGAGGCGGGCCCCGCCGGCCCGCCTCGCACGACCTGCCCCTCAGACCTCGCGCTGTCCCTCACGCCGCGCGAGCCTTCGGCCCGCGGCACTCAGCACGAGTCCTCCGCCGACCAGGAACACCCCGAGGACGAGGGGCTCCGTCGGTGAGGTCCCGGTGAACGCGAGCGCGCGAGGGACGGCGCTCGCCTCGGGGGTCGGTCGCGACGTCGCGACCGATGGGTCATTGCCCGGCTGGACATCCGATCCGGACCGGCCCGCCGACGTGGCTGGCTTGACGGGCTCCGCGGAGGGGGCCGCAGTGACGGCGGTGTCGTCGGACACGACGGTCGGGCCGCTGATCTCCCCGCCGCCGCTTTCGCCGACTGCAGGCTGCTCGCTCACCTCGTCCGCGTCGGTCGGCGACGCGCCCTCCTGGTCGTCGCCTCCGGTGGTCGGTTCGTCGTCGGGTGCCGGCTCGGCCCCATCGCCGGGTGTGCCGTCAGGCTCGTCGGCGACCGGGGTGTCCGGGGCATCCTTGGCGTCGTCAGCGCCCGTGGCGTCCGTGGTGTCCGAGGTGCCGGGCGTGTCCGGGGTGTCGGTCGGGTCCGTCGTGTCGGTCGGGGCCGGCGTGGTGTCGGTCTCGGCGTCCGCCGACGGCGGGGCCGTCGGGGCAGTGGCTGTGCTCGGGCCATTGTCACCAGGCGGCACCGCGGCGTCCGCCGATGGCTGCCCAGGACCGGTCGCGGTGACCGTCGTGGCGTCGGCGGCGACTGCGGGGCCCAGAACCCCGACCGTCACCATGAGGGCGACCATGGCGCCCCTGCGCTTTCCCTGCACTGTTGTACTGCTTCCCTCGATGCGGCACGGGGTGCCGTGTCCCGTCAGACTTCCTCCAGAAGTAGTAAGCCACAGGTAAAGAGAGAGTAAAGACGGTTGGGGAAACTCGTGCCCGAACAGGGCCGAACGGTTGATGGCGCGAGGGCCACGACACGGCCGTTTCCGGGCAGGGTCACCGCCCGCACCACGAGCACCGCCGGCGCCGTCGCCGCACGACGGCCAGCGCCGCGGCGGCGGAACGTCAGGACAGACGCACGACCGTCATCCGGTGGGCGGCGCGGGTGAGCGCGACGTAGAGCACCCGCACCCCGCCCGGCGACTCGCGGATGATCTCGTCAGGGTCGACGATGACGGTGGCGTCGTACTCGAGTCCCTTGGTGGACATGGGGTCGACGACGACCACGCGCCCGGTCTCCTCACCCACGCCGGCCAGCTCCGCGGCATACCGAGCCGGCGTCACCACCGCGATCGACCCCTCGACCTCGTCGAGCAGCCCGTCGACGGCCGACGTCACGGCGTCCCGGACGTCCTGTCGGTGCGCCGTCACCTCCAGCGGGTCGGCACCCGTCTCGCGCACGGCCCGGGGGATGTCGGCGTCGGGGACCTGTTCGCGCACCACGCGCGCCGCGTAGTCGAAGATCTCACGCGCGTTGCGGTAGTTGGTGTCCATGTGGAAGCCGCGCCTGGGCTGGGTGCCGAACGCCTCCTCCCGCGCGCGTGCCGCCTCGGCGTCGTCACCCCAGGACGCCTGCGCAGCGTCGCCGACGACGGTCCAGGACGAGTAGCGGCCGCGGCGCCCGAGCATGCGCCACTGCATCGGCGAGAGGTCCTGGGCCTCGTCGACGAGGACGTGTGCGTACTCGCCGGGGCCGCCGATCCGCCCCTGCAACAGTCGTTCGCGCGGGTCGGCCGACTGCCGCTCGACGCCGCCGCCGGAGCGTCGGGAGCGGTTGCCGCCGACCTCGGCCACGCCGAACTGCGAGACGTCCTCGAGCTCCTCGATCTCGTAGAAGCCGCGTTCCTCGGCCGGGGCGTCCTGCACGGGGCCGAGCCGGGCCGCGAGGTCGTCGACGAGGGCGGCGTCGGCCACGGTCCACGTGCCCTCGGCGAGGGCTTCGCGCATCGAGGCGGCGAAGGCGTCCGCCTCCTCGGGGCTGATCGCCCCCTGGCCGTGGCGCCGGGCGAGCTCGGGGTCGGCGAGCCACAGCAGCACCTCGCGCGGGTCGACCTGCGGCCACCAGCGGTCGAGGAACGCCTCGACCTCGAGGTGTCCGTCGAACCGGTCCATGAACTCGGCCTTGTCGCCTTCGCGCACGCTGGCCCATGCGGCCTCTCCCAGTGCGGCCTCGACGGCGCCGCGGGCCAGGTTGCGCTGGTGGTTGCGCAGCACCTGGCTGCGGATCCGGTCCAGTGTCCTGGTGTCGACGCGCACCGCCTGCCCGGCGACGAACGCGCGGAACTCGGTCGGCGCGTCCGGCACGGCCGCCCCGGCCGCCCGGGCCAGCAGCCGGCGGATGCGCAGGGACCCCTTGGTCGCCGCGACGTCAGGAGGGTCCAGGCGCGTGGCGGTCACGCCGTCGACGACGTCACCGAGCGAGCGCAGGGTCACCGACTCCTCGCCGAGCGAGGGGAGGACACGCTCGATGTATGCCGTGTAGGCGGCTGAGGGGCCGACGACGAGGATGCCGCCGGACTCGAACCGGCGCCGGTCGGAGTAGAGCAGGTAGGCGGCGCGGTGCAGCGCCACGACCGTCTTGCCCGTGCCTGGGCCACCGGTGATCTCGGTGATGCCGCGGGCGGGGGCACGGATCGCCTCGTCCTGGTGCCGCTGGATGGTGGCGACGATGTCGCGCATCTGGGCGCCGCGGCTGCGGGTGAGGGCGGCGAGGAGCGCGCCGTCGCCGACGACGACGAGGTCGTCGGGCGGGTCGGTGACCATGAGGTCGTCCTCGACCCCGACGACGTCCGGGCCCTTGCTGCGCAGGACGCGGCGGCGCACGACGCCCATCGGCTCCACGGGGGTGGCGCGGTAGAACGCGGAGGCCGCGGGGGCGCGCCAGTCGACCACGAGCGACTCGTAGTCGTCGTCGCGGACGCCCAGGCGTCCGATGTAGCGGATCTCGCGGTCGGGCTGTGCGCCGTCCTTGGCCATGGCGTGGTCGAGGTCGAGGCGTCCGAAGACCAAACCTTCGTACTGCGTGTCGAGGGTCGAGCGGCGACGGGCGGCGTTGAACACCAACGCATCTCGCTCGAAGAGACCGGTGAGCTCCTCGTCGCGGACGTCGCCCGTGCGGTCCGTGCGGCCGCGGGCCAGCCCGTCCGCCTCGACGAGCCCGGCGCGGGCCTGGGCCTTGGCGAGCTCGGCATAGACGAGGTCGACGTGGGCTTGCTCGGTCGCGATCTCGCGGGCCACCTCTGCGGAGGTGGCCCGGCGACCCGAGCTGTCGGGTGCGGTCACAGGTGGTCTTTCTGCTCGTCCCTCAACGAACGCACGAGTCTAACCGCGCGCCCGGTGGCACCGGCGCACATCCCGGCCACCGGACGGCATACCTCTCACAACAGGCCGCGCCGGGCGGCCTGCACGCCAGCCTGGAAGCGGGTGTTGGCGCCCAGCTCGTCCATGAGCGCGCGCACGCGGCGTTCGACCGTGCGCTGGGAGATGCCCACCTGGCGGGCGATGGTCGCGTCGGTCACGCCGGCGGCCAGCATCGACAGGATGGTCTGGTCGTGGCGCCCCGCGCGGCCGGCGTCCTGGTCGAGGGGGTGGCCCAGCTCCCACAGGCGGTCGAACAGCGAGATGAGGCCCAGGATGGCGGGACGGCTGCGCACCAGCAGGGAGCCGTAGCCGGTGCCGTCGAACTCGCTCAGGTCGACCACGGCCGCGGTGTCGTCGATGATGATCGCCGAGAAGGGCACCGCGGTGGTGAACCGCGCCAGCTCACCGCCCTCCTCCCGCGCCCGCAGCACGGCGAGGATGTTGTCGGCTTCGAGGACCGCCGGGTCGAAGACCGCGAAACAGGGCAGTGGTGTGCCGCCAGGTCCGAGCGTCGGAGCCGAGTGGGAGTGCAGCGGAGAGTCGATGACGGCGCGCGTGCGCGGGGACATCGTGCGGAAGGAACGGACCTGCTCGGTGGCGGTGGCAGCCGCCTCGGAGGTGGCCGACGAGACCTCGTCCAGCGAGGAGAGGACCTGGATGGCGCTGGTGTCCTGGGGCCGGCGAGAGGCGCGGGCGTGGAAGAAGACCTGTGCGAGTTCGTGTGCGGCAGAACGGGTTTCGCGAGCGCGGCGCTCGTAGCTCATGGCAAGCGCGGGTAGGGAGACATCGGGCGGGATCACCTCGATGTGGCCTCCGTGGTGGAGGCGGACGAGCCCGCGCGCGGAGAGCACCTCCAGGGACCGGTCGACCAGCTCGGTCTCGAGTCCCTGGGCGATGAGCAGGGCGCGGGAGGGGTCGGCTTGCTGGACCACGGCCAGGAAGACCCGGGTCACCGTCTGCTCGACGGCCGGGTCCTCGAGGTCGAGCGCCGACACCCGGGGCAGCGGCGGCTCCGGGGGCGCCCCGACCGGGTCGCCTGACGAGGGGCGATCTGCGCCCTGCTGCCCGGCCGTCGACCGGTCACCCCTCGCTCTCGCCACCGCTCCATGGTCCGGCCTTGGCGTATATCCGTCAATGACGTGAGCCCGCCACCTTTCCTCTTTACTCAGGGGCAGTTGGTAGTCCAATCTTGGATCAGTCGACCACGTCGACCCACGTGCTTGGTTGCAGGTTTCCCCCGCCGGGCGACCGCACGTCGGCTGCGCGGCGTCCCCGGGAGAATGTCCCCCCTGCCTCCCAGGGACGCCGCGCTTCTTCGTCGAGGCGCGGATGCCGGTCCCGTATGCCGCCCGCCTGCACCGTCGCGGCCGGCTCGCCAATACGCTGACGCCCGTGAAGGTTCTCGTCATCGGATCCGGCGCCCGTGAGCACGCCATCGTCAAGGCACTGGGTGCCGACCAGGCCGTCGACGCGGTGATCGTGGCCCCTGGCAACCCGGGCATGGATGCCATCGCACTGTGCGAGCCCCTGCCGGGTGGGGTGGAGGACGGCGACGGTGTCGTCGCCCTCGCGCGTCAGCACGCGGTCGACCTCGTGGTCATCGGCCCGGAGGCGCCGCTGGTGGCCGGGGTCGCTGACGTCGTCGCAGCAGCCGGGTTCACCGTCTTCGGGCCGTCGGCGGCGGCGGCGCAGCTCGAGGGCAGCAAGGCCTTCGCCAAGGAGGTCATGGCGGCTGCCGACGTGCCGACCGCGATGGCGCGGGTGTGCGGCACCCTCGAGGAGGTCGCCGAGGCCCTCGACACGATGGGTGCGCCCTACGTCGTCAAGGACGACGGGCTGGCGGCCGGCAAGGGGGTCGTCGTGACGGACGACCGCGCGGAGGCGCTCGCGCACGCCGAGGCCTGTCTCGCCAAGGACGGCGGCCGGGTCGTGGTCGAGGAGTTCCTCGACGGTCCGGAGGTGTCCCTCTTCTGCCTGTGCGACGGCACCGATGTCATCCCAGTGGCGCCGGCCCAGGACTTCAAGCGAGTCGGTGACGGTGACGAGGGCCCCAACACCGGTGGCATGGGTGCCTACTCTCCGCTCGACTGGGCCCCGGCCGCGCTGGTCGACGAGGTCGTGGCGCGGGTTGCGCAGCCGGTGGTCGACGAGATGGCCCGCCGCGGTGCGCCGTTCTCGGGCGTTCTCTACGTCGGCCTGGCGCTGACGTCTCGTGGCCCGAAGGTGGTGGAGTTCAACGCCCGGTTCGGCGACCCCGAGACCCAGGTGGTGCTGGCCCGACTGGAGACGCCGCTGGGTGGGCTGCTGCACGCGGCCGCCACGGGTGGCCTGGCTGGGGTCGGCGCGCTCCACTGGTCGCCGCAGCACGCCGTGACCGTGGTCGTCGCAGCCGACGGCTACCCGGCGAGCCCCCGCAAGGGCGACCCCATCGACGGGCTCGGTGAGGTCGACAGTGTCGACACGGCATACGTGCTCCACGCGGGGACGGCCCGCGAAGGCGACGGCACGGTGGTGTCCGCGGGCGGCCGGGTGCTGTCCGTGGTGGCGCTGGGTGAGAGCCTGAGCCAGGCGCGCGAGCGGGTCTACGAGGCGGTCGGGAAGATCGAGCTCGAGGGCTCGCACCACCGCTCGGACATCGCGCTGGCGGCCGAGCGCAACGAGCTGCACGTCGGCTGACCCCGGCGCTTGCGAGTCTTCGGAAACTTTTCCTGCCTGGAGCCACGAAGATCTTCCGAAGACTCGGACTAGCGCGCGCGGGGTGCCAGGGTCAGGGCGGCTGCGGCCAGCGCCACGCAGCCGGCCATGACGACGACGAAGAGGCCGCCGGTGAGGTGCGGCGCCTGCCAGGCGATGGCGGCGCCCGAGGCCGCGAACGCCAGGGCCTGCGTGACCGACGGCGCGAGGAAGGACGCAGCGGAGTTGCGTCCCTGGTCGGCCTCGGTCGACAGGGTGAGGACGTGAGTGCTGATCGTCGGCGACGTGACGCCGATGCCGACGGCGGCCAGCGCCCAGCCGGTGAGGCCGAGCCAGACCGGCACGGCGTCCAGGGCCAGCAGCACCGGGCCGACGAGGCCGACGGTGATGAGGGCGAAGCCGGTGCGCAGCAGCGTGACGACGCTCGCGCGGGCCTGGACTGCGCGCAGCCCCTGGAGCTGTGACCCGGCCGCCCAGAAGACTCCCGTGATCGTGAGGCTGACACCGGCGGCGGTGGGGCCGTAGCCGTGCAGCTCGGTGAGCAGGAGGGGGAGCAGCCCGCCGGCTGTCCCGAACGCGGCGCCGAGGAGCCCCCGCAGGGCAGTGAGGGCGGGTATGCCGGGTGCTCCCCGAAGCGTCCCCGCCGGCAGCACGACGTGCAGGGCCGGCACCAGCAAGGTGGCCCCGGCGACGAGGAGGACGCCGCCGCTGAGCTGTTGCCAGCCGTCCCGGGTGAGGAGGGAACCACCGGCGGTGACCGCTGCGAGCCCGGCGGCGGTGACGACCGCCCAGGCCGTGGTGCGCCGGCCCCCGAGGCGCTCGCCCGGCCCGCTGTCCGCGGCCGCACGGGTCGCTGCGGAGCGCTTCATCGCCGGGCGCAGGAAGAGGGCGACGGGTGCCAGCAGGGCCACCCCGAGCAGGAACACCGCCCGCCAGTGCCACTGCTCGGCCACGAAGCCAGCCACCGACGGCCCGAGCAGCGACGGCAGCACCCACGCAGCGGCGAAGGTGGCGAACATCTTCGGTCGCAGCTGCGCGGGCAGGGCTCGGGCCACGAGCACGGTGAGGCCGACGTCGAACAGTCCCTCCGCGAACCCACCCAGCAGCCGGCCCGCGACGAACGACACCATCTCCGGCGCCAGCCCCATGAGGAGCTCGGCGGCGACGAAGACGGCCATGCCGGCATAGAGGACCCGCGTCGGTCCGCTCCGGTCGGCCCACAGCCCAGCCACGGTCGTGGCGACCACGAAGGTGACCAGGGGCGCCGCGCTGGCGGCGCCGAACAGCCAGAGCCCGTCGAGCTCGCGGGCGACGGTCGGCAGGACCGTGGTGACGGCCCGGTTCTCGAAGGCTCCCAGCGTCACCAGCGCCACCGCCCCGATCGCGAACGGCAGGTGGGCGCCGTCGCGCAGGGAGGGCTGGGACGAGGTGGGAGCGGACACGACGGCCAGTCTCGAACCTGAAGTGAACTTCAAGTCAAGCCGCGGCACAACCGTCTGGGACCCTGACCCAACCGTGCGGGCTCCTCATCGCATCTACAGGGCCGGAAGGGGAGGTGACGTGAGGGCAGACCTCGAGGACGAGTTCCGTGGGTTCGTGCAGGCGGCGATCCCGCGGCTGCGCCGGGTGGCGCTCGCGACGAGTCGCGACCCGCACCGGGCCGAGGACCTCGTGCAGACCACACTGGAGAAGCTATATGCCGCGTGGCCACGGATCCACGGCGTCGACGACCCGCACGCGTATGCCCGGACGGTGCTGGTGCGGTCGTTGATCAGCGAGCAGCGCCGGCACTGGTGGCAGCGCGAGCGGTCCGCGGCCGACGCGGGGCACGACGTGGTCGTCGCGTCGGGGTCGGACGTGGTGGATGCCCGGCTCGATCTGCGGGCGGCGCTCGCCGTCCTGCCGACACGGCAGCGGATGGCCGTCGTGCTGCGACACCTCGAGGACCTTCCCGTCGTGGAGGTGGCCCGGCTCATGGGCTGCTCCGAGGGCACGGTCAAGAGCACGACGAGCGATGGCCTGCGGGCGTTGCGTGCCGCGCTGGAAGTCGTTGCAGGACAAGGGAAGTGATGGCAATGGAGACCATGGAGCGAGTGCCTGACGGGCTGCGCGAGGCGTATGCCGCGGACCTGGGTGCGGCGCCCTACACGGCCGACGACGTCGTGGCCGGTGGTCGTGCGCGGATGCGGCGGCGCCGGGTCGCTGCGGGCGGGTTTGCCGTGGCGGTGGCGGCCCTCGCGGTGGGTGCGATCAACCTCGCGCCACTCGGTGGTGACCGGGCCGAGGTGACGCCCCCGGCGGCGACCTCTGGCACGACGGCGAGCACAGCGGCATACCCCGGCTGCCTGGACCAACCACGAACCTGCGTGGAGGTCGTGGGCAGGTGGATGCGCGAGGTGGGCCGCGCCGAGGGGGCGGCGAGGCTGGTGGCTGCCGACGGCTACGAGGCGGGGACCGTCGTCATCACCGACCAGGTGACGGTGCCGCTCGGCCAGGTGGTGACCGTGACGGTGGCGATCGCGCCGACCACGACCGCGTGGGCCGACGACCCCCGGTCGCCGGCAGCGCCGGACCGCGTCGTGCTCCCGGGGTTGCCGGGTGAGTTCGACCGGAACACGGGCTTCTGGTCCGCCAGGACGGTCGAGACCTACGACATCGAGCGGGGGAGGGCGTACTCCAAGGCGCTGCGGCTGAGGATCGAGTCGGTCGACCCCGACCGCGACAGTGAGTCCGCTATGGCTGCCGACACCCCGATCCCGTCGTGGTGGAACGAGCAGTCGGTCTCGTCGCTGGTGCACCGCCTGGTTGGCCCGGTGCCGAGCCTGCCCGAGCCGCTACAGTCCACGTCGGCTCCGGTGGCGACGACGCCGACCGGGGACTGCTCGCGCGATCCGGAGTCGTGCAGGGCGGCCTTCCGGGTGTGGACCGACACCTACCACCTCAACATCGGCAACTACGGCACGACCACTGACGCGTCGTCCGGTCCTGGGGCTCGGCTGTTCACCGGGACGCCGGTCGACAACCAGGTCGACCCCCGGCCGGGAATCGAGATGCTCGTCGGCGGGACGGACCCGGGGCCCCAGCCCGGCGAGACCCGCACAACCGTGGCCGGGCTTCCGGCGTGGACCGCCACCCGTGACACCGACGTCGGCGTCCGCACGTCGCTGCGGTTCGACGCCGTCGACGGCAAGCGCGGCTCGGTGGAGCTGTCCGTGGTCCGACCGAAGCCCGGCCCCATCCCTGAGGCCCTGTCCGACAAGGCCGTCACCGACCTAGTGCGCCTGGTCTACGGCGTCGGCTGAGCGCCCGGCCGCACGGTCGTGGGCGTGGCTGGGAGGATGGCGCCATGACGTCCTCCCAGCTCGACGCCCCGCCCGCGCTGCCCGGCTACGCCCACGTCTACT
Organism: Actinomycetes bacterium; assembly: GCA_023420415.1. Taxonomy (GTDB): domain Bacteria; phylum Actinomycetota; class Actinomycetes; order Actinomycetales; family Dermatophilaceae; genus Pedococcus. The sequence goes on along the minus strand of JAEZWF010000023.1, from coordinate 127,426 downwards.
CCGGCAAGGTCCGCGACCTCTACGCCCCGCTCGACCCGACGACGGGGGAGGCCCGAGACGACCAGCTGCTGCTCGTGGCGAGTGACCGGATCTCGGCCTTCGATTTCATCCTCGACACCCCGGTGCCGGACAAGGGAGCCGTCCTGACGCAGCTGTCGCTGTGGTGGTTCGAGCAGCTGGCCGAGATCGTGCCGAACCACGTCGTGTCGACCGACGTGCCGACCGAGGTGGCCGGGCGGGCGGTGCTCGTGCGCAGGCTCTCGATGCTGCCCGTCGAGTGCGTCGCCCGCGCCTACCTCACCGGGGGCGGGCTGCGGGAGTACCGCGAGGACGGCCGGGTCAGCGGGGTCTCGCTGCCCGAGGGACTGGTCGACGGGTCGCGCCTGCCGTCGCCGGTGTTCACGCCGTCCACCAAGGCGCCCCAGGGCGAGCACGACCAACCCATGTCGTATGCCGACGTGGAGGCTGCCGTGGGCGCCGAGACCGCCGCTCGGGCCAGGGATCTGACCACGCGAATCCTCGCTCGGGGCAACGAGATCGCGAGCGAGCGCGGCATACTCATCGCCGACACCAAGGTCGAGTTCGGTCTCGACGAGTCGGCGCCCGAGGGGCTGGTGCTCGCCGACGAGGTGCTCACGCCGGACTCCTCGCGGTTCTGGCCGGCCGACCAGTGGGAGCCCGGGCACACGCAGCCGTCGTTCGACAAGGAGTTCGTCCGCGAGTGGCTCATGTCGCCGGCGAGTGGCTGGGACAAGGCGTCCGGCGACGCTCCGCCGCCGTTGCCTGACGACGTGCTCGAGCGGACGCGCGCGAAGTACGTCGAGGCCCACGAGCGCCTCACCGGCCGCACCTTCACCGCCTGACGCCGCCGGACGCCGACCACTTCGCAGGACCTGAGGAGGCGGCACCCGGACCACGGGGTGACCACGCGGCATACCTCGCTCCATGGGGCGGTTAGACTTGGCCGCGCATCCTCCCCGCTCGTCCCAGGAGACACCCGAATGGGCCACGTCGTCATCGACGTCATGCTGAAACCAGAGATCCTCGACCCCCAGGGGCAGGCCGTCGGCGGGGCACTTCCCCGGCTCGGCTTCGAGCAGTTCACCGACGTTCGCCAGGGCAAGCGGTTCGTGCTGACGGTCGACGGCGACGTCACCGACGCGCACCTCGCCGCCGCCCGTGACGCGGCCGAGAAGCTGCTGTCCAACCCGGTGATCGAGGACGTCGTGTCAGTCCGGGCAGCCGGCGCAGACGAGGACCCCGACCAGTGAAGGTCGGGGTCGTCACGTTTCCGGGCTCCCTCGACGACCGTGACGCCCTGCGCGCGGTGCGGGCGGTCGGCGCCGAGCCGGTCAGCCTCTGGCACGGTGACGCCGACCTCAAGGGCGTCGACGCGGTCATCCTGCCGGGCGGGTTCTCCTACGGCGACTACCTGCGCTGCGGCGCCATCGCGCGGTTCGCGCCGGTGATGGACGCGCTCATCCCGGCTGCGCAGGGCGGGCTGCCGGTGCTCGGCATCTGCAACGGCTTCCAGGTGCTGTGCGAGAGCCACCTGCTGCCGGGTGCGCTGATCCGCAACGACCACCGCAAGTTCAACTGCATCGACCAGCGGCTCGTCGTCGAGAACGCCTCCACCGCGTGGACGTCCGACTTCGAGACCGGCCAGGAGATCACGATCGTTCTCAAGAACGGCGAGGGTGGCTACGTCGCCGACGAGGCGACGCTCGACCGGCTCGAGGGGGAGGGGCAGGTCGTCTTCCGGTATGCCGGGTCGAACCCCAACGGCTCCTACCGCGCCATCGCGGGCGTCACCAACGAGCGCGGCAACGTGGTCGGCCTGATGCCGCACCCCGAGCACTGCATCGAGGACGGCTACGGTCCGAGCCTCGACGGGCTCCCGTTCTTCACTTCCGTTCTGCGACAGGCGGTTTCGGCGTGACCCAGCAGATCAACCGCCCCGCCGTCGACACCGTCGAGCATGCGGCGACCTCGCCAGACGTCGAGCAGCCGTGGGCCGAGCTCGGGCTCAAGGCCGACGAGTACGCCAATATCCGCGAGATCGTCGGCCGCCGGCCCACGAGCGCCGAGCTGGCGATGTACTCGGTGATGTGGTCCGAGCACTGCTCGTACAAGTCGTCCAAGGTGCACTTCAAGCTCTGGGGCGAGAACACCACCGACGAGATGCGCGAGAAGCTGCTCGTCGGTATCGGTGAGAACGCCGGCGTCGTCGACATCGGCGAGGGTTGGGCCGTGACCTTCAAGGTCGAGTCGCACAACCACCCGTCGTACGTCGAGCCCTACCAGGGTGCGGCCACCGGGGTCGGTGGCATCGTCCGCGACATCATGTCGATGGGTGCCCGCCCGATCGCCGTCATGGACCCGCTGCGGTTCGGCAACCTCAACCATCCCGACACCCAGCGCGTGCTGCCGGGAGTCGTTGCGGGAGTAGGCGGGTACGGCAACTGCCTCGGCCTGCCGAACATCGGCGGCGAGGTCGTCTTCGACGACTGCTACCAGGGCAACCCGCTCGTCAACGCCCTGTGCGTCGGCGCCATGCGGACCTCGGACATCCACCTCGCCAAGGCCTCGGGTGTCGGCAACAAGGTCGTGCTGTTCGGTGCGAAGACCGGCGGCGACGGCATCGGCGGTGTCTCGGTGCTCGCGTCGGAGACCTTCGACGAGGGTGGGCCGACCAAGCGTCCGGCCGTGCAGGTCGGCGACCCGTTCGCCGAGAAGGTCCTCATCGAGTGCTGCCTCGACCTGTATGCCGCGGGCGTCGTCGACGGCATCCAGGACCTCGGCGGGGCCGGATTGTCCTGTGCCACCAGCGAGCTCGCGTCCAACGGTGACGGAGGCATGAAGGTCGAGCTCGACCGCGTACCGCTGCGCGACGCCAGCCTCCGGCCCGAGGAGATCCTCATGTCGGAGAGCCAGGAGCGGATGATGGCCGTCGTCCACCCGGACCGGCTCGAGGAGTTCCTCGCGATCACCGACCGGTGGGACGTCGAGGCCACCGTGCTCGGCGAGGTCACCGACGGCGACCGGCTCGTCATCACCTGGCACGGCGAGGTCATCGTCGATGTGCCGCCCCGATCGGTCGCCCACGAGGGACCGACCTACCAGCGTCCGCTGGAGCGGCCGGCATACCTCGATGCCTTGCAGGAGAACGGAACCCACGCGCTCGCCAAGCCGACCACCGGAGACGCGCTCAAGAGCGACCTGCTCACCCTGCTCGCCTCGCCCAACCTGTGTGACAAGTCGTGGGTCACCGACCAGTACGACCGCTACGTCATGGGCAACACCGCGCTTGCCATGCCCGACGACGCGGGTGTCGTGCGTGTCGACGAGGAGACCGGCCGCGGGGTCGCCGTGTCGACTGACTGCAACGGGCGTTTTGCCAAGCTCGACCCGTATGCCGGGGCGCAGCTCGCGTTGGCCGAGTCCTACCGCAACGTCGCGACCTCCGGGGCCACGCCACTGGCCGTCACCGACTGTCTCAACTTCGGCTCGCCCGAGGACCCGGGCGTCATGTGGCAGTTCCGCGAGGCCATCCGCGGCATCGCCGAGGGCTGCAAGACCCTCGGCATCCCGGTGACCGGCGGCAACGTCAGCTTCTACAACCAGACCGGTGACGTGGCGATCCACCCGACGCCGGTCATCGGGGTCCTCGGCGTCATGGACGACGTCGCGCGACGCACCCCGAGCGGTTGGCGCACGCCGGGCCAGGTCATCTACCTCCTCGGCACGACCCGCGACGAGCTTGACGGTGGCGAGTGGGCCAACGTCGTGCACGGGCACCTCGGCGGACACCCGCCGGTCGTCGACCTCGCGGCGGAGCAGCTGCTGGGCGAGATCCTCGTCAACGCCAGCCGTGACGGCCTCGTCGACGCGGCCCATGACCTGTCCGACGGCGGACTGGCCGTCGCCCTCGCCGAGGCCACGCTCCGGCACGGCGTCGGCGCACGGGTGTGGCTCGACGACGTGGCCGCCCGCGACGGGATCGACGTGTTCACCACGCTTTTCAGCGAGTCGACGGCTCGGGCCATCGTCGCCGTGCCTCGCTCGGAGGAGGTGCGGTTCACCGACATGTGCACCGCCCGCGGCCAGACGCACGCCCGCATCGGTGTGGTCGACGACCAGACCGACGGGCTCGACGTGCAGGGCCAGTTCGCGGTGTCGCTCGAGCAGCTGCGGCGCGCCCACCAGGACACCCTGCCGGCGGTCTTCGGCGCCTGAACGTCGAGCTAGCAACGTCGAGCTAGCAACGTCGAGCTAACAACGTCGAACGGCCCGGTCGTGGCTCCCCTTGCCACGACCGGGCCGTTCAGTCCCCTCTTGGTGTCCCCATGAAGAACACTAGGGCTGGCCAGCAGACCCGTCGATGGGTAGAACTACCCATCTCCATGGGGGTCAGGGCTCAGCGGTCCTTCGCCTCCTGCCGGATCGCCTCGTCGTGCACGCGGTCGATCAGCGCCTTGGACTTCGGCTCCGCGACCCTGGCCGTCGTCGCGGCCGCGGGCACGCCGTCGAGGCCGTTCTCCGCGGTCTTGGCGGGCTTGCTGCCCGTGTAGAGCCAGTTCTGGAAGAAGCCGTCGAGGTCCTCGCCGGACACCTTCTCGGCCAGCGCGGTGAACTGGGCGATCTCACCGTTCTTGTACTTGTGCTGGGCCGCCCAGTTGCGCATCAGCTGGAAGAACGCCGGGTCGCCGATGCGGTTGCGCAGGGCCTGCAGCGTCATCGCGCCCCGGTCGTACACCGCGCCGCTGAACTCCCTGCCCTTGCCGGGATCACCGATCCGCAGCGTCCAGAACGAGCTGGAGGCGGGGATGCCGTTGTAGTAGGACGCCAGCAGCTCCTCGCCCGTGCCGTCACCGTGCTGCTCCGACCACAGCCACTCGGTGAACGACGCGAACCCCTCGTTGAGCCAGATGTCGCGCCAGTTGCGCACGCTCACCGAGTCGCCGTACCACTGGTGCCCCTGCTCGTGGACGACCACGTAGATGTTGGGTCCGTTGCGCCAGAAGCCGCGCGTGTAGACCGGCCGCGTCTGGTTCTCCAGCGCGAAGCCGAAGTCGGCCTTCGGCGCCACGCCACCCATCTCGTTGAACGGGTACGGCCCCCACTGACGCGACTCCCACGCCAGCACCTCGGGGGTGCGCGCCAGGTCCGCGGCGGCGTACTCGCCCTCGGCGCCACCGTTCGCCGCGATCGCGTTGAGCCAGTACTTGCCGTCGGCTGTCGTGCCCTGGGTGACGTCGAACTGGCCCACGGCCATGAACAGCAGGTAGGTCGCCATCGGCTTGGTCTCGCGCCAGCGCCACGTGTCGGCGCTCTTGCCGAACCGCTGCGCCACGAGGCGTCCGTTGCTGATCGCCTCGACGCCCTTCGGCACGGTCACCGAGATGTCGAACGTCGCCTTGTCGCGGGGGTGGTCGTTGCTCGGGTACCACCAGGCCGCGATCTCCGGTTCGCCTACTGCCACAGCGCCATCCGCGGTCCTGACCCACGGCTTCAGGCCGTCGATCTGCGTCGCGCTGGGCACGCCGGCATACGTCACGACGACCGTCATCGCCGTGCCCGCCTTGAGCGGCGTCTGCGGTGTGACGACGAGCTCGTGCGGGTCGACCTGGTTCGCCTTGGCACGCTTGCCGTTGACCGTCACCGACGACGTCTTGAGGCCGAAGTCGAGGTTGAACCGTTTGAGGTCCTGGGTCGCGGTGGCCGTGATCGTGGTGGTGCCGGTCAGCAGGTCGCTGCTCGGGGTGTAGTCGAGGTCCAGCTTGTAGTGGCTCACGTCGTAGCCACCGTTGCCGTACTTCGGGTAGTAGGGGTCGCCGATGCCGGCGCTTCCTGCGGTGGGGGCAGCGCTCGCGGCCGTCGCGGTGACGACCAGCAGGGCGCTTGCCCCGGCGATGGCGGCGCGTGGGCGCCGCGCCAGTGGGTGCATGTCGTTCTCCTTTGTGTCGTGGTGATCTCGAGCTGAGCACGGGTATGCCGCGGACGCACGTCGTGCGCCCGCGGCATACCTCATCGTGTGCTCACCCTCGGGTGGAGGCCGTCACTTGCGGCCGGTGTAGGCCCAGGCGGCGACGTTGAGGGTGTTCTCGTGGCCCGTGAACCCCTCGGCCGGGATGTACTCGTCGAGTGCGAAGTCGACGTCCTCGTCGTCCGCCGTGCCACCGACGTTGTCGGGGCCGACGCCGAAGAGGTTGCCGAATCCCGTGCCGCCGGCATCCATCAGGCTGTGCTGCTCGTTGGCGTTGTCGGTGTGGTAGTTGCCGATGAGGTGTCCGATCTCGTGGGCGGTCACGTTGCCGACCGCCTGCGAGACGAACGCGACCCGGTCACTCGACGCGTTCAGGTACGTGTTGAGCGACGAGGCAGGGCCGCTCGGGGCGCTGAGCACGTCGAGCAGGACGACGGCGCTGTCCTCCTGGTTGAAGTTGCCCGGGTCGATGTACTGCGCGATGCCGATCGTGGAGATGCCGGACTCGGCGATCGTGCCGCCGACGATCACCCGGGTGACGTTCTCCTGGCCGAAGATGTCGCGGTTGTCCTTGCTGTTGACCACGCGGACCTCGACGTTCGGGTTGAGTCGCCTGGTGTCGCGCTTGATGTTCTCGGTGACCTCGGCAGTGATCTGGTCGATCAGCGTTGCCTCCTGTGACCTGGTCAGCCCCCACTTGGCGATGAAGGACGAGAACGGCGACAGGGTGCGGACACCCGGACCGCCCCAGATGCCGGTGTTGACTCGTGCTCCGTCGAAGTCGAGGAACACGGTCTGCACCCGCTTCTCCGGGTCGGTCTCGGCGCCGGGACGGTAGGCCTCCATACGGACGTCGTAGTTCCCAACACCGGTGCCCAGCTCGAGGACGTAGCTGCCCGCGGTCTCCGCCACGTAAGCCATCGTCGTGTTGCCGCCACCGGGCAGCGGGGACTCCGGCGGGTAGTAGGCCGAGGCGTCGGTCTGCTCCGCGCCGACCATCTGACGGCCGTCGGGACGGTAGATCGTCAGGGCCTTCGACGAGCCGGTGACGGTGCCGCCGATGACGTCACCCGGCTGGAGGCTGAACGAGTAGAAGTCGCGGTCGACGTCAGCCGCCTGGATGAGTGCGCGGTAGCTGCCGACTGCGGCGCCGCCCGTGCCGCTGCCCGAGTCCATCGGGTCCCGCGGAAACGGGCCGTTGCGCGCGTACCCAGCGACCAGCACGTAGTAGGTGCCGTCGGCCGGCGCGACGAAGCTGAGCAGGCTCGCCGTCCCCTCACCGCCGTCGTCGTCCGCGGCCAGGCGTTCGCCCGCGGCGTTGTAGACGGCCACCACGGTGTCGACCGGGGCGGAGCCGTTGGTGTCCACCGTGATCGTGCGGCCAGCAGTGGTCTTGAGCGAGTAGAAGTCGAAGTCGTTCGTGGCGTCTCCCTCGGTGCCGTGGGGGCCGTCACCGAGCACTCCGGTGGTGGTGCGGGCCCCGGTGCCGTCGATTCCGGTGCTGCCCGCCAGCGGGATCGCCCCGTTGTCCTCGGCTACCGGCGCCAGGGTCCTCGGCGCCGGCGACATGTCGGGCATTCCTCCGAGAATGCGCAGGACGTTCGACTGCCGCCTGCCGGTGCCGAAACCAGAGATCGGCTCGGCGTTCTCGCGGGAGTCGTTGGAACCGCTGGTGCCCGCGGGCTCCTGCTCGTCGTGCACGAGGGTCGTGAGCGCCTTGGCGCCGGCGGCCTGCCGTTTCGCGGTCGTGAGACTCGACCGCTTGGCGCGCTCCTTGGCCTGCGTGCTCATTCGGTCGCGCCACGTGCTGTAGTCGACCTTGCTGGTCGGCAGCAGGCCGAGATACGGATTGGCCTGCGCCACAGCGGATTTCGCCGCTGAAGCGGATCCCTTCGGTGTGATCTGGATGCCGGCTGACAGCGCGTCGCGCTGACCCGGCGTCAGGTCGTCTCCCGGCGCTGCCTGTGCAGGACCGGATCCCACGACCAAGGCGCTGCCTGCCACGACGGCGGCGATGCCCAGATGCTTGCGGATGAACATTCCCCAGCTCCTCCCCTTTGGACGGGAGCGTCATTGCCCCCGCTTGGGGACGATATGGGCGAATTGGGGTCCGCGCACCCGCAGGCCTCTGACCTGCACCGATGGCTCGCGTCTACGATGCGGGTATGCCGCCGCGTCGCCGAGTTCCCGAGTCGTCCGGGCTGGCCGCGGTGGCGGCTTGGCGGGCTTCTGGCGCGCAGGCGACCCGCAACGATCTCGCGACTGCCGTGCGTTTTTCGTTGGAGGAGCTGGCGATTCGCGCGCCGGGCCGCAGTGTCGAGGTGCGGGTCCCACCGTTCGGTGCGGTGCAGTGCATTGAGGGCCCGACGCACACCCGGGGCACGCCACCGGCCGTCGTGGAGACCGACGCGCAGACCTGGCTCGAGGTGGCGACCGGCGCGCTGGGGTGGAACGACGCCTGGGACTCGGGGCGCCTACGGGTCAGTGGGCAGCGAGCCGACCTCACGGCATACCTGCCCATCGTGGGCGGGGATCACTCGCCCGGGTAGCGCACCCCGATCTGCTGCCGCGCCGAGTCGAGCACCTCCATGATCGCGAGCGTCTCGTCCAGGGGCATGAGGGGGGACTCCAGCTCACCGGCGCTGATCCGTCGGGCCACCTCCACGGCCTCCTGGTGCAGACCGTGTTCCTTCTCCGGGTCGTCGTACTCGTCGAGCACCGTGCCGTCGGCTGCCACGAGCCGGACCACCGCGCCGGGTCGGTAGAAGTCGCCGGTGATGTCGATGCGCGCCCGCGTGCCACAGATCGATGCGGTCGTCGGGGTCTTGGTGAGCATGGTGGCGGCGATGTTCGCGACTGCACCCGAATCTGCTTGCAGCACAATCCCTTCCTGCCCGTCGACGCCAGTGTCGGTGACCGTCCCGGCGGCCGTTACCGACGCGAACGGGCCAACGGCGAAGGATGCGAAGGAGACGGGGTAGATGCCGAGGTCGAGCAGGGCGCCGCCCGCGAGCTCGGGGTCCGAGAGACGCCGCGGCCCGACAGGGAACAGCCGCTGACCATGGTCGGCGAAGACCGTGTGCACCTCGCCGAGGAGCCCGTCCTCCAGCGACTGGCGCACGACGTCGATGTGGGGCAGGAACCTGGTCCACATCGCTTCCATGGCGAAAAGCCTTGCGGCACGGGCGGTTTCGATGATGTCGCGCGCTTCGCCCGCATTGCGGGCGAAGGCCTTCTCGACGAGCACCGGTTTGCCGGCGCGCAGGGCCAGGAGCGCGTGCTCGTGGTGGGTCGAGTGCGGCGATGCGACGTAGACGACGTCGACGGTGGAGTCGTGGACGAGCTCCTCGTAGGAGCCGTAGGTCGTGGGCACCGAGAACTCGTCGGCGAACTCACGGGCCCGCTCGAGCGAGCGTGACCCAACAGCGCCCACCTGCTGGCCCGATCTGGCCTGCACCGCACTGGCGAAGGAGCGGGCGATGCCGCCGGGTCCGAGGATGCCCCAGCGCAGCGGCGGGGCGTCGTTGGCGTCGGGGGTGCGGGGGCGGGGGAGCAACAGGTCGGCCACGGGATCATTGTGCTGGACGGCCCAGCGTCAGCGCACGCGCCAGTCGCCACCTGGTGCCGGCGGCGGGCTCGGCTCGGCATCCGCGTCGGTGAAGGGCTTGGCCTGGCCGAGCCGACGGCGCGCGTCCCCGCCCAGGCGGACCGTGCTGGGAAAGGTGGAGGCAGCAACTGCGCGGGTCAGTGCCGGCCCCGGGAGCGGCGCGGCGGACCCGACGAGGACGACGTTGCCGAACCTGCGGTGCTTCCAGATGTCCGCCTCGGCGATGACCGCCGTGTGGGGTAGGTGTGTCCGCATCGACTCGTGCACCCGGGCGACGTGCCGGTGGTCGGGCTCGTCGGCGGTGTTCATCGCCACCACGCCGCGCGGCCCCAGCACGCGCGCCACCTCCCCGAACCACTCGCTCGTCGTGAGCTCGGCGGGCACCTGACCGCCGGCGTACGCGTCGACCACCACCACGTCGGCGCTGGCCGGGGCGAGGGCGGCCAGGCCGGCGCGGCCCCCGGACGGTCGGACCCGGATGCGGTGGCCGCGGGGCAGGGGCAGCTCGCGGCGGACGTGGTCGGTGATGGCGGCATTCGGCTCGAACACCACCTGGGGTGACCCCGGTCGCGTGTGCTGCACGTAGCGGGGGAGGGTCATGGCGGCGCCACCGACATGGGTCACGGCCAGCCGCCCCTCGGGCAGGCAGTCGAGCACGGCGGCGAGCAGCTGGACGTAGCCGAAGACGAGCAGCCCCGGGTCGTGCGGGCTGACGTAGCTCTGGGCGTGGCCGTCGAGGGTGAGCAGCACGCCACCGAAGTCGTCGGGTTCGAGCTCGAACCCCGGGGCCGCCTCACCAGACCTCACCTCACCAAACCGCGCCCCGCCAGACCGCGCCCCGCCAGACCGCGCGTTGTCACCGCGCCGGTCGTCGCCGCCCGACGTGCCGGCGCCCGACGCGCGCGACCGCTTGCGGCCCATGGTCAGGGACGCACGAGTGACTTGATCGCGCGCCGCTCGTCCATCGCGGCATACCCCTCGGCGATGTCCGACAAGGGCACGGTGAGGTCGAAGACCAGTCCGGGGTTGATCGCCCCGGACAGCACCCGGTCGCGCAGGTCCGGCAGGTACTGGCGTGCGGGCGCGATGCCGCCGGCCAGCCCCACGTTGCGGGCGAAGAGGTCGCGCACGGGGTACTCGATCCCGTGCGGCACACCGACATAGCCGACGGTCGCTCCTGGACGCGCCACGGCGATCGCCGTGTGCATCGACTCGTTCGTGCCCACGCACTCGAGCACTGCGTCCGCGCCCACGGCGTCGGTCAGCTCGCGCACCGCCTCGACGGCTTCGTCGCCGCGCACCTCGACGACGTCGGTCGCGCCGAACTCGCGGGCCAGCCGTTGACGCGGCTCGTGTCGTGACATGACGACGATGCGTTCGGCGCCGAGCTGTTGGGCGGCCAGGACCCCGCAGAGGCCGACGGCGCCGTCGCCGACGACCACGACCGTGTCGCCTTCCTGCACGCCTGCGGCGACCGCCGCGTGCCACCCGGTGCCCATGACGTCACTGAGGGTGAGCAGGCTCGGCACCAGCTCGTCGTCCGGCACGTCGCGCGTGCTCACGAGGGTGCCGTCGGCGAGCGGCACGCGCACGTACTCGCCCTGGCCGCCGTCGACCACCACCCCGTCGCGGTCAGTGGAACCCCAGAAACCGCCTGTGCTGCAAGCGGATTGGATGCCCACCTGGCAGTGGGGGCAGGTGTTGTCGGAGTACATGAACGGCGCGATCACGAAGTCACCCGGCCGCAGGCTGCGGACCTCGGTCCCGACCTCCTCGACGATGCCGACGAACTCGTGACCGATCCGGGTCGGCTCCTTCACCTCGTTGATGCCGCGGTAGGGCCACAGGTCGCTGCCGCACACGCACGCGGCCGTGACCCGGACGACCGCATCGGTCGGGGCGACGACCGTCGGGTCGGGGACGTCGACGACCTGGATGTCGCGGGGTGCGTTCAGCACGGTGGCCTTCATGTCATCCAGCCTGCCACGCGCGGTGGGGACGGTATGCCGCGCGGTCGCCACGCGGCATACCCTCACCTCATGCGGTGTGGTGTCGTGATCCTGCCCGAGGACTCGTGGACCGAGACGCGGGGGCGGTGGGTGGCTGCCGAGGAGATGGGCTTCGACCACGCCTGGACGTACGACCACCTCGTCTGGGGCGGCCTGCCGGACTCCCCGTGGTACGGCGCCCTGCCGGTGCTGGCGGCCGCGGCGGCGGTCACCGAACGCATCGGCGTCGGCACGTTCGTCAGCTCACCCAACTACCACCACCCCTACGTCTACTTTCGCGATCTCCTTGCGCTGCAAGACATCTCGCAAGGACGCATGCTGTGTGGTCTCGGCACCGGCGGCGACCTAGACGCGCAGCTCCTCGGTGACGAGCTCACGCTCAAGGAGCGCGTCGACCGGTTCCACGAGTTCGTGCAGGCCCTGGACCGGCTCGCCCGCGAGGACCACGTCGACCTCGACGGACCCCGCTACCGCACCCGTGACGCCCGCACCCTGCCGGGCAGCACCCGCCAGCCGTCCGTGCCGCTCGTCATCGCCGCCAACGGACCACGCGTGCTGCGGCTCGCCGCGCGACTCGGGCAGGGGTGGGTCACCTACGGCAAGGGCGGCGAGACGCTCGAGGACTGGTGGGAGGGAGTGGCCGACCTCAGTCGCCGGCTGGACGAGGCCGAGGCCGCGGCGGAACGCGTGACACCCCTGGACCGGTACCTGTCGCTGGACGGCTCGCCGCGCTTCTCGCTCGAGTCCGTCGGGTTGTTCGAGGACATGGCGGGGCGGGCGCGCGAGCTCGGCTTCACCGACGTCGTCACGCACTGGCCGCGACGCGAGGGCGTGTATGCCGGCCAGGAGGCCGTGCTCGAGGAGGTCGCCTCGCGCTTCGCGCGTCTCAGGTGAAGGCGAACAGGGCCATCGGGCTGCTCGTCGGCTGCGGCGACCCACCTGCTGGTTCGAGGGTGATGCCGGCACCGGTGGCCGTCGCGGCGTCACCCTCGAGCATCACTGTGACCGTGTCGGAGCGCCCGTGCGGCATCAGGCCGGCGCTCACCATCGAGCCATCCGGCCGCTGCAACCACAGCTGGAAGTCCTTGCCCGCGGGGGCGGACGGCATGTTGTCGGCGATGAGGACCGCCTTGCCCAGCGAGGGGCTGCGCACGATCGTGGCCCGGGCGCCGTCGACGGTCTCCTCGAACCGCTGGGCGTCCTCGGCGGCGACGACTTGCTGGGTCGGGCTCATCGGCTGGTCCGGGCCGGACCACGGGCTCCAGACCAGGCCTCCGGCAGCGATCGCGATCGCGGCGGCTGCCGCGGCCAGCCAGGTCGCCGGCTTGCGTCGCCAGCTGCTGAGCCGGACCACCGTGGCATCGGTGGCGGGGCCCTTCGGCGCCGGTTCGGAGATCGACGCCGGCGCCCGCTCGGGCTCGGCCGCTGTCGGCCGGGTCACGGGCGGCTCGGGACGGATCGTCGCGATGCCGGCCATGACCGACTGCTTGAGGCTGGCCGGCGGTGCCGTCTCAGCCAGCAGCGAGAGGTCCTCGGCCGCAGCACGCAGGCTGGCGACCTCGGCGCGGCACTCCGCGCAGTCGGCGAGGTGGAGCTCGAACGCGGCGCGTTCGGCGTCGTCGACCGCGTCGACTGCGTAGGCGCCGACCAGGTTGTGGATGTCGGCACTCATGACTGCACCCCCAAGGTGTCCCTCAACCGGATCAGCCCGTCACGGATCCGGGTCTTCGCTGTGCCCAGCGGGATGTCGAGCAGCGACGCCACCTCGGTGTGGGTGTACCCCCCGAAGTAGGCGAGCTCGACTGCCCCCCGCTGGGTTTCGGTGAGTGTGTCCATGGCGTTCCTGACGCGGCGTGCCTCGAGCCTGCGCTCGACGGTCTCGGAGGTCTCGTCGAACGCCCGCTCCTGGTTGCGCGAGCCGTAGACGTCCTCGCGGTCGGTGGCCGCCTGGGCCGAGCGGACCCGGTCGACGGCCTTGCGGTGGGCGATGGTGAGCATCCAGCTGACCGCGCTTCCCTGGGCGGGGTCGAACCGGGCGCTCGTGCGCCAGATGTCGAGCAGGGCCTCCTGGGCGACTTCCTCGGACTGCGCCGGGTCGCGGACCACCCGGAGGATGAGTCCGTAGATGCGCCCGGAAACGGTGTCGTAGAGCCGGCTGAACGCACTCTCGTCACCGCGTGCACAGAGGCGGAGCAGCTCACCGAGGTCGGGACTGCTCCCCGCCGGGGCAGCGCTCCCCCGGGCACCAGGACCCGGGGAAGCGCTCGCCATGGAGACCATCATCGTCTATTCGGCTTACTTGGGAAGCAGGACGCCGTCGATGATGTAGACAGTGGCGTTGGCGGTCTGCACGTTGCCGCAGACCACGTTGGCCTCGCCGACCTTGAACGACTCGCCGGAACCGGTCACCGAGATGGTGGTGCCGGCCAGGGTCTTGTGGTCGCCCGCGAGCTGCTCGGGGGTGAGCTTGCCCTCGACGACGTGGTTGGTCAGGACCTTGGTGAGCAGGCCCTTCGGGTCCTTCATCGCCGCGTCCATGGTGGCCTTCGGCACGGCCTTGAAGGCGTCGTTGGTCGGGGCGAAGACGGTGATGTCCTTGGCGCTGTTGAGCGTGTCGACCAGGCCGGCCTCCTTGACCGCGCCGACGAGCTGGCTCAGCACCGGGTTGGCGCTGGCAGCGGTGGCGACCGGCGCGGTGGCCATGCCCTCGAAGGAGCCGGCGCCCGACTTCGGCACTGCCTCACAGGCTGCACCGAACGGCTGGGCGGCCATGTCGTCCGACGAGCTGCTGGACGAGGACGGGGACGAGCTCGAGCTGCTCGACGGTGCGCTGCTGGACGAGGCGCCGGCGTCGGTGCCGTTGTCCGAGCTGCCGCAGGCCGCGAGGCTGAGCGGGAGGGCGAGGGCGAGGGCAGCGATGGCGCTGCGTCGGGTGGTGCGCATGATGGTCACTCCTTGGTCGGGTTCGACTTACACCCGGCATTCGTGCCTGCGCGGCATTCGGATTGGGTTGTCTTGCAAAGTTTTTCGCGAGGTATGCCGCGGGGTCGCCGAAGGGCGTCAGGAGACGATGACGACGATCGAGTGGTAACCGGAGGCGCCGCCGGGGAAGGGCTCGGCGCGCCGCTCGGTCTGCACCTCACCCTTGCCGTTGGTGGCTCGCACGGTGAGGTCGTGTCGGCCGCTCTTGGCCTCCCACACCCAGCTCCACTGGCGCCAGTAGACGGTGTTGGCATCGGGTCCGAGGGTCGCCTCCTGCCACGGCCCGTCGTCGACCCGGACCTCGACCTTGCTGATGCCGTCGCCGCCCTGGGCCCAGGCGACACCGCCGACCGGGATGCGTCCCGGCTCGTACGTCGCCAGGCCCATCGGGGTGTCGATCCGTGCCTGGGTCTTCACCCGGCCGTCGATGAGCCAGCCGCGCTTGGTCCAGTAGGCCTTCTGCGCGGCATACGTCGTCGCGGTCAGCTTGGTGAGCCACTTCGTCGCGCCGACGAATCCGTAGAGCCCGGGCGTCACCATGCGCACGGGGAAGCCATGCCTCGCGGGCAGCGGTTGCCCGTCCATCGCGAAGGCCAGCAGGGCCTCCTTCTCGACGGAGGACGCGTCGGTCAGGGCCTCGATCGGGGTCGAGATCGTCATGCCGTCAACGGATTCCGACAGGATCTGGTCGACGCCGGACTGCACACCGGCTCGCTCCAGGACGTCGCGCATGCGCACACCCAGCCAGCGGGTGGAGGAGATGTAGGGGCCGCCGACCTCGTTGCTCACACAGTTGAGGGTGATGTCGCGCTCGACGACCTCCATCGCCGTGAGCTCCTCGAAGGTCAGCGAGAAGGGCTTGTCGACCATGCCGTCGACCTCGAGGCGCCACTTGCCGACGTCGACGCGGGGGATCACCAGCGCGGTGTCGACGCGGTAGAAGTCCTTGGTGGGGGTGCGAAATGCGCTGACACCCTTGACTTTTCCCTCGATGCCGGTCGGTAGCGGCGGGATCGAGGAGGCCGGCTTCGGGAGGGCCAGGTCGCTGGGAGCCGTGGCCGTGCCACCGATGCGCTGCCCGAGTGCCCCGACCGCGACTGCGCCGACAGCGGTGCCGGCGGCGCCGAGCACGAAGGCGCGTCGCCCCGTCGACCCGGCCTGCCCCGGGGCGTATGCCGTGTGGTCGAGCGGCGACTCGGCCCTCGACCGGTCGTGGGCGGCACTGGTCTCGCTCGCCGTCTCGGCGGCGCGGCGCAGGAAGTACAGCACCACCAGGCCGACGACGGCCGCCACGACGGCGGGCAGGACGTCCTGCGGAAGCGCCGACGGCCGGAACGCCGCCGCGAGCCCGGCGAGCGCGGCCAGCGCGACGAGCAGCCCGTTGGCCAGGCTGGGACGGGTGCGGGAGACGAGCCCGATCGCCGCCGCGGCCAGGGCGGTCACGAGCGCCACGGAACCCAGCAGCACCGGCTTGTCGGCGTTGCCGAGCGTCTGCACCGCCCACTCCTTGACCGGCGTGGGGGTGGCGTCGATGACCGTCGACCCGACCGCGAGCACGGGCGAGGCGGCGGGGTTGACGAACGCCGCGACCAGGTGGCCGGCCGCCATGGCGGCGGCCGCAGCGAGGAGGCCGCTCACGGCATACCGCAGGCGCACGGCTGGGGTCGGGTTGGAGGCGCTCATGCTCACCATTCGTACCCGTCCCGGGTCACGGATGGGTGCCGATCGGTGCGGTGGCCCGGGGGCGGGTAGCGTGACGCACGTGAGCCCCACGCACCGCTACCCCAACTTCACGGCCTTCATCGCGACCGGTGCCATCCTCGGTTTCATCGCCGGGTCGGCGGTGGCGTACTTCGTGCCGGGCAACACGACCCAGTTCGGGCGGGTCTACAGCGACACCACGTCGGTGGTCTTCATGGGCGTCGTCGGGGCGTTCGTCTTCGGGTTGCTCGCCGCGGTGGTGGCGGTGCTGCTCGACCGGCGCCGCTGAACCGGGGTCGCCACAGCCTGTGGGAGAATGAGTCACGTGGCACGCGGCGACGGACGGCTCACCCACGACCTCCTCCCCGGCGAGAAGGGCCCGCAGGACGCCTGCGGGGTCTTCGGCGTCTGGGCCCCCGGCGAGGAGGTCGCCAAGCTCACCTACTACGGCCTCTACGCCCTGCAGCACCGCGGGCAGGAGTCGGCCGGCATCGCCACCTCCGACGGCCGCTCGATCCTGGTCTACAAGGACATGGGGCTCGTCTCGCAGGTCTTCGACGAGCGCTCGCTCGCCTCGCTGCGCGGGCACGTCGCGGTCGGCCACTGCCGCTACTCGACCACCGGCGGGTCCACCTGGGAGAACGCCCAGCCCACTCTTGGCGGTCACGACCGCTCCACGGTTGCGTTGGCGCACAACGGAAACCTGACCAACTCCGCCGAGCTGCGTGAGCTCGTCGACGTGGCGACGGCGACCGACGGCACCTGGCGCGGCACCCAGCGCGGCGAGCTGGGCCGCGGCAACACCACCGACACGGCCCTCGTCACCGCCCTGCTGGCCGCCGACCCCGACCGGTCGCTCGAGGCCGCCGCCCTCGACGTCCTGCCCCGGCTCCAGGGCGCGTTCTGCTTCGTCTTCATGGACGAGACGACGCTGTATGCCGCCCGCGACCCACACGGCATACGCCCCCTCGTCCTGGGTCGCCTCGAGCGGGGCTGGGTGGTCGCGTCCGAGACCGCCGCGCTCGACATCGTCGGCGCGTCGATGATCCGCGAGGTCGAGCCGGGTGAGCTCATCGCGATCGACGAGGACGGCCTGCGCTCGCAACGGTTTGCGGAGGCGACGCCCAAGGGCTGCGTGTTCGAGTACGTCTACCTCGCCCGCCCCGACACCACGATCAACGGCCGGGTCGTCCACGAGGCCCGCGTCGAGATGGGGCGTGCGCTCGCCCGCGAGCACCCGGTCGAGGCCGACCTCGTCATGCCGACGCCGGAGTCGGGCACCCCCGCGGCGATCGGCTACGCCCAGGAGTCCGGCATCCCCTACGGACAGGGGCTGGTCAAGAACTCCTACGTCGGGCGCACCTTCATCGCGCCGTCGCAGACGATCCGCCAGCTCGGCATCCGGCTCAAGCTGAACCCGCTGCGCGAGGTCATCAAGGGCAAGCGGCTGGTCGTCGTCGACGACTCGATCGTGCGCGGCAACACCCAGCGGGCGCTCGTGCGGATGCTGCGCGAGGCCGGTGCCGCCGAGGTGCACGTGCGGATCTCCTCGCCGCCGGTGCGCTGGCCCTGCTTCTACGGCATCGACTTCGCGACCCGGGCCGAGCTGATCGCCACCGGCATCGGTGTCGACGAGGTCTGCACCTCGATCGGTGCCGACTCCCTGGGCTACATCTCCGAGGAAGGCATGGTCGCCGCGACCGAGCAACCGCGCGACCGGCTGTGCACGGCCTGCTTCAGCGGGGTCTACCCGGTCGAGCTGCCCGACGAGTCACGGCTTGGCAAGAACCTCCTCGAGACGTTGCCCATCGACGTCGATGTCGACGGGGTCGGCCTGGGCGTCAGCGGCGGGGCCGAGGACGCGCTCTCCCGCCCCTGAGCCCGCTCTTGAGCCCGCTGCCGGGCGACGCCGCGGGTCAGACCTCCTGCCAGGGCAGGTCCTGCACCAGCGGCCAGCGCTGCTCGAACCCGAACCGGTTCCACGGGTGGGGGAAACCTGCCTCGACCGGGATCTCGGGCAGGAGGTCGGCGGCCAGGTCGTAGCGGACGAAGAAGGCGTTGAACCCGTAGGCGTTGGTGGCCACCAGTCGGTACCCCTTGTCACGACCGAGCTTGACCATCGCGCGCAGTGAGGCCCCGACGTAGTTGTTGTGCTCGGCGTTCTCGGGGTGGCGGCTCTTCACGAACGTGGGGTCGTAGGGGATCGTGACGGCGCGCTCGGGTCCGATGATGTCCTGGTACTCGATGACCGCCACCCGCGGCCGGATCACGTCCAGGGCCTTCCAGACCCAGTAGTCGTTGCCGTCGATGTCGATCGAGAGCAGGTCGACACTGGCCGGGTCGACGTGGCTGGTGACGAGCTCGTTGACGTTCTCGGCGGTGATCCAGTCGCTGACCATCGTCGGCGGCATGACCCCGCGATCGGCGTAGTCGCGTTCGGCGAGGGCGACGTTGTCGGCGTCACCGTCGACCAGCAGGCCGGTCCACCCGTGGTGCAGGACCAGGTTGGAGGAGTTGCTGGCGTCGGCGCTGGCCGAGCCGAGGTCGACGAGCACCTTGTGGTCGGCACCCACCACCGCGAGCAGGAAGAGCAGGATGCCGTCCTCGTCGGCGTCGCAGTAGACCCCGAACCCCACGTCGCGGTAGCTCGGCAGCGGCCCGCCGGCGGCTGCGAGCTCCCGGTAGCGCATGGCCAGCTGGAGCTGCCCGATCTGCAGCAGCGCTCGCTGTGACCCGGTGACGGGGGTGAGTGCCTTGCGCTGGATCCGGCGTACCCGGCGTCGGGCGACCCGGTTGAGGTCCTTGAGCGTCATGGCCATGAGGGTGCTTCGCTTCCCGCTCGTGGTTTCGCGGTCGGGTCAGTTGGTCGGTCTCAGTGGTTGGTCGGTCAGGTGGTCAGGTGGCTGCCGGTCAGGTCGGGGCACGCCGCAGTCACGCTATCGACGCCTCGGTAGACCTCCGTACGTCATCGGGACGAGGCGCTCCGGGGCCGGCCGCACACGCTTGCCCCGCGTCATCATCCGCCTGGCGGGGCCCTAGGCTGGGTGCGTGACAGAGGGCCCCATCACGTATGCCGCCGCCGGAGTCGACGTCGAGGCCGGTGACAAGGCGGTCGAGCTGATGAAGGCGAGCGTCCGCAGGGCGACGCGACCCGAGGTCCTCGGCGGGCTCGGCGGGTTCGCTGGCATGTTCGACGCCAGTGCGATCGCCCGGATGACCCGTCCGGTGCTCGCCACGTCCACCGACGGCGTCGGCACCAAGGTCGCCATCGCGCAAGCCCTCGACCGGCACGACACCATCGGCTTCGACCTCGTCGGCATGGTGGTCGACGACATCGTCGTGTGTGGTGCGGAACCGTTGTTCATGACCGACTACATCGCCACGGGCAGGGTCGTGCCCGAGCGCATCGCCGCGATCGTGTCCGGCATCGCCGCGGCGTGCGAGCAGGCGAGGGTCGCCCTCGTCGGCGGCGAGACGGCCGAGCACCCCGGCCTCCTCGAGCCCGACGAGTACGACGTCGCCGGGGCCGCCACGGGTGTCGTGGAGTATGCCGACGTGCTCGGTCCCGACCGCGTCCGTCCGGGTGACGTCGTGCTCGCACTGGCGTCGAGCGGCATACACAGCAACGGCTATTCGTTGGTGCGCAAGGTGATTCAGTCCGCCGGCTGGCAGCTGGACCGCCACGTCGACGACTTCGGCCAGACCCTCGGCGAGGAGCTGCTCACGCCGACGCGGGTCTACTCCGCCGACCTGCTCGACCTCATCCGCACCGACGGCATCGACGTCCACGCCCTCTCCCACGTCACCGGTGGCGGCCTCGTGGCCAACCTCGCGCGGGTTCTGCCGCCGACCGTCTTCGCCCGGCTCGACCGCGCCACCTGGACCCCGCCACCCGTCTTCTCCACCATCGGCGACCTCGGCCAGGTGCCGCGCGCCGACCTCGAGCGCACCCTCAACATGGGTGTCGGCTTCGTCGCGATGCTGCCCGCCGACCAGGCCGACGCCGCGACCCGCGAGCTTGAGGCACGCGGCATACCCGCCTGGGTGATGGGCGAGGTCCACGCGACCGAGGACGCACCCGTCGACCACGCCCACGAGGTCGTCCGCGGCGCCAAGGGCGTCGAGGGTGGCGCGGTGCAGCTCGTGGGGGACTACCCCGGCTGACCGCGCGGGGTTACCGTCGGCGGGTGGCCGCGACGGCCGGCGCCAACGCCGAGGACCAGTCGGTGCGCCAGTACCGTTTCCTGCTGCGCACCATGCCCCTCGACGCCCTCGAGGAGGCGCATGTCGAGGCGCTCGCGGCGATGGCCAGGTCGCGCCGGTCGATCGTGCTGCGGGCGGTCCAGCACGGGCTGGTGGCCGGACTGCGGCTGGACCCCGACGCCGTGCGCCCCATCGCGCACCTCATCGCCCTCGGCGAGCGCCGCCGGCCAGGTGAGTTCCTGGCCGCCTGCCCGCGGCCCGTGCTGGTCCACCTCGCCGACCGCGTCATCGTTGCCGAGGCGTCGTTCGGGCGGTTCGGCGGGTATGCCGCGTGGGACGGCTTCGACCCCGTGCCCCCGCCCGAGGTCGACGACTCGCCGTATGCCGAGTCGTGGCACGTGGCCGTCGACCAGCACGTCAGCTACCTCGGCATCAGCGGTGGTCCGAGCAGCCCCGACTCCTTCGGTGGGCGCGGCGGCTGAGGGGCGGCGCGGGGGCGCCGAAGCGGCGGGTCAGGCGTGGGGTTCGCCCGTCGAGCCCCACCCGGAACATGCGTCGCAGCGGCCCCGGCCAGGTCATGCCGATGGCGCAGGCCAAGAGGAGTAGTTCGCCCGATGTGTCCGTTTGGCCGCGGACGCATGGTGGGTTGATGGGGAGTCGCCGCTGGCTGGGCGGGCACCAGCCCGACCCAGCACCGGAGCTCGCTGCGCCGGCCCCGGGCCAGGAGGTGCGCGAGTACCGCATGCTGCTGCGCACCCTCCCGCCTGCGGACCTGGTCGAGCTGCACCGCCGAGCGCTGCTCGCCCTGGACCCGTTGGCCCGCACCTCGATCCTGCGGTCCACTGAGCAGATGCTGGCTCCCGGGGCGAGCCTTGCCGCCCACGATGCGCGCTACCTCGCCCGGGTGCTCGTGGCGGGGGAGCAGAACAGCCCCGGCGTGATCCTGTCCACCCTCGACGAGGTCGCCCTCGAGCGTCTGGCCAGGCTGGTCCTCGTGGTCCACCGGGCTCCGCCGCCGGATGCGCAGGCCTGATTCCATGACTCGCCGCTCAGCCGAGCGCTATCCTTCGGCATGAGCACCAGCCAGTCAGGCTCGCCGCACGCCGTCGCGGGCGAGGACCAGACCATCCGGCAGTACCGATACCTGCTCGCCACTGCGCCCGCCGATGCCCTCGGCGCGGCCCACGAGGACGCCCTCTCCGGTCTCACTGCCGACCAGCGCGCGGCCGTTCTCGACGCCGTGCAACGCGGGCTCGTGGCGGGCCAGCGGCTCGGTCCGGACGACCTGCCTGCCGTCAGCCGGCTGCTCGTGCACGGGGAGAAGCGGGCACCGGGGGACTTCCGCCGCGCCTGCGACCCGGCCGCGCTGACCGCGCTCGCCGAGGCCGTCCTCGGTTCCGAGGCCGTCTTCGGCCTCTTCGCCGGGTATGCCGCGTGGGACGGTGCGGATGCCGCCGCCGCCGATGCGGGGGTCGACCACGGCGGCGAGCCGAGCAGGGCCAGCGACCCGGCGGGTGCGGCCTGGGCCCTGGCGCACAGTCACAACATGAGCCAGCAGCCCTGGGGTGGCGGCGGCTTCTGACTCCTCGCGCCACCTCCGAGCGCCCCGCGAACCGGGGGTTGCGTGCGCAAAACGGGGCTCAGGAACACCCGTTTCACGTCAGCAACCCCCGGTTTGCAGGAAGTGCGAGCGCGGTCAGGGCGCGGCGAGGACCTCGGCCGTCGTGGTCAGGGTGACCAGCGGGCCGTAGAGGGCCATGACGTCGAGGGCCTTGCGGTGGTTCTCGTCGGTGGAGCCGGCGCACGCATCGGTCACCACCCGGATCGACGCCCCGGCATCGGCCGCCGCGAGCACCGTGGAGATGACGCAGCAGTCGGTCGCCACCCCGGCGACGACCAGCGACGGCTGCTCGCCGACCACGGCCCGCAGCTGCGGCACCCACTTGCCGAAGGTCGGGGCCTGCACGGTCGGGGCCCCAGCAGCCACCGCGGCCACCTCGTCGGTCAGCTCGTAGAGCGGTGCGTCGGGCGGCTGCAGCGCCCACGGGTAGCCCTCGTAGTAGGCGACCCAGGCCCCGGTCGGCTCGGCCGGTGCCACGAACCGGGTGAACACCGACCGGTCGCCGAAGCGCTCGGCGAGACGCACGGCGTTCGCCGCGGCCGCGGCATACCGAGGCGCCGTCCACTCGCTCGACGGGTCGCCGAAGACCCGCTGGAGGTCGATCGCGACCAGCCAGTCGCCAGCGTCCACCCCGCGTTCGCTCATGCAGCCGACTCCTGGCGCCGCACGGTCCCACGGCGCAGCGCGAGGCACCCCACCAGCCCGATGAGCAGCGACAGCAGGACACCCAGGTTGGCGTAGGCCCAGTCGCCCTCCTTGCCGCCAAGGCCCAGCGGTCCGAGCAGGTAGCCCTGCCAGTTGTTCCACGACGCCGCGTCGGCAAACGTGTTGATGACCAGTCCCCAGCCGACGAACGACGCCACGACCATGAGGCCGATCGACACCCAGTCCCACTGTCCGTAGCGCCCGCGGCCGTCGAACAGCGCCTCCTCGTCGTAGTCGCGCCGGCGCAGCCAGATGTCGCCGATCATGATCCCGGCCCACGCGGCCAGCGGGACACCGAGGGTGATGAGGAACGACTGGAACGGCCCGAGGAAGTCCTGCGCGAAGAACACCACCCAGATCGTGCCGAGGGTGAGGATCACGCCGTCGACCAGCGCCGCACTCGGTCGCGGGATGCGCACCCCCAGCGACAGCAGGGTGAGCCCGGAGGAGTAGATGCCGAGCACCGCCCCACTGACCAGCGCCAGGATCGCCGCGACGAGGAACGGCACCAGCACCCACGTCGGCAGGATGGTCGCCAGAGTGCCGACCGGGTCGCCCGAGATGCCCTCGAGCAGCTTGGGGTCGGAGCCGGCGAGCAGCAGCCCGTAGAGCACCAGGATGATCGGGGCGACCGCGCCGCCGATGGTGTTCCACCACACGATCGAGGCGCCCGAGGCGTCGCGTCGCTGGTAGCGCGACCAGTCCGCGGCGATGTTGATCCAGCCCAGCCCGAAGCCGGTCATCACCATGACCAGCGCGCCGATCACCTGCTGGGTGGTGCCCGCGGCGATCGCGGAGACGGCCGACCACTGCACGTGCGAGAACGTCATCGCGATGTAGAGGACGGTCACGACGCCGGTGATCCAGGTCAGCCACGACTGCATCCGCATGATGACGTGGTAGCCCGCGACCGACGCCACCACGATGAGGGCGGCGGTGACCAGTGCGGCCACGATCTTGGTGCCCGTGCCACCGCCCCACCCGAGCTCGCGGAAGATCGTCGCCGTGGCCAGCGTCGCGGTGATGGCGAGGAACGTCTCCCACCCGATCGAGGTCAGCCAGGAGACGACGCCCGGCACCTTCTGCCCGCTGACGCCGAAGGCCGCGCGTGACAGCACCATGGTGGGTGCCGACCCGCGCTTGCCGGCGATCGCGATGATCCCGCACAGCAGGAAGGACACGGTGATGCCGACGACGGAGACGAAGACGCCCTGCCAGAACGAGATGCCGAACGACAGCGTGAAGGCGGCGTAGCTGATCCCGAAGACCGAGATGTTCGCCGCGAACCACGGCCAGAACAGGTCCGAGGGCTTGGCCGTGCGGGCCGACTCCTCGATGATCTCGATGCCGGTGGTCTCAACTCCGAGCCGCTGGGTCTCGGCGCGCGTCTGGGTGCTCATGGCGCGACTGTAGACCCGGGCGACCGTGCCGCACCGCAGGCGTGAGGGTGACGTGGGTCAGTGCGTCAGGTCATCGCTGACCCGAGGCCCACTTCCCGTAGTCGTCGTACTCATCGTCGCCGTCACCGTCGTCGGAGGCTCGCTCCGGCTCGGTGTACGACGAACCGTGTAGTTCTCGCTCAAGCGCGCTCAAGTCGGTGTTCGGGGAGAAGTACTTCAGCTCCCGAGCGACCTTGGTCTGCTTGGCCTTGGCCCGGCCGCGCCCCATGGCGTGACCCCCTCATGCGTCTGCCGGGACGGCATCGCCTGGCCCGAGTCACCGTGTCGGTGCCTCGGCTCCACGGAGCGGTCCCGGGAAATGTGTATGTGTCGTGGGTCCAACGCTACATGAGTCCCGCAAATTCTGTGAGCGAGACTCGCGTCTCACCATGCGGCTCCCGGCTCGGTGCGCCGTGGCGACGACGACCGGCCGGTATGCCGTGTGGCGGGCTCAGCGCGCCGGCAGCCAGATGCCCTCGCGTCCGGCTGCGTCCATCCGCTCCTCGGCGATGTGGTCGGCCGCGGCTGCCGGGGTGATGCCTCGTGCCTGGGCCGTCTCGAGCACCTCGAGGGTGTGGTCGAAGATCGCGGTGGCGCCCTTGGTGGCCCGCTCCATGTCGAACCCGTGCAGCTCGTCGCTCACCTGGATCACGCCACCGGCGTTGACGAGGAAGTCGGGGGCGTAGGTGATGCCGCGAGCGGCGAGCTGGTCGGCGGTGCCGCCCTCGCCCTCGGAGACGAGCTGGTTGTTGGCGCCACCGCAGACGATGGTGGCCCGCAGTGCCGCGACCGTGGCGTCGTCGAGCGCGCCGCCGAGGGCGCACGGTGCGTAGACGTCGATGTCGGACGCGACGAGCGTGGCCGTGTCGTCGACGACCTCGACCTCGGGGTGGGCCGCCTTGAGCGCGGCGACCGCCTGCTGGTTGACGTCGGTGACGACGACGCGGGCGCCGTCCTCGAGCAGGTGGCCGGTGAGGATGCGGCCGACCTTCCCGACGCCGGAGATGCCGACGGTGCGCCCCTTGAGGGTGGGCTCGCCCCAGACGTGCTGCGCGCACGCGCGCTGCCCCTGGAAGACGCCGTATGCCGTGAGGACGGAGGAGTCGCCCGCGCCACCCTTCTCGGGGGAGCGGCCGGTCGCGAACCGGGTGGTCTCGGCGACGACGTCCATGTCGGGGACGTAGGTGCCCACGTCGCAGGCCGTGACGTAGCGGCCGTTCAGGCTCTCGACGAACCGGCCGTAGGCGCGCAGCAGGTCGGGCGTCTTGTCGGTGTTCGGGTCGCCGATGATGACCGCCTTGCCACCGCCGAGGGCAAGACCGGCAACGGCGTTCTTGTAGGCCATGCCGCGCGAGAGCCGGAGCACGTCGGCCAGCGCGGCCTCGTCGCTCTCGTAGGGGTAGAAGCGCGTGCCGCCCAGCGCCGGGCCGAGCTTGGTGTTGTAGATGCCGATGATGGCGCGCAGCCCGGTGGCCGGGTCGTTGCAGAAGACGACCTGCTCGTGGGTGGCCGTCGAGGTGGCGGGGCTGGGACCGGCAGGGCCGGCGGACGCGGGAGCGGTCACGGTGGTGACTCCTTGGCTCGGGTGGTCAGGCGGTGGGCGCGGGTCGCGCGCCTGGGCCCAGCGTAGGACGGCCCGCGACGGGTGCGGTGACTAGTCACTTCGGGCCATACGGGATGACCCGTTCGCATTGTTCCCCTTGGGACCTGCTTGTCCGATTATGGATTCACGTCCCCATCCGTAGGAGAGCTCACATGGTTACCCGTTCCACCGAGGTCGAGAAGCTGCTGACGCCCGCAGAGGTCGCGTCGCTGTTCCGGGTCGACCCGAAGACCGTCACGCGCTGGGCGAAGGCCGGCAAGCTCAACTCCATCCGCACGCTCGGCGGTCACCGCCGGTACCGCGAGGCCGAGGTCCGCGCGCTCCTGACGAACGTCCTCTAGCCACCCGGGCCGCGTCCCCAGGGGACATGGGGCGCGGCACCACGGTGAGCTGGCCGCGGGCGTCAGCCACGCGGCATACCGGGCAGGTCCCGGCACTGCGTCGTGCCCTGACACCCGCCAACGTCGGACGAGGCTCCGGCGGTAAGGGTGAGGCGCGCGTGGGCCGAACGGTCGAGGCAACGTTCAAGCCTTGGCAAAGTGGCGTGCACCGCGCGGTAGGAACACGGTTCCATCGGTGCGTACGGTACGCACGTGACCACCCAGGAGCCTTCGTGACCAACAGCCTCGGCCTCTTCGTCCGCGAGCAGCTGCGGCTGCTCGGCTGGACCCGCGCCACCCTCCAGGAGCGCAGCGGGCTCGACGAGTGGACGATCGAGGCGATCCTCGAGGCGCCGGTGCTGCCGGAGTGGCCGGAGCCGCACGCGATGCTCGCCATCGCCCGCGCCCTCGGGCTGCCCGTGCGCGAGATCGTGCTCCAGTCCGCGCAGGCCACGGGGTTGAACGTGCTCACCCCGCTCAACCCGACCGAGACGCTGATGCTCGCCTCGAGCGAGGAGCTCATGGGCGAGGTGCGCCGCCGTCTCGCGCTCGGCGCCCGCACCGGTCAGTACCTCTCCAGCGTGGCCGGCTCCTACGACGAGCTGGACTCTCCCTCCGCCTGAGTCGCGCACCCCGCGCGTCACGATGCGGGAACTTCTTTACGAGGCATAGCCTTCGGGCGAAACAAAGTGACAGAGTGACGGACGGCGCCTCGCGCTCCCGGTCCTCGTCATCCGCTTTCGCCCCCGGAGGAGTCCCCATGGTCCGTCGTATGCCGGCAGGTCCCGCCCGCGCTGTCGTGTCCACCGCCGTCGTGGGGGCGTTGGCCCTCGCCGGCTGCTCGGGTGGCTCGGGGTCGGGAGGCTCGGGGTCGGGCGGTGGCGAGGGGAACGACCGGCTCGTCTTCGGCATCACGGCCGACCCGACCCAGACCATCCCGTGGCTGTCGACGTCGACCCAGTCGATCCAGGTGCTGAGCCAGGTCTACTCGACCCTGCTCAACTCCGGTGACGACCTCGAGACCGTCGCGGGGCTGTCCGACCTGCCGGAGGTGTCCGAGGACGGGAAGACGTACACGTTCACGCTCAAGGACGGGGTGAAGTTCGCCAACGGGTCGGCGCTGGACTCGACCGACGTGAAGTACACCTTCGACACGATCATGAACCCCGAGACCAAGGCGACATCGGCGTCGTACTTCGCCTCGGTCGCGTCGGTCGAGGCGCCGGACCCGAAGACGGTCGTGGTCAAGCTCAAGTCGCCCGACGCCTCGTTCACGACAGCCCTGGCCAACGTCAACACCTCGATCGTGCCGTCCGACGTGCCGGTCGAGAGCCTGACGACGACACCGGTCGGGTCGGGCCCCTACGTGTGGGACACCCGCACGCCGAACCAGTCGATCACCCTGAAGGTGAACCCCGACTACTACCAGGGCCGGCCGGGCTACCAGTCCCTGCAGTTCCGCATCCTCGGCGACGAGAAGGCCATGGTCTCCGCGCTGCAGTCCGGTGCGGTCGACATGGCGGTCTTCGACAACCCGGTCACCGCCAAGACCGCGACCAGCGGCAAGGTGAAGGTGACGCCGGTCGACCAGCTGAGCTACCACGTGCTCCAGCTGCGGGCCGACGCACCGGCGCTGAAGGACGTCAACGTCCGGCTCGCCATCCAGTGCGCCATCGACCGCAAGCAGGTGCTCGACACCGCCGCCCTCGGCGCGGGTGAGGTGACCGGGCCGATCACGTCCCCGGCATACAGGTCGAACCCCGACGCACGGCCGTGCCCGACCCGCGATGTCGCGAAAGCCAAGGAGTACCTCGCGAAGGCAGGCAAGTCCGGCGGCGTCTCGATCAACCTCATCACCTCCCAGGGCCTCTACTCGACCGCCGTCAACGAGGCGCAGAACATCCAGGCCCAGCTGAAGGAGGCCGGGATCGACGTCAAGCTCGAGACGCTCGACAGTGACGGCTACGTGCAGCGCTGGCTCAAGGGTGACTTCGACTCGGCGATTGCGCTCAACGGCGGCAGCACCGACCCGAACACGATGTATGCCAGGTACTTCACGTCGAAGGGGTCGTTCAACAAGGTCGCGGGTTACCGGTCCGCTGAGCTCGACAAGCTGTTCGCCGACGGCATTGCGACCCGTGACGAGAACGCTCGCAAGGGCATCTACACCCAGGTGAGCAAGGAGCTCGAGGACAACGCCGTGTGGGTCTGGACCTACACGGGCAAGCTGTTCGTCGCCACGAGCACCGGCACGAGCGGGTTCAAGGCTCGCACCGGCGCCGACCTGGGCACGCTCTGGAAGGCCGCGCCGGCCAAGTGACGGCTCTCCTTTCCTTGTGGCGCAACAGCTTTGTGCGCCGCGTGCTCGAGGCAGTGCTGACGCTGGTCGGCGTCTCGGTGCTGACGTTCGCGGTGCTGCGGGTGCTGCCCGGTGACCAGATCACGGCGAGCTACGGCATCGAGGCGGGTGCGCTGTCGCCGGACCAGCTGGCGTCGCTGCGGGCGTACTACGGCATCGACAAGCCGTTGGTGGCGCAGTACTTCTCGTGGCTGGGTGGTGTGCTGACGGGCAACTTGGGGGTCGCCACGCAGAGCCAGCAGGACGTGCTCGACATGACGCTGCGGGCGCTGCCGATCACGCTGGAGCTCGCGGTGCTGTCGATCCTCGTGGCGCTGGTGCTCGGGGTGCCGGGTGGTCTGCTGGCGGCGTCGCGCGCAGGAGCGTTGCGCGACAACGGATCCCAGCTCGTGAGCCTGCTCGCGCTGTCGGTGCCCACCTTCCTCGTGGCGACGGCGCTGTCGAGCTGGCTCGCCAACCGGTTCGGCTACAACCCCAACGGCGAGGAGTTCGCGACGCTGCTCCGGGACCCGGCGCTCAACCTGCAACAGATGGCGCTCCCTGCCCTGACGCTGGGGGTGAGCATCGCCGCTCCCGTCTTCCAGACGACGCGCGCGTCCGTGCTGGCGATCCGCGACGAGGACTACATCCGCACCGCCCGCGCCAAGGGCGTCCCGCCGCGCCGGCTCCAGGCCAGGCACGTGCTGCGCAACGCGCTCATCCCGGTCGTGACGATCAGCGGGCTCCAGTTCGGCTTTCTCCTGGGTGGCGCGGTGGTGATCGAGCAGATCTTCTCGATCCCGGGGATCGGGCGTCAGGTGCTGCTGGGCATGACGCAGAAGGAGTATGCCGTCGTGCAGAGCACCGTCCTGGTGATCGCCGTGCTCTTCGTCCTCGTCAACCTGCTCACTGACGTGGTGTACCGGCTCGTCGACCCGCAGGCGAGGGCGCAGTGAGCGCCACGACGACCGCGGCCGGGGTGCCGGCGCGGGCGCCGCGGGGTGGTGCGCTGCGGGCGGCGCTGCTGCGTCCGGCCGGTGTGGTGGGCCTACTGCTCGGACTCGTGGTGCTGGTGCTCGCGGTCATGGGCACCTTCGGGCTCACGCCGTACGACCCGGCCAAGCAGGACGTCACGCAGTCGCTGGTGGGGCCGTCGGGTCAGCACTGGTTCGGCACCGACCAGTTCGGCCGCGACGTGTTCTCGCGGGTCTGCTCGGGCCTGGCGAACTCGCTGCGGATCGCCGTGGTGTCGGTGGGGATCTCCGGAGTGCTCGGCATCCTCATCGGGGTGCTGGCCGGCTACTACGGCGGCTGGGTCGACCGGGTCGTGGGGGTGCTGACCAACGTGCTGTTCGCCTTCCCGTCGCTGCTGCTGGCGCTGGCGCTCGCGGCCACGCTCGACCGCAGCTGGGTGACGGTGAGCATCGCGATCGCGACGGTGTACCTGCCGATCTTCGCGCGTGTCGCCCGCGCGCCGGTCCTGCGGTTGCGTCACGTCGACTACGTGACGGCGTCGACGGCGATCGGGCGGCCGCGGCTCTCCACGCTCTTCGCCCACGTGGTGCCGAACATGTGGGGCATCCTGCTCGTGCAGGTCACCCTGTCGCTGTCGTGGTCGATCCTCACCGAGGCGGCCCTGAGCTTCCTCGGGTTCGGCACCCCACCGCCGGCGGCGTCGCTGGGCGGGATGGTCTACGACGCGCAGACGATCTCGGCGGTGGCGCCGTGGATGCTGGCGTTCCCGGGCCTGGCGATCGTGGTGTTCGTCGTCGGTCTCAACCTGCTCGGTGACGCGTTGCGCTCGACGCTCGACCCGCGCTCGGGAGGGCGACGATGAGGGTCCTCGGCATGATCTCCGGCACCTCCCACGACGGCATCGACATCGCGATCTGCGACTTCACGTCGCGGGGCGAGGAGCTCGCCGTCACGGTCGAGCACGTGAGCTCGACCGGGTATGCCGCGTCGCTGCGCTCGGATCTCGTGGCGGCCTTGCCGCCCGCCGCCGTCTCGCTGGGTGACGTGACGCGGCTGGACGCGCTGATCGGGCAGGCATTCGCCGACGCGGCGGCGGACGCGCTGTCGACGCACCGAGCCCGCGGTGGTGGGCCGGTCGACGCGATCTGTTCGCACGGGCAGACGGTCTACCACTGGGTGGACGAGGGGCGGGCGCTCGGCACCCTCCAGCTCGGGCAACCTGCGTGGATCGGCGAACGCACCGGGCTGCCCGTCGTCTCGGACGTGCGCGCCGCCGACCTCGCCGCGGGTGGGCAGGGCGCACCGCTGGTGTGCCTGCTCGACCAGTTGGTGCTCGCGCCGCTGCTGTCCGCCTCCTCCGGGCCGGTGGCGGCCCTCAACCTCGGCGGCATCTCCAACCTCACCGTGTGTGGTCCTGGTGCCGCCCCCTACGCCTTCGACATCGGCCCGGCCAACGCACTTGTCGACGCAGTCGTGGCCACCGACCCCTCGACCCCCGCGTCGTTCGACGAGGGCGGGGCGCTCGCGGCCGCAGGGTCGGTCGTGCCCGGCCTGCTCGACGTCCTGCTGGCCGAGCCCTACTACCGCCAGGACCCGCCCAAGAGCACGGGCAAGGAGCTGTTCCACCTCGAGTACGTGCGTGACGCCATCATCCGCTGGGGCGGACGTGCGTCTCTGCCTGACCTCGTCGCCACGCTCGTCGAGCTGACGGCGCGGACGGTAGCCGATGCGGTGGCTGCTGCCGGTGTGAAGCGCGTGCTGGCCTCGGGTGGGGGCGTGCGCAATCCCGTTCTCCTGCAAGCGATCCAAGATGCTGTCGACGGCGCCACGGACGACACGGTCGACGTGGGCACGACCGCCGAGGTGGGGTTGGACCCCGACAGCAAGGAGGCCATCGCCTTCGCGCTCATCGGGTGGTGCACCCTGCACGGACTGCCCGGCAACGTGCCCAGCTGCACGGGCGCGTCCGGCCCGCGCGTGCTGGGCCGCGTGTCGCCGTCGCCCGCCGGTGGGCTGCCGCTGGGCCGGGCCGAGCCGCCGCGCAGCATCGTGATGGTTGATGGGGCGAGCCGGTGAGCATCGACCTCGCAATCATCGCGAAATCCCTTGCCGCACTGGGCTTCCCGCGCAACCAGCCGGCCGGTGCGGTGGTGGGTGTGCGGGTCAACGGCGAGGTTGCCGTGGCCGCGTCGGGTTGGGCCGTGCTGCCGGAGGAGCATTCGCCCGCCCGGCCGATGACGGTGGACACAGTGCTCGACCTCGCATCGGTCACGAAGATCGCGTCCACGACCGCCCTCGCGATGCAGTTGGCCGGGGATGGTCGACTCGACCTCGACGAGCCGGTGCGCGACGACGGTGTGACCGTGCGTGACCTGCTCGCCCACACCTCGGGTATGCCGCCCTGGTCGCCGTTGTACTGCGCCACCACCGAGCGTGGGGAGGCACTGGAGCTGGCCTCGGCGACTGCGCTGGTCGCCGAGCCGGGGACCGCCTGGTCCTACTCCGACCTGGGCATGATCGCCCTGGGTGGGGTGCTGGAATCCGTGACGGGACAGCGGCAGGACGACCTCTTCGCGCACTTGGTGGCGCGTCCGCTGGGACTGGGCACCGCGGCATACGGCCCGGTCGACCCAGCCACGGCGGCGGCCAGCTCGGACGGCGATGCGGTCGAGCGCGAGATGGTGCGCGCCGGGGAGCCGTACCCGACGCCGTTCACGGTCGGCGACTTCGACGGCTGGCGCAGCGAACCGACCATCGGGATCGTCAACGACGGCAACGCCGCCCACGCGTTGGGGGGAGTGGCGGGGCATGCGGGGTTGTTCGCGTCGGTGCCGGACCTGCTGCGGCTCGGGGCCTGGCTGACGGACCGCGCCGTGCATGGTGACGTCCTCGACGAGTTCGCCCGGCCGCTCGACATCGCACCGGATCGCGCGCTGGGGTTCCGGCTCGCGACCTGGCGGGTCGGTGACGTGGACGTGCCGATGGTGCTGCACCCGGGGTTCACGGGGACGGTGCTGGCGAGCGCGCTCGACCGCGAGCTCGTCGTGGCCGCAGCAGCGACTCGACTGCACGGCAGGAAGACTCCGGTGCCGGTGGCCGACGTTGTCCGCGCGGCACTGGACGGTGTCGCAGCGGCCATCGTGGAAGGGCGAGCATGAGCGAGGACCAGCGGACCCTGCTGGAGGTGCGTGACCTGGTGGTGACGTTCGAGACCGGACGTGGGCCGGTCGAGGCGCTGCACGGGGTGTCGCTCGATGTCGCGCGCGGGGAAACCGTTGCGGTGGTAGGGGAGTCGGGCTCCGGAAAGTCCACGCTTGCCGCGTCGGTCAACCGGTTGCTGGCCTCCAACGGCACCATCACCGCCGGGTCGGTGCGGCTCGACGGCACCGAGCTGACCGACTTGCCCGAGCGCGCCATGATCGCCGTCCGCGGCAGCCGGATAGGCATGGTGCCGCAGGACCCGATGAGCAACCTCAACCCAACCATGACGGTCGGCGCCCAGATCGCGGAGGCGCTCGAGGTGCACGGGTTGGCATCGGGTCAGGCGGCCAGGACGCGTGCGGTGGAGCTGCTCGCGGCTGCGGGCATCGCCGACGCGGACAGCCGGTTCCGGCAGTACCCGCACGAGTTCTCCGGCGGCATGCGGCAGCGCGTGCTGATCGCCATGGCGCTGGCCTGCCGGCCGGAGCTGCTCATCGCCGACGAGCCGACCTCGGCCCTCGACGTGACGGTGCAGCGGCTGGTGCTCGACCAGATGGCCGCACTGGCCGACGAGCTGGGCTCGGCGGTACTGCTCATCACCCACGACCTGGCGCTGGCCGCGGAGCGAGCCGACCGGATCGTCGTCATGCACGGTGGACGGGTCGTCGAGGAGGGGCCGTCGCAGCAGGTGATCGACTCACCTCGCGAGGACTACACCAAGCGGTTGCTGGCCGCCGCGCCCAGCCTCGCGACGCCCATGGTCTCGTCGGAACCGGCTCCGGCGGAAGGCGGTTCGGGTGAGGTGCTGCTGTCGCTGGCCGGGGTGACGAAGAGCTATCCGGTGCGTGGCCGGCGTGAGCCGCTGGTCGCCGTCGACGACGTGTCGATCGAGGTGTGCCGCGGACGCACCGTCGCCATCGTCGGCGAGTCCGGCTCTGGCAAGTCGACGACAGCGCGGATGGCGCTGCGCCTCGAGGACGCGGACTCCGGGTCGGTGTCGTTCGACGGTACCGATGTGAGTCGGCGGCGCGGGCGATCGCTGGCGAGGTTCCGGCGGTCGGTGCAGCCGGTGTTCCAGAATCCTTACGCCTCACTGGACCCGCGCTACACGATTGGCCGTTCCATTGCCGAGCCACTGCGGGTGCACCGCATTGGCGACGAGGCGAGCCGGCGGCATACCGTCGAGAGCCTGCTCACCAAGGTGGCACTGCCCACGGACCTCGCCGACCGACTGCCCCATGAGCTCTCCGGGGGACAACGGCAGCGCGTGGCCATCGCCCGCGCCCTCGCGCTCGAGCCCGACCTGGTCGTGCTCGACGAGGCGGTGAGTGCGCTGGATGTCCTTGTGCAGCAACAGATCCTCGACCTCATGGTGTCGTTGCAGCGAGAGCTCGACCTGGCCTACCTGTTCATCAGCCACGACCTGGCCGTGGTGCGGCTCGTCGCGCACGAGGTGCACGTCATGCAGCAGGGCCGGGTGGTCGAGAGCGGCGACCCACGCGAGGTGTTCGCCAACCCGCAGCACGACTACACCAAGAGGCTCGTCGCCGCCGTGCCTCGTGCACGGCGGCACGACTAGTGAGGCGGCTCCGGGAGAGCAGGTCGACCACCTTGGGCGCGGAGAAGAGGCGCTTGTAGGCCGGACGAAGGCTTTGCGCTCCCACGGTCCTAGGAGGGAGTCGCTCTCTCCGTGATGGGCACAACGGTTCCCGTGGCGTCCTTGTGAAACATGGTCAGGTCCACAATGTCACTCGAACCGGCTTTGAGTGACATTGTTGGGATGCATGTTTCTGGTGTGTGCCGTGGCCCCGGGAGCCACTCCGCCCCACCGGTCAGGAACGCCCCAACAAGGCCAGGTGCGAGCGCACCGAACCCAGAGGCCACAGTTCTAACCGGCTCTTTGCCACACCCAAAACGGACAAGCCCCAGGCCGCTGGCCTGGGGCTTGTCCGTCTCCTCGTGGTGGCCAGGGGCGGGGTCGAACCGCCGACCTTCCGATTTTCAGTCGGACGCTCGTACCAACTGAGCTACCTGGCCGGGTGCGGGTCGCCCCGCACGAAGCCGCGACGGGGAGCCCGTCGCGACCGGACGATCATAGCCCATGGTCAGAGGTGTCCCGCACCACTGTGCAGAGCCCGCGCGTCCGGGGCATCGGGGGTCAGGCGGGCTGTTGCTGGGTGGCGCAGTGGATGCCACCGCCGCCTGCGGCGATCCCGTCGATCGCGACCTGGACGATCTCACGGCCGGGGAAGAGGTCCTCCAGCGTCCCCTTGGCGAAGGCATCGGCCTTTCGGTCGCCGAACTGGGGCGCGACGACGGCGCCGTTGCAGACGTAGAAGTTGATGTAACCCGCAGCGAAGTCGTCGTTCGCGAACTCCGGCCTGACGATGTCAGGGCCGGGGATGGTGACGACCTTGAGGTCGTTCCCTGCTGCGTCGGTGGCGTCCCTGAGCAGGCGCAGGTGGGTGCGGGTCACGGCGTGGTCGTAGGACTGCGGGTCGTTGTCGAGGCCGGCGACGACGACGCCCGGGCCGGCGAACCGCGCGTAGAAGTCGGTGTGGCCGTCGGTGATGTCCCGGTCCCTGATGCCGGGCAGCCAGACGACCTTGCGGAGTCCGAGCAACCGGTCGAGCTCCCGCTCCACCTGCTCTTTGCTCCACCCCGGGTTGCGGTTGTCGTTGAGGGTGCAGCTCTCGGTGATGATCGCGGTGCCCTCACCGTCCACCTCGAGAGCGCCGCCCTCGAGGACCAGTCGGGTGGTCGTGCGCGGCACGCCGGCCTCCGCGGTCACCTGCCGCGCGACGGTGGCGTCGAGGTCGTGGACCTGGTGGCCACCCCACCCATTGAAGTTGAAGTCGATTCCTGCGAGGGCGCCACCTGACCGGACGAACGTCGGCCCGGTGTCGCGGACCCACAGGTCGTCGAGGTCGGCCTCGACGAGTTCGACGTCGGACCCCACGAGTTGCTTGGCGGTCGCCAGCTCGTCCTTGCGGACGAGCATTGAGAGGGGCTCGTATGCCGCGATGGCCAGGGCCACGTCGGCGAGGTTGCGTTGCACTTCGGGCAGCAGGTCGGCACCCCAGATCTCCTGCGTGGCCCCGAAGGCCATCCAGGTGCGCGAGTGCTCTGCGCCCTCGTCGGGCATGACAGCGCGTCCCGGCGACGCGGTGGGTGATCCGCCTTTGCCGGCTCGGCCCGTGGGGCCGCTGCAGGCCGCGAGCGCCGCAGTGCTGAGGACGAGGCCACCCAGACCAGCACCGAGCAGGGATCGGCGGGGAAGCTGACGGCGTGACGGTGACATCGGGACGACTCTTTCGGTGCAGGGGCAACAACTGGGGAGGCCACGGCATACCCGGGGTGCGATGGTGCGACGACGGGCACAGGAGGGCCTGACTGAAAATTTAGTCAAGACGAGGGTAGCGCACTGGGAAGGACGCCGAGACCACCGTCGGACGACCCCGCCACCTGCACCTACGATCGCCCTGTGACCGACCACTCCGCGACCGAAGGAGCCGTCGACCGGCGTGCCCAGCTGCTGCAGGCGACCATCGGCGTCATCGCCCGGCGTGGCGTGCGCGGCATGCGGGTGCAGGAGATCGCGGCAGACGCCGGCGTGTCGGTTCCGCTGCTCTACCACTACTTCGGCAACCGCGAGGGCCTGCTCGAGGCGGCCATGCTGCTGGCGAGTGAGCAGGCCGGGGGCTACAGCGCACGCGCTGCCCGAGGAGCGGCCACGTCCCGTGCCGAGCTGGAGGCCCGCCTCCTCGGCGAGCTCCAGGACACCGAGGAGGTGCGCACGAACTCCGCCGCGTGGGGAGAGCTGCGCTGGAGTGCGGTCTTCGAGGACAACCTGAGGCCGGTCGTCCAGCGACTCACTCGTGAGTGGGTCCAGGAGACTGCGCGGCTCATCGAGCGGGTGGTGGCCGAAGAGGGCGGGTCGGTCGAGCTCGACTCCCGCGCCGCAGCGGAGCGGCTGGTCGCCCTGGTCGAGGGGCTGTCCGGCCGCTGGCTCACCGGTGCGGCGAAGTTGGCTGGCCTTCGGAGGCTGCTCAGGCAGGGAATCGAGATCGAGGTCCCGCGTCCTGGCGGTTCCTGAGGAAGAGACCGCCTGAGCACCGGTCACGTCTTGTGCGCCGCTCCGGCCGTCGAGGCTCTGGCTCGGGTGTCTCCGGGCTGGCCATCCGGCACCCTTTCCGAGCCCGCCCCGTCACGGGCTCGGAAAGGGTGCCTTCCTCAGATCAGGCGAGCGCGAGTCCACAGCCGTCGCGACGGCCCGCCGATGAGTCGGACGTCCTCGAGGAACGAGGTGAGCCCCTTGGCGGCCTGGGTGAGCTTGGCCGTATAGTGCTCGTTCGCGCGTGCAGCGCGGGTGGCCTCGTTCACGTCAAGGCCGCACGCGGCATACACCTCGGGCTGGACGAGGTTGTGGATGATCACGTTGGCCACGATCGCGAGCACCCCGCGCTGCAGGAGGCGTTCGCGCGTCGACATCGTCGCGGCGCGGCGGGCGATCTCGTCGCGCGCGAACCGCATGTGGCGCGCCTCCTCGACGACGTGGATGCGGCTGACCGCGCGGGTGAGCGGCTGGACGCGCTCGTCCTCGATCACCTCGCGCTGGAAGATGTCCAGCACCTCCTCGGCCACGAGGATCGACGCGTAGAGGTCCGGGCCGCGAGCGAGCGTCTTGAAGAGGCGGCCGAGCTCCTGGCTGGCGCCGGTGGGCTGGTAGGACGGTGCGCCGAACTTCTCGGCGGTCATCGCGAACATCACTGAGTGGCGGCACTCGTCGGCGATCTCGGTGAGCGCGAACTGCACGTGCTTGGTCGCCGGGTCTTGGTCGTAGATGTCGCGGATGACCATCTGCATGAGGATCATCTCGAACCAGATGCCGACGCCGGAGATCGAGCAGAACTCCAGCTCTGTCAGGCGAATTCGCTGCTCCTCGCTCATCCGGTCCCACAGGTCGGTGCCGTAGAGCGAGGACCACTCGGGGGTCAGGCC
Organism: Actinomycetes bacterium; assembly: GCA_023420415.1. GTDB lineage: Bacteria > Actinomycetota > Actinomycetes > Actinomycetales > Dermatophilaceae > Pedococcus. The sequence goes on along the minus strand of JAEZWF010000023.1, from coordinate 89,675 downwards.
GAAGAGGCCCTCCTCGAGCGGCTCGGTCCAGTCGATGTCCTTCTGCGGGTCGTACGAGGTCTTGGCGGCTGACGCCAGCAGCCGGCGCGCGGTGGTCTCGCGGTCGTGCCGCGGCATGCGGGCGGCGGCTGCCGGGGTCAGCCCGGGATGGGTCGCGGTGGCGGTCATGAGAGCTCCCTCAGTTATCTGTAAACCGCAGTAACGCCTACTATGGTTCACATGAAGGACGCGTCAGTCAAGGGGGAGGGCAAAAAGGACGGCCGCGCCGAGCGCTGGCGGGCCCATCGCGCCGAACGGCGCCGCGAGTTCGTGGACGCTGCGATCGAGGCCATCCGTCGCGATGGTCCCCGGCTGGGGCTGGACGACGTATGCCGCGTGGCCGGCGTGAGCAAGCCCGTGGTCTACCGGCACTTCAAGGACAAGGACGACCTGTTCGCGGCGGTCGTGCAGCAGATCGCGACGGACGTGTTCCTGCCGCGGATGGCCGCCGAGCTCATGGCCGCCTCGACGGCTGACGACCGTGGGGTGCTGGGATCGATCATCCGCGGCTACATCGCCACGGTCCGCGAGGAGCGAGACCTCTACCGGTTCGTGTTCTCGCACAACGAGATCGGCGGAGACGGCGATGTCGTCAGCAGTGTCGAGAGCACGATCGCCGAAGGGGTCGCCGAGCTGCTGCGCGCCCGCGCGGCCGAGCCGTCGGACGACCTGGAGTATGCCGCGTTCGCCCTCGTCGGCATGGTGCAACTGGCGACGCACCGCTGGCTGGAGCGGCCGACCATCTCCGAGGAGCGGCTCGTGGAGATGCTCACCGGTCTGGCGTGGGAGGGCCTCGCGCCCCGCGCCGCCGCGTCCCGTGCCCAGAGGCCGCCTGCCCGCGAGAAGCGCTAGCCCGCTACGAGGACGGTTGCTCCTTGGCGACCAGGGTCAGCACGTCGTAGGTCGCGACGGGCTCGCCGTCCTGGTTGCTCACCACGGCGTCCCAGCGCACCTCGCCGTAGTCGGCGCTGCGCCGCGGCGTCACCTGCTTGACCGTGAGCACCACCGAGATCTCGTCGTCGACCTTGACCGGGGTGAGGAAGCGCAGGTTGTCGACACCGAAGTTGGCCAGCACCGGGCCCGGGTTGGGCTCGACGAAAAGGCCGGCGGCGAGCGACACCACGAGATAGCCGTGGGCGACGATGCCGCCGAAGAGCTCGTTCTTCTCCGCCGCCGCCTCGTCGGTGTGGGCGTAGAACGTGTCGCCGGTGAACTCGGCGAAGTGGTCGATGTCGTCACGGGTCACGCGGCGGGTGGGCGTCTCGATCGTGTCGCCGATCTTCAGCTCTGCCAACGACTTCCGGAACGGGTGGACGTCGTCGACGACGCGCTTCGATCCGCGCGTCCAGCGGCCGGTGACCGCGGTGAGCATGTCGGGCGACGCCTGCACCGCGGTGCGCTGCATGTGGTGGAGTATGCCGCGGACGCCGCCGAGCTCCTCCCCGCCACCGGCGCGGCCGGGGCCGCCGTGGACGAGCATCGGCAGCGGCGACCCGTGGCCGGTCGACTCCGGTGCGTCGTCGCGGTCGAGGACGAGGATGCGACCGTGCCACGGGGCCAGTCCGAGGACAAGGTTGCGGGCGACGGTCGGGTCGTGCGTGACGACCGAGGCGACGAGGGAGCCTTTGCCGCGACCGGTCAGGGCTACCGCCTCGTCGACCGTGTCGTAGCCGATGACGGTCGAGACAGGGCCGAACGGCTCGACGTCGTGCGGTTCGACTGCGCCCTTGCGTGCCTTGAGCAGCACGGGGGAGAGGAAGGCGCCGACGGTGTAGTCGGCGTCGACCAGCTCGGCCGAGTCGGGGTCGCCGTAGACGATGTCGCTGCTGGCCTGGAGCGACGCGATGGCCTTGCGCACCTCGTCGCGCTGCTCGATCGAGGCGAGCGCACCCATCCGCACGTCGGGGTTGGCCGGGTTGCCCACCGAGGTCTTGGCGAGCCGGGCACTGACTGCCTCGATCACGGTGTCCACCATGGCGTTCGGCACGATCGCGCGGCGGATCGCCGTGCACTTCTGGCCGGCCTTGACCGTCATCTCGGTGACGACGCCCTTGACGAACAGGTCGAACTCCGGGTCGTCGACCGTCACGTCCGCGCCGAGCACCGAGGCGTTGAGCGAGTCGGCCTCGACGCCGAGCTGCACGCCGCCGTGCAGCACGTTGGGGTGGCTGCGCAGGATGCCGGCCGTGTGGGCCGACCCGGTGAACGCCACCGAGTCCTGCACCGTCAGCGCGTCGAGCACTCCGGAGGCGCTGCCCGACAGGAGCTGGAGCGTGCCCTCGGGAAGGATGCCGGACTCGATGATGCGGCGGACAACGAGCTCGGTGAGGTATGCCGTCTGGCTGGCCGGCTTGACGATGCTCGGCACACCGGCGATGAACGCCGGTGCGAGCTTCTCGAGCATGCCCCAGACGGGGAAGTTGAAGGCGTTGATCTGGACCGCGACGCCGAGGCGCGAGGTGTAGATGTGCTCACCGAGGAACTGCCCTGTCTTGCCTAGCTGCTCGACGCCACCGTCGACGTAGACCGTCGAGGCCGGCATCTCGCGAGTTCCCTTGCTGGCAACGGAGAACAGCGTGCCGAAGCCGCCGTCGATGTCGACCATCGAGTCGCGCTTGGTGGCACCGGTGCGGGTCGACAGCTCGTAGAACTCGTCCTTGTCGGTGGTCAGGTGCTTGGCGAGGTCCTTGATGAGAGCCGCCCGCTCGTGGAACGTCAGGTCGCGCAGCGCCGGGCCGCCGACCGTCTTGGCGTACTCGACCATGCCGGGGACGTCGAGCCCGGTGGAGGAGATGCGGGCGACCTCCTCACCGGTGGTGGCGTCGCGCAGCGGCGCGCCCTCGTCGGTGGCGCGGAACCACTGTCCCGCGGCATAGCTCTCCAGCATCGAGCTCATGGGGGTGTCCTCTCGGGGGGTTGTCCTCCTGCGGCGCTGCGTGCCACACTATTACAGACCGAGCGGTCAGTAAATCCCCGGATGACGATCGGGAGTGACGATGACGACCACGCAACCGGCCCCCGCCGGCGACGACGCGGCATACCTCGAGGGCTTTGACGCCACGATCGAGCGCGGCGACCGGATCGAGCCGCGCGACTGGATGCCCGAGGGCTATCGCAAGACCCTCGTCCGGCAGGTCGCGCAGCACGCGCACTCGGAGATCATCGGCATGCAGCCCGAGGGCAACTGGCTGACGCGCGCTCCGTCGTTGCGGCGCAAGGCGATCCTGCTCGCCAAGGTGCAGGACGAGGCGGGCCACGGGCTCTACCTCTACTCCGCCTGCGAGACCCTCGGCGTCTCCCGTGACGAGCTCACCGAGATGCTCATCGACGGCCGGCAGAAGTACTCCTCCATCTTCAACTACCCGACGCTGTCCTACGCCGATGTCGGCACGATCGGCTGGCTCGTCGACGGCGCCGCGATCTGCAACCAGGTGCCGCTGTGCCGCACCTCGTTCGGCCCCTACGGACGCGCGATGATCCGGATCTGCAAGGAGGAGTCGTTCCACCAGCGGCAGGGCTACGAGCTGCTCATGACGATGATGCGCGGCACCGACGAGCAGCGCGCGATGGTGCAGGAGTCGGTCGACCGGTTCTGGTGGCCGGCGCTGATGATGTTCGGCCCGCCGGACGCCGACTCGCCCAACACTGCGCAGTCGATGGCGTGGGGCATCAAGCGCAACACCAACGACGACCTGCGCCAGCGGTTCGTCGACATGACCGTGCCGCAGGCCAAGGCGCTCGGTGTGACGCTGCCCGACCCGGACCTGCGCTGGAACGAGGAGAAGGGCGGCCACGACTTCACCGCGCCCGACTGGGACGAGTTCATGCAGGTCGTCAAGGGCAACGGGCCGTGCAACTCCCAGCGGATCGCCCACCGCCGCAAGGCGTGGGAGGACGGCGCCTGGGTGCGCGAGGCCGCGACCGCGTATGCCGCGAAGTCCAGAGCCGTGGCGAACGACCAGGAGGGTGCGGCATGACGTCGAATGCCAATGGTGCCAAGGCAGCTGGCGCTGGAGTCCAGGCCGAGTGGCCGCTCTACGAGGTGTTCGTGCGCGGCAAGCGCGGGCTGAACCACGTGCACGTCGGGTCGCTGCACGCGGCCGACGACCAGATGGCGCTGCTGCACGCGCGCGACGTCTACACGCGGCGCAACGAGGGCGTGAGCATCTGGGTCGTGAAGTCGGTGGACATCGCCGCGTCGAGCCCGGACGAGAAGGACCCGCTGTTCACGCCGAGCAACGACAAGGTCTACCGGCACCCGACCTTCTACACGATCCCCGACGACGTCCCCCACATGTGATGACAGACCTGCACCGTGACCCCGAGTCTTCGGAGGATATTGCTGCCTCCAGCCAGGAATATCTTCCGAAGACTCGCAAGCGCCGAGAGGTGAGCTGCTGATGTCGCACTCCACCCCCGACCCGAACGCCGCCGAGGGCTCGGTCTACGACGGCCTGCTCGACCATGACGACGTGCCCGGCGACGCGGCGCACTGGGCGTTCGGCACCGACTTCGAGGACCCGCTCGCCGGTGTCGACACGACGATCCCCGAGGGGGTCGACGCACGCGCGCTCGCGGCATACTCACTCGCCCTCGCCGACGACGCGCTCATCGCCTCGCACCGGCTGGCGCAGTGGACGAGCAACGCGCCGGACCTCGAGGAGGACATCGCGCTGGCGAACATCGCGCTCGACCTGCTCGGGCAGGCGCGGCTGCTGCTGGCGCGGGCGGCGGCCGCTGACCCGTCGCTGGTGCCCGGGCTGTCCGAGGGGTCGCCGGTGCCGCCCGAGGACGCGCTCGCGTTCTTCCGGGGCGACCAGGAGTTCCGCAACGTGCGGCTCGTCGAGGCCGACAACGGCGACTTCGCGGTGACGATCGTCAAGGCGCTGTTGTTCTCATGCGCGCGGATGGCGGTGCTCGAGCGGCTGGTCGACAGTCGCGACACGGTGCTGTCCGCCGTGGCGGCCAAGGGCGTCAAGGAACTGACCTACCACCGCGACTACGCGGGCCGCTGGTTCCTCACCCTGGCCCAGGGGACCGAGGAGTCGCGGCGCCGGCTCGAGGCCGCGCTGCGGCAGGTCTGGCCGCTCTACCCCGAGCTGTTCGACACCCACGAGGCCGAGCGGCTCGCCGCCGAGCAGGGCGTGGGCGTGGACCCCGCCTCGACCCGCGACGAGGTCGACGCGGTGCTCGACCAGGTCTTCGCGGTGAGCGGTGTCGAGCGTCCCGAGGTCGGGCGGATGGCCGCCGTGGCCGGGCGCACCGGGCGCGACGGCATGCACACCGAGGCCCTGAGCCACCTGCTCGCCGAGATGCAGTCGGTGGCCCGCGCGCACCCGGCGGGCCAGTGGTGACCACCATGGCGTCGGTGAGTCACCCAGATGGACGTTCGTTGACGGGTCAGCGCGCCGAGAACCGTTCAGTTGGAGAGTTGTTGGCGCTGCGCGAGCGGGCGTATGCCGTGGCCCGCACCGTTACGGACCCCGAGCTGCCGATGCTGACCCTGGACGACCTCGGGGTGCTGCGCGACGTCGAGGTGACCGAGGCCGGTGAGGTCGTCGTCGCGATCACGCCGACCTACTCGGGCTGCCCGGCGATGGCCGCGATGCGCGACGACCTCGTCCGGTCGCTCGCCGAGGACGGCATCGAGGCGCGGGTCAAGGTGCAGCTCTCGCCCGCCTGGAGCACCGACTGGATCAGCGACCGCGGACGGGCTGCGCTGGCCGAGGCAGGCATCTCGCCGCCGCGGGCCGGGGTGGCGACCACGCGGCATACCGGGCCCGTGCCCATCACGCTCGGAGTGACGCGACGCAGCGTGACCTGCCCCCAATGTGACTCTGCTGCAACGAAACTCACGTCCGAGTTCGGGCCGACGTCGTGCAAGGCGCTCTACCGCTGCACGGCCTGCCTCGAACCGTTCGAGCACGTCAAGGAGATCTGAGTGAGCATCACCGAGGGTTCGCTGCTGGTCCGCAAGAGCGGCCGCCAGGCGCCGCGGTTCCACGAGCTGACCGTCCACTCCGTCGAGCGGCTCACGGACGACGCGGTGGCCGTCAGCTTCGACGTGCCGGAGGAGCTGCGCGAGGCCTACGACTTCGCGCCCGGACAGAACCTCTCGCTGCGCCGCTACGTCGACGGCGTCGAGCACCGCCGGCAGTACTCCATCTGCGCAGCCGCCGGTGAGCGCCCCCGCGTGGGCGTGCGCGAGATCCCCGACGGCCTCTTCTCCCGCTGGCTCACCCGCGAGGTCAAGCCCGGCGACGTCATCGAGGTGCAGACGCCGAGCGGCTCGTTCCGCGCGGATCCCACGGTGGGCGCGCGGCACCTGTGCATCGCGGCCGGATCCGGCATCACGCCCATGCTGTCGATCGCCGCGAGCGTCCTCGCCAACCCCGACACCCACCTCACGCTGCTCTACGGCAACCGCACCAGCGGCTCGGTGATGTTCGCCGAGGAGCTGTCCGACCTCAAGAACCGCTACGGCTCCCGGTTCGAGCTGATCCACGTGCTGTCGCGCGAGCCGCGTGACGTCGAGCTGTTCTCCGGACGGCTGGACGCGGAGCGGATCAGCGCGCTCGTGGCGGCGTTCGTGCCGATCGGCGCCGTCGACCACGTCTGGCTCTGCGGCCCGCACCAGATGATCGAGGGCGCGCGGGAGGCGTTGGGCGAGCTGGGGGTCGAGCCCGACCGTGTCCACTTCGAGCTGTTCTACGTCGACGAGCCGCCGCCCGAGCTGCACCGCGCCGAGGAGGAGCTGGCGGGGGAGACGAGCGAGGTCACCACACTGCTCGACGGGCGCAGCACCACGGGGCCGGTGTCGCGGACCAGCACGATTCTCGACGGGGTGGGACGCACCCGCAACGACCTGCCGTTCGCCTGCAAGGGCGGCGTCTGCGGCACCTGTCGCGCACTCGTCCGCGAGGGGGAGGTCGACATGCGCCGCAACTATGCCCTCGAGCCCGCCGAGGTCGACCAGGGCTTCGTCCTCACCTGCCAGTCCTATCCCGTGACCGACGAGGTCACCGTCGACTTCGACGCCTGATCTCTTCTGCCCCAAGGAGTCTCGTGACCGACAACGCCGCAGATGACAGCAGCCGCACGACCCTCCCCGCCGTTGTCGGCGTCTTCGGCGGGGGCCGCATGGGCGCCGGGATCGCGCACGCCTTCGTGAGTGCCGGGTCGCAGGTCGTCGTGGTCGAGAGCTCGGTCGAGGCCGCCGACGCGGCCCGCAGCCGGGTGGCCGGGAGCCTCGACAAGGCCGCCGACAAGGGGACCCTCGGTGTCGCACCCGAGGCGGCGCGCGCGGCATACCGCGTCACGACGGACGCCGCCGACCTCGTCGACGCGACGCTCGTCGTCGAAGCCGTCCCGGAGGACGTCGAGCTCAAGCGGCGCGTGTTCGCGACCGTGGAGGGCACGGCACCCGGTGCGGTGCTCGCCACCAACACGAGCTCCCTGTCGATCGACACCATCGCCGACGCGCTCACCCGGCCCGAGCGGCTCATCGGACTGCACTTCTTCAACCCCGTGCCCGTGAGCGACCTCGTCGAGGTCGTCGTGGGTGCGCGGACCGACCCGGCCCTCGTCGCGACGGCTCGGGGGTGGGTCGAGGCGCTGGGCAAGACCGGCATCACGGTCAAGGATGCGCCGGGCTTCGCGAGCAGCCGGCTCGGGGTGGCGATCGCGCTGGAGGCCATGCGGATGCTCGAGGAGGGCGTCGCCAGCGCCCAAGACATCGACACCGCGATGGTGCTGGGCTACCGGCACCCGGTGGGTCCGCTGCGCACGACTGACGTCGTCGGTCTCGACGTGCGGCTCGCGATCGCCGAGCATCTGGCCCAAGAGGTGGGTCCGCGGTTCGAGCCCCCGAAGGTGTTGCGCGACAAGGTCGCCCGCGGGGAGCTTGGCCGCAAGACCGGCAAGGGCTTCTACGACTGGTGAGTCGCGAGGCCGTCGAAGGCGATCGTCGTGATGGCTTCGGAGAGCTGGTGGGCGTCCACGGCACCGCCTGGCCGGTGCCATTCGACCAGTGAGTTGACCATGCCGAAGAGCAGGCGGCTGACCAGCTGTGGCGACACGTCCGAGCGCAGCGAGCCTTCGTCGACCGCCTGCTGCACCAGTGCCGCCAACCGCGTGTCGATGGCACGGCGTCGGCGCAGCGCGTCGAGCTCCACCTCGCTGTTGCCGCGCACGCGCAGCAGCAGCGTCACCGCCGGCTGGTGGGCGACCAGCACCTCGACCGACAGCTGAACCGCCCGCCGCAGCCGCTCGTAGGCGCTGGCACCGGCCGAGGCCTGCTCGGCCTCGTCGATGACCGCCGTGAGCCCGTCGAGCGCCTCGTCGAGCGCCTGTGACAGCAGGTGGGTCTTGCTCGGAACATGGTGGTAGATGGCGGATTTCGTGAGCCCGAGTGCCTTGGCGAGGTCACCCATGCTCGTGCCGTCGTAGCCCTGGGCGTTGAAGAGCTCGATCGCCTGGCGCAGCACGGTCTCCTGGTCGTGTCCCGGTCGGCCGCGCCGGGGCGCCGCCGCTGGGTCCGGCTCAGGAGTGCTCACGCCGACACCCTGCCACAGCCGTGCCGCGTGGTGGGCTCAGTCGTCGACGCCGCGGGCCGCCAGTGCCTCGCCCAGCTGGTCCGCGTGCTGCACCGTGCGCACGACGAGCGGCACCCCCAGGACGACGGGCCCGGGGCGTATGCCGCGTGCCCGCGCTGCCTCGCGCAGCTCACCCAAGAGTCGGCTCACCACGGGCACGGACGTGAGTGCCAACGCCAGGGTCAGCGACACCCTCGCCGGGTCGATTCCCAAGCGCCGCAACGGTTGCAGGCCGCGGTCGAGCGCACTGAGGAGGTCGCCGGTGCGCGTCGTCAGGGTGACCAGCACCGCCAGCGTGACGGCGACCACCAGCTGGCTGGCCACGACGAACGCTCGCGCCCCACCGGCATACCACCACTGCGCTGCTCCCACGAGGACGGCGACCACCAGGATCAGCCGCAGCGACGTCCACGCGACGCGCACGGGCACCCGGCCCAGGCTCCACAGGACCGCCGTCACGACCAGTGCTGCCACTGCCATGGTGACCGATCGCACGGCCACGGCCACCAAGACCTCCGCGACGAGCAGGGCCACGAGCTTGCGGCCGGCCGGGAGGCGGTGGAGCACCGAGTCGCCGGTCGATGCGTGCGCGAGGCTCATCGCGCCAGCCCGCGGTAGTGCGCGATCGCCTCGGCCGGTGCGCCGTCGGCCACGACCCGCCCCTCGTCGAACACCAGCACCCGGTCGCTGTCGGACGCGAGGTCCAGGTCGTGCGTGACGAGCACGAGCTGGAGGGGGAGTGCGGCGAGTATGCCGTGCACCTGGCGGGAGTGCCGCAGGTCGAGCAGCGTCGTCGGCTCGTCGCAGACCAGGACGTCAGGTTCGAGCACGAGCATGGAGGCGAGGGCCAAGAGCTGCTTCTGGCCGCCGGACAGGTGGGTCGACGGGCGGTCCTGTAGGCCGTCGAGGTCCAGCGCGCGCAACGTCTCACCGACCTTGGCCCGCACCTGCTCTGCGCGCAGGCCCGACCGCCGAAGGGAGAACGCGACGTCCTCACCGACCGTCGGCATGACGATCTGCGCCTCGGGGTTGGTGAACAGGAATCCCACCTTCCGGCGCACCTGGGCCCCGTGGGTGACGGTGTCGAGGCCGTCGACGCGCACGGTGCCCTCGCTCGGCAGGACGAGGCCGTTGAGGAGGCGGGCAAAGGTCGACTTGCCGGAGCCGTTGGCGCCGATGACGGCAACCCGCCGCTCGGACAGCTCGAGGTCGACGGCGTCGAGCACGACGCGGTCGTCGTAGCGGTGGGTGACGTGGTCGAGCCGGATCATCCGACGCGCTCCACGAGGGCCGCGACGCCCTGGCCGCCACCGACCGCGATCGCGGCCAGTCCGAGCCGTCGACCACCGGAGGTCGGGCCGGGCGTGAGGTCGGCGTGGGCGACGAGCTGGCCGAAGAGCCGCACCAGCAGCACCGCTCCCGAGGCCCCCCACGGGTGCCCCAGAGCCAGCGCGCCACCCTCGACGCAGACTCGCGTGTCGTCGAGCCCGAGCTCGTCGCAACACGCCAGGACCTGGCCCGCGAACGCCTCGTTGAGCTCGATTGCATCGATGTCGCCGAGCTCGATGTCGTTGCGCTGCACCAGGGTCGAGATCGCCGGCACCGGACCGCGACCCGGCAGACGGGGGTCGACACCGCTGACGGCCCAGTCACGGATGGCAAGACCGGGCAGGCCGAGCCCGGCCCGGATCTGCTCGCTGACGATGGCCACCACGGCCGCGCCGTCGCTCACACCGCAGCTGTTCCCGGCCGTGACGGTGCCACCGTCCACGAATGCGGGTCGCAGGCGGGCCAGGGTCGCAACGTCGAGCCCGGAGCGCACTCGCTCGTCGCGGTCGAGGCCGGCCACCGGCACCAGCTCGCAGGCGAACCGGCCCGCAGCATGTGCGGCCGCGGCTCGTTCGTGGCTGCGGGCGGCATACGCGTCCTGACGGTCGCGGCTGATGCCGGCGAGTCGGGCGAGGTCGTCGGCAGCGACTCCCATGTCGGGGTCGCCGAGGTCGGCCGGTGTGAACGGTGCCCGCAGGTAGCGACGTGCGGCGACGCCGTCAGCCTCGGGCGGCCAGGACCGCCATGGTGCGGTGCTCGCGCTCTCGGCGCCCCCGGCCAGCACCAGGTCGGCGGCACCGGACCGGACCAGGGCGCACGCTGTCGTCACGGCGGCCAGGCCGCTGCCGCACTGCAGGTCCACGGTCATCGCGGGCACCTCCGGAGGCAGTCCGGCGGCCAGGGCGCCGACCCGGGCGACGTTGCCGCCGGGGCCCATGCAGTTGCCGAGCACCACCTGGTCCGGTGGTGGCGAGATCCCCACGGCCGCAAGGTCATCAGTCACCGCGCGCAGGGTGGCGGCGGCGAGCTGGTCGACCGTCACGTCGCGCAGGGCGTGCCCGGCCGTGCCGATGGGCGTCCGACGAGCCGCAACCACCACGGGGGTGCTGGATGGCAGGGTCACGGGACCACCGCACGCCCAGCCGTGTCCGCCGTCGGCCCGCCGGAGTGCTCGACCAGGATCGCGCGCACGGCCGCGGTGTCGACCTTGCCCGAGGGCGCGAGGGGCAGCTCGTCGACCAACGCGTAACGCACCGGGCGATGCGTCCCCGCCAGGACGGCCGCCGCGTGACCACGCAGATCGGCAACGGACACAACGGGATCCGCCACGACGACCGCGCCGACGACCTGCCCGAGGTCGGAGGACGGCAGGCCCACGACAGCCACCTCGCGCACCCCCGCGACCGCAGTCAGGACTACAGCGACGTCCGAGGGGAGCACGGTCGCCCCGCCCACGACGACAGCGCCGTCACCGCGACCGTCCACCACGAGGCCACCGTCGGCCCCCCAGCGGCCGAGGTCACCGACGGTCGCCCAGCCGCCGTCGCGCCGCATCGGTCCCGCCTGCCCCGCGGCATACCCCTCGCTCAACCACGGGCTCCGTGCCCACACGACGCCCTCGCGGAGCTCGACGTCCACGGCGGGGAAGGGCCGCATGACCCCACCATCGCCACGGATGGTGACGAACGAGAGCTCCGCCGCCCCGTAGTAGTCGACGACCCGGACCCCCAAACGCTCCGCGTCCCGCCGCAGACCCTCGTCCACGGCCGCCCCGGCGACGATCGCGGTGCGCAGGCTGTGCCCGCCACCCAGGCGGGGGAGGATGGCGGCAAGCATGGGTGGTGTGAAATGCCCTGCGGTGCAACGCTTTGTGGCTGCCGCTGCCTCGCGTGCCGACCAGCGTTCCAGCGTGCTCACGGGAGCGCCGAGGTGTGCCGCGTGCGCGAGTCCGTAGAGGAACAGCGTGCTGTGCGGCGGGCAGGGGATCAGGATGTCGTCGTCGCGGGTCAGCCCGGTGGACGCGGTGAAGGGGTCGAAGCTGTCGACCCACGAGTCGACGGTCCGCACGACCGTGCGCGGTCGCGCCGTGGTGCCGCTGGTGGGCAGGTGCAGGCGGTCGCCGGCCAGGACCCCCGCGTCGCGGAGGACGCCGAGCGCGCCCGCTCCGATCACTGCGGCAGGCGCACGCCGGCCCGCCGCACCCCGCGCGTGACGAGCGTCGAGATGACCGCCTTGACCAGGTCGCCGACCACGAACAGGCCGGCACCCACGGCGACGGTGGGCAGCGGGAGCCCCAGCCGCCATGCCTGCACGGGGACGCCGAAGGCATAGACGACCAGCACACCGCCGATGATCGTGGCGGCCAACGTGCCGAGGAACGACGAGGTCGCCCCACCCCGCTCACCGAACATGCGGGTCAGCGCACCCGTGACATACGCACCCGCGACGAACCCGACGAGGTAGCCGGCGCTCGGCCCGGCAAAGACGCCCAGGCCGCCGCGGCCACCCGACAGCAGGGGCAGCCCCACGGCGACCAGCGCGAGGAACGTCAGCACCGCCAGCGTGCCTCGCTTCGCACCGAGCACCGACCCGGCCAGCATCACGCCGAGCGTCTGCAGCGTGATCGGCACGGCGTTGCCGAGGGCGTAGATCGGTGGCGCCACGCCGAGGGCCGCGATGAGGGCCGCGAAGACGGCGATGAGCGCGATGTCCGCCGACGTCGACCGCCGTGTCGTCGCGGGGCGGCTGTCGGTCTGCAGCTGTGGCACGGAGGCCTCCTGGAGCGGGGACGGGTCCCGGGAGCGGTGTCGGAAGCACTGTGCCACTTGACGTGGCGGGAAGGCACACCCGTCTCGAATGCGGCGAAGAACCCGGAAGATCGGCGGCCCGGGTGGGGTTGTCGCCTGCATGCGAGCGATGACCTATGCGAAGTACGGCGACAACGACGTCCTCCAGCTCACCGAGGACCACCCCGAGCCGAAGGTCGGCCCCGGCGAGGTGCTGATCCGGGTCCGGTCGGCCTCGGTCAACCCGGTCGACTGGAAGATCATGCAGGGCCACCTCGACCCCCTGATGAACATCGAGTTCCCCGTCATCCCCGGTTGGGACGTCGCGGGAGTCGTCGAGGCGGTCGGTCTCGACACCCCCGAGTTCGCGCCCGGTGACGAGGTGATCGCCTACGCGCGCAAGGACTGGGTCGAGCTGGGCACGTTTGCCGAGCTCGTGTCCGCGCCGGTGCGCACCGTCGCCCGCAAGCCCGCCAACCTCGACTGGGACCAGGCCGCGGGCCTGCCCCTCGCCGGCCTCACGGCATACCAGCTGCTCACCCGACTCGACATCCGCAAGGGCGACACGGTCCTCGTGCACGCGGCGGCCGGCGGCGTCGGGGCCCTCGCTGTCCAGATCGCCCGCGCACTTGGCGCCCGCGTCATCGGCACCGCCTCCGCGGCGAACCACGAGTTCCTGCGCGAGCTGGGCGCCGAGCCGGTGGAGTATGCCGGTGACCTGGCCGGGCGCGTCCGCGAGCTCGCGCCCGAGGGTGTCGACGTCGTCGTGGACTTCGTGGGTGGCGTCGGTGACGTGACCCGTGCGGTGCTGGCCGAGGGCGGGCGGCACGGCTCGATCGCCGACGGCTCGGTGGCCGAGGACGGCGGGCTCTATGCCTGGGTGCGTCCGGACGCGGCCGACCTCGAGGCCCTGGTCGACCTCGTGGACCGCGGTGACGTCACCGTGCCGGTCGCCGAGGTCTTCCCCCTGGAGCGCGTCGCCGACGCGTTCGCGCTGAGCCAGGGCGGTCACGTGCGCGGCAAGATCGCGATCTCCGTCAGCCGCTGACCCGGTTTCGGGCCAGCCCGGTGCCGGGGCGCGCGGCCACGGCACCGGGCATGGCCCGCAGTGCGGCCCGACCCTTGACGCACGATTCGCTAAGTGATTTAGTCACTTTATGACCCAGGGGCGAGCATCCTTCTCCGAGCGGCTGGCCGACGACATCGTCGCGCTGATCCGGGCCGAGCAGCTGGCACCGGGCGACGCCCTGGAGTCCTCACGCGACCTCGCCAAGCGCTTCGAGGTCACCACGCCGACGGTGCGCGAGGCCCTGCGCCGGCTCGAGGCGACCGGCGTCGTCGAGCTGCGGCACGGTTCGGGCACCTACATCGGGCCAGGTCTCGAGCGCACCCTGCTGGCCAACCCGCACCGCCCCCACATCACCCGCCAGTCGGTGCTCGAGCTGGCCCAGGCCCGCCTCGTCATCGAGCCCGGCATCGCGGCGCTCGCGGCCACGGTCCGCGACGACCCCGCGCTCGAGCGACTCGACGCCGCAGCCGCCAACGCGCTGCAGCCACCGGCCCGGGGCGTCCGCCCGGCCCTGCACTTCCACGTCGAGCTCGCCCGCGCGAGCGGCAACCCGCTGCTCCTGCAGACCGTCGAGGCACTGCTCGCGGTCCGCGCCGAGGAGCAGGTCGAGATCCGCTTCCGCTACGACGACCGCGAGCGCGACCACGCCGAGCACCTCGAGATCCTCGGTGCCATCCGCGCCGGTGACGCCGCGACGGCCGAGGGCCTCACCCGCGAGCACCTGACCACGATCCGTGACGCCATCGCCGCGGCTGACCTGCCCGACGAGGAGCCGTCATGACCGCACGCAGGCCACACCACCTCGCCGACATGACGACCGCCGAGGCCGCGCAGGCCGCGGCCGCCGGCACCGTCGCCCTCCTGCCCGCTGGTGCGCTCGAGCAGCACGGGCCGGCGATGGCGCTCGCCACCGACCTCGTGCGGGCGGAGGCGGTCGCGGCCGAGGTCGCCGACCAGCTCGCTGGACGCGTCGTCGTCGGCCCCTCGATCCCCGTCGGCGTCTCGCCGCACCACCTCGCGTTCGCCGGCACGGTGAGCCTGTCGACCGCGACCTTCGCCGCGGTGGTGCGTGAGTATGCCGTGAGCCTGCACCGCCACGGCTGGCGCAAGGTCCTCGTGGTCACCGGTCACGGCGGCAACAACGCGGCCCTCACCACCGTCGCCCAGGACTTCCTCGCCACCCACCCCGACCTCGAGTTCGCGTGGACCCCGTTGACCTCGCTCGCCAAGGACGAGGTCGCGGCCCTCGAACCGCCCGAGGTGCACGGCCACTGCGGTGAGGCGGAGACCTCCCAGATGCTCCACCTCGCACCCCACCTCGTCCGCACCGACGAGCTGGCACCAGGGACGACCTCCCTGGACCAGCTCGACGACCTCGGTCGGGTTGCCCGCACCCACGGACAACCCACCTTGACCCTGCCCTACGACCGGCTGAGCGCCAACGGCGTGCTCGGCGACCCACGACGCGCGACCGCCGACGACGGCGCGGCCATCGCCAAGGCCATCGTCACGCGCATCAGCACGTTCATCGAGGACTGGCTGGCCGCCTAGCCCCACCCCACCACCGCCCCGGGAGCACCATGGCTCCACGGGCCATGCCGTCACGCCGTCGTGACGGCCGAGAGGAAGTCCGCATGTCAACGACGACAGCACGACACCCGTCCCCAACCGCGCGTGCCGCCACCGCGCGTGCCGCCACCGCGCGTGCCGTCCTCGCCACCGCGCTGGCCGCCGCACTCGCCGCCACCGCCCTGGTGAGCACGGCGGGAGGGGCCCAGGCGAGCCCGGGCGACGACCCGGCATACGACCCGGCACACACGGCCGCCACGGCGCCCGACCGCTCGAGTGGCTGCGGTGCACCGGCCCCGCAACAGCCCGGCGCGAGCGAGCTGCGCACCATCACCAGCGGCGGCCGTGAGCGCAGCTACCAGCTGCACCTGCCGGACGGCTACCGCGCCGACCGGGCCTGGCCGGTCATCCTCGTCTTCCACGGCCGCGGCAACACCGGCGCGGGCACCGAGGCGTTCGCCGGCCTCGACAGCCTCCCGGCGGTCGTGGCCTACGGCAACGGCGTCGTGGGCACGGGCAGCGGCGACCGCCAGGCGTGGGAGGGCGCACCCTACTCGGCGCCGGGAGTCGACGACGTGCAGTACACCCGCGACCTGCTCGACCAGCTCGAGGCCAGCCTGTGCGTCGACACGCGCCGCGTCTATGCGACCGGCAAGTCCAACGGTGCCGGCTTCACCGGCATCCTCGCCTGCGACCTGTCCGACCGGATCGCGGCCATCGCGCCGGTGGCCGGCGCGTTCTACGGCACCGGTCACCCGACCTGCTCGCCGACGCGGCCCGTGCCGGTCATCGACTTCCACGGCACCGGCGACGTCACGATCCCGTATGCCGGTGACTCCGACCGCGGCCTGCCCGCGATCCCCGACTGGGTCGCCGCCTGGGCCGCCCGCAACGGCTGCAACGCCGGGCCGCTCACCACCCGGACCGCGCCCGACGTGACCACCTCGCGCTGGGTCGGCTGCAAGCGCGGTGCGGAGGTCACCCATGTCGCGGTCCTCGGCGGCGGCCACACCTGGCCGGGCGAGGACAGCTACTCCGGTGGCGGCTACGCCACCCACTCCATCGAGGCGTCCGAGGTCATGTGGGAGTTCCTGCGTGACGAGCGCCTCCCGGCCACCCGTTCGCTCTGACCGAGGAGACCACCATGACCACCACCTCGCCCACACCCACCCCCGCGGCACCGCGCAAGGACGACGAGCTGCCCCGGGTGCTGCGCGCCCTCGCCGTCGTCGAGCGGGTCGGCAACGCCCTGCCCCACCCGTTCTGGCTGTTCTGGATCCTCGCCGGCATCCTCGCGGTCGTCAGCGCGATCCTGGCTGCCGCCGGCGTCTCCGTCGTCTCACCCGAGGACGGCAAGACGGTCGTCGTGAGGAACCTGCTCAGCGGCGAGGGCCTGGCCATGGCCACCTCGACCGCCGTCGAGAACTTCGCGTCGTTCGGGCCGATGGCGACCATCGTCGTCGTCATCATGGGTGTCGCCGTCGCCGAGCGTTCCGGTTTCCTCGCCGCGCTCATGCGGGTCTCGGTCTCGCGGGTGCCCGTCGGCTGGGTCGTCTTCGCCGTCGCCTTCGCGGGCACGGTGTCGCACGTCGCCAGCGCCGCGGCATACATCATCCTCGTGCCGCTCGGCGGCATCGCCTTCCGCGCGGTCGGGAAGTCCCCCATCCTCGGCGTCGTCGTGGCCTACACCTCGATCGCGTCCGGCTACGACGCGAGCCCGGTGCCGACCCCGAACGACGCGATCTTCGCCGGCATCACCACCGCCGCGGCCAAGATCGTCGACCCCGACGCCTACGTCTCGCCGGTCAGCAACTGGTACTTCAACATCGCCTCGTCGCTGCTGCTGGCCACCGTCATCACCCTCGTCACCAAGCTGGTGCTGGCCAAGCGACCCGACCTCGACGCCGACCCGGACGCCGAGCTCGACGACATCGAGGACCTCCAGCTGTCGCGCCGCGACCAGTCCGCGCTGTGGTCGGCACTCGCCGCCGGCGCCGTCGTCCTGGGTGCCTTTCTCGTGGCGCTGATCCCGGCGTCCTCACCGCTGCGCGGGGAGGGTGGCAGCATCACCGACTCGCCGTTCCTCGACGGGATCGCCGCGATCGTGGCGCTGCTGTTCGCAGTCGTCGGCATCGTCTACGGGTGGCGGTCCGGGTCGATCAAGGCCCCGGCCGACGTGCCGAAGCTCATGGCCGAGGGCGTGCGGCAGATGGCCCCGGTGCTGGTGCTGTTCTTCGCGATCGCCCAGTTCCTCGCCTACTTCGACTGGAGCCACATCGGTGACGTCATCGCGGTCGAGTCGGCCCAGGCGCTGCGCACCAGCGGTGTGCCGATCGCGTTGGTGTTCCTGCTGATCCTTGCGCTGCTGTCGGTCGTCAACGTGCTCGTCACCAGTGGTTCGGCCATGTGGTCGATCGCGGCCCCGGTCGTCGTGCCGATGCTGTTGCTGCTCGACGTGCCGGCCGAGACGACCCAGGCACTGTTCCGCATCGCCGACTCCGGGTCGACCGCGATCACCCCGATGAGCCCCTACTTCATCATGGCGCTGGGCTTCCTCCAGCGGTACCGCAAGAGCGCCGGCATCGGCACCCTCGCGTCCTACACGCTGCCGCTCGCGATCGCCATGACGATCTCGTGGACGCTGTTGTTCTTCGCGTGGTGGGGCCTGGGCATCCCGCTGGGGCCGGGTGCCCCTGTGCGGTGACCACCGTGCCCGACCGGTGGTGAGCAGGGGTATGCCGCGTGGTCGCCTCTCGAGGTGATCACGCGGCATACGCCTGTCTGGGCGTTGTGGCAGCCCGGCAACGACGAAGCGCCTCACACTCTCGTGTGAGGCGCTTCGCTCTGGGCGACCCCGACGGGACTCGAACCCGCGACCTCCGCCGTGACAGGGCGGCGCGCTAACCAACTGCGCTACGGGGCCTTGGTAGGCCTTGCAAAACAGTATCCCCAACGGGATTCGAACCCGTGCTACCGCCGTGAAAGGGCGGGGTCCTAGGCCGCTAGACGATGGGGACCGGTGCTTCGACCGACCCTCGCCGCCAGCGAGCAGCGCTCGGATCCGTCGAGGACTCGGAAAGCATAGGGGGTGAGGGCCTCGATATCCAAAACGGCCGGTCCTGCGCCCGGGATGCGCCGGGGGAAGGGTCACGAATGGGCCCTGAGCGGGCCCTGGGCGGCCACGGTGCGCCGTCCCGGTCACGCTTGCACAACCTCGCGCTAACGATTCGGACTAGGCATTCGACCCAGGTCGAAACGTTGGCTGCGGCAGGAGCCTGTGTCCACGATCGGGCCGGTGTCACGAGGGACGTGACGCCTTGGTCAAGAGGTCAACAGGAGGAACCATGCGCGGACCCATCCGCCCGCTGGTCGCCGTGAGCGGGGTGGCCACGGTCGCCCTGCTCGCCGCAGCCTGCGGGGGCGACGGCAACGACGACACCGCCACCGGCGGCTCCGGGGGTCGGGACGGTGGCACCGCCACCATCCAGGGCTGCAACCCCCAGAACACGCTGATCCCCAGCAACACCACCGAAGTGTGCGGTGGGAACATGCTCGACGCGATCACGGCCAAGCTCGTCCACTACGACGCGAAGACCGCAAAGCCGGAGAACGACATCGCGGAGAAGATCGACACGACCGACAACCAGAACTTCACCGTCACCCTCAAGAAGGGTTACACGTTCCACGACGGCACCGAGGTCAAGGCGAAGAACTTCGTCGACGCCTGGAACTACGCGGCATACGGTCCCAACGCGCAGTCCTCCGGTTACTTCATGGAGCCGATCGAGGGCTTCGCCGACACCCAGTGCGCCGACGAGAAGTGCTCGACCAAGCCCAAGGCTGACAAGCTCACCGGTCTGGCCGTGAAGGACGACTACACCTTCACCATCAAGACCTCCGAGAAGGTCTCGAACCTGCCTGTGCGACTCGGCTACTCGGCGTTCGCACCCCTGCCGGACTCGTTCTTCACCGACCCGAAAGCCTTTGGTGAGAAGCCGATCGGCGCCGGTCCGTTCAAGTTCGACAGCTGGACCAAGAACACCGAGATCAAACTCAGCAAGTTCGCTGACTACTCGGGCAAGTTCGGCGGCAAGCTCGACGCCATCACGTTCAAGATCTACCAGGACGCCTCGGCGGCCTACAACGACGTGATCGCCGGTCAGCTCGACGTCGTCAACCAGATCCCGTCGAGCGCGCTGGTCGACGACAAGTACAAGCAGGATCTGCCTGACCGCAACCTGTCGCAGGCGGTGGGCGTGATCCAGTCGATCACCTTCCCGCCGACCAGGACTGACCCCAGCTACGCCGATCCCAAGGTGCGTCAGGCGATCTCGATGGCCATCGACCGGCCGACCATCGCCAAGCAGATCTTCAACAACACTCGTCAGCCCGCCACCGGCTGGGTCTCCCCGGTGGTCGACGGCTACAAGGCCAACCAGTGCGGTGAGTTCTGCACCTACGACAAGGCCAAGGCCAAGGCCAAGCTCGACGAGGCCGGTGGTTTCAAGGGCGGCAAGATGACGTTGTCCTACAACGCCGATGCCGACCACAAGCCGTGGACCGAGGCGACCTGCAACTCGATCAAGGGCGCGCTCGGTGTCGAGTGCGTCGCCACCCCGGTCGTGGACTTCGCGACGTTCCGGTCGAAGATCACCTCCTTCCAGATGAAGGGGATGTACCGGTCCGGGTGGCAGATGGACTACCCGTCGATCGAGAACTTCCTCGCCCCGCTCTACCGGACCAAGGCGTCGTCCAACACCGGGCTCTACAGCAACGCCGAGTTCGACAAGCTGCTCGACGAGGCGGCGGCGGAGACAGATGCCGCGGCGGCGAACGCCAAGTACCAGCAGGCCGAGGCGCTGCTCGCCGATGGCATGCCGTCAATCCCCACGTGGTACTCGACGGTGCAGTTCGGCTGGTCCGACAAGGTCACCGGAGTCCAGAGCACTGCCTTCGGGACCATCGACCTGGCGTCCCTGGCCCTGAAGTAGCGGTTCCGGTCCCGCGCGGCCCGTCGGGGGTGGGCCGTGCGGGACCACCCTTGTCAGGCGCGCGTCCAGTCGAGCAGCCGGTCGACGTCCCAGGTGGTGACGATGCGCTCAGCCGGGATGCCCAGCTCGGCAGCCCGCTCGGCGCCGTAGGCCTTCATCTCGAGCTGACCCGGCGCGTGGGCGTCGGAGTCGATCGCGAAGAGGCAACCGATCTCGGCCGCCAGCTCGATCAGCTCGTCCGGTGGGTCCCGCCGCTCGGGCCGGCTGTTGATCTCGACCGCGGTGCCGTGTTCGGCGCACGCCTCGAAGACCGCCCGCGCGTCGAAGTCCGACTGGGGGCGGGTGCCGCGCGAGCCGGTGACGAGCCGGCCGGTGCAGTGGCCGAGGACGTTGACGCGCGGGTTGGAGACGGCGGCCACCATCCGCTTGGTCATCGGCGCCTTGTTCATCTTCAGCTTGGAGTGCACCGATGCGGTGACGACGTCGAGCTTGCCGAGCATGGCGTCGGTCTGGTCGAGCGAGCCGTCGTCGAGGATGTCGACCTCGATGCCCTTGAGCAGCCGGAACTGGTCGCCCAGCGAGGCGTTGACCGCGTCGACGAGCCGCAGCTGTTTGGTCAGCCGCTCCGCGGTGAGCCCGTTGGCCACGCGCAGCTGGGGCGAGTGGTCGGTGAGCGCGAGCCACTCGTGGCCGAGCTCGACGGCGGTCAGCACCATCTCCTCGATGGGGCTGCCGCCGTCGGACCAGTCCGAGTGCGAGTGGCAGTCGCCCCTGACCTGGGCGAGCAGCTCGGTGCCGCCCGTTGCGAGCGGCTTTGCCTTGTCCTGCAACGTCTTCAGGTATGCCGGGAGCTCACCGTCGAGTGCCTCGCTCACCACCCCGGCCGTGGACTTCCCGATGCCGGGCAGGTCCTGGAGGGTGCCGGCCTCGTGCCGTGAGCGCAGCTCATCGGCCGGTGTCTCGCGGACCGTGACGACGGCCTTGCGGAACGCCTCGACCCGGTAGCTGCCGGCTCGCTCGCGTTCCAGCAGGAACGCGATGCGGCGCAGCGCCTCGTCAGGCTCGACGGGTGCGGTGAGCGGTTCGACCGAGGCGACCACGCGGCATACCCCGTCTCACCAGGAGGTGTGCAGCGGACGGCCCTCGGCAAAGCCGGCCGTGCTCTGCAGGCCCACGATCGCCCGCTCGGCGTACTCGTCGATGGTGCGCGCGCCGGCATACGTGAAGCTGGACCGCACCCCCGCGATGATCTGGTCGATGACGTCCTCGACACTCGGTCGGGCCGGGTCGATGAACATGCGCGCCGAGGAGATGCCCTCCTCGAAGAGCGCCTTGCGGGCGCGTTCGTATGCCGTGTCGGTCGCGGTGCGGTTGCGGACGGCGCGGCTCGAGGCCATGCCGAAGGACTCCTTGTAACGACGGCCCTGCTCGTCGGTGAACAGGTCGCCGGGCGACTCGAGCGTGCCGGCGAACCACGACCCGATCATCACGTTGGAGGCGCCCGCGGCGAGCGCCAGGGCGACGTCGCGCGGGTGTCGCACACCGCCGTCGGCCCACACGTGCTTGCCGTGCTGGCGTGCCTCGGTGGAGCACTCGAGGACCGCCGAGAACTGCGGTCGCCCAACGGCGGTCATCATGCGCGTGGTGCACATGGCGCCGGGCCCGACGCCGACCTTGACGATGTCGGCGCCGGCCTCGATGAGGTCACGCGTGCCCGCGGCAGAGACGACGTTGCCGGCCGCGATCGGCACCTGCGGGTCGAGCGCGCGGACGGCCCGCAAGGCGTCGAGCATCTTCTCCTGGTGGCCGTGCGCGGTGTCCATGACGAGCAGGTCGACCCCGGCGTCGAGCAGCGCGCCGGCCTTGCCCGCCACGTCACCGTTGATGCCGACCGCGGCGGCGATGCGCAGCCGGCCCTGGGCGTCGGTGTTGGGGGTGTAGAGCCGCGTGCGCAGGGCGCCGGCGCGGGTGAGGATGCCGACGAGGTTGCCGGCGTCGTCGACGACTGGCGCGACGTGGTGGTGGGCCGTGGCCAGCTGGTCGAAGGCCGTCTCGGGGTCGGTGCCGTCGGTGATGATCACCGGCTCGCGGGTCATGACCTCCTGCACCTGCGTGAACCGGTCGACACCGGTGAGGTCGGCCTCGGTGACGACACCGATCGGGCGCTTGCCCGACTCGTCGACGACGACTGCGGCGCCGTGGGCGCGCTTGGGCAGGAGGGTGAGCGCCGCGCCCGCGGTTTCGTTGGGCGACAACGTGATTGGCGTGTCATGCACGAGGTGGCGCTGCTTGACCCACTGGGTGACCTCGGTGACGACGTCGACCGGGATGTCCTGCGGGATGACGGTGATGGCGCCCCGGCGGGCCACGGTCTCCGCCATGCGACGACCGGCGATCGCGGTCATGTTGGCGACGACGAGCGGGATCGTCGTGCCGCTGCCGTCCGATGTCGCGAGGTCGACATCGAGCCGGCTCGAGACGTCCGAGCGGCTCGGGACCATGAAGACGTCGTCGTACGTCAGGTCGAACTGGGGCTGGAGACCGTTGAGGAACTGCACGGGCTCAAGTGTAGGTCGGGCGCTCAACCCCGGTCGCGGCGCGCGTAGACGCGCTCGGCCACCGTGTAGGCGACGGCGCCGCCCACCACCGCGACGACGAACGCGATCCAGACCGAGACGTCGGGAAACAGCGCCTCGAACGCGAAGCGCAGCAGGAGCGTGGCGCACACGCCCACGATGAGCGGGACGAAGGTGGCAGGTCCGGTGCGGCGCGGACGCCCGGGTTCGGTCGACATGGCCCCATCCTCGCCGATCTTCGCCGCAAAACCCTCGTTGCGCGGTGAAAGTTGGCCCACTAACCCGGCTTGAGCCGCGCAACGAGGGGTTTGCCTACCTCCGAGGGATCGCGTGGCGCACGATCTCGTCTCCGGTGCGCACCACCACCGCCTCGGGCGTGAGCAGGAGCGGCTCGAGCCGTCCCGTGCCAGCCACCTGCCCGAGCTCCTTGCCGGTCGTGAGCTCGAGGCGCAGGACGGTCGTGGTGCGTCCCCACCGCAGCGGGTTGAGGGGAGTCGTATGCCGCGTGGTCACGACCCGGACGTCGCTCGCCACCGGGTCGGCCGGGCAGCGGTCGAGGACCTGCGTGCGCTCGGGATCGGGGCCGGTGAAGCGGGACAGGACGCACTTGCCGCCCTGCTCCGCGGTGAGGACAACGGTGCCGTCGGGGGCCGTGGCGGCCACCTTGCCCGGTTGGAGGGTCTGGCGTCCGCTGACAGGGTCGGTCACGAGGACGCCGCCGCCTGCGACCGGGCTGGCGAGGACGGCGGGAAGGGCGCGGCCGGCTGGGGGCGTCACCGGCCCGTTGGCCTCGATGCGCCAGGCCTGCTTGCCCTGGGTGTCGAGCCCTACGAGAGCGCAGCCGCCGTCCGGGTCGGTCGCGGTCGGGCAGGTGCCCAGGATCGTGGTGCCGTTGCGGGCAGCCAGTGGCGTCGGCGTCGTGCCGGCGGGTGCGGTCCACGACCAGCGCGTCTTCGCGTCGAGCGTTGCGGCGTCGACCCGGGTGCCACGCGTGATGATGAGGATTCCGTTGCCCACGTAGGGAGTTCCCCCGGTCGCTGACCCGAGCGTGATGCGCTTGCCGGTGACGAGGTCGACAGCGGTGTGGTCACCGCTGAGGAGCGCGAGGCCGACGACCTCACCCTCGAGGGCGTCGGTCGCCCACTGCGGCTCGAGGCCCTCGGTGCGGGGCGTCGTGGCATGGGCGAGGACACCCCACAGGGTCAGCAGGGCCGCGGCCGCGACGCCGACGACGACGCGGCGGGAGATGCGCCTCACGACTCCGAGGTTTGCCCAGAAGGCTTGGTGCGCGGGCGAATTCGCATACCCGGCAAGGCGGGGGCGGGCAGGTGCTGGACCTCACCGGCATACCCCTCGACCTCGCCGAAACGCTCGGAGTGCGCCATCCACTCCTCGCGTGCGGTCTCGATGTCCTCGTGGCTGCGGCCCACGAAGTTCCACCACATGACGATGTCCTCCTCGAACGGCTCGCCGCCGAGGACGAGGACGCGTCCGGGTCGGTCACCCGCCGTGAGGGTGAGTGTGGGCACCCCCACTGGGAGGTAGGCCATCGCGCCGGTGCCGACCGGGTGGCCGTTCACCGTCATGCCGTCGCTGTCGACCAGGATGCCGTGCTCGTATGCCGGGTCGAGCTCGAGTGTGGTCGTGGCACCGGCGTCGACAGTCACCTCCGCACCGAGCAGCGGAGTGAACGTCTCTACGGGGGAGGTGTCGCCGGCCAGCGATCCGAGGAACACCGAGACCGTCGCGCCGTCCACCCGAAATGGCGTGGGCGCGTGGTGCTGAAAAGCCTTGGGGGCGTTGCGGTTTGCGTCAGGCAGGGCCACCCAGAGCTGCGCGCCGTGCAGCGTGGTGGTGTCGGGGGTTGAGACCTCCGAGTGGGCGATGCCCCAGCCGCCGGTCATGAGGTTGACCTCGCCGGGACGGACCAGCTCGTGGGTGCCGAGGGTGTCGCGGTGCTCGATCTCGCCGGTGAACAGCCAGCTCACCGTCTGCAGCCCGATGTGCGGGTGCGGCGGCACGTCCATGCCACCGGAGACGCTGACGTCGTCGGGACCGTAGTGGTCGGCGAAGCACCAGGCGCCGATGAGGGACCGCTGCTTCTGGGGAAGGGTGCGGCGCACGGTCATGGCGCGTGGCCCGCCGAGCGGAACGTCGCGCGGGTCGAGCACCTCGAGCCCCTCGCACGGTGGCTCGTGGCCGGGCAGCACGGTTTCCTGCGGGTCGACCTCGACGTTGCTCACCCGACCAGTCTCGCACCCGTGACGAAGGCCACGGCATACCCCGTGGAATAGGTCGCCGCTCTCGTGCGTTGCGCAGGGTAACGAGGTTATATTTCGTAACCTCGTAACGATCTCGAAAGGAACCGAACGCCATGTCCGCCCCTGCCAACTTCAACGGCGCGAAGGCCACCATCGACCCCGATGATGTCGCGCTCCTCCTCATCGACCACCAAAGTGGCCTGTTCCAGGTCGTGGCCGACATGCCGATGCCGACTCTGCGCGCGCACGCCACCGCACTGGCCAAGATCGCGTCGCTCACGCGAATCCCGGTGATCACCACGGCGTCCGTGCCCCAAGGCCCCAACGGCCCCCTGATCCCGGAGATCCACGAGGCCGCCCCGCACGCCCAGTACGTCGCCCGCCACGGCGAGATCAACGCGTGGGACAACCCCGACTTCGTCGCCGCGGTCAAGGCCACGGGCAAGAAGCAGCTCATCATCGCTGGCACGATCACCAGCGTCTGCATGGCCTTCCCGGCGATCGCGGCCGCGGCCGACGGCTACCAGGTCTTCGCCGTCGTCGACGCGTCGGGCACCTACTCCAAGCAGGCCGAGGAGATCACGCTGGCGCGTATCGTCCAGGCCGGTGTCGTGCCGATCGACACCGCAGCGGTCGCTTCGGAGCTCCAGCAGACGTGGAACCGCGAGGACGCCCTCGAGTGGGCCCAGCTCTACACGAAGATCTTCCCCAACTACCAGCTCCTCATCGAGAGCCACCTCAAGGCGCAGGAGGTCGAGCGCAACCAGGAGCAGCTCGACTCCGCCGCCGCGCCCGCTGACAAGGTCGGCGAGCCGGCAGGTGAGCCGGTCGGCGTCTGACGCCACCGGTGCGAGGGGCAGGGTCGGGACTGGCCCTGCCCCTCACTGCTGCCCACTTGGAAGACCCACACGAAATGCGTTGGGGCTCAGGGCGATACGTTCTCCTCGGCCCAGTCGCGCAGCGCGTTGAGCGCGGGCCGCAGGGCCTCGCCGCGGTCGGTGAGGCTGTAGGTCGAGGTGATGGGTGGCCCGGGGTCGACCGTGCGGTCCACCAGCCCCAGCGACTCAAGCTCACGCAGGCGCTCGCCGAGCAGCCGCTTGGAGAGGCCGGGGACGGCCTTCTCGAGCTCGCTGAACCGCGCGGGTCGCTGCAGCAGCAGGTCGACGATGAGACCGGTCCACCGCTTGCCCAGAACCGCGAACGCGCGGTCGGTGTGGCTGCAGCTCTTCAGGTCCAGGACCTCGGTCATGCGTTCATGGTAACTCGCACACCTGGCGGGACCCCGATTACTTCTGTCGTGCCGAGTGCTTCGAGGCAGTCGGGCAAGGCGCGGTGGACCCTCATAGGCTCGTCGGGTGAGCTCGGGTAAGAGGCAGGCGAGCGGTGACGACGCGGCATACGCGACCACGGTGCAGGTGCGCGGCGCGCGCCAGAACAACCTGCGCGACGTCGACCTCGACCTGCCCCGCGACGCGATCGTGGCGTTCACGGGGGTGTCCGGGTCGGGAAAGTCGTCACTGGCCTTCGGGACGCTGTTCGCCGAGTCGCAGCGGCGCTACCTCGAGTCGGTGGCGCCTTACGCGCGCCGGCTGATCGACCAGGTGGGCGTGCCCGACGTCGACAGCGTGGAGGGACTGCCTCCAGCCGTCGCCCTGCAACAACAGCGGGGTGGCGGCAACGCCCGCTCGACCGTCGCCAGCGCGACGACGTTGTCGAGCCTGGTGCGGATGCTCTACTCGCGAGCCGGCTGGTACCCACCGCGGCAGCCGATGCTCTACGCCGAGGACTTCTCGCCGAACACTCTCGAGGGCGCGTGCCCAACCTGTCACGGCATCGGCCGGGTCTACGAGGTCACCGAGGAGCAGATGGTGCCCGACCCGTCGCTGACGATCCGCGAGCGCGCGGTGGCGTCGTGGCCGCCGGCGTGGCAGGGGCAGAACCAGCGCGACATCCTCGTGTCGCTCGGCTATGACGTCGACCGGCCGTGGCGACGCCTCGCCAAGAAGGACCGCGACTGGATCCTGTTCACCGAGGAGCGCCCGACGGTGCCCGTGTATGCCGGGTTGTCGCCGGAGGAGACGCGGCGCGCCATCGACGAGGGCTGGGAGCCGAGCTACCAGGGCACCTTCGTCGGGGCGCGGCGGTACGTGCTCGACACGTTCGCGTCGACCAAGAGCGCCATCGTCAAGCGGCGGGTGTCGCAGTTCGTCACCAGCGAGGTGTGCCCCACGTGTCACGGCAAGCGGCTCAAGGCGGAGTCGCTGTCGGTGACGTTCGAGGGGCTCGACATCGCCGAGCTCGCGCACCTGCCTCTGGAACGAGTGGCCGAGATCGCGCGCGGAGTGCTGGCCGAGGACTGGGTGCCGGTGGAGGGATCGGCCGGTGGGGCGCTGGACGAGGCGGTCCGCAAACGGTCGACGGCCAAACGAGTCGCGGCCGGCGGATCGGCCCACGCCGCGGCGCCGGACGTGCGGCGCACCAAGAACATGTCCGTGGAGAAGCAGGCCGCCGCGGTGCGGCTGGCGACCGACCTGCTCGAGCGGTTGCAGCCGATGATCGACCTGGGGCTGGGTTATCTCTCGCTCGACCGGACAACGCCGACGTTGTCGGGTGGGGAGCTGCAAAGGCTGCGGCTGGCGACCCAGCTGTCGTCGAAGCTGTTCGGTGTCGTCTACGTCCTCGACGAGCCGTCGGCCGGCCTGCACCCGCGCGACCTCGACGCGCTGCTCGGCATCCTGCGCGGGCTCAAGCGGCGCGGCAACACCGTCTTCGTCGTCGAGCACTCGCTCGCCGTCATCCGCGAGGCCGACTGGCTCGTCGACATCGGCCCGGGTGCGGGGGAGCGCGGCGGCACGATCCTCTACAGCGGCGAGCCGGCCGGGCTGGCCGGTGTCGAGGACTCGGTGACGCGGCGCTACCTCTTCGCCGAGCCCGAACCGGTCACGCGGGTGCCGCGCGAACCGGTCGGGTGGCTCGGCCTGGAAGACGTCACTCGCAACAACCTGCACGACGTGTCGGTGCGCTTCCCCCTCGGGTGCCTCACGGCGGTCACCGGCATCTCGGGGTCCGGGAAGTCGAGCCTGGTGAGCCAGGCGCTGCCGACGCTCATGCGGGAGTCGTTGGGGCACAACGAGTCTCGCGGCGACGAGGCGGAGCAGGTCGACGACACCGACCTGCTGCTCGCGGGTGACCAGGGGTCGGTGCACGGCCGCATCGTCATCGGTGGCGCCTTCGCGGGAGACGACGCCGGAGACGGCGCCGGGGACGACGCCAGGGACGGCGCGGGGCGACACGGGCGGCCCGGGCGACCCGGCGGCATACGTCGCGTCGTGGCCATCGACCAGAAGCCGATCGGCCGCACCCCGCGGTCCAACGTCGCGACCTACACCGGCCTCCTCGACCACGTCCGCAAGCTCTTCGCCGCCACCCCGGAGGCGCGGCGGCGGCACTACAAGGCGGGACGGTTCTCCTTCAACGTCGCGGCGGGTCGCTGCCCCACCTGCGAGGGCGAGGGGTTCGTCATGGTGGAGCTGCTGTTCCTGCCGAGCGTCTACTCGCCGTGCCCGCAGTGCCACGGCACGCGCTACAAGGAGAGCACGCTCCAGGTGCGCTGGCGCGACCGCAACATCGCCGAGGTGCTCGCGCTCAGCGTGGAGGAGGCGCACGAGTTCTTCGCGGGGGAGGACGACGTGCAGCGCTCGCTGTCGGTGCTGCGCGACGTGGGACTGGGTTACCTGCGGCTGGGGCAGCCCGCCCCCGAGCTGTCCGGCGGTGAGGCGCAACGCGTCAAGCTCGCCTCCGAGCTCCAGCGCGCGCACCGCGGCGACACGCTCTACGTACTCGACGAGCCCACGGCCGGGCTGCACGGGGCTGATGCCGACCGGCTGCTCGCGCACCTGCAGGGACTCGTCGACGCGGGCAACACCGTGGTCATGGTCGAGCTCGACATGCGCGTGGTTGCCCAGGCCGACTACGTCATCGACCTCGGGCCGGGCGCCGGCGCCGAGGGTGGCCGGGTCGTCGCCGCGGGCACGCCGCGGCAGGTTGCCGACGACGACCGCAGCCTCACCGCGACCTACCTGCGCCGGGCGCTGGGGTGAGTGCTGGGCGTATGCCGGCCGCGCGGCATACGGGTCCGGCTCACCGCGGGCGACCGTTGCGGGCGATCTCGCGCTCGACCCAGCGGGTGATGACCGCGACGACGTAGTCGAGCTCGTCGCCGGTGAGCTCGTGGCCGGCGCGGATGCCGTGGTTCTTGGCAAGGCAGCCGCGGCAGCAGGTGGCCGTCGCGTGCTGTGCGCGAAACACCGGGTGACCGCCCCACGGCGTCTGCCGGCCGTCCTTCTCCGGGTGGGCAGGCGCGACCCGGCGGGCGATCAGGTCACGGGCGTGGCGGCGGATCGTGTCGAGACCGCGGGTCGCGACGTACTCGCGCTCGTGCGCGCGCAGGTGGAACTTCGCGCGGAACGGGAACCGGGCGATCCGGTCGATCCGCGCGTCGATCTGCTCCAGGCTCGCCTGGTCGGCGTTGACGGCCATTGCATCGACGGTAAGCGCGGCCACCGACAGCTCACGGTGGGCGGCAGGGCGTGCGTGGTGGGCCCCGTGGGGCTCGAACCCACAACCTACGGATTAAAAGGTCGAAGGACTCAGTCTCAGGCGGACTCGGACGGTCGCTGTCCGTGCTTAGCGTCGCCCACTCTATGTCGGTGCGCCGAGGAGCGAAAGTCCTAGCAACTGCACCAGAATTGCACCGCTTGACTGCCGCCGCTCGCCGGTCTCGATCGGTCACTCGGCACCGGCCATCCCGACGTTGACAATCCCGACCCGGTACGGAGCCGCATCGCGGGAACCGATCTAGGCCTGCGCCGCATGCTTACGGCGCCTAGATCGCGCCTGGCAGGCCCGAGTCGGCGAACTCAATCCCGGCAGTCGATCAACTAGGAGCCCGCGGGCTGAGGCGTTGACACGGAATAGGAGCATGAGGGCTCATCGGGCGGCATCCCGACATGAAGTTGGTGGAAGGGGCGACCTACGTCGCGGCATGGGGCTGGTGAACGTCGACGGGCGGCAACTGGCAGGGGCGGCCAGCTTCACCGTCACCCGCTGGTCCGGTCCTTCGAGAGTCTCCGCGGGTCGTGTTCGCACCGACCGCGAGTGGACATGTCCGGCCCGGCAACCTCTTGCAGAAGGCTGTCCCTAGGGCTACTCCCGGGGAATGAAGGACTCTTCGTGAGCGCGCGATAGCGACCCTGCCCGGACCGGATCGTGTGAGTCCAGTGCTTCGATGATGCCCTGATGGGCGGAGCGCTGGGACTCGAGATCCACGCTGGGATGAAGCACGACCTGGATGGTGCGCGCTTCAATGTTCAAGCTCTCCCAGGTGGACAGCAGTACGGCATTGCCGGAACCCTCCAAGATGAGGCGATGGAAATCGACCGCGGCCGCTACCCAAGAGCGCAGGTCTCGTGTCTGAGCAGCCTCATCCATCGCCTCAACCTTCTCTGTGAGCGGCGCCGTTAGCATCCCGCGGGTCGCGGCAAGTTCTGCGGCAGCAGCCTCCAAGACAGCGCGAACGAGCGCGGTCTCAACGTACTCAGTGGGGGTGGTCCTGCGGACGGTCACTCCTTTATGCGGGGTGTACTCAAGCAACCCGACAACCTCCAATTGCCGCAGGGCCTCACGAACCGAGCCTTGGCTGACCCCCAGCTCGCGGCTGACCCTCGTCTCAACCAGACGCTCTCCTGGCCTGTACTCGCCAGCGAGAATGCGCGCAAAGATCAATTCGCGAACCTGCTGGGGGAGGGGTGCTCCCCTTCTCGGGGCAGTGGTCGATCTCTCAGTGGGCAGCGCACGGGGCGTCAACGAACTCACACGGCGATGCTACGCTGTCGATCATCGATCATCGATCATCGATGATTTGGAGGAGCGAGATGAGTGTGATGTTGGGCGACATCGCCCCTGACTTCACGGCCGAGACCACCCGGGGGAGGATCTGTTTCCACGACTATCTCGGCGATAGTTGGGGAGTGCTGTTCTCTCACCCTGGCGACTTCACCCCGGTGTGCACGACTGAGCTGGGTGCGGCCGCCGCGCTGAAGCCGGCGTTTGACGCCCGCAACGTCAAGCTGCTGGGGTTGTCCGTGGACTCGGTGGAGTCCCACCACGCCTGGGAGTCCGATATCGGGGAAACGCAGGGCACAGAAATGAACTTTCCGGTGATCGCTGATGCCGATGGCAAGGTTTCGGACCTGTACGGGATGATTCACCCCGGGCTCAACGACACTCAGACCGTGCGTGCGGTATATGTCATCGACCCGGCCAAGAAGGTCCAGCTTATTCTCCTGTATCCCATGACTACAGGCCGCAACTTCGCCGAGATCTTGCGGGCCATCGACGCCCTCCAGGTCTCCGCTGCCGATCCGGTTGCCACCCCGGCAGACTGGGTGCCAGGTCAGGACGTCATCATCGGGCTCGCCATGAACGACGACGACGCTCGGCTGCGCTTCCCCGGATACCGCCCGGTCAAGCCATACCTGCGGCTGATCCCGCAGCCGGTCCAACACCCTTCGGCCTAAGTCCGAGGCGTAGCCCGAACTCGGAAGGACATCCGTGCTGCACGCCGTCCAAGCACTAGCTCTCGAGGATCCAGCCGGCTTGCTACCGGCCCGCAACCAGATGGCGCTATCGCTGGGGTGGCACATCATCCTGGCATCGTTCGGAGTCGCGTGGCCGGCGATCATCTTGGCCGCGCACTGGCAAGGCGTGTATCGCAGGGACGACGTCGCGCTGGGTCTCGCCCAACGCTGGGCCAAGGTCTCGGCCGTGCTCTTTGCCATCGGCGCGGTGTCCGGGACGGTGCTCAGCTTCGAGATGGGACTGCTCTGGCCTGGGCTCATGGGCCGCTATGGCGGCGTACTTGGCCTGCCCTTCGCGTTCGAGGGGCTTTCGTTCTTCGTCGAGGCCATCTTCCTGGGCCTGTACCTCTACGGCTGGGGACGGATCCCGCCCAAACGGCACTTGGTGATGCTGGTCCCGATGGCCGCCGCCGGCGTGGTGGGCAGTTACTGCGTCATCTCGGTAAACGCCTGGATGAACATGCCCGTCGGTTTCCGCCTCGTTGATGGTCAGGTCGTCGACGTAAACCCGTGGGCAGTGCTCTTCAACCCCGGAGCCATCCTTCAGTTCGCGCACATGTGGGTCGCCGCCTACATGATCGTCGGATTCCTCGTGGCCGGCGTGTACGCCGCAGGTATGCTGCGCGGCCGCGACGACCGTCACCACCGCCTCGGCTTCACCATCCCCCTCGCCTTCGCTAGCGCGGCCGCCCTGATCCAACCCCTCGTCGGGCACGTCCTCGGGCTACGGATCGCCGAAGCGCAACCGGCCAAACTAGCCGCTTTCGAACTCGCGACCAAGACAGAAAGCCCCTCGCCGCTACGCCTCGGCGGCCTCCTCATCGACGGCCAGGTGCGCTACTCCCTGGACATCCCAGGTCTGGGATCGGTCATAGCTCGCAACTCATTCACCGCGCCTGTCCAAGGCCTTGACACCATCGCACCGGCCGACCGCCCGCCGATCAACATCACCCACGTCGCCTTCCAGTCCATGGTCGGCATCGGCACCCTGCTCTTCCTCGCCGCGGCCCTCTACTGGTTCGCCCGCTGGCGAGGACGCGACCCACTCAGCAACCGCTGGGCGCTGCGCTTCGCGGTCATCGCCGGCCCGCTCGCGGTCCTGGCCATGGAGCTGGGATGGGTCGCGACCGAAGTCGGGCGCCAACCTTGGGTCGTCTACGGCTACCTACGCACTCGTGACGCCGCAGGAGACAATCCCCAGATCTGGATTCTCCTGGTCGCCACGGCCGTCCTCTACACCGGGCTTACCATCGGCGCGGCACTCGTGCTGCGCTCCATGGCACGACGCTGGCGCGCCGGAGAAGAAGACCTGCCCAGCCCGTACGGCCCCCAATCTGATGCCGCTGGTGGAAGACGACCCCCCACCGACCACGAAGCGACAGCGCCATGACTCTTGATACCGCAGTAGCCGCGGCCCTGTTCGCCGGAGTAGTCATTTACGCCCTCTTCGGCGGCGCAGACTTCGGGTCCGGGTTCTACGACCTCACGGCTGGCGGCACCCGTCGTGGCGCTGAGGTACGCACCCTCATCGACCACAGCATCGGACCGGTATGGGAAGCCAACCACGTATGGCTCATCTACGTTTTGGTCATGTGGTGGACTGGGTTCCCCGCCTCCTTCGCCGCCGCCATGAACACGCTCATCCTTCCGATGTTCTTGGCGCTGCTCGGCATCGTCCTGCGCGGAGCGGCGTTCGCGTTCCGCAAGTTCGCGCCCACAGTCACCCAGGCACGATTGTACGGCGCGATCTTCGCCGCCTCCTCACTGATCACCCCTTTCTTCCTTGGAACCGTCGCCGGCGCCATCGCCTCGGGCCGTGTGCCGGCCACGCGTCGAGGGGACCTCTGGACGTCGTGGCTCAACCCCACCTCACTGTGGGGTGGTGCCATCGCCGTGGGCAGCTGCGCCTTACTCGCGGGAACATTCCTGACCGCCGACGCCTACCGCGGCGGCCGAATCGATCTGGCCGCCTCCCTACGGCGACGCACCCTCGTGGTCGGGGCAGCCACCGGCGCCGTGGTCTTCGCCGCGCTCATCCCGATCCTGCGCGATGCCCCGACCTTGGCCGTCGGACTGACCGGCCGAGCCGCACCACTGATTGCCATCTCCGGGCTGACCGGGGCCACGACCTTGGCCCTCATCGCTGCCCGGAGGTACCAGCCCGCGCGAGTAACGGCGGTTCTCGCAGTCGCATCCGTCATTAGCGGGTGGGGGTTGGGCCAGTACCCATGGCTTCTGGTCGACGAAGTCCAAATCGCCGACGCAGCCGCTGCTCCTGCGACTTTGATCGGCCTCCTCGTGGTGGTCGCCCTCGCCGGCGTCGTCGTGCTGCCGCCGCTGGTGTATCTCTTTAAACTCACCCAATCAACCGACTGGACCCACCACTGAGGCGCCATTGACGGACGATTCCATCGCACTCTGGCCGGCGGATGGAGCAACGCCCGCTGCCACAGCTCGGACGGCGATCGACGAGACGCCATGCCAGCATGGCCCCACGAACACAATCACCACCGTGCCCACGGTCGGCGCGGAACAAACCTGCCATCACCCCGTTGCCCGACCTGTCGAGTTAGTCCAGCGGGGAGGCTTGACCGAGAACTGTCACGTGCTTGTGCAGCAGGCTCTTCGATGGGCACGATGTTCACGCCAATTTGAATCAGGTTGACACCGCGCCTGCAGCACCACGGCATCAAGGCACTGAGCGGCCGCGACGGTTGCGTCACGAGGCACGGCTGGCCTGGATGATTCGCTCGACGAGGTCGGCAGGGATTGTGGAGTCGGGGTCTCGGAGTAGGCCGACGCAGCGGCGGGTCTGGACGAGGGCATCGAATAGCGGTGGGCAGGTGGGGCAATCGGCCAGATGGGTCTCGACAAGGTGTCGCTCACGCGCCGCCAAGGTGTCATCCAGGTAGTCCGAGACCCTGGAGCGAGCGTCCCAACATGTCAAAGGCACGCCCTCTATGGCGATGCGGCGTTCCCAACGGCTGGCGAGGGCAGTGACTAGCATCATTCGCCCACGTCGCAGTCGCTGCTTGGCTGCTGGCAGCTGGACCTGCTGGATCTTTGCGATCTGGAGCATCGTGAGTCCCTCCATGTCGTGGAGCACCACAGCGGTCCGGTAGATCAGCGGTAGTCGGAGGAGGGAGTCCTTGAGCGCTTCGACGGTCTCGGCGCGGGCTGCCACGACAGAGGCGTCCACCGAGTAGCGCTCGTCGCGCCACCTCTCCTCGACGAGCGTCGCGACGTCCTCGGTCGGCTCCTCTCGGTGACGGCGCGAGTGGTCCACGGCCGCGTTGTGCAGAATGCGGTGCAGCCAGGTGGCCAGTGACGAATCGCCCCGGAACGAGTGCCCCCGTTCCAGTGCCCGCACCAAGGTCTCCTGCACGAGATCCTCTGCTAACGCCTGATCGCGGACGATGGTTCGTGCGTAGCGCATCAGCCCGGGAACCTCAGCGACGAGTTCGTCCGCGTTGATCACCTACTCCACCCGTAAGTCAGGTCAACGAAGGGCTGGAGGTGGCGGGAGTGTGCTCGCTGGAGATGGGGCACGTGCGGATTCCC
Source organism: Actinomycetes bacterium (assembly GCA_023420415.1). GTDB lineage: Bacteria > Actinomycetota > Actinomycetes > Actinomycetales > Dermatophilaceae > Pedococcus. The sequence goes on along the minus strand of JAEZWF010000023.1, from coordinate 54,262 downwards.
AAGAGTGTGTAGAGCGGGCACGACCCGGCTAGGGAGGTGGCGACCATCACTCCTGCGAGAACGTACAGCACGATGGCCAGGATCCCGCCTGGTCCGATCAGGACTCCCGCCAGGATCAGTGCGGGGGCGACGAGGAAAAGGCGTAGGCGTCGGTCGAGGGTGCCCATGTTGAGCTTCATGGAGATCTCCGGTTGTTGAGGGGTTCTGTCGTTGCATGGACGTAGTGACCCCTCAAAGAGATACATGACCGTACGGCTGGGCATCTGCACCCACGGGTGCCGATGCCCAGATGAGCCGTTGCCGGCCAAGCCTGTCCTAGATGTGAGTTGCGCGCTGAGGCCGACCAACGTTCTCAACCGAGTTCACGACTGGGTGAGGTCACGGATGACATCGCGCATGTCGGGCGACTTCTCGCGGTTGTAGGGAAGCTTCGCCAGCATCATGCCCATCAGGCAGCTGTTGGTCAGAGCCGCCATGGTCAGTCCTGCGCCGATCAGGCCGGCCAGCCACTTGGTCCAGGGGAGAACGATGGAGAGCAGGATGAAGAGCAGGACGAGCGATCCGGCGACGAGCCTGACCTGTCGCTCCAGCTCCCACTTCGCCTCGCCTCGCGAGACAGGGGCTCCGGCCTGCTCCCAGGCGGTCAGGCCGCCGGAAAGAATGTGCAGCTGCGGTAGGCCGGAGGGTACCGAACTGAGTGCCTGCTCGGCCTGGGTAGCACGTGCTCCTGACCGGCAGACCAGCACGACGTGTTCGTCGAGGTGGTCTGCCAGCTCCGCGCGGTGCTCCTTGAGCAGATCAAGGGGGACGTTGTACGAGCCCGGGATGTGCGCCCCACGGAATTCGGCCGGAGTTCGAACGTCGAGGATCCGTGGCGCATCTGCCTGACCCATCCATTCTCGGACACCGTGCGCGTCAAGAACGGGCGGTCGGTGTGAGGTGCTTCGGGGTTCAATCATGATGTGTGTCCTGTGCTTGGTACGAAATGTGAATCAGAAAGGAAGGTCAGTCGTGCTGGGCGAGTCTGGGCTCGGTAATGATGAGTCCAGACTCGCGCGCGTGCTCATCGAAGTTGTCGTCGATGAGCACGGCTGTGTGCCCGTTGGCTGCCAAGGCCGAGACAGCTATCGATGCCCGGTAGCCACCGGCGCAGTGGACCCAGAGATCTCCCTGCGGCACCTCCGCCATCCGCGCAAGGATTTGATGGAGAGGAATGTTGCGCGCTCCCTCGATGTGGCCATTGTCGAACTCAGGCGTCCGGCGCACGTCCAGGATCTCGACGGCGCGATGGTGTTGGACGGATTTCAGGTCTGCGAATGTCGCGCGACGGAACTCCTCAAGTTCCTCGTGCGTCCACGTGCTCGGCTCTCCGGTGGCGCTACCTTCGAGTTCGTCGATACCGATGCGGACCAGTTCGCGTTGCGCCTCTGCTACCTGGTCGGGAGTGTCACCAAGGAGGGTCAGAGGCGTACCCCACGGGATCAACCAACCCAAGTAGGTGGAGAACTGTCCGTCGAGGCCGATGTTGAGCGTTCCGCGGACGTGTCCGTCAGCGAAGGCGGTGCGGCTGCGCAGATCGACGACCCAGTCCCCGTTTGCGATGTGCTGTGCGATGGTGGCGCTGTCGGCCGGTGCCGGGGGTGCGAGGTCAGGGGCTGCCGGACCGGCCTCGTTGGCCGGGCCCATGTGAGCGTAGTACGCCGGGTAAGCGTCGAGGCCAGAGAGGGTATTCGCGACCCACTGCTCCTCGGAGAGGTTCAAGGCCGGGTTGATGCGCTTCTCTTCCCCGATGGTCGAGGCATCGCTGCCACTTGTGCCACCTGCGGCACAGAAGCTCCCAAATCCGTGGGTCGGTAGGACCTTCGCGTTCTCAGGTAGATCGGTGGCGAGCCGGTGCGCCGACGAGTACTGGTGACGGACGAGGGTGTCGGTGTTGTCTTCACCCAAGAGGTCCGGTCGCCCGGTGGCCCCGAAGAGAAGGGAGCCTCCTGTGAAGACGCCGATGGCCTGGTCACCTTCGTGCACTGCGAACGCGAGATGCGTGAAGGTATGACCCGGGGTGGCGATTGCACGGACGGTCAGGGTCTCAGACACGCGGACGGTGTCGCCGTCACGGATAGGATGGCGCTGGTAGGCGACATCGTCGTCTGCATTGACGTGGTACACCGCGCCGGTGTGCTCGGCAAGAGCCAGCCCTCCCGTGACGTAGTCGTTGTGGATGTGTGTCTCGAAGACATCAGTAATCAGGACACCTTCAGCCTCGGCAAGGCTTGTCACACGGTCGATGTCTCGTTGCGGGTCTACGACAAAGGCGCGGGATCCGTCGTGCACCAGATAGCTGCGGTCGCCCAGGGTGGGCGTTTCGATGGTGATGATGGTGGCCATGGATCTGGATTCCTCTCAAGGGGCTGGTGGAGATGGGCAGTCGGTCCCGTGCGGCGAGACCGGTCCTGCTGAATGGTCGGTGGAAAGCTGACCGCGTCCTTCGTCGATGAGGCCCTAATTGCTTGACGTGTGCAGCACCAGTTGGTCAAGCAGGACCCAGCCCGCCAACAGCACGAGTAGGCCCGCGAAGGTCTGTTGGAGAGTGGCTGCCTTGAACCGACTGGAGGCACGTTGGCCGACCACCGCCGCCACACTCGCGGCAGCAGCGAAGGGGAGTATGACCGCCCAGTCCACATGTGATCCCGCGACCCGGGTAGCCAGCGCGGCGCTCGAGTTGAGGGCGATGATCAGGAGCGACGTTCCGACGGCATTCGGCATGGTGAACCCCGCAACGGCAACCAAGGCGGGCACTGCGAGGAATCCGCCACCCACTCCGAAAACACCGATGAGGACGCCTACGCCGGCCCCTGCGAGGATGGTTCGAAGGCCGCCGGCCCCCTGCCGCCCTGGAACTGGGCCATTGCCGGGGCTCTTGGCGGATCGCCACATCATCGCGGCAGCTGCCAGCATGACGCCGGCGAACCCCACAAGAACCACCGTCTCGGGTAGTCCCTTGGACAGTGCTGCACTGATGATCGAGGTCGCCAGGCCTGCGAGGCCAAAGCCCAGGCCCGCCCTGACCTGGACCCGGCCCGCTCTCGCATGCGCGGCTACCCCCGCCAATGATGAGGCGATGATGATGATGAGCGAACCCGTGGTCGCTTCGTGCGGTGACTCCCCGAGGATGTAAACGAGGCTGGGGACCGCGAGGACAGACCCTCCGCCGCCAAGCAGCCCGAGAGCGAGCCCGACCAGGATGCCGAGACCCGCGGCGACAATCCCCACTCAGGCCACCTCGGGAGCTTTGGGACCGGAGGCGTCCATAGGTAGGTCTGCCTCGCGCCACGCCAGGGTGCCCCCGTCGACGTTGAGGGCGTGAACGCCGGCTTGACGTGCGCGCTCGACGGCCTTGGATGAGCGCTTTCCGCTGCGGCAGATCATGAGTACGTCGATACCCGCTGGCAGCTGCGTACAAGCGAGTGACGACAGCGGCAGCGACTGCGCTCCGCGGGCGTGACCGGCGAGGTACTCCTCAGTCTCTCGGACGTCCACAAGCACTGCGGACCCCTCAGAAGTACGTCTGAAGGCCTCGCTGGCGTCTATGCCGGTCATGGCAGCACCTTTCGGGTTCGCGCATCCGTGGTCAAATGTACGGACATCATATAGCCTCAAGACCGGCGACGGTGCCTACCGGTGCCAGTCGCGAACGCACCACTCAGTAGGGAGAACTGTTATGCAGTCGCAAGCCCACGAGGTCGTCATCGTTGGTGGAGGCAGCGCCGGCATCTCCGTTGCGGCGCGGCTCCAACGGTCAGGCGTCAAGGACATCGCCGTGATTGATCCGGCAACCACGCACTACTACCAGCCTCTGTGGACGCTTGTGGGTGGAGGGTGTGCTCAGCCCCAGAAGAGCGCCAGGCTCGAAGAAGGCGTGATGCCCAAGGGGGTCAAGTGGATCAAGGCTGCGGTGACGGACGTCGATCCGGATGCCAGGTCCGTGGTCCTGCGTGACGGAACCACCGTCGCGTACCAGTTCTTGGTCATGGCGCCGGGGATCCAGTTGGACTGGCACAAGATCGGGGGCGCCCGCGAGGCGTTGGGCAAGGCCGGGGTTTCCACGAACTACGAGTACAGCTTGGCGCCCAAGACATGGGAGTTCATCCAGGCCACCAAGTCGGGCTCGGCAATCTTCGCGATGCCTTCCGGACCGATCAAGTGTGCTGGCGCACCTCAGAAGATTGCTTACCTGGCCTGCGACTACTGGCAGAGCCAGGGGGTGCTCGACCAGATTGATGTCCACATGGTGCTACCGACGCCGGGGATGTTTGGCGTGCCCGTGTTCGCTCGCGAGCTGGAGAAGGTCGTGGAGCGGTACGGGATCACCGTCCACTTTGAATCCGAGGTTGTCGAGGTCGATGCGGACGCCAGGAAAGCCACGGTGGCTGGCGTGGCTGGCCGAGCTGGCGAGACCCAGACGCTGGGCTACGACATGATGCACTTGGTTCCACCACAGTCGGCTCCCGACTGGGTTAAGCAGACGGCGTTGGCCGATCCGGACAATCCCGGTGGCTATATCCAGGTCGACAAGCACACCATGCAGCACACGCGGTACTCCAACGTGTTTGCTCTCGGCGATGCGGGTTCCACCCCCAACTCAAAGACCGGAGCGGCCATTCGCAAGCAGGCGCCGGTGGTGGCAGCAAACCTGCAGTCGGTCATGCGCGGAAAGTCGCCACAAGAGCAGTACGACGGATATGCCTCGTGCCCGTTGACCACGTCACGCAAGACGATGCTTCTGGCCGAGTTCGACTACACCATGGAGCCCCACCCCACCATTCCGCTGATCGACACCACGAAGGAGCGGCGGGACATGTGGTACCTGAAGAAGTACGGCCTCCCCGCCCTGTACTGGAACCTCATGCTCAAGGGGTTGGCCTGATCGGGGATGGGAAGGGCCGACTGCCGTCTCGATGTGGCGGCGCATCCGCGCTGGCTCCCAAGCGAAACCCGTTGGGCGTCCACGACGTGAGGAGCGCATAGCGGTCCGCCCGAACCAGTGAGCGGCGATACTCGATCGGCGGTTGGTCTCGGACCCTGCCATGCCGCTCGATGTCGAAGCAGGCGATACCCCGATCGAGTTCAAGCAAGCCTCGTTGAGCGGCGGTCGGCATCACGGCAGCGATCCGTTCCGAGCCGCCGGTCGGCCTGACGCCACAACGTCGGGTCAACTCGTCGTACAGTGCCGCGTGGGTGAAATCGGCCTCCATCAATGGGGCTGCGATCGCGCTCGGTATCCACACCTTGTCATGCGCCAGGGGCTCGCCATCAGATCGTCGAAGCCGCTCAAGGTGAAAGAACTCGGTCGAGATGTCGATTCCTAGTGCGTTTGCGGCTAAGGGCTCTGTCGTCAGACTGATGGTGATGACGTCGCTGCGCTGGACGTGCCCTTGCGCCTCCACCTCGCGGAACAGGGAGTAAAGGCCTCCGAGGTTCTGCTCGATGGCTTTCGGGCGAACTTGCGTGACTCGTCCCCGCGCGCTGTCCAACAGGCCGGCCTCCCGCAGCCGGCGAAGGGCCTCACGCACCGTGTGTCGCGACACGTCATAGGTCTGGGAGAGCTCGTGCTCGCCGGGAAATCCATTGGAGAACTCGCCTTTGCCGATCCGCTGAAGCAGTTCGCGATGCAGCATCTCCCACTTGGGAACTCGGGCCGCGCCGACTTCGGGCTGGGGACCTTGCAGCATTCTGGCCCGCGCCATTGGGTCACTGGCCACTGCAGGCGCCGGTCGATGTGTGCATGGGACGAGGATGGCACGGCCCCGGTTCGGTTGACGAGCGAGCACGTGTCCCCCTTCTCAAATGTACGTACAACTGTCATGCTTGACCTCCATCGAGCCGCTTGCGGCGGATCGACATCGGCCAGAGGGAGGGCATTGCCGTGACCGCATGGCACCTGCGCGACTTCGAGCCTGAGGACCTCGAAGCCGCCGTGCTCCTTGATCAACGGTCATCCACAACGTCTGAATCCCCGGTCTTTGCTATGGCTGACGTGGTGGCGGCGCTGAATGGTAGACATCCCGCAGTGGTAGCGGTCGTGGGTGGCGGGCTGGTCGGCTCGGCGGTGAGCAGGGTCGAGGTTGATCGCGCGTGGGTGGTGCGCTTGGCATTGGACCCACAGTGGCGTGACCAAGGACTGGGTAGCGCGCTGCTCTCGGCGCTCGAGCACCGCTTGACGATGCTGGGGGTACGGAAGGTGCGGGCCCTGCTTCCGGCCAACGAGACCGGTTCCCAGGCATTCGTGAACAGCGGTTTCGTGCGCCGTGACGGGCTCACCCTCTTCGAGAAGACCGAGACGGTGACGGCGCAAACCGCGACCTTGCTGCAAGATCTTGGTGGTTCTATCCCTGCGGCAGGCTTGTGGGATGCAGTGGCGGGAATGCAGGCCGAGAAGGCCCTCATCGAACGTCGCATCGTCTTGCCTTTGTCGCAGCCCGAGCAGGCTCATGGCCACGGAGTGCAACCACCACGCGCCGTGATGCTCTTCGGCCCGCCGGGAACAGGAAAGACGACCTTCGCGAAGGCAGTGGCATCGCGCTTAGCGTGGCCTTTCGTCGAGCTGTTCCCGTCTCGCCTCGCGACCACTGATGGGGGTCTTCCCGCAGGTATCAGACTGGCGTTCGATCAGTTGAGTCGGCTCGAACGCGTGGTGGTGTTCATCGATGAGATCGAGGAAATCGCGGCCGCGCGGGAGGGTGGTAGCTCCAGCTCGATTGGTGTGGTGAACGAGCTGCTCAAGTCGCTGGTGGCTTTTCGTGAAGAGCCGGGACGTTTGCTCATCTGCGCCACGAATTCAGTGAGGTCATTGGACTCTGCGTTCATGCGGCACGGCCGGTTCGACTTCGTTCTGCCCGTGGGTCCACCTGACGAGGAAGCCCGCATGGCCATGTGGGCCCATCACCTCAGGTCCGCTCAGTCATTCGATGTGGACATCAGGGCGCTGTCGCTCGCAAGCGATGGCCTCACCCCAGCGGATATAGCGCACGCAGCGCGAACCGTGGCCCAGGAAGTCTTCGAGTGCAGCATCGATTCCGGCCAGCGGTGCCGCGGTGCAACCGATGACTACCTGAGGGTGATCAAGGCGACCAGACCGACCGTCACCGAGCAGATGCGGACCGAATTTCTTGAGGACATCACTACTGCTAGTCGGCTGTAGAGCGTCGACGGTGGATTTCAGATCTGAGGAGCGACACCATGGCTATTCTTGAGGCGCCCCGCGCCACCGAACGCCAGGCACCACCCGCGCACAGACGCGCACGGGGCCGGGCCATCGTTAAATGGGTGACCACGACCGATCACAAAGTCATCGGTAACTGGTACTTCGTCACGTCCTTCACATTGTTCATGTTCGGCGGCCTGCTGGCGATGCTGATCCGCGCCGAGCTCTTCCAGCCGGGTCTGCAGATCGTTGACAACCCTGAGCAGTACAACCAGCTGTTTACGATCCACGGCACGATCATGCTGCTGCTGTTCGCGACGCCACTGTTCGCCGCCTTCGCGAACGCGATCATGCCCATCCAGATCGGAGCTCCGGATGTGGCGTTCCCGCGTCTGAACATGTTTGCCTACTGGCTGTATCTGTTCGGCGCTCTCATGGTCCTTGGAGGTTTCATGACGCCGACGGGTGCCGCCTCCTTTGGTTGGACGGGTTACGCGCCCCTGTCAGACGCTGTCAACAGTCCAGGTCTTGGCGGTGACCTGTGGGTCATGGGCTTGGCCCTCTCGGGATTCGGCACCATCTTGGGCTCAGTCAACTTCATCACCACGATCATCTGCATGCGCGCCCCCGGAATGACGATGTTCCGGATGCCACTCTTCACCTGGACCGTGCTGATCACGTCACTGCTGGTGCTCATGGCCTTCCCGGTCTTGGCCTCTGCACTGTTAGCCCTGGCTGCAGATCGTCGCTTCGGTGCTCACATCTTCGATCCAGGGAATGGCGGCCCCATCCTGTGGCAGCACCTGTTCTGGTTCTTCGGGCACCCGGAGGTCTACATCATCGCCCTGCCGTTCTTCGGCATCATCTCCGAGATCCTCCCGGTGTTCTCGCGCAAGCCGATCTTCGGCTACAAGACCCTCGTCTTCGCCACAATCGCGATCGCGGCACTGTCGGTGACCGTGTGGGCGCACCACATGTACGCCACCGGCCAGGTGCTGCTGCCGTTCTTCGCGGTGATGACGATGCTGATCGCCGTGCCCACCGGGGTGAAGTTCTTCAACTGGATCGGCACCATGTGGGGCGGCAAGCTCTCCTTCGAGACGCCGATGCTCTGGTCGATCGGGTTCCTCGTGACGTTCCTGTTCGGCGGCCTCACCGGGGTGATCCTGTCCAGCCCCGCCCTGGACTTCCACCTGTCCGACAGCTACTTCATCGTGGCGCACTTCCACTACACCGTCTTCGGCACCGTGGTGTTCGCGATGTTCGCCGGGTTCTACTTCTGGTGGCCCAAGTTCACCGGGCGGATGCTCGACGAGATGCTCGGCAAGGTCCACTTCTGGATGCTGTTCATCGGCTTCCACACGACCTTCCTCATCCAGCACGTGCTCGGCATCGACGGCATGCCCCGTCGCTACGCCGACTACCTGCCCGAGGACGGCTTCACCGTCCAGAACCAGATCTCGACCTACGGCGCCTTCCTGCTGGCCGCCTCCACGCTGCCGTTCCTCTACAACGTGTGGAAGACCTGGCGCACCGCGCCACTGGTCGAGACCGACGACCCGTGGGGCTACGGCGCCTCGCTGGAGTGGGCGACCTCCTGCCCGCCGCCGCGGCACAACTTCGACACCATCCCGCGCATCCGCTCTGAGCGTCCAGCGTTCGACTTGCACCACCCCGAGGCGGCCCCGCCGTCCGCCGTTCACGCAGATCCCGGCGTACTCGCCGGGCTCATGGCCGAGGCCCCACCTCGGACGAGCATGTCACTGGTTCGTATGACCGTGACCTGCACCCTCGGTTTCACGAGGAGCGAGACTGAGCGGCGCGACGGTGAAAGGGCTGTTCGAGTGAGTCGACCTTGGTCCTCGAGAGGCGCCGGCCGGTGGGCGGCGACCCTGGTCAGTGCGCAGTTCTCACTCTTGATCGTCCTGGCATTGTGGCCCAGTCATGCCCTCGACACGTCGTCCCTCCACGCCTTGAGTTGGTTCCTAGTGGTGGCTGGCGCCGCCTTGGCGCTCGTCGCCGTACCGACGTTGGGCCACGCCTTGACGGTGTCTCCTGTGCCCAAGCCGGGGGCGGGGGTACGCGAAACCGGCATCTATGGGTGGATTCGCCATCCCATGTATGCGGGAGTGTTGCTCGCGGGTGCAGGCCTGGCGCTTAGGGGTGGGTCGTGGGTGCACTTGGGAGCGTTACTGGCGCTGGTCTTGGTTCTTGTCGGCAAGATTGGTTTCGAGGAGGGTCGACTGCGTCAGCTCTACACGGGTTATGCCGATTACCAAAGACGCGTAGGAGCGCTCCTGCCCCGATACGACAAGATCGCTCGCCTGTGGACCCGTCACCACGAGTAGGCGAGCGACCATCCACCGTGACCAACTCGCGGGTGTGCGGGCGGTGGGCGAGACGAGGCCTCAGCAGCGACGATGGCCTATGAGGGTGTGCTGAACCCATGACTCCGGTAGATGGCCTGCGCTTCGGTGCTCATCATGAAGGCGACAAAGGCCTCCGCCAGGTCAGGACGAGTCGACTCGGTAGCCGTAGCGCAGGCATAGTGCCCTTTCCCCTGCTCGGCGGAATCGAGGGTGACGGCCGTGAATCCTTCCCCTCGACTCGTGTGCCATGTCGCCTCCGTGGTCCAGACAACGGCGACGTCGACACGGTCGTCGGCCAGCCACGCGGGACCTTGGCGATGGTGGATGTCCGTCAGGATCGTGTCGCCGATTGCCTGCTTGTCGCGCATGATTCGATCTCGTAGACGCACGCCGCCGACACGCTCGATGGTCTCAGCGGCGAGGGCCCCGATCCCTTCCGTTGCCGGGTTCGGAAACGCCACGCGGATCCCTGGCGCAGCCAGATCCTCCCACCCTGCGATCCCTAGCGGATTGCCGCGCTGCACGAGAAGCGCCAGGTCGTTGGACGCGTATGCGTTGGCGCACCCGACAAGACCCTCGTCGCGCAGCTCGCGAAGTGTGGCGGGGCTGAGCGCAACGACATCGGGCAGAGTGCTGATGGTCAAGGCATTCATCTGCAGTCTCCCGGTGCGTACCTGATCCGCGACGATCCCGGGTGGCAAGGTCTCGTAGAAGACGCTGGAGACTGCGTCATGCTGCGCTACGAAGGCGTCGACGAGGGCCGGCACCACCATGAACTGATTGCCGGCGAAGAAGACTGCCAAGTCACAAGCCGCGGGGTCGCCACCGAGGTCGAGGACCGTGTCGAACGAACCAGCCGAAAAGCACGTCACCGAAGCTCTAGGGGCGGACATAGGACCACCCCTGACGCTGCCGACGAACCAGCTGCCCGAGCCCTGACGACGCAACACTCACGCCCTGCGTGAGTTCTTGGGGGGCAATGTCCATGCGTGCCATCGTGTTTCCGCACGCAACCAACAGGAGCCCACGGTCGCGAAGATCCTGCACGGTTCCTGAGTGAGGATTGCTCCGCAGCATCACAGCGACTCCGGGTCCGTGAGCAACGAGCTCCACTGGTGAATGGTCATCGAGCTCGTCGAGAAGGTGGCCCACGTTGCGCAGGACTGCCTCGAACTTGCCGCTCGTGTCCTCATCAAGGTGGACGACGACGCCGACCCCGTCTCCTGCCTGGGTTGTCACTGTGCTCATCGTCGGCATCTACCTCTCAGCTCAGGGTTCTCTTGTTCAAGCCACGCATGTACATTAGTCCAAAGATCTTTGGAGGAATAGGTGTCAGAGTCACGAGACCAGGTGTTCAGCGAACTCGCGGTGGTGGGCAAGGCCTTCGCCAGTGCGCGACGTTTGGAAATCATTGAGCTGCTCGCTCAGTCCGAGCACTCAGTGGACGAGATCGTCAGAGCAACAGGTCAAGGACTGAGCTCGGTGTCTGCCCACCTTCAGATCCTTCGCGGCGCGAACCTGGTTCGAGTGCGCAGGATGGGTACGCGTCAGATCTACCGCTTGACGGATCACGACGTGGCTGAGTTGCACGCCGCCCTCGGGGCAGTGGCTAAGCGCCACTCTCCCGACGTGAAGTCCGCCTTGGAGTCGTACCTCGGCTCAGGTGGCCTAGAGGTCGACGAGGTCAGCCGTGCCGAGCTGCTTAACCTCATGCGACGCGAAGACATCGCCTTGCTGGATGTGCGGCCCCACGGCGAGTACTCCAGTGGGCACATTGCGGGGGCGATGTCCATGCCGCTGGAGGAGGTCAATGAGCGACTGGGGGACATCGATCCAGCGGTTCGAATCGTGACCTACTGCCGTGGCGCCTACTGCGTCATGGCGCACGACGCAGTCACCCTGATCCACGCCAGGGGACGTGAGGCAGTGCGTCTGCAGGACGGGATGTTGGAGTGGCGCCTCGCAGGCCTCCCCGTTTCGGTCGGCCACCGGTGACCGCGGCACGGCAAGTCCTGGCTGGATGGGAAACCCGGCAGTGGTCGACGGCAGCTCTGGTCGCCCTGGCCTACGGAATCGCCGTCGCCGTTCCCACGGACCTGATCGACACGCCTGTGTTCAGCCGCGAGATCCCGCCAACGTGGTGGGCCTGGCCCTCACTGGTGATCAGCTCAGTGCTGGTGGGACTCCTTGTAGGAACTTATGTAGCTGACGACAAGTCCTCCACCGGTCTGAAGCTTCAAGGTCCGCACGCAGAGGGTGCATCAGTTGCAGAGCGGCAGGTCAGCAGCTACGCCGGGGCGCTCCTGACCTTTTTCGCGGTCGGCTGCCCCGTGTGCAACAAGCTCGTCCTGCTGGCCTTGGGGTACACGGGTGCCATCACCTGGTTCGAACCCTTCCAGCCGATCCTCCAAGCCGCCGGCATCGCCCTGCTGGCCTGGGCGCTGCGCGGACGGCTGGCGGCCTCCCGATCATGCCCCGTACCCACCACCTAACCGCCACACGTTCCGCACAACGTCTAAGGGAAACTCATCATGGTTGCAAGCCCCTCCCCGCGCTCTTCGCCGGTAGTCCCCGTGGTGATCGCACTAGTCGCAGTCCTGTTGGCTGCTGTCGCCTTTGTCGCGAGTCGGCCCGACGAGACTGCTAGATCATCGTCCGCGGCGTCTGGCGGACAATCTGCTTCCTTGCCTGCCGCGCCCGAGAATGACCCATTGGCGGGCCTTGCGAGACGCACGCCGAATGACCCCTTGGCGATGGGCAAGGTGGATGCCCCGGTGGTGATGATCTCCTACTCCGAATTCCAATGCCCCTTCTGCGGAAAGTTTGCTCGAGACACCGAGCCGACTCTGGTGAAGAAGTACGTGGACTCAGGCGTCCTTCGCATCGAGTGGCGCGATTTCCCCTATCTAGGGCAGGAGTCGATGACTGCGGCCTTGGCGGGCCGAGCTGCCGCAAAGCAGGGTGACTTCTGGGCCTTCCATGATGCGCTTTACGACAGCCAGCAGCCGGTCAATGCTGGCAAGTTGACGCCGCAGTTCTTGGGATCCGTCGCCGACAAGGCTGGACTCGATGGCGCAAAGTTGGTGACGGACATGAAACGTCCGGAGCTGACCGAAGCCGTGAACGCCGATGCTCGGGAAGGACAGTCGATCGGGGTCACTGGGACCCCCGCCTTCATCATCAACGGGCAGCCGATCATCGGCGCTCAGCCGACGGAGGTCTTCGAAAAGGCGATCGAGGACGCCGCCAAGCGATGACTGAAGTCAACCTGCTTGCGGCACTAGCGGCTGGAACCTTGTCGTTGCTGTCGCCATGCAGCGCCCTTCTCCTGCCCTCCTTCTTCGCCTACGCCTTTGCCAGCCGGACGGCGCTGATGGCCAGGACCGGAATGTTCTACCTCGGCCTCTTGATTACCTTGGTCCCACTGGGTTCAGGCGCAGCGGCTGTATCCAGCCTGTTCTACGGACACCGCGAAGCGATCATCACCGGTGCCGGGTGGACCATCATCGTTCTGGGATTGGCCCAAATCCTTGGTCTCGGGTTCTCCATTCCTGGGGTAGGACGACTGCAGGCGTGGTCCCAACGCCGACAGAGCGGGGGTGGGGGATACGGCTCCACCCTGGTGCTGGGCGCGATCTATGGTCTGGCCGGGTTCTGCTCAGGACCGGTCCTTGGCGCAATCCTCACGGTTGCTGCCACCCAGCCCAATCCCACCCAAGGCGGACTGCTGCTCGCTGTCTACGCGTTGGGCATGGCAACGCCTCTGTTCGTCCTCGCCGCGTTGTGGGACCGATTCAAGCTGGGACAAAGAGGATGGCTACGGGGACGTTCGGTTTCAGTCGGACGGCTGCAACTCCACACAACGTCGCTGGTCTCAGGAGTCCTTTTCATCGTCATCGGGTACCTGTTTCTCCGATTCGATGGAACGGCCGGGGTGTCAGCTTGGTTTGGCATCGGCGATACGAGTGACCTCGAGGTCACGGCGCAGAACGCTGTCGCTCGCACGGTTGCTGACGTCCCGTTCTGGCTAGTGCCGCTGGCCGTCGCTGTCATCGCGGCGGTGGTCGCGTTGCACAGGGTGCGCCCAACACAACGGCGGATGGGTAGCGGGCGCAATTGAGCCACCCGCCGCCACTGGACGTATGACCCTGGTGCGCGTGTGTCAGTCGTCGCGGAGACCGGCGCGACCAGTGTCCTTGCTGCGAGGGGTTTTGGGCGGCTTGGCGCCAGACCGACTCCTCCCCATGAACCAGAAGCCGATGCCAAATATCACGATGATGACCAGTCCGTAGACCAGCCACGTGGCCGTGAAGTGTTCCATCCCCTTCTCCTTTGCTTGATTCTCAACTCAACCACAAACCGTCGAACCGCTGTGGCGGCCGTCGAAGAAGCCCGGTCAGCAGCCGGGCTGCGGTGGGGCCGCGACGACCTTGGCCACCCCTGTGGCGCGCGCAGGTCACCGACCGCGGTATCAGCATCGGCTCCGCCGCGCCCTGGTCGGCGGCGTAGTCAGCCGGGGGCGCGACGACACGCGCGGCGTGAGGGCGGCGCCCAGAGGGGAAGTGTGTAGGCAGCGCTGAGGAGGGAAGTATGAGGTGGCGAGAGCGCGAACCTCTTGGCCCAGGGACGGTGCGGCGGCGGGCCTGCGGGGCGTGTGCGCCTGGGAGGCGGGGCCGACGATCAGCAGGGAGCCGGTTCTGGCCGGGGGGGTGCTGCCCGCGCAGGTCCACCAGGGCGGGCACGGTGAGGATGGACCCTTCGCCGCCGAGCGCTCCGAGGGGCAGGCCGATGGAGATAAGCAGGCCGATGGGTAGGCCGAGGGGTGGGACAAGGGGTGACGCGGGAGGCTGCGCTCCTTGAGATCGGGTGCCGGGTTGGGGCGGCGGGCGGGGGTTGCTCGTCCCACCCCGGCGGTGCCCGTCGCACCCGTAGGGGGGTTGGGGCGGCGGGCAGGGGCCGGTGGCCGCGCGAGGGGTGGCGCGGCGCGAACCGGCGGTCAGGGAGTCAGCGGCCGAACAGCTTGCTGAAGAAGGAGCCGCCGGAGGCGGCCTGCTTCTCGGCGTCGGTGTGGCCGGGGCAGCGGTCGGCGCGGGCTACGCCGGCCATGACCTGGTCGACGTGCTGGCCGCAGCCGGCCCAGGTGGTCTTGCCACAGACCTTGCAGTTGACGGAACGGCACATGGTGGTTCTCCTTCGAGGTGGGGCGATGCTGTGGGTCTTGGGTCCAAGTGGTTGCGCGACGGCGTGGTTTGTGGTGGCTCAGGCAGCGGTGGAGATGGGAAGTCCAGCCGCGGCGGCGTTCTCACCGAAGCTGTCGTCGATCGCCACGACGGGAATGGCGCGCGCGGCGAGCACGGACGCGGCGATGGAGGCGCGGTATCCGCCGGCGCAGTGCACCCAGACCTCCCCGGCCGGTACGTCGTCGACGCGGTCTAGCAGGTCGTGCAGCGGGATGTTCACGGCACCGTCGATGTGCCCGTCGTCGAACTCGGATGCGCGGCGGACGTCCAGGACGGTGACCGGGCGGTGGTGGCGTACCTGGGCAAGGTCGGCGAACGCGGCGCGTTCGAAGGTGCCGAGGTCGCCGTCGGTCCACTCGGTCGGGGTGCCGGTCGCGGCCCCCTGTAGGTGGTCGATGCCGATGCGGACCAGCTCACGCTGGGCCTCGGCGACCTGCTCGGGGCTTCCGCCGAGAAGGGTGAGGGGCGTGCCCCAAGGGATGAGCCAGCCGAGGTAGGTGGCGAACTGGCCGTCGACGCCGAAGTTCAGGGTCCCCGTGACGTGCCCCGCTGCGAACGCGGTCCGGGTGCGCAGGTCCACGACCCACTCGCCGGCGGCGATCCGCGTGGCCAGGGTGTCCTTGTCGGCCTTCGCCGGCGCCGACAGGTCGGGCGCGTCCGGGCCGGTGCTGTTGGCCGGGGCCATGTGCGCGTAATAGGCCGGGTAGGCATCCAGGCCTGCGAGGGTGTCGGCGACCCACCGCTCCTGCTCCTGGGTCAGGGCGGGGTTCTGCTGGCGCTCCTGCCCGATGGTGGAGGCGGTGGTGTCGCCGGTGGACCCGGCCGAGCAGAACGACCCGAACCCGTGGGTGGGCAGCACGTGGGTGTGCGCGGGCAGCTCGTCGGCGAGGCGGTGCGCGGAGTTGAACTGGTGGTGCACCAGGTCGTGGGTGTGCTCGTGGCCGAGCAGGTCCGGGCGGCCGGTGGCGCCGAAGAGCAGCGACCCGCCGGTGAACACCCCGACCGGCTCGAACGCCTCGCCGGCCTGCGGTGCGGACTCCAGCGCGTACGAAAGGTGGGTGTACGTGTGCCCGGGGGTGGCAATGACCCTCATCCGCATCGTCGGCGAGACCTGCAGCAGGTCACCGTCAGAGAGCGGGACACGGTCGTAGGAGACCTCGTCGGCGGCGTTGACGTGGTACGCCGCGCCGGTCGCCTGCGACAAGGCCAGGCCGCCGGTGACGTAGTCGTTGTGGATGTGGGTCTCGAACACGTGCGTGACGGTGACGCCGGCCTCGTCCGCCAGCGCCAGAACGCGGTCGATGTCGCGCTGCGGGTCGACGACCACTGCGACGGTGCCGTCGTGGGCGAGGTAGGACCGGTCACCCAAGGTCGGGGTGTCGATGGGGACGATGACCGGGGTGGTCGTCGCGGGGATGCTCATGGGGTTCCTTCGCAGTCGATGTCGGTCGTGCGGAAACGGGCTGTGGGGATGCGGCTCAGGCGGCGTTCGGACGGGTGCCGGTCACGACGGGGTGACCAGCGCTGACCCAGCCGGAGGTGCCACCAGCAACGGAGCGCGCGTCGAACCCGGAGTTGCGCAGGTAGTCGGTGATGGCCCCGGAACGGTTCCCGGAGGCGCAGACGACGTACACAGGGCGAGACTTGTCGAGCTCGGCGGTGCGCGACGGGAGCTGCCCCATCGGCATCAGCACCGCGCCGGGGACGTGGCCGCCGACGTACTCGCCGGGCTCGCGGACATCGATAACGGTGGCGCCGTCGGCGTGGGCGGCGGCGAAGCTGGCGAGGGTGACCTCGGACATCGGAGAACTCCTTTACAGTGCACGGGACATACCAGGTGGGGTATCCGATAGGAAGAACTGTAGTACCCTAGGGGGTATTCGAGTCAAATCGTGGAACGGCCTCAAGGCCAATGACCCCACGGCCCCGGAAGTCCCTGCGATCCCGCGGGAATGCAGTCGCAAGCCACCAACGTGTATACCCCAGCAGGTATATTCCATTCGACCCACCAGAGGAGCGCACGCCATGAGCACCCAGACCCTCACCGGTCAGGACTTCGAAACCACCATCACGAGCAACGACATCGTGCTCGTCGACTTCTGGGCGTCCTGGTGCGGCCCGTGCCGGCAGTTCGCGCCGGTCTACGAAGCCGCCTCCCAGCAGCACCCCGACATCGTCTTCGGCAAAGTCGACACCGAAGCCGAGCAGGCCCTGGCCGCCGCCGCGCAGATCACCTCGATCCCCACGTTGATGGCCTTCCGCGACGGCATCCTCGTCTTCTCCCAGCCCGGCGCCCTGCCGGCGTCCGCGTTCGAGCAGGTCATCGCCGGCGTGCGCGACCTCGACATGGACGACATCCGCGCCCAGCTCGCTGCCCAGCAGACCAGCGCCTGACCCCTCCAGACATCCCGCACCACCAAAGGAGTACCCCGATGAGCTACGCCCTAACCGCCAGCGTCTCCCAGCCATTCGAGGCGACCCTCGAAGCCACCAGGGCGGCCCTCGCCGACGAAGGCTTCGGGGTGCTCACCGAGATCGACCTCGCCGCCACCCTCAAGGCCAAGATCGACGCCGACATCCCAGCGCAGGTCATCCTCGGCGCGTGTCGCCCGCCGCTCGCCTACGCAGCGGTCCGGGCCGAGCCCTCGATCGGGCTGCTCCTGCCGTGCAACGTCGTCGTCCGCGCCCTGGACGACAACACGACCATCGTCGAAGCACTGGACCCGAAGATCATGGTCACCCTCACCCGCAACGAGAACATGGTGAACGTCGCCGCCGACGCCCGCGACAGGCTCACCGCCGCCCTCGAAGCCCTCACCCCCTGACAACGCCCCCAGAACAAGGAACCCGACATGGTCACCCTCAACACCGACGACATGACCCCGGTCATCAACCGACTGCGCCGCGCCCAAGGGCAGATCGGCGGCGTCATACGGCTCATCGAGGAGGCCCGCGACTGCAAGGACGTCGTCACTCAGCTCGCCGCCGTCAACCGCGCCCTCGACCGAGCAGGCTTCGCCATCGTCTCCTCCGGCATGCGCGAATGCCTGACCTCCCCCGACGGCATCAACGCCGAGGACCAGGCCACCATGGAGAAGCTCTTCCTTACCCTCGCCTGACAAACGCTCGGTGCATCTGCCGTTCAGGGCGGGCGCATCGTTGGTGTCGAACCGCCCAAGCGCCGCACCGGTTTGCCGACGCATGGCGCATTCTGTGCCATACCCCGACCTCTGGTTGGGCCCGCTGAGGCCTGATAACGAATGAACCTGCAGAGCCTGCCGTACAGCGTTCGCGCCTGACGCTCGACTGGGTCGCACGAACCCGCTCTAACGTCACCGCGTGAACTTGCCCACGGGTTCGGCCTTCCAGAATGCCCACGGGCCGCGGCTGGTCGCAACCTCAACGATGGCCATAAGGTGCCCGATGATGAAACCTGAGCCATCCATTGATCCCCAGGCGCTTCGTGATGCCCGGGTCAAGGCGGGTCTCACACAGCACGAGCTGGCAAGACTGATCGGTGTGGCCGGGGGAGAACGGGTCTCGCGATGGGAGCGCGGTGCGTCCGCACCACGCCCGGACGTGCTGCATCGCATCGCTGCTGTCGTAAACGTCTCTGTCGGCGACCTGCTGGTTCCCGGCCAAGGACGTCCGGATTTGCGGCGCCTTCGGGTGCTTGCCGGGCTGAGCGCCCGCCAGGTCGCAGACGCTACCCACCTGTCGCTTCCGACCTACGCGCGGTGGGAGGCCGGGAGCCTCAGTCGAATGCCCCCGCCGGCGACGCTGGAGGCTCTGGCCGCGATACTGGGTGTCGGCCGAGCCGATGTCGCCTCCGCGCTGTCCGCTGGACGCCGTGGATCCGGTTAGCGCAGAACCGCGAAAGGGCGGCGGCGCCAGCGCGAGTTACCGCAGCAGGCCGTAGATCACGCCCGCAACGAGGGCACCGATCACCGCACCCCCGACAAGTTGCGCCATGCTATGACGGCCGTCGCGCCACCTCGCCCATGCCAGCACTGGCAGGGCCAGCGCAGCGATGAGGCCAGCTACGTGGTTCTCAATCGCGAGGACTGCGACTGCGCCGGCCGCGACAGCCAGGTGCATTGACGCCTTCCACAACAAGGTGGTCAGGGCCATCGCAACCAGACCACAGATCATCGCCAGGATCAGCCATATCAATGGCCGCGGAGCGCCGGCTAGGTAGAGCACGACGAGCGCGACGGTGACCGCGGTGGCGGCTGAGGCCATCAGGATGGGCCGCTGGGAGCGTTGCACGACCTGCCGGTCGCTGGCTGTGCCTTTGCGCAGTGCGCGATACAGGATCAGGTAGGGGACTCCGACGACGAGCACGAGGGCGGCCAGCCACCAGGCCGCAGCGGTCGCGAGGCTAGTGGCGTACTTCACCGCGAGGTACGCCATGAGGGCCAGGACCACGTTGGCCGGGGTAAGGGCGCCGGCGATCCAGCGCGCGGCGGGCGTGGTCTGCGCGTCAGACAGCCTTGCTAGGTCACTGTCGTCCAAGTTGGGCCGCATCGGCTTCTCCTCGCTGTTGTCGGGTGCCCTCGAGCGCTTCGCTCAGGCTGATGAGAGGTTCTGGCCAGGGCGACCGGTTGAGCTGCGCCAAGGCGTCCTTGGCCGTCAGGCGTCCGCCGGGCATCGAGGGAGATGCGATGGCTCGGGCGAGCTCGTGCATGGTGCCCGGCGACTCCACGTGGTGCTCCTCGAGCCCGTCGGCGATCTCGATGAGTCGGCGCTGGGCACAAAGCCGCGGGTCAAGGATCTGGCGCACCCGACTTTGCCCCAGGGGCAGGTGGACGTGCGGATGCTGGTTGAGGATGGCTTGCCAGAGTGGGTCAAGGCGCATTGTGAGCCGGCGAGCGGCGAGCCGGTGGGAGATGGCCGGCGTCACGGGGAGGGTGAGCAGTCCGACCGCGAAGAGCGTGAGTGGGATGGGGAACATGACCGTGGTCAACCGGTCGAGCAGCGGGGTGGGGCGGTCGAGAACCTGGGTGGCGGTGCTGTGGGCGGTCCAGGTCAGCAGGACCAGACAGCCCGCCCAGGCCGAGGCACCGATGAGCGCGATGGCCGCTGCCGCTGGTGGGTCACTCTCTCGGGCGGCTCGGAAGCTGCGGTGGGCGTAGCGGGCGAGGTCGACCTGGAACCAGGCGAGGTACAAGTAGATCGTCACCGCGTAGACGAGGCTGGCCGGGTGTCTCGGTGCGTCGGCGAGGTCGGGGAGCTCCACCGCGTGGATGGGGGCGGAGACCCACGCGATCACCGACACTAGCCCCGTCGCTGCGGCGCCGGCATAGATGGCGCGACGCCGCGCTACGGTGGCGTCCGGCTGCCGGGTCTCCAAGAGGTAGATCTGGGCCGAGGCAACGGCGACGCACAGAGCAAACCTGCTGCCCAGGTTGGTGGCGTTGGGGATTCCCAGCCACTCGTCCAAGCGCGCTCTCTTGAAGTGGCCGGTGGCGGCGACGGCGAGGGCGCCGACGCCGAGGGTCAGTGCGGTCCGCCAGGCGGCCGGCTTCGTACGTGCCAAGTGGGCCCTGTAGGCGGTCGCACTCCACAAGGCGATGACGGTGAGGATCTCCAGCGCGGTCATCGCAGCCGGGATGACAGGCGCGATGACGCTTCCCAGTCGCCCGCCCGAGCGAGGTCCTCCAGCGCCGCCGAGAGCGTCGTCCCGACGTACTCGGCGGCGGCCTCCTGGCGGTTGGTGTAGCCCGTGCGCTGGAGGACTTTCCTGGTGGTCTCGAATGGCAGTGTCGGAGCAAGAGCGTGCATCAGCTCGGGAGTCATGCTGTCGTGCAATGCGGGCTCGTGCCCGAGGAGGATGTGCCCGACCTCATGGCAGAGGATCGCGCGTCGTCGTGTGGGGGAAGCGGTCGTCGGGACGAGCAGGTAGTCCCGGTCCGTCATCGCGATCCATGCGCCAGAAGGCGCATTGCTGGACAGTGCCACCGGCAGCACGACGACGTCCCGGTCCCGCTTCCGAGCCAACGCGTTGACCAGATCGTCAACGGTCGTCGCACCCTGGCCCAGCAAGGCACGGCCGTCACGGACGGCTCTGCGATGCCGCAGTCTGGCGCTCGAGCTAGTCGCCTTCACGGCGCTGGCCTTCGATGCGGTTGACCTCTTGGATGGCGGCGAGTAGCTGGACGACCCCCTCCGGGCTCAGGTCACTGCCGCGAAGCCGGAGCCCGCCGGTGCGACGGAGCTGAGACAGCGTCTCCAACTCCTGGTTCACGCGCTGCTCCTCGCCTCGGTCGAAGAAGTAGCCGACTGGGACGCCGAAGACATCCGCGATCCCACCCAGGAGGCGGGCGGACGGGTTGTCGCGCCTCCCGTTTCGCAGGTTGCTCAGGTGCTGGATCGTGACTGCGACTCCGCGTTCAGCCAGTTCCCGCACCACGACCTCGTTCGTGTACCAACCGCGACCGGCGTCTTGGGGGATCGTTTTGAAGAGGTGCTGAAGTTTGCCGGCGAGGCCGGGAATGCCCGCGGAGTCCATACCCGGATCGTACGCGCTACTGGAGCGGCCCGATATGCCTATAGACGCATTCAGCAAATCCAAAACAGCATCCGGTGCGTCAAGGGGCTACCATTGCAGGGATGGCAACGTTCACTCGGTTTGGCGAGTTGGTTCAGCCAGGCGACGAGGGGTCGCGGCCGGCTGCGGGTCACCCGCGCGGTCGACAGGCGAGGGCGCAAGTAGCCACGCGCCTCGTTACTCGTGTCGGACGATCCCCCGGGGCGGCAGGTAAATCGCCTCGCCGGAGCGATACATATGCACTAGTCTTTCTGTATCGAATTGGGCCGTTAGGGTCCCCTTGCGGAGCCGCGCGCAGCCTTGGCCCAATGAGATCGAGGAGACGCAGATGACGACCCGAAGCCGAACGCACGCCACCCGGGCGGCGCTGATGCTGGCTGCTGTGGTTCTGACCTCGGCCTGCAACAACTCCGAGCCGACACCCACGCAGTTGGGGACGACCACCACCGCGAGCCCGTCGCCATCGACCAGCACGATGTCGACCACGACACCACCAACCGCAGCGGAAAAGGACCTCCAGGCGGCGGAAGGGACGATTGCCCGCTACTGGGCCGCTCTCGACGAGATCGCCGCCGACCCTAACAAGAGCCTGAACCTCGTCGCCACGGTCGCCCGAGACCAGGCCGCGGCGCAAACCCGAAACACCCTCGGGACCTATCAAGCCAAGGGGTGGACTCTGACGGGGCAGACGTCGGTCACGTCGCCGACCGCCACCACGAAGGATGGCAAGACCTTCGCGGTCTCGGCATGCGTGGACGTCAGCAACGTCAACATCGTGGACAAGGCCGGCAAGTCTGTCGTCAGGCCCGGACGACCAGACCAGCAGCGGTACTCCTACACCGTCGTCAAGGCTCCACAGGGATTCTTCGTCACCGTAGACACGCTCAAGGGGGAACCGTGTTGAGACGCGTGATTGGTGCCCTGGGCATCGCCGGGGCACTCCTCTGCTTGGCCGGGCCGGCCTTCGCGACCGACCCTCCGGTCAGCTGCCCCCCGGGCACCAGTCCTGACCCCTGGAGCGGGGAGTGCATCATCATCGTCAGGCCACCCGGTGACCCGGAGGATCCGGGTGACCCCGGGAATGGTGGCACTGAGCCGGTGGTGGTGCAGAAGTGCATCAACAGTCTCGGCAGCCCACCCGGCGAGGTGCCGTGCAGCTCGGACAAGGGTTGGTGGTCCAACAGCCAGAACGCCTACTGCAAGCCGGAGGCCCCTCAGCCGCCGCTGAGCGATCCGGCGTGGGAGGGACATACCACCGGACAGGTCTACAGGTGCACGAGGCCGATTGGTCCCGTCGTCACTGGATACATCGAGTTCCTCGTCTGGTTGGCCACCCCGCCCGGCGGAGCCCCGCCGGACCCTCGCGTCCTGGCCCAGCAGGCCATTGCGCGGATGAACCTGCGTGCGATCAACATCGGCATCGTGCCCGAGCCGCGCGCCGGGAGTGTCGGGATCATCGGCATGCCGACATGGATGTGGGCGGAGAACCCGGGTGCAACGACTTGGGGTCCTCAGACGCAGTCGGCGTCAGCGGGCGGCTTCACCGTGACCGCGACCGCGAAGGCCCAGCGCACGGTGTGGACCATGGGCGACGGGAGCACGGTCGCGTGTACCGCTCCGGGCACGGTTTATGCCGCGTCCTACGGCAAGCGGACCTCGCCGACCTGCGGGCACACCTACACCCGGCAAGGCACCTACACGGTGCGGGCGACGACCTACTGGGTCGTCACCTGGGCCGGGATCGGACAGACCGGCACGATCCCGCTGAACTTCACCGACACGACCATCATCACCATGGGCGAGGCCCAGGTGCTCAGCAACTGAGTCGACCTGCAAGGGGGTAGAACGATGTCGACAACCACCCGGCCGACCGACTCTGCGGCAGCCAGCGACGGACGATACGCAGGGCCGGATCGGCGCCGGCGAGGGAAGAAAGGCCCCTCCGAAGCGGCTGTGCCTGTCGTGCCCGCGCCGAAGCTGCGGCGTCGCCCGGTCCTCGTCGCCGGATCGTTCGCGGCCGTGTGCCTTGGTGCGCTGCTCGGGGTATGGACATGGTCCTCGACCAGCAACACCCACGAAGTGCTCGCGCTGCGGCAGGACGTCACCCGCGGGGAGACGATCACCCAGGGTGACCTGGTGACGGTCCAGGTCGGCTTGGACCCTGCGCTCAGGACCATCCCCGGCGATCGCTTGTCGAGCCTTGTTGGGCAGCGCGCGGCGATGGACATGGCCGCCGGCAGCTTGGTCACGGCCGCGGGCGTCACCAAGGCTGTCCTTCCCAGTGAGGGCATGTCGGTCGTCGGGGTCGCGCTGCCGCCTTCGCTAATGCCCGGCGAGAGGCTGCTGGCCGGCGATCTCGTCCGCATCGTGGCCACCCCGGGCCAGCAGGGAGACCTTGGCCAGGAGCCGCCGGCAACTATCGCTGCGACGGTAGCGGGTCTCTACCCCAACGGCGAGAACGGCGAGACCGTGGTCTCGCTCGAGGTTCCTGAGGGTCAGGCCGCCGAGTTGGCCGCTCGCGCAGCCACCGGCAAGGTGGCCTTGGTCCTGGACAGCCGGGAGCGCTGAACGATGGCCCTGATCGTGATGTTCTCCGCGTCCGGCTCACCCGGGGTCACCGCCTCGGCGTTGGGTGTAGCCCTGACGTGGCCGCGCCCGGTCCTTTTGGTGGAGGGGGACCCGACCGGAGGTTCCGCGGTCTTCGCCGGTTACCTGCGCGCCGAGTCTGCGCCGGCGAGCTCACTGATCGATCTCGCCTTGGCCGAACGCCACGGTGAGCTGGGCAAGGCGATCGCCGGGGCGACGGTGCGGATGCCCGGCCCACCTGAGGCGACCGTGGCGCTCCTGCCCGGCACTCGCTCGCACGGGCAAGCGCGAAGCCTTCTGCCCCTGTGGGAGAAGCTCGCCGCAGAGTTCAAGGCCCTCGAGGCCACGGGTCAGGACGTGATCGTCGACGCGGGACGACTGGGCCTCTCAGGAAGCCCCGATCCGCTCATCTATGCGGCCGATCTCGCGCTGCTCGTCACCCGGACCGATCTGGTGTCCCTGTCCGCGGCACGGTCCTGGGCCGAGACCGTCCGGGCCGGCTTCGAGCGGGTCGGAGGCAGGTCCTCACTCGGGCTGCTGCTGGTGGGGGAGGGGGAGCCGTACTCGGCACGGGACGTGCAGAAGGTTCTGCAGATCCCGGTGACCGCATCACTTGCCTGGGACCCGGCCGCCGCGGACGTGTTCGCCAAGGGTGCCAAGGCCCCTCGCCGATTCGACTCGTCCCTGTTTGTTCGCAGCCTGGCCGCCGGCCAGACCGCCATCCAGGCCGCCGTGGTCGCGAACCGAGACCAACTGGCCACCCAGACGGTCGGAGGGCTGACATGAGCCGTGACCCAGCACCCAACAACCTGGTGGACCCGACGTCGCTGCCGCTGTTCGCTGTGCCGTCCGAGACCCAGCGTCAGGCGCGTCCCGGTCGCGTCCGGGGATCGTTCACGATGACGCCTTCAACCGATGCCGATCCGACCGGTGCCGGGCGGGCGACCTCAGCAAGCGACGCTGCGGGGCACGTCGACCAGGACATGCCCCGGATCCACCGCCACGGAGCTGTCATCGACTGGGGTCTGGTCACTGCGTTCCGGGGTCAGGCGTCGGATCGCCTCAGCGCTGCCTTGAGTGAGGAGCGGGGCCATCTGTCGGTCGCCGCCCAGCGGGAACGTGGGCGGGCGATCATCGTCGACCTGCTCAACAGCGAGCACGACGAGCGAGTCAGCTCCGGGCAGGAAACCTGGAACCCCGCCGAGCAGGACGCCTTGGCGAAAGCCGTCGACGACGCCTTGTTCGGCTTGGGACGGTTGCAGCCGCTCGTCGACGACCACCGCGTCGAGAACATCCTCATCTTCGGGCACGACTCGGTGTTCCTTGAGCTCACCGACGGGCGACTCATTCCCGGCCCGCCGGTCGCGGACTCCGATGAGGAGCTGATCGACTTCCTCGTCTTCCTCGCCTCCCGCTCGGAGGTCAATGCCCGACCGTTCTCCGAGGCCCAACCGAGGCTGCACCTGCGCCTGGACGGCGGCGCGCGTCTGGCCGCAGCGGCCTGGGTCACGCCGAGGCCGTCGGTGGTCATCAGGCGCCACAGGCTGCGCAAGGTCACCTTGGCCGACCTTGTGGACCGCGGGACGATGTCGGAGCTGGCCGCGTCGTTCCTCTCCGCCGCGGTGAAGTCGCGACGCAGCATCGTCGTATCGGGTGCCCAGGGCGCCGGCAAGACGACCCTGGTCCGTGCGCTGTGCGCGGAGATCCCCAAGCACGAGATCATCGGTACCTTCGAGACCGAGTACGAGCTCCACCTGCACGAGTTGAAGGAACAGCACCCGTACGTCTTTCCCTGGGAGGCACGCCCAGGATCGGGGGAGCGGACCGCCGACGGCAGCCAAGCCGGCGAGTTCACCCTCAGCCAGGCCTTGTTCGACTCGTTCCGCTTCGACCTGTCCCGCCAGATCGTGGGCGAGGTCCGCGGCCCAGAGGTGCTGGCGATGCTCAAGGCGATGGAGTCGGGCTCCGGGTCGATCTCGACGACCCACGCCAAGAACGCAGAAGGCGCGATCGCGAAGCTGGTCACCTGCGCCATGGAGGCCGGGCCTCACATCACCCACGACTACGCGGTCCGGGCGATCGCCGCGAGCATCGACATCATCGTGCACCTTCACCTGGAGACCACGCCGCTCGCCGACGGCACGGCGCAACGTTCCCGCTGGGTCGCCGAGATCCTCACCCTGACGCAGGGAGAGCGCGAGAAGGGGTATGCCGTACAGAGCGTATTCCGCACGCCGGTCGGTGGCCGCGTGGCTGAACCCCGCGTCCTGCCCGATGAGTACCGGGACCTGGCCGGGTGGGGGTTCGCCCTCGAGGAGTTCTTCGGGCACAGCGAGGCCGCATCGTGACCGCCCTGGTCCCGGCCCTGGCCGGCGCGCTGGTCGTCGCGGGTGTGCTCGGTGTCGCAGTCGCGCTCCGGGCTAGCCCAGACCGCCCGGCCGCGCCCAAGCGGAGCGTCCTTGCCAAGGGGGGCCTGCTCGGTCGGGTACGGAGGCTGGATCGACGCACCCGGTTGCTGCTGCTGGCCGGCGCAGCGGTCGGGGTGACGGTCGCGGCCTTGACGGGTTGGCTCGTGGCGATCCCACTGGTGCCAGCGGCCGCCGCGGGCCTTCCGTTGCTGCTGAGTGCGCCGCCGTCGGCGAGCAAGATCGAGCGGCTGGAGGCGATGGAGGAATGGACCCGTTCCCTGTCCGGCATCCTCACCGCCGGCGTGGGCCTCGAGCAGGCGCTGATCTCGACCTTGCGATCGACCCCCCAGGCGATACGTCCTGAGGTGACCCGACTGGCGTCCCGGCTCCGGGCCCGGTGGGCTACCGAGGACGCCCTGCGTGCCTTCGCCGACGAGCTCGACGACGCGACGGGGGACCTGATCGCCGGCAACCTGATCCTCGGCGCGCGCCGTCGAGGAGGCGGCGTGGCCAGCGTTTTGGAGGCCCTCGCTGAGTCGACCGCGGCCGACGTCGCCGCCCGGCGCGAGATCGAGTCGGATCGTGCCAAGCCGAGGTCGACCGCGCGGTGGGTCACGCTTATCACCGTCTCGGTGCTGGGTGTGCTGGCGCTGACCGGCGACTACATCGCCCCCTACGGAACCCCGATGGGGCAGCTGCTCCTCGCGCTGCTGCTCGGCATGTACGTGGCCACGCTGGTCTGGATGCGCAGGATGTCCACCGGCAAGCCGCTGCCCAGGTTCATCGGGTCCGCAGCCAAGGCGGCCGCGCGATGATGGCCACCGGTCTGCAGCTGGCCCTGGTCGCAGGCGGCCTCGTCGGGCTGGGAGCGGCGCTGCTCATGTGGCGTCTGACCCCGGCGGATCCCGACCTGGGCGACGCCCTGCAGCGTCTCTCACCCGAGCATGCGAAGCGGCGGGACCTCGAGGGGGTGCACCCGGCCGGGGACACTCGCGAACGCCTAGGCGTGTGGGGGATGAAGACCCTTCCGGCGGGCGCGTGGGGGACCGTGCCCACCAAGGAGCTGGCGATCCTGCGGATCCCGGTCAGCCGTTACTACGGCGAGAAGATCATGTTCGCCTTGCTCGGGTTGGCCATTCCACCGCTGCTCACCACGTTCTTCACCCTCCTCGGTGCGCGGCTGCCGATCTTCATTCCTGCCGTCGCGACCCTTGGTTTGGGTGCCGTCATGTCCTTCCTGCCCGACTACAACGTTCGGGACGATGCGAAGAAGGCGCGGGCCGAGTTCAGCCGCGCCCTCGGCGCCTACATCGACTTCGTGGCGCTCGAGCGCAACGCCGGCGCCGGCCCTCGGCAGGCCATGGAAGTAGCAGCCGAGGTCGGCGACTCCTGGGTGTTCCGACGCCTCGGTGAGGAGCTGGCGCGCACCCGCTGGTCCGGCCTCACCCCGTGGGACGCCCTGCACGTCCTGGCCCTCGAGCTGGGCCTCCCCGAGCTCGACGACCTCGCGGACATCGTGCGCCTGTCCGGGGAAGAAGGCGCGCAGATCTACCCGGGCCTGCGCGCCCGCTCGTCCGGGATGCGCAGCGCGATGCTCACCTCTGAGAAGGCCAAGGCCAACGAGGTCGGCGAAAAGATGTCGATCCCGATGAGCCTGCTCGGAGTGATCTTCCTGGCCATCCTCGTTGCGCCAGCGCTGCTGCGAGTGATCGGAGGCAGCACCTGAGGACCACGACCCGCAAGCCGACCGAACTCAACCTTCAACCCAGTTTATCCGCCCGGGCGCCAAACCCGTGCCAACGCGAAGGGGACACCCATGTACTACCTCGCCGCAACGCTGCACACCCTCGGTGTCCAGATGCGCGACACCGCCATCCGCAAGGCGACCAAGGATCCCGAGCGCGGCTCGGTGACGATCGAGAACGTCATCTGGGCCGTGGCCGTCATCGCCATCGTCGGGATCGTCGTCCTGGCCATCACGAACTACGTGCGCAACAAGGCCGCGGAGATTCGGTAGCTCCAACGATGCGCCGGCCAGCTGGGTTCGTGCTCCTTAACCGTCACCGGACGGTCAAGGAGCACGAACGCGGCTCCACGTCGGTCCAGATGGTGCTGCTCATGCCGGCGTTGTTCGCGGCGATGTTCCTCGGCATGCAGGGCGCGCTGTTCTACCACGCCCGCACCGTCGCCCTGGCCGCTGCGCAGGAGGGCGTCCGGACCGCGGCTGGCCTGGACGGGACTGGCGCGGCCGGCGTCCAGGACGCCTACGCCTTCGTCGACGCCGCCGGCGGTGACGACGTCCTCACCGTCGCCCGCGTGAGCGCATCGCGCAGCGGCACCAGCGCCACCGTGACCGTCAGCGGACGTTCCCTCAGCGTCATCCCCGGCTGGCGGCCCACCATCACCCAGAGCGCCAGCGCTCCCGTCGAGAGGATCACCCAGTGAGCCGGGCGCTGCGTCTGCTGTGTCTTCCCGGCCGTGAGAGGGAACGGGGATCGGCCGTCATCGAGGCGGTCATCGGGGTGCCCGCCTTCATGCTCTTCGTCGGGCTCATCGTGTTCGCCGGACGGGTCGCGATCGCCAACCAGGCCGTCGGCTCCGCGGCGACCGAGGCAGCCCGGGCCGCCTCGATCGCCCGGACCCAGGGTCAAGCCACCGACAGCGCGGAGACGGCCGCGACCCGCGCACTGGGCAACCAGCGCGTCAACTGCCGGCGCACCACTGTGAGTGTCGACACGAGCGAATTCGCGTCCCCCGTCGGCACCCCCGCCAGCGTCCGTGCCAACGTGACCTGCGTGGTGAACCTGTCCGACCTTTCCGCGCCCGGGGTGCCCGGAACCCGAACCGTGACCGCGACGATGACCTCGCCGCTGGACACCTACCGAGAGCGGTGAGGCAGATGCTCGACCTGAACGCCCGTTACGGTCGCCGCGTCATCACGCTGGCACGGCGTGGCCCGCACACCAGCCGTCGCATCGTCGACGGCGAGCGGGCCTCGATCACGATCTGGATCGTCACGGCCGGGTTCATCATGATCGTCCTCGTGGGGATGGCCGTCGACCTGGGCGGCCAGGTGTACGCGCAGCAGCACGCCCGCGACACAGCCCGGCAGGCGGCCAGGGCCGGCGGCCAGCAGCTGCAGGCCGCGGCTGCCATCCGCGGTGAGGGGGCCTTCGCGGACACCCCACGCGCCGTCCAGGCGGCGCGCACCTACCTGGCCGCCAGCGACGTCACGGGCACGGCCACGGTGACCGGCGGCGACACCATCACCGTGACCACCAGCGACGTCTACACGACCAAATTCCTGTCCATCATCGGGATCAACCGCATCACCGTGACCGGCCGTGCGCAGGCCACCATCACCCGAGCCCTCGAAGGAGTGCAGCGATGACACCGCGAACTCGGTTCACCGGGCTCGCCGCGGCCCTGACCATTGTGGGCATCGTGGTCGCCCTGCCGATCACCCTCCTGGCCGTCGGTGCCAACCCGCTCCCGGACATGTGGCCCACGCTCGACCAGGTCCGGACTGGACTGACCAGCCCGGACGACGGGACCTTGGCCCTGGGCGCCATCAAGGTCATCGCTTGGGCGGCGTGGCTGTTCCTCGCCGGCGCGATCGTCCTGGAGATCCTGTCCCGGGCACGCGGGGTCCGGGCGCCTCAGCTGCGAGGTCTGGGCATGCCGCAAGCGGCCGCGCGGGGCTTGGTCGGGACAGCGCTGCTGCTCTTCGCCGCTGCCCCCATGTCGGGCACCTCCGCCAACGCAGCCCCCACGGCCCAGGCGTCGTCGGTGGCCAGCGCCACCGTCCTCGCCTTCCCAGACCAGGTGTCCGCGCCGGTGCCGGCGACTGGAGCTGCTGGTCACGCATCAGCGCGCTCCCAGCAGGCACCTACGGCACCGGCCACGCTCGAGCACGTGGTCGAGCGTGGCGACACGCTCTGGTCGATCGCCGAACGCTATCTGGGGACCGGGAGCCGCTACACCGAGCTGGCCGACCTGAACTGCGCAGTCCTGGGACCCGACCCAGGGTTTCTCCCCGTTGGGGTGGTCCTCCAGATTCCCGACGCCCCCCGGCAGGACGCGGCCCACGGCGAGCACTCCGCGACCGTCGAGCGCGGCGACACCCTGTCACAGATTGCCCAGGAAGAGCTCGGCGACGCCGACCGGTACCCGGAGATCTTCGAGGCATCTGGGGACACCGTGCAGCCCGGTGGGCGCCACCTGAGTGACCCCGACCTGATTCTGCCCGGCTGGACACTGACCATCCCCGGCGCCGAGGCACCTCGCGTCACGACGCCGGACCCGGCGCACGAGCCCGCCGCTCCCGCGCAGCCCCTGGCCGCGAACCCCGAAGCGCCGAGCCCGGCGCCGGCGGCACCGGCGACGCCGGCGGCGCCCGCGGCGCCCGCGGCGCCGACCCAGTCCTCGAGCAACAGCACGCCCGCCACCAACGACGCGGCGGCCGCGGACACCCAGGACACCGAAGGCGGCCAGGACACCGAAGGCGGCCAGGCCCCGTGGCTCCTGACCGGTCTGACCGGCGGGGGAGCGATGCTGGCCGGTGCCGTGCTGCTCGCCCTTCGCAGGCGCCGCCGCGCACAGTTCCGGGCCCGTCGCCCGGGACGCACCATCGCCGCGCCAGAGCCACTCCTGGCCCCGGTGGAGAGGACCCTCGCCGTCACGGGTGTCCCGGCGTGCATCGATGTCGAGCTCATGGACGAGGCGCTGCACCGGCTCGCGGCCGCTGTCACGGCCACGGGTGGGCTCATTCCAGAGCTGGCCGCGGTCGAGCTGAGCCAGCACGCCCTCATCCTGCACCTGTCCGCCCCAGCGCGGCTGGACCATCCCTGGTCGGGCAGCGACGACCGGCTGCACTGGACCCTTGCCGCTGGTGCTGACTTGGCCGACGTGGGGCCACGCATCCCCGATCACCCCGCCCCGTACCCGCTGCTGGTCACCATCGGTGCCGGCGACAACGGAAACGTGTGGCTGCTCAACATCGAGGATCTCGCCCTGAGCATCACCGGCGACGCCACGTTCGGGCGTGATTTCACCCGGTACCTGGCCGCCGAGATCGCCTGCAACCCGTGGTCACACGGCGTCAGGGTCGACCTAGTCGGCGTCGGGCACGAAGTCGCCCCGATGAACACCGACCGGATCCGAGTCCACGCCGGAGGGGGCGAGGATCCCGCAGCCGAGGTCTTGGCCGACGCCATCGACATGATCGACCGCAGCGCCGAGTCCGGCGTCGACGTCGCCACCGCCCGTGCCCGTCAGGACGGTGCCGAGTCGTGGCCGGCGCGGATCCTGCTCGTCGACGCGGCGGACAGCGAGGCTGACGGCCTGGACGCAAGTGGGACGACGCCCGCCCTCGACAAGCTGCTCGATCTCGTGTACCAGCACGCCGGCCAGACCGGGGCCTCCGTCGTGCTCCGCGGCGACCGAGCCGGAGCACCGGGCGTCGTGCTGCACGTCACCGACAACGGCAGGGTCAGCCTTCCGCACGCCGGCCTCGACCTGATCGCCGTCGGCCTGACCGGCGACGAGGCTCAAGGGTGCGCCGCCCTGCTGGCGCAAAGCGAGGACCTCGAGGACACCCCCATGCCGGTCGACGAGCACGCGCACGAGGGATGGCGGGCCTGGTCCGATGAGGCCGGAGCATTGCGCGAAGAGCACACTCGCACCCGCCATGAGCTCGACGACGCCGGCGAGGCTGCGTCCTCGGTGCTCGAGCACGCGAACGAGGACTACCTGCGCACCGGGGCGACCACCGCCGACGACCTCGAGGCGCTGGCCCCCAAGGTCCCGGAGCGGGTCCGTACCGGCGTGGCCGAGGCGGACCCCACCCTGGACGAGGACCTCGCGCAGTGGTGGTCCCAGGACTGCCCGCTGCCCAGGCTGACCCTGCTGGGTCCGGTTGGAGCACGCACCCGCGGCACCCCGGTGACGAAGCGCAAGCCGTACTACACCGAGATGCTCGCGTTCCTGGCCACCCGCGCACACGGGGCCACCCCGGAGGAACTGGCCGAGGCCTTCAGCATCACCCCCGCGAAGGCTCGCGACTACGTCCGCATCGTGCGCGACTGGTTGGGCACGAACCCGCGCACCGGCGAGGCTCACCTTCCCGATGCGCGCAAGGCACCCGCGGCGATCGCCCGAGGTGTCGGGGTCTACCAGGTCCTCGACATGCTGGTCGACGCCGATCTGTTCAGGCGTTTGCGCGTGCGCGGGGAGTCCCGCGGCCCGGCCGGCGTCGACGACCTACGCGCCGCCCTTCGCCTGGTGCAAGGCCGGCCCTTCGACCGGCTGCGCGATGGTGGGTGGTCGTTCCTGTCCGAGGGCGACCGGCTCGACCAGCACATGATCTGCGCCGTCGTCGACGTTGCCCACTTGGTCACCACCTACAGCCTCCAGTCCGGTGACACGCGACAGGCCCGGCTCGCGGCAGAGACCGCAGCTCTCGCCGCTCCACACGAGGAGATCCCCAGACTCGACCTCGCTGCGGTCGCCGATGCCGAAGGGCATCCCAGCGAGGCCGACCGGATCCTGCGGGACGAGGTGTGCAACCGCACCGACGACGATGACGCGCCACCGGAGCTGTCGGACCGGACCAAGCAAGTCATCGCCACCCGCGACTGGCACGAGCGGACCCGCAAGGTCAGCTGACCCTTCCGAAGCCGAGCAGCCCCGAGCCTCCCCCGGGCCGGGGCTGCTTCCTTGCCCGCCCGGGGCCTCAACGCGGCTTCACGCCGGACGTACCAACGACTGGTCCACCCATTGCTGCACCGTGGTCACTCGCACGCCCGGCTCGTCGACGACGTAGACGGCCCACGCCCACCAGATCGCCGCCAACCCGGCGCCACTCCACCACCAAGCCGGGGTGCGGGCCAGGAGCCTCTGAAGGGCCCTGCACCCAGCAATGCCGTTGCCCTGAGGAGCCGACCACGGCACCAGCGACGGGCCGCTCGCCGAGCGGAACGCCGGCACGGCGCGGTGGGGGAAGGGAGAGTGGGCTGCACACCTCCGAGTGTGCGCGCAACGGCCGACAGGACGGGCCCGGCGCGATGAATGCGCACGCAAGCAAGTGTCGCCGGCCAGGAACTTCGACGAGTTGGGGTACGTCGCATCGTCGCAGGTCAGGGGGTTGTCCCCCTCCCAGACGGCGACGTACCCCCACCCGCCCGGCCACCCCACGGTGACAAACCCGGGGACGACGAGACGAGACCTTCCTGCCGTGTCCACACGGCGAAAGGAACTCGAGATGAGCGTCGCAACACACCTGGGCCTGGCCGACCCCGGCGAGTGCCTGGCCCTAGCCAGGCAGCGATGGCCGCTCTGGCAGCGGCACCACGGCGCCCTGGGCGCCATCGACAAACTGGACGACCTCCCGGCGTGGCTCCGCGACGCCGACTGGGACGCAGCCGACGAGGTCCTGCTCGCCCTGGCCCAGCTGTCCGCCCCGGACGGGGGCGACGACGTCTCCGCAACGGGTGTCCTCACCTGGGTGCTGCTGCCGGGAGCCAACCTGCTGGCGTTTCGGCTAAGCCGGCTCAGCCGCCGCATCGACGAGATCCTCGCGGCCCAGCTGTGGGTGGAGGCCAGGACCTTCCCCTGGCAGCGCGGGCACAAGGTGGCCGCCAACATTCTGATGAACACCCGCAAGGGCGTGATGCGCGACCTGGGGATCGGCCACGCAAACCCCACCGGAACGCGAACGATCCCTTTCCCGCCCACGGCGGAGGTGTGGACCGAGGCAGCCCAATGCGTCCACCCGGGCGGACCCACGGCCGAGCGGGAGCTGGACGACATACTCGAGGTCGCGACGACGCGAGGTGCCCTGACCCCCGACGACGGCGACCTGCTGCTGAGTCTCGCCTACGCCGCCGACGCGGCGAACCCCGCCCGCTCCGGGCGCGGTCACGCCGGGCTGATGGCCCCCGCCGCCTCCGACGCGGTCGCGGCGGAGCGCGATGTCTCCTCGCGGACGGTGCGACGCCGCGCAGCCCGGTCGGTCCATGCCCTGCGCGTCGTCTGCGGTACCCAGCGGCGTGCCTCCGCATGACATGTCCACCAGCGAGCCTCGACGGGCTTACGGCGACGAGGTGATGACGATGACCGACGAGACCGAACTCAACCAGGTGATGGCCATGGCCGGCAGCGAATGCGAAGTTCTCGCCGCGCTGGCCGGGTGCGTAGACCGGCTGCACCAGGTGCATGCCGCACGAGCAGCCCTGGCCCGACTCGATGCGCCCAGCCTGCGCGCGGCCCTCGAGGCGCGACGCACCGCGCTCGAGCAGGGCTAGACCCAGTGACCACACCCACCACCCATCCGACGCCCGCGAGGGCCGCTGTGGGCGTCCAGGAGCTCAAGCGGGCTTGGCAGTCCGTGCAGGCCGGCGATTTCCGCCCCCGTCAGCGACCCGGAGCCGGTGGCGGTCACGAGACCACCGCGCACGGCTGGCACCCCGAGGAGCCCGTGCTGCCCGTCGTCGGCTGCGCGGGATCCGTCGGAGCGACCACTCTCGCGCTGGCCTTGGCCACCCGCGCGCCGGGCGCTGCGCGGATCGTCGAATGCTGCACCGTCACCGCCTCCGGACTGGCACCGGCCTCCACCGCGGAACTTGGCCAGCACCCCACCGGGTGGTCACAGGGAACACGAGGCGACGTCCTCCTCGAGCGCGGCAGCGACATCCTCGTCAGCCCCGACGACGTGCCTATTCCCACCGACCCCTCCGCAGCGCTCACGCTGACCATCCTCGACGTCGGGTGGGAGCTCGGTCAGGTGCTGGCCAGTCCCAGCTGGATCGCCGACCAGCTGCTCCACTCCGAGGACGTGGTCGTGGCCACCACCGCCACCATCCCCGGCCTCCGTCGCCTCGAGGGAGCCTTGGCGCTGCTGGCCGGACGTCGAGTCCTCGGTGCCGTGCTCGGCTCAACCAGACGCAAGTGGCCCCGCGGCCTCGAGCACAGCCTCGGCGCCCTGACCCGCCAACTCGACCAGCGCGGGGCGCTCCACCAGGTGCCTCTCGACCGGGCCCTCGCCGTGCGCGGCCTCGACTCCGAGGCATTGCCCAACCCGCTGCTCACCGCAGCAGACCAAGTCCTCCGCGCCACCGTGGCCGGAGCCAGCATGAATGGAAGCCCGTCATGAACGCACTCACCCGTCAGCTCGCCACCCTGCCGCAGGTGTGCCCCGTCGCACCACCCGGAGCGCAGCGCTACGCCGATCAGCTTATGGGCTACGTCCTGTGGGGCACGATCATCCTGTTCGTCCTCGGCGTCGTCATCGGCATCGGCGCTATCGTCGCCGGCCGCATCTTCGGCATGCCGCACGCATCCAAGGCCGGGATCGTCGGCGTCGTCGTCGTCTTCCTCGCCGTGATCGGCTACCTGGTCCTTCCCGGAATCGTTCGCGCCATGACCGGGGCCGGGTGCGTCTGATGACCCGGGCCGACCGGACCACCGCCAACGGCGGGTGGGGACGCTCACGCCTCCTGGCCACCTTGGCAGCGGGTGTCGCCGCAGCCCTGCTGTTCGTGGTCGGCTTGGTTCTCGCGCTGTACTACGGCCTGCGGAGCTCGGACACCCATCCCACGACGCAGCCCGCGGTCGCGAAGGTGGCCGCCCCCCGCACCGGGCCGGCATACCGCGACCAGGCCGCCGCCGCACCCATGCTGCAGGTCGCCCCGGACGACACCCGGCAGGGCGTCCCCGCGGCCACGGCCGGCCCGGTCATCGAGGTGCCACCGGCCACCGCGCTAGGGCGGGTGCAGGTGCCGACCGGCTTCCCACACACCCCCGAGGGAGCCGTTGGGCAACTGGCCGCCATCGAGACGACGGTCCTGCAAGGAATGTCCATCCCCCAGACCAATCAGGTCTACCAGCAGTGGGCGCTGGCCGGTGGGTCCGGCGTTGCCCAGTGGGCACTGACCAGGAACGTCCAGAACTTCCTCGCCAGCGCCGGACAGGGACAGACCAAGGACCCGACGGTCGCCGTCACCGCCACCCCGGCCGCCGGCCAGGTGAAGGCCACCGACGGAGACGACTGGGTGCTCGCCTGCGTCCTCCTCGACGTCCGGGCCACCATCACGGCCGAAGCCCGCATCGGATACGGCTACTGCGAACGCATGCAGTGGCAGCAGCCCGCCGGGCAGGGCGGCCGCTGGCTGATCGGCCCCGGTGCAGCAGCCGCGACCGCACCCTCCACCTGGCCGGGCACCGACCTCGCCTTCAAGGCCGGCTGGCGCACCTGGGTCACCAGCAACGGAGCGGACTAGCGCCATGGACGTCCTCAACCCGTTCACCTACCTCGGGTCGGCCGCAGGCAAGGTCGTGGCCGACGGCTGGACCGCGGCCATGCTCGGACTCTGGAACGCCGGGCTCTGGCTGCTCAAGCTCGTCCTGACGCTCGTCGACGCGTTCACCGTCCCCGACCTCAGCGAAGGCGGACCAGCCGCGCAGGTCTACCAGATGACGTTCTGGATCGCCGGGGCGCTCATGCTGCTGCTGACAGTGGTCCAACTGGCCGTGACCGCCGCGCGACGCGACGGCAAATCCATGGCGCGAGTCCTGGTCGGGACGGGCCAATTCATCATGGTCTGGGCCGGCTGGATCGCCTTGGCCGTCCTCGTCGTCGCCGCCTGCGGCGGCCTCGCCCGCGCCCTCATGAGCAAACTGCTGCACATCGACAGATGGGCCCAGTTCGAACCCTTGGGCACCCAGATCTCGACCGAGGAAATCAGCGACGGGACCATCGCCACCGTCTTGGGCTTCATGGGGATCTTCCTCGTGTTCGCCGCCATCGGCCACCTGCTGGTCATGCTCACCCGCGCCGGCGCCCTGATGGTCCTGGCCACGACGACCCCGATCGCCGCCGGCGGCCTGGTCAGCAACGCCGGACAGAGCTGGTTCTGGAAGAACCTGCGGTGGTTCATCGCCGCAGCGTTCACGCCGGTCGTGATGATCCTCGTGCTCGGCATCGGAGTGCAGATGACCTCCGGGGTCGCCACCGGCATGACCGACGACCTGCAGAAGGCCATCGGGACCGCTGTGCCCGGCGTCATCCTGATCTGCATCGGCTGCTTCAGCCCGCTCGCCCTGTTCAAGCTCCTGGCGTTCGTGGACCCGGGAACCAGTTCCGGGTCCGCCCTGCGGGCCGGCCTCGCTGCCCAGGGAGGCCTCGGCGGTCTGCTCAGCGGCAGGGGCCAAGGCAACGCGGGGTCCTCCGCCGCCTCGACGACCGACGCCAACGGCCGCTCCCAGGCCGAGTCCTCCGGGGAGGCCTCCACCAGCGCGCGATTCAACGCCGACGCGCGTGGACTCATGGGACAAGTGGGAGGCGCGCTCGGACAGGCCGTCGGCGCCGGCATGGGCGCCATGGAGAGCGTCGGATCCCGGGGCGCGGCCATCGGCGCCGACCTGACCAACCAGATGGGTGTCGGGCACAACAACTACGTCCCCGACTTTAGCAAGACCAAGAGCCAGTCCGGGCGCGGTCAGGGCGACGGCAACAAGGCCGAGGACGACAACCCCGTGATCAACGGCAGCGGACCCAGCACCAGCCCGGACACCGGCGCGCCGACCCCACCGGTCCCGCAGCCCCCCACCCCGCAGCTTCCACCGGGCCCAACACCGGCAGGCGCATCAGGCGGATCCGGCCCGGGCACACCCGTTGTCGCCGCCGGCGGTGAGGCCGGCGGGGCCGCGGCCGCCGTGCCGATCGTCCCGGTCTGACCCCAAGCGAATCGAACCACGAGGAGAGACGACATGTCAGCCATCTACAGCGACTACAGCCGGGCGAGGATCGGGTGGTTCTTCGGCCTGTCCGGGTGGCAACTGGCCGTGGTCGCGCTGTCGACGATGCCGGTGTTCTGGTCCATCCAGGCCGGGATGTGGATCTCCGGCGGGTTGTTCCTGGCGCTCTGGGTGGCGATCACCGTGGTCACCGTGACCCCGGTCCGGGGCCGGTCCACGTTCGGCTGGGTGGCGGCCTCGCTGGCGTTCGCCACAGGCGGGCTCGCCGGCTGGACCCGGTTCCGGTCCAAGGCCGGACGGGGGCAGGCCGACTCGCTCGACGAGGTCGACCTGCCCGGCGCGCTCCATGCCATCCAGGTTCACGACGGTCCACCGCACGGGGCATCCTTCGCGCGCGTCGCGATAATCCAGGACCACAGCGCGCGGACATGGGCCGTGACCGCGGCCGTCGTGCACCCCGGCATCGGGCTCCAGGAGCTCGAGGACCGGCGACGCCAGGGCCGGGGCCTGAGCGAACTGCTCGACATGGCCTCGCAAACCGAGCTGATCGACGAGATCCTGCTCCTGGTCCGCACCGTCCCCGAGGACGGTGCGGAACGGGACCAGTGGCTGGTGCGTCACCGCCGACCCACGGGGTCGGCGGGCGTGCGTCAGATCAACGACGAGCTGCAGCAGACCCTCACCCGGGCCAGCGTTCGCACCGAGGCGTTCGTGACCGTCGTCATCCCAGAGGGTCGGCTCGGCAAGCAGGCCAAGGAGTCCGGCGGCGGCCTCGAGGGACGCGCCCGGGTGATCTACGGCGTGCTCGGCGAGATCGAAGCCCAGCTGCGCGGAGGCATGGGCATGACCAGCGTGAAGTGGCTCACCAGCCCCGAACTGGCGCTCGCCTCCCGCACCGGGTTCGCACCCGGAGACCGGGCCGGGATCATCGACGCGCTGGGCGCCCGACAGAACGACCCCGAGGTGAACGCCGACGTCCCGTGGGCGATGGCCGGACCATCCGGGGCTGAGCCGGTCGTGCGCCACTACAGCCACGACGCGTGGAACAGCATCAGCTCCACCCTCAAGCTCCCCGTGAAGGGCGCAGCGATGGGGGCCCTGCTTCCGGTCCTCACCCCAACCGAACCGGGGGAGCGCCGCTCCTTCCTGGTGGCCTACCCGATCCTGAGCCAATCCGCTGCGGGGCGCCAGAGCGCCACGAGCGAGTGGGCGGCCGACATCGGCGAGGAGCTGCGCACCAAGGCGAAGATGAAGCAGAACGCCAAGGCCAGGGACGAGGCCGAGAAGGTGCGACGACTGGACACCAAACTGGCCCGCGGCAACTCCCTGACCCGCCCCTACGCGGTGTGCACGGTCACCGTGCCCAAGACCGCCAGGGTCTCGGAGTTCGGTCGCCGCCTCGACGCCTCCGTGCGCCGGGCCGGGTTCGCGCCGCTGCGACTGGATCTCGCACAGGACCTCGCCTTCGCCGCGTCGACGGTGCCCCTGGGGGTCAGCCTCACCCGGAAGGCGGGCTGAGCGATGGGTATGTCAGCCCGCACCCCTGCCGGCCGGAACGCCGGCGGGCGCAACATCTCCCGGCTCCTAGCCGACTTCGGGCACGACCTGCCCTCGGCGCCGACGTCGACGGCGGCCGCGAAAGAGGCCCGACTGTTCCGGCCCGCGCCACGCCGCGGACCTCGACGGGCCGGGGCCGGCTGGTCGCCGGCGTCCGCTCCCGTCTCGAGTTGGCGCATGACCTCCGATCAGACACCCGTCTTGTGGCCGTTCATCTCAACCCCCGGGTTGCCACCCACCGGCGCCCAGATGGGGATCGACATGTTGTCCGGCGGCGCGTTCTACGCCGACCCCAACGGCTGGGTCCTCGACGACGATGTCCCCGTCACCAACCCCAACATCTTCAGCTTCGGCAAACCCGGCCGCGGCAAGTCCGCCACCACGAAGGCGTTCTGCCTGCGGATGACCGACTTCGGCTACCGGATCCTGGTCCTGGGCGACCCCAAGGACGAGTACGAAGGGCTCTGCAAGTTCTTCGGGGTCGAACCGTTCGCGATCGGGCCCGGGCTCCCCACCCGCATCAACCCGCTGGCCTTCGGGCCGCTGATGGCCGGGTGGGATCAGCTGGACGCCGGCGAAGCGCAAGGGCGCTCCGCCGTCGTCTTCGGGCGGTGGCTGACACTGGTCCGTGGGCTGGTCGGCAGCCAGCGGATCGGGGACCAGCGGGTGCCATTCGGCCCGAGCGACGAAGTTGTGGTCAAGGCCGCCCTGCAGAAGCTGACGGGGTACACCCTGGGGCAGTCCCAGCTGACCGAGACGACGATCCCCCAGCTGTGGCACCTGCTCAACAACCCCACCGACGACCTGATCGAGGAGTGCCGGTACGCGGGGGAGCGGCACTTCCTCGACGACACCCGGCTGCTGCGTGACGCGCTGGGCCAGCTCGTCAGCGGCGCACTGGCCGGGCTGTTCGACGACCACACCACCATCGACGTCGACTGGGCCGCCCCCATCCAGTCGCTGAGCCTGTCCCGGCTCGAGCCGTTGGGCGATGAGGCGATCGGAATCGCATTGACCTGCCTCAACTCCTGGGGGCGAGGAATGCGGGAAATGGCCGCCCCCGGCGATCTGCGCGTGGTCGTGCGCGACGAGTCCTGGAAGCAGCTTCGGCTGGGTCCGGAGGCGGTCAAGTCCTTCGACGCCGACCTTCGTCTGTCCCGCCGGGACGGGGACGTCCAGTTCGCCGTCGCGCACAAGCCATCGGACCTGCTGTCTGCCGGGGACGCCGGCTCGCAAACGGCCACGATCGCCAAGGACCTGCTGCACCTGGCCGACGTCAAGGTCCTGCACGGGCAGGACCTTGGGGTCGCACGCGAGCTGGAGAGCATGCTTGGTCTCGGGCCGATGGCCCAGGGCCTGGTGACCGGCTGGGCGATGCAGGGCAAGGGCCGGGCCCTGTGGTGTGTGGGCGAGCAGCACTACAAGGTGCAGACCGTGCTCCACCCGGTCGAGCTGAACCTCACCTTCACCAACCAGGCGCTCACCGGCGCGGCCTGACGGGCGCGATGGCCGTGAAGAAGATCGCTCTCACCCTCGTCCCGGTCCTCGTCCTGGTCCTCGGGCTGCCGCTGGCGATCGCCCTGATCGTGATGACCGTGAGCGCGCCAGCGGCGGCCGAGCAGCTGCGCACCATCGCCTGCGGCGGGCTCACCCCCGTCACCGGATCGTGGCGGCCGCCCTTCGCCCAGGCCTACACCGTGGGCCAGCGCGGCTTCGGCCAAGAGTTCCACCCGATCTACCACGAGTGGCGCATGCACACCGGCCAGGACCTGGTGTCACAGCCGGGACCGGGCCCCGTCGTGGCGATCGGGGCCGGCTGGGTCGCGTTCGCCGGAACGAAGGGTGGGTACGGCAACGTCGTCGACGTCCAACACATCGACGACACGGGACAGACCGTGCGGAGCCGCTACGCCCACCTCGCGTCGCTGGCCGTGAGGAGTGGAGCCCAGGTCGCCGGTGGCCAGTCGCTCGGCGTCGAAGGCTCCACGGGAGCCAGCACCGGCAACCACCTTCACTTCGAGATCCACGTCGGCGGGGCACCTGTCGACCCCGTGGCCTGGATGCTGGCCCGCGGCGCACCCCTCAACGGCCAGGCGGTGGCCAGCTGGACCCCACCGCCGGGAGAGCCGGTTCAGGAGGGCGGTCTCGGCTTCGCGATGCCGCTGCCCGGGACCCCCCGGCAGGCATCCCTGAGGAACCCCCCGCGACCCATCCCGGCCGACATCAAGAGCCTCTACGTCGCGGCCGCCGACCGCTACAAGATCCCGTGGACCCTGCTCGCAGGGATCGGCATGGAGGAGACCGCACACGGCCGGAACAACACAGCCAGCTCCGCCGGCGCACAAGGCCTCATGCAGTTCATGCCCGCCACCTGGGCCACGATGGGCGTCGACGGCGATGGGGACGGCCGGGCGGTCGTCACCAATGACGCGGACAGCGCCATGTCGGCCGCGAACTACCTCACCAAGTCCGGCGTCGCCGACGGCCCGGCCGGGGTGAGGTCGGCCATCTTCGCCTACAACCACGCCGACTGGTACGTCAACGACGTCCTCTTCTATGCCGCCGCCTACGGCGGTGGCACGGTCCTGGGCAGCACCACCGAGTGCGACGCCGGCCAGGGCAACCCCAACCTTCCGCCGCTGACCAACGACCGACTTCGAGTCGTTCTCCGTTGGGCCGCCAGTCAGGTCGGCGATCGCTACATCATGGGAGCCAACGGACCCGATGCCTGGGACTGCTCATCCTTCACCCAAGCCGCCTACGCGCAGATTGGTGTCACGACCCCTCGAACCGCTGGGGCACAACGAGACTGGCTCGCCGCCGGTAACGGATTCCGAGTGCAGCCACAGCAGGCCAGACCGGGCGACCTGATCTTCTACGACTCCTACCTGGGCCCGAACACCATCGGCCACGTCGCCATGGTCTTCGACCCCAGCAAGCAGACCACGGTCGAGGCGATGAACAGTCAACGCGGCGTCACCTACGGCAGCTACGCCGACAAAGCCGCCACGAAGACGATTTTTGAGGTCTGGCGCGTCGGCAATATCTCCGATCAGCCGACACGGCCGGCCGCGTGAGCGAGCTCCCGTTGTGAGCTGCTGCTGCACCCTGGATCGCTCCCACGGACGTGGCCACCACATGACCCCAGGCGGCTTTGGGTGAGCAGAAGGGAGCCATCAATATGCAACGTGCACGCCGAACCA
This sequence comes from Actinomycetes bacterium, assembly GCA_023420415.1. Lineage (GTDB taxonomy): Bacteria > Actinomycetota > Actinomycetes > Actinomycetales > Dermatophilaceae > Pedococcus. The sequence continues at coordinate 11,394 of JAEZWF010000023.1, read as the reverse complement.
ACCCCTACCCGTTCACCTGGGAGATACCCGTCGCGACGGTCGTAGCTGCCGTGCTCCTGCTGATCCTGGGGATCCACGCGGGCCGCGCGGGTGCCAACCTCGTCGCCGGCGCGGGCCTGACCCTGCCTTCCCGGGAGACGCTGTTCACCAGCGTGCCCGCGATCCTGGGAGGCGACGCCGGCGCCGGACTGTCGTCGCCGGCGTCTCAGCTGGCCGGTCCACTGGCGGTTCAAGTATGGCTGGCCCTCGTCGAGGCGGTGCTCCTCACGCTGACCCTCTGGGGCGTCAAGGCCGGCATGGACCGGTGGGGACCCGGTCGTATCCAGGGGATGGCCACGAGGGAGGAAGCCGAGCGGCTCCTCGGGCGAACCCGGCTGCGCAAGTCAGCGGCCGTGGTCCGGCCCGATCTCTACGGGAAGCGACGCTGAATCATGGGACTGCGCACAGGACACCCGTTTCGGCCCGAGCAGGTCGGGTGGCGACTCGGTCGAGGACAAGCGCCGCGAGGCGGCGAACTATGGGTGCCGTGGGACCGGACCGCCGGCGTGATCGGTCCCCAGGGCAGCGGCAAGACACTCGACCTGCTCATCCCGGCGCTGCTGCGCGCCCCAGGAGCCGCGTTGGTGACGCTCACCAAGGTCGACGACCTGCTGCTCAGCTTCGGCTCACGGCAGGCGCCGGGTCCAGGAGAGAGCGAACCGCGGCCATGCGTCGTGCTCGACCCCTTCGGTCTGGCTGCCGGGTTGCCGGAGCTCGTGTGGGACCCGATCGACGGCTGCGTCGACCCGATGGTCGCCGAGCGACGAGCCAAGGCCTTCACGGCGGGCACCGTCAAGGGCGCCGTCGCAGGAGGGCACGCGGACGACGCCGCCCGCTTCTATGCCGCCGAGGCAGCCAAGGTGATCCAGGCGTACTTCCATGCCGCGGCACTGACCGGGCGCGACCTCGAGCACGTGCTCCGATGGGTGGCCAACCCGCTCAGCGCCACCGACCCCACCGAGATCTTGCGAGAACACCCGCACGCCGCGCCGTTCTGGCACGGGCTGCTTCACGGGGCCCTGCATGGCGACGACCGGACCGCCGGCAACACGATCACCACGGTGCAGCAGGCCCTGAGCCTGTTCTTCCAAGAGCCCATCCGGAGACGGTGCGTCCCAGGTGCCGGCCGCCCAGCCACCGACATCAGCGAGGTGATTCGGCGTGGCGGCACGATATACCTGCTCGGACGGGAAGACCCGTACGCCAGCGCCTCACCGCTGATGACGGCCGTCGCCGAGCACGTCCTCGACGCCGCCCTCGTCGCCGCGAACGCCTCGCCGTGGGGGCGCTTGTGCCCGCCGATGCTGGCCTGCCTCGACGAGCTGCCCTCGACCGCGCCGCTTCCCACGCTCCGCACCCGGATGGCCAACGAGCGCGCCTTGGGCATCTCGTTCATCTGGGCCGCGCAGACCCGGCCCCAGCTGTCGGCAATCTTCGGGGACCAAGAGGCGCGCACCCTACTCGGATTGACGAACAACCTGATCCTGTTCGGCGGCTCCAAGGACGTGGCGTTCAACCAGGAGATCTCCGACCTGCTCGGACCCGTGCGGATCTCGCGCACCAGCTGGCAGACCGGGCAGATGGGCGGGCGCACCACCACCGCCGAAGACATCCCCATCCTCACCGGCGCCGAGGTGAGGCAACTGAAGGAACGCCAGGCGTTGGTGGTGTCGGAGAACGGCAAACCGATGATCGCCCGACTCACCCGATGCATCGACGGTCGAGACGGTCGCGCCCTGCTGAACCAGCAGGAACACGCCCGCTCCCAAATCGGTCAGACCCGCAGCTCGACCTCGGTCTCTGCTGAGGCCCGCCGCACCGCCGCGCTCGTCGAGGCTCGCAGGCGTGGCCTGTCCAACGACGTGAACTGAAAGGGGAGGGGATCCGCAGATGAGGCCCATGACCAACGAGGGCCCCGGACCGGGGCCGATGGTGACCGACTTTCCGCACCCGGGCCGCCTCCTCGAGCAGGCATACCGGGAGCTCGACCTGGCCATCAACGGGACCGATGAGCAACGCAAGGCCCTCGGGAGCCTCAAGATGCTTCCCCGACCCTGGGACCCGGACAGCCTCACCCGCGCCCCGCTGCGCCGTGAAATGTGGACCTGGCTCGAGGCGTTCACCAGCTGGCTCAACACCGAGTACGTGTGGGACGTCGCAGGCGTGGTCCCACACTGCTGGCCGCAGCACCCCCACCTGGTGCGAGAACTCGCCGTCCTCGCCGACCAACGGCGCCGAGCAGCCCTATCGCTCGGCAGCGACGCTCTCGAGGAGTGGCACCGCTACGCCCTGCCCGCGTTCGTGGAACGCATGCGGCAGCGGGTCAGGAACCACTGCGAGGACGGGCACCCGCAGTGGCCCGCCAAGGGCCGCCACTCGCGTCACCTCGCAGAGCCGGCTACCGCGCAGCGCCTGGAGGTCTTCGACCGTGACGTCGCGGCCCACCGGCCCCCCGAGGGCGTCCAGGAGAGTACGGGGCCACGGCTTCGAGTCGTCGACGGCCAGACGATCGACACCGGCACCGGCGAGATCGTCGAGGAGTAGACCGCCCTTAGCCGGCTCACCGGCCGGGCGCCGGCACGAGCGCGGCCGTCCACCTCAACCGGCCGCCCCGGGACCGAGGGTCGATCAGCGAGAAGTCGTGCCACGAAAGCAAGTACCGCCCGCTCAGCTGACGACGATTCGGCTTGTATCCGTTGCCCCACTCCAAGAGACCCGACAGAACCTGGCCCTCGTGGATCCGGAACGCGACGTCGTTCCCCCTGCCCTGTCCACTCGGGTCCCACAGGCGCGGCTCATTGGTCAGCATGATCGCGACACCGGCAACCCCCGAGGTCGCAGCGAACCTCTCGAGCCGACCGATGTCGTGCACGTAGTGGAGGCGTGCCAGGTCGGTTGCGGCGTGGTCCCGTAGGGCGAAGGTCTCGTCGTCGACGACACCGGCCCAGGCCCGTGTGAAGTACTTGAGCTCGACGGCGGTCGCTGCTCCGTCGGGACCCCGCACGAGCAGGTCGAGATGCTCCCGCCCCCGCCCGCTGCGTGGCTGGGGCACCTCGAGCCGACAATGAGCGGCCGGCTCCAGCTCGGCTAGCATCTGGGCGAGGGCGAACTGAAAGTCGGCCTCGCTGTGGAAGATCGGCCGCCGCTGCGCGAGCTGGGCCATGAGCAGCTCGAGCGGTACGTCGCCCACCAGGCTCGAGTGATGGTGGTTCGTACCCGTCATGGGCTCAGGGTGGCACGAGAGCCAACGGCGGCCGACATCCAGACCGTGGCGCCCTCATCGGGTCCCGAATCCGCCTGCGACGTGCGAGTCAGCGACGTGGCGGGCGCGGCCGCTGGCGGGACATGTCCGTCACCGCGCGGCGGTCCTGCTCCCTGGCGCCGGGGCGGGCCGGACCCTGCGTTGCTGGAAGCGTGGTCGGTGCGACGTCGATCGGCAGTGCCGCCACGAGTCGGTAGCGCAGCTCTTGAGCAGGCAGATCCGCCAGTGGCTCTGCGTCGACGAGTCGGCGGACGGTGGCAGGGACGTCGTGACCATCCTGGTGTGCCAGTTGCATCATGGCGGCGAGGGCCGGCCAGTCGGCCTGGGCCGTCAGTCGAGGATCGACCTCGGCTGCTAGAGCCGCCCACCGGTCGGAGTGGGTCCCCTGGACGGCGGCCGACAGGCGGGCCTTGACATCGGCGATCGCGTCGAGGCGAGCCCGGGCGGCCGCTCTCGGGTCGCGGGTCCACGCTTGCACACCGGCCGCGAGGCGTGACCGGGCCTGCGTCGAGGAGATGCCCAGCCGTGCGGCGACCCCGTCGATCTGGGTGTTCCAGTGCTCTGCGGGACGGGCGGCCACCACCAGCGCAGCCTCCAGCAGGGCATCCGCGCCGGCCAGGTTTCTGAGACGCTCCTCAAGGAGGACGTCGCCGAGGGGGAGTGCCGACGACAAGGCCGCCTCGAGGGCGGGGTGCCCCTCGCGGGCGAGCACGTCGGCCGGGTCCAGCCCGTCGGGGAACGTGGCCGAGGCGGGGTCGAGGGCGTGCTGGGTGAGCAGCCAGTAGTCCCGCTCGGCGGCCACTCGCCCGGCAAGATCCGCGTCGGTGGCGACGATGACGGGTCGGCCGAGGTGGGCGATCTGGCTGGCCTGCTCATCGGTGAGGGACGTGCCCAGCGGGGCGAGTCCGACGTGTCGCCCGCCGGTGGCGATGGTGACTGCCCAGGCGTCGAGAGGTCCCTCGACGAGGACCAGGGTCGCGTCCGCGACGGGCAGCTCGGGCGCGAGGCCGAACACCTGCGCACCCTTGTGGAACAGGGGAGTGTCGGCGGTGTTGAGGTACTTCGGTCCCGCCTTGTCGTCGTCGCCCAACGCGGGGTGGCGGCGTCCCACGAAGCCGAGGACCTCCCCTTGGTGCAGGATCGGCATGACGGCCCGGTCCCGGAACCGGTCGATGAGGCGACCCGTCCGTGCCAGGGCCGCGACGCCGGTCTCGGTCATTTCCTCGTCCGTGACACCGAGCCGGCGAAGGTGGGTGACCAGGCTGGCCCACCCGGCGGGGGCATAACCGGGTCGGAGCCCGGGCGTGCCGTCAGGATCGACGCCCAAGCGGTCGGTCAGGTAGTCCTGCGCCCAGCTGCCCTGGTAGCGGTCGGCAAAGTAGGCCAGTGCCAGACGGTTGACCTCGAGCATCCGTTTGGCCGGCACCGGTGCGAAGTCGAGGTCGGCGGCCCTGGTCACCTGCAGCTCGACTTCGGCGTCGTTCGGCGCCAGCGGGCCTGTCCCCGATCGCAGGGTGGCCTCGAGTTGAAGCTGCCCGTCGACGCTCAGCTCCAACTCCTCGCCGAGGGCCGGCTCCTCGGCGAACTCTTCGTCGAGGACCTCCAACGTCCGACTGCGCGCGGCGAGGTCGGTGTCGACTGGGACGCGGGCTGAACCCCACGCTTGGGGGGACATCGGGTGCGGCTCCCCAGGGTCGACGTCCCACAGGTCGGCCGGTGCAGCGTCGTCGGGGTGGGGGAAGTCGACGTCCTCATCGGTCGGCGGTGGGTCGGTGAGGACGGACAGGCGCCAGACCATGGCTTGGGCGGCGTCGACGTCGCTGCCGTCGTTGACGGCGAGCCCCAAGAGCTGCTCCAGTGACCACCCGCGCTGGAGCGGATGGTCGAAGGAGCTGACCAGGGCGGGCCACCAGCTGCTGGCCCGCATCTGCTCCACACCGCCAGCCCCGATCTTGGCGGCCAGCGCGGGCACCCAGTCGGAGCTGAGCGTGTGCCCTCGGTCGATCTCCTGGGCGACTGCCGGGGCAACGTGCCGGCTGAGACGCCACCACAGCGCCGCGGCCGCGTGGTCGTCGGGCAACGACCCCTGACGCAGGGCGGTCGCCAGCAAGGGCCTGGTGTTCAGGCCGGCGCGGGACATGGCGGCGAGTCGTTCGGCCAGCAGCGGCGCGAAGTCGTCGCGTGCCGCCGCCGGAGCGACGTGGCGCAGCAGGTCGCCCCACTCCTGCAGGGCAGGGGTGCGGTCGCCCGCCACGGCGGTGTTCAGTCGTTGCTGCCACCGGGCCGGGGCCTTCTGCAGCTGGGGGGCGCCGGTGGGTCGACGGTCCTCCTCCTCCACCTGCATGGCGGCTCGCCACACGGCGACCTGGCCGAGAGTGGTCGGGTCTGGCCGGGCGGATCCTTGGCTCGCCCAGGTCGGTGTGGGCGCGGATTCGGCGTCGACCCGGACCTGCTCGGTCAGGTCCGTGACCAGGTCTGCGCGCTGGCGCAGGTAGGGGCCCCAGTGAGGGTGCTCGTCCAGCCGGGTGGGGATGGCCGGGATCCACGGCAGCGGGCCGCGGCCGGCGTTGCGCAGTCCGGTGTCGTCCAGCCGCCAGTCCAGGACCGCGGCGCGGTCGCCGGCCGTGTCGAGCTCGCGGTCGTCAACAGCGTGCGCCAAGGCGTGTGAGGGGTCGGATCCGGTGGCTGCGAGCAGGATCAGGTGGGCCCGCAGCGTGGGCCACGCCGCCTCCGTGGTCAGTCCCGGAACGAGGGCCTCGGCCGCACCCTCGAGCACATCGAGGACGGCGTGGTCGAGGAGGTCCTCGGCGGCGACGTACAGCGCGTCGGTGTATCGGGTCGCGGCCTCGCCGAGCCGGGTTGCCGGGGCCGCGGCCTGACGGGCCAGGGTGGTCGCCGACACGGGGGAGTCGTCGCGGGCCAGGACACGCTCGAGCAGATCGGTCGCCGTGGGTGGGGTGATGCTGTCCGGACGGATGGCGTTGTGCGGGTCGCCGTCGCTGACCACCTCGAGGTAGACGTGGTTGGCGAGCCGGCCGCGGGTCAGCATCGTGTACAGCTGTTGGCGGGACTCGCCGCCGGTGGCGAGTCCGTGGACCGCGTCGACCGACACGCCCTGGGCGGTGTGGACGGTGGCGGCGTAGCCGAGCTCCGTAGAGGTGGCCACGTAGTCGGCCGGAAGGTCGATCACCCGTCGGCTGCGGGTGTGCTGGACGGTCATGGCTCCTGTGCCGGCGTCGCGAGCGTCGACGCTCAGCACAGTCCAACGGTCGCCGTTCTTGACCCAGTCCGAAGCGGTGACCCGGAGCCGTCTGTCGTTGGCTCGGGTGATGACGAGGTCGCCGACTGACGCCTGGTTGCCGTCGGCCAACCGCACGCTCCGGCCCGGGCCCTCGGGCCCGTGGGCCTGCTCGAGCCGGCGTGCCCGGGCGGCGCGCTGGTTCAGGTCGGACACCAGGTCGCGTGTGGGCGCGAGCATGATCGCGTCGAGGCCGGCGGCACGGTCGGTTTCCCAGGCGGTGAAGACGTCCTCGGTCATGGTGGCCAGGTCGCCGACGTGGACGCGGCTGTTGTCGAGGTAGAAGCCCAGCGCGTCAGGTTGGCCGTCGCGGAGAGCCAGCGACGCGGCTCCTTCAGCGGGGTCAGTGAACCGCATGAGCTTGGTCAGGCGCAGGGCACCGTGTGTGACGTCGAGGTCGCGGAGAACCCCGCCGGCGCCGATCGCTGCGAGCTGCTGGTCGTCGCCGATGAGGCGGACGCTGGCGCCGCGTGAGGTGATCCACTCGACGGCGGTGTCGAGGGAGAGGGTGTCCGCCATGCCCGCCTCGTCGATGACCACCAGGGTGTCCGGGCCGATCTGGGCGGCCCAGTCGGGCAGGGCGCCCTCGGCGAGGTCGTGGGTGAGTTTGGCGAGCGTGTCGGTGTGCACGGACCCGCCAACGTCGATCTGATCGCGCAGCGCGGCGGCCGCGGCCGCCGAGGGTGCGAGGCCGATGAGGACTCCGCCGCCGTTCTCCCAGGCCCTGGCCAGCGCCCTCATTGCAGTGGTCTTGCCGGCTCCGGCGGGGGCGATCGCCAGCTGCAGCCGGGCGCCGGACGTTGCCATACCGCGCACCAGGGCCACCTGCCCGGCGTTGAGGGTGACCCCGTTGGCTGCGGACTCAAGCAGGGCGACGTCGACCGCCTCGACGGGGACCGAGCGGCCGTCCGCGCGGGCCGCCGCGGCGACCATGCGCTGCTCGGCCGCGAGGACGCGCGCCGAGGTGTAGTGCTCGGCACCGTGCACGATGTAGACGCTCTCGTCATCGCGTCGACGCAACTGCGCGGGCTCGGTGACACCGTCCCCGTTGGGGGAGAGGCGCACCGAGTGCTGGCTGAGTGCCTCGTCGACCAGGAGGCCCACTACCCGGTCGATGTCGTCGACCGTCAGGTCGGCGGAGCGTGCCCGGCGCAGTGCTTCGGCTCGCACGTGCCAGACCTGCCAAGTGCTGCGGCGGGCCTCGAGGGTGGTCACGATCTGTTCCGCGGTGGCCTCCATCCAGCTGGAATCAACCCGAGTCGCCGCGCCCGCGGGGGGTGCCATGGCCGCCTGGACCATGGAGGCGATCGCGTCCTCGCCGCCGAGGACCTCGAGCGCTTGCTGGTGCCACGCCTGTCGCTGTTCGGCCAGGCTGTGCGGCTCCTTCTTCGCCTCCCGGGTCTCCAACGTGGCCTGGTGAGCCAGCTGGATGGACTCGACCTCGGTGGGTGGGCGCTCGTGGGCGCTCTGGAACTGTTGCGCGAGCACCGCGCGGCGCGCCTCGATGCGGGCTCGGCGGGCCGACCAGCGCTCGTTCAGGCGGAGGTCGACCCCGACAACTTCACGCACCGGGCGCTTACGCGCGTCGAGGTTGGGGCGCTCCTCGAAGCGAAGCCCAACGTCGGCCCGGAGGTGCTTCTCCAGTGAGGTGTTGTACTGCTCGGAGGCGGAGACGTTGGCCTTGTACAGCACACGGCCGTCGATGCTGAGCCATCGGCCATCGTCGGTCTGCACTTTGTTCGCCACAGCGACGTGGGTGTGCAGGTCTGGGTCGCCGGCGCGGGAGTCGCGGTGAGTGAACGCGGTGGCGACCATGCCTAGCACGTTGACTTGCCGGACCCCGTTCGTGCCCAATCGGGTGAACAGTGCGTGCTCTTCGAGGAACTGCAGCGCATCCTTGACCGCTGCCTGATGCGCGCGTTCGATGCGGGCCGCGGTGGCCGGATCGGCGATCGCCCACAGGGTGCTGACGCTCTTGACCGGCGAGAACGTCAGGTCATACCCGGCGACCGCCGTGGTGCGCGGCCGTGAGTGCTTGGCGATCGTGGCGGCGATCTCTCGGGCGTCGTCCGGGTCGCGTCCGTGCTCGGTGCGGAAGAACTCGACGGCGACTTCAGTCCGGATCCGCGCTCGTTCCTCGACGGAAACGGCCACGTCGCGGACTGCGCGACCGCTGACTCCGCGGCTGAGGTTCAGCTCGGCGATGCGCTGGGCGACCTCGAGGCGGAACGCGGACACATCGCCGCTGTAGACCTTGTAGGGCATCCCGAGGCGGGTCGCCGCCCGCAGGTCCTGGTCGGTCAGGGCGGGGCCCTGCAGCTCGTCGCGGCGCTGCTGGGCGAGAGGGTGATGACCCGAACCGAACAGGGCCTGCATCTGCTCGGCGGTGACGGCATCCCCGACCGACAAACCCTCGATGCCGGCCATCCCGGAGCCGACCCATTGGCCCGGTGCTTCGCCCTTGGCGGTGTAGTAGCTCGCCAGGCCGGCGTGACCCTTTTCGGTGACGTCCTGAGCCGCGACCTGGCGAGTCAGGTAGTCATACCCGCTCCCGGCCGTGAGCCTATGGATCGACATGGTCACACCAGTAGGAAGCCTCCAGGTGTGGGCCTGGTGGTCAGTAGTTGTCGCTTAAACAACCGGGAATGCATGAGGTGTGTGGCACTCGGCGGTTGGGGTTTTCGCTGGGGGTACGTCGGGTCGCGGGTGGTTGTCGGAGGGCTGATGTCCGCCCAGGGGAGTGGTCGCAGCCTTGGGGGTGACAGATTCGGAGACTCGGAAGGGGTCGGACGCGATGAGTGAGACGCAGGAGAAGCCGGTCAGGGGCCAGGTGCAGAGTGCGCGGCAGGTGGCCCGGCGTGCCGCGCTGGATGCGCAGGCCAAGATGCGAGAGCAGCGCGTCGAGCGGGAGAAGCGGCTCAGTGCTCGCGGGGTCGACGTGATGGTCGCGCTCGGGGAGCGGGACGACATGGTGCGGCGCTGCGAGCAGCGAGCGGGCGAGGCGCTGCTCGCGATGACCACGGACGAGGGCCTCGGATTGGACGAGGCCCTGCAGTGGTGTGGCGAGGGACTGAGCCGTCGAGAGGCGGCGCGGCTGTGTGCACTGGCGGACGAGGCCGCGCCGGGGCGCGAGGACTCCGGCGCGTGAGCGTGCCGTGGGTGGTCGACGGCTGGACGAGGAAGGCCTCGCGCTCCTCGATGAGGCGGTCGCGGATGCGGCCACGGTGGCACGGCGGGAACGCAAGATTGTCCGCGTCGCGGGTAGCGAGTGCTGGTGGTGGACGGGTGCGATCAGCGGCAAGGGTCACGGACGGTTCTGGTTCGCGCCCGACCGCGTGATCGTGGCGCACCGCTTCGGTTTCGCGCAGGCGCATGGCGTCGAGGCCTTGGCCGCGACGGAGGTGCTCGGTCACCGGTGCGACAACCCGCTCTGTCAGCGGGTGCACCCAGAGCACGTTGTGGCGTCGACCTACGTCGAGAACCGGCGCGAGTGGGCTATCCGCCGCGCGCTGACGGGTTCGCCGCTGGGCGATCCGCGAGGGGCGCGGCGAAGGGCGTTGGAGCTGCGGAACATGGCGCGCAAGGATCCGCAGCTGGTCGCGGCCGATCTACGACGACTGCGGCGGATCTTCGGCGAGCAGTTGGCGCTGTGGTGACCCGGCATTGGTCAGGGCCCGGAGCGCGGCTCGGGGCCGGGCGCTCCGGCCCTGCGCTCGGGGGTTAGGCGGCGGTCAACGCGTCCCAGGCGGCGCGCTTGACGTTGCTCGGGCCTTCGGTCGTCAGGAGCCGCTGGGCGCGGGCGGCGTCGGGCGCGACCTTGGTGCGGACCGGGGCGAAGTGGTCCACGTACTCGACCACCGCTTGGTAGCCGGCCCACGCGGTGCCCCGGATGCCGGCCTGTGTCTCCGCGTCGTGGAAGAGCCGGCTGAGGGTGGCGAGCCGGTCGCCCGATGCCCGACGGACTCGACGCGGCGCGGCGTCGGGGGCCGGGCCGAACGTGGCGCGAATCAGGTCGAAGAACTGCGCGTCGGTCATCTCCCGCTCGATGAGCCGGTCTGCCTCGGCTTGGAAGGCCTCGGCGTAGGCGAAGGTCAGGCCCAGCGCGTCACGGGCGGCCTGCACGGCGGCCCTGGCGTTGCTGGTGTGGCGGATGCTCCAGCTCGACACGTGGTCGCGCAGAGCGGCGGCCTGCGTGTTGGCGCAGACCACCCGCACCGGGGTGACGACGAGCCGGAACGCGCTGGACCCGTCGTGGCTGTTCAGGGCTGCGATGTTCAGGTCGACGCGGTCCGTGCCGCCGACGACAAGCGCCTCAGGAAGCCGCATGGTGACGAACACCTGACGGCCCCCGCGCAGCGAACCGGCGGTGTCGAAGATGGCCCCGGACTCGTCGGCCAGCAGGTTGAGGAACTTGGCGTGCTCCTCGTTCTGCAGCGGCAGGTAGCCGGACCCGACGACGCCCAGCGCCTCGGGCGCGTGGGTGAAGGGGTTGGTGCGCACGGTGGCGAAGGCCGGGACGTCGAGGATCGTGACGCCGTCCTCGTCCATCACGTTGGCTGTGAGCGGGACCTTGCGGACGTTCCATCCGCCCAGGTGCCCCAGCCGCATGGCCTCCTCGGCGGTGAAGGCGTGACCGGCGACGGTCGTCCCGAGTCGGTGCCACGCGTCCTGCCGGGCGAAGACGGCGGCCGCGAGGTCGCCGTGGGTCTCGATCTGGTGAGTCATGGTGTGGGTCTTCTGGTCGGTCTGTGCGGGTGGGGCGGGGGGGGGGGGGGGGGGCGCCCCCCCCCCCCCG
>JAEZWF010000031.1 GCA_023420415.1 Actinomycetes bacterium | reverse complement strand
TACCAGTACAGCGTGGCCCAAGCCCTCGGCGTGAGCGGGGCGACGATGGTCGCGGCGCAATCCATCGGCGCGGCAGCGGGCAACATGATCGCGAACCACAACGTGGTGGCCGCCTCGGCGACGGTCGGCGTGATGGGGCGCGAGGGCCAGATCCTGCGCCGCACGATCATCCCGACGATCTACTATGTTGCGCTCGTCGGAGCGCTGGCCATGGTGGCGATGCATGTGGTGAATTGGGGCGATCCGCTGCTCGGTGTGAAACTGCCGTGATGCGCTGCCCGAACCGAAAGAATTCCCATGACTGATTCCCGCGGTCCGCTCAAGCCGTCGACGCCCCCCCGGGTGGCGCTCTTCGTCACCTGCCTGGCCGACGCGATCCGCCCCAGCGTCGGCTTCGCGACACTCAAGCTGCTGCAAGACGCCGGCTGCCAGGTCGAGGTGCCGGCGCAGCAGACCTGCTGCGGGCAGCCGGCCTTCAACAGTGGTGACACCCGCGATGCGGCCAAGCTGGCGCGCCGCTTCATTGAGATCTTCGAGCCCTACGACTACGTGGTCGCGCCTTCGGGCTCCTGCGTCGGCATGACACGCGCACATTACCCCGAGGCGCTGGCCGACGATGCGGCCTGGGCCGAGCGCGCGCGCCGGCTCGGTGAGCGCACGTTCGAGTTGATGAGCTTTCTCGCCGATGTCATGCACTTCAAGCCGAGCGGCGTGACACTCGCGACCACCGCCACCTACCACGACAGCTGCTCCGGCCTGCGTGAACTGGGTGTCTACGAACAGCCGCGCGCGCTGCTCGGCAATGTCGGCGGCCTGGAGATGAAACCCCTCGAAGGCAACGACGTGTGCTGCGGCTTCGGCGGCACGTTCTGCGTCAAGTACCCGGCGATCTCCAATGCCGTGGTGTCGGAGAAGGCCGCTGCGATCGAGCGCAGCGGCGCCCGCCTGCTGCTCGGCGGCGACCTGGGCTGCCTCGTGAACATGGCCGGCAAGCTGCAGCGCAACGGTTCGCCGGTGCGCGTCTACCACGCCGCCGAGGTGCTGGCCGGTATGGCCGATGCGCCTGCGATCGGCGAGAAGGAATGAGCGAGACGATGCACACCTCCATCCTGTCCTTCCGCGCGCGTGCGGACGTCGCGCTGAGCGATCCGAAGCTCAAGCTCGCCATCGACCGCACCACCGGCACGGCCGAGCGCAAGCGCAGCGCCGCGTTGGCGGCTTTTCCGCAGTTCGATGCCGCGCGCGAACGCGGCAAGCGGATCAAGGACCACGTCATCGAGCACTTCGACCACTACCTGCTCGAATTCGAACGCAACGCCATCGCCTCCGGCGCCCAGGTGCACTGGGCGTCGACGGCCGACGAGGCCTCGCGCATCGTCGTCGACCTGTGCCGCAAGGCCAACGCGAAGCGGGTGACGCGCGTGAAGTCGATGCTCGGCGAAGAGATCGGCCTGCCGCATGCGCTGGACGCGGCCGGCATTGAGCGCGTCGAAACCGATCTGGCCGAGCACATCGTGCAACTTGGGGGCGATCGGCCGTCGCACATCGTCTGGCCGTCGATGCATCGCACGCGCGAGCAGGTGTCGGAGATGTTCAAGCAATCTCACCGCGTCCCGCACCGCGAGGAGACGATCGAGGCGATGGTCGACAGCGCGCGGCGCGAGCTGCGCGACAAGTTCCTGAGCGCCGACGTGTCAATCTCTGGTGCCAACTTCCTGATCGCCGACACCGGTGCCACCTGCACCGTCACCAACGAAGGCAACGCCGAGCTGACGACCTCGCCGCCGCGGGTGCACATCGTCACCGCCGGCATCGAGAAGCTGGTGCCGAGCCTGCCGCACGCGTTTGCGCTGCTGCGTTTGCTGGTTCGCTCGGCCACGGGAGCGGATGTCACGCAGTACACCACCTTCCATTGCGGGCCGAAGAAGCCCGGCGACCTGGACGGCCCCGAGGAGTTCCACATCGTGCTGGTGGACAACGGCCGCACGAAGATGCTCGCCGAGGCTGGTTTGCGCGACATGCTGCGCTGCCTGCGCTGCGGCGCCTGCATGAACCACTGCGTGGTGTTCCGGCAGATGGGCGGGCATGCCTATGGCGGCACCTATCCCGGGCCGATGGGGGCTGTGCTCACGCCGGTTTTCGACGGTCTGGAGCAGACCCGCGACCTGCCGCACGCGTGCACCCTCAATGGCAAGTGCCAGGAGGTCTGCCCAGTGGACATTCCGCTGCCGACCTTGCTGCGCGGCTGGCGCGACCGCTCGTGGCGCGAGGGGTTGGAACCGGCGGCGATGCGGTTTGGGATGGGGATCTTCACGTTTGTCGCGTCGCGCCCACGGATCTATCGGCTGGGGGCGTCGGTGGCGGTCCGCATGTTGGGCTTGTTCGGCCGCAGCGGCTGGATCCGCAGCATGCCGGGGCTGGGCGCGTGGACCGCGCACCGCGACTTTCCGGCGCCCGAGGGCCGGACCTTCATGGCCCGCTACGCCAGCGGCGAGGGGCAGCGGAAGTGACGGCGCGCGACGACATCCTGGGTCGCGTGCGCGCCGCGCTCGGGCGACACAGCATCGATGCGGCGACCGTGCAACACGCCGCCGCCGCGCTGCTGACGGACCTGCCATCGACGCGTCCCGACCTGCTCGCCAGCTCGCTCGTGGAGGCCTTCATCGCGCGCGTCACGTCGCCGAAGGTCGCTGCTACGGCAGAACAGGTTGCATCGCTCGCTGACGTACCTGCCGCGGTGGCCGCGTACCTGGAGATTCGCAGGCTGCCGGCAGTGGTCGCGCTGCAGCCGCACGCGCTGCTGCGCTCGCTCGATTGGTCGGCATTCGAGGTGCACGCGCAAGTCGCGCCGGACGAATCTGCCGCGGTGGGTATGGCGAAGTGGGGTATCGCCGAGACCGGTTCGCTGGTGTTCCATTCCGGTTCGGACTCTCCGGTGCTGGCGAACTTCCTGCCACTGCACCACATCGTGCTGCTGCGCAGTGCCGACATCCTGGCGTACCTGGAAGACTATGCGGCATTGATCGCCGGCCAGCCGATGCCACGCAACGTGAACCTCATCACCGGGGCCAGCGGCACGACCGACATCGAAGGCAGCCTGGTGCTCGGGGCGCATGGGCCGCGCTACATGCATGTGGTCGTTGCGGGCTCGTAACGGGTGCCTTGACATGTCACCGTTCAACCTTCCACGGGAGCCTTCGCCATGAAACGTCGTACGTTGATGCAGTCTGGTGTGGCGCTCGCTGGCGCCTTGCTCGGGGGAGCGGTGATTGCCCAGCAGTGGCCGTCGAAGCCCGTCAGGATCGTGGTTCCGTTCGGGGCCGGCGGAGGCACGACCGATCCGCTGGCGCGCATGCTCGCGGAGGAGCTTGGCAAGATGCTCGGCGGCACCTTCGTCGTCGAGAACAAGCCCGGCGCGAACGGGAACATCGGCGCGGCGTACGTCAAGGGTGCCGCTCCCGACGGGCATGTCGTGCTGTTCACCGGCGCCGGCACGATGGCCACCAACCTTGCGCTGTACAAGAACCTGCCGTTTCACCCGCAGAAGGACTTTGAACCCGTCATCGTCGTCGGCAACGTCCCCAACATCCTGGTCGTCCACCCGTCGATTCCGGTGAACAACGTCAAGGAGTTCGTCGAGTACGTGAAGAAGAACCCGGGCGCCAACTTCGGCACGACGGGAAATGGCAGTTCGATGCACACCGCCGCCGAACTGTTCCGTCAATCGACCCAGACAACCATGACCCATGTGCCGTTCAACGGCGCGGGTCCCGCAACCACCTCGCTGCTCTCGGGCGAGGTTCCGATCATGTTCCAACTGGTCCCCGGCATCGCCACTCACGTCAAGGCGAACAAAGTCAAGGCGCTCGCGGTCATGGCGCCCAAGCGCTCGGTGGCGCTTCCAGACGTGCCGACCATGGCCGAGGCAGGTTTCCCGAAAATCGAATCCACCACCTGGCTTTGCTTCGCCGCGCCCAAGGGCACGCCCAAAGCTGTCGTCGACAGCCTCAACGGCGCCGTCAACAAGATTCTGGCGCAGCCCGCCTTCCGCGAGCGCCTGGCCGGCATGGGGGTCGAACCGATGGGAGGCACGCCCGCGGAGTTCGCCACCTTCCTCGATGCCGAGATCAAGAAGTGGGGCGAGGTCGTTCGAGGCGCCGGAGTCGTGATCGAGTGAGCGCGTCGGTCATGCCGGCGGCCAAGACCGCACTCGTCATCGGCGGCTCTGACGTGAGCGTCGGCATCGGCGCCATCGTCGCCCTGGCGCGCACACAGGCGACGCTGGCTGTGCACTGCGCACCGACGAAGGTCGAGCCCATTCATGCGCGCTTGCGCGCAGCCGGCCTTGCGCCGGCGATCTCGTTCTACGAGGCCGACCTGGCCAGCGCCAAGTCGATCGACGCCATGATGAGCCGCGTGCTCGCCGAACTGGGACACATCGACATCCTGATCAACGGCGGCAGCGTGCAGTACGCGGGCCCGCTGGAGTCAATGCCAGTCGAGCGCTGGGAGCAGGACATCGCGGTCAACCTCAGCGCTTGCTTTCACACCTGCCGTCGGGTGCTGCCCGGCATGCGAGAGCGCAACTGGGGGCGCATCGTCAACGTGTCGTCGTCGCAGGGCCTCGTCGGCTCCGGCTACAAGGCGGCCTACGTGGCGGCCAAGCATGGGGCGGTCGGTATGGCGAAGGCGCTGGCCCTGGAGTTGGTGCAGACCGGGATCACCGTCAACGCGATCTGTCCGGGTTGGGTCGAGAACAGTTCGTTCCTGGTGCAGCAGGCGCGCGAACGCGCCGCCGCCGAGGGCGTGAGCGAGGAGGCGGCGCGGGCGACGCTGCTCGGCAAGCAGCCGACCGGTCGCTTCGTCGGCGAGTCCGACGTGGGCGCGCTGATCGCCTTTCTGTGCAGCGATGCGGCCGACCAGATCCGCGGCGCCGCCATGTCGATCGACGGCGGCTGGTGCGCGCAGTGACGCCCGGTTCAACCGCCGCGGCGCGAAGCC
>JAEZWF010000045.1 GCA_023420415.1 Actinomycetes bacterium | reverse complement strand
GGGTGTATGGACGCCCGTTTCATGACAGCAACCCCCGTATTGCGGGCGGGGCGGGCGGGGGGCTGCGTCAGGCGGGGTCGAAGGCGAGCTCGTCGACCAGGGGGTCGCCGGCCTCGACGAGCGACTCGGGTGCGGGCGCGTCCACCTCGGAGTGGGCGCCGCAGCCGTGGTCAAGGCTCACGACGCGACCGTCGGAGGGTGACCAGGCGTTGGCGCACACGCCGAAAAAAGACCGCAACGCCCCCGCCATCGGCAAGAAGTAGCCGCAGGTGGAGCACGGGGCCGGTGCCTTCTCGGCCACCTCGGAGCGGGGGCCGTTGTCGCCGTCGTACCACCGCTGGGCCGCGGCCTCGCGCCCCTCGGCGGACAGCACCCGCGGCCGCCCGAGACCCAGCTCGAACTCGGCCATCTCGTCGACGTCCTCGTCGCCCGTCGCCTCGAAGCCGGCCTCGAGCAGCGGGTCGTCCTCCTTGTAGGGGAGCACGTCGCCGGCGCCGAGATCACCCGGAGCCAGCCGGTCGGCATACGGCACCCACGCGGGCGCGAGCAGCGCACCGTCGCCGGGCACGAGGTTGGTCTCGCAGACGGTGGCGACCTTGCCGCGCGGCACCCGAGCGACGGTGATCGCCCACCGCCACCCCGGATAGGCCTTGGCCGTGCAGGCGAAGTAGTGCGTGCCGAGGCGCTCCTCGTCCATGGTCAGGCCGAGGTGGTCACCGACCGTGCCGGCCTCCGCGATCTCCTCGGCAGCCTCACGGGCGAGGTCGACGGCGGCCGCGAGGACGGCATCGGTCTTGGCGGGTTTGGCGGCCGCCATCACGGCTCGATCTGGTCGGCGAGGAACCGCAGCACCTGGGCGAGCTTGGTGCCGTGGTCCTTGTCGAGCCGGCGTCCGCGGCGCAGCGAGTTCGACGCGTTGTCGAGGAGCTTGATGGCGTCCTCGACGAGCGGCGCGAGGTCCTCGGGTGACTTGCGGTTCTGCTCGCGCTTGCCGGCCGACACGCTCGGCGCCGGCTCGAGCAGGGTCACCTGCAGCGCCTGGGTCCCCCGCCGCCCCTCGGCCACGCTGAACTCGACGCGGGTGCCGCCCTTGAGCGTCTGCACCCCGTCGGGGAGGGCGTTGGCGTGCAGGAACACGTCACCGCCGTCGTCGTCGGAGATGAAGCCGAAGCCCTTCTCCTGGTCGTACCACTTGACCTTGCCTGTGGGCACCTGTCGTCCCTTTACCTCGAAGTTCGTGTGCGCGTGTCACGCGCGGACCAAGCCTAACCGGCGCGGTGCGGTGCCTGCTCAGGTATGCCGCGTGGCCGGGCCACGGCCCTCCCTCACCGACGTCGCTCGCCGACGGCGGAAACCCGGTGGAGGGCTGTCGGGGGACGCTGGGAGGATTGCGCGGTGAGTGGGACCGCGACCTCCGGGCACAGCATCCGCGACTTCTGGGCGGCGCTGCCGGTCGAGGGCCGGTGGCTGCTGTCCACGGTCGCGGTGCAGACGCTCGGACGTGGCCTAACGCTGCCGTTCACGGTCATCTACATGCACGAGGTCCGCGGCATCTCCCTGGACCTCGCGGGGCTGCTCATGGCGGTCATCGCCGTCGTGGCGCTGGCGGTCACCGGTCCCGGTGGCGCGCTCACCGACCGCATCGGCGCCCGTCTCATGCTGCTGTTCGCCACCACGGCGCAGCTCATCGGCTGCGTCATCCTGGCGTTCGCGACGACGCCGTGGCTGTTCGCGCTCGGGTTCTTGTTCCTCGGGTTCAACTTCGGCATCTCGTGGCCGGCGTTCAACGCCCTGATCGCCGCGATCGTCGACGGCAACGCGCGACAGCAGTACTTCGGCATCAACTTCGCCCTGGTCAACCTCGGCATCGGCCTCGGCGGCGTCGTGGGCGGCATCTACGCCGACGTCGGCAACCCGATGACGTTCACCATCATCTTCCTCGCCGACGCCGCCTGCATGCTCGTGCCGATCGGCCTGCTCCTCGGCCCGCTGCGCCACGTGCACGGCCGCGCCGAACGACCCGCCGATGCCGGCGACGCACCCGGCTCCTACCTCGCGATCCTGCGCCAGCCCGCCGTCCTGTGGCTGACCGCGCTCACCTTCCTCGGCGTCTTCATCGGCTACGGCCAGATGGAGGCCGGCTTCCCCGCCTTCGCCCGCCAGGTCAGCCAGGTGTCGACCGGGGTCATCGGGTTCGCGTTCGCAGTCAACACCGTCGTCATCGTGGCCCTGCAGTTCTGGGTGCTGCGCCGGATCAGCGGGAAGCGCCGCACCCGCGTGCTGCTGGTCATGCTGGCGCTGTGGTCGGTGGCGTGGATCTCGTTGGGGCTCACCGGTTTTGTGGCCGGGACGGATGCAGCGACGGCGGGGGTCATCGTGTTCCATGCGCTGTTCGCGCTCGGCGAGACGATGCTCCAGCCGACGATCCCGGCCATCACCAACGACATGGCCCCCGACCACCTGCGCGGCCGCTACAACGCCGTCAACTCCGGCGCCTTCCAGGCGGGCACGATCCTCGCGCCGATCGTCGCCGGCTTCCTGCTGCGCCACCACCTGTCCACCGTCTTCATCGTCATGCTGGTGGTCGGCTGCGCCGTCATGGTGGCGTTGGCGCTGATCCTCGAACGCCGGATCAGCCCACGGGTCAACGGAATTGGGCCATCAGCCTCGGACGAGGCCACCCTCCCCGAGACGGCTCAGCCGAGCGACGGGGCGATCCCCCAGGTGCCGCTCCAGGAGTCGCCTGGCGCGAGCACGACGAGCCCCTGACCGGAGTTGAACGCGTCGGCCGGGCACGTCATCGGCTCGACCGCGATGCCCCGCTCACCGGGTGCGTCGTCGGCCCCCTTGGCGGTGAAGACCTGCGTCCAGGTGAACGCCTCGTCGCCCCAGACCGTCACCGGACCGCGGTCGCGCAGCCCTGAGACGGTCACCTCCCAGCGGCCGCTCGCCGTGTCGCGTGACAGGCCCGTGTATGCCGTGTCGAGACTCGTGGTGCCGAGCGGCCGGGCGGTCCGGAAGTCGTCGTTGGGCCGCACCGGCACCGTCTCGACGGGCAGCGAGCGCTCGTCGACGAGCACCTCGGTGTCGGCCGGCAGCTCGAGCACGACTTCAGCCAGCGGGGTGTCGCCGATCGCGACGTAGGGGTGGGCGCCGTAGCCGAACGGCACCGGGACGTCTCCGACGTTCGTCGCCGTGCTGGTCACGGTGAGTCCGTCGTCGCCGAGCGAGTAACGAACCGCCAGGTCGAGGACGCCGGGCCAGCCCGACTGCGGGAACAGCCGGGTGGCCACGGTGATGGCGTCCTCGGCGCGGTCGGTCACGCGCCACGGCGTCCAGCGCACCAGCCCGTGGCTCGCGTTCTGCTTGGCCGGTTCGGTCAGGGCGAGCTGTCGCTCCACCCCGTCGAAGGTGTACTTCCCGTCACGGATCCGGTTGGGCCACGGCATGAGCAGCTGCCCACGGCCGTAGGTCGCCACCTCGTCCTCGCCATAGCCCGCGACCACGTCGACGCCGTCCACGGCATACCGGCGCAGCCCACCCCCGACCTCCACGACGGTGGCCTCGTGCGGGCCACGGCGGATCGTCCACTGCTCACCGGAGGGAAGGGTCACGCACGCAAACCTAGTGGCCGCCCGCTCAGCGCACCGGACGGATGCTGACCGCCTTGGAGCCGTCCTTGGTGGCGAGCACGATCACCCGGTCGCCGACGGCCGGCGCCTGGCGGGGCACCCGGGTCGAGCCGTCCACGGCATACGTCGCGGTGAAGTCGTCGCTGCTGCGGACGGTGACCGAGGTGGCCGACGCCTTGGTGACCTCGCCGCGCTGGACGAGCATGGTGGCCGGCTTCCCGTCGCCGCCCTGGGTGGTGAACTCACCGTGCTGGACGGCGCCGAGACCCGGTATGCCGCCCACGCGGCCGCCGCCCCCGGGCTCGCCGCCCTTGCCCTTGCCGTTGCCGCGGCCCTGGCCGGGCGCCTGGGGCTGGGGCGGGCCACCCGGCTCGTCGCCGCGCGGGCCGGACCAGTGCCGTCCGTCCTCGTGACCGGTGCCCACGCGCTCGGTGCCCCCGTGGCCGAAGGCCGCCCGAGCCACGACGAGCGAGCCGATGCCGAGCGACCCGAGCACGAGCAGTGCGGCCAACCCGGCGGCCACGGCGACCGCGATCCGTCCGCCCGTGGTCGAGGTGGCCTCGCGCCAGACACCGGGCTTGCGCGGCGGCGGCCCAGCGGGCGCGGGTGGCGCGGCGCCAAGGGCCGGAGGCAGCTGCTGGGTGTCGTGGGTGGGCAGTTGCTCGGTCGGACGGTCGGTCTGGCCGTCGGTGGGACCGTGAGGGGGTGTGGGCGTGGGCATGGCGTCTCCTGTCGTTCCCCCGGTGTCGATCCCACCAGTGTGTGGGCAGAACCTGTGATCGCGCCCGTGGACTGCCTGGGCCTTGCACCGAACGCCGCCTTGCACCGAACGCCGCCTTGCACCGAACACCGCAGTCCCACCACTGACCCACCACCGGCGCGGCACCGTGCGGGCGGGACTAGTTTGGTGCGGTGACCGCCTCGTCCCCCTCTGGTGCGTCCCGCGCCGGTGCGCGTTCGATGGCCGACGACATCCGTGCTCGCAGCGACGACGAGCTGCGTGCACTGGTCACCCAGCGCCAGGACCTCGCCCGTCCGGCACCGGCTGACCTGTCGGCCCTGGCCGCGCGCGCCAGCACCCGGGCCAGCATCCAGCGGGCCGTCGACAGCCTCGACCTGGCCCACCTGCAGGTGCTGGAAGCCGCCCTCGTGAGCGGCACCCCGGTGCGCGCCGACGCGGTGGCCGCGGTGCTGTCCGCGGACGAGCCCGCCGTCAGCCCGCTGCTGGAGGACCTCTGGGCCCTGGGCCTGCTGTGGCGCAGTCCTGACGGGCTGCACCCGGCGCGGGCGGTCACCGAGGTCATCGCGCACCCGGCCGGGCTCGGCCCGCGCGCTGCCGACCTGTTCGTGTCGGTGCCGGACGACCCTGCGGGGGTCGCCGCGCAGGCTCCGGCAGCGGCCCGGGCGATCCTCGACCGGCTGACGTGGGGTCCGCCGTTGGCGGTGCTGCCGGCGGGCAGCCCGGACCGGGTCGCCGACGGTGCTCGCTGGCTGCTCGAGCACCACCTGGTGGCCTCGACCGGGGCCGACCAGCTCACCCTGCCGCGCGAGGTGGCGCTCTCGCTGCGTGGGGGCAGTAGCCACAGCGACGTCGCCCTCACCGTCCCGGTCGCGACGGGGCCGGTCCTCGACCCGGCCGCCGTGGACTCTGCGGCGGGCCAGCAGGTGACGGACCTGTTCGTCCTCGTCGACGAGGTCGCGGCCGAGTGGGGCCTGCGCCCACCGCGGGTGCTGCGGTCCGGTGGACTCGCCGTCCGCGACCTGCGCCGGCTGGCGAGTCTGCTCAATGTCGACGAGGCGCGAGCCGCCTTCGTGGTGGAGGTGGCGTATGCCGCGGGCCTCCTTGCGGACGACGGCGCCCTTGAGCCGTCGTGGGCCCCCACTCCCGCCTACGACGAGTGGCAGCAGCAACCCGCAGGCGACCGGTGGGCGACCTTGGCCCGGGCGTGGCTGCGCAGCACTCGCGCGTCGCACCTCGTCGGCACGACGCCACCGGGGTCGAGCGGCACCGTGAACGCCCTCGGCCCGGACGCGCATTGGCCGCCCACGCGTGGCCTGCGCCGCGATCTGCTCACCCTGACAGCCGAGCCCGATGCAGGTGTCGCCGCGACGCCCGACTCCCTCGCCGCGACCCTGCGCTGGCACCGTCCGCGCCGGGTGCCCAGCCGGCTGGAGGAGGTGGTGCAGGCGGTGCTGCGCGAGGCCGAGTGGCTCGGGGTCACCGGCCGGGGCGCGCTGTCGAGCGCCGGGCGGGCGCTGCTGGCCGGCGCTGACGACTCCACCCTCGCCGCCGCGATGGCCGACCACCTGCCCGAACCGGTCGAGCACGTGCTGCTGCAGGCCGACCTCACCGCCGTGGCGCCGGGACCTCTGGCCGGGTCACTGGCGACATTCATGCGACTCGTGGCCGATGTCGAAAGTCGTGGCGGGGCAACGGTTTACCGCTTTACCGCTGACTCGCTGCGGCGCGGACTCGACGCCGGCTGGTCCGTCGACCAGGTGCTCGGCACCTTGGCCGAGGCGAGCCCCACCCCGGTCCCCCAGCCGTTGGAGTACCTCGTCCGCGACGTCGCCCGGCGGCATGGGCAGGCTCGGGTCGGGTCGGTCAGCGCGTACGTCCGCTGCGACGACGAGACGACCCTCGGCGCGATGCTTGCCGACCGCGAGCTGTCGGCGCTGCAGCTGCGCCGGATCGCACCGACGGTCGTCGTGTCACCGGTCGCGGCCGAGACGGTGCTGGGGTTCCTGCGGGACAACGGCTACGCCCCGGCGGCTGAGACACCCGACGGCGGTGTCGTCGTGCCATCCGTCGGGCGGCACCGCACCCCCACGCAGCGCAGCCGCCCCCCGGTCACCGCGAGCGGTGTCGACGATGACCTGGTGACCACCCTCATCGGCGCGATGCGCGCGGGCGAGGAGGCCGCGGCATACCACCGCGAGCAGCTGGCGACGCGGCAGGGACCGGCGCTGCCCAGCACCGACCCGACCACGACGCTGGCCGTCCTGCGCGATGCGGCGGCCGACCGGCAGGCGGTGTGGATCGGGTATGCCGACGGCGAGGGGCAGGTGCGTCGGCTCCTGTTCTACCCCGACCGGGTCGAGGGTGGGCGCGTGCACGGCACCGTCGACGGGACCTCACGAACCTTGTCGATTCACCGCGTGACGGGTGCCGCGCCGGGCTGAGGTCGCCAACCGAGCTTCATGACAGAGTCGGTGGGCCTCGCCTCCGGGTGCCTCACACCGTCGCGTGGCTTGTTCCTACCCATCTCGGGGCGACACGAATGCTCTCCGCCCGAGCACGCTCAGCAGCGCCACGCACGGTGCTGTCACAGCGACGATGGCCAGGCCCACCCCGAGACTCGGCGTGTTGGCCAGGGCACCGATGGTCACGGGCGTGGCGGGGCCCGCTAACCGATTCCCCAGGAAAAAGGCCGTCAGCGCCGCGGCGGGGCCACGCCCCGCCGCCTCCGTCAACAGCGGAGCCTGAACGGCAGCGCCAAGCCCAGCGACGGCGAAACCTCCGTATGCCGCGGCCGCGTGCGGGATCAGGCAGGCGATCGCGATGCCGGTGAGCGAGCAACCGATGGAGACGTACCAGATGCGAACGCGTCCCAGCGCGTGCGCTGCGTGGTCGCCCAGGAATCGGCCGAGGCAGGTACCCGCGACGAATGCGCCGTAAGCACCGGTCGCCAGGCCCGAGCTCAGGCCCAGGTCCTCGCGCACTCGGAACGTCGCCCACTCTCCGGGCCCTACGTCCAGGGGGACGGCGGCTGCGCTGAGCACCGCAATAGTGAGCAGCAGCATCGTGTGGCCGCGCCAGCCGACCCGCCCACGGTCGCCGCCAGGGGCGGGATCGGCTCCGCTGCCGAGCAAGCCTCGGACAGTGCTGACCAGGGCGAGCACCAACACGGCGCTGACGACGGTGAGGTGAGTCGTGGCGTTCACCCCCAAGTGCGTGATCTGCGCGGCCACACCTGCACCGACCAGTGCACCAACGCTGTAAATGCCGGCAAGCCGGCTCAGCACAGGGCGCTCGGCCTGCGCGCTGAAGACGGCGGACTGCCGGGCGAGTGCGACATCGACGATCGTGTTGGCCACCATCATCACGATCACGGCGATCACCAGCGCGGCGGGCGAGCTAGCCAGGCCAAGGGCCGGCAGTGTGCCGACGTAGACGAGCGCGGCGACGACCATCACCCACTTGCTGCCGCCCCACCGGATCAGCGGCGGACAAAGCGGCAACACCGCCAAGGCGGCCACGTTGCCGACCGTGATCACCAGGCCCAGCGCGGCCAGGGACAGGCCGGTGCTCTCCCGTAGGTCCGGTAGCCGGGCAATGTACGTCGAGTACACGAGTGCATTTACCAGGTACTGCACGCCAAGGGCGACGAAGGTGACTCGGCGGGGGTCCCAGGACGACACATTCACGGTATCCGTCTCTCCCATCCCGCCCGAACCGTCTCTCCTGCCTCCCAAGTGCCCCACGTCGAAGGAGCACACACCCCGGTGAACCACCTGCCCATCCCCCGGTGACGACCCGGCGGCATACCTCTCGACCTCAGTCAGAGCCCGCGAGCGCGCGCACGACCGCCGACGGTGACGGGCGGCCGAGGTGACCTGCCATCCAGACGCTGGTCTGCACGAGGGAGGAGAGGTCGACACCGGTCTGCACGCCGGCGCCGTCGAGGGCCCAGACGAGGTCCTCGGTGGCGAGGTTGCCGGTCGCGCTCTTGGCGTAGGGACAGCCGCCCAGGCCACCGGTGGAGGCGTCGACGACCGAGACACCGTGGCGCAGCGCGGTCATGGTGTTGGCGAGCGCCTGACCGTAGGTGTCGTGGAAGTGGACCCCGACGCGGTCTGCGCCGATGCCGACGGCGTCGAGGGCGTCGAGCAGCCGACTGACGTGGCCCGTCGTGCCGGTGCCGATCGTGTCGCCGAGGGAGAGCTGGTCGGCGCCGAGGTCCATCATGCGCTGGCAGACGTGGACGACCTGCTCGATGGGCACCGGGCCCTCCCACGGGTCGCCGAAGCACATCGAGACGTAGGCACGGACCCACAGGCCGGAGCCCTTGGCCCGCTCGACCACGGGCCGGAACATGTCGATGGACTCCGCGACGGTGCGGTTGAGGTTCTTGCGGGCGAACGTCTCGGTGGCCGAGCCGAACACGGCGATGGCACCCACCCCGGCTTCGAGGGCATCGTCGAGGCCGCGCTCGTTGGGGACGAGGACGGGCCGGCGCGACCCTCGGCCGGTGTCGCCGAGATCGGCGAGAACCTCCTTGGCATCGGCCAGCTGCGGGACCCAGGACGGTGGCACGAACGAGGTGGTCTCGATCGTCTCGAGACCGGCGTCAGCGAGGCGGCGGATGAACTCGGCCTTGACCGCAGCGGGCACGACGGACTTCTCGTTCTGGAGACCGTCGCGCGGGCCGACCTCGTAGATGGTGACGCGCTCGGGAAGACCGGTCGCGGGCTCACGCTGGGGCAGTCCGATGCTCACCCCCCGATCCTGTCACGTCCGGTCAGCGCTGCGGCCGCAGGCGGGAGCCGTGCCGGCGTCGCGACGGGATCCGCGAACGCGGCCACGGGGCAGCGGGATAGATTTGGGGAACGGCGACGACTGCCGCCACTCCGGACCGCACCCGAGGACGACACATGACCGACACCCCGCGCGAGGACCCGCAGTTCCGCGACCCGACCGCTCCCAGCGATCACGTGCCAGACGAGACCGCGGCGCCGGAGTCGGGTTCGGGCGCCACCCAGGACCACACCCGACCAGTTGAGACCGGCGCGACGCAGCAGGTGCCGCACGCCGAGCAGCCTCGTGCCGAACAGCCGCGCGCCGAGCAGCCGCGCCCTCAGGAGCCGGCCGCTCCCACGGCGCCCGGTGCGCCGCCAGCCCCGCCAACCCCTCCGGCATACGGCTCCGCGTCCGGCACGCCGCCGCAGAACCCCTACGCCGCTCCTTCGGGTGGCACCTACGGCCAGCAGGGTGGTTACGGGCAGCAGGGTGGCTACGGTCAGTCCCCGTCCAACCCCTATGCCACCTCGGGCACCTCGTCCCAGCCGCCGGCTCCCCCGGCCTACGGGCAGGCGCCGCCGCCCGGGTACGGCACGCCGTATGCCGCGCCCCGCACGATGAGCGGCAACACCATCGCGCTGCTCGTCGTCACCGGTCTGCTGACGGTCGGCGGCTGCGGGCTCGGCATCATCGGCCTCGTCTTCGCCATCATCGCGGCGACGAAGAACGACCAGCCGGCCGAGCAGGCGAAGTTCACCAAGTGGGGCTGGATCGCCACCGCGGTCACGGTCGTGCTCGCGATCATCGCCGTGGTCGCCCTCATCGGGATCGGCATCGCATCCAGTGACGGCTACAGCAGCTACAGCAGCTACGACGGGTCTTGATGCCGGTGCCTGATGGCGCTCTGATCGTCCAGTCGGACAAGACGCTCCTCCTCGAGGTCGACCACCCACGGGCCGAGGAGGCGCGGCGCGCGATCGCGCCATTTGCTGAGCTCGAGCGCGCCCCGGAGCACATCCACACCTATCGGGTCACGCCGCTGGGTCTGTGGAACGCCCGCGCGGCTGGGCACGACGCCGAACAGGTGGTCGACGCGCTCGTCACGCACAGCCGCTACCCCGTGCCGCACGCCCTGCTCGTCGACGTCGCCGAGACGATGGACCGCTACGGGCGCCTGACGTTGCTCAAGGACGACGACCACGGTCTGGTGCTGCGCACCACCGACCGCCCGGTGCTCGAAGAAGTGTTGCGGCACAAGAAGATCAAGCCGCTCGTGGGCGAGAAGGTCGATGACGACACCGTCCTGGTGCACCCGTCCGAGCGGGGCCACCTCAAGCAGGAGCTGCTCAAGGTCGGCTGGCCGGCCGAGGACGAAGCGGGCTACGTCGACGGCGAGGCGCACCGCATCGACCTCGACACCTCCGGGTGGTCGCTGCGGCCCTACCAGCAGCAGGCGGTCAACGGCTTCTGGCACGGTGGATCGGGAGTCGTGGTGCTGCCCTGTGGCGCCGGCAAGACGCTCGTGGGCGCGGGTGCCATGGCCGAGGCCAAGGCGACGACCCTGATCCTCGTGACCAACACCGTCTCGGCGCGGCAGTGGCGCGACGAGCTGCTCAAGCGGACCTCCCTCACCGAGGACGAGATCGGCGAGTACTCGGGCGCACGCAAGGAGATTCGCCCCGTCACCATCGCGACCTACCAGGTGCTCACGACCCGCCGGAAGGGTGTCTACACCCACCTGGACCTGCTCGACGCCCGTGACTGGGGGCTCATCGTCTACGACGAGGTGCACCTGCTCCCGGCGCCGATCTTCCGCATGACCGCAGACCTCCAGGCTCGGCGGCGTCTCGGCCTCACCGCGACCCTGGTGCGCGAGGACGGCCGCGAGGCCGACGTGTTCTCGCTCATCGGGCCGAAGCGTTACGACGCACCGTGGAAGGACATCGAGGCACAGGGCTACATCGCGCCCGCCGACTGCGTCGAGGTGCGCGTCACGCTCGGCGACAGTGAGCGTTTGGCGTATGCCGTGGCGGAGCCCGAGGACCGGTACCGCCTCGCCTCGTGCAGCCCGGCCAAGAACCCGATCGTCGAGCGAATCGTCAAGCAGCACAAGGGCGAACCGACACTCGTGATCGGCCAGTACCTCGACCAGCTCGATGAGCTCGCCGAGCGGCTGGGCGCCGACGTCATCACCGGCGAGACGCCGGTCGGGCAGAGGCAAAAGCTGTTCCAGGCGTTCCGGGAGGGCGAGATCGACCTGCTCGTCGTGTCGAAGGTCGCCAACTTCTCGATCGACCTGCCCGAGGCCAGCGTCGCGATCCAGGTGTCGGGCACCTTCGGGTCACGCCAGGAAGAAGCCCAGCGACTCGGAAGAGTGTTGCGCCCCAAGGGAGATGGACGCACCGCACACTTCTACACGGTGGTCGCACGCGACACCGTGGACGCCGAGTTCGCGGCTCACCGCCAACGCTTCCTCGCCGAACAGGGCTACGCCTACCGCATCGTCGACGCCGACGACGTCGACGCGACCGCCTGAGCAGTCGGAGGAGCCGACCCGGGGCACCCGGCCAGGCCCGCGGCATACCCGGGCCGGGGGAGTTCTCCCCATCGACCGCAAGGGATTTCGCTGGAACGGTCATCCCCAGGAAGAGGCGCACAGGGCGCCAGCACACACCGAGGGGATACCGAGATGAAGAAGCTCACCAGCAAGGTCGCGATCGGCAGCCTGGTCGCGGCCGGCGCCATCAGCGGCGCCGTCGCGTTCGGCACCGGCTCTGCCACCGCCGCGCCCAACTTCCAGCTGCCGTTCCCGTGCGGTCAGTCGTGGGAGGGCCAGACCCGCACCAACCACTCACCGTCGCCGTCCGTGGACTTCAACCGGGCCAACGACTACGGCGACACCGTCGTCGCCTCGGCGGCCGGCACCGTCAGCCGCGTCGGCAACGAGGGCAACACGTCCTACGGCCGCTGGGTCGAGGTCCGGCACAGCGGTGGCTACACCACGCGCTACGCCCACCTGTCGCTGCAGAGCGTGCGCAACGGCCAGGTCGTCAAGGCCGGCCAGAAGCTCGGCAACGTCGGCAGCACGGGTGGCTCGACCGGCCCGCACCTGCACTTCGAGCAGCGCCTGAACGGTTCCCCGGTCAAGGTCCGCTTCAACGGCGCCCAGGCCTACTACTGGGGCAGCAAGACCTACACCTCCAAGAACTGTGGCGGTGGCAGCTCGACCCCGGTGAACCCGTACTCGCCGACCCAGGTCTGCGGCGCCGGCTCGAAGGTCATCGACAGCAAGGCGATCACCGGCGGCAAGGTCTACCTGACCTACAACTCGCGCAACGGCGAGAACTGCGTGGTCACGCTCAAGACGTCCAAGCTCAACACCGCCACCAGGACCTCCGCCTTCCTCGAGGTCAAGGGTGGGACCCGCAGCACCGACACCGGCTCCTACAAGTCCTACGCGGGCCCGGTGAAGAAGAAGGCCCCGAACAAGTGCGTGAAGTGGGGCGGGTCGGTCGAGGGTGCGAGCTACACCAGCCCGTTCGAGCACTGCGGCTGACGCCGAACCAGCCACCACAACTGAATGAGCGCGGCGCCCTCCCTGCGACGGGAGGGCGCCGCTGCGCGTACCCACGCCTGGACCGGCAAACGCGCCCAGACGGCATACAGGAAACTCCCAGCCTGCACGCCGACACTGGACCTCGTGACCACTGCGCAACCCGAGGCCAGCCTGCTCGTCGTCGAGGACGAACCGAACATCCGCGAGCTGCTCGCGACGTCGTTGCGGTTCGCCGGGTTCGAGGTGCACGTCGCCGGTGACGGCGCGACCGCCCTCAACCTGGCCACCCAGCACGACCCCGACCTCGTGGTGCTCGACGTGATGCTGCCGGACATGGACGGCTTCACCGTCACCCGCAAGCTGCGCGACACCGGCCGGCAGCTGCCGATCGTGTTCGTCACGGCGCGCGACAGCGTCGACGACAAGATCAAGGGGCTCACCGTCGGCGGCGACGACTACGTCACCAAGCCGTTCAGCCTCGAAGAGGTCGTCGCCCGCATCCGCGCGGTGCTGCGCCGTACCCGCGGCGAGGTCGACGAGAGCGCGGCGCTGCGGTTCGAGGACCTCGAGCTCGACGAGGACTCGCACGAGGTGCGTCGCGCGGGTCGGGTCATCGACACCTCCCCCACCGAGTTCAAGCTGCTCCGCTACCTCATGCTCAACCCCAACCGGGTGCTGTCCAAGGCGCAGATCCTCGACCACGTGTGGGACTACGACTTCCGCGGCGAGAGCGGAATCGTCGAGTCCTACATCTCCTACCTGCGCCGCAAGATCGACACCGAGGGCATGGCCCCGTTGATCCACACCAAGCGCGGGGTGGGGTACGTGCTGCGCAAGCCGCCGGAGGCCTAGTGGCCACCGCATCCGTGCCCAACCCCCGCAACCAGGCCCGCAGCGAGCCTCGCCCGTCCCGCAAGGAACAGGCACGCAAGCACCTCGAGGCCCTGCCCCTGCGGGTGCGGCTCATCGCGATCCTGTTGAGCCTGTTGCTGATTGCGCTCATCCTCACCGGTTCGGCCACCGCCGCGCTGATCCGCCAGGACCTCATGCGCCGCGTCGACGCCGACCTGCGCGCGGCCGCGAAGCCCGTGGCGACGAGCGCCGTGCGGCTCATCCAGGCCGAGCGCGAGAGCGGGCTTCCGACGGGGTATGCCGTCGTGATCCAGACCGAGGACGGCAGCACCCTGCCGATCTACCCCACCGGTGAGTCGCGGCGACCGGACGTGCCGGACCTCGCCCTCACCGATCCCCGGGTCACGTCGCACGCGCCGTTCACCATCACGTCCGAGAGCGGTTCGCTGAAGTGGCGGGCGGTCGCCGGGCCCGTCGCCGACGAGACGGACCAACAGATCGGCACCTACGTCGTGGCCGTCTCGCTCGGCGGGGTCGACCGTACTGTCTCGCGCCTGGTCCTCGTCGAGCTCCTGATCGGGCTGGCCGTGATCACCGCGTGCGCCGCCGCCGGGTGGTATGCCGTGAACCGCGCCTTCCGTCCGTTGCGCCAGATCGAGGACACCGCCGCCGCCATCGCCGACGGTGACCTGACCCGCCGCATCCCCACCCGGACCGCCAAGGACGAGGTGACGTCGCTGTCGCGCTCGCTCAACGTCATGCTCGCCCAGATCGAGCAGTCGTTCGCGGCTCGCGAGGCATCCGAGGAGAAGATGCGCCAGTTCGTGGCCGATGCGTCGCACGAGCTGCGGACTCCCCTCGCCGCGGTGCGGGGGTATGCCGAGCTGTACCGGCAGGGCGCCGTGCGCCAGCCCGAGGACGTGGCCAGCGCGATGTCGCGCATCGAGGGCGAAGCCGGCCGCATGGGCGGCCTGGTGGAGGACCTGCTGGTGCTCGCCCGCCTCGATGACCAGCGACCACTCACCATCACCGAGCTCGACCTGACCGTGCTCGCGGCCGACGCGGCGCAGGACGCCCGCGCCATCGACCCCGAACGGCGGATCAATGTCGTCGGTCTCGACGGACCACTCCAGCCGACCTCGACCCGCGGCGACGACGCGAAGGTGCGTCAGCTGGTGGCCAACCTCGTGTCCAACGCCCTCAACCACACTCCGGCCGGGTCACCGATCGAGATCGCCGTGGGTACAAGGGATTTCGCGCCCACCTCAACAACCGTGGACCACAGGAGCAGCGGCAGGCCGACGGCTGCCGAGTCGGCGGGCGACGAGTCGACCCCGCGCACCTCCCTCAGCGTGATCGAGGTGCGAGACCACGGCCCCGGCGTCGACCCTGACAAGGCACGCAAGGTGTTCGAGCGGTTCTACCGGGCCGACCCCTCCCGCACCCGTGGCCAGGGCGGCGGCAACGGCCTGGGTCTGGCGATCGCCGCCGCGATCGTGGCGGCCCACCACGGCCGCATCGGGGTGGCGCGCACGCCCGGAGGGGGCGCGACGTTCGTCGTCGAGCTGCCCATCGCACCTCTCGGCGACGCCGGCCAAGGGCCCACAGCGAACTCTCAGACTGCGCCCAGCACCCCTTGACGTCAGTGAGTTTGACTGAGGTCAACAGCACGGACGAGGAGCGCGAAGAGCGATGACCCAGACCCACCAGGACGCATGGTCCCAGAGCAGCGGCGATGCCGGCCGCACGCCGGACCAGCAGCCGAGGGCGGCTGCCCAGGGCACGCCGCAGCAGGCTCACCCCCAGCACACCGACCAGCCTCAGGCTCAGCCGAACCACCAGCAGGGTCCGGGCGCGCAGCCGCAGCCGGCCCGTGACCCGTTCGCCCGCCCGGCGGACGGCACCGCCCCCGACGGCACCGCTCCCGACGGCACCGCCCCCGACGGCTCGGTGCCCGACGTGACCGGGCCGGTCTGGTACGGCCAGACCCGCGAGCTGCCGACCGCGGCGCCGGTCGGCGCCCCGCCCGCCCAGGAGCGGACGGCGTTTGGCACCTACGCCGGCCACCCGGCATACCCCTCCACCACTCAGCCTCCGGCTGGGCCGCCCCCCTCCGTCACAGCGCGGGGAGGGGCAGAGCCTGCCCAGCCGGCCAAGCGGCGCCGACTGACGGAACTCACCGCCGTCGCGGTGCTTGCCGCCCTGCTCGCCAGTGGCGGCACCTTTGCCGCGGCCCAGCTGCTCGACGACTCGCAGTCTTCCTCCTCTGCGACGACGTCCAGCCTGGGCCGCGGCACGAACACGGCTCCGGTCGTGCAGGCCGACAGGAACAACCCGAACTGGACCGCCACCGCAGCCGCGGTGTCGCCGAGCGTCGTCGCCATCACCGTGGCGGGCGCGCAGGGCGAGGGCCAGGGCAGTGGCGTCATCATCGATGACAAGGGCCACGTCCTCACCAACAACCACGTCGTCAGCGGCGCCGGCTCCGACGCCAAGCTGACCGTGACCCTCAACGACGGCCGGTCGTTCCAGGCCAAGGTGGCGGGCACCGACCCGAGCACCGACCTCGCCGTCATCACCCTCGCCAACGCGCCGAGCGACCTGCGGCCGATCGCGATGGGCGACTCCGAGGCGCTCAAGGTCGGCGACCCCGTCATGGCCGTCGGCAACCCGCTCGGGCTCGCCGGCACCGTGACGACCGGCATCGTCAGCGCCCTCAACCGGCCCGTGACGACGCAGGCCGAGGGCAACGACCAGCAGCAGCAGGACCAGAACCCGTTCGGCCAGGGCAGCCCCTTTGGCCAGGGCGGCCAGGGACAGGGCCAGCAGCCGCAGACCGGCAACGACTCCGTCGACGTCGTGACCAACGCGATCCAGACGTCCGCGGCGATCAACCCGGGCAACTCCGGTGGCGCCCTCGTCAACGCGAGCGGCCAGCTGGTCGGCATCAACTCCTCGATCGCCAGCCTGGGCTCCAGCAGCGGCGGCCAGAGCGGCAGCATCGGCATCGGGTTCGCGATCCCGGTCAACGAGGCCAAGGACATCGCGAGCCAGCTGATCGAGAAGGGCAAGGCCGAGCACGCCGTGCTCGGCGTCACCACCCGCGACGGGTCGGCCAGCGACGGCGCGAGCCAGCGCGCGGGCGCCCAGATCGCCGAGGTCACCAAGGACTCACCGGCTGCGGCCGCGGGCCTGAAGTCCGGCGACGTCGTCATCAAGGTCAACAACGACCCGGTGAACTCCTCGGAGTCCCTCGTCGCCAGCATCCGCGAGCTGGGCGTCGGCGACAAGGTGTCGCTCACCGTCCTGCGTGATGGCAAGGAGCAGACGGTGACAGCCACCCTGGCCGCCAAACCGACGACCAGCTGACCAAAGCCTGCCGCGCCCGGACAGTCGTCCGGGTCAGCGGCACCCGCCGCACGTGCGAGCGGCGGCCCCGTCGCAGGGCGAGCGACGGGATGCGGGCCGGGTGCACCTCCCAACTCCCCTTCCCGGGACGGTGCACCCGGCTTTCGCACGTCCAAGGGGTATGCCGCGTGGCCGGGAAAACCCGTTGGATTGCCCTGGGTGCCATGGCAGAATCGCCCCTTGTGCCTGACGCCGTGAGCCCCTCCCCAGAACTGGCCCGCGAGCAGGAACACCTGGCCACGGCGCGAGCCGCGCTGGCCCGGATGCGCGAGCAGACCCTGTCGCTGAAGATCCAGGCGCACGACCCGATCTCGGCCGAGAACCTTGCCCGCACCTTGCACCTGCGCGCAGCCTCGCTGCAGGACGACCCGTCGACCACGTTGTTCTTCGGCCGGCTCGACACCGACGCTCCCGAGCGGTTCTACATCGGTCGGCGCCACGTCACGGACGACCAGGGCGACCCGCTCGTCATCGACTGGCGCGCCCGGATGTCGACCGCGTTCTACCGGGCCTCGAGGGCCGAGCCGATGGGCGTTGTGCTGCGGCGACGGTTCGGTCTCGACCACGGCGCGATCACGGCCTACGAGGACGAGCACCTGCAGGACCGCGCCGAGCCCGACTCGCGCAGCCAGATCCTCGCCGAGGAGATCGAGCGTCCCCGCGTCGGGCCGATGCGCGACATTGTCGCGACGATCCAGCCCGAGCAGGACGAGATCGTGCGGGCGGGTGCCGACACGACGATCTGCGTGCAGGGAGCGCCCGGCACGGGCAAGACCGCGGTCGGCCTGCACCGCGCGGCGTGGCTGCTCTACGCCTTTCGCGACAAGCTTTCCCGCAGCGGTGTGCTCGTGATCGGCCCCAACCGCGCCTTCCTCGAGCACATCGGTGCAGTGCTGCCGGCGCTTGGCGAGGTGGAGGTGGGCCACACCACGATCGAGGAGCTCGTCGCGTCGGTGCCGATCCGCGGCACGGACCCCACCGCCACCGCCGTCCTCAAGGGCGACGCGCGGCTGGCGGAGGTGCTGCGCCGCGCGGTCTGGTCGGCTGTGGCCCGGCCTACGGAGGCCCTCGTGGTGCCGCGCGGGTCGCGCAAGTGGCGCGTCCCGGCCTACGAGGTGGCCGAGATCCTCGACGAGCTGGTCGCGCGTGGCGTGCGGTACGACGCGGCCCGGCAGATGCTGCCACAACGGCTGGCGCACGCGGTGCTGCTGCAGATGGAACGCGCCGGCGACTCGCCGGACGATCGCGTGCAGGACTCGGTGGCCCGCTCGGCAGTGGTGAAGAAGTATGCCGCCGGGCTGTGGCCGATGCTGGACGCCAAGGCAGTGCTGTGGTCCCTGCTCTCCGATCCAGCGGTTCTCTCGGAGCAGGCTGACGGCCTCCTGGCCGAGGACGAACAGCGAATCCTGTTGTGGGAGAAGCCTCCTCGCACCAAGGGATTGGCCAAGTGGTCGCTGGCCGACGCCGTCCTCCTCGATGAGCTGACCGACCACATCAGCCGCACGCCATCGCTCGGGCACGTCGTGCTCGACGAGGCGCAGGACCTCTCCCCCATGCAGCTGCGCGCCGTCGGACGGCGCTGCTCCACCGGGGCCGCGACCGTGCTCGGCGACATCGCGCAGGGCACGACGCCCTGGGCCACCGGGTCGTGGGATGAGTCGCTCGAGCACCTGGGCAAGCCGGGCAGCCACGTCGAGGTGCTCGACCGCGGCTTCCGCGTGCCAGCCGCGGTGATCGAGTATGCCGCGCGGCTGCTGCCGCACATGGCTCCCGGTCTCGGGGTGCCGGTGTCGGTGCGCGACAACCCGGGCCGGCTCGACGTCGTGCGGGCCGGCGATGACGCGCTCGCCACGGCGGCTGCGGACGCCGTCGCGCGCGAGGTGGCGGAGCCCGGGTCGGTCGGCGTCATCGCCCCCGATGCGATGGTGAGCAACGTGTCAGATGCGTTGCAGGGCAAGGGGATCGGCCACGGAGTACTCGGCGCCGACCACGGCGACATCGACCACCAGGTGGACGTCGTGCCGGCCACGGTTGCCAAGGGCCTCGAGTTCGACCGGGTCGTCGTGGTCGAGCCGTCCGCCATCGTGGCCGCCGAACCCGACGAGCGCACCGGCCTGCGCCGTCTCTACGTCGTGCTGACCCGCGCCGTGTCAGCCCTGACGGTCGTCCACTCCGCACCCCTCCCCAGCAAGCTGACCAACTGACGCGTGGTCGCGCGGACGGGCACGCGGCATACTGGCTGACCGTGCCGGCCCTGATCACGTGGTGGACCCTCGACCTGCGCGAGCTCGCGCCGCAGGCGCACAGCGACGCCGTCCAGGCGGTGGGCGCCGACCTGTTGCGGCGCTGGACCGAGCCGCACCGGCGCTACCACACGACCACCCACCTGGTGGAGGTGTTCTGGGCGCTGGAGGACCTCGAGCAGGCGGGCGTCGTCGGCGCCCGTGACGCCGCCCTCGGGCGACTGGTGGGGTGGTTCCACGACGCGGTCTACGACCCGACTGCGGCGCCCGGCGACAACGAGTCGGCCAGCGCCGAGCTGGCGGCCCGCGACCTGCATGCGTTGGGGCTCAAGGACTCTGACGTCGAGCGGGTGCGCGACCTCGTCCTCGCGACCGAGCAGCACGACCTGGCACCCGATGGCCTTGCAGCTGCCTTCCACGACGCAGACCTGTGGATCCTGTCGTCGCCGCCCGAGCGCTATGCGGCCTACACCGAGCAGGTGCGCGAGGAGTATGCCGCCGTGCCCGACGCCGCGTTCCGCACCGGCCGGGCGGCGATCCTGCGGCCGTTCCTCGACCGCGAGGCCATCTACGCCACGGACTTCGCACGCGACGGCTGGGAGCCGCGGGCCCGGGCCAACCTCACCGACGAGCTGGCCGCCCTCACCGGCTGAGCTGGCTGCCCACGAGCGGCCACC
Source organism: Actinomycetes bacterium (assembly GCA_023420415.1). Classification (GTDB taxonomy): domain Bacteria; phylum Actinomycetota; class Actinomycetes; order Actinomycetales; family Dermatophilaceae; genus Pedococcus. The sequence goes on along the minus strand of JAEZWF010000045.1, from coordinate 45,869 downwards.
AGAACCGGTCGCCGGCCCGGCGCTCGAACTCCGCGCCACTCACCCACTGCGGATCGACCGCGTCGTCCTCACTGGCGACCAACGGCGGCGACGCGACGGCGAGCCGGGCGGCATACAGCTGCATCGAACCGCCCTCGGACGGCCAGCGACCGTGCTCGGTGAGCGGCGAAAAGCGTTCCTGCCCAACGGGTTTGAGCTGATCGGCTGTGAGCTCCAGACCGGTCTCCTCGCGCACCTCACGGATCGCACAGCCGACCACGCTTTCGCCAGCCTCCCGGCCGCCGCCCGGGATCGACCACTCCTGTCGGCGCGGGCTCCAAGCAACGCACCACTGCCCGGCCGAGTCCTGCAGGACCACCATCGCGGCGAAGACCTCGTCCGCCGGCACCAGCGTGTCGTCGAGCCAGAGCTCGACCTGCGCCGCCGAACCATCCGCGAAGGTGGCCCGCTCCACCCGCTCGAGCAGTCGCCTCACGCGCGGGGGGCGTGCTCGAGGAGGGGCCACCAGTGGCGTTCGGCGAGCTGCTCGGCCTGCTCGGACGGCAGCAGCCATCGACCCGCCAACGCGGCGATGCGAGGCCCGACCTCACGCCGGTAGACGACGAACGCGGCGGTCGGGACCGGCCAGGGGTAGTCGGGGTCGGGGTGGGGCACGACGTTTCGCACGTAGCCCGCGAGACGCATGTCGGGGGCCGTGCCCTCTCCCGTGACGACGCGGTGGAGCAGGTCCACGGCCTCCGAAGGGGTGGCGCCGGCCACCGGGGCCGAAGGCAGGTCGGCACCGCCACCGTCGGCGCGGTCGAGCACCAGCAAGTCGTCACCCCGGAACAGCGCCAGCCGCACGACGACCGTGTGGCTCGGCGGGTTCTCCTGGCGGGACGCGATGACGTCCGCGCGCGACCCCGGCGGCAGCCACGGCGCGTCCGGCACCGAGGCGATGACCTTCTCGTGCCGCCGCTTCTGCACCCGCAGACCGCTCGCCCGCAGGAGACGCACCAGCTCCCGGCCACCTACCTCACGCGCACCCGCCGCGACCAGCGCGGCATACCTGTCCTCGGGCACGTCGTAGTGGTCGCCCTCGAAGCCGCGGCGCGGAATCCCTTGTGCCGCAGCGAATTCGTGCAGCTCGTCATAAGAGGTGTCGCTGACCAGGTGGGACCAGAGTCGACCGTGCGCCGGCCATGCAGGCGGGTCGATCCAGATGGTCACGTGTCCGACGCTACCCCGGCCCGGGCGCGCTGTGGATAACTCCGCCGCGGGTGTCGCCGAACCGCCTAGCGTCGAGACAGGCGGTGCACGAGGCACCCGATGAGCAGGAGGACATGATGTCGGCACAGTTCCAGGTGGACACGGACAGGATCCAGGCGGCGTCAGGCGACATCGCCCGCATCTCGGGCGAGATCGACACCCAGGTCAGCGCGATGATGGCGCGCCTGACCGGGCTGCAGGATGCGTGGACCGGCGCGGCGTCGGCGCGCTTCCAGTCGCTGGTCGCCGAGTGGCAGGGCACGCAGAAGCAGGTGCGGGCGTCCCTCGACTCGATCGGTGCAGTGCTGGGCGCGGCGGGGGTGCAGTACGCCGAGACCGAGGCGCAGACGCTGCGGATGTTCCAGTAGCACCGGGCGCTCGACGGTCCCAAGACCGGTGCCGGGCGGCGGCCCCTCCCCCGGGAGCCGCCCGGCGCCTTCCAGCTCGCTCACCACTGCGGGCGCGGCGGCATGCCGTCCGGGCAGGACGGCATACCCTCACCTCAGTCGGTGGTGATGGCGCGCAGGAGTGCGTGCGAACCGGTCCAGCGCCCAGACGGCGACCCTGTCTACGGTCATTTGCGGTCTCAGAAGCGTCCAGCTCCGGGTCCGCGAGCGTGCTGCCACTGGCAACTTCGACCAGTATCGACGCCCGGGGGCACGCCAGCCGACCCGCACTCGGTCGCCGTCGGGCTCTCCTAGTGGCTCGGAACGCCCGCCAACGGCAGGTTTTGAGCCGGTACGCCATACCGTCTAGGCAGGGTTTGAGCGGAAGTCCTGAGTTGTGGCAGCGGTGCCTCGGCGCGGTCCGCCAGTGGGTCGAGACGACATGGTGGGCGAGAAGGTATCCAGGGCTGACGCCAGATTGTCGCGGTCGGGGACAACTGTCACGCCTGAAGCGCGCAAGGAGTACCAGACCACTGCCGACGCTGCAGCTACCAGCGATATCAGCGCAAGAATGAAGGGCGCGGCTGTGGAGAGCAGAGCAACGGGTTGTTCTGGGCTCTCGTTGGCCAAGGCCCAGATCCAGGAGGCAGACAGGGCCATGGCTGTGCATCCAGCTGCCGCGGCTGCCACTTCCACAACTGTCAGCGCTGCTGCCTGCCGTGGGGTGAGGCCGAGGATCTGCAAGTAGTTGTTTCCAGGTTGGCGGTCGTTCATGAGCGAAACGAGTGAGATCAGCGTGGAGATCAGTGAGATGGTGACTGCGAAGAGGGCGCCCCATCGGAAGACATCCAAGATGCCGATGAGTTCGCTGGCACCGCTGACGAAGGCTGATCCATCGATGCGTACATTGGTTGACGCGTCCTGGGCGACCAGACGGTCGTAGAGCGAGTCCGCAGCGGCCGTCGGCAGCGGAATAAGAATAAGGTTGTCGTTGGGTTTGATGGCCGACCGGGCCGTGGTGTTGACGACGTAGCCGGTGAGGAACTCGGCTCGTGGGCCGTTGAGAACCGTTGGGGCGGCTGTAACTCCCGCGGGTGCGCGTTGTTCGGGCACGGTCACGCCGTACATGCTCTTGGGGCAGGTGAAGCTTCGGTTTCCTATGATCTGTGCGACGACTTCACATGGCCCGGACATGGTGCCGATATACGTTCCGTCGGTTGAGGAGCGGCCGCTCAGCAGCTGGTAGGAACTAAGCGCGTTCTGGACGCTCGCCGTCGCGCGGCGGACTTCCACGACAGCCATTCCGTCGGCCGTTTGAGCGTGCTGGAGGGCGGCCGGGCTTTCGCTGCGGCTCTGGATAGTTGTAGCTCCGATTGACAAGACGAACAGGCCAGATATCAGCGCTGCAAGCGACCTAGTGAGTGCGCCGGACGGGCGGGCGAGCCGCGTTCCTGCTACAGACACAAGTGCGTTGCTGGAGGCGCTCAGGCGCCGACCCGTCGCTGCGCAGATGGGGGCCGCGACGGCGAACAGTCCGGCAACTGTCACAAGCCGACCAGCGAGGACGACCGTGAGCGGCATCGAGCGCCAAGTTGATGCTGCACCCAGGGTCAGGCCAACAACCAGAAGCACCCAGCGCCAAAGCTGTCGACGCGGCGTGCTAGCGACGAGCGTGCGCGATGCCCGCCCGAGCGTTGTGTCCGCCCCAAACCACGCGGCGGCGACGGCCGTGACCAGAACGAGAATGAGCGTGATCAGGTAGGCCCACCAAGGGGCTGCAAAATCGCCGGCGAACGGCGCCCAGGCAACAAATGTTGGCTGCGCCCTCGCAAAGGTGAGCGATGCTATGACTAGGCCGCCGACCGCTCCGCAACCCACGAGTGCTGCTGACTCAAACATGAGTGCGCTTCGCAGCACGGGTGTCGGAATGCCAACGATGGACAGGAGTCCGAGTTGCCGTGCTCTGACTCGGGCGTTGAGCCGGGTCGACGCGACGATGAGCAAGGCAGCCGATGGGACCGTGAAAAACAGTCCGAGCACGAAGAGGGTCTGACGGTTGAACCGCAGGTAGGTCGCGAGGTAGTCGCCGCCTGCTGAACCGAACGTGTCAAAGGTGACGACGCCGACAGCACCGGGTGGGCGTGGCGCAACGCCGATGATGGCTCTGAGCTCGTTGCTCCCGGTGAGTCCCGCTGGGCTGATGATCCCACTCGTTGTGGGGTAGCGGGCGGCAATTCGCGGGTCGCTCTTGCGCAGGTCGTCAAGCGCGGGTGACAGGTACACCTGTCCTGGCGTTGGGAACTTGGCCAAGCCGGCGGGAGTTTGCGGGCTGGGGCAGGTGGCCGAAAGGAGGATGTTCTCGTATTGCTGCAGGTCGATGGGATCGTAGCGGTAGCTTCCTTGGATGCATCCTTCGGCGCGTGGGGCGCCGAAGCCTCGGCTGTCCCCGACGTGGCTGACCAGTCCGAGGAAGGACGTGAGGCCAAACAGCCCGATAAGGGCTATTGCGACAACGGCTCCAGTGGTGAGGCCGAGGATGCGGTTGATGATTCTTCCCCGGCGCAGAAAAAGGGTGGCGAGGATGCTTGCGTCACGCATGGGCCCCAGCGGCAACAGCGCCCTCTCCCAGGTCAAGCTGCGCATCTGCAGCGCGGACGAGTTCGGGGTCGTGAGTGGCGCAAATGACGGCCGCTCCGGCGGCGACCGCGGCGCGAAGCGCGGCGAGAACACCTTCTCGACTAGCGGCGTCGAGCGACGCCGTGGGCTCATCGGCGAAAACGATGCTCGGCCGATGAATCAGCGCGCGAGCGACAGAGGCTCTTTGCGCTTGCCCTCCTGAGACTTCAGGTGGAGAGCGATCGGCGCATTGTTCGATTCCTAGCTCCCTTAGCATTTGCTCGGCCGCTTCAAATGCTGAATTCTGATTCTTTCCTGCGAGGCGTAGGGGCAATGCGACGTTCTCAATGATGGACAGTTCGGGGAGCAGTTCCCCCCGTTGGAAGATGAATCCGCAGTGCGCCAGTCGCACAGCCGCTCGTTGGGCTGGTGCCGCGGTGAGCAGTTGTCCCATCAACTCGATGCGTCCTTGAGATTGCAACACTCCGGCCAGGCAGTAGAGAAGAGTCGACTTGCCCACCCCCGAGTGGCCGATGACGCAGGTCAGGGAAGACGGTGCCGCGACCAAGTCGATGTGATCAAGCACAACCTGGCCACTGGGGTAGGCGAACGTGAGCCCCTCGACCGAGACTGAGGGACTCACGTTCACCTCCTACCTGCCACCGTCAGTGGCTCATACTTCGTTGCAGAACAACGCATCCCCGGTTACGGACTGACCCAGCTGGAGCAGTTGTCGGGGGCACCGGAGACGTCACGGCAGGCGCGGAAGTTCGACAGCGAGCTTAGGGAGACGTCGTTCGTGGAACCGTTGCCTCCCGACGTCTGGACGCGGTTGTTGGAGCTGCTGTTCCAGTTGGCGTACGCGTTGCGGCCGTCCGCCAACGTGTCTTTGACAGCCAGGTGAAGGCCGCTGTTCCATGCGTACGAACCGGTCGTTGACACAGACGCGGCCTGCGCGACCCCGCCGGAGACTACGAAGATGAGCAGTGCTGCACCAACGGTCTTGCAACCTCTACTACCACGAACCCTGAGCATCGACATGGCGTTGCAACCTTCCCCCAAGAAGCGGCGGATAGTTCCCCCACCCGCCTGAGTGAGGCTCACCGTAGGTGGCCGCATACCCCGCGTCAAGCACATTGACCAAGGTTTTATCTCGCTTGGTGCCGTTCTCCTCAATGCGGCACACATGACCGCCGGCAGCGCATCAGAAAGGCCACCTGCGTTTGGTCAAGAGGCAGTCTTCGCGGCTTGACGCCACCCACTTCAGGTGCTGCGTGCGTTGACGGATAGTGGGCGGCAGAGTCGGCTGCTTGTTGCGCGACAATTCGGAAGGGTTCGAGCACGGCGCCGAGCCGCATCGCAGCCTCTTCGACGTCGGCCTCTGCTAGGCCTCCTCCACTCAGCGGCTTGGGATCATGATCTCGACCCCGACCCTTGTCACGCCGCGACCCATCTCCCACGAACTCCAGGCAGCTGGGTCAGCGGGGCGTGGCCGTCAGCGGTTTCCTGCTACAAATCCCGGCCTTCGCCTCCATCGGTCTGGTGAGCGATGTCCGGCGCGACCACGGCGTCGGCGGTGTCCACCGTGGCAGACCTCCCGTGGTGAGACGCGCCGCTTAGTGTCGCTGGCACTGGCGCCAGGAGCGATGCGCCCCCGCCCGAGTCTGGTCGAGACGAGGTTTCGCCATCGGTGCGGACCGGGCGCGGCGGTATGCCGTCCGGGCCGGACGGCATACCCTCACCTCAGTCGGTGGTGATGGCGCGCAGGATGTCCAGGCGCGCGGCCCGCCGTCCCGGCCACAGCGCGGCCAGCACGCCGACCACTCCGGCGAGCACCACGAACAACGCCAGCTGCGGCACGGGAATCGACAGCACGTCGATGCCGTCGTCGGCCAGGGTGCGTTGCAGCGCCCACCCGGCACCCACGCCGAGGACGACGCCCAGGACCGCACCGACGAGCGCGATCGCCACTGACTCGAGACGCAGCATGGTCCGCAGCTGGCGCCGGCTCAGCCCCACCGCCCGCAACAGCCCGATCTCGCGCGTCCGCTCGATCACCGAGAGCGCGAGGGTGTTGACGATGCCGAGGATCGCGATGAGCACGGCGAGCCCGAGCAGCGCGTAGATGATGAAGAGCAGCTGGTCGATCGGCTTGCGCTGCTCGGCGGCAAAGGCGTCCTGGTCCTTGACCGACACCGTCGGCAGGTCGGCGATGACCCGGTTGATGCCGGCCTCAACGCTCTTGGCGTCGGCAGTGGGTGTGCGCAGCACCATCGTCAGCGAGTCCTGTTGTGGCGCACCGGCTTTCGTTGCTGCCTGCTGCGTGATCATCACCGGCGGCGCCAGCGTCTGGCGCTTGTAGACGCCGGCGAGGACGTACGGCGATGGCTTGCCGCCGGCAACCGCGGCCCGCACGGTGTCACCCACCGACGCCCCGAGCTCGGCCGCCTTGCCGTCGTCGACGAAGAGGCTGTTGACCTTGGCGCCGGCGAACGTGCCCGAGGTGAGGTCGAGCGGCACGACCTTGGGGAAGACGGCTGGGTCGATGGCCCCGCTGAACGACCGATCGCCGTCGATGGTCACTGCGGTGTAGCGCATCGACGCCACCTCCGCCACACCCGGCACCGCCGCCACGTCCTTGGTGATCGCGGCACTGAAGGGCTGGCCGATGGCGCTCGACACGACGTAGTCGGCAGCGAAGTTCTCGCCGATCGTCTTGTCGACACTGGCCTTGGCCGAGGCGCCGAACACGGACATCATCGAGACGAGCGTGAGCCCGATCATCAGCGCCGACGCAGTCGCGGCCGTGCGGCGCGGGTTGCGGACGGCGTTCTGCTCTGCCATCAGCCCCACCGTCCGGAACATCCCGCGGTAGACGGCCCCGAGCGCCACGATGAGCGGACGAGCCAACACCGGGCTCGCCGTGATGGCGCCCAGGATGAGCAGTCCGACGCCGCCGCCGACCCACCACGACCGGTGCTCCAGGTTGGTCAGGAAAACCCCGAGCACGATGCCCTCGAGCCCGAGCACGATGCCGGCCCCACCCAACGCGGTGCGCCACACCAGGCTCGACTCCGGCAGGGCGATGTCGTCACGCATCGCCGCGACCGGCGGCATCTTCCCCGCGCGTCGCGCGGGGAGGTAGGCCGCCACCAGGGTGACGACCAGACCCACGAGGTATGCCGCGACGGCCGTGCGCGGCTCCAGCACCAGTGGGGTGCCGCTGAGGTCCAAACCGAAGGTGGCGAAGAGGGACCGGATGCCGATGGCCAGGACGAAGCCCAGCCCCAGCCCGACGGTCGAACCGAACACCGCGACGACGAACGCCTCGAACAACACTGACCTGCTCACCTGACGCCGGGCTGCTCCGAGGGCTCGCAGCAGGGCCAGCTCACGGCTGCGCTGGGCCACGAGGATGGAGAACGTGTTGATGATGAGGAAGGCGCCGACGAACAGCGCGATGCCGGCGAAGATCAACAGGAACGTGTTGATGAAGCCGAGCGCCTGACCGATCCCGTTCGCCTGCTCCTTGGCGACCGAGGCTCCCGTGACCGCCTGGTAGCCGGTCGGCAGCTGCGCCTGTACCGCCTTGGCGAGGTCGGCCGGGTCGACACCCGGGCGCGCGGTCACCCACGCGTCGGTGAACTCGTCCTTGCCGTCGAAGTAGAGCTGCTGAGCCGTCCTGGTCTCGAAGAAGGCCAGGGTGGCCCCCACCAGCCCACCGTCGCTGAACTTCGACGTGCCGACCAGGGTGGCCTCGACCTTCGGACGGGCGCCGCTGGTCACGAGCGTGACCGTGTCGCCGATCCGGTAGCCGGCTCGCTCGGCGGTGCCCTCGTCGAGGTTGACCTCGCCGCTGCGTTCGGGCCAGCGACCGTCGACCAACGAGACGGGCGGCTTGCCCGACCCGGTCGGTGCGTCGTTGTGGCTGAGGCCCAGCCCGGGCGGTCCGCCACCGCCGATGAGCTTGCCCTGCTTGGACACGACGAAGGTGCTCGGGTCGGAGACGTTGCCGTCAGCGCGCGCCGCCCCGTCGACCGAGGCCAGCTCGCGCACGAGGGATGCCGGCACGGTCTTGGCGGTGAGGGCGCTGTCGAAGTCACTGCTGGCGGTCGCCGGACGCACGACAACGTCGCCGACGACCTCGGTGATGCCGTCGAAGGCCTTGCCGAGCGTGTCGGTGAAGATGAACGACCCCGACACGAACGCGACCCCGAGGACGATCGCGAAGGCGCTCATCGCGAGCCGCAGCTTGCGGCCCAGCAGGGACTTCCAGCTGGCGTGGAGCACCTGTCAGTCCTCCGCGTGCGACGCGGCAGTGCTCGTCGAACCGGCCGACAGCTCGGCCATCCGCTCGAGGATCCGCTCGGCCGTGGGCTCGCGCATCTCGTCGACGAACTGGCCGTCCGCGAGGAAGAGCACGCGGTCGGTGTGCGCGGCCGCCACCGGGTCGTGGGTCACCATGACGATCGTCTGCCCGAACTCGTCGACGCTGCGACGCAGGAACCCGAGCACCTCGGCACCCGACGTCGAGTCGAGGTTGCCCGTGGGCTCGTCGGCGAAGACGATCTCGGGTCGGCTCACGAGGGCCCGGGCACAGGCGACCCGTTGCTGCTGGCCGCCGGACAGCTGGTTGGGCCGGTGTCCCAAACGGTCACGCAGCCCCACCGTCTCGACGACGAGGTCGAACCAGTCCTGGTCCGGCGTGCGTCCCGCGATGGCCAGCGGCAGGAGGGTGTTCTCCTGCGCGGTAAGGGTCGGCACGAGGTTGAAGGCCTGGAACACGAAACCGATTCGGTCGCGCCGCAGCCGTGTCAACGCCTTGTCCTTGAGGGTCGTGATGTCGACGTCGCCGATCAGCACCTGCCCGCCGGAGGCCGAGTCGAGGCCGGCCGCGCAGTGCATCAGCGTCGACTTCCCCGACCCGGACGGGCCCATGACGGCGGTGAACTCGCCCCGGAAGACGTCGAGGCTCACACCATCGAGCGCGCGCACCTCGGTCTCCCCCTTGCCGTAGACCTTGGTCAGGTCGACGACGCGCGCCGCCACGGCCCGGGTCGTCGTGGTGTCGTCGGACGGCACCCTGGTCGGGTCGGTCGTGTCGGTCATGGCTGGCATATCTCCGGCTCCCGGGTACGAGGGTCAAACCTGTGCGGAGCCAACGCTAGGCAGACACCGTGACCCGCACCCTCAGGTTCGACCCTGAACCCACCCTGAGTGAACCCCCACCGGCCCCACCACCGCATGACGTCTACGTGAACGCAGACGCAAGCAGGCGGCATACCCGGGCGTCGGCCGGCGCCCCCACGGTCACTGGACGGTGAAACGCGCGACCTCGCGCGCGTGCGGTTCGTCGTAGAGCTCGCCGACGACCTCGCCCTTCTGCCACTGCACAGCGAGCCCCTCGCCACGCACCTCGAGGATGGCGATGTTGTTGTCGAACCACGGGCCTTCGGTGACGCTCCACCGGTATGCCGGGTCGGGCACCTTCGACGATGCGCCCGCCACGAGGCGCATGGGCCGGGCCATCCAGCGGGCCGCGAGCGCGTGCATCGCGCGGACCACGCGGGACAGCGGGTTGCGGATCGGTGAGCAGACCAGCTGGAGCACGCGGCTGGAACCGGGCGTGAGCTGCGCGGGGTCGAGCTCGCAGACGTAGGAGTTGTGCACGTCACCGGACAGGAAGGTGATGGTGCCCGGGCGGCGTCCCCGCCTGCCCTCGGCGACATCGACGACGACGTCCAGGACCTGGGCGAAACCCTTCTGGAAGGCCGCCCAGTGCTCGAGGTCGACTATGCGACGCACCTTCTCGCCCACAGCGCCCCACCGCTTGCCCCAGGCCCCGGACGACCACGCCTCGTTGATCGCCTCGAGGTCGTGGATGCCCGGCGCGATGAGGAACGGCAGGGACGTGCCGATGAAGAGGTGGTCGAGGTCGCCGGTGAGCTGCTCCTCGAGCCACTCCATCTCGTAGTCGTCGAGGATGCTGCGGTGCTCGGGGTCGAGCACCCGCGCGGCCCGGGAGTCGACGACGACCAGCCGCGACTCCCCGAGGTCGCGCGAGTAGCTCCAGCGGTAGGTGTCGGGGTGCCGGTCGACCCGCTCGGCGAAGGCGTCGAGGACCTCGGTGAGGTCGAGCTCGTCGTCCTCCCCAGAGGCCACGTGCGACGAGATCCGTTGCCAGATCTCGTCTTCCGCGAGCTCCTCGGGTGAGAGGTTGCCGGCGTGCTGGTAGACCCAGTACGACGCCAGCCCGCCCACGATGCGGCCGTGCCACCAAGGGGTGGCGTTCATCTCGCGCTGCCAGTCGGCCGAGGTGTTCCAGTCGTCGCGGATGTCGTGGTCGTCGAAGATCATCGCGCTGGGCAGCGTCGACAGGAGCCAGCGGTTCAGCGGGTCGGACCACGCGAGCCGGTAGAGGTGGGCGTACTCGACATAGTCCTTGAGCTCCTCGCCCGGCGGCTCGTCGAGGTCGCGCCGGCTCGCGATGAACTCCTGCATCTCGTCGGAGGTGTCGTCGGCGTAGACCTGGTCGCCGAGGAAGCACACGAGATGAGGCCACTCGGCATCGGTGCGCTGCGGGCGGCTGAGGCTGTAGGCGAACGAGCGCAGCGCGTCGACGCCGTTGGTGCGGTTGCCATCTGCGTCGTGCGGCACGCTCGTGCGGCACGAACCGAACGCCAGCCGGGTGGGTTCGGTGTGGCGCAGCGTGCGGATCCTGCTCGGCGGCAGACCCGGAAAGCCTTGCTCCGCCTCAGGTTCGGGCCACACGCGCTCACCGTCGATGTCGACCTCGTAGTCACCGACGGCCCCTGGCTCGAGCCCGTCGAGGACGACGAGCGCGTAGTGGTAGCCGTGCACGGTGAACGTCGGCTGTGACCACTCCCGGCCGAAGGCGCGCACCCGCACCGTCGCCCGGTCACGCGTCTGCACCCACACGGTCGCGGACGTCTCCCCCACATACCGCAGCAGTGGTCCGAGCTGGAGGGGGCCGGTCGGGAGGTCATGACGCACGCCCACCGTTCTACACGGCATACCTGCATGTCGCTGAAAACGGGCTGGACGTCCCCTGTGCGCAGGTACGGATGTACCGCCCAGCTGCGGACACCTGGCCCTGCCGCCGGACCCGCCCCGATCCATAGCGTCGAGGCATCGCCGACGGACCGGCGAGCGACCCATCCCCATCGACCCGAGGAGCTCTCCATGACCACCCGCCCGCAGGACGCTGCACCCACCGCTTCATCCACCGCTGCACCCACCGCTGCACCCGCCACTCAACCCACCACTCAAGTCGGCACGACTCCGCCGTTGCCGGTCTGGTCGACGCTGGCCGCCACGACCGGGGCCGCGCTGGTCGCGTGGTTCCCGCTCAGCCGGTTCGTCGACCTCGAGGTGACCGCCGGCGACGCCACGCGCGTCGTCGGCGGGGCCTCGGTCGGCATCAGCGCGTTCGTCATCGCCCTCGCCGCGCTCGGTTTCGCCGCCATCGTGCGGCGGCTGGTGCGTCGGCCGCGTCGCGTCTTCACCGTCACCGCGGTGACGATCCTCGTGCTGTCGCTCCTCAGCCCACTGGCGCAGGCCGTGACCACGGGAGCCGCGCTGTCGCTCCTCACCCTGCACGTGGTCGTCGGCGCGGTCGTGCTGGGCCTGGTGCCGCGGCGGCTCCCGAGCCAGGGCCGATGACCACCATCCGCCGGACCAGACTCGAGCCTGTCGTCACCGAAGAGGCGGTGACGACACAATGACCGGTATGCCGCGCGCTCCCCAGCCGAACGCCTGGCCTCGCCTGCCGCTGTGGGCCGGGGCGCTGTGGGCGTCCTTGTGGGGTGGCGCGCTCGTCCTTCCCTCGTTCGTCGGGCTGGGCGAGGCCCACCACCCGGTGTGGTGCGCAGTGGGACTCGTCGTGGCCTTCGGGCTGTTCGTCGTGACCACGGTCGACGCCACGGCCAGGGCCGGCGCCCGCCGCGCCGACCTGTGGCCGGTCGTGCTGCTGCTGGCGGTCGTGTGCGCCGCCCTCGTCGCAGACGGAGGTGTGCCGTGGGGCACGCTTCCGATCCTCGTCGCGGTCGCGGTGGGCACCAGCACACCGCTGCGCTGGGCGCCGTGGCTCGTGGTGCCGCTTGCCGCTGCCGCCGCCCTCGTGGACGGATTCCGTTCTGGCGCATGGGATAGCGCGATCTGGGGCACCGGACTCGTCACGCTGCTCGCCGGACTGCTCACCTGCGCCTTCGGGTGGCTGGCCTCGGTCATCGGCGAACTGCGGGCGACACGCCGCGAGCTCGCCCTGACTGCCGTGTCGGCGGAGCGGCTGCGGTTCGCCCGCGACCTGCACGACCTGCTCGGGCACAGCCTGTCCGTGATCTCGGTGAAGGCGCAGGCCGCCCGGCGGTCCGTGCACACCGATCCCGATGCAGCAGAACGGCATACGGCCGACATCGAGTCCCTCGCCCAGCAGGCGCTGGCCGAGGTGCGCGAAGCCGTCCACGGCTACCGCAGCACCGACCTCGACCTCGAGCTGACCCGCGCCGCGCAAGCCCTGCGCTCCGCGGGCATCGACACACTGGTGGTGCGCGATGACGACGACCTCACCCCCGACCAGCAGGACCTGCTCGCCTGGGTGGTCCGCGAGGGTGCGACCAACGTGCTGCGGCACGCCCACGCCAGCCATGCCGTCATCCGGACCTCGTCGGCCGGCGGCCGAGCCACCCTCGTGATCGAGGACGACGGCTCCGGGTCGGCCGACGTCGCGGCCGTGGCTCCCCACGGCGGTTCCGTCCCTGCAGGCACCGGCCTCGCGGGTCTGCGTGACCGCCTCACCCGGGCGGGCGGCACGCTCGCGACCACGGCCGCGGCGAGCGGATTCCGTTTGACCGCAGAGGTTCCCGCCAAGGAGGCCCGATGACCACGCTCCTCATCGCCGAGGACCAGGTCATGATGCGCGAGGCCCTGGCCACCTTGCTGGACCTCGAGGACGACCTGTCGGTCGTGGGCCAGGTCGGCCGCGGCGACGAGGTGGTGGCCGCGGTGCTCGAGCGCCGGCCCGACGTGGTGCTGCTCGACATCGAGCTGCCCGGGTCATCGGGGCTCGACGTCGCGGCGCAGCTGCGCGACCAGGCACCGGGCACCCTCGTCGTCATCGTCACGACGTTCGGCCGGCCGGGATACCTGCGGCGCGCGCTCGACGCGGGCGTGCGCGGGTTCGTCGTCAAGGACGGGCCGGTCGAGGGGTTGGCGGCCGCCATCCGCCGCGTCGCTGCAGGCGACCTCGTCATCGACCCCGCCCTCGCCGCGGACGCGCTGGCCGCCGGACCCAACCCGCTCACCGACCGCGAGCGCGACGTGCTGCGCGAGTCCGCCGACGGCGCCACCGTCGCCGACATCGCGGGGTCCCTGCACCTGTCCGAGCAGACCGTCCGCAACTACGCGTCCGCCGCGATCGCCAAGACCGGCACCCGCAACCGGGTGGAAGCGGCAGCCGAGGCCCGCCACCGAGGCTGGCTCTAGCGGCATACCCTCCCGCCCTTGCTTGCGTCTGCGAACTTGCCCACCAGCGGGGCAAACTCGCAGACGCAACGCCCGGGGGCACGCGAAAGGGGCGGCCCACCTCTCGGTGAGCCGCCCCTTCTTGGTGCGTATGCCGTGTGGCCGGCAGGTCAGAGGCGTCGCCTCAGAACCCCATGCCACCCATCTCGTCGCCACCCGGGGCGGCCGGAGCGGCCTTCTCCGGCTTGTCGGCGATGACGGCCTCGGTGGTGAGGAACAGCGCGGCGATCGACGCGGCGTTCTGAAGCGCCGAACGCGTGACCTTAGCCGGGTCGATGATGCCGGCCTTGATCATGTCGACGTAGTCACCGGTCGCGGCGTTGAGGCCGTCGCCCGCGGGAAGGTTCGCAACCTTCTCCGCCACGACGCCACCCTCGAGACCGGCGTTGACCGCGATCTGCTTGAGCGGGGCTTCGATCGCCACGCGGACGATGTTGGCGCCAGTGGCCTCGTCACCCTTGAGGTCGAGCTTGTCGAAGACGTCCTTGCCGGCCTGCAGCAGGGCCACGCCACCACCGGCGACGATGCCCTCCTCGACGGCCGCCTTGGCGTTGCGCACGGCGTCCTCGATGCGGTGCTTGCGCTCCTTGAGCTCGACCTCGGTCGCGGCACCGGCCTTGATGACCGCAACACCGCCGGCCAGCTTGGCCAGGCGCTCCTGCAGCTTCTCGCGGTCGTAGTCGCTGTCCGACTTCTCGATCTCGGCGCGGATCTGGTTGACCCGACCCTGGATCTGCTCGGCGTCGCCGGCACCCTCGACGATCGTGGTCTCGTCCTTGGTGACGACGACCTTGCGCGCCTTGCCCAGCAGCTCGAGGTCCGCGGTGTCGAGCTTGAGGCCGACCTCCTCGCTGATGACCTGGCCACCGGTGAGGATGGCGATGTCGGCGAGCATGGCCTTGCGGCGGTCACCGAAGCCGGGAGCCTTGACGGCGACCGACTTGAAGGTGCCACGGATCTTGTTGACCACCAGGGTCGACAGGGCCTCGCCCTCGACGTCCTCGGCGATGATCAGCAGCGGCTTGCCGGACTGCATGACCTTCTCCAGCAGCGGGAGCAGGTCCTTGATGCCGGAGATCTTCGAGTTGACCACGAGCACGTAGGGGTCCTCGAGGACGGCCTCCATGCGCTCGGTGTCGGTCACGAAGTAGTGGCTGATGTAGCCCTTGTCGAAGCGCATGCCCTCGGTGAGCTCGAGCTCGAGGCCGAAGGTGTTGCTCTCCTCGACGGTGATGACGCCCTCGTTGCCGACCTTGTCCATGGCCTCGGCGATCATCTCGCCGATCTCGGGGTCAGCCGCGGAGATCGAGGCGGTCGCCGCGATCTGCTCCTTGGTCTCGACCGGCTTGGCCATCTCGAGCAGCTGGCTCGAGACCTTCTCGGTCGCCTGCTCGATGCCGCGCTTGAGCGCCATCGGGTTGGCGCCGGCCGCGACGTTGCGCAGACCCTCCTTGACGAGGGCCTGGGCCAGCACGGTGGCGGTGGTGGTGCCGTCGCCCGCGACGTCGTCGGTCTTCTTGGCGACCTCCTTGACGAGCTCGGCACCGATCTTCTCGTACGGGTCGTCGAGCTCGATCTCCTTGGCGATGGACACGCCATCGTTGGTGATCGTGGGGGCACCCCACTTCTTCTCGAGCACGACGTTGCGGCCCTTCGGGCCGAGGGTCACGCGCACGGCGTCGGCGAGGGTGTTCATGCCCCGCTCGAGCCCGCGACGAGCCTCTTCATCGAAAGCGATGATCTTGGCCATTCGGGTGGTTTCCTCCCACGCGAAACGAATTGCGGCCAGCGGGCGCCCGCGACGGACGGCACGGCATACCCGGCTCACGTCGCCGAGCACCCCGAACCTCACCTTGGCTGGCCAGGATTGTCACTCTCAGGGTGAGAGTGCTAACGCCATTATTGGCACTCTCCGGGTGGGAGTGCAAACGGTGGGGGTATGCCGCGGGCGAACCTGGCGCGGCGGCGTCGCCTCGGCGCCCCGGCCGCCCGCACTTCGGGCCACCCCGGCTTGGTCCCGCCCGCAACACCCGCCCTCAGTGGCCCGAAGTCGCACCCCTCCCGCACCTCGGGCCACCCGGGCTCGGTCCCGCCCGCAACACCCGCCCTCAGTGGCCCGAAGTGCGCGCGCCCCCTGATTCGGACTGCTGCCGCTGGTCGAGCAGGGCCCGCAGGTCGGCGGCGACGCGGGCCTCGAGCTGCGCCCGAGACTGGCCGCGGAGCTCTTCGCGGCGAGCGTCCTGAGCCTGCCGGCCCCTGGCCTCGCCCAGTGCGATGCCGATGGCGACGAGCACCGGGAATATGTACTTCGCGGCGTCGAGGACCGGGTCGAGCCACCCCGGCAGCGACCAGTCCGGCCAGGGAATCGACGGCAGGTCGATGCTCGGCCACGGGATGTCGGGCAGGTCGATGCTCGGCCACGGGATGTCCGGCCATGGAATGTCCGGCAGGTCCCAGTCGGGCAGCAGGTTGAGGATGAACCCGATCCCGAAGAGCGGGAGAACCACCTTCACCGCCGCCACGATCCCTTGCACGATCGCGTGCCGACGTGGGTGCTGCCGGATCCGCTCCTCGCGCCGCGCGGCCCGCGACCCGGGCTCGGGCTCCATGTCGACCGCACCCTGCCCGACGCTCAGCGTCGCCCGGTGCACCCCGGTCATCGACGCCTTGAGCTTGAGCCGGCCCCACCCGTTCGCCTTGAGCTCGGGGTTGTCGTCCATCGACGTTGCGCGCGCGACCTCGGCGCCGTCGACGGTCCAGACGAACTCGCGCTGAATCCCGTGGTCCGTCGCGGTCACCGTGTGCTGGTTGCCCCGGACCAACAGGTCGAAACGTTGCTGTCCCACGCGTCGAACCTCCCGCACGACCACGGAACGACGCTTCCGTCTCCGGTCGGGACCAGCCCCGACTTTGGTATCAGTCGGTCGGCAGCAGGGTGCGCAGGGTCGCCTCGGCCTCGGACTCGACGGGCGCGTCGAGGTCGCCGACGAAGACGGCGTACGCCGTACGCGCGGGGTTGGCCTCGAGGTCGCGGAGCACCTGGGCCCAGGCGGCGGTGTTCGGGTGCTCAAGCTCCTCGCAGGCGAGCGCCGGCTTGAGCGTCTCGACCGCCGTCGAGAGCTCGGCCTGCGACAGCTCGTAGGTTGCCGACCCGGACACGTGGCCCACGACCTTGGCGAGGACCACGGCCGCCAGACCGGGAGGTGTGTCGGGCCCACTGACGTGGGGGAACTCGAGCTCGAGTGAGCTGGTCGCGGGGGTGATGCCGACGGCATACACCACCGGCGGCTCCCAGCCGTCGATCGTCGCCGCCAGTGCGTCCTTGATGGCGCGCAGGCCCTCCGGCGTGCTCCAGTCCGGCTCGTTCGTCGCGGTCATCGGTCCATCCTGACAGCCGAGGGGTAGGCGTCGGCGTAGGAGCGCAGGTCGACGGCGCCGTTGCTGACCGACTCGGCGGCGAGGACGGCGTGGGCGACGGCCCGGGTCATGCAGTCACCGGCCGCGACCATGAGCTGGTGCAGCGCCGGCAGGTCGGGCGCCGGTCGCTGCCCGGAGGCGAGGGTGAAGATGGTGTCGCCGTCGAGCAGCGTGTGCACCGGGTGGGTCGCGCGGGCGAGGCCGTCGTGGCCGAGCCCGGCCACCTTCTGGCACTGCGCCTTGGTGAGCGTCGCGTCCGTGGCGATGACGCCGATCGTCGTGGCGGCACCGGGTTGCAGGGGCTGGTCGGCGTAGTCCGCGGCGGCACGTTCGCGAGCTGCCTGCGCCTCCTCGGCGGAAGGCGTTGCCACATGGGCGAACTCGTCGCCGAGACCGTGCCGAAGCGCCCATAGCTCGCCGGTCGCCGGGTCGACGACGTCCCCCAGGGCGTTGACGGCCACGATCGCCGCGACGGTGGTGCCGTCGTCGAGCATGGCACTGGCCGACCCGAGCCCGCCCTTGAGGCCGCCGGCCCTGGCACCGGTACCGGCACCGACGTTTCCCTGCGCCACCGCGTCGCCGGAGGCCGCCTCAAAAGCGGCCGAGCCGTCGGAAGCCGTTGGGGCAGAGGCAAACTCGCCGCCACGGCCAAGGTCGAACAACACCGCCGCGGGCACGATCGGGACCACCCTGCCCGGCTCCCCCATCGGCCAACCCAGCCCTGCGGCATACAGGCGCTGCATCACGCCGTCGGCCGCCGCCAGGCCGAACGCGCTCCCGCCCGTGAGCACGACCGCGTTGACGCGGTCGACGAGGTTGCGCGGGTCGAGCAGGTCGGTCTCTCGGGTGCCGGGTGCGCCGCCGCGCACGTCGACACCACCGACCGCGCCACCGTCGGGCGGCAGGACGACGGTGGTGCCGGTGAGCCAGCCCGGCTCGGTGCGGGTGGAGTGGCCGACGCGGAAGCCGGGGACGTCGACCAGGGTGTTGGTGGGTCCGGGACGCAGGCTCACGAGGGCTGACCGGGCTCCGCGTCATCGAGCCCGGGGGCCGCGTCGATGACGCAGAACCGGTTGCCGTCCGGGTCCTCGAGCACCACGAAGTCGACCTCTTCGTCCTTCGGGTACGGCCAGTCCTCGACCCGTCGCGCCCCCAGGCCGACGAGGCGCTCGACCTCCGCACCCTGGTCGACGGCATACAGGTCGAGGTGGATCTCGGGAAACGCCGGCGGGTTCGCACCCCCGCCGTCCAGCGAGAGGTTCGGGCCGGGGCGGCCGTCGCGCGGCTGGAGGATGACCCAGTCGGGCTCGGGGTCGTAGCGCGGCTCGTAGTCCAGGGCCGGCGCCCAGAACGCCATGGCTCTGGTGGCGTCCTCGACGTGGACGACGATCGAGCCGATCGTCAGCGGTGGCTGGCCGGTCTTCGCGGCGTCGGTCATTTCAGCTCCATCCGGTAGGCACTCTCGTCGGGGGCGAACCCGACGCGTTCCACCATCGCGCGGGTGTGCGGTCCGGCGCTCATGACCGCTGCGGCGAAACCGCCGTCGCGCGCCCAGGTGGTGGCCGCGCGCAGCAGTTCCTCGCCGACTCCGAGCCCGCGATGGGTGGGCCGCACGAAGAACACCTCGACCACCAGCTCGGGCGCAATCTCGTTGCCGGGCAACGGCAACCGGTCGATCACCCGCGCCTGCAGGAACCCACCGTGCTCGTCGCCCACCTCGGCGAGCCACACCGGCAGGTGCCGCTCGTCGGCCAGCCATGCTCGCGCATACCGGTCGAGGAACCCCGGCTCGCCGCTGCCGCCGCGGTGGATCGCGCACTGGAGCACGAGCGCGGCGACGACGAGCGCATCGTCCGCGCCCGCGGGTCGAACTCGCACCTCGGCCACGTCGGAAGTCAAGCACGCGACACGCACCCTGCGCAGCGTGTCCGTCAGCGCGATGCGTCGCGGCGGCACAATGGCTGCCATGTCGTCCCCGACCATCGCGCTGCCCGTTCCTGCCGAGGGGGCACCCCCACCACGGCGCCGCCGATCGCCCGCAGCCGCCTTCGGCACCGGCCTGCTCGTCGGCATCGCCGCCGGTCTCGTCGGGCTCCTGCCGTGGTTGACGACCGACCGTCGCCTCCCCCTGCAGAACCTCTGGTCCGAGCAGCGCCTGCCCGGCGAGATGCCGGTGTCGTTGCTGCCGCTGAGCCAGTACTACGTGGTGCCAGTCCTCGCCATGCTCCTCGTCGGGACCGTGCTGGCCGGGCTCGTGGTGCGCGCCCTGCCCCGGTCGGGTGCGGCGCTGGGCGGCGCGTTCGTGGGCTGGCTGGTGGTCGCGCTCGTCGCGTCCGGGCAGAGCGCGTGGACCGTCGCCGAGGGCATCGAAAGGTCGTCGCGGGGCGAGCTCTACCTGTATGCCGTGCTGGGCGCCTTGGCGGCATCGCTGGTCGTGTGCTTCGTGGCCCTGCCGGTCTCGGCCCGTGGCTCGCGCCCGGCCGCCGTGCCGTGGCTCGCCCTGGCCGCGGTCCTCACCGGCACGTGGCTGGGCGTGTTCGCCACGGGCTTCGGTCACCGGTTCGACGAGACCTCACGACTGGTGGCGACGAACAGCCACTGGGTCGCGGCCGCCCTCGTCGGCGTCACGCTCGCCTGGTGCGCGGCCCGGGGTGGCTGGGGCTCGATCGCTGCGGCCTGGTTCGTGGGCCTGGCGTTGCTGTGGCTGGTCCCGGCTGCAGTCACGGGTGCGAGCTATGCGGCCGGGTCGGCCAGGTCCGCCCAGTACGCATCCGACCCGATCCGTGACCTTGCCTCCGGCGGGGTGCGCGTCTTCCTGCGGGCGCTCGAGCCGAGCAGCCGCACCCTCGGCGACCTCGCCGTCGCCCTCATGATCGGGGCCCTCGGCGCCGTCCTCGCCCGCGCGATCACCACGCGGGCGTAAGGCATCAAACTGCGAACCCGGCCCCGGACGCAGCGACGCCCGCCCGGATCGGTCCGGACGGGCGTGGCTTGCCAGGGTGGCGCCGGCTAGAGCTGGATGCCGAGGCGGCGGGCGCTGCGGGCGCGCTGACGCGAGGCGCGCAGCCGACGCAGCCGCTTGATGAGCATCGGGTCTGCCTCGAGCGCGGCGGGGTTGTCGATGAGGCCGTTGAGCACCTGGTAGTAGCGCGTCGCGCTCATGTCGAAGAGGTCGCGGATCGCCTGCTCCTTGGCGCCGGCGTACTTCCACCACTGACGCTCGAACGCGATGATCTCGCGCTCGCGGTCGGTCAGCTCCGCGGTGTGGACCTGCTCATGCTGGTGTGCGGCGTTCACTCTCGACTCGCGCCCTTCGATGTTCGACCCGTGCGTTGCAAGCCCACTATACGGAGCGAATCACACGCTTGTCATTCCACTCGCGGAACCCCGACGCGCAGATCAGGCCGCGCGTGACCCACCAGTCACAAGCGTCCCACGAAGCTCAGAGGTGGGTTCTCGCGTGGCGGGCCGTGCGACTTGCATCGAAGCGGCCGCGGGAGTGCTGACAGGCTTCGCGCTCGTGGAAACTGGACCCTTGCGGTCAGCAATCGATGCAACAATCCGACCACCAGCACTGAAACACCTGCATCCTTCCTGTCCAGAAACGATGCGGCATCGAAACCCGGACGTTTTAGTGGGCCTTTTCAACCTCAGCATCGCTGGTGCAGGTTTGGGAGCGAATCCATTACGAGCCCGTGTTAGGTGGCGCTGTGAAGCCGGTTCGACGCCCTGTCAAGCACTCCACCCCCGCGATTTGGTCGGCCGCCTGTCTGTGCGTGCTCTTCTGGGTTGGTCTTTTCAGCATCCTGAACGGAGACCGCTCCATCTTCGGATGGGGAATGCTCGCGATTGGGGCGGTTGGGATAGTGCTACTCACCCTCGCCCTGATCGAAAGACGACGTGGCCACTAGGTCCCGGCCGCAATCTGCGGTGCCATTCGCTTCGGAGCCTCCATCCTGGCAGGGGGAGCCTGACCCCACCGGACAACTCAGCATTGCTGGAGGTCTGCTCTACGGGTTGGGTGCCGTTTCCCTCCTCAGCGGTGTAGGCGCCTTCTTCGCAGTGAGCGCTTTCGCCACTTACGCGTTGACCACAGTTTCAGTCGTTACGCGCGTCGCCGGCTTCGAGATCGCGACCGCCTGCCTCTTCACCGAGAACTGCTAGTAGATGAGATCCATCCTTCTCGTAGCGCTGGCCGGAAGTCTGCTGTTCATGGTCGGCGCAAGCATCTACCGGCTGAGTCACGCAGGTAGGGAGCCGACCAACACTCAGAGGCTGGTGGTAGTGCTCGTCGGCCTTCTCGGATTACTCAGTATTGGGGCGCTCATACTGGTGACGGCCAACTCGTAGGACGGCGCCCTCATGCCCGGTCTTGCTACGGGGGTCACCGAGCCGTGGACAGCGCGCCCTAGGCCCGGTCATGGGCTTTCGCTGGACTTCTCGGTGTAACATTCGCGGAAGTAACCGTGCCAACGGGCGCATTTACCGGGTTGATCACCGGTACGGTGGCCGGCGTTGGAAGCTGCCTGGGCAAGGCCCTATTCGACAGTCAGTTCGGATGATGTCCCCAACTGCACTCATAGTCCTGACGTGCGTCCCCCGCGGCGCTAGCGCTTATCGTCATCGCCCGTGGGCAACCGCTGTTACTCGGTGACCCGAAGGGCTTGGGGCGCAAGCACTGGATACGGCAGGGATGGGCGGGGTTCATCGCGCTCCTCAGTCTTCCAACGCTGGCCGCGATGCTGGCCATTGACGGATCCGCGGCGAAGTGGCTGCTCCTGGCCTTGGCAGTCGTGCTGATAACGGTTGGGCTAGTCCTAGGGCGACGTCCGAGAACTAGCCGCTAGCCCGCCCGTAGCCGAGGATGTCGCTCGGTCCAAGTGGCCAAGTACTACAGCCACTGGTTTGGAATCTCCCGCCTTAGGCGCACCGCGACTCGAAAACGAGGGGTTTGAAGATCGGTTCTGCCGCGCGGTGGTCCTGTGCTGGGCCTGTCCAAAATTTTGTGTAACTGATCTGGCGTGAGCCTCCCGCACCGGTGGGTGTGGGGGAAGGAGCATCACGTCATGTCTGATCATGAGTCGCAGGATCCGGTCACTGCCGGGGAGATCGTTCCGGCTGCTCGGTTTGCCGGGGTGGAGCTGGAGCCGGAGGCGTTGCGGTCCTTCGCTGAGCAGCTGGTCGAGCAGGCTGCTGGGCGTGGGATCGCGCTCACTGGTGAGGGCGGGTTGTTGACCTCGCTGACCCGGCAGGTGCTGCAATCGGCGTTGGAGGCGGAGCTGTCGGCGCATCTGGGTTATGACAAGCACGACCCGGCGGGGCGTAACGGCGGGAACTCCAGGAACGGGTCGACGCCCAAGACGGTCCGCACCGAGGTCGGTGAGCTGACTGTCCGAGTGCCTCGGGACCGGGCCGGGACGTTCGAACCTCAGATCATCCCCAAGAACCAGCGACGCTTGTCGGGATTCGATGAGAACGTGGTCTCGTTGTACGCCAAGGGGATGACGACCGGCGATATCTGCTCACACCTGTCCCAGGTGTACGACACCGACATCTCCAAGGGGCTGATCACGGCCGTCACCGAGCAGGTCGGACGTGACCTCAAGTCGTGGCAGTCACGCCCGCTGGATCCGGTGATCCTGATCGACGCGATCGTGCTCAAGGTCCGCGACGGGGCGGTGGGCAACCGGCCGGTGTACGTCGCGATGGGTATCACCCTCGACGGAGAGCGGGATGTGCTGGGCATGTGGGTCGGGCCTACCGGCGGCGAAGGGGCTAAGCAGTGGATGAACTTGCTCACCGAGCTGAAGAACCGTGGCATCCTCGACGTGTGCATCGTCTGCTGCGACGGCCTGAAGGGACTGCCCGACGCGATCCGGGCCACCTGGCCGTTGACCGAGGTCCAAACCTGCGTCGTGCACCTGGTCCGCAACAGCCTGCGGTACGCCTCGAAGAAGCACTGGTCGGCGATCACGACCGACCTGCGGCGCATCTACACCGCGCCGTCGGTGGCTGCCGCCGAGGACGCGTTCTTGACCTTCGCCGACACCTGGGAAGACCAGTACCCGGCCATGGTCGAGGCCTGGAAACGATCCTGGGAGGAGTTCATCCCCTTCCTGGAGTTCCCGCCCGAGATCCGCAAGCTGATCTACACCACCAACGCGATCGAGTCGCTGAACTCCCGGTTCCGCGCCGCCACCAGACGCCGCGGCCACTTCCCCGACGAGGACTCCGCCTTGAAAGTGCTCTACCTCGCAGTCCTCGAACGACAACACAACCGGCCCAACCCCACCGGCCGCATCAACGGCTGGAAAGCCATCCTCAACGTCCTGA
This sequence comes from Actinomycetes bacterium, assembly GCA_023420415.1. Classification (GTDB taxonomy): domain Bacteria; phylum Actinomycetota; class Actinomycetes; order Actinomycetales; family Dermatophilaceae; genus Pedococcus. Next base: position 22,326 of record JAEZWF010000045.1, on the reverse strand, counting down.
CCATGACCTACGGCGACCGCCTCAGGTCCAACTAGCCAGAGCCAGTTACACAAAGTTCTGCACAGTCCCCTCATCGACTGGAGCGAAGTAGCGGAGGCAGGATTCGCAGGCATGGCCGGCGGTATCGTGATCGGCGCTGGCACGGGTTGCGTGGTCTCTGCTGAAGTCGGATGCCTGCCCGGAGCAGTCGTGGGGGCAACTAGCGGCGGTGTTACTGGGCTCCTGGGTGGCACAGTAAGTTCGCTGTACTCGCAACTGGCCTTCGACTGAGAGGTGAGTTTGGTGCGCATTGCTCGCCTGATCGCCGGATGGACGGTAGGTGTCGGTCTCGGATTCATTGTGATGCGCGTTCTCGACATGTCGGTCCTCTTCAGTCTTTTGTTGTCTTTGGTCATTGCAACGGTCGTGGTCCTGATGACTGCGTACATGAGTCGTCCACCGAATGAGGCAGCCAACGAGCATGTCTCAACCGATGACCGTCACCCTCAGACATAGGGGCACCACCGACCCCTCACCCGGTGTAGGCGCTCATCTATGACCAAGGGCATGGCCAGCAACGGCGCCACCACCAGGAGGGGATGGCGCCCGGCGTGACTCGAAAACGAGGGTTTCCGGGTCGGTCCGGAGTGGCTCGCGCGCTGAGCATTTCTGAGCGACCCGAAACTCCTGGCTCGATACGCGGTGGCTCGGAAGCCGCTCCTGCCGGCTCAGGCCATGGTGTCGAGGATCGCCACGATGTCGTCCTCGCTGGTGCGCGGGTTGACGATCGCGAACCGCGTCAGCGTCTCCCCGGCGTGCGAGGTCGGCACCACGAACGCGAACTCCTCGGCGAGCAATCGGTCCGACCACTCCTGGTACTGCCCCGCCGTCCACCCGAGCCGCCGGAAGACCACCACCGACAGGTCCGGTTCGCGCACCACCTCGAGGTGGTCGCGTCGCGCGATCTCGGCCGCCGCAAAGCGCGTCACCTCCAGCGTGCGCTCGACCGCCGCCGAGTAGGCGGACGTGCCATGCGTCGCGAGCGAGAACCAGAACGGCAGGCCGCGGGCGCGACGGGTGAGGCCGACCGAGTAGTCGGTGGGGTTCCAGTCGGGGGCGTCGGTGAGGACGTCGAGATAGGAAGCGTGCTGGGTGTGGGCCGCACGCGCCAGCGCCGGGTCGCGGTAGAGCAGCGCGCAGCAGTCGAACGGTGCGAAGAGCCACTTGTGCGGGTCGACGATGAACGAGTCGCAGTGCTCGATGCCCTCGTAGAGGTGACGCACCGACTCGGCGGCGAGCCCGGCACCGCCGTAGGCGCCGTCGACGTGGAACCAGATGCCGAACTCACGGCACACCTCCGCCACCGAGGCGAGGTCGTCGACGATGCCGAAGTTCGTCGTCCCCGAGGTCGCCACGACGGCGAAGAAGGTCTCGGGACCGTTGGCCACCAACACCTTCCGCAGCTCCGCGCCCGTGAGTCGCATGGTGTCGTCGACCTCGACCCCGACGAACTCGGCGTCCATCACGTCGCACGCCGACTGGATCGAGGAGTGCGCGCCGTGGGTCGCCGCGACCCGCCACGGCCGGCCACCGGGACCGGTCACCCCGGCGCGAGCCGCCTTGGCGCGAGCCGTATGCCGCGCAGCCACCAGCGCGGACAGGTTGCCGATCGTGCCACCCGGCACGAAGACGCCACCGGCCTCGGTCGGCAGGCCCACGAGGTCGGCGATCCAGCGCAGCGCCTGGTTCTCGGCATACACCGCGCCCGCACCCTCGAGCCACGACCCGCCGTAGATGGACGACGCACCGACCACGAGGTCGAACATCGCCGCGGCTTCCGTTGGGGCACAAGGGATGAACGACAGGTAGCGCGGGTGGTCGGTCGAGATGCACGCCGGCGCCAGGGTCTCGCCGAACAGCTCGAGCGCCTTGAGCCCGCCGATGCCCTCCGCGGTGATGGTGCCGCCGGCGGCCTCCTCGAGCTCGGCCAGCGTGTGCGGCTGGTCCAGCGGCACCGGGTCGAGCTTCAGGCGGTCGGCGGAATAGGCGAGGATCGCGTCGCCGAGGATCTCGAGCTGCTTGTCCGTGTAGCCGTGCACGGCCGCGAGTCTAGGCACCCGCCTTGGAAAGCCCCGGCAGGAGGACCTCAGTCAGCTCGGCGGCGGTGTCCACGAGCGCGTCTGGGTCGGTGGCCTCGAGCGCTCCCGGCGCCCCGGCTCCCCAGGTCACCGCGACGGCGCCCATGCCCGCCGCCCGCGCCGCCTGCACGTCGACCGTCGCGTCACCCACGTAGACGCACGAGCCCGCGTCCACGCCCAGCCGCGACGCGGCATACAGGAGGGGCTCGGGGTCGGGCTTGTGCCGCGACGTCTCCTCCTGGCCGGCCACGACGTCGATGACGCCCTCGAGCCCGACCGCGCGCAGGCCGAGGCGCACGGTCTCGGCCTTCTTGCTCGACACGACGCCCGTGAGCGCGCCCGCGTCGTGCAGCCGGCCGAGCAACAGCGGCACGCCGTCGACGGTGCGGATCAGCTCGTCGTGGTGGGCGAGATTCCACGTGCGGTAGGTGTCGGCGAGCTCCTGCCCGCGCCCCGGGTAGCGCTCCTCGAGCACCGGCTGCAGCGGACGCCCGATCCACGAGCGCACCTCGAGGTCGTCGGCGCGCTCCCCGATCGTCCCGATGGCGTGGTGGTAGCTCGCGACGATGAGCGGGATGGTGTCTGCGAGCGTGCCGTCGAAGTCGAACAGGACGACGGGCCAGCGCAAGGTCACGACGAGCAGGGTATGCCGCCGGCTCGCCTCGCCCGCGCGGGGTCCGCCGCCGCGGCCGCTCGCCACGGCAGACTGTCGGCCATGTTGCAGCTGCGCGTCTCGGCCCCGAGTGCGCTCTCCGCCCGCGTGCGGGAGACGCTCGAGGACGACCCGGCCGTCAGCAGCATCGCGGCGATCCACGGCGGCTCGATCAAGCCACCCGGCGACCTGTTCTTCGCCGACGTGGCCCGGGAGGCCGCCAACGACGTGATCGACCGGCTGCGCGAGCTCGGGGTGCAGGACGAGGGCACGATCCACATCGACCCCGTGCCGACGTGGCTGTCGAGGCCGGGCCTCGACGCCGAGCACCTTGCTCCCGGCAGCGGCGCCGACTCGGTGGTGTGGTCGGAGGTCACGCAGGGCGCCTTCGAGGACACGGAGACCAACTGGACCTTCCTGTCCTTCATGGTCCTCGCCACGCTCATCGCCGCCATCGCGATCGTCCTCGACTCGCCGGTGCTCATCGTGGGCGCGATGATCCTGGGCCCGGACTTCGGGCCTGTGGCAGCACTCGGTCTCTCACTGGTCCGCCGGCGCTACACGTTGCTGCGCAGGGCGATTCGTGCACTCGTCATCGGCTTCTCGACGGCCATTGCCGTGACCTTCCTCGGCGGCCTGCTCGTGGGGGCGCTCGGCTGGGTCACGGCCGACGACCTCGGCAGCAGCAACCGACCGGACACCGCCTTCATCTACACCCCGGACCGGTGGTCCTTCATCGTCGCGGTCATCGCCGCGTCGGCCGGTGTGCTGTCCATGACGTCGTCCCGCATCGGCGGGCTCACCGGGGTCTTCGTGTCGGTCACGACCATCCCCGCCGCGGGCAACATCGGGCTGGCGCTCGCATTCGGCGCCTGGCACGAGGTCAAGGGCAGCGCGCTCCAGCTCCTGATCAACCTCACCGGCATGGCGCTGGCCGGGTGGGCCGCGCTGGCGCTGCAGCAGGCTGTCTGGTCCGAGGTCTCGGCCAAGCGCGCCAAGCTCGTCGCACGGGTGCGCAACCGCTCCGGGGTCTGAACCGCCGCCGCTGGCCGGTCGCGAACTTTGGCCCGAAGTTTGCGGGTGCTGGGAACCTTTCCGGCACTGGCGAACTTCGGCCCAAAGTTCGCCGGACGCGCAGGCTGACGCCTCAGGAGATCAGGACCTCCCGCAGCCGCTCGGCGAAGGCCTCGGGTTGGCCGGGGTAGCCGTTCTCCGGGCCGGCGAAGCCGCCGTGGTGGCTGGGGAAGACGACGACCTCGGTGCCGAGCGCGGTCGCGAGCCCGCGGCTCGTCCGGTCGGTGAACGTGCCGGCCGACTCCTCGCCGACGGCGACGCGCAACCGGTCGCCCATGGCACGCACGGCCTCGACGTCCAGCTCGTACTCGCCGACCGGGCGCGAGCGCTCTGACAGCAGCGGGTCCTCGCGCGAGCCGTCGTCCTCGGCGGGCATTCCGTAGGCCGCGGGGTCCGGGAGCGGTGTCGCGAAGTAGCCGTCGGTGAACTCGCCCTCCCACGACGTCATGTGGATGAAGCCGGCCATTCCTGCGCCAAATCCCTTGTCGGCATACGCCTTTCGCACCTGGTCGAACGCGCGCGAGGCAGCGGCGGCGTCGGGTAGGACCGTGATCAGGGGCGGCTCGTGCGCGACAACCGTTGCGAGGTCCCCCGGGTACGCCGTCCCCCAGGCCAGCGCTGCAACGGCTCCGCCGCTCGAGGCGAACACGTCGACGGGGCCGACGCCGAGATGGGAGACCAGCGCGTGCAGGTCAGCCGCCTGGACGTCCGGACGTTGGTCCACCGCACCATCGCTGCGGCTGCTGCGCCCGAGCCCGCGCGGGTCGTACGTGACGACGGTGCGGTCGTCCATGAGGTCGGCGAGCGTCGCGAAACCCGCGGCGTCCATGGGCGACCCGATCATCACCAGGGGCGCTCGCCCGTCCTCGGTCGGCAGGGGGCCACGCACGTCGTGGACGATCTCGGCGCCATCGGTGGTCAGGCTGTTGGTCTGCGGCTCTCTTGTCATGAGAGTCGAGACTGGCAGCAGCGCCAGAACTCATCGGTCGCGCAGGCCGGCGGGGCCCCTCACTCAGCCGGCGTCAGCAGTTGGCGTCGAGCATGCCCTCGATCGCGGTCTTCTCGGCCGAGTCGACGGCGAGGTCCCAGAAGTACTTCACGTTGATCCACTCACGGACGTATTCACACCGCCACGCGGTCCGGGTCGGCTGCCACTGCGCCGGGTCCTGGTCGCCCTTGCTGCGGTTGCTCGAGGCCGACACCGCGATCAGCTGGGGCCGGGTGAGGTCGTTGGCGAAGGCCTTGCGCTGGTCACTCGTCCACGCGTCGGCGCCGGACCCCCATGCCTCGGCCAGCGGCACCACGTGGTCGATGTCGAAGGTCGAGGGGTCGGTGGTCGAGACGCCGTCGTAGACGCTGAACCACGACCCCTTGGTCGCCGCGCAGCTGCTGTCGACGACGACACCGTCCCCGTCGCGCTTGATGACGCTCTCGCGGGTCGTGCAGCCGTTCACGGTGATCCAGTGGGTGAAGAGGGTGCGGTCGTAGCCCGCGTTGTCCTCGGCTCGCACGGTCAGCCGGGTGAGCTGGTCGCGGGAGTCGCTCACGCTGGGGGCGGGCGGTGGCAGCGCGCTTGCGACACCGGCACCGGCCGGTACGGCGACGAGGGCGAGGGTGGTGGCGGCGAGGGTGCGCAGGAGGGTGGCCATGCGCACCGACCCTGCACCTGCTTCGCCGTGCGTGGGCAACAGCCGGACCAACGCCGGGTTCGCGTTTGGCACGGGTTGTCCAAGGTGGGGTCAAGTGTGCCGCCCGGGCCGGCCTTGGCTAGTTTTCGGGTATGCCGCCTGCTCCCCTCTCCGACCTGGTGCACCCGTCGTGGGTGCCGGCGTTGGAGCCGGTCGCGGACACGGTGACCGAGCTGGGCGAGTTCCTGCGGGCCGAGGTCGCGGCTGGGCGGGGTTACCTGCCGGCGGGCGAGCACGTGCTGCGCGCCTTCGAACGCCCGCTCGACGACGTGCGCGTCCTCATCGTCGGGCAGGACCCCTACCCCACGCCGGGTCACGCTGTCGGCTTGTCGTTCTCCGTCGCCCCGGACGTCACGCCCATCCCGAAGTCGCTCGTCAACATCTACAAGGAGCTGCAGACCGACCTCGGGCTGCCCGCACCCACCAACGGTGACCTCTCGCCGTGGGCCGACCAGGGCGTGCTGCTGCTCAACCGGGTCCTGACCGTCCGCCCGGGGGCTCCGGCCAGCCACCGCGGCAAGGGCTGGGAGCACGTCACCGCTGCCGCGATCACGGCGCTGGTCGAGCGCGGCGGACCCCTCGTCGCGATCCTGTGGGGCAGGGACGCACGCAACCTCGCGCCGCACCTGACCGGCATACGAGCCATCGAAAGTCCCCACCCCTCACCGCTTTCCGCGCACTCGGGCTTCTTCGGGTCGCGCCCGTTCAGCCGCGCCAACGAGCTGCTCGCGCAGCAGGGCGCCGACCCCGTCGACTGGAGGTTGCCGTGACCGACAACGCCACCCACCTGCCCGAAGGCGGCAAGGTCTGGCACCGCTACGTCGCCATCGGCGACTCCTTCACCGAAGGCATGTCCGACGAGGTGCCGGGCCAGCCAGGTGTGTATGCCGGGTGGGCCGACCGTCTCGCAGCTCACCTCGCGCAGCTGGCCGGTGGCGACTTCCAGTACGCCAACCTCGCCGTGCGTGGGCGACTGCTCGCGGATGTCGTTGGGCCGCAGCTGGATGCGGCCATCGCGCTTGGCCCGGACCTCGTGTCGATGGTGGGCGGCGGCAACGACATCCTGCGCCCGAAGGCTGACCTCGACGCGATCGCGGGGCAGCTCGAGGCGGCCGTGGTGCGGTTGCGCGAGGCGGGGGCCGACGTCCTGCTGGCGACGCCAACGGACCCGGCCGGGGCGCCGGTCCTCAAGCACCTGCGGGGACGGCACGCGGTCCACTCGGCCAACGTCTTCAGCATCGCCCAGCAGCACGGCGCCTACGTCATCAACCAGTGGGGCATGAAGGCGCTGCTCGACTGGCGCATGTGGTCAGAGGACCGCATCCACATGACCAGCGAGGGGCACCGGCGGGTGGCGCTCAACGCGCTGTCGGCGCTGGGCCACGACACCGACCGCGCCGACTGGTCGACACCGCTGCCCCCACCGCCGCCAGCGTCCCGGCGCGAGTCGGCGGCGGCGAACGCCGAGTGGGCCAGGACGCACCTGGCGCCATGGGTGCAGCGGCGGCTGCGCGGCGAGTCGTCCGGCGACGCCGTGCAGGCCAAGCGGCCGCAGCTCTCCCCGGTCGACCCTGCCTAGGCTTGCTCGCATGACCGACCCCGCCTCCGCGCTCGCACCACGGGTGCAGGCCGCCATCCGGGCCGTGCTGGGTGACGAGTTCGCGGACGCCGACCCCGTCATCCGGCCCTTCGCCCTCAAGGCCAAGAAGGGCCCGAACACCAAGCAGGACAAGGCTTCCCAGCCGGCTGCGAGTGGTGTCGCACCGACACGCCCGGCGGCCGACCTCCAGGTGAATGCCGCGATGGCGCTGGCCAAGCGGGCCGGACGACCGCCACGCGAGGTGGCCGAGGCGATCGTGGCCGAGCTCCGGTCCGCGGGCATCGACGACCTCGTGGCGGCGCTGGAGGTGGCGGGTCCCGGCTTCGTCAACGTGACGCTGGCCGACGACTGGGTGACCGAGGCGACCCGCGAGCTGCTCGCCGATGACCGGCTCGGCATACCCACGCCGGCGCGTGAGGTCATCCCGATCGACTACTCCTCCCCCAATGTCGCCAAGGAGATGCACGTCGGTCACCTGCGCACGACCGTGGTCGGCGACTCGCTCGCCCGCACCCTCGAACGGCTCGGGCACCACGTCATCCGCCAGAACCACGTCGGCGACTGGGGCACGCCGTTCGGCATGCTCGTGGAGCACCTGCTCGAGGTGGGCGAGGACTCTCCCGAGGCCGAGCTGCTCGAGAGCGACCCGAACGCGTTCTACCAGGCGGCCAATGCGAAGTACCGCGCGACCCGGGACGACGCCGATCCGGACTCGTTCGCGGTGCGGGCGCGGCGCCGGGTGACCCTGTTGCAGGGCGGCGACGCCGAGACCTACCGCATCTGGGAGCAACTGCTCGCGCGGTCCAAGGCCTACTTCAACCGCGTCTACTCCGAGCTCGACATCACCCTCACCGACGCCGACCTCGACGGGGAGTCGCGCTACAACGACGAGCTGCCGGCCATCTGTGCCGACCTCGAGGAGCGTGGCATCGCCGAGGTCAGCGACGGCGCCCTGTGCGTGTTCCTCGATGGCTACACGGGACGCGACGGCGCGCGCCTGCCGCTCATCGTGCGCAAGTCCGACGGGGGCTACGGCTACGCCACCACCGACATCGCCACCCTGCGCCACCGCTCCCTCGACCTCGACGCCGACCGCGCGCTCTACGTCGTCGGCGCGCCGCAGCACCTGCACTTCGAGATGTCTTGGCAGGCAACGAAGCTCGCGGGCTGGACCCGTGACAAGACGCGGCCCATCCACGTCCAGATCGGCAACGTCCTCGGCACGGACGGCAAGCTGTTGCGCACCCGCTCCGGCGACCTCGTGTCGCTGCAGTCGCTGGTCGACTCCGCGATCGAGCGAGCCGGCCGGGTGGTCGCGGAGTCGCGTCCGGACCTCGACGAGGTGGCCCGTGGCGAAATCGCGCACGCCGTCGGTGTCGCGGCCATCAAGTACGCCGACCTGTCGGTGTCGCACGACAGCGAGTACGTCTTCGACCTCGACCGGATGGTCGCGCTCACCGGCAACACCGGCCCCTACCTGCAGTACGCCGCCGCCCGAATCCGCTCGATCCTGCGCAAGGCCGCGGCCGACGGCGGCGCGGGCCACCCAGGGGCGGTGCCGACGGCCGACGGGCCGGTGCTCGCGCTGAGCGAACCGGCGGAGCGGGCCCTGGCGCTGCGGCTGCTCGACTACGGCCGGGTCGTCGCCGACGTCGGCGAGACGCTCGAGCCGCACCGGCTCGCGGCATACCTCTTCGACCTCGCCAGCGCGTTCACGTCGTTCTACGAGCACTGCCCCGTGCTCAAGGCCGAGTCGCCCCGGGTGCGCGCCAGCCGGCTCGAGCTCTGCACCCTGACGCTGCGCGTGCTCACAGACGGGCTCGGGCTGCTCGGCATCACCGCCCCCGACGAGATGTAGCCCGGCGCCAGCGATTTAGTTGGACGTCCTAGCAACCTCTACCCTGTGGGCATGCCTGCGACGCGCCTGATGCCCACCGAGGAGGGTCAGGACCTCATCGACCTCACCCGGGAAATCTGCGCCAAGGAGCTGCTCCCGCAGGTCGCCGAGGCCGAGCGCCGCGCCGCCACCACCCCCGAGCTGCCGATCGACGCGTTCCGCACCCTGGGCAAGGCGGGCCTGCTGTCCCTGCCCTACCCCGAGGAGTTCGGCGGCGCCGCCCAGCCCTACGAGACCTACCTGCAGGTCGTCGAGGAGATCGCCTCGGTCTGGATGTCCGTGGCCGTCGGGGTCTCGGTGCACTCGCTCACCTGCTACCCGGTCGCCGAGTTCGGCACCCAGGAGCAGAAGGAAGCCCTCCTGCCGGCCATGCTCTCCGGTGAGCAGCTCGGCGGCTACTGCCTGTCCGAGCGAGCGGCCGGCTCCGACGTCGCGTCGATGACGACCAAGGCGACGCCCGACGACGACGCCAACCCCACGGCATACCGGATCAAGGGCACCAAGGCGTGGATCAGTCACGCGGGCCACGCCGACTTCTACACGAGTTTCGTGCGCACGTCCGACGATGGCGGGCGGGGGCTATCGTGCTTCGTCGTGCCGGGCGATGCCAGCGGACTGTCGTTCGGCGCGCCCGAGAAGAAGATGGGGCTGCACTGCGACACCGTCAGCGAGGTGCACTTCGACGGGGTCGAGGTCGGCGCCGACCGGCTGATCGGCGAGCGCGGCCAGGGCATGGCGATCGCCCTGTCCGCCCTCGACTCGGGACGTCTCGGAATCGCCGCTGCCGCAACGGGTCTCGCGCAGGCGGCTCTCGACCACGCCGTTGCCTACGCCAAGGAGCGCGAACAGTTCGGCAAGCCGATCGGTGAGTTCCAGGGACTCGCGTTCCTGCTGGCTGACATGGAGGCGGCGGTCACGAGCGCCCGTGCGGCCTACCTGCACGCGGCACGGCTGCGCGACGCCGGCCGGCCGTTCAGCAAGGAGGCTGCGGTCGCCAAGCTCGTCGCCACCGACAACGCGATGCGGGTGACCACCGACGCGGTGCAGGTCCTCGGGGGCGCCGGCTACACGCAGGACTTCCCGCTCGAGCGCTTCATGCGCGAGGCGAAGGTCACCCAGATCTTCGAGGGCACCAACCAGATCCAGCGGCTCGTCATCAGCCGCCAGTTGCTCAAGAGCGCATCCAAGAGAGGCTGAATCCCCTTGCAGATCAACGACTCCAGCGTCGCCCTTGTCACCGGCGGCGCGTCCGGGCTCGGCGAGGCCACCGTCCGCCGTCTCCACGCCGACGGCGCTGCGGTCGTCATCCTCGACCTGCCCTCGTCCCCCGGTGAGGCCCAGGCCAGCGAGCTCGGCGACCGCGCCCGGTTCGCGCCGACCGACGTCCGCGACGAGGCCCAGGTGCAGGCCGCGATCGACACCGCCACCGACCTCGGCACGCTGCGCGTCGTCGTCAACTGCGCGGGCATCGGCACCCCCGGCCGCGTCGTGGGCAAGAACGGCCCGCTCGCCCTGGAGAAGTTCCAGTCGGTCATCGACATCAACCTCGTCGGCACCTTCAACGTCCTGCGCCTCGCGGCCGCCGCGATGCTCGCCAACGAGCCGGTCGACGGTGACCGCGGCGTCATCGTCATGACCGCGTCGATCGCTGCCTACGACGGCCAGATCGGACAGGCCGCGTATGCCGCGAGCAAGGGCGGCATCGTCGGCCTCACCCTGAGTGCCGCACGGGACCTGGCGGACAAGGGAATTCGCGTCGTCACGGTGGCTCCGGGCACCTTCATGACACCCATGCTGGCTGGCCTGCCCGAGGAGGCCACCAAGGTCCTCGAGGCACAGGTGCCGCACCCGTCGCGGCTCGGCCAGCCCGCCGAGTACGCCAGCCTGGTGCGCCACGTCGTCGACAACTCGATGCTCAACGGCGAGGTCATCCGGCTCGACGGCGCCCTGCGGATGCCGCCCCGCTGACTCCACCGGCACACGATCAGGTTAGGCTTACCTAACCACTGCTACCTGAAACCTCCGAGGTGATCGTGACCACCGCCCCAGCCCGCGCCAAGCGCACCGTCACCAGCGCCACCGTGGCGCGCACCGAGTGGCTCGCACCCGACATGGTGCGCATCGTCCTCACCGGGCCCGAGCTCGTGAACCTGCCCGAGCTCCAGCACACCGACCACTACGTCAAGCTGCTGTTCCCGGCGCCGGGCGCGGCATACCGCTGGCCCTTCGACCCCGACGAGCTGCGCGAGACCCTGCCGCGTGAGCAGTGGCCGGTCACGCGCGCCTACACGATCCGCTCCTTCGACCGCGAAACCCTCGAGCTGGCAGTCGATTTCGTCGTGCACGGCGACGAGGGCATCGCCGGACCGTGGGCCGCGGCCGCCCAGCCCGGAGACGTGATCGGCTTCTTCGGACCCGGTGGCGCCTGGGGCCCGAGTCCGGTGGCCGACACGTTCCTCCTGGTCGGCGACGCCGCCGCCATCCCAGCCATCGCCGCCGCCCTCGACCGGCTCCCACCGCACGCCGTTGCCCAGGCCTTCCTCGAGGTCGAGGACGCCATGAGCCACGTCCCGCTTCCCCAGGGCGACAACATCGCTGTCACCTGGGTCCACCACGCAGACGCACCGGAGCGCCCGATCGGCGACCAGCTCGCCGAGGTCGTCCGCACCGCTGGCCTGCCGACCGGTGAGGTCCACGCCTTCGTCCACGGCAACGCCGGCATGGTCAAGGACCTGCGCCGCTGGCTCTTCGTCGAGCAGAGCCTGCCCCGGGACCGGGTGTCGATCTCCGGCTACTGGCGCTCGGGTTTCACCGACGAGGGCTGGCGCTCGGTGAAGAAGGAGTTCACCGCCGAGATGGAGCGCGAGGAGCAGTCCCTCCAGACCCTCTGACGCGCGGAGGCATAGGTATGCCGCCAGCAGCTCACGATGACGGGCGCGCCCGCCCGAAGACCGTGGGCGCCACCACAGCTCCGCGCACCTCACCGGGCGTGAGCCCCAGCTCGGTGCGACAGGCTGCCGCGAACGCCGACGGACTGCGGAACCCCACCTGGCTGGACGTCGCCGACACAGCCTCCCCGGAGCGCAGGATCGTGACCGCCGCCGCGAGGCGCACCTTCGTGCGCCACCGGCGGAACGGCATACCCGTCTCGGCGACGAACGCGCGCTGGAGCGTCTTGGGGCTCACGTGCACCGCCCCCGCCCACTCGACCAGGCTCTCCGGTCGGCTCGGGTCACGCAGCAGCGCGAGCGCGACGGCCCGCGCAGGTCCGGTCAACGGGACGGGAGCCCGCCCCTCGTCACGCAGCAGCACCCCCACGAGCGCGTGCACTTGGGCGTGCGACCGGCTTCGCGCCTCGGGCGAGTCAGCACCCTCCTGGAGCGCCGAACGGACGAGGCGGTCGAGCACATCCGTACGCAGCACGGGCGCCGCGGTCTCGGCCCAGGAGTCGTGGTCTGTGGCCGCGAACCGTAGCGACAGCACCAGACCTTCGTCGTCGACGTGGACCCGGTGGGCCTCACCGGCCGGCAGCCACAGGGCCCACTGCGCGTTGACAGGGTGACGGTGCCCGCCGGCCTCGATGAGGCCCCGCCCGTCAGCGGTCCATGCGAGCTCGTGCTCGGCGTGCCTCAGCCACATGCGACCTCCCACAGGTGCCGGGAGACCCGTGACAGCAGCGCCGACACCCCCGTCGCTGGCTAGCGTAACCACGGACCGACGACGGGCGCCTCCACCAGGCGCCGCAGTCGGTGCGGGCGTGAGGGGCAGGCAGGGGCGGCCCGAACCGCTTGCCGGGCTGTGGTCGGAGGGGACACCGCCCGGCGAGCGGGCGCCTCGCGGCGGCCGCGCCGCAGCCACGCGGCGTCCGGCAGAAAGTTCGGGCATCCCCTTGCGCTCCACCCCGACGTGGGTCAAGATGAGCGAACCTCCTTCGGGAGGCCAGTCTCCTTCGGGAGACAACGAGACCCGGCCAACTCATACTTGGCCGGGTCTCACCTTTTGTAACAGCGCGACCCGGCCCGGCCGGTGACCGACACGCGGCATCGGCGTGAACTGCGCCCGACGGTTCAGTCCGCGGCGCCCACGGGCACCCAGAACCGCAGCTTCCCCGAGCGCTCGTCCTCGAGCTTGCCAGCGTTCGCCTCGATCGTCTTGCGCGACCCGATGTTGTCGGTGTCGCAGGTGACGAGCACCCGGTCCAGCGGGTAGTGGGCGGCGACGATGGGCAGCATCGCGGCCAGCATGGCCGTGGCGTGCCCGCGCCGCCTGTGCTCCGGCGCCACGTCGTAGCCGATGTGGCCACCCAGCTCGCGCAACCCGTCGGTCAGTGGGTGCCTCATCTGGATGCGGCCGAGGTACTCGTTCCCGTCGACCCACCACAAGGTCCACGAGGGCACGAAGCCCGCCGGCCTCGGCGTCTCGGGGAGACGTTCGGCTCGCAACGCATCGACGTATGCCGCGAAGCCGGCTTCGTCGCGCCAGCGCGGCTCCCAGGTCGCGAGGGCCCGTCCGATCGACGACCGGTCATCCGTGCCGCCTCGGCCCTCGGCGCGGAACCCGTCCATCGCCCGGAGGAAGGACTCGTGGAAACGGACGTCGGGCTCGGCGAGGTGAGCGGGCGGCATACTCACCATCGTTGCAGCCAAAGCCATTGTCCGCCAACGACTTTGCGCCGGTTGAGTGCCTGTGGTCGGCCTGTGGGGAGGTCTCAGGTGCTCGACTGGCGCTCGAGCTCCAACTTCTTCGGGAAGTACCAGTTCATGACCTTGCGCAGGTTGTCGGAGTCGTCGCGGGCCCAGTTGCGCATGAGCTCGGAGCCGAACTGGATCGCAGTGATCGGGTGCGCGCCCGCCTGGATCACCCGCTCGAACGCCCGGTCGTGCGCGACCGTGCTGATGCCGCCGACCGCATCGGCCACGGGGTAGACCTCGTAGCCCTCGGCGAGCATGTCGAGGGTCGGGAAGGTCAGACAGACCTCGGTCCACAGCCCCGCCATGACGACCTTGCGCCGCCCCGAGTTCTCGATGGCCGCGCGGAAGTCGGCGTCCTCCCACGCGTTGACCCCGCTGCGGTCGATCTCCTCGACGCCCGGCAGCTCCTTGCGGATCACCTCGGCGGTGCCTTCGTTCACACCCAGGTCGACGCCGACCGTCGACAGCACCACCGGCACCTCGTAGGCGACGGCGAGCTTGCACAGCGCCACGACGCCCAGGTCGATCTCCTCGCGGGTCGACGACCGCACCGTCGAGTACTGCTCGGGCTGGTAGTCGATGAGGGCGACGACGCAGTTCTGTGGGGTGAGCAGGTGGTCGGTCTTCTGGTCGCGGACGGGCTCGGGCTGGGTCTTGGCCATGGCTACCTCCTGGCGACAGTCAACGCGAGCGCTGGCTCTCGCGCATCCGGACCCACTCCCACGAGGTCAGACGGCAGCGGCGAAGGCCTCGTCGAGGATGTCGAGCCCCTCGCCGAGCAGCTCGTCCGAGGCCGACAGCGGTGGCAGGAACCGGAAGACGTTGCCGAACGTGCCCGCGGTCAACGTCACGAGTCCCCGCTCGTGGCAGGCCTTGTTGACCCGCGCGGTGAGCTCGGGGTCGGGCGTCTTGGCCTCGAGGTCCGACACCAGCTCGACCGCCAGCATCGCGCCGCGGCCACGGATGTCGCCGATGACGCCGTGCTTGGCGGCCAGCGCCTCGAGCCTCGGCCGGAACAGCTCCTCGACCCGCCGCGCCCGCCCGCACAGGTCGTCGGCCTTCATCGTCTCGATCGCGGCGAGCGCCGCGGCACACGCCACCGGGTTGCCGCCGTAGGTGCCACCGAGGCCGCCGGTGTGGATCGAGTCCATGACGTCAGCCCGCCCCGTGAGCCCGGCGAGCGGCATACCACCCGCAATGCCCTTGGCGGTCGTCACGAGGTCGGGCACGACGCCCTCGTGGTCGGACGCGAACCAGTCGCCCGTGCGGCAGAACCCGCTCTGCACCTCGTCGGCGATGAAGAGAATGCCGTGCTCGCGGCACCAGTCGGCCACCATCTTCATGAAGCCCGGCGCCGGCACGATGAACCCGCCCTCGCCCTGGATCGGCTCGAGGATGACCGCGGCGGTCTCCTCCTCGCCGACCTGCGCGTGGACCAGGGCCACGAACTCCTCGAAGGCCTCCTCGGCGCAGTGCTCCGGTCCGGTCGGCCAGCGGTAGGGGTAGGCCATCGGCACGCGGTAGATCTCGGGCGCGAACGGGCCGAACTTCAGCTTGTAGGGGTTGACCTTGGCCGTCAGGCCCATCGTGAGGTTGGTGCGCCCGTGGTAGGCGTGGTCGAACGCGACGACGCCCTGGCGGCCGGTGAAGTGGCGCGCAACCTTGACGGCGTTCTCGACCGCCTCGGAGCCGGAATTGAAGAGGGCAGAACGCTTTTCGTGATCACCGGGGGTGAGCTCGGCCAGCGCCTCGGCGACGAGGACGTACTCCTCGTAGGGCGTCACCATGAAGCAGGTGTGGGTGAAGTCGGCGACCTGGCGCTGCACCGCCTCGACCACGCGCGGGTTGCCGTTGCCGACCGTGGTCACCGCGATGCCCGAGCCGAAGTCGATCAGCTGGTTGCCGTCGACATCGCGCAGTATCCCGCCCGCGGCCTCTTCGACGTAGACCGGCAGTCCCGTGCCCACACCGGCCGACACGGCGGCCAGCTTGCGCTGCTGGAGGGCCTGCGACCTGGGTCCGGGGATGGAGGTGGCGAGGACGCGCTTCTGCTCGAGCATGCGCCGAGCATAGGACTGCGCCCGTGCGCGCGACTACGGTGGCTGGCATGGCCTCCAAGGCGTCCTCGCCCGCGACCGAGATCGAGGTCGGCGACCGCGACGTGCGGATCAGCAACCCCGACCGCGTCTACTTCCCGGCACGCGGCGAGACCAAGCTCGACCTCGTCAACTACTACCTGTCCGTGGGGCCGGGCATCCTCAACGCACTGCGCGAGCGCCCCACCATGCTGCACCGGTTCCCCAAGGGCATCGGCGGCGGCGACAAGGTGCACCAGAAGCGAATCCCCCAGGGCGCGCCCCCGTGGGTCGAGACGGTGCGCCTCACCTTCCCGCGGTGGAACCGCACCGCCGACGAGCTGTGCCCCACCGAGCTCGCCCAGATCATCTGGGCCGTGCAGATGTCGACGGTCGAGTTCCACCCCTGGAACAGCCGCCGCGCCGACGTGGAGAAGCCCGACGAGTGGCGCATCGACCTCGACCCGGGCCCGGACTGCCCCTGGTCGCGGGTGCAGCGGGTCGTGCCAGTCGTCCACGAGGTGTTGGACGAGCTCGGTGCCACGGGCTGGCCAAAGACCAGTGGTGGCAAGGGAATTCACGTCTACGTGCGGATCAAGCCCGAGTGGGGCTTCAAGGACGTGCGGCGGGCCGCGCTCGCCTTCGCGCGCGAGGTGGAGCGGCGTATGCCGGACGACGTCACCACCACGTGGTGGCGCAAGGACCGCGACCCCGCCGACCTGTTCATCGACTACAACCAGAACGCGCGAGACCACACCATCGCCGCGGCATACTCGGTGCGCGGCAACGAGATCGGCACGGTCTCCGCGCCGATCCGCTGGGACGAGGTTGACGACGTCGTCCCCGACGACTTCACCATCGCGACCATGCCGGCCCGCTTCGCCGAGCTCGGTGACCTGCACGCGGGCATCGACGACGCCGTCTTCGAGATCGACCAGCTCATCGAGTGGGCGGACCGCGACGAACGCAACGGTGCCGAGGGACCGGCCGACCCCGACGAGTGACCACCCGCGACGAGACGGACGCACGCAGGTCTTCACGTTTCCGCATCTGCGGCTATATGGTCTGACTCATGCCGCTCATGAGGATCAAGGATGCGGCGGCGTTCCTCGGCGTCAGCGACGACACGGTGCGTCGCTGGGTCGACAGCGGGGCGCTCGACGCCGCGACCGACGAGGCCGGTCGCAAGGTCGTCGACAGTTACCGGGTCGCGCTGCTCGCGCGCGAGCAGGCGCACGCCGTCGCCGACCCCAGCGGTGTCGGCCGGTCCGCGCGCAACCGGTTCGTCGGCCTGGTCACCGACATCAAGAGCGACTCGGTCATGGCTCAGGTCGAGCTGCAGTGCGGGCCGTTCCGGGTCGTGTCCCTGATGAGCAGCGAGGCGGTCGACGACCTCGGGCTCGAGCTCGGCTCGGTCGCCATCGCGGTGGTCAAGTCGACCACTGTGATCGTCGAGACCCCCGGGGGTGCCTCATGAGGTATGCCGCCCGCGTCCTCGCCGCGGCCGCGGCACCAGTGCTGGCCCTCACCCTCGCTGGGTGCGGGTCGGGTGACGAGTCGCCGCGGGGGGGCGATTCGTCACCCACCAACTCCTCGTCCTCGGACGGCGGCGAGCTCGAGGGCGACCTGACCGTCTTCGCCGCGGCGTCCCTGAAGAAGACCTTCACGCAGATCGGCACCCAGTTCGAGAAGGACCACCCGGGGGTCCAGCTGAGCTACAACTTCGCCGGCTCATCCGACCTCGTCGCCCAGATCCAGCAGGGCGCGCCGGCTGACGTCTTCGCCAGCGCCGACGAGAAGAACATGACCAAGGCGACGGACGACTCCCTGACCGCCAGTGACCCGGTCAAGTTCGCTTCCAACACCCTCGAAATCGCCGTCCCCCCAGGCAATCCCGCCAAGATCGCGTCGCTGCAGGACCTTGCCAAGCCAGGGGTCAAGCTCGTCGTCTGCGCCCCCGAGGTGCCCTGCGGGTCGGCGACGACCAAGGTGGAGTCCGCGGCGGGGCTCGACCTCAAGCCAGTCAGCGAGGAACAGAACGTCACCGATGTCCTCGGCAAGGTGATCGCGGGCGAGGCCGACGCGGGCCTCGTCAACGTCACCGACGTCAAGGGCGCGGGCGACAAGGTCGAGGGCATCGAGTTCCCGCAGGCGTCCGCCGCGGTGAACGTCTACCCCATCGCCACCCTGAAGGACTCGCGCAACCAGGCCGCCGCGAATGCGTTCGTCGAGGCCGTCACCAGCGCCGCGGGTCAGCGGGTCCTCGCCGACGCCGGGTTCGGCAAGCCCTGACGGCGCGCCCGTGACCCGCAGCAGCCGACCCGGCCACGCGGCATACCCACGCCTCGGCCTGCCCGCGTGGGTCTTCGTGCCGGCAGCGCTAGGGGCGTTGTTCGTGGTGCTGCCGCTCGTGGCGATGCTCACCCAGATCGACTGGTCGCACTTCGGTGCGCTCGTCACGTCCGAGTCGTCACGAGCCGCACTGTCCCTGAGTCTCAAGACCTCGCTGGCCAGCACCGTGCTCTGCATCGTCTTCGGTGTGCCGATGGCCGTGGTGCTGGCACGCACCCGGTTCCCGGGGCAGTCGGTGGCGCGCTCACTCGTCCTGCTGCCGCTCGTGCTGCCGCCCGTCGTCGGTGGCATCGCGCTGCTCTACACGTTCGGGCGGCGCGGGCTGCTGGGGCACAGCATGGAGGTGCTCGGGCTCCAGATCGCGTTCTCGACGACGGCGGTGGTGATGGCGCAGACGTTCGTGGCGCTGCCGTTCCTCGTCGTCAGCCTGGAGGGGGCGCTGCGCACGGGCGGCCAGCGGTTCGAGGAGGTCGCGGCGACCCTGGGTGCGCGACCGACGACGGTGTTCCTGCGGGTGACGCTGCCGTTGGCGCTGCCGGGGCTGGCGTCCGGCGCGGTGCTGGCGTTCGCGCGCGCGCTCGGCGAGTTCGGCGCGACGATCACCTTCGCCGGGTCGCTTCAGGGGGTGACGCGCACCCTCCCCCTGGAGATCTACCTGCAGCGCGAGACCGACCCGCAGGCCGCCGTGGCGCTGTCACTGGTGCTGGTCGCGGTGGCCACCATCGTCATCACCCTGACCCGACGCTCGCGGACCGCCCTGTGAGCCTCTCGGCGACGATTCGCGTGCCCGAGCGCGACGTCGACGTCAGCCTGGAGGTGCCCGACGGCCGGACTGTCGCGGTGCTCGGACCCAATGGCGCGGGCAAGTCGACGGCCCTGGCCGCCATCGCCGGACTGCTCCACCCGAGCGGCGGCGAGATCCGACTCGACGACCGAACCCTCTTCTCCGCCAACGATTCTCGTGAGTTCGTGCCGCCGCATGCGCGCGGCATCGGACTGCTCGCGCAGGACGCGCGACTCTTCCCGCACCTGTCCGTGCTCGACAACGTGGCCTTCGGGCCACGCAGCGCAGGTATGCCGCGTGGGCGCGCCCGCGAGCGCGCCCACCACTGGCTGGCGGAGGTCGACGCGACCATGCTTGCCGACCGCCGCCCGTCCGCCCTCTCGGGCGGTCAGGCGCAGCGTGTGGCGATCGCCAGGGCACTGGCCACCGAGCCGGGCCTGCTGCTGCTCGACGAGCCGTTGTCGGCCCTCGACGTCGAGGCTGCCCCGGCCGTGCGCCAGCTGCTGCGCCGGGTGCTAGCCGAGCGGACGACCCTGCTCGTCACCCACGACGTCCTCGACGCTGTCCTGCTCGCCGACGAGGTGGTCGTGCTCGACGGCGGCCGCGTGGTCGAGCGCGGCCCCACCGCCACCGTGCTCACGAGGCCGACCAGTGCGTTCGCGGCCCGCATCGCCGGGCTCAACCTCGTGCGTGGCACCCTGCAGGGCGATGCCGTGGTCAGCCCGGACGGGGTGCGCGTCGCCGGCCTGGTCGACGAGTCGGTCGGCGACGACGATGCCGCCGTGGCAGTCTTCAGCCCCGCCGCCGTTGGCGTCTATCGCGTTGCCCCGCAAGGAAGTCCGCGCACTGCAGTACGCGCCACGGTGACCGACCTCGAACCGCACGGGCACCAGGTGCGGGTGCACACGGCATACCTCTCGGCCGACATCACCCCCGCCGCCCTCGCCGACCTCGCCCTCACCCCCGGCGACGAGGTCGTCCTCACCGTGAAGGCGAGTGAGGTCGCGATCTACGCCGGTTGAGACGGCCATTGCATCCGCCGCCCAATTCAGTAAGGTAAGCCTTAGTTAGGGCACCCTTACTCGGGAGGCGACATGGCAGAGCACACCACCGTGGACGAGCTGGCACGGGTGGCGCGGCTCGCAGTGTCCCTCCCGTCGGTGGCCACGCTCGAGGTCGACGGCGGACGACCGGTCGGACCGGCCGAGGCCTCGGTCGGTCTTGCCGAGCGGGGCGGCCTGCCGACCTTCCACTGCGGTCCGAGCGCTGCTCTGGTGCAGTGCGGCGAGGAGGGCATGGGGGCGGTCCTGACCGTGCAGTCCGACGCGGGTGGTCGGCGCGGCCCGGTCGTGCGGTTGGTGGGCAGGCTCGTGGTCGCCGGGTGGGATGAGGCGCTGGGTCACGCGGTGGCGCTCGTGCAGCTGGTCCCGGTGCGGATCAGCGTGCACGTGGGCGAGCAGGACCGTGCCGGACTCCTGGTGCCTCTGGACGCCTACGAGCGCGCCGACGAGCCGCGGCCGGACCTGGGAGCCGTCGCGCAGCGGATCATGGCTCACTCCAACGGATCTCACGGCCAAGACCTGCGCGAGTACATCGCCCGGCGCCACCGCCTGCCGGTCGATGACGTGGTCGCTGCAGAGCTCACCGGGCTCGACGAGAGGGGTGCGGTCGTGTCGTGGATCGATGGGGACGGCGCCAACCGCACCTACGTCCCGTTCGCGACCCCCGTGAGCTGCCCGGGCCAGCTCGCTGACGTGCTGCGGGCGGCCCTGGAGGCCTGACGCGGATCGCTCAGGGGCGGCCTCGCCCCGGGACGTCGCTCAGGCCGGCGTTGTGCTGCTCGACGAGCTCGCGGGCACGCTCGACGTCGCGGTCGGCGATCGCCTCCACCAGCGCAGCGTGCACGAGGTGGCGCTGGACGTGGAAGTCGCGCAGCGGCACCTCACCGTCGGTGGCGATGTCGATGGTGTGGCTCTCGACGAGGTCGAGCAGGGTCAGGTAGAGCGAGTGCAGGACGGGGCTCGGCGTCGTGGCTGCGATCCGCGTGTGCAGCTGCCAGTTGGCGCGCAGGAAGCCGATGTCGTCGGACTCGGACACGGCCGTAGCCATCTTGCCCAGCGACTCACGCATGGCCGCGACGTCGTCGGCGGCAGCGTGCGCGATGGCGTCCTCGACGATGAGCCACTCGAGGGAGTTGCGGATGCGCAGCGCCTCGGCGATCGACGACTGGTCGGTGTCGAGACTGAGAACGGCGTGGCCGAGGCGGTGCATGGGCGAGGGCTCGGCCACGAAGAGCCCGCCACCTGGGCCGGGGCGCACGGTCACGAGGCCACGGGCCTGGAGCAGCCGCATGGTTTCGTTGAAGGTGCCGATCGAGACACCCACCAGCGAGCGCACCTCGTCCTTGGTGCCGAGCCGTTCTCCGGGCGTCCGGGCGGCGATCATCCGGGCCAGCTCGTCGGCTGCAGCCTCGGCCCGGGGGCCGCCGTCCGAGCGCGTCAGGACCCCTGGACGCGCGCCCGTCCGGTCAGTGCGGGCGGCACGGCTCATGTGAATCTCCATCATCAATTGTGGCCCGGCGATCACCCCAAGGTAACACTCGGTCTTGACGGGACGCGGGAATAGCAGCATCCTCGAGGGAATTGTTTATGGAGAATTACCTGACCGCAACGAGGCGGCCATGGAGATCGAAGGGTCCAGGACAATGCCCGAGCAGAGCGCGAAGCCGACCGACCGCACGGTGCCCGAGAACGTCGCTGCACAGAGCGTGAGCAGCCAGGAGGAGGGCCCCGACGTCGACACCGACGTGGACGTGCGGGCGATGACCCGCGAAGAGCTCATCGCCCACAACCTCAAGGTCGTGGAGGCCCACTTCCACAACGAGAACCCCGAGTCGATCGACAAGGCCCTCGCGCTCTACGGGCCGGAGATCGTCTGGGAGGCACCCAACCGTGGGCAGGTCTACACCGACACCGAGACCGTCCGCGACTCCTACCTCAAGATCTTCAACACGGTCCACTTCAACCGCGCGACGACCGTGCGCCGGTTCGCCACCGAGGACTACGTCTTCGACGACCAGATCGCAGACCTCACGGTGGTCGGCGACGAGATGCCGAACCTCGGCTTCAAGAAGGGTGACCGCCTCAGCATGCGGCTCGTCCACATCTTCGAGATGAAGGACGGCAAGATCGCGCGCGAGATCGCCTACGAGATGTCGCGGCCCTGGGGTGGGCCCACCGATCACGATGCGATCCCCGAGGGTTCGCCGGTCGAGGACTACCCCGACGGTCCGCACTACGGGCAGTGGTGGCCCGGGGGGGGGGGGGGGGGGGGGGGGGGGGGGGGGGGGGGGGGGGGGGGGGGGGGGGGGGGGGGGGGGGGGGGGGGGGGGGGGGG
>JAEZWF010000038.1 GCA_023420415.1 Actinomycetes bacterium | reverse complement strand
GGTACTCGACCGGTGCGGTCGTGCCGGAGTAGCCGTCGGCCGGGGTGAAGGTGACGGTGCCGTCGGGGTTGACCTGCCAGGTGCCCTCGGTCGTGACGAGGGTCTTGCCGTCGTTCGTCGCGGCGGGGCTCGTGAAGACGACCGACCCCACCACGAGCGGGTCGGAGGGCGACCCGGCCGCGTCGTCGGTCAGCGCCGGGAGGACGACGGCCGTGTTGTATGCCGTGTTGGCGGCATCGTCGTTCGCCACCGGGAGGGGGTCGACGGTGATGGTGATCGTCGAGCCCACCGGGAAGCCGTGGGAGTCGGTGACCTCGTAGGCAACCGGGGTTGCCTGACCGGTGAAGGACGCAAGTGGGTCGAAGGTGACCGTGCCGTCGTCGCTGATGGTCCAGGTGCCCTCGCCCGGCACGACGAGGGTCTTGCCACCGTCGGTGGCATCGGGGCTGGTGAAGACCAAGCTGCTGGTGTCGAACGAGCCGTCGGTGCCGTCGGCGTTCTGCGACGGGGTGTCGCCCGCCAGCGGGCTCACCGTGACGGGCACGTCCTGCTTCGTCGTGTCGGTGTCCGGGCTCGCGCTCGCGCCGGCGCGGACCGTGACGGTGAGGGTGGCGGTGGCGGTGTCGCCGTTGCTGTCACTGATCTGGTACTCGACCGGTGCGGTCGTGCCGGAGTAGCCGTCGGCCGGGGTGAAGGTGACGGTGCCGTCAGGGTTGACCTGCCAGGTGCCCTCGGTCGTGACGAGGGTCTTGCCACCGTTGGTGGCCTCGGAGCTGGTGAAGACCACCGAACCCACCACGAGCGGGTCGGAGGAGGCCCCCGGCGAGTCGTTGGTCAGCGCGGGCAGCGAGACCGGGGTGTCGAACAGGGTGCTGGCGCTGTCGTCTGTGGCGGTCGGCACGGGGTCGACGGTGATGGTGATCGTCGAGGTGACGCTGAAGCCGTGCGAGTCCGTCACGGCATACTCGACCGCTGTTGCCGTGCCCGTGAACGAAGGCGCCGGGGTGAACGTGACGGTGCCGTCGGGGTTGACCTGCCAGGTGCCCTCGCCCGGCACGACCAGGGTCTTGCCACCGTCGGTGGCGTCCGGGCTGGTGAAGACCAGGCTGCTGGCGACGAAGGAACCGTCGGTGCCGTCGGCGTTCTGCGACGCGATGTCGTTGGCCAGCGGCCCCACGGTCACCGGCGTGCCCTGGTTCGTGGTGTCGGTGTCGGGAGCGGCGGAGGCGCCGGCACGGACAGTGACAGTCAGGGTGGCGGTGGCGGTGTCGCCGTTGCTGTCACTGATCCGGTACTCGACCGCGGTCGTCGTCCCGGAGAAGGTCGGCAGCGGGTCGAAGGTGGCCGTGCCATCGGCGTTGACGGTCCACGTGCCCTGACCAGGGACGACCAGGGTCTTGCCACCGTTCGTGGCGTCGGGGCTGGTGAAGACCACCGAGCCCACCACGAGCGGGTCGGACGGGGCGCCCGGCGAGTCGTTGGTCAGCGCGGGCAGCGTCACAGGGGTGTCCCACAAGGTGGTGGCGGCGTCGTCCGTCGCCACGGGGACGGGATCGACCGTCACCGTCATCGTCGAGCCGGTCTGGTTGCCGAAGGTGTCGGTCACGGCATACGCGACGGGGGCCGTCGTGCCCGTGAAGGTGGGCAGCGGGTCGAAGGTGACGGTGCCGTCGGCATTGACGGTCCACGTGCCCTGGCCGGCGACGACGAGGGTCTTGCCACCGTCGGTGGCGTCCGGGCTGGTGAGGAACAGGGTGCTGGTGACGAAGGAGCCGTCGGTGCCGTCAGGGTTCTGCGACGGGGTGTCATTGGCCAGCGGGCCCAGGTCCACCGGCACGCCCTGGTTGGTGGTCGCCGAGTCCGGCGTCGCGCTGGGTCCGGGGCGGACCGTCACGGTGAGGTTGGCGGTGTCGGTGTCTCCGGTCGAGTCCGTGATCTGGTACTCGACGGGTGCAGTGGTGCCTGTGTAGCCGTCGGCCGGGGTGAAGGTGACGGTGCCGTCGGCGTTGACCTGCCAGGTGCCCTCGGTCGTGACGAGGGTCTTGCCACCGTTCGTCGCGGCCGCGCTGGTGAAGACCACCGAGCCCACCACGAGCGGGTCGGAGGACGACCCCGCCGTGTCGTCCGTGATCGCCGGCAGGACGACCGCCGTGTCGAACGGGGTGTTGGCGGCGTCGTCGTTGGCGACGGGCAGCGAGTCGACGGTCACGGTGACGGTCGCGGTGGCGACGTTTCCGTGCGAGTCCGTCACGGCATACTCCACCGCCGTCGCCGTGCCCGTGAAGGTGGGCAGTGGGTCGAAGGTGACGGTGCCGTCCGGGTTGACCGTCCACGTGCCCTGGCCGGCGACGACGAGGGTCTTGCCGCCGTTCGTGGCATCGGGGCTGGTGAAGACGACCGAGCTCACGTCGAAGGTGCCCGGTGAGCCGTCGGCGTTCGGGCCGGGAACGTCGCCAGTGAGGACCGGGACGGTGACGTCGGTGTCCTGCTTGGTGGTCACCGCCTCGTTGTCCGCGGTGGGACCGGGCCGGACCGTGACGGTGAGGTTCGCGGTGCTGGTGTCACCGGTGGAGTCGCTGATGCGGTACTGCACAGGAGCCGTCGTGCCGGTGTAGCCGTCGGCCGGAGTGAAGGTGACGGTGCCGTCGGAGTTGACCTGCCAGGTGCCTTCACTGGTGACGAGGGTCTTGCCGCCGTTCGTCGCGGCCGCGCTGGTGAACACGACCGAGCCGGGAACGAGGGGGTCGTCGGGCGATCCGGGGGCGTCGTCGATGAGGGCGGGGAGGGAGACCGGCGTGTTGTATGCCGTGTTGGCCGCGTCGTCGTTGGCCACCGGGAGCGCGTCGAGGGTGATCGTGATGGTGGAGCCGGTGGTGAAGCCGTGGGAGTCGGTGACCTCGTACGCGACCGGTGTGGCCTGGCCGGTGAAGGAGGGCAGCGGGTCGAAGGTGACGGTGCCGTCCGGGTTGATCGTGTAGGTGCCCTCGCCGGCGACGACGAGGGTCTTGCCGCCGCCCGTGGCGTCCGGGCTGGTGAAGACCAGGCTGCTGGTGTCGAACGAGCCGGCCGTGCCGTCGACGTTCTGCGAGGCAGTGTCGTTGGCCAGCGGGTTGAGCGTGACGGTGGTGTCCTGCTTCGTCGTCCTGGTGTCGGGGGTGGCCGTCGGGCCGGGCCGCACGGTGACGGTCAGGTTGGCGGTGCTGGTGTCGCCGCTGCTGTCGGCGATCTGGTACTGCACGGGGGTCGTGGTGCCGGCGAAGGTGGGCAGTGGGTCGAAGGTGACGGTGCCGTCGGTGTTGACCGTCCAGGTGCCCTGACCCGCGACGACGAGGGTCTTGCCGCCGCCCGTGGCGTTCGGGCTGGTGAAGACGACCGAGCTCGGGACCAAGGGGTCCGACGGGGAGCCGGCGGTGTCGTCGGTGATCGCCGGCAGGGTGACGGGGGTGTCGTGCAGGGTCGTCGCGGAGTCGTCGTTGGCGACGGGGACCGGCTCGGCGGTGAACGACGCCGGGGTCGGCACGTCGTTGTCTGCGCCGTTGCCGTCGTTGTTGGGGTCGGCGCCGGCGATGACGTCCGGGGTGCTCGTGTTGTTGCTGCGGTCGGTGACGGTCGTGCCAGCCGCACCGGTCCACGACGCCTGGGCGGAGTTGTTGTAGGTCTGGGTCGTCGTGGACACCGGCAGCTTGAGCCGGAAGGTGAGGTCGACCGAACAGCGGGTGACGGGGGAGGTGGTGCCGTCGGCATTGAGGGTGCGGCCGGCAAGGGTGTGGGTGCCGGCGAAGACGGTGGTGCTCGTCGTGCCGTTGAAGCCGGTGTTGACCGGCCAGGTCGCGCACGCGGTGCCCGTCACCGGGTCGGCCGTGGCCGAGACGACCTGGGTGGACGAGGGGAACGTCGACGGGGCGGCGAGCAGGTTGTCGGTGACCTGGGCGCCGACGAGGTCGGGGTAGCCCTGGTTGAACAGGGAGACCCGGTAGGTCAGCGTGAACGTGCCGTCGGCATTGCGGGTCGGTCCGGCGGTGAGCGACTTGGACAGGGCGCCGCAGTCGGTGGCGGGCAGCTGGTTGCTCAGCGCGCTGGAGGGGATGGCGGTGAAGGTGTTTCCACCGTCAAGTGACCAGGTGAGCCGCGCGGACGAGCCGTCGCTGTTGTCCATGTGGTAGAGCCGGACGTAGCGGTAGGGCTCGAGGCAGGCGTTGGACGTCGCGGTCGGGACATCGATGGTCAGGTCGATGTTGGACGGCACCTGGAAGGCGGTCTGCGCCTCGCCGCGGAAGGCCAGGTTGGCCGGGTTGGCGTCGGTCGCCACCCAGAAAGAGTTGTACTGCGCCCGTGCGGTGCCGCCGGAGTCGGTGTTGTTCTCGCGCAGGACGACGTTGCCCGACGCGGTGGCAGGGAACTTGATCCAGCCCTCGACGATCGACCACGACGACTCGGTCGTGCTGTTGGTCGTCTGGCCACAGGTCGAGGGGCTGATGTCGGTGTAACCGAAGGTGGTGGTGGTGCACGAGTTGCGCGACGCGGTGGCACCGGCCTTCGAGGGGACGTAGCTGCCCGCGGGTGGCAGGTCCGGCAGGCCGTAGGAGTCGACCCCGGGGTAGATCGACTTGAGCAGGTTGGCCGTCGACCGGGTTGTGCCCGTGCCGTCGCCGTCGTTGCAGTCGACACCCGTGGCAGACACCGAGGTCGCGCCCAGGTTGACCTGCTGCGGGGTGCACGCGGCGCCCGCGTTGCCGGTACCGCGTCGAATGGCGTCGGCGTTGGCCCCCTCGGACGGCAGCCAGGAAGGGGTGCCGCCGCAGTAGTTGGCCACCACGGCGTTGTAGGCGCAACCCTTGACGACGTACTCGCGCACGTTGAGGGTGCCGGTCGGTGCCGGCGCAGCCTCGGCGCGACTGGAGGTGGCGACGGTCGCGATCGCCACCGACAGTGCGGAGGCGGCCACGAGGGCGATGACGAGAAGGGCGCGGACGAACGCACTGCCCTGGCGGCGAACCAGCATGACGATCCTGATCAGACCCGGTGCCGAGCCCCCTGCTGGACCCGACATGGAGTGCGCGTTGCGGTGACGCTCCACCACTCGCGCCCGCGGACGTTACCAATGGTCAGGTCGGGCTGTCCCGAGATGAAGGCATCGCCGGGGACTCAAACCAGCGCAAATCGCCCCAAGCGCAGGCAGTGGGTCGTCATTTCTGGACGTTCGATGGAGCCTGTCCGCTTTGACGGGGACGCGACGCGAGGTATGCCGCGTGGTCGCGACTACCACGCGGCATACCTGGCGCTTGTGTCCCGTGTGACCGGCCCTCAGGCGCGGAAACGGTCGAAGACGCGCTCCATGAAGTCGGTGCCCTTGGCCAGGGCGTCGACGAAGATGCGCTCGTCGTTGCCGTGCATGCCGATCAGCTGGTCGTTGTCGATGACATAGGGGTAGACGCCGTAACCGGGGATGCCGCGCTCACGCCATGGCCCGAGGCTCGTGCCCGCCTCGAACAGTGCCGGGGAGAAGACTGCGCCGGGGTAGGTCCGGACGGCTGCCTGGGAGATGGCGCGGTAGAGCGGGGTGTCGAGGTCGGCCGGCGGCGTGGCCCACCGGGTGTCGAGCTGGTCGAGGAGCTCGGCCTCGCTCGTGCCCTCGGGCGTGACCAGCACGACGTCGATGTCGCGGTCGGAGAGCTTGCGGCGCAACGACTTCAGGAAGTCTCGCGGCTTCTCACCGCCAGGGATGCCGCGGCAGTTGACGCGCACCGTGGCCTCACTGGGGATGACGTTCTCCTTGTAGCCGGCCTTCTCGATGACGTAGGCGGTGGTGGTGCGCAGCAGGGCGCTGTGGAGGTAGGGGTAGTCGGACAGCCGCACGACGAGTGCAGCGGCGCGTTCGAGCGACCGCTGGCTGTGGGCCTTGAGCATCAACCGGATCGCCTTGGCGAAGGCGCGGTCGTCCGTCGCCCTGGCCAGCGCCTCGAAGTAGTCGCGCGTGACCCGGGTCAGGTGGACCGGCGCCTTCCAGTCGCCGATCTCGGCGACGGCGCGTGAGAGGGCGACGATCGCCGAGTCGGGCATCGGTTTGGACGAGTGCGTCGCCGTGCCCCGCGCGGTGAGGTCGAGGTTGAAGTAGACCTTGTCCTGGCGCGTCACCGTGATGAGCATCGGCGTCGTGCGGTCGCTCTGCGCCAGGAACCAGCCGCCCTCGGTGAGCACCATGCCGGCATCGAGCTTGTCCCAGTGCTGCTTGGCGAGCCAGCCCGAGCCGTAGCTCCCGGCCTCCTCGTCGCAGTCGGTGAGGACGATGATGTCGCGCTCGAACTTCGCGCCACGGGCGACGTGGCGCAGCAGCGCGGCGATGCTCGCGGCGTTGGCTCCCTTCATGTCGAGGGCGCCGCGGCCGTACACCTCGCCGCCCTTGACGGTGCCGGCGAACGGGTCGACGCTCCAGTTCTCCCGCTCGACCGGCACGACGTCGGAGTGGCCGAGCAGGAGCAGCGGGGCGGCCGACGTGGTGCCCTTGATGCGTGCGATGAGGTGGACGTTGTCGGGCTGCGGCGTCGGGATGATCTCGGCGGGGACGCCGGCGGCGTCCCAGACGCCCTTGAGCCACTCGGCGTGCGCGCGGGTCTTGCCGCCCTGGCCGAAGTTCTGGGTGTCGAAGCCGAGCATCTTTCGCAGCAGTGCCAACGGTTTCGGGGCGTCGAAGGCGACGGCGTTGGCGGGGGTGGTGACCTGTGTGGCCGCGTCGGCGCGCAGTGCGGTGGCGCCGGCACCGGCGACGGCGAGAGCGCCGCTGCCGGCGAGGAAGGCGCGTCGGTCGACGGCCGGGAAGGTGGGGGGCATCCTGGTTCCTCCTGGTGTGCAAGCGGGTTGGTCCTTGTCACGCTCGTCCGAAATGTCGGGTTGTGCGCGGTGAGATCGGGGCTACCCGGCGGTTGGTCGGTCAGCGGTATGCCGCGTGGTTCCGACGGTCCCACCGGCGCGGCAAGCGGTTACCGGAGTGCGTCGTCGATCGGACACGATTCCCACGTATCGCGAAATCTCGGATAATCGCTATAAACCGGCATACGCTGCGATCGTGGACCCGATCAGGAACCCGTACGCCCCCGGCGCCGGCCAGCGCCCACCCGAGCTGGCCGGGCGCGACGACCAGCTCGACGCCTTCGACGTCGTGCTCGAGCGGGTCGCGCGTGGGCGACCCGAACGGTCGGTCGTGCTGACCGGTCTGCGCGGGGTGGGGAAGACGGTGCTGCTCAACGCGCTGCGCTCCGCGGCGGTCCGAGCGCGGTGGGGGACCGGCAAGCTCGAGGCGCGACCCGAGCAGACGTTGCGGCGGCCGCTGGCGGCGGCACTGCACGTCGCGGTCCGCGAGCTCGGCCATCCGGCCGGCGACCAGGTGGACCATGTGCTCGGGGTGATCAAGGGTTTCGCGCAGCGCGAGGCCGGGGCCGGGGCGAAGCTGCGTGACCGGTGGAACCCCGGCATCGACGCGGCCGCGGTCGTGGGTCGGGCGGACTCGGGTGACATCGAGATCGACCTCGTCGAGCTGCTGACCGATGTCGGTGGGCTGGCCGCCGACGTGGGGCGGGGCGTGGGGGTGTTCATCGACGAGATGCAGGACCTCGGGCCCGACGACGTGTCGGCGCTGTGCGCCGCCTGCCACGAGATCTCGCAGTCGGGGCTGCCGGTGATCGTCGTGGGCGCTGGGCTGCCGCACCTGCCGGCGGTGCTGTCGGCGTCAAAGTCCTACAGCGAGAGGCTGTTTCGCTACCAACGCATCGACCGGCTCGGGCGGTCGGAGGCTGACCGGGCGCTCGTCGCCCCCGCGTCGGACGAGGACGCGTCGTTCACCGACGACGCGCTCGAGGCGATGTATGCCGCGACGGCGGGCTACCCGTACTTCATCCAGGCGTACGGCAAGGTGGCGTGGGACGTGGCCCCGCGGTCGCCGATCACGGCCGACGACGTCGCCGTCGCAGCACCGGAGGCCGAGGCCGAGCTCGGCGTCGGGTTCTTCGGGTCACGGTATGAGCGGGCGACCCCGGCGGAGCGTGAGTACCTGCGGGCGATGGCAGACGCGGCCCTGGCGGCAGTGGACTCCGGTGAAGAGGTCGACGAGACCGAGTCGGTGCCGACCTCCGAGGTGGCCCGCATCCTGGGCAAGAAGCCCCAATCCCTTTCTCCCGCAAGGGATGCGTTGCTGAAGAAGGGGCTGATCTACTCGGGGGAGCGCGGTCGGATCGCCTTCACCGTGCCGCACTTCGGCCGTTACCTGCGCTCTCAGTCCTGAGCGCGGAGACTCGCACGCTCTGCGAGCGGTCTCTGCCGGCCTCGCCTTACCCGCTCATCTCGAACCAGACCGACCGGGCACGCGACAAGCCCCTCCGGTCGCTGAGTCCCACACCCACCAAAGGGTCGTCTGCGTTGCGGGAGTGGGGATCCCGCTGACCCGGACGCCGGTGTCAGGCGGTCGTCGCGGAGACGTCGGCGCAGATGATCCCCTTGTTGCCGTCCTGGTCGGCGATGACGGTCAGCCCGGGTGACTCGCTGTCGTCGACGACCGTGCCACCGGCAGCAATGGCGGCGTCGATGCGGTGCTGCACCACCTCGGGCGCAACGTAGACCTCGACGTGGAACCGCTGGGCCTCGTCGCTGCCCGAGTCGTCGAACCACAGGTTGGGGGTCCGCGCCGTGCCGTCGCGGACCTCGTCGCCCGGGGTGCCGCGGCCCTGGGCCTCGGGGTCTCCGGCGAGGAGGGCGGCCCACACCGGTGCGATGGCGCCGGGGTGCGCCGTGTCGAGCCCGAGCTCGACCTCGCTGACCGCGCCCGGGTCGGCGGTGAGGCCGTGCTCCGCCGCGATGTCGCTGATGCGCCGGGCCAGGTCGACGTCCTGCTGGGTGACCCACTCCACGACGTGTTCGGTGCCCTCGTCGTCGCGGTAGACGGCGTCGTGCGTGACGAGCTCGAGATCGACATGACCGGTGCCGATCACGACGCGCGGGTGATGGGAGACCTCGTCCCCTGCCTCACCCACCGCCACCACGAACCGTGCGCCGGCGCCGAAGTCGTCGACCAGGTAGCGGGCGTGCAGACCCTGGGCCAGCTTGCGCCACTCGCCGAGGCGGGCCTCGGCGATCCTGTCCCCCTTGAGCATGTCCATGCCCAGCGACGCTAGCGATGTTCCGGCCCCGGCGGGAGACCGCAAAAGAAGTGGTCGCTCACGCGCTGCCCCCATAGCCTCGCCTGCATGGGTATCGCCACGATGATCGTTCGGATCCGCCGCCGGTAGCGGCGCGGGTCACGACTCATCGCATTCGCGCCGCCATCCGGCACCCTGCCGGGCGGCGCTTCATGCTGCCCGGCTCCGTCCTCCAGACAGGAGCACCAGCATGTCGAAAACCCACCACCCCGGACGTCACGAACTGGGGCAGAACTTCCTCGTCGACCGCCGCGTGATCGACCGGGTCCGCGACCTCGTCGACGAGCGACCCGGGCCCATCGTCGAGTGGGGGACCGGTGACGGCGCCCTCACCACTGCGCTGGCCACGTTGCGACGTCCCATGCGGGGCATCGAGATCGACGGTCGTCGGGCGCGAGCCCTCGACCGGCGCACCGGTCCCCACGTGAGCATCAGCGAGGGGGACATCCTGCGCCACGCGCCGCCCCACGGTTCGGTCGTGGTGTCGAACGTGCCCTTTCACCTCACCACGCCGATCCTGCGGCACCTCCTGTGCAGCACTGACTGGTCCGGCGCCGTCCTCGTCACCCAGTGGGAGGTCGCCCGCAAGCGCGCGGCGGTGGGCGGCGCCACCCAGCTGACGGCGCAGTGGTGGCCTTGGTACGACTTCGCCCTGGACCGTCGCATCCCGGCCGGAGCCTTCCGGCCCCGCCCGTCCGTCGACGCGGGCCTGCTCGTCGTCGACCGCCGCAGCGAGCCGCTCGTCGACGACCGCTCGCGCCGCGACTACCAGAGTTGGGTCGCCGAGGTGTTCGGCGGACGGGGTCGCGCGCTGGCGGACATTCTCACGCGCCGAGGCGTCCCGCCCACGACCGCGCGATACCTCGCCTCCCGGCACGCCAGCCCGAGGCGAGCACCACTGCCCAGGGACCTGCGCCCCCAGGACTGGGCCGAGGCGTATGCCGCGGCGAGGCCGGGGCGTCGCCTCACGACTCCGCGCGCCGCGGGGCCCGGACCAGGGCAGCCAGGCCGATGACCAGCAGTAGCGCCATGCCTCCACCTACGAGGAGGAATACCAGCCCGACGACCCGCAGGCCGCTGTTGGCGACAGGACCGACCGCTCGCGGTCCGCCGGTTTACCCCTTGCGGGCGGATGTGCCCATCCACTCGTGGGCGAGGACGGCCCAGACCTGCTTGTCGTAGCGGCGTCCCTCGTACGGCCACGCCTCCCGCCGGATCCCTTCGAGGGTCATGCCCAACCGTCGCGCCACGGCGGAGCTGCGGTCGTTGTCGGCGCGGCAGTGCCACTCGACCCGGTGCAGTCCGCGCTCGCGAAAAGCCCACTCCAGCAACGCTTCACACGCCGGCGTGACCAGTCCGTACCCCTCTGCCGCAGGTTCGAGCCAGCAGCCCACCTCGCACGACCCCATCGCCACCGACAGGTCGAACGCCATGACGCCGCCCACGAGGGTGCCGTCCAGCCAGATCCCGTGGATGCCGCCGGTGCCCTGCGAGGTCTTCACCGCATAGCCCTCGAGCACCTTTCGGGCGCCCTGCACATCCGTGGTGACGAAGCTGGCGCCCACCCAGGGCCGGATGTGCTCGCGCGCGCGGTTCATGTGGTTTGCGAACTCCTCGGCGTGCCAGACCTGCAGTGGCGCGAGGTGTGCGCCGTCCCGCAGCACTCGTTCGTACATGTGTCAGCTCCCGTCGTTCGTCAGCGACTCGGCCATGCCAGCGACCGCACGCGTGCTCACGTCGATCACGACGGCGGGGGAGTGGCCGGCATCGAGCTGGCGAAAACCGTTCTCCACCAGTGACATCGTCATCGTGGCAGCGACCGCGGCGCGCTTGGTCCGTCGCCCGAGGAGCTGCTCCCACGCGCCCCCGACGACCTCGCGCATGGTCGTGTGGGCGCGGTCGATGGACGTTCGTCCCTGCGAGGGGGACGTGGGAGCCGCCCCAGCCGGGCCGGCCGCAGACGTATGCCGTGTGCGCGCCGCCTCCATCAGCCAGCCGTGGCCGGCGGCCGAGGCCTGCTCCAGGTTGACCCGGACCCAGGTCACCAGACGTTCGACGGGGTCGTCCACGCCGGCCAGTGCGGCGTCGACGGCGTCCTGCCACGCCGGCAGGTAGCGGTCGACGACGAGGTCACGCAGCTCGTCGACGGAGTCGACGTAGCGGTAGATGCTGTTGCGGGCGATCCCGGCCGCGGCGCTCACGGCACCGGCGGTGAGCGCGCCGTCCTCGCCGGACCGCAACAGCGCCTCGGCGGCGTCGACCAGCCGCTCCTGGACCTGGGCTCGGTGCTCGGCCACGCTCGGCGCATTGATCCGCGGTGGCATGGCAGTCCTTTCGCGACGGCACGTCGCCAATTTGACGACACGGTGTCCTCAAACCTACCGTAAAGCAGGAGGCGACACCCTGTCGCCAAATGACCACGCGGCATACCCGCACCGACGACCCGAAGAGGCACCCGCCATGAGAAGCCCCGAAACCACCCTCGTCCGACTCGCCGCCGCCTGGACCGCCGTTGGTCTCGCGGGCGGCCTCGGCTACCGCGAGCTGACCCGAGCCGAGGGGTTCACCGGCACCACCCAGCTCGCCGTCGTGCACACCCACGCCCTGGTCCTGGGCACGGTCGTGCTGCTGGGCGTCCTTGCGCTGCAACGACTCTTCGACCTGGCGAGCGACCGCCGCTACCGCTGGTTCGTCTGGGTCTGGAACGTCTCGCTCGCCCTCACCGTGGCTGGCCTGACCGTCAAGGGCACCCTCCAGGTCACAGGCTCAGGCGCCGCTGACAGCGCAGCCGTCGCCGGCTTCTCCGGCCTCGGCCACGTGGGCCTCACCGCGGCCTTCGCCCTCTTCTTCCTCACCCTCGGCGCCAAGGTCAGGGCGCGCGAGACGACCGCGGCGGTGGCGACGACCGCGTCCTGACCCTGCCATCAGCTCTTTCCGGACGGTCCCGACTTGCCGGCGTCGCCGGCCGCCACCTGCACCGCCGGCGGGACGGCCATCCCGGACTCCTCGTCGACCGAGCCGGGCGCACCCGGCAGGTCGTCGAGGAAGCTCAGCGTCGGCACGAAGAACAGGTTGCCGGTGTGCGCGGTGGAGAAGTCGAGGATACGGTCCGTGGTGCCGGGAGGGTCGCCGATGAACATGTTGCGGAGCATGTGCTCGGTGACCCCGGGGTCGCGCGCGTAGCCGATGAAGAACGTGCCGAACTCGCCCGACCCCACGCGGCCGAACGGCATGTTGAACCGCATGATGTCGTGCTGGACGCCGTTCGCGTCCTTGATGGTGTTGAGCTTGACGTGCGAGTCGGGGGCCTTGAGGTCGTCCGGGATCTCGACGTCGTCGAGCTTGGTGCGGCCCATCGCCTGCTCCTGCTGCTCGATGGGCAAACGGCCCCAGCCCTTGAGGTCGTGCAGGTAGCGCTGGGTGATGACGTAGCTGCCGCCCGCGAAGTCGGCGTCCTCGTCCCCGACGATGACGGACTCGGCGGCCGGGTCGCCCTCGGGGTTGGCGGTGCCGTCCACGAAGCCCAGCAGGTCACGCTCGTCGAACGAGCGGAAACCGTGCACCTCGTCGACCACCGTGGCCGCACCGTCGAGGCGGTCGGTGATGAGCTGGGCGAGCTCGAAGCACAGGTCCATGCGGTTGGCCCGGATGTGGAAGAGCAGGTCGCCCGGAGTCGCCGGGGCCTTGTGCTTGCCGCCGTCGAGCTCGACGAACGGGTGCAGCTTCGCCGGTCGAGGTCCCGTCAGGAGCCGGTCCCAGGCGTCCGACCCGATGCCGACCACGCACGTCAGCTGCCCCTCAGGAATGCGAAAGCCCACGGACTTGCGCAGGTCGTTGACGTCGCCGAGCACCTCGCGCGCCGCCTTCTCGCCGCCCTTGTCGATCGTGACGACGAGGAACATCGCCGAGGGCGTGAGCGGTGTCAGCACCGCCTGCGGGTCGGTGTGCGGCCGAGCCACCTCCCCCGCCGAGGGTGCGCTTCCGGACTGTCCTGCCACATCGGTCATGACGTGCTCTCCCCATTCGTCGTTCGGTATGCCGGACGGCTGGGAACGATCATGCCGTCACGAGGCCGATTCGTCATCGCGAGGGCGGGACTGCAGGGCGGCAAGGTCGCGCTCGGCATACTGCCGGTGCCACCACTCCTCGCCCAGCAAGATGTCGAGGCACTCCTTGACGGGATAGGCCTGCGGGCGGGGCCAACCCGGCGCCTCGACCGGTGTGGTCTGCGAGTCGAGCTCGGCCTGGGTGAGCGTCTCCAGGTATGCCGCGACGTCGGCCTGGCGGCGACGGCGCAGCTCGAGCGCCTCGTCCAGCGAGGGGCGGGCGCTGCGGTCCCGGGGGACACCGGGGGTGTCGGGCATCGTGTCCCACGGCAGCTCGAGCGGGTCCCAGGGTGACGGGTTGCCCTGGATGGCCCGACCCAGCCAGCTGCTCGTGGCAAAGGCCAGGTGGCGCAGCGTCTGCGTGAACGACCACTCACCGTCGACGCCCTCGTGCAGCAACGCCGGGTCGCGGGCCTCGAGCGCACGCGCCCGCTCCACCGTGCCGTCCCAGAGTCCCGTCAGGACGGCCCAGGCCTCGCGGTAGCCGGCCGGGTCGGTGGGGCGCAACGTGGCGCGCTCGGGGTGACGACGGTCGAGCTCGGCCTCGACGAGGGGGCCGATGTCCACGCCGTTGACCGTGACGCGCTGCAGTTCGCCAGAGATGTCGACATCCATGAGCTCGACCCCGCGCATCCGCACCCGGCTGAGCGCGGTGTCCCGGATGTCGACGTCGGCGAAGTCGACCATCGTGAAGCTGCTCCGGGTCAGGTCGACTCGGTCGAACCGTGCCCCGGTCAGGTCGACGTGCTCGTACGTCGCGTCGAGGAGCTGCTCGTCGCGAAAGGTGTGCCCGCTCATCGCCCGCTGCCGTGCAGCCCGTCGAGGAACTGCAATGACCGTTCGATGACCAGCTTCGTGGCGTCCGCGTCGTAGTCGGCCAGGGAGCTGTCGGTGAAGAGGTGGCCGTCGCCGGGGTAGAGGAACAGGTCGACGGCGTCATGGGACTCGACGAACGGGCGGGCGGCATCGAGGTCGCCCTCATCGACGAAGAAGGGGTCCGCGTCCATCGAGTGGATCTGCGCGCCGAGCCCCGCGGGCCACTCGCCGAACCACGAGGGGTCGGCGAACCCGTGGTAGAACAGCCCGCCCAGTGCGCCGGGGCGGTTCTGGACCAGCTTCTGCGCGGGCATGCACCCGAGCGAGAAGCCGGCGTAGACCAGGGCCGCAGGAAGGTCGGCCACCGCCTGGACGCCGCGCTCGCGCACCGTCTCGAACCCGACCTCGCCGAGGTAGGCCTGCCCATCCTCGATGGAGTGGAAGGTGCGGCCCTCGAACGAGTCGGGGGTGTGCACCGTGTGGCCGGCGCCCCGCAGCTCGTCGGCGAAGGCGAGGACACCGGGGGTGAGGCCCTGGATGTGGTGGAAGAGCACGATCTCGTGCTGGCTCGTCGTCATGGCCATGACGGTAGGACCCATTGCGGACAGAAGCCTTCCGCGTCGAGAATCGGCGCGTGAAACTCGACGCGAGTCCGGCCGCGCGGGCCCTCCTGGCGCTCGAGCTGGTGCAGAACCAACCCGGCATCACCGCCGACGCCATCGGGAACCGGCTCGGCGTGACGGCACGCGCGGCGCGACGCTACGTCGCAATCCTGCGGGAGGCCGGCATACCCATCGAGTCGGTGAGCGGTCCCGCCGGCGGCTATCGGCCGGGGCGCGGTCTGCGACCGGCCCCGATGGTCTTCACCGGCGCGGAGGCGGTGGGCCTGGTGATGGCGGTGCTCGACGGACACCACGCAGCCGCGGACATCGACGACCCGGTGGGCAGCGCGCTGGCCAAGATCCTGCGTCAGCTGCCGGAATCCGTTGCAGCCCAGGCCGAGACGGTGCGGCGTGAGGCATCGGCAGCGCCCGACTACGCCGCGGCCCGGCCAGACCCGGCCACGACGGCGACGCTCGTGCAGGCCAGCTCCGAGGGGCGTCGAGCACGCCTCAGCTACCGCACCGAGTCCGGCAAGGAGCTCGACCTGCTCGTCGAGCCGTGGGCCGTGGTCGTGCGGCACAGCCGGTGGTACCTGCTGTGCCACTCGCTCACCTCCGAGGCGGTACGCACCTACCGGGTCGACCGGGTGCAGTCGGCCACGATCCAGGACGAAACCTTCGACGCGCCAACGGATCTCGACCCGGTCAGCGCGCTGGAAGAGCATCTCGCGAGCGGGTGGGACTTCCCCGTCGAGGTCCGCATCGACGCACCCGTGGAGCGGGCGCGCCGATTCGTCCCCCGCACCATGGGTGCGCTGGAGCCCGTGGACGACATCTCGTGCCGCCTCGTCGGGAGCACGAGCAACCCGACGGAGTATGCCGCGGACCTGGCCAACCTTCCCTACGTCTTCCGGGTGCTCGGCGGCGACGAGCTGCGGCAGTCGGTGGCAGCGCTGGCACAGCGGCTCGCCGCGGCGGCGCGCTAGCCCTGCTCGAGTCCTGCGTCGTGCACGGTCAGGGCGATCTGCACGCGGTTGTCGGCGTCGAGCTTGGCGAGCAGCCGTGACACGTGCGCCTTGACGGTCGGGACGCCCATGTAGAGCTCGGCGGCGATCTCCGCGTTGGACAGGCCGCGCCCGATGGCGAGAGCGACCTCGTGCTCGCGTTCGGTCAGGGTCGAAAGTCGTTCTCGCGCAACGTTGGTCCGGCCGTCATCGCCGCGCGACACCTTCGCGATGAGCTGGGCTGTCACGCTCGGTGACAGGAACGGCTGGCCCGAAGCCACGGCGTGCACGGCCTCCACCAGCCGGTGTGGCGGTGTGTCCTTGAGCAGGAAGCCGCTCGCCCCGATCCGCAGGGCCTGCACGACGAGCTCGTCCGTGTCGAACGTCGTGAGCACGAGCACCTTGGGCGGCTCAAGCGCGCCGTCGGTGCCCGAGAGCAGCTCCCGCGTGGCACTCAGGCCGTCGCGACGCGGCATACGAATGTCCATGAGCACCACGGCCGGCCGCAGCCGCCGCACCACCACGACACCCTCGGCACCATCGCCTGCCTCGCCCACCACGTCGATCGTGGGCGAACCGCCGAGGATCATCTTCAGCCCGGCCCGCACGAGGGCGTCGTCGTCGACGATGACGACGGTCACGGGGTCGCCCGTGGTGGGCGCGCCGGTCGTCACGGGGTCGCTCACTCGTCCCACGGTAGCCGTGCGGTCACGACGAAATCACCCCGCCGGTCCACGCCGAACGTCAAGGTCCCACCCGTGAGCACGGCCCGCTCGGTGAGACCGGCAAGACCCATCCCGGAGGTGGGCAGACCACTGCCCCGGCCGTCGGCAGGCACGCCGTTGCGGCTCGAGATCGTGAGGCCTTCGCCCGGCTGACCGACGACGCGCACCTCCAGCTGTTCCTGTGGAGCATGCTTGCGGGCGTTGGTGACGAGCTCTTGCACAATGCGAAACGCGTTGCGCGACAGTGACACCGGCAGGTGCGAGAGGTCGTCGACGGCGACCGTGGCCGTCAGCCGGGTTCCCGCCGCCCGCGCTTCCTCGAGCAGCTCGTCGAGGTCGGCCAGGGTCGGCTGGGGTCGCTCGATCGGCGCGTCTGCGGCATCGTCGGCGACGTCGTCGAGGCGCAGCACGCCGAGCACCTCACGCAGCTCGGTGAGGGCCAGGTGCGCGTTGTCGCGGATCACCTCGGCCGCCTGGCTGGTCTCCTGGCGGCTGAGATCGGTGCGGTAGGCCAGCGCGCCGGAATGCATGGCCACCAACGAGATCCGGTGGGCGAGCACGTCGTGCATCTCGCGCGCGATCCGCGCCCGCTCGTTGGCACGCGCCTCGGCGACCCGGCTGGCCTGCTCGCGCTCCGCCGTCTCGGCCCGCTCCTGCCAGGACGCGAACAGGGCTCGGCGGGTGCCGATGTAGTAGCCGATCGCGATGCACACCGCGACCGACAGCAGCCCGATGGCCAGCGTGGTCAGGAAGCCGCCGAGCGTGCCCGAGTCGTTGGCCGGCCGCACCCCCTCGTACAGGAAGCCCGCCGCCAGGCTGACCACTCCCACGATCGAGACCGGCAACCACCTGCGGTGCGTGGCCAGCGACACCAGCGCGACCCCACCGGCCCCCGCCGACGTCACCGACACGAACCCGAACAGGGTGAGCAGCATCGCGACCGGGAACGGGTAGCGGCGACGCAGCGGCAGCAGGGCCAGCGACAGGACGCCGAGGCCCACGTCGAGCCAGACCAGCCACTGCGCCGGGTGACGACCGGTCGTCTCCGAGTCGACCGACACCAGGGTGAGCAGCAGCGCCCCGAACAGCCCGGCGACCAGGATGCGCCACGTCTCGCCCCACACGGTGCGGGGCAGCGGGTTCGGGTTCCTCCAGAGCACGACGACGAGAGTATGCCGCCGCGTCGCCCGCCGCGTCCGCCTCCGGTCGTGCGCCCCAGAGACTTTGGTAGGGGGTGGTTCGATGCCGCGGTCTGATGTGGGGCACCGACGTCCGACGTCAGGGTTGACCCATGATCACCGTGAACTCACTGACCAAGCGCTATGGCGCAGTGACCGCGGTCGACGACGTGTCCTTCGAGGTCAAGCCCGGTCAGGTGACCGGCTTCCTCGGGCCCAACGGGGCCGGCAAGTCGACGACCATGCGGATCCTCTGCGGCCTCACGCCCGCCACCAGCGGCACTGCGACCGTCCTCGGCCGCCCGTACGCGGCCCTGCCGAACCCCGGTCGCCACGTCGGCGTGCTGCTCGACGCCTCGGCCCAGCACGCGGGTCGCACCGGTCGCGAGGTCCTCAACCTCGGCGCCACGCTCATGGGCATCGACCGCAGCCGGGTCGACGAGATGCTCTCGGTCGTCGGGCTCACCGACAAGGAGAGCAACCGGCGCATCCGCAACTACTCCCTCGGCATGCGCCAGCGGCTCGGCATCGCCCACGCCCTGCTGGGTGACCCGCAGGTGCTCGTCCTCGACGAGCCGGCCAACGGTCTGGACCCCGCCGGCATCCGCTGGATGCGCAGCCTGCTGCGCGGCTTTGCCGACGAGGGTGGAACGGTGCTGCTGTCCTCACACCTGCTCAATGAGATCGAGCGTGTTGCCGACGACATCATCGTCATTGGTCGCGGGCGGATCGTCGCCCAGGGCACCAAGGACGAGCTGCTGCGCGGCGCGGGCACCACGGTCCGCGCCACCGACGAGCAGGCCCTGTGGGCCGCGCTCGAAGCCGAGGGCATCGTTGCGCAGGCCAGCGGTTCGGGCGCACTGACCGCCGAGGCCGAGCCGGCCGAGGTCGGCGCCGCCGCCGCCAAGCACGGGGTCGCCCTGGTCGAGCTGCGTGGCGCCGACGGCCGCGGGCTGGAGGACATGTTCCTCGAGCTCACCGCAGCCGACGCCCGTGAGGAGGTCGCAGCATGAACGGCACCACGCTCACCACACCGACCGCCGGACCCGCGGCAGAGTCACGCACGCCGCACCACGCCAGCGTCAAGGAGCTGCCCCGCATCCCGGGGCCGCGCCCGACCAAGCCGGTGTCGCTCGCGACGCTCTCCCGGGTCGAGTGGCGCAAGCAGGTCGACACCCGCGCCGGGCTGTGGTTCATGCTCAGCATCGGACTCGTCGTCGCGGCTGTCATGGTCATCATGTTCTTCGTCCAGCAGGGCAACCACAGCTACGGCGACTACGTCGCCGGCACCGCGATGCCGCTGTCGATCCTCGTGCCGATCGTCGGCATCCTCGCCGCGACCTCCGAGTGGTCACAGCGCACTGGCCTCACGACCTTCGCGCTGGAGCCCAAGCGGGGCAAGGTGATCGGCGCCAAGACCGTGGCCTCCGTCGTGACCGCTCTGCTCTCGATGGTGGTCGCCCTGGGCCTCGGCGCGGCCATGCACGGGCTCGCTGTCGCGGTCCGGGGTGCGGACGCCGACTGGTCCCTGACGTGGAGCTTCGTCGGCGGCATGCTGCTCATGCTCGTCCTGGGCCTGCTGCAGGGGCTGGGATTCGGTCTCAGCCTGCTCAACACGCCGGGTGCCATCGTCGCCTACCTCGTCCTGCCGACGGTCTGGGCGATCCTCGGCGGCATGGTCAGCTGGTTGTCGGATGCCGCGAAGTGGCTCGACATGACGGCGACCACGGGTCCGCTCCTCGAGGGCCAGATGACCGGCGAGCAGTGGGCCCAGCTGGGCACCTCGACCCTCGTCTGGGTCGTGCTGCCGCTCGCCTTCGGCACCTGGCGCGTCCTGCGCTCGGAGGTGAAGTGACCGCGGTGAAGTGACCGCGGTGAAGTGACCGCGGTGAAGTAACAAGGGGACACACGCGCCGAGTCCCGCTCGGCAAGGGGGGAAGGGCGCCTTCCGGACAGGTTCCGGGAGGCGCCCTTCGTATGCCGGTGTGCCCGGTCAGGCGGTCGGCTCACCCTGCGGCGCGGGGCCGTAGGCGAGGTGCACCACGCCGTTGTCGTAGGTCTGCTGGTTCAGCAGCGTGAGCCGCACGTCCTCGCCGTCGGCGAAGAGGCGCTCGCCGGTGCCGAGCACCCGCGGGTAGACGAAGAGGTCGAGTGAGTCGACCACCCCTTCGGCCAACAGGGCCCGCACGAGCTGTCCGCTGCCGCTGATGTAGATGTCGCCGGGCTGCTCGTCCTTGAGCTGGCGGATGCGGTTGATGTCGTAGGCGCCGAGCCGCTCGGAGTTGGCCCAGTCCACCGCGGGGTTGTTCGCCCCCACGACGTACTTGGTGGTGTCGTTGAAGAACGGCGCTCCCGGGTCGTCCTCGACCGTGCGGCCCGCCCACGCCGGAGCGAACATCTCGAAGGTCTTGCGCCCCAACAGGATTGCCGAGGAGTTTCCCGTGATGCCGGCGAGTGTCTCGCCCATCTTCGGGTCGAAGCCGTACTCGAACGTGAAGCTCGGGTCCTCGAACCGTCCGTCGAGGGAGAGGAACTCGTGCGCGTGGATCTGGCCCATGGTGGGGTTCCCTTCAGGTGCTCTGCTCTCTGGGTGTGCGGTGTGCCCGTACCGACCGGTGTGGTCGCGGGAACTCATCGGTCGGGCCCGGCCAGGCCCAGCCCGAGGAACTGCGCGAGGTCGGCCAGCTCGCGGTGCACGTCGGCCTGCACCTCGCTCGTGAACGGCTCGTCCTGGTGGATCGCGGTGACCCGCAGCACGCCGGCATCCCGGTCACTGGCGGCGTCGACCTTCCCGACCAGCTGGTCCCCGTGCAGGATCGGCATGGCCCAGTAGCCCCAGCGCCGTTTCGCCGCGGGCTTGTACATCTCGAGCTGGTAGTCGAACTCGAACAGGTCCTCCATCCGCCTGCGGTCGAAGACGAGGCGGTCGAGTGGCGACAGCACAGCGGTCCGGCCCTCGAACGGCATACCGAGCCGGTCGAGCTGATCGGGGTCGACCCGCCAGGTGCCGCGCACACCCTCGACCGCGGCGGGCAGACCCGCGTCGCCCACGTCGGTGCCCTCGGCGAACGACGCGGGCGCCTTCGCGCGCGTGATCCCCAGCGCCTCGAGCCACCGACGCGCGCGTATGCCGCGTGCCTCCTGGGCGGGAACGGGCGCCTCGTCGGGGTGCACGCGCTCGGCGAGGTCCCACAGCCGGTCGCGGCCCTCGCGGTCGGCGACCGCGATGTCGCCGCGCTCCTCCATGAGCTGCACGAGCATGGTCACGTTGCGGTTGTCGTTCCACCCGCTCGACCGCCACGGCACGACCGTGGTGTCGGGAAAAGCCTTGGCGGGCAACGGTCCCTCCCGCTCGAGGAGGTCGAGGATGTCGCGGCGGCACTCCTCGTTGGTGTCGACCCACTCCGCCTGCGCCAGCTGCCAGTCGGTGGCACCAGGCCCGGGCCACTCGCGCATCTGCGCGGTGAACAACCGCAGGTCCTCGGCCGGCCGCAGCCGCAACTGGTGCTCGACCACCTGGCCCGACCCGATCAGCTCGTCGAGGTCGCTCGCCCGGTAGCCGTCAGACCCGAGCCGGGACCACAGCACCACGTCGGCGCTCGGCGCCACCGCGGCCGTGAGGTCGACCTGCAGGATCGCCAACCGGCGCAGCACCGCCAGCGCGTCCGACGGACGAGGCGCATCGAGCAGCTGGGCGCGCACCGCGATCCGCCGCGCCTCCTGCCGGCTCAGCCGGACGGCCTCCTCGCCCACAGGCACCACCCAACACCATTCAGGCGGTGGACGACTCGAGGTCGAGGAGGTACTCCTTGGCAGCCAGCCCACCGGCATACCCGGTCAACGCCCCGCTGGACGCGACCACGCGGTGGCACGGCAGCAACACGCACAACGGGTTCGCGCCCAGGGCCGCACCCACCGCACGAGCCGCGCTGGGCCGCGAGACTCGGGTGGCGAGCTCCCCGTAGGTCGCGCGCTCCCCGTAGTGCACCGACGCCGCGAGCCGCGGCAGCACGACGCGCTGGAAGTCGGTTGCCAGCACCAGGTCGGTGCGCACCGAGAACTCGCGCAGCCGCCCGTGCAGGTAGTCGTCGAGCTGGTGCCGCACGTCGTCGAGCGCGGCCGGCATCCGCAGCACCCGCGGCGACACCGCGCG
Source organism: Actinomycetes bacterium (assembly GCA_023420415.1). Taxonomy (GTDB): domain Bacteria; phylum Actinomycetota; class Actinomycetes; order Actinomycetales; family Dermatophilaceae; genus Pedococcus. The sequence goes on along the minus strand of JAEZWF010000038.1, from coordinate 42,073 downwards.
ACTGAGACGCTCCAGCACGGCGTCCTCGGCGTCGGTGTCCGGCGTGAACGACGAGGCCACCATCGCACCAGAAGCGTTGCGGGCCAACAGCATTCGCCCGATCGGGGTGTCCTCGACGACATAGGACACGTCGCTCGGCTCGAACGTCGGCGGGCGGACCGCCGGCTCGAATCCGGCGAGCTGGTCCTCGGGATCGGTGGACGGGTGGAAGGAGGAAGTGTTCATGGCAGGTCCTTGCGCAGCGTGGCCAGGGCGTCACTGATGAGCCGCCGGCTCATGGCCGGCGAGCAGCCGAGCGCCTTGGCGATGGTGGGGTGGTCGAGGTCGGCGACGTACTTGAGCGCGACCGCCTCGCGTTGCCGGTCCGGCAGTTCGCCGACGCGCCGCCACAGGTCTGTGTCGGGCAGGGCGGAGTCGGCGGCCGCGACCGTCGCAGGAGCAGCGGCCAACGATGCCGGGTCGTCGTGCGGCACCGCACGTCTGGCGCGCCCCCGGTGGGCGTCCATGGCGCACCGGTGCGTGATGGTGAGCAGCCAGCTGCGCAGGTTCGTCGTGGAACGCAGCCGTGGGTATGCCGCGAGCGCCTGCGCCCATGCCTGCTGGGCCACGTCGTCGCCGTCGACCGGCCCCGCCAGGGCATGGGCCAGACGGGCGACGTCGCGCCAGTGGGCGTCGACCAGGTGTTGGAAGGGAGGCAGTCGCACACCCATGGAACGCCGCACCTCCGGGTCGTGTGAGTGGTGGCCCACCCTGCCACGGCTGGTGTGGAAGCATGGATGCGTGCTCGACGACGGTGCGCCCGCACGCGATGCCGCCACGCGGCATACCCCTCTCGTCATCGCCCACCGCGGCTCGAGCCAGGCCGAACCCGAGCACACGCTCAAGGCCTACCAGCGTGCGATCGCGGAGGGTGCCGACGGGCTCGAGTGCGATGTGCGGCTCACCGCCGACGGACACCTCGTCTGCGTCCACGACCGTCGCGTCAACCGCACGAGCAACGGCAGGGGCATCGTCTCCACTCTCGAGCTGGCCGAGCTGGAGGGGCTCGACTGGGGCTCGTGGAAGGCCGCGCACGCCGACGACGACGAGGTGCCCGACCGCAACCGCGGCCAGCTCCTCACGCTGCGCGCCCTGCTCACGACGGTGCTCGAGACCGAGCGACCGATCGGCCTCGCCATCGAGACCAAGCACCCGACGAGGTATGCCGGGCTGGTCGAGCGACAGCTCGCGAAGGTGCTGGCCGACTTCGGGCTGACCGGGCCACCGGAGCCCGGGAAGCACTGGGTGCGGATGATGTCGTTCAGCCAGCTCGCCGTGCAGCGGATGCGCCAGCTGTGCCCGGAGGTGCCGATCGTCTACCTCGTCGAGGACTCGATGCCGCTGCGGTTCCGCGACGGCTCGCTGCCCAAGGGCGTGCACACCGCGGGCGTCGACGTGCGGCTGCTGCGTAAGCACCCCCGGATCGTCGAGCGACAGCACTCGCGGGGCCACCAGGTCTTCGCCTGGACCGTCGACACCCCCGCGGACATCGACCTGTGTCTCGAGCTCGGCGTGGACGCCATCATCAGCAACCGCCCGCGGGACGTGCTCGACGCGGTCCACGGACCCCGATAGTCTCCGCGTGACCAGTCCACCGAGGGGACCGAGCAGGGTATGACGGCACACTCCGAGCGCCCAGTGCGGACTGCGGCCGCGCGTCGCACCAGCGGCACCAGCAACCAGGCCGGTCGGCTCCGGGACACCGCTCGTACCATCCGGGTGCCCTGGAACGCCTCGTCCGTGGCTCAGGTGCGCCGCTCCCTCGTCGAGGACCTCGAGGAACGCGACGTCTCCACGACCGTGATCGACGAGGCCGAGATCGTCACCTCCGAGCTGGTGTCGAACGCCATCCGGCACGCCACCCCACTCACCGACGGCATGCTGCGCATCCACTGGAAGGTCAAGTCGGGCGTGGTCGAGGTCGAGGTCACCGACGGCGGCAGCGAGACCACACCGCGCCCCGCGCCCCGCACCATCTGGGCCTCCTCGGGCCGCGGACTGCGGATCGTGCGCAGCCTCGCCCACGAGTGGGGTGTCACCGAGGACCGCAACGGGTCCACCGTGTGGGCCTCCTTGGGTGGCCCGTCGCGCCGCCGCAGCCACTGAGAGCCTCTGAGTGCCGCTGAGAGCCACCGGCCGGTAGCCCGCCCCCGGCCACTAGGGTTTGCCGCATGGGTAAGGCATCACGGCGCCGCAAGGGCGCAGACCAGGGCTCGCGTCCGGCGCGGGTCGAGCCGGCTCCGTTCGTCGCGCGGCCCTTCGAGGGCCTGCCGAACGAGACCGACTGGGTGGCGCTGCGCGAGATCCTGCCGGCCGCGACGGCCACCGTGCGGTTCGCGAAGGGCAAGGCTCCCGAGGGTGCGCCGGACGAGGTGACCGTCGCGACGGTGCTGCCGATGGCATGGCCGGGTCTGCACCGCGCCGACGGTGCCGTGCTCTTCAGCACCCAGTCCGGCTCGGTCAGCGGTGACGCCTCCCGCGACCTCGCGACGTCGCTGCTGGCCGCGGCCGGCGCCGACGAGGGGGCCCCCGTGCCGCAGACGCCCGGCTCGACCGCCGAGACCCCGCGGCTGCAGGACCTCCTCGACACCAGCGCGCCGTTCGAGGTGACGGTGCACGAGGGCTTCGAGTTCTGGGTCGGTGACACCGACCTCGATGAGGACGCGCAGGCCTCGCTCGAGCGCGCCAACGAGTCGGTCATCCCGACCGTCAAGATGGCCGGCGCCGACTCGGCCTACTGGTGCCGCATCGGCGAACGCACCCACATCCGGCTCGTGCTGCCCGACGACGAGGACGCCGCCACCGACGCGCTCGCCCGGCTGCACGCCGCTGGCGAGGACTCCGTGGGCGAGGGCACGCGGCTGCTCGGGGCCTTCCGCGCCAGCGGCCTGCTCGTCCCCGTCTGGGACCTCGACCCCGAGAAGGAGTCCAGCGACTACGAGGACGCCCTCACGGGCTTCATGACGCGGTATGCCGCCGCGCTCGCCTCGGACGCGCCCCTCACCGCCGACGAGCGTCGGGCCAGGTCGGGGCTCCTCAGCCGCCAGGTCACCCTGCGCTGACCGGCGCTTCCCGTCATGGCACCTGCCACCCCTGCCGCCGTCGCGGCGATCATCCCGGCCAAGGACGAGGCCGACCGCATCGCCGCGACCGTGACGGCTGTCCGCGGCATACCGGGGGTCGACCTCGTCGTCGTCGTCGACGACGGCAGCTCCGACGCGACCGCCGAGCTGGCGCGCGAAGCCGGTGCGGAGGTCGTGCGGCACGCCCGCAACCGCGGCAAGGCCGCAGCCATGACGACCGGCGCGGCATACGTCGCCCGGCAGGAAGGCGTCGAGGGCCGGGTCGGCGGCGAGGAGTCCCGCCGACCGTTGCTCTTCGTCGACGCCGACCTCGAGGAGTCGGCCGCAAACGTCGGCGTGCTCGTGCCGCCGGTCGCGCAGGGACGCGTCGACATGACGATCGCCACCCTGCCTCCGCAGAAGACGTCCGGCGGCGGACACGGGTTCGTGGTCCGGTTGGCGCGCAAGGGAATCGAGGACCTCACCGGGTTCGTCGCCAAGCAGCCGCTGTCGGGCATGCGGTGCCTGACGCGCGAGGCGTTCGACGCGGCGAGCCCGCTCGCGCGGGGGTGGGGCGTCGAGGTCGGACTGACCGTCGACGTGCTGCTCGCCGGGCTGCAGGTCGAGGAGGTTCCCTGCGACCTGCACCACCGGGTGAGCGGCTCGGACTGGCGCGGGCAGGTGCACCGGGCCAAGCAGTACCGCGACGTCGCGCTCGCCCTCACCCAGCGCCGCGCGCGGCGCCGGCTGCGGTAGGCGAACCACTTCGTGGGGGCACGGTCTCGCACCAGGACGGCATCCACGCCGTCGCAGCCGGGCGTGCCGTGGACCCCGGTGCGCGTGCTGGCCGCCGTGCTGCTCGCGGTGTCGAGCCTGCTGCTGGTGGCGGTCGCCATGGCGGGGGAGAGCGCCGCCAAGCCGGGCCTGGGCCCCGGCAGCCCGCTGATGACCGGCCCCCTGGCCAGTTGGGCGCCCGGACCCGCCCTGGTCACCGGAATGCTCTGGGCGGCATACGGGCTCGGGGCCATCGGGGTGCTGCTGCACCTGAGGTTCGGGCTGCCGCTGGCGCGTGCGGTCAGCGGGGTGCCGTGGTGGCTCAAGGCGGTCGGCGCCGTCCTCGCCCTGTGGGTGTTCCTCTGGCTCGCGCCGTTCGGGTCGGCGGACCACACCAACTACGCCGCGTACGGACGCATCGCCGCCCTTGGAGGCGACCCGTACCTCACCGCGCCCAACGCCTGGCCCGGTGCCGACCCGGTGATCTCGGCGGTCCGGCCCCCGTGGGACGGCACGACCAGCGTCTACGGGCCGTTCGCCACGCTGCTGCAGAAGGGCGCCGCCTGGCTCGGGGGTGACAACCTGCGGGCCACGGTCTGGTTCTGGTTCCTGCTCGTCCTCGTGGCCTGGGGTGCGGTGCCCGGCCTGCTCAGGTCGTCCGGGGTATCCGAGTCGCGCGTCCTGGCGCTGTGGACGGCCAACCCGCTCGTGCTGGGGGTCGGCCTGTTCGGGGCACATGTCGACACCGTCGCGGCGGCGCTGGTCGTGCTGACCATCTGGGCGGCGCCGCGCAGCGCGTGGCTGGCGGGCTTGTGCGCCGGCCTCACCGTGTCGACGAAGGTCACCGCAGGGGTGGTGGTCCTCGCCGTCCTCGTGGCGTGGTGGACGCACGGACGGCGCGAGTTCGCTTCACGCGCAGGGCAGTTCGTCGGCATCGCGCTGGTGACCGCGGGGGCCCTGCACTGGTGGGCCGGGTCCCACGTCTTCGACCAGCTCGACCGGGCCCGGCGCTCGATCTCGCTCGCGACGCCGTGGCGGCCGCTGTTCGAGGCGCTGGCCGGCCCGCTGGGCGGCGCCGGCGCGCGCAACCTCGTGGCCGCCCTGTCGGTCGTCGTCGCACTGGTGCTGGTGGTCGTCCTCACCCGGCTGACCCGGGGGCTCGCGCCGGCCACCGTCGTCGGCGCCAGCGCCCGGTGGACGTTCGTCCTCGCCACCGCCTACGCGCTCGCCGCGGCATACTCACTGCCCTGGTATGTCCTCACGTCGTGGGCGCTGCTGCCGGTCCTGGCGGCGAGCGTCCTCGACCGCGCGATGCTGCTGCACCTGTTCGCGGTGACGGTCGCCTACGTGCCCGGCCGGGTCGAGGCGATGAGCCCGGCGGTCGAGCGGGTCACGCTGTGGGTGCGTCGGGTGCCGGTGCCGTATGCCGTGCTGGCCGTCTGGGTCTGGCTGTGCGTCTCGGCGGGACCCAGGGCATCTGCACGTCGAGGGGTCACGGCGCGCAGAACCCCCGCGCCTTGCTTCAGCGCGCCGTGACCCCTCGACTGCGTCTGAGCAGTCTCAGCGTCTCAGCCGCGTCGCAGCGCGCGCGTCGAGGCGCCCGTCTTCGCCTCGTCCTCCAGCACCCGCACCGCGACGGCGATGATGAGTGGCACCGCGATCACCGCACCGTTGGCGGGGATCGCGACGCCGGAGTCGTTGATGGCGAACCCGATCGTCATGGTGATGAGCAGCGCGATGAGGCCCGGTCGCAGCGTCGGCACCGCGTCGTAGGAGCGCTGCAACGCTCGCGAGCCCCACGAGGTGGGCCGGGCGAGGATGTAGATGACGAACACCAGCGCGACGGGCACGAGCAGCGTCAGCCGGTAGTTGCCGAACAGGATGTCGAGGTTCTGCTGCAGCTTGCGGATGACGATGTCCGAGGCCGAGCCGTTGTTGCCCAGCAGCGCCTCGAAGAACCGGCCGAGGTGTGACTGCTTCTCGGGTGCGCGGAGCGAGTCGAGGAAGCCCACCAGCAGGAACAGGGCCGCCGTGGCGCCGAGGATGATCGCCCCGCGCTTCCAGGTGATCTTGATGCCGAGGATGGCCAGCACGAGGTAGGCCAGGCCGGGCAGCAGCGCGGGCGGCCCACCACCGTCGGCGCCCCAGCCGGGGTAGCCGTCCACGAACACCGCGACCAGCCCGATCGTCCCGGCCGCCACGGCTGCCGCCGTGCGCCGGCCCTTGCGCACGAAGTGGCTCGACACCGAGATCGCCAGCAGCAACGCGGCCGTGGCGAAGAGCGCGAACGTCACGTTGCCCATGCCGTAGAACCGGCCACCCACGACGGGCTGCAGACCCATCAGCGAGGAGATCTGCAGCCGGGACCCGAACATCACGTCGAGCCCCAGCACCAGCACCGTCGCGAGCGAGACGACGGTGAGGGGACCGGTCACCCGGCGCGCCCACGGACCCAGCAGGGCCAGCATCGAGATGATCGCGACGAAGACACCGACCGAGGCGACCACCGCCAGCATCGGGACGGGGAACCGCCACCACGGGATGAGGTTGGCCAGGAACGTCGCGGCCGGCACCGACGCCGCGACCACCGCCACCCGCCGGGTGATCCGCAGCAGCCGCAGCCGCAGGTCGATCGACCCGAAGTCACGCCGCCACACGACGGCCGCGAAGAGGTAGATCGCCAGCTGGGCGTAGACCAGCCAGCTGAAGAACGGTGGCACGAGGGCGTGGACGTCGTGGCTGGCGTCGTCCAGGTCGATGAGGTGCCGCAGCCGGCCGCGGGCCGCGTCGGGGGAGTTGGACCCCTCGTCGCCCCGCTCGAGGACGCCGCCGCCGAGGCCGGTCGGCTTCTTCATGCCCGCCAGCGACAGCACGGTCGTGGTCAGGTCGGCCGACTGCACGAGGGCCGGCTGCCGGGTCGAGGGCGAGTAGAGCGTGCCGGAGCCGAAGTGCGGCCCCTTGGCCGCCACGAGGCGCAGCCGCTCGCTCCTGCCCGCGTCGGACAGGCTCGCGACGATGACGTCCGACCCGCTGGGAGCCGCCGCCAGCACCTCACCGATCCGCGCGTCGATCGCCTTGGCCTGCGCCACCCGCGAGCCGGGGGTGTCGACCTTCTCGCCCCGCGGGAGGTCACCCGGGTCACGCACCGCGCCCACGTCCACCAGCGTCACCCGGCACCTCGAGACGAGACCGGTGAGCGCCTTGGCGTCGTACGCGGCATACCGGGGCACCGCCCCACTGCGGTAGGCGGCGCCGACCCCGGCACCCGGCCCGACGGCCTGGATGCACTGGTCGTTGGTGGCGATGGTCTCGCCGAGCGTGCCGATCGTGCTGTCGAACCGCAGCCCGTCGGCGGCCTTGACGTAGGTGTCCCAGCCGGGGACGACGCCCGACTCGACCGGCGGGATGGGCGCGCACGGCGTCGACGTGGCGCTCGTGCCCCTCGGCACGGTGCGGGGCGCGGCGGCGCGGTTGCCCGCGGACAGGCCGAGCCAGCCGTCGATGGGGCAGGTGTTGGGGAAGACCGATCGCACCGACAGCGCCGCGGTCGAACCGTCCCGCAGCAGCGACCACAGGGCCGGCGTGTCCTTCGCGTTGACGTCGGTCCAGGTGAGGCCGCCGGTGCCGACGAGGATGACCGGGGTCGGGCTGTCGACTGACTGTGCCGCCGCGGTCTGTGCACCCATCCCGAGCGTCGTGCCGACCAGCGCGAGCAGGCCGACCAGCAGGACGAGGGCGCGGCGGGTCACCCCTACAGGCTACGGGGCGGTCGGCACGACAGAATGCAGGCGTGACCGCCCTGCGCCGCATCGCCGACTGGTCGCCCGCCGCGCGCTGGGCGCTCGGGGCGGTCATCGTGCTCGCGGGCGCCAGCATCCCGGTGCTGCGCTACCTCGTCTTCTGGCCGCTCGACCAGTGGCAGGTCGACGTCGAGGTCTACCGCGAGGCGGGCGTGTCGATCCTCAGCGGACGGCCCATCTACTCGGCGATGACCGAGGCGCCCCAGCTGCTGCCGTTCACCTACCCGCCGTTCGCTGCCGTGATGGCAATACCGTTGGCACTGTTGCCATTTGGTGTGATCGGCTGGCTGTGGACGTTCGCCCAGATCGCGGCCACGACCGCGATCGTCTGGTATGCCGGGTGGCGCCTCATCCATCGCACCGGCGCCTGGGCGCCGATCACGTTGGCCCTGCTGACGGTGCCGATGATCTGGCTGCACCCCGTGTCCGACGGCATCCGGTTCGGGCAGGTCAACGCGTTCATGGTGCTGGCGTGCCTCATGGACCTGCGGCGTCCCCGGCCTCGGGTGCTGCGGCACGTGCCACCCGGCGTGCTTGTCGGCCTGGCGATGTCGATCAAGCTGACGCCGGGCGTGTTCGTCATCCAGTACCTCGTGACCAAGCGCTACCGCGAGGCGGCGACGGCCGTCGCGACGGCGGTCGTGGTGACGGTCGGTGCATGGGTGCTGCTGCCGGAGGCGTCGTTCGCGTTCTGGGGCGGCGCGCTGCAGGACCCGACCCGGCTGGGGCCCAACGCGGGAACGTCGAACCAGTCCATCCGCGGCTTCCTCCTGCGGGTGGGCCCCGACGGCGTGGCCGGCACTGTGCTGTGGCTCGGCATCGTGGCCGTGGTGGGGTTCCTCGGCTACCAGCTGGCGCGGCGCGCCTACCTCGCCGGTGACTCGATCAGCGAGGTCGCCGCGGTCGGGCTCATGGCCGTGCTGCTGTCGCCGGTGGCGTGGATCCACCACCTGCACTGGATGGTCGTGGTGGTTTTCGCGATCCTCGGGGCGGACCCGCTGCGGGACCGGCGGCGGCTGTGGGCCGCCGGGTTCATCACCGTGTTCTTCCTGTGCCGTATGCCGTGGTGGGGCATCACCTGGCTGGACCACCCGGAGTGGCCGCGCTGGTTCGGGCGCGTGCTGCAGAACGCCGACGTGTTCGGGTCGCTGTTCGCCCTGGGGTTGCTCTGGTGGGCGCTGCACCTGCGCGAGCCCTGGTCGACCCCGGGTGAGGACGGCGCCGAGCCCGTCGACCACACTCACGGCGCCGTCCGCTCCGTGACAGGACGAGGTCGGTGAGGCATCCTCATGCCGTGATCCGCCCGAACCCCGCCTCCGGCACGGTCCGCGCGTCGATGGGCGGAGGCGCGCATCGTGCCTAGTGCGGGAGTCGCGAACCTGCGTCGGGACAACGCGGCACTGGTCGCCCGTGCGGTGTTCGACGAGCCGGGCGTGAGTCGGTCGGACCTCGTCGAGGTCACGGGCCTGAGCGCGGGTGCCGTGACGAAGATCGTGAGCCACCTGCTGTCACAAGGCGTCGTGCGCGAAGGTGAGCCCACCAACACCTCGGTGGGCGGGCGTCCGCGGGTGCCGCTGCGGCCGTCGGACGAGCCCTACCGGGTGATCGGGATCCACATCGGCCTGCGTTGGCTGGTCGGGGCCCTCGCCGACCTCGGCGGCACCATCGTGCACGAGGAGACGGTGGCTCACCGCTCGACCAAGCCGGGTCCGGTGCTCGACGGAGTCGCAGCCCTGGTGGACCGGTTGGAGGCGGTCGCGGGGCGCAGCCACGTCGTGGCGGCCGGCCTGTCCACCGCGGGGTGGGTCGACTCGCGACGCCAGGTGGTGGTCGCCAACCCGGCCATCGGCTGGGTCGACGTGGACCTGCGTCCGCTCCTGGCCCGGCGGCGTTACGCGACGCATGTCGACAGCACCGTGCGGGCCCTCGCCTCGGCCGAGTCGCGCTTCGGCACGAGCCGTGGCGTGGACGACAGCGTGCAGGTGTTCGTCGGAAACTTCGTGGGGAGTGCGGCCAGTCACCTCGGCGTCATCCAGCGGGGCTCGCACCAGGCGGCGGGGCTCGTCGACCACCTCCCCGTCGGTGCACCGGGTCCGGTGCGGTGCCGGTGCGGTCGGTCGGACTGCTTCGGCGTGCTCGCCACCGACCTGGCCGTCGCCGAACAGGCGCGCCGTGACGGCCTGATCGGCGAGTCCGGTCAGATCGAGGACCTCCTCGAGCTGTGGCGCTCCGGCGACCGCGGCGCCGACCGGTTGCTGCGCCGCCGGGCGGTTCAGGTCGGGCGTGCGGTCGGCCTCCTGGCCAACCTCTACGACCCGGACACGGTGGTCGTGTCCGGGCACGTGGCTCAGCAGCAACACCTCGCCGACCTCCACAAGGGTGCCGCCGAGCGTCTCGAGCGTGCCGACATCGTCTCGCGGCTGGTCCACCTCACCGGTCTGGGGGAGCACGCGCTGACCCGGGCCCCGGCGGCCGTCGCGCTCGCTGCCTTCTACCAGGACCCGCTCGGCGCGCTGGGGGCGCTCGGCCCGGTCTGACCGGGGGTCGACCCTGCGTCCACGGTTCGGACTTTTTCGCTGCGGTACTTGCGTCGTCGTTGTCAGGGGTGGAATATTTCCGATGGAAAGAAACCCAACACGAGGACAACGATGTCTGACCACCGCCTGAACCTGTACCGCGTCGCGGTCTCGCCGCGCACGACGTGGTGGTTCATCGAGCTGCGCACGCCCGCCGGCACCGGCCTGGGCGAGTGCTCGGACGCCGGCACCGCCGCCGCCGTGCTCGACGAGGTGGTCAGGGCTGCGGACGCGGTCCGTGGGCGCGACGTCCTGGATGAACGCGAGGTCGTGGTCAGCGGACTCGCGGCGCGAGTCGCGCAGCTCCACGCGGCACGGGCGCACACGGCCGCCACCGTGCTCGGCGGGCTCGAACAAGCCCTCAGCGACCTCGCGGCGCGGCACAAGGGCATCCCCTTGTGGGAGTGGCTCGGCGGACATGCCCAGGGCCCAATCCCGTTGTACGCCAACATCAACCGTATGCCGGGCTCCCGGGCCCCCGAGGCCGTCGCCGCCTGCGCGGCCGACGCTGCCGGCCAGGGCTTCCGCGCCGTGAAGTGCGCCCCGTTCGACGTGCCGGACCCCTCGCTGCCGCTCGCCGACGTGGGAGTGGCTCGGCTGCGTGCGGTTTCGGCCGCACTTCCCGAGGGGGTCGAGCTCTTCGCCGACTTCCACGAGCGGCTGACGTGGCAGGAGGTCGAGTCGGTGCTGCCCGGCGTCGCGGACGCGGGTGTGGCCTGGGTCGAGGACGTCGTGCCCGTCGACGCGGTCGACCGCCTCCGCGAGCTGCGTGACCGGGTGCCGGCCAAGGTCGCCGGCGGCGAGATGATGTTCGACGCCGAGGAAGCCGAATCCGCCGCCACCGCAGGGGTTCTCGACGTCCTCATGCCCGACGTCAAGCACGCGGGCGGCGTCACCCGCGCCGCCGGCATCGCGGCGGCATACCCCGAGCTGCTCATCTCCCCCCACAACCCCTCAGGGCCCGTCGCGACCCTCGCCGGCGCCCACCTCCTCAGCACCGCCGCCCGACCCGGTCTCCTCGAGTACGCCCACGGCGAGGTCCCCTGGCGCGCAGAGGTGCTGCGCGGTGCCGAACGGGTCGAGGACGGCTACCTGCACCTGCCCGACGCACCCGGTCTCGGCGCCGACCTCGACGCCGACCACCCCTTCGTCCAGCTCGTCTGGTCCTGCCCCCTCTAGGAGTCACCATGGCCACCCCCCTCACCACGGCCCCGTTCAGCCGCCGAGCCCTGCTCGCCGGTGCAGGCATCGGCACGGCATACCTCCTGGCGGGGTGCCGCTCGGCAGTCGACACCCAGGGCCAGGCCAGCAGCGGCACCGCCACGGCGAAGCGAGGCGGCACCCTGCGCATCGTGCAGGGCGCCGACATCGCCCCCACCAGCGTCCTGGCGCAGAACAACGTCAACCTGTCGTTCCTGCGCCTCGTCTACAACACCCTCATCGAGCTCGACCACAAGACCCTCGAGCCCAAGCCGTCGCTCGCCGAGTCGTGGACGCTCTCACCCGACAACAAGAACCTCGAGTTCCGGCTGCGCGACGGGGTCACCTTCCACAGCGGCCGCGCGTTCACCTCCGCCGACGTGGCGTTCACCCTCGACTACATCCGCCGTGAGGAGGTCGCCAGCCAGCTCAAGCACGTCGCCAAGCAGATCACCGACGTGCAGGTCAAGGACGAGCGCACCATCGCCATCACCTTCGGCAAGAGCATGTCGAACGTCTGGGACCTCTTCGAGCTGCTGCTGATCCTCGACAAGGACACCGCCGCCAAGATCCCGAGCGGCACCTTCGTCGGCACCGGCCCCTTCGCCGTAGCCAGCTACGCACCGGGGTCCAAGCTCACCCTCAAGCGCCACGAGAAGTACTGGAAGGACTCGCGTCCGCTCCTCGACGGGGTGGAGATCGCCATCGTGCGGCAGTCGCAGTCGATGCTGTCCTCGCTGCGTGGCGGGCAGGCGCACCTGGCCGTCGACCTCGCCCCGCTCGACGCCGCCAGCATCAAGGGCGACTCCCGATTCGAGGTCGTGCGCGCCGACCCGCAGGACTCCGCGTTCTACGTCGGCACGAATGCCGCCGCCGCGCCCTTCACCGACAAGCGGGCGCGCCAGGGTGTCGCCTGGGCCATCAACCGCGAGCGCATCCTCACCCAGGTGCTCGGCGAAATCGGCCAGACCAGCTCGCTGCCGTGGTCGCCCACCTCACCGGCCTACGACAAGGCGCTCGCGGGCACCTACTCGTACGACGTGGCCAAGGCCAAGGCGCTCTTCGAGCAGGCCGGCATCGCCGGAGCGCCCGTGCAGGTCAACTACAACGCGGGCCTGTCGACCAACGCCGCGATCGCCGAGATCGTGACCTTCGACCTCAAGGCCGCCGGGCTCGCCGCGACGACCACACCGCTGCAGGGACCGGACTTCCAGGCCAAGCTCACCGGCGGCGGGCTCACCGGCCTGTTCGTCAACAACCACGGGTTCGGGCAGCTCGCCCCGGCCACGCTGGTCAAGGGGTCGTTCCCCTTCAACGCCGACAAGAACGCCGCGAGCTTCGACAACGCCGACTACAAGGCGCTCGCCGAGAAGCTCTGGACCACGACCGACGAGGCGGGACAGAAGGCGGCGCAGGACGAGATGAACACCTTCCTCCTCGACCAGCAGTTCATCGTCGACCTCGTGGTCAGCTCGCACACCTTCACGATCTCCAACCAGGTCAAGGGCATCGCCTACTCCATGTACGACTACCTCAACCTCGACGACGCGGGCCTCGCCTGAGTTGCGCGTAGAGAAGCCAGCCATGTGGTCCTACCTCCTGCGCCGAGCGCCCTCCGCGCTGCTCGTGCTGCTCATCTCCTCGGTCGTCATCTTCTTCGTGCTGCGACTGGCCCCCGGTGACCCCGCGGTCCTGGTCGCCGGGCCGGACGCGTCCGCCGAGACGATCGAGGCGGTGCGGCGCCAGCTGGGGCTGGACCGGGGGATCGTGAGCCAGTACCTCACCTGGATCTCGGGGCTGCTCACCGGTGACCTCGGCCGCAGCTACGTCCTCGGTGCTCCGATCGCGCAGCTCATCGCCACGGGCGCCGCCGGAACGCTGACCCTCACCGCAGCCGCCTGCGTCATCGCGGCGCTGGGTGGCGGCCTCGCCGGCGTCATCCTCGCCACCACCGGCAACCGCTGGCTGCGCTCGGTCGTCGACGCCCTCACGTCGCTGGCCTTCGCGGTCCCCACCTACGTCAGCGGTGTGCTCCTCGTCCTCGTCTTCGCGGTGACCCTGCGGATCCTCCCGGCGAGCGGGCAGTACCCCGGTGGCTTCTGGAGCGCGCCGGACCTCGCGCTCCAGTACCTCCTCATGCCGGCGGTGTGCCTGGCGCTGCCGGCGGCCGCGGTCGTGGCGCGGTTCCTCGCGGCGGCGATGCGCTCGACCCTCGACGAGGACTTCATCCAGACCGGCGTGGCCAAGGGACTTTCCAAGCGCCGCAACACGATGCGGCACGTCCTCCCCAACTCGCTGCCGCCGGTGGTGACGGTGTTCGGCATCCAGGTCGGCCAGATGCTCGGTGGTGCGATCGTCGTCGAGGCGATCTTCGCGTGGCCGGGTGTGGGTCAGCTGCTGCTGCAGGGCGTCCTCAACCGCGACTACCTGCTGGTGCAGGACCTGCTGCTGCTCGCGGTGACAGTGTTCGTGGTGATCCAGCTCCTCACCGACATCGTCCACGCGCTCATCGACCCGCGGATCCGGGAGACCCTCTGATGTCCACCGCCCTCGTGCGCACCTCCCCGGACGCCGGTCTCGCCCGCCCGGCCCGGGCCGCCCGCCTGCGCGGCCTCGGGGCCCAGGCCCTCACCGGTCTGGCCCTCGCCGGGATCCTCCTGCTGGCCGGGGTGCTCGCGCCGCTGCTCGCGCCGCACGACCCGCTCGGCCAGAGCGCGCAGTCCCTCACCGGGCCCAGCGCCGACCATCTCCTCGGCACCGACGAGTTCGGTCGCGACCTGTTCTCGCGGGTGCTCTACGGGCTGCGCCAGGACGCCGTCGTCGCCCTGCTGGCCGTGCCCGTGGGTGCCGTCGTCGGCACCCTCCTCGGCCTCCTCGGCGGGGTGAACCGGTGGGCCGACGCGATCATGCAGCGCACCTTCGACGTCCTGCTCGCCTTCACCGCCCTCATCATGGGCGTCACGGTGGCCTCGATCATGGGCCCGGGGCTGCCGGCCGTGGTCCTCACCGTGGCCCTGGTCAACATCCCGATCTTCGGTCGCATCGCCCGCAATGCCGTTCTGGGGCAACGGAGCCGCGACTACGTCGTGGCTGCCCGGGTGCTGGGCGCCTCCCCGACGCGGGTGACCTTCCGGCACATCCTGCCCAACGTCCTCGACGGGCTCATCGTGCAGCTGGCGTTGTCGCTGTCGATGGCGGTCTTCATCGAGGGTGCCATGAGCTTTGCGGGCATCGGCATCACGCCCCCTGAGCCCTCGCTCGGTTCGCTGTTGCGCACGAGCATTGCCTTCCTCGACCAGAACCCCGCGTATGCCGTGGGGCCGATCATCGTGGTCACCCTCCTCGTCGTGAGCTTCCAGCTGGTGGCCGACGGGCTGACGAAGAAGCTGTTGCGCCGATGAGCTTCGAGGTCGTCGGACAGGTGCGGGCACACCTCGGCGAGAGCCCCAGGTGGGACGCCGCCCGTCAGCGGTTGGTGTGGGTCGACCTGTGGGGCAACGCCATTCACAGCACCGACCCCTCCACCGGAGCCACCACGACGATCGAGACCCACGAGCCGGCGACGTCGGTCGTGCCCACGAGGTGGGGGCTGCTCGCCACGATCGGCGAGCGTCTGTATGCCGTGGACGAGCGGGACCTCCTCCCCATCTCCGAGGCGTTGGCTCGACCGGGCGGGCGGTGCAACGACAGCGGCGTCGACCCCCGCGGTCGAGTGGTCGTGGGCACGATGGCCTGGACGGCCGCCGACCCGGGCGACGGTGACCTCTGGTCGGTCGACCCCCGGTCGGGTCGACGACTCCTCGTGGGGGATGTGGGGCTGGCCAACGGAGTTGCCTGGAGTGGCGACGGTTCCACGCTGTGGCTGGTCGACACCCACGCACGCACGCTCACGGCATACCCCTATGACCTCGAGTCGGGGACTGTGGGTGCGGCGACGCTCGTCATCGAGGTGCCCGAGCGCGACGGCGTGCCTGACGGCATCGCGGTCGACGCGGACGACCACGTGTGGGTCTGCCTGCACGGTGCCGGGGTGGTGCGGCGGTACCGACCCGACGGCACCGTGGTCGGTGACCTCGAGGTGCCCGTGCCCGGCGTGACCGCCTGCACCTTCGGCGGACCCGGGCTGGACCAGCTCTTCGTCACGACCGGCCGCGGCCCGCGCGTCGGCGCCGACGAGGTGGATCTCCTCACGGGTCGCGTCTTCGTGGCGCAGGTCGGCACGCGTGGAAGGCTCGTGGCGACGGCCGACTGGCCGGCGCCGAGCGTGAGGAGCACCCCATGAGCGCGACCGAGACCACCATCGTCCTGCCCGACACCGTCGTGGTCGTGGGCGCCGCCCGCGGCATCGGTCGGGCCATTGCCGCCGACCTCTCCGCGCTCGGCTGCGCCGTCGTCGCGGTCGACGTCGAGGCCGCGGTCGAGGAGCTCGCGACCTCCGACGCCCGATGCTCCGCGCTCGTCGCCGACGTCACGGCCGACGACACCGCCAGCCGCGTGGGTGAGCTGGTCACCGCCACCGAGCCCGGCACGACCGGTCTGGTCTACGCCGCGTTCACCGAGGAGCGAGCGCCCTTCACCGACGGCACGCCGGAAGGCTGGGCGCGCACGGTCGACGTGAGCGTGCACGGAGCGGCGCGCCTGCTACGGGCGCTGCCTACCTGGCCCGGTGCGCGCGCGGCCGTGCTCGTCGGCTCGGTGCACGCGCGGGCGACCATGCCCGGGTTCTCGGCGTATGCCGTGGCCAAGGCCGGCCTGACCGGTCTGGTCCGCGCCAGCGCGCTCGAGCTCGGGTCGCTCGGCATCCGCGTCAACGAGGTCGACCCGGGTTTCGTCCAGGTCGAACGCAACGAGCACGTCTGGTCCGACCCGTCGGGACGCGACCGGGTGGCCCGCTCCTACCCCCTCGGTCGTCTGGCCGAACCGCACGACGTCGCCACCGTCGTGCGGTTCCTCCTGGGCGACGACTCCGCCTACGTCACCGGGGCCAGCATCCCGGTCGACGGCGGACTGCTCACCCAACTGCCGGAGAACCGATGACCATGACGCCCTCCCTGTCCGTCGTGCCCACCGTGGCCGAGCCCGTCGACGAGAGCACGCCGCTGCTCGAGGTCGCGGGCCTGCGGACCCACTTCCACACCCAGCGGGGGACGCTGCGCGCCGTCGACGGGGTGAGCTTCGACCTGCTCCCGGGCGAGACGCTCGGCATCGTCGGCGAGTCGGGCTCGGGCAAGTCGGTGACCGCGATGTCGTTGCTGCGCATGGTCCGTCGGCCCGGCGAGGTCGTCGGGGGCGAGGTGCGGTTCCGCGGTCAGGACCTGCTGGCCATGGACGAGGGCGAGCTGCGGACGGTGCGCGGCAGCGGGATGTCGATGGTGTTCCAGGACCCGATGTCCTCGCTCGACCCGATCATGCGGATCAAGGACCAGCTGGTCGAGGCGATGCTGAGCCACGGGAAGTTCTCCGGAGCCCAGGCCGAGGCGCGCGCCCTCGACCTGCTGCAGCGGGTGGGCATCCCGGACCCGCAGGCCCGCCTCGACGACTACCCGCACACCTACTCCGGTGGCATGCGCCAGCGCGTCATGATCGCGATGGCGCTGGCCAACGACCCCGACATCATCATCGCCGACGAGCCGACCACGGCCCTCGACGTGACGATCCAGGCGCAGATCCTGGACCTGCTGGCCGAGCTCAACCGCGACCTCGGCACCGGCATCATCCTCATCACCCACAACCTCGGTGTCGTCGCGCGGGTCTGCTCCAAGGTCGCCGTGATGTATGCCGGTCGCGTCGTCGAGTCGGGGCCGACGGAGGAGATCTTTGCGTCCCCCCGCCACCCCTACACGCAGGCGTTGCTCGCCGCGACGCCGCGGCTCGACGCCGACCACGACGCCCCTCTGCTGCCGATCCCCGGCCGGCCGCCGGGACTCGTGGAGCCCATCGCGGGCTGCGCCTTCGCGCCGAGGTGCGCGCATGCCGACCAGCGCTGCCACGACGAGGCACCGCCTGTCAGCGCGGTCGACAGGCGCGCCTGGTCGTGCTGGCGCTCGGCCGACACCGGTGTGCTGGCGCCACAGCCGCGACCTGTGGAGGCCGAGGAGTCGACGGCTGTCGACGCGGAAACCGCTGCGGCGCAGGGCAGTTCGTCGGATGCCAAGGCGCTGCTGTCCGTGACCGACGTCAGCAAGGAGTTCGAGTCCAAGGGACGCGGCCTGCTGCGGCGCGAGCGCCACGTGGTGGGCGCCGTCGAAGGGGTGACGATCGACATCGCTCCCGGCGAGACCGTCGGCGTGGTCGGGGAGTCCGGCTGTGGCAAGTCGACCCTCGGCAAGCTCATCATGGGCATCCACGACGTCACCCGGGGACGCATCGAGTTCGACGGTCGCGACCTCACCCACGCGAGCCGCAGCGACCGCGAGTGGTTCCGCCGCAACGTGCAGCTGGTCTTCCAGGACCCGATGTCCTCGCTCAACCCGCGGATGACGATCGGCGACGCCATCCGCGAGCCGCTCGAGGTCCACGGCATCGCGACCGGTGCGGCCGCCCGCGCCCGGGTCGCCGAGCTGCTCGAGCTGGTGGGTCTCGACCCCGCGGTGGCGCCGCGTCTGCCGCACGAGTTCTCCGGCGGCCAGCGCCAGCGGGTCGTCATCGCGCGGGCGCTCGCGGTGGAGCCGCGCCTGCTGGTGTGCGACGAGGCCGTCGCGGCCCTCGACGTGTCACTGCAGGCGCAGATCGTCGGCCTGCTGCAGCGACTGCAGCGTGAGCTGGGGCTCGCCTACCTGTTCATCAGCCACGACCTGGCCACCGTCCGGCACCTGTCGCACCGCATCGCGGTGATGTACCTCGGCCGGGTGGTCGAGCTCGGCCCTGCTGCCGACGTCGTGGCCAACCCCCTGCACCCCTACACGGCCGCGCTGCTCAGCGCCGTGCCCGAACCGGACCCGGTCGTCGAGCGTTCACGGTCGAGGATCCTGCTGCAGGGCGATGTGCCGAGCCCGCTCAACCCGCCGGCTGGCTGCCGGTTCCACACGCGGTGCCCCATCGGTCCGATGGTCAACGCCGAGCGCACGATCTGCGCCACGCAGCAGCCGGAGCTCGCCCCCGGTGTGCACCACGCCGCCTGCCACTTCAGCGGTGAGCTGCGCGCCGCTGGTCTGGAGGACCCGCGATGACGTCCGAACCCACGACCGCTCCCCTCCTGGAGGCTGTCTCTGCGGCGATCGAGCGCACTCACGTCGTGGCGATCCTGCGAGCTTCCGCACCGACCCACCTGGTGGACGCTGCGGCGACCCTGGTCGGGCAGGGCATCGACGTGCTGGAGCTGCCGTTGACGACCCCTGGTGCGCTCGAGGCGATCGCTTCGGCTCGTGAGCGGCTCGGTGACTCGGCGTTCGTCGGTGCCGGCACGGTGCTCACCGCCGCCCAGGCTCGTGACGCCGTCGCTGCCGGTGCGCAGTTCCTCGTGTCGCCGGCCACCTGCCTCGACGTCGTGGCGGTCGCGGTTGAGCACGGGATCGTCTCTCTCCCAGGGGCTTTCACCGCCACCGAGGTCCTGGCCTGTCAGCAGGCAGGTGCCAGCCACATCAAGCTCTTCCCGGCATCCCAGGCGACGCCGGGCCTGCTCGGGCAGCTCTTCGGCCCGTTCCCCGGGCTGCGGTTCGTCCCCACGGGCGGGGTGGGTCTGACCGATGCACCGGGCTGGCTGAGTGCCGGCGCGTGCGCCGTCGGCGTGGGGTCGCCGCTGGTCGGTGACGCCCTAGAGACCGGTGACCTCGACGCACTGGCGGCGCGAGCCTGGGCCTGGCGCGAGGCGGTGCGATGACGCTGGACGTGGTCACGCTGGGCGAGACGATGGCAGTGCTCGCCCCAGAACGCGTCGGTCCGCTGCGCGCCGCCACGTCGGGCCGCCTCACCGTGGCGGGCGCCGAGAGCACCGTGGCGATCGGGGTATGCCGCCTGGGCGGCACCGCGCGCTGGGTCGGTTCCTTGGGCGAGGACGAGCTGGGCGAGCTCGTCATCGCGCGCCTGCGAGCCGAGGGTGTCGACGTCCGAGCCGAACGCCGCACTGCCGCAACGGGTCTCATGATCAAGGAACGACGCACCGCGGCGACCACGCGAGTCCACTACTACCGCGCCGGGCTGGCCGGCTCGCAGCTCGCAGCCGACCAGGTGAACGCCGCGGTGCTCGGTGAGAGCCGGTGGCTGCACGTCACCGGCATCACGCCCGCCCTCTCACCGTCGGCCGCCGAGGCGGTCGAGGCTGCGGTGGACGCGGCGGTGGCGGCGGGCACCAAGGTCAGCTTCGACGTCAACCACCGCACCCGGTTGTGGTCCTCGGACGAAGCGGCCGGACCGCTACGTGGCCTGGCCGAGCGCGCCGACGTCGTCTTCGCCACCCGTTCGGAGGCTGAGCTGCTCACCGGTCGTCCCACTCGGGACGACGCCGCGGCGGTGCGTCAGCTGGCCGACGTCACGGCGGGGACCGTCGTGCTCAAGCGTGGCGAACAGGGGGTGCTCGCCCTCGAAGCCGGTACGCGCCGCTCACTGGAGCAGGCGGCATACCCGGTCACCGTGATCGACCCGGTGGGAGCCGGTGACGCCTTCGTCGCCGGCTACCTCGCCGAGGCAAGTCGTGAGGGAACCCTGGAGGCCTGTCTGCGGCTCGGTGCCGCCGTGGCCGCTGTCGCGATCTCCTGCGACGGCGACTGGGAGGGCCTGCCCACCAGGGAGGAGGTGCAGGCCCTGTTCGACGCCGACGACATCGTGCGTTGACGCCGTCGTCGATGGACGCGGGCCTGGGTCCGGAGCATGTCCTTCATCGCAAAGGAGCGATTCGTGTTGCTACGCAAGAACATCCGCAGATCCAGCAGTTCACCCGGTCGATGGCGGCCCTTCGCGGGTGTTGCCGTCCTCGCCGCCACCATCGCGGCGACCTCGACGGCACCCGCCTCGGCCGCACCGCAGGACACCGCTGCGGCTGCCCGCACCTACTACGTCGACTGCTCACGAGACGGCACGGGCAACGGCACCCTCCAGTCACCCCTGACCTCGATCGAGGCCGCCAACGCCGTGGTGCTCCAGCCCGGCGAGTCGATGCTCTTCCGCCGCGGCGCGACGTGCCTGGGGCAGTTCGCCCCCCAGGGTGACGGCACGGCACAGGCGCCCATCACCATCGCCGGCTACGGCCCGCAGACCAAGCGTGCGGTGATCAACGCGGACGGTGCGACCAACGCCGTCCTCATGGACGCCACGGCATACCTGCGCCTCACCGAGCTCGAGCTCACCGCCCCCGGCGACAACAAGACCGTTCGCCGCGGGGTGTACGTCTACGGCAAGGACGCCGGCACCGTGAAGGGTGTCGTGGTCCGCGACCTCTACATCCACGACGTGCGGGGCGAGCTGCCCGCGGTGCTCGACCCGGGCAACATCGGCAGCTTCGTGGGCAAGGCCGCCAACGCCTCCGGCGGCATCATCGTCGAGGCGCAGGGCACGCAGGTGCCGACCGCCTTCGACGGGCTGGTGGTGGAGAAGAACCGCATCGAGGACGTCGACCGGCAGGGCATCTACACCTGGTCGAACTGGTGCGCACGCCCCGAGCTCGGGCGCTGGAAGGGAAGCATGTGCTTCGCCAACTGGTTCCCGCACACCAACATGACCTTCCGTGACAACCAGCTGAAGTCCATCGGTGGCGACGGCATCGTCATGAAGGGCGTGGCCGGTGGCGTGATCGAGGGCAACCGGCTCGACGGGTTCAACCGGCGCTCGAAGTCCAACAACGCCGGCATCTGGATGGCGAACGCCGACGACATCGTCGTGCGCGAGAACATCGCAGAGCGCGGCCTCGGCACCTTCGACAGCCAGGGCTACGACGTCGACCATGCCACGCACCGGATCACGGTGGAGCGCAACATCTCTCGCAACAACGACGGTGGCTTCCTGCTGATGTGTCCCGACGGCACGGGCAGCAGCGACGTGACCATCCGCAACAACATCAGCATCAACGACGGCACCAAGCACGTGGTCTTCCACGGGTGTGGTGGACCGGTGACGCGCGGCGTGTTCGAGAACAACACGATCTACATCGGTCCCGGCTTGTCGCCCAAGGTGTATGACGGCACGCGCACCATCGACCTGGCGATCCGCAACAACATCATCGTCAAGGAGGGTGCGGGCTCGGCTCCGTTCACCGTCCCGGCC
The DNA here is from genome assembly GCA_023420415.1 of Actinomycetes bacterium. Taxonomy (GTDB): domain Bacteria; phylum Actinomycetota; class Actinomycetes; order Actinomycetales; family Dermatophilaceae; genus Pedococcus. The sequence goes on along the minus strand of JAEZWF010000038.1, from coordinate 20,428 downwards.
GGCATGACCGTCGACCACAACGCCGTCAACGGCACCACGCCACCGGCGACTGCCACGAACACCGTGACGGCTCCCGTGCTGCTCATGGCCGGTGGGGTGCCTACCGCTGACGGATACCGTCTGCAAGAGGGCAGCTCCGCACTGGCCGCGGGTGTGGGGACGGGCTACACGGGTCCGGACTACTTCGGCAGCCCCACGCCGGCGCAGTCGCCCAACATCGGCGCCTACCAGGGGCCCGGGCTGGCGCGCACCGTCGCGAACGGGTGCGTGCCCGACCTGTCGGCCACGCCGGGGTCCGTGACCACGAAGGAGCGCGCCGTCGCGGTGACCTTCACCGTGAGCAACGACTGCGGCGCGGTGATGCCGCGCTGGCGCCTGTCGTTTGCGGCGTCGGAGGGTCTGACGGTCGGCAGCGGGACGCTCCAGCTGCCGGCGCTGCGTCCCGGTCAGAGCGTGAACCGCACGGTCACGGGCACGATCAGCCCGGAGCTGGTCGACGCCCGGCTCACCCTCGCGGCGACGCTCACCCGGGCCGGCGCAACCGTTCGCGAGCTGACCGTGCCCATCACGTTCCGTGACACGACCGGATGGGCCACAACCCAGTCCGAGACGTTCGACGCGATGCCGGTCGGTGCACCGCCGACCGGGTGGGCGGTCAGTGGCACCAAGCCCCCGGTGGTCGCAGACGTCGCTGGTGAGCGCGCCCTGCGCGCGGACGTCGCGGCCGGCACCAATGCCGCGGTCTGGACGACCTCACCGATGCCCGAGACGGTCCGGGTGGTGAGCCGCCTGCGGGCCACCGGCAGCGACGCCGCACTGGGTCTGCAGCTCCTCGACGCGGCCAACGCGCCCGTGGTGCGCCTCAGCCTCAACGCCAGCGGTGGGGTGTCGTACACAGACGGCTCGAGCTGGGTCGACACGTCGGTGTCCTACCCGGTCGGTGAGTGGATGACGCTCGAGGCGGTCGTCACCGGGTCGACCTACACCGTCTACCTCGACGACCAGCTGGTCGGCCAGGGCAAGGTCGAGCGGACGGGTGCCACGAAGGTGCGGGTGCAGACCCCGAGCCAGTCCCGCGGCATCGGCCAGTCCTTCGCCCTCGACGAGATCAGCATCCAGACCCGCTGATCCCCGCGACCCCGGTGGGCGTCGCCGCTTCCCTCACGACGGCGACGCCCACCGGCCCCAACCTGCGGCCCGTTCGGCGCCTAGGCTGAGTCCATGCGGATCGCGGTCCTGGACGACTTTGCGGGAGCTTTCGCGCAGACGGAGGCGGCGCGTCGCCTGGCCGGTCACGAGGTGGTGGCGTTCGCCGACTCGGTCCGCGGTGACGAGCTCGTCGCGCGACTCGACGGGTTCGACGCGGTGGTGCTCCTGCAGCAGCGGACGGGGCTGCCGCGCGAGGTCGTCGAACGGCTGCGAACCGTGCAGCTGGTCACCCAGACCGGCCGCAGCACAGCCCATCTCGACCTCGATGCCCTTGCGGCGCAAGGCATCACGGTCAGTGCTGGGGGTCTGAGCGACCCGGTGACGACGGCCGAGCTGACGTGGGCGCTCATCCTGGCGGCCCAGCGAAACCTGCCCGAAGAGGCCGCGCGCCTACGGGCCGGTCAGTGGCAGCACACGGTCGGACGACGGCTTGCTGGTCGCACGCTCGGCATCTGGGGGCTAGGCCGGATCGGTGGGCACCTGGCCCGCTATGGCCGGGCCTTCGGCATGGAGGTCCTCGTGTGGGGCCGTGACGGGTCACTCGAGCGGGCACGCGAGCAGGGGTATGCCGTGGCGCCCGACCGCGCGTCCCTGTTCGCCGCGAGCGACGTCCTGTCGGTTCACCTCCCTCTGAACGAGTCGACCCGGGGCATCGTGACGGCCGAAGACCTCCGTCGCATGGGCCCGGAGGCGTTGTTCGTCAACACTTCTCGCGCCGGACTGGTCGAGCCGGGAGCGCTGGAGCAGGCGTTGCGTGCGGGACGCCCCGGCCGCGCCGCCGTCGACGTCTTCGACGACGAGCCGGTGCTCGGTGCCGCTGATCCGTTGCTGGCCCTGCCGCAGGTCACGGCCACCCCGCACCTCGGGTACGTCGAGGAGGACGTGCTCGAGACCCTGTATGCCGCGGCGGCGGACCAGGTGCTCGCGTTTGCCGAGGGTGACCCCGTCGACGTGGTGGCCGCGCCCGCGAGGTGACCACGCGGCATACCCGGCAACAAGCGTCAGCCGATGACGCCGACGACCTGGAGGGCGGTCACGAAGGCGAGCACGAGACAGACCACGCCACCGATCCGGCGGATCAGCGCCAGCCGCACCCGGGCGAGTAGCGCCCGGCCGAGCGCCGCCCCCAGCGCGGACACCGTTGCCAGGGCGGCGAACGCGCCGATGAAGACGGACACGGGTTCGTGGAAGCGCAGCACCATGTTGGCGGTGAGGATCTGCGACAGGTCGCCCCACTCGGCGAGGAAGAGGATCGAGAACGACACCGCGATCGCCTTGAGGCCCACGGCCCGCGCAGCGCCCTTGTGCGAGAACTCCTCCTCGGTCTCCTGCTCCTCCTCGTCGGCCTTGTTCGCGCCGCGCAGCAGGATGATGCCGCCGATGAGGAACATGACGGCGGCGAAGATCTCGACCGGTCGTTTCGGCAGCTGCGCCAGCAGTCCGCCGATCGTGACCGCGACGAGGGTCTGCACGAGGAACGCGAGGCACACCCCGATCCACACGAACAGCGGGCGGTACCGCGTCGCGAGGACGAGGGTGGCGACGAACGTCTTGTCCGGCAGCTCCACGAAGAAGATCGCGCCGAAGACGATCGCCATGGTGGCGAGGTCGAAGTCCATGTCGCGTCGACTCTATCCGCGTGACCCCAATACGCTGGCCGGGTGTCCGACGCCAGCCTGATCGCCGCGGTGGCGGTCGCGGTGGCCGTCACCGCGCTCGCCCTGGCCGCGCTCGCCACCACGCGCGCCCGCCGGCTCGAGCGTCGCCTGCACGCCCTGGAGACCCAGCGTCCGGTCGGCGCCGGCGACCTCGCCGCCCTGCGCGCCGACATCGCCCAGGCGCTGCGGCACGTCGCGGTGGTCCGTTACGACGCGTTCGGTGACATGGGCGGCCGGCTGTCGTTCAGCGCCGCCGTCGTCGACGACTCGGGTGACGGCCTGGTCCTGTCCTCGATCCACGCGCGCGGTGAGTCCCGCACCTATGCCAAGGGTGTCGTCGGGGGCGAGTCGGACGCGACCCTGACCCCGGAGGAACAGCAGGCGCTGGCCTCCGCTCGCACCGGTTCGAAGGATGCCTGAGCGACGATGACGACCTACGCCTACCTCGGCCCCGAGGGCACCTTCACCCAGATGGCGCTCGATGCGTGGTCCCCGGCGCGCGGCGCCGAACAGCGCCCGTGCGGCTCGGTCGACCAGGCGTTGGCGCTGTTGCGTGCGGGGGAGGTCGACGGTGCGATGGTGCCGATCGAGAACTCCGTCGAGGGCGGTGTCAGTGCCACCCTCGACGCGCTCGCCAGCGGCGACCCGCTCGTCGTGGTGGCCGAGGTGCTCGTGCCCATCACCTTCGTGCTCGCTGCGCGGCCGGGTATGCCGCTGGCGGACGTGCGTGCCGTCGGCACCCACTCGCACGCCTGGGCGCAGGTGCGTGGGTGGATGGAGTCCAACCTCCCCGACGCGGTCTACGTGCCGACCCTGTCCACCGCCGCTGCGGCGGAAGGCCTTGCAGCGCAAGGCGACTCACCGGCATACGACGCTGCTGTCTGTGCCCCGGTGGCTGCCCGCAACCACGGACTCGACGTCCTCGCCGAGGGAATCGGCGACAACGCGGCCGCGGTGACCCGCTTCGTGCTGGTGGCGCGGCCCGGTGCCCTGCCCAAGCGCACCGGTGCCGACAAGACGACCCTCGTGCTGTTCCAGCGTGACGACCACGCGGGCGGTCTGCTCGAGCTGCTCGAGCAGTTCTCGGTGCGCGGCATCAACCTGTCACGGTTGGAGTCGCGTCCGACCAAGGAGTCGATGGGGTCCTACTGCTTCTCGATCGACATCGAGGGACACGTCCTCGACGAGCGGGTGGGGGAGGCGCTGCTGGGACTCAAGCGGGTGTGCGCCGACGTGCGGTTCCTCGGCAGCTATCCCGCGGCGCACGGCACCGCGGTGCAGGTCAGCCCGGTCACCACGGACGCGGCGTTCGCCGACGCCCGTGCCTGGCTCCGCGACCTGCGCACCCCCACCTGACCCTCGGGGGGGCGGGGCTACTTCTTCTCGCGCCAGGCGCGTTCGAACGGCAGCCGCCACGCGTGCGGGGTGATCAGCTGGTGGATGGCGTTCGGGCCCCAGGACCCCTCGGGGTAGGGCTTGACCTCCGGCGGGTCGTCGAGCAGCGGTTGCGAGCGCTCCCACAGCGACTCGATGCCCTCCGCGGTGGTGAACAGCGTGTGGTCGCCGCGCATCGCATCGAGCATGAGCCGCTCGTAGGCCTCGAGCACGTCACCGGCCCGTTCGGTCTCGCGCGTGGAGAACTGCATCGACAGCTTCTCCAGCCGCATGCCCGGCCCGGGCCGCTTGCCGTAGAACGACAACGACACCTTCGACTCGTCGGCGAGGTCGAACGTCAGGTGGTCCGGTCCCGCCGAGCCCACGCCCGAGTTGTGGGGGAACATCGACCGCGGGGCCTCCTTGAACGCGATCGAGATGATCCGCGCCCCCTCGGCCATCTTCTTGCCGGTGCGCAGGTAGAACGGCACGCCGGCCCACCGCCAGTTGTCGAGCCCTACCTTGAGCGCGATGAACGTCTCGGTGTCGGAGTCCGGTGCGACGCCCTTCAGTGAGGTGTAGCCGGCGAACTGGCCGCGCACCACGTCGTCGGGGTCGATCGGCAGCAGCGATCGGAAGACCTTGTTCTTCTCCTCCGAGATGGCGCGCGGCTCCAGCGCGGTCGGCGGCTCCATCGCCACGAACGCCATCACCTGGAACAGGTGCGTGACGACCATGTCCTTGTAGGCGCCGGTCGACTCGTAGAAGTTGGCGCGCTCGTCCAGCCCGAGGGTCTCGGGGATGTCGATCTGCACGTGGTCGATGAAGTTGCGGTTCCAGATCGGCTCGAACAGCCCGTTGGCGAACCGGAAGGCGAGGATGTTCTGCGCCGCCTCCTTGCCGAGGAAGTGGTCGATCCGGAAGATCTGTTCCTCGTCGAAGGTCTCGTGCACCTTGTCGTTCAAGGCGATCGCGCTCTTCAGGTCGGTGCCGAACGGTTTCTCCATCACCACTCGCGACCCGTCGACCAGCCCCGCCTCGCGCAGCGTGTTGAGCACGGACACCGCGGCCTTCGGCGGCACCGACAGGTAGTGCAGCAGCAGCTTGGAGTCGCCGCCCAGCTGCGCCTGCGCCCGGTGCACGGCGTCGGCGAGCGCCTGCGGCCCGGCGCTCTGCGGCACGTACGTCAGGTGGTCGTCGAACTCGTCCCACTGCTCCGCCGTCAGCTTGTGCGACCCGAACTCGTCGATCGCCTGCTTTGCGAACTCGCGGAACTGCGCGTCGTCCATCTCCTCCAGCGACGTGCCGACGACCCGGATGTCGGGCGCGAGGTCGCTGGTCACCAGGTAGGCCAGGCCCGGCAGCAGCTTGCGTCTGGCCAGGTCGCCGGTGGCGCCGAACAGGACCACGACGTGCGGCTCGACCGGTTCGAGCGGGCTGCGACTGCTCACCCGGTCGCTCGCGGGATAGGAGATCGTCTGCGGGCGGGGCGGTGTGGCTTCGGGCACGCTTCCGATCATGGCACCGCCGTGGTGGGCTTGCACGACCCAGGTATGCCGCGTGGCCGGCGGAGCGCGTCCCTTACGTCACGTCGTGGCTGCCTCGGCACTGGTCGCCGGCGAGGACTCATCGGCTGACGCCGACCGGGCACGCTGGCGCCACCAGCCATACGCGATCAGGGCGCACCCGATCCCGTTGAGCAGGCCCACGACCACATCGGTCAGGTGGTGCATGCCCCGGTAGAGCCGCGCGTAGGCGACGAGGAGCGGCAGCACCAGGCACACCGTCGTCGTCACCCACCGCAGCCAGGGCCTGGCGATGCGCTGCGCCATCAGCGCGAGCACGAGGTAGAGCGCGGTCGAGGCGCCCACGTGGCCGCTGGGGTAGCTCGACGTGGGTGGTGCGGGGTCGAGGTGCTCGACGTGTGGGCGTGGCCGCCCGACCACGGCCGTGGCGATGACGAAGATGGTGGCCTGCAACGAGATCGCGATGGCCGGCACCACCGACCACCGCCAGTCGCGGGTTCGCCAGAGCAGGGCCACGGTCACGAGCACGCAGACACCGATGACGTACTCGGTGTTGCCGATGTGCGACCACAGCATCGTGATCGTGTTCCACGTGGGGCTGCGGTCGTCGGCGAGCGCCTGGTTGACCGCCTCTTCGTCCTTGGCCACCCCGGTGAAGGGTCCGGTGAGCAGCGCCCCGACCCCCAGGATCGCCAGCCAGATGGCTACGCCGGGAGCGATGGCGCGGGTGACGAAGGAGCTTGCGTCCTCCCGATGAAACCGACCCACGACGCGAGGCTAATGCCGAATCCCAGAACCCACCCGGCAACCACGTCCGACGCGAAGTGGACCCCGAGGAAGACCCGGTCGAGCCCGATGACCAGCACGCCGAGGACGGCGAGGACCATGACCAGGCGGCGGCCCGGTTTCGACAGGACCGGCCAGAGCAGCAGGACGACGACCGTGGCCACGACGGCCGCGTTGAAGGCGTGCCCCGACGGGAACGAGTAGCCCGGGGCATGCGACAGGGGTTCGTCGATGACCGGTCGGGCCCGTTGCACCAGCACCTTCAGGAGCAGGCCCACGGGCCAGGCAACCATCATCGTCACGAAGGCCCACAGGGCCCGCGTCCGCAGGCCGCGCCCGAGCCACACCCAAGCGCACACGGCCGTCGCCGCGGCATACAGCACCCAGGGCTGGCTCACCGCCTGCAGCACCGTGAGGCCCGTCCCGAGCCCGGCGCTGCGGGCAAGGTCGGTCGCGTCCGCGGCGACCGCCCCGTCGACGGCGACCAGTGCGTCCCAGCGCTGCCGCACGGCATACCCGAGGATCGCGACGGGCAGCGCGAACAGCGCCATGCAGACCGCTCCCCGGGTCAGCCTGCGCGCGCGGTTCGCGCCCCCGGGTGACGCCACGGGTCAGGCCGTCGCGCCCACCCGCACCACGAGCGAACCGGGGAGGACCTCGGCCGAGATGGCGCGCGCCTTGCCGATGGTGTCGCCGTCGACCTGGGCCTCCTCGGGCCGGTCGGCGCGCACCGAGATCTCACGGGCGGTGTGGTGGTCGACGCGCTGGTGCCCCTTGCGCTGCTTGGACGCGATGCGGGCGGCGACAGCGGCCCAACCCACGATTCCCTTGGGGGACAACAGGACTGCGTCGAGGTGACCGTCGTCGACCTCGGCGTCGGGCAGGAGCACGAGACCGCCGACGAGCTTGCCGACGTTGCCGATGACGACCGTGCGGGTGCGGCGGGTGAACTCTTCGGTGTCGTCGATCTTCACGCGCACCTTGAACTGCGGTCCACGCAGGTTGCGCGTGCCGGAGACCATGTAGGCCAGCGGGCCGACCTTGGCCTTGAGGCCCTCGGGTGCGTCGGCCATGATCGCCGCGTCGAAGCCGAAGCCGGCCATGACGAGGAAGATGTGCTGCTCCGGGCGCTGGTCCTCGCCGCTCTTGTCCACGGTGAGCCGGCCGACGTCAATCCGCTTGTTCTGCCCGGTGAGCGCCACCTCGAGCGCGTCGTCCAGGTCGGCGAACGGCAGCTCGAGGTTGCGAGCCAGCAGGTTGCCGGTGCCACCTGGCAGCAGGCCCAGCGGGGTGTCGGTGTCGACGAGCGCGGCCGCGACGCTGCGGACCGTGCCGTCACCCCCGAGGGGGCAGACGAGGTCGACGCCCTGCTCGAGCGCCTCACGGGCCTGCCCGGTGCCCGGGTCCTTCTCGGTGGTCTCGATGAACAGCGGCGACTGCCACCCCCGCTGCACCACCTGACGGGTGATGTGGGCCTTGGTGCCCTCGAGGTCGTCGAACTTGGTCGGGTTGACGATGATGGCGACGCGGCGCTTGGGTGTCTCGGTCACTGTCCCCTCCGGACGGAACTCGTTGCGGTGTGGTCGTCGGCTCCACCGGCTGGCCCGGTGGGCACCCCGGCCGCGCCGGCGTGGCCGCGCCGACAGCGACGCGATGAGCGTGGCGAGGGCGATGACGAGCACGACCGCCCCGATGGCGACCCAGCCTGCATGGTCCGAAAGCACCCGCCGAAACTACCCCACGCGGTGGTCCATATGCGCAGGCCAGGTGGTGGTTAGGGTGATCTGGTGGCTGACACCAAGGACTGGACCTGGACCCTGGAACGGGTCTGCCCCGAGTGTGGCTTCGACGCGGGCGGCGTGCCGGCCGACGGCATCGCGAGCCTGACGCTCGAGCTCACCCGGCCGTGGCCGCAGGTGTTGCAGCGCTCGTCCGTGCGGGAGCGGCCGGCTCCCGAGGTCTGGTCGGAGCTGGAGTATGCCGCGCACGTGCGCGACGTGTGCCGCGTCTTCGACGGCCGGGTGCGGCAGCTGCTCGTGGAGGACCCGGCCGAGTTCGAGAACTGGGACCAGGACCAGGCCGCGGTCGACGGACGCTACGACGAGCTCGACCCGGCCACGGTCGCCGGTGAGCTCGTGGCCGCTGCGGCGGCCGTGTCCGAGGCGTTCGCCCAGGTGCCCGAGGGCGCGTGGTCGCGCCGCGGCATACGCAGCAACGGCTCGCACTTCACGGTGCTGACGCTGGGGCAGTACATGCTCCACGACCTGGCGCACCACCTGCACGACGTGCGTGCGTGACGCGCACCTCGTGCACGGGCCAGTAGCGGTCGTGCAGGACGGTGAGCAGGCTGAGCAGGAAGACGAAGAAGATCGAGGCGTCGCGGTTGACGTCGTCGCCGCGCCCGAGCAGTGAGTCGCTGACCAGGACGATCGCGATGTTGACGGCGAGCCGGATCACGAAGGCCACCGCGATCGACTCGACCGAGTTGGTGCGCTGGGCGGCCCAGATCGACAGCGCGGCGTTGAACACCACGATGACCGCCAGCCCGAGGAAGAGGTCGAGGTTGCTCATCCGCAGACCCGGCAGCACCTGGGCGAAGATCACGCTGAGCAGGCCGACCAGCACGGCCTTCTCGAGCGTGACCCAGGACCAGACGCGGGCGTGCGTCGCCGTCCAGGCGGTGCGTTCGGCGGCCGTGTCGATCTCCACGGGGGTCGGTTCGGCGGCAACCCGCCAGCCCCAGTCCGGCGGTCCGAGCCGGGGCACGACGCGGCGGCGCACCACGACCAGGGCCACCGCCACCAGCAACGCCAGCACCGGCAGGACCCACCAGTGGGCCGCGATCTCGTCGGTGAGGTCGAGCCGGGCGATGTGGATCCACCACTCCTGGGGCAGCTTGACCACGACCCAGATCACCGCCGCGACACCGACCCACCAGCGCAGGTCGAATCTCCTTGGGTCCCAGCGCAACCGCAGCAGCTCGTAGGCGATGAAGAAGTACTCGAAGGTGTTGGGGAACACGATGAGCAGCGGCCGCCACTGGGTCAGCTCGAAGGCCAGCACGCCCACGAGCCGGTAGAAGTAGAGGAAGTGCGCGGCCGCGAAGGCGGCCGGGCTGGTCCAGTTCCGCATCGCGGCGAGGTAGGCCAGCGCGAGGTAGTAGACGTCCATCGCCTTGTCGTAGCCCTGGTAGCCGGGCGGGTCGTAGCCGAACGACTGGAAGATCGTCTGGTCGACACCGTCGAGGACGAGGCAGGCGACGATCGCGGGCAGCGGGTACTTGAAGATGAACAGCGGCAGCGCGAAGCGGCCGCCGACGACGGCCAGGAACACGACCGTCGCGGCATCCATGGGCCGGAGTCTGTCAGGCCTTCTGCGGGTGCCCTGTCAGCGCGGCCGCGCCGCCCATGACGAGGAAGATCGAGCCGGAGACGTACTTCTGCCGCTCGACCGCCTTGGGGTGACGGGACAGCCAGCGCCCGACGCCACCGGCGGAGAGGGCGTAGAAGCTGTCGAACACCGCGCCGATGACGACGAAGATCGCGCCGAGCACCAGCACCTGCGCCCAGATTGGCCCCGCCTCGCGGTGCAGGAACTGCGGGAAGAACGCGACGAAGAAGACCGCCGTCTTGGGGTTGGAGATGCCGACCGCGAACGCGTCGAGGAAGGCGCGGCGTGGGCTCACGACCGGCGCCCGGTCGAGCGAGAAGTGCCCCTTGCTGCGGAACTCGCGGACCGCCAACCACAACAGGTATGCCGCGCCGGCGTACTTCACGACCGCGAAGGCCACCACCGAGGAGCTGATCACCGCGGACAGCCCGAACGCCGTGGCCACGACCATGCACGCGGTCGCCGTCTCGATGCCGGCCATCGACGCGACCGCCAGCCGCGGGTTGCTCTGCCCGATGCCGCGCGAGATGAGGAACAGCATGGCTGGCCCGGGCAGCAGGATCAGCGCGGTGGCGGCGAGGGCGAACGTGCCCAAGGTGGCGGCGGACGGCATACCGGCAAGGATCGGGCCGGACCACGCTGGGAGGCAACGGGTAATCACGTGGCGGACCGCCGCGGACCCCTCGGTAGGCTGACCCGGTGATCGACATCAAGCTCCTGCGCGACGACCCGGACCTCGTCCGGGCCAGCCAGCGCGCCCGTGGTGAGGACGAAGGGGTCGTGGACGCGGCCCTGGCTGCGGACGAGCGTCGCCGGTCATCCCTCACCGAGTTCGAGCGGCTGCGCGCCGAGCAGAAGTCGATGGGCAAGCAGGTCGCCAAGGCCCAGGGCGACGAGAAGCACGCCCTCCTGACCCGCACCAAGGAGCTCGCGGCCGAGGTCAAGTCGCTGCAGGCCGACGCCGACGCGGCGCAGGCCGAGCTCGACGGGCTCGTCCGGTCGATCGGCAACGTCGTGGAGCCGGGTGTGCCCGTGGGCGGCGAGGACGACTACACAGTCCTCGAAACCGTAGGCACGCCAACGGAGTTCGACTTCGAGCCGCTCGACCACCTCGCCCTCGGTGAGAAGCTCGCGGCCATCGACATGGAGCGCGGCGCCAAGGTGTCGGGGTCGCGGTTCTACTTCCTCTCCGGCGTCGGCGCACGACTGGAGCTGGCGCTGCTCAACCTGGGCATCGCGCAGGCCGTCGAGCACGGCTTCACGCCGATGATCACGCCCACCCTGGTCAAGACCGACGTCATGGCCGGCGCCGGGTTCATCGACAAGCACAGCGAGGAGGTCTACCGGCTCGCCGACGACGACCTCTGGCTCACCGGCACCTCCGAGGTCGCGCTCGCGGGCTACCACGCCGACGAGATCCTCGACCTCAGCGACGGCCCCAAGAGGTATGCCGGGTGGTCGGCGTGCTACCGCCGCGAGGCCGGGTCGCACGGCAAGGACACCCGCGGCATCATCCGCGTGCACCAGTTCCACAAGGTCGAGATGTTCACCTACTGCCGCGTCGAGGACGCGGTCGAGGAGCACCAGCGGCTGCTCTCGCTGGAGCGCGACATGATGGCCAAGATCGAGGTGCCCTACCGCATCATCGACACCGCCGCGGGCGACCTCGGCGGGCCAGCCGCGCGCAAGTTCGACATCGAGGCGTGGGTGCCCACGCAGGGTCGCTACCGCGAGCTGACGTCGACGTCGAACTGCACGACCTACCAGGCGCGGCGACTGGGCACCCGCGAGCGGGACCCGCACGGCGGCAACGGAACTCGCACCGTCGCCACACTCAACGGCACTCTCGCCACCACCCGGTGGATGGTCGCGATCCTCGAGAACCACCAGCAGGCCGACGGCTCGGTCGTGGTCCCCGAGGCGCTGCGTCCCTTCCTCGGCCTCGAGGTGCTGCGCCCGGTCTGATCGCGGTCTAGGTTGAGGTCATGAGTGACCGCCAGCTGCCGAAGTGGTCCGAGCTCAAGCCGTTGCTGCGGCCCAAGCCGGTCACGCTCAACGCGACCGACCGGCGGCTCGCGTCGGCCGTGACGATCGCCGACCTGCGCCGGCTCGCCAAGCGCCGCACGCCGACCTCGGTCTTCGACTACACCGACGGTGCCGCGGAGGAGGAGCACAGCCTGCGGCGGGCGCGGGAGACCTATCGCGACCTGACGTTCCACCCGCGGGTGCTCACCGGCCACGGCGAGGTCGACACCACGACCATGGTGCTCGGCAAGCCGTCCGCGCAGCCATTCGGTTTCGGCCCAACGGGTTTCACACGGATGATGCAGCACGAGGGTGAGGCGGCTGTCGCCCACGTCGCCGAGCGGATGGACATCCCCTACGGCCTGTCGACCCTGGGCACCACCAACATCGAGGAGCTCGCAGCGGCCGCGCCGGGCACCCGCAAGTGGTTCCAGCTCTACGTCTGGCGCGACCACGGCCCGGCCGAGGACCTCATGGCGCGCGCCAAGGAGAACGGGTTCGAGGCGCTCATGCTCACCGTCGACTGCCCGGTCGGCGGCAACCGACACCGCGATGTCCGCAACGGTTTCGCGATCCCGCCGGCCCTCACCGTCAAGACCGTCCTCGACGGAGCGATGCACCCCAACTGGTGGGTCAACTTCCTCACCACGCCGCCGTTGCGGTTCGCCTCACTCGAGTCCTGGGGCGGCACGGTCGGCGAGATGATGAACGCGCTCTTCGACCCGACCATGTCGCTCGACGACCTCGACTGGGTGCGCCGCACCTGGGACGGGCCGCTCATCGTCAAGGGTGTGCAGACCGTCGAGGACGCCAGGGCCATCCTCCACCACGGCGCCGACGCGATCGTGCTGTCCAACCACGGCGGACGCCAGCTCGACAAGGCCCTGCCGCCGGTACGGCTCCTGCCCCGCGTGCGCGAGGCGGTCGGTCCGGACGCCGAGGTCATGGTGGACACCGGTGTCATGTCGGGGTCCGACGTGGTCGCGGCGGTGGCGCTCGGGGCGAGCTCGGTGCTCGTCGGACGCGCCTACCTCTACGGCCTCATGGCCGGGGGCGAGCGTGGCGCGCAGCGGGCGGCCGACATCCTTGCCGAGGAGGTGCGGCGCACCATGGCGCTTCTCGGGGCGGCGAAGGTCACCGACCTGAGGCCCGAGATGGTCGAGCTCGCGCCCCAGGGCGCGCCGCGCTAGCCGCAGGTATGCCGCGTGGCGGGCTGGCTGGTCGAGGGGCTTGGTCGAGGGGTCACGGCGCGCTGAAGAATCGCGAGTCGTTCAGCGCGCCGTGACCCCTCGACGGTGGATGCGCGGCACCGCGGTCAGTCGAAGCGGTAGGCCGTCTGGCCGTGCGGTGCCTTGGTGAACGAGCGGACGGTGCGTGGCCGGACCCAGAAGACCAGGGCCGGGTTGTCGTCGGGTCTGAAGTGCTCGTCGTCGACCTCGAAGTCCCAGTCGGACCCGTACTTCGCGCGGTAGGCGTCGGCGACCGCGCGCAGGTTGTCGGCCCCCTGGATGCGGGTCACGGTGCCTTCCACCACCACGTCGTGCCCGTCGGTCCACGTGTTCGACCCCGTCGTCACGGCGACGTCGGGGTTGGCGGCGAGGTTGCGCGCTTTCTGCTCGCTGGGCCCGGTGCAGAAGGCGAAACCGTCCTCGTGCCAGATCCCGACCAGGGGCGTGACGTGCGGGCTCGACCCGTCGCGGATGGTCGTGAGCCAGTAGAGCTCGGCATCGACGATCACCTGCTGCACGGCCGGCCAGTCGGGCGCCTTCGCGGTCGGCTCGCTATACCGGCTGTCGAAGTCAGGTGTCGGATCCGTGGCCATGCGCTCAGTGTCCTCCCCGATAGGTTGGGCCGCATGGCAGACGCCTTCGCGCCCCACCTCGTCGCGCTCGACGTCGACGGCACCACGATCAACCACGCGGGCGACCTCTCGCCGGCGGTGGCCGAGGCGGTGCGTGCGGTCGCGGACGCCGGTCACCACGTCGTCATCTCGACCGGCCGATCGATCGTCGCCACCACGCCGATCCTCGACGTGCTGGGGCTGACGACGGGGTATGCCGTGTGCTCCAACGGGGCGGTGACGCTCGCCCTGGATCCCAATGAGGAGAAGGGGTTTCGGATCGAGGAGGCCGTCACCTTCGACGCGCGTCCCGCGCTCGAGCTGCTGCGGGCGGAGTGGCCCGACGCCGTGGTCGCCGTCGAGGAGCTGGGTGTCGGGTTCAAGCTCAACGCACCGTTTCCCGACGGCGAGCTCCAAGGTGAGCTGCGCATCGTCCCGTGGGAGGAGCTCGTCGCCGACCCCGTGACCCGCGTGACGTTCCGGGCACCCGACGGCACGGCCGAGGACTTCCTCGCGCTCACCGAGCGCATCGGCCTGCACGGCGTCAACTACGCGGTCGGCTTCTCCGCCTGGCTCGACCTCAACCCCGAGGGTGTCTCCAAGGGCTCCGCGCTGGAACTCGTGCGTCGGCACCTGGGCGTCGAGCCGGCATACACGGTCGCGGTCGGTGACCAGCGCAACGACGTGGAGATGTTGCGCTGGGCAGCGCGAGGCGTGGCCATGGGCAACGCCCCGGACGAGGTCAAGGAGGTCGCCGACGAGGTCACGTCCGACGTCGACGACGACGGCCTGGTGCCGGTGCTGCGCTCACTGCCCGGCGTTCGCTGAGGTCGCCTACCGGCAGCGCCCAAGTTCCGTCCTGAGGGGGAGGGCGCGTCATCCGGCGGTGAATAGGCTGGGACGGTGAGCCAGCCGACGACCGCGCGCCGTTCCCTGCGCCAGCGAGTCGCCGACTTCTTCGCCTTCGACGACCCGTGGGTGCGCCCCGGCGCCCTGACCGCGCAGGACTGGGCCGTGGGCGGTGTCGCCATCGTGATCTCGGTGACCCTGCTCGAGCTGAGCCGGGGCATCGGCACGCTCAACGGCGTGGAGGCGCCCCGGTGGGTGCAGATCCTGGCGGTGGCGCTGGGGGCCGGCCTGCTCATCGGCCGTCGACGGTGGGCGCTCGCCGTGGCCGTGCTCGGCGCGGTGCACATGTTCGTCCTCGGCATCACGATGCCGATGGTCATGGCGCAGTTCGCGATGCAGGTCATCTACTTCGCGATCTTCTTCTCCGGCGTCGCCTGGGCGCGCAGTCGCCGTGACATGGGGGTGGTGGTCGGCGGCGTCGTGGTGTTCATGTTCGCCTGGGTCGCCTGGCAGTTCGCCGTGGGGTCCGGCATGGACAGCCTGCGCGAGGAGATGGCGCCCAAGGCCGCGCAGTCCGGCGGCTTCCTCCCGCTCATCACGTCCTACGTCCTCACCACCGCGATCGTGAACGTCCTCTACTTCGGCGGCGCGGTCATCGGCGGACAGGTCTCGTGGCGGGCGGCGCGGCAGGGTGCCCGGCTCGGGGAGCAGGCGCGGACCATCGCCGACCAGACCGAGGAGCTGCAACGGCAGGCGGTCCTCGCCGAGCGGCTGCGCATCGCCCGTGAGCTGCACGACGTCGTCGCCCACCACGTCTCGGTCATCGGCATCCAGGCCGGCGCGAGCCGTCGGGTGCTCACCACCGACCCGCCCGCGGCGACCGCCGCGCTCAGCCAGGTGGAGGCGTCGTCGCGCGAGGCGGTCGCCCAGATGCGCTCGCTCGTCGGAGCACTGCGCGACCCGGCTGACGGCGCCCCCGACGGCCGGGACAAGCGGGCCCCGGAGCCAGGCCTGTCCGACGTGGCCGCCCTGGTGGGTGAGGCCGAAACCGCAGGCCTGTCAACGGCATACGAGACGGTTGAGGCGACGCCGGGCGCGCTCGGTGAGCTGCCGGGGGCGCTCGGCCTGGCCATCTACCGCATCGTCCAGGAGGCGCTGACCAACGTGCGCAAGCACTCGACGGCCAACCACGTCGGGGTGGTCGTGCGTGTCGACCCCACCGGGGACAAGCCCTTCGCCGAGGTGGAGGTCGTCGACAACGGGCGCCCGCGACCCGGCACGTCGGGGTCGGGTCTGGGGCTGCTGGGCGTGCGGGAACGCGCGGCTGCCCGGCGAGGTCTCGTCGAGGTCGGGCCGCGCGTGGGCGGCGGATACCGGGTGCGGGTGCGGTTCCCGCTCGAGGAACGCGAGGGTGCGCGATGACGCGGGTGCTGCTCGTCGACGACCAGGCGCTGGTGCGGTCCGGGTTCCGGATGATCCTGTCGGTCGAGCCGGACCTCGAGGTCGTCGGTGAGGCCGCCGACGGCGCCGAGGCCGTGCGCGTCGCCCGGGCCGAACGGCCCGACGTGATCCTCATGGACGTGCAGATGCCCGGCACCGACGGCATCGAGGCCACCCGCCAGGTGGTCGCCGAGGACCTCGCCAAGGTCGTCATCCTCACGACGTTCGACCGCGACGACTACCTGTTCGACGCGCTCGACGCGGGGGCGAGCGGGTTCCTGCTCAAGAACGCCGAACCCGAGGCACTCGTCGACGCGGTGCGCGCGGTCGCGGGCGGCCACGCACTGCTCGCACCCGAGGTGACCAAGCGGGTGATCGCACGGATGACGGCCGGCGACGCACGGGAAGCAGCGGCTCAGCAGGCGCAGCCAGCACCGCCCCCCGGCCTGGACCTGCTCACCGAGCGCGAACGTGAGGTGCTCGTGCTCGTCGCGGAGGGCCTGTCCAACGCCGAGGTCGCAGCCCGCCTCGTCGTGGGGGAGGCGACCGTCAAGACGCACGTGTCGAACGTGCTCGCCAAGCTCCACCTGCGCGACCGGGTCCAGGCCGTCGTGTGGGCGCACCGAGCTGGTCTCATCCCTGCGGGGGAGTGAGGTATGCCGCGTGGCCGGCCACGCGGCACCCAACTTCCGTCCCGAGGCGGATCCGGTTGGTGGGCAACGGTCCTAGCGTTGGGGCCATGTTGGAGATCAAGGGGCTGACCCGACGGTTCGGGGACAAGACAGCCGTTGACCACGTGAGCTTCCCGGTGCCCGATGGTGGGCTGACCGGGTTCGTCGGGGGCAACGGGGCTGGAAAGACCACCACGATGCGGATGGTCATGGGGGTGCTCCAGGCGCACGATGGCGAGGTGCTGTGGGACGGCACGCCGATCACCGCGGCCGAGCGGCGCCGGATCGGGTACATGCCCGAGGAGCGGGGCCTCTACCCCAAGCAGGCCATCGCCGACCAGCTCGTCTACCTGGCTTCGCTGCGGGGCATGGACCCGGGTGCTGCGCGGGCGGCCGTCATGGAGCTGCTCGAGCGGTTCGGGCTGGCCGAGCGCGCCAAGGACCACGTCGAGAAGCTGTCGCTCGGCAACCAGCAGCGCGTGCAGATCATCGCCGCGCTGGTGCCGCAGCCGGATGCGCTCATCCTCGACGAGCCGTTCTCGGGACTCGACCCGACCGCGGTCGACTCGATGGCGGGGCTGCTGCGTGAACACACGAGTCGCGGTGTGCCCGTGCTCTTTTCGTCGCACCAGCTCGACCTCGTCGACCGGCTGTGCGACCGCCTGGTCATCATGGCGCAGGGCAAGGTCGTCACGCAGGGGACGGCCGAGGAGCTGCGCGCGGGTGGGCCGGTGCGCTACGAGCTCGTCACGGCCGGCGACGCCGGCTGGGTGCGCGACCTGCCCGGCATCCACGTGGCCGACGTCGACGGGCGCACCGCGCTGCTCGAGGTCGTCGAGTCCGGTGCCGAACAGCGCGTCCTCGAGCAGGCCATTCGACGCGGTCCGGTCGAGGAGTTCCGGCGCGTCGTCCCCCGACTCAGCGAGATCTACCAGGAGGCCACGTCATGAGCACCCGCACCGACCAGACGTCGCAGGCCGAAGCGACCACGCGGCATACGCCAACGACCGGCCGCGGCACCGAGGCGCAGCAGCCGCGCACCGCGACGCGAGGAGCGTGGCTCCAGGTCGCGAGGCGCGAGGTGCTGGTCAAGCTGACCGACAAGGGCTTCCTCATCAGCACCGTCGTCACGGTGCTGCTCATCGGCGCGGTGCTGGCCATCCAGGGCTTCATGCAGAACCGCACGAGCACCTTCGACGTGGTCACCACCGACTCCACTGCCGCTGCCATGGTCGACCGCATCGCCGACCGGGCACCGGACATCGACGACAAGGTCGCGGTGAAGGCAGGCACCGAGAGTGATGCCGCCGCGGCGCGGGCGGCGGTGCAGGACGAGAAGGTCGACGCCTGGCTCCAGCGCACCGACTCCGGCTGGACCCTCGTCACCAAGGACACCGCGGACAGTGACCTGAGCACCGTCGTGTCCACCGTGGTGCGCGAGACCGCCCTCGCCGACAACGCCACCAAGGCGGGCACGACGATGGCGGCCCTGCAGGCCGGGACCACCGTGACCGCCCAGCAGCTCGACGGCAACGCCGAGCGGTCGGGCCTCGTGACGGCCCTGGGGTTCATCTTCGCGATCCTGTTCTACCTCGCGTCGATCATGTTCGGCATGACCCTCGCCAGTAGCGTCGTCGAGGAGAAGCAGTCACGCATCGTCGAGATGATCGCCGCGGCAATTCCGTTGCGGCAGCTGCTCGCCGGCAAGATCATCGGCAACACGGTGCTGGCGTTCGGGCAGATGGCGCTGTACGTCGGCGTCGGGCTGGTCGGCATGTCCTTCACGGACTACGGCAAGTACGTCGCCGGCCTGTCGGGGTCGATCGGCTGGTTCCTCGCGTTCTTCCTCGTCGGGTTCGTGGCGCTGGCCTGCCTCTGGGCGGTGGCCGGTGCGCTCGCGAGCCGCACCGAGGACATCCAGTCGACGTCGATGCCGATCACGATGCTGATGATGCTGATGTACTTCGGGGCGCTGTTCCTCGACGGGACCGCCCGGGCGATCGGGTCGTTCATCCCGCCCGTCTCCTCGATCCTCATGCCCATGCGGGTACTGGCAGGTGAGGTGTCGTGGTGGGAGCCGGCGCTGGCACTGCTGCTGCTCGTCGCCTTCGCGGTCGGGCTGATCCTCGTCAGCGAGCGGATCTACCGCCGGGCGCTGCTGCAGACCGGCGGCAAGCTGTCGGTCAAGGACGCGTGGCGCACCCAGGAGTGACCCGGCGGCATACGACTCGTGTCAGCGAGACTGGAGCGCGTCCAAGGCGACCGACATGGCCAGGCCGACGCGCCAGTCGAGCTGGTAACCGTTGCCCAGCTTGGGGATCGTGATGTCGTAGCGGTCCCGGAGGGACATCTTGCGCTCCGAGGTCAGCACCACCGAACCGTCGGCGGTCTTGAAGTCGAAGTGGAAGATGAACGGCAGAGGGATCTCGCCGATGACCGGGACGAACTCCCAGATGCGGCGCAGGATCGCGATGTTCCGGTTGCGCTCGGTGCCGAACGCCTGGAGTCCGTCGGGTGTCCCGAGGTGCCACGACGATCGCAGCAGCGACTTGCCGAAGTCCTTATTGAACCAGCCGATCGGGGTGCCGGCCGCGTCGAAGACGTCGTAGGTGGCGCCGAGGTCCATCCGCTGGCGGGCCTTGAAGGAGAACACCGGCTGGCTGCGGGCCTCGTCGGCGTAGAACGTGACCTGCTCCTTGAACGCCATGCGCTTCTGCTGCGCCACGGCGATCACGGGGCCCTCGGCACCGTTCGCGTCGACGGGGCGGATCTCGTAGCGGTTGACCATCATGGTCAGCTTCTGGCGCAGGGCGTAGCGCTCCGGCATGGGCTGCTGGCTCATGGGCAGCAGTCTAGGTTGGGTCACATGGCTCGCATGGCTCGCATGGAGTTCGAGGTGACGGCGGACGACACGGCGATCGCGCTGGGGAGTGGTTCGGTGGCCGTCCTCGGGACGCCGCGGGTCGTCGCGTGGCTCGAGGCGGCGACGGTGGCTGCGGCTGGGCCGCTGCTCGAGGCGGGGCAGACGACGGTCGGGACCGCTGTGCGCGTTGCGCACCACCGACCCACGCCGGTGGGTGGTCGAGTCAGCGTCACAGCCGGTGATCCGGTGGTGGACGGTCGGCGAATGACGTTCTCCGTCAAGGCAGTCGACGACTCCGGTGAGGTCGTCGCCGATGGTGAGATCGACCGGATCGTGGTCGACCAGGCGAAGTTCGAGGAGCGCGCGGGCGTGCGCTGAGGGCCGGCGTCTTTGGGTCCTTGGGTCCTTGGGTCGTTCGGCCGGTGGTCTGGGACGGTCCGTTACGGCCGTTGGTCGCGGCCGCGGCGACTGGGCGCAGGTATGCCGCGTGGCCGGGTCCCAGGCGCGGCGCACCCTCGGGGTGTGGTTGGGCTGAAAGGCGCTGGGGAGGACCGGCGAAATCGTCTGCTCAGCTCTTGCTCGTCCGTTCCCTTCCTCGCGATCCCGTCGGCTGGCTGCCGAGATGCGGCGCCGCTTTTCGGCTCTTGCCCGGCCTTCGAGGGCAAGCGACCTTGTGAACGAATTTTCTTGGAAACAAACAGGATTCGTGGTGGACAAGTCTTGTCGCTGTCGGTCGATCCGAGTACAATCGAACACATGATCGATATAGTGGTGCTGTTGCGGACGGTGAGCGCTGA
>JAEZWF010000028.1 GCA_023420415.1 Actinomycetes bacterium | reverse complement strand
ATGGCGTCCTCGATCTGCTGCATCATCTCGTCGTTGCCGCGCAGCACGAAACCGATGACGGCGAACACCAGCATCAACAGCGGGAAGACCGACAAGACGGAGAAATACGTGACGCCAGCGGCGAAGTGGTTGCCGCCCTCCTGCGAGTAACGCTCCTGCATGCGCATGATGTGGTCGAACCACTCGTACTTCATGCGCATCTTGTCGACGAAACCGGGGTCGTCGTCCGTCACCCGCTCGATGCCGTAGCGATCCGTCTTCTTTGGGTCTGGGCGCGTCGATGTTGCCACCGGTCGAACCTGCTTTCGTCGTTGAGGGAGACGGTGATCGGGGTCCGACCGCGCCACCCGGGCGAACGTGTCTCGATCAGCTTACCGGCATGCGCCGATGACGACGCGGTGAGCGTCGTAAAGCAGCCGGAAAGAAACGAAGCCGTTACCGAACGGACGAACGGAGGAAACCGACCCGCTCGTACACCTGCTCCAACGTGCGCGACGCGACCTCGCGCGCGCGGACCGCACCATCGGCGAGGATGCGCTCCAGCTCGCCGCGATCGGCCATCAGCTCGCCGTACCGGGCCCGCAGCGGGGTGGTGAAGGCCTCCAGCGCCTCCGCCGTATCGCTCTTGAGCTGGCCATAGCCCGCACCCGACGTCTGGTACCCGGACACGATGTCGTCGATGGGCACGCCCGTCAGGCTCGACTGGATGACCAGCAGATTGGACACGCCCGGCTTGTTCTCGCGGTCGAAGCGGATCTCGCCGTCGTTGTCCGTCACCGCCGACCGGATGCGCTTGGCCGACACCTTCGGATCATCGAGCAGATTGACGATGCCCTTCGGGTTCGAGCCCGACTTGCTCATCTTCGACGTCGGATCCTGCAGGTCGTAGATCTTCGCCGACCCCTCCAGAATGTGCGCCTCCGGGACGACGAACGTCTTCTTGTAGCGCGAGTTGAAGCGCTGCGCGAGCGTGCGCGCCAACTCCAGATGCTGACGCTGATCCTCGCCCACCGGCACCAGCTGCGGGCGGTAAAGCAGAATATCGGCCGCCATCAGCATCGGGTAGGCGAACAGGCCCGCCGACGTGTGGTCCGATCCCTGCTTGGCGGACTTGTCTTTGAACTGCGTCATCCGCGACGCCTCGCCGAAACCGGTCAGGCACGTGAGCACCCAGCTCAGCTCCGCATGCTCCGGGACGTGCGACTGCACGAACAGCACCGACTTCGCCGGGTCGATGCCCAGCGCGATGAGCTGCGCCGCACCGGCGATGGTGCGCTGGCGCAACTCCTTGGGGTCCTGCTGCACCGTGATCGCGTGCAGGTCCGGGATGAAGTAGTAGGCGTCGAAGTCGTCCTGCAGGCCGATCCACTGCTTGACCGCGCCCAGGTAATTGCCGAGGTGGTACGAGTCCGCCGTCGGCTGGATGCCGGACAGCACGCGCTGGCGGCGTTCCGGGGCGCCGGCGGCCGGGGCGGACGCCGGGGCGGCGTTCGAATCGGTGGTGGTGGTCGGATCCTGCTCAGTTGCCATGACCGGCAGTCTAGTTCGCCCCGGCGGGTCGGTTCGCGTCGGGCGTCCGACGGGGCGTCGGGTGCACCGCCGCGCGGACCGGGTCAGCTGCGCTCGAGCAGCAGCCGGACGGTCTTCGTCGCCGCGACGCTGGACTCGCCCGGGTACAGGGCGCGGACCAGGGCGACGGCGGCCCGGGCGCCGTGCTCGTCGAGGACGCGGCGCACTCGGTCACGCTCGACGGCGGTCAACTCCAGCGGGGCGACCGGCGGGCGACGCAGCATGCCGACGACGCCCAGGACGACGAGACCGAGGATGCACGGGATCACGGTCCACAGCGGCCAGCCGTAGATGAAGGCAAGGACCGTCAGGGCGACGAGGACGCCACCGGCGATGATGCTCCACACGCCGAAACCGGCGGCGTCACCGTCGAGGCTGCGGGTGAACGCCGCGAGATCGAAGTCGTCGGCGGGGTCCGGGGCGTCGTCGCGCGGCGGGCCGTCACCGAAGTGCCGCCCGCTCAAGCCCATGTTCCCGTCGGCGGACCCATAGTTGCGATCATCCATGCCGTTCCCCTTTCCGCAGCTCCCGGCGAACCCGGGTCACTTCCGGGCACCCGCTGCCGCAGGACCGAAAAAGGCCCCGCCACGGGTACGGAGTCCCGATTGTCACGTCCCCCGAGTCTTGCACAAACGGCCGCATCGTTCCGAAACCTCCCCCCGTATTCGCGGGAAACCCGTTCGGAGTCGCCGCAGTTCGGTCGCCCCTCATTAACGTGGTGGACGTGAACACCTTTTCCCGTGGCCGTGGGCAGTGCCTCGCCATCGCGTCCACCGCGATGCTGATGGCCGGGTGCACCGTCGGCGACGTCGACGAGGCCGTTCGCGACGATGCCGCCGTGCACGCGTCGCCAAGCACGTCCATCGCGCAGGGCCGCGGCGCGCCCAACTCCACACGGGGATCGTCGGGCAAGCCGGGCGCCTCCACGTCGACCGCGCCACCGTCGCCCGAATCGACGCCGACCCCGGACGACGGGGATCTCACGGGCCGCGTCGTCTACCTCGACCCGGGACACGCAGCGGTCATGCCCGCCGACAACCCGCAGGTCCCGGACGGCCGCGGCGGAACCAAACCCTGCTAGGTTTCCGGCACCACCGCCGACGACGGGTGGCCCGAGCACACCTCAACTGGCTGATGGCCCTGGAAATCAAGGATCGACTCGAAGCCCTCGGCGCCACCGTCCTGCTGTCCCGCGAGGACGACTCCGGGGTCGCCGATTGCATCGACCTGCGCGCGGTGAAGGAGAACGCCTCCGCCGCCGATGTCGTCGTCAGCTTGCATGCCGACGGGTCCGGCGAAGGAAACCGGGGTTTCCACGTCATCACCGTCGCAGATCCCCTGCCCGGCAACGACGCCGCGGGGTCCGCGGCGCTCGCCGCCAACATCCGGGACGGATTCCTCGCCGGCGGATTCACCCCGTCGAATTACCTCGGCGTCGACGGCATCGACCACCGCAGCGATCTCACCGGGCTGAACCTGTCGACCAAGCCGAAGGTCCTCGTCGAGTTCGGGAACATGCGGGACTCCGCGGAGATCGCCCTGCTGGCGTCGGAGGACGGCCGCGCGGACATGGCGCGGGCCGTGATCCGGGGAATCATCGCCACGATCGGACGCTAGGAGCCCCACACCATGAATCCGCAATTCGACCCATTCGACGAGCGGGATTTCGATCGCCTCTCCGAATGGCGGCCGCACCAACCGCCGCAACACCCCTTTCGGCCCTCCCCGCCGCCGCAGCGACCACAGGGAGGCGGTGGCCACAACCCGCGCCTACTCATCGGGATCATTGCAGCGCTGGTGATCGGCGCCGGCGTCGTCCTGTTCATGCGCGACGACGACGCCGACGTCGAGGCCCGCGACACCACGATGGCCGACGACTCCCTCCCGACCACCGATCGAACTCGCGAAGACGCCCCTCCGTTGACGCGCACCCGGCCGGAAACCGCGACCGTCACCGAAACACGCACCCGGACGGACGCTCCGACCTCCGACTCCGGAGACTCCGGCGGCAGCGGCGGCAGCGGCGGCAGCGGCGCCACGGACAGGTACATCGCGGGCCCCGTACATTACGGCGTGGGCCTGAACACCTACCGGAAGTGCGAAAACGTCACCGGCACCCGCTGGGTCGGCACCGGCCACTCGACTACCACCTGCGGTTTCGCCGAAAACATCGCACGCGAACTCGCCTACGAAAGCATCTCCGCCGCCCCGCTGACGGTCACCGCCTACAGTGCGGCGACCCAGGAGAACATCTCGATGTCCTGCCGCCGCGCCCGGGATTCCGAACGGGACCCGGTGTTCAAGTGCGAGGGCGGCCGCAACGCGGTCGTGTACGTCTACCCCTACTGAGTTCGCCGCCCGGCCGGGGTCGTCCCCGCCGACCGGACGCCCGAAACAATTCCGTGCCACCTGCGCGCACCCAATATATGGTCTTGGTATAAATTTTTGGGCTGGCCGGCGACGGCGACAGCCGACGACGGCCAGATTCACCAGATTCATCGGAGGGACGGACAATGAACTCGAACCGACCGAACGACGGCGGAGGCGACGGCTTCGGGGACCAGCCCTGGGGTCAGGGCGGACCGTATTCCGGTTCCGGCGGTTCCGGGCCCTACGGTCAGCAGGGCCAGCCCGACCCCTACCAGCAGCCCTACGGTCAGCAGAGTCAGCAGGGCCCGTCCGACCCCTACCAGCAGCCCTACGGTCAGCAGGGTGACGACCGGACCCTGGCATGGGAGAACAGCCCCTACGCGTCGGGACCGGGACAGGAGCAGGACGCGTACGGCGCGTACGGCGCGCCCGGCGGTCCTGGAGACCCCAACCAGAATGGGGGCAAGGGCAAGACCGGCCTCATCGTCGGCATCATCGTTGCCCTGGTGGCGCTGATCGCCATCGTCGGCGGCCTGGTTTTCTTCCTCGGCGGCGATGACGAGGAGCCCGTCGCCAGTGGGACGGACACGACGTCGGAAAGCGCGACCTCGACGACCAGCTCCGCCACCAGCACCCCGACCTCCACCCCGCGGGAGCCCTCCTCGGAGGTCTCCACGACCCCCTCCACGCCCGCCGACGACGGCGAGTTTTCCGCTCCTCCCGGGTACTTCGGCACCGGGCTCGACGTCGCCCACTCCTGCGAGGCACCCACGGGCGTCAAGTGGGTCGGAGCCGCCAGCTCCCTGACCACCTGTCTCACCGCCGAGGAGGTCGCGTCCGACCTGGTCGGCCATAGCCTCGACGATGCGCCCGTTTCGATCACCGCCTACGACGATCTCCTCGAGAAGGACGTCGACTTCACGTGCGGGGAAACCACCGACGGAGACGGCGACGCCCTCTTCGAGTGCAAGACCGCCGGGGACTTGGATACCGTGTACGTCTACCTGTGATTTTCCGGGACGTGCCCGGGGGAATGTCGCGCGGCATCCGTACGCCGATTCACCGCCCCGCCCCATCCCCGCTCCCGTCCCCCGCATTCCCCTTGTCCGAGTGAGGTTTCGTGCTCCTGGCAGCCGTGGTGACCGCCCTGCTGTTGATCGTGCCGGGCGCGGTCACCGGCATGGCCGCGGGCCTGCGTCCCATGCCCGCGCTCGCCGCAGCGGGCCCGATCACCGTGGGCGTCGCGGGCTTCGGGGCGTGGGCGGCCGGTGCGCTGGGCATCGGCTGGGGTTGGCCGATGTTTCTGGCCGTGTGGGCGGGTGCGACGGCGATGGCGTATCTGGCACGGCGGTTCATTCCGGGCGCCGATGCTCCGCCCCGGTCGCCCCTGGGCCGCTCGCCCCTGCGTCCCACGGCCGCCGAGTGGGCCACTGCGGTGACGTCCGCCGCAGTGACCGTGGTCGGTTCGGTGCGGTACCTGCTGCCGCTGCGGGATTTGCCGGACGGCGGGTCGAACCTGCGCCAGGCGTGGGACCTGCAGTGGCACAACAATTTCCTGCGGTGGGTGGCCGACGAGGGCATCGCCTCGCCGACGCGGGCGGGCGAGTTGATGAACCGCGAGACCGCCGCGGAGATGTTCTACCCCGCGGCGTGGCACGCGCTGGGCTCGCTGCTGCCGGGTGACCCGATCCTCCAGGCCAACGTTTTCGGTGCGGTGGCCCCGATGGTGTTGTTGCCGGCGGGGGCCGCGTTGTTGACGTGGGTCGTGGCGGGCCCCCGGTGGGCGGTGGTGGCCGCCCCGGCTGCTGCTGTGGCGTCGATCGCGTTGCCGGAGATCACCGGGGCGCTGATGATCACCGGGTCGCTGCCGTACCTGTTGGCCGTCGCGACGATTCCGGCGGCGCTGGCGCTGTTGATCACGGGCCGCACGGTGGCGGCGGTTCCCGCGCTGACGGGGGTGTTCCTGGCGCACCCGGCGGCTGCGGTGGCCCTGGCGGTCTTCGCGCTGTTGTGGTGGTTGACCCGCCCGCGCGCGGGCTCTCTGGTGCGTCTGCTCGTCACGGCCGCGATCGTGGTGGTGTTGCTGGCGCCGGTTCTGGTCTCGGCGGCGGGTTCGGGTGATTCCGTCGCCGAGTATCAGGGGCAAATCGGCATCGATCACGCCCAGTCGGCGTGGTGGACGGTGACGGGCCAGTCGAATTACACGCAGGTGATCGGCTGGTACCCGCCGGCGGTGGTCCTGACCCTGGTGGGTGCGGTCGTTTTGCTGCTGCGCCGGCGGCCGTGGACGCCGTGGCCGGTGTTCGGACTCGTGGTCCTGGGCGTGGTCGCGGACAGTGCGCAGGCCCGGTGGGCGGATCCGTTCGGCGAGTGGCTGCGCGTGTTGGGCACGTTTTTCTACGACATGGCCTATCGCCTGCAGGCGCCGATGGGTGTGCTGCGTCTGGTGTGCATCGGCGTCGCGGTCGCGTGGGTGGCGGAGCTCGTCGTCCGGGCGTGGTCGGCGGTGCGTCGCGGGCGTTGGCGTGACGACGGCCTCTCGTCCCCGTCGTCGACCCCATGGGTAGGTGCGCCGGAGACGGCGCAACGGTCGCCCACCCGACGCGCGACCGCCGCGGCGACGGTGGCGGCGGCGGCGTCGCTGGTGCTCGTCCCGGTGTCGTGGGCGACCGGTGACGATGCCCGACTGACCATGACGGCCAGCCGCGGGAGCACGTACGTTTCGGACGCGGATCGGCGCGCGATGGAGTGGTTGGCGCGGCAGCCCCACGCGATGGAGGGCCACGTCCTGGTCAACCCCGCAGAGGGGTCGGGCTGGATGTACGCGCTGAACGGACTGCCGTCGTTGTTCACCCATTTTCCGTGGCCGGACAAGAATTCCGAGATGAGCAGGAAAGCTCTCGACGACCTCGACCTCGCCGGCACCGGTGTTCCGCGCGAACCGAATGCCGTCAACGACGTCGACGTCGCACTGCGCAAGCTCGGCATCCGGTACGTGTTCGTGTCCCCGCCTTCGGCCGGCTTGGCCGGCGGTGCGGCGTTGGCCAGCCGGTCGTGGGCGTGGTGGTCAGACGGGCTGACCCCCGTGTACCGGGATGGCCCGACGACGATTTTCGCCGTCGACGCGATGATCACCGACACCGAGCTGGAGGAGGTGCTGGCGTCGTCACCGTACCCGCCGGCGCATCCGGATCCCGCCAGGCTGCCGCGCCGCCAGCCGATCATCGCCCCCGAGGGGGAAGCCGTCTCTCCGTTGTCAGGCGCAGTGATCGGCGTGCGCACGGGCGCCGGCGACGTCGCGGAGGCCCTGGCCGACGCGGCGGTGGCGGAACTGCGCGGCCGCGGGGCGACCCTCGTCGAACTGCCCGACGACCGTTCCTCCGATGTCGATGGCCACGTCGATGTCGATGCCGGCGCCGCGCGGTCCGTCGACGCGGTGATCGACGTCGAGGTCGACGCAGTGGGCGCGGAGCACTCCGGAACTCGGGTGACCGGCCTGTACGAGGGCCCGGACGGCTTCGCGGACCCCACCACCGCGAACCTGGCGGCGGGCATCCGCGACGCCCTCGTGTTCCACCGGTTCTCCCCGGGCAACCGATACGACGAGGAGGGGCGGCCCGGCGACGTCGTCGACGGCCTGTCCCCCGCCTTCGGCACGCCGTCGTCGTTCGGGCCCCCGGAGGTGGTCGTCTCGGCCGGCAACATCGACAACCCCGACGAGGCCGAGGCCCTGAAAACCCGCGAGTGGCGGAAGCTCTACGCCCTGGCCATCGCCGACGGCGTCGCCTCGATGCTCCGGCAGTCCTGACCCGACCGCAGGCGCGGGACTAGCGGTATTCGACGATGACCGGCGCGTGGTCGGTCCACCGCCGGTCGTAGGCCGACGGCTTGTCCACGACGGACGACACGGCGCGGTCGAGCATCGGCTTCGTCGCGGCCTGGTAGTCGATGCGCCAGCCCGCGTCGGTGTCGAACGCCTGGCCACGGTAGGTCCACCACGACCACGGGCCGTCGGCGTCGGGGTGCAGGCGGCGGGTGACGTCGAACCAGTCGGGGTCGGCGTTGACCTCGGGCGGAGTCCACGCCGACCCGTCGGTGAAAACGCCGGCGGCGAGCTCGCGGGCCGACGCGTTGAGGCGGGTGTCCTGCGGGGCCTCGTCGGGGAACGTGCCGAAAACGGAATCCATCCACGCCCGCTCCTGCGGCAGGAACCCGGACTTGGTGCGGTTGGTGCGCCAATTCTTCAGGTCCTGCTCACGGTGGCAGATGTTCCAGTCGCCGCCGATGACGGCGTGCGCGCCCTCCCGGCCCGCCGCCCCCAGCTCGGCGAGGTGGCCGGAAAACGCGTCGAGGAACCGGTACTTCTCGTCCTGCTTCTCCGTCTTCGCCGATCCCGACGGCAGGTAGAGGCTGGCGATGAGCACGTCCTCGGCGATGCCGGAATCCTCGGCACGCAACACGCCCGACACGTAGCGGCCCATCCGGTCGAACTCGTCGGAACCGAACCCCACGCGGACGTCGTCAAGCTCCGCCCGCGACAGAATGCCCACCCCCGCGCGGCCCTTGGCCAGCTCGTTTTCCGCGCCGATCCAGTGCCATCCCAACTCCAGGGCCGGGGCCAGCGCCGCACGGGCCTGATCGTCGGTGGCGCGGACCTCCTGCAGCAACACCACGTCGGCGGAGTTGTCCTCCAGCCAGGGCAGCATGCCCAGGTTGTCCTCGTGGCGCTTCTTCACGGCTGCGCGGATGCCGTTGACGTTGATGGTTGCGATGGTGAGCGGCATGCCCGGCAGCCTACTTCCCCGCCCGGATCCGCGTGACGACGGCCCGCGCCACGCCGCAGCGGCCAACGGCGCCGGGAAGCGGTTCCGGGGTCAGGCCTGCAGGACGGTCTTGTCCCGGTCCTCCCCGGACCGTCGGGACCGGGCCCGCAGCCACGCCGCCGGAGCCCACACCGCAATCGCGGCGACGGCCATGGCCGCACCCGCCAACGCCGGGGCCCGGTAGCCGAAGCCCGCGGCGATGACGGCGCCGCCGATGGCCGCGCCACCCGCATTGGCCATGTTGAGGGCCGCCTGATTCAACGCGGCGGCAAGCGTCTGCGCGCGACCGGCGACGTCCATCAGGCGGGTCTGCAGGTTGGGCACCAGCGTCGAACCGAGCATGCCGATCACGCCGAAGTTGATCACCGCCGGCCAGCCCAGCGGCGCGGTGAAGAAGAACGCGACCAGGGCGACCGCCATCGCGATGAGGGTCCACAGCAGGCCCATGTCGCCCACCCGGTCGCTGACCCAACCGCCGAGGTACGTGCCCGCGACCATGCCCACGCCGTAGGCCATGAGCACCAGCCACATGAGCTTCTCGGCCAGGCCACCGACCTCCGTCATGGTCCACGTGATGTACGTGTACACGGCGAACATGCCGCCGAAACCCACGGTGCCGATGGCGACGGTGAACCACACCTGCGGAGTCGCCAGGGCGCCGAGTTCCTCCAGCGGGCGGGTGGCCGGCATGCGGTTCATGTGCGGCACCGCGAACCACAGCGACACCAGCGCCGCGACGCCGATGGCGGCGACGAGCACGAACGCGGACCGCCAGCCGTAGTGCTGGCCCAGCGCCTGCGCCGCGGGGACGCCGGCGACGGTGGCCACGGACAGACCCATTCCCGACAGGGCGACGGCGCGGCCGCGTTTGCCCGGCGCGGCCAGCGACGCCGCGACGAGGGCGGCGACGGAGAAGTACGCGCCGTGGGGAATGCCGGCGATGAAGCGGGAGGCCATGACCGCGCCGAAGGACCCCAGCGACCCCGCCCACACGGTCGCGCCGTTGCCGATGGTGAAGGCCGCCATCAGCAGCAGGAGCATTCTGCGTCGCGGCACGGAACCGGTCAGCACCGTAATCAGCGGGGCGCCGACGACGACGCCGAGGGCGTACATGGAGATGACCGCCCCGGACTCCGCCTCGCTGCGGCCGAAATCCGCGGCGATGTACGGCAGCAAACCCATGGCGACGAACTCGGTGACGCCGATGCCGAAGGCGCCCACCGACAGGGCCACGATGACCCAATTGCGGCGCGCGTCGGACACGTCGTCCTGGCGGGGCACGGGCCGCCGGTGTGACGAGAATGACTGTCGCTGAACGATCTTGGGCAATGATCCTCCCGGGTGCGGGTGCTCGAACGTGGGTGACCGATACGGTCAAGGTGCTGGTCCGGGCGACAAAGCCGCAGGTTATGGGGTCACCCGGAAGAAATCGGTCATCATAGCGGATGCCCTGCGGGTTGGTTATCGTGAAAAATCGTGCAATGCCTCCGGGGCACCGTGCCCCGGCGGTCGACGAAAAACCCCGGAAAGGACCCGCGTGAACGCGCACTACGACTTCTACGAGAGCCTCGGCCTCGACAAGAACTCCTCCACGTCCGACCTCAGGGCGAGCATCCTCGAGACTCTCGAGGGCCTCAAGCGCGACGAGGTCCCCTCCCATGACGCGCGAGCCCAGGAAAACTCCGTGGCGCTGGCCGTGCTCGGCGACGACCGGGTCCGCGCGAAGTACGACGCCCGCCTGGCCGACGAATCCGCCCCGCGGATGGGCATTCCCGAACTCCGCGCGCTGGCCACCACCGGCTCCTTCCCCGACGAGCAGCAGGCGCCCGCCGCCGCGCCCGCCCAGGGCTCCCCCGGTCAGGGTTCCCGCGGCCAGGGTTCGCACGACGATCAGGCCACCACGGTCATCCCCGCCGCCCAGCCGAGCTCGCAGGACCACTCCGACGAGGACGCCGCCGGTGACGCCCACGCGGCCGAAGCCGACTCCTCCGCACCCCACGGGCAGCCGGCCATGCCCGCGCAGCCGTACGGCCGTGCCGCCGACGGATCCGCCCCCGCCATGGCCCAGGCTCCGGAGCAGCCCCGGCAGCAGGGCGCGCCCGCCCCGCAGGGCACCGTCGCGCAGCTGATGGACGCCGTGCCGGGCGCCGCCAAGGCCCTCATGTTCACGCTCGGCGGCATCGCCGCGTTCTGTCTGCTCATGACCCTCGTCGAGATGCTGCTCAATTTGCTCGGCGGCTTCCAGTCCCTGGGGATGGGGACCGGCCACATCCTGTCACTCGTCGTGGCCGTGCTCCTCATCCCGAAGGTGCTGCGCGGCAACGACTCGACGGCGGTCATCCCGCTCGCCGGAGCCTCCATCGGCTTGGCCGCCCTGTACCTCAGTTACATCGTCCTCG
This sequence comes from Actinomycetes bacterium, assembly GCA_023420415.1. Lineage (GTDB taxonomy): Bacteria > Actinomycetota > Actinomycetes > Actinomycetales > Dermatophilaceae > Pedococcus. The sequence continues at coordinate 27,263 of JAEZWF010000028.1, read as the reverse complement.
ACATCACCCTGGAGGTCGGCGGGGTCGTTTCCACCTCCAGCCAGGTCATCTTGATGCTGGCCTGGATCGCCGCGGCGGTGCTGACCTTCCTCACCGACACCCGCGCGTGGCTGGGCGGCACGTACGCGGCTCCGGCCATGCCGGCGGCGGCCCAGCCCCAGTACGGCCAGTACGGCGCCCCGCAGCAGGACCAGCCGAACCAGCAGCCCCAGTTCGGCGCGGGTGCGCAGCAGTCCCCGCAGTTCGGCCAGTCCCCGTACGGCGCGCAGCAGTCCCCGCAGTTCGATCAGTCCCGGTACGGCTCGGAGCAACAGGCCCAGCAGAACCAGCAGCCCCAGTTCGGGCAGTCCCCGTACGGCCAGTCGCAGTTCGGGCAGTCGCAGTTCGGCGCCGGTGCGCAGCAGCAGTCCCCGCAGTTCGGCCAGTCCCAGTACGGCCAGCCCTTCGGCGACCGCCCGTCCTTCCCCGGTTCGGACGGCGGCAACGACTCCTCGGACGATTCCCGCGTCTGACCCCTCGTCGGGCACTCGCCCGACGGCATGAAGCCCCCGCGTCGGGGTGGACGGCATCCCGCCGTCCTCCCCAGCGCGGGGGTAGTTTTGTGTCTTAAATTAGTAATTGACGGATTGGGCGCCTCCGCCATCGCACCGCAAATGTCCGCGAATTATCGGTGACTTACAACACAATCATGCGTTACGTGGGCCACACCGCAGGTAGGGCGTCATTTCACGCATCTGAAGCAAAACGGCGAAGTGGGTATCGTGGTCTCCAACAGTTCACAGACATTCACGGATCCTGCACCAAATAGGAGAACTCACCACATGGCCACGATCATCTGGACCCGCACCGACGAGGCTCCTCTTCTCGCGACCTACTCGCTGAAGCCCATCGTCGAGGCGTTCGCCGCCCAGGCCGGCATCAACGTCGAGACCCGCGACATTTCCCTCGCCGGTCGCATCATCGCCCAGTTCCCGGAGCGCCTCTCTGAGGATCAGCGAATCGACGACGAGCTGTCCGCCCTCGGCGAGCTGGTGAAGGAGCCCGGGGCCAACATCATCAAGCTGCCGAATATTTCGGCCTCCATCCCGCAGATCAAGCGCGCCGTCGCCGAGCTGCAGGAGAAGGGCTACGACATTCCGAAGTACCTGTCGCAGCCGGAGACCGAGGAGGAGCGCGCCGACCGCGCCAAGTTCGACAAGGTCAAGGGTTCCGCCGTCAACCCGGTGCTGCGCGAGGGCAACTCCGACCGCCGCGCCCCGGAGGCCGTGAAGAACTACGCCCGCAAGCACCCGCACCGCATGGGCGAGTGGTCGGCGGACTCCAAGACCAACGTCGCCACCATGGCCTCCAACGACTTCCGCCACAACGAGAAGTCCGTGATCATGGAGCAGGACGACAAGCTGACCTACGTCCTGGAGACCGACGACGGCCACGAGATCGTGCTGAAGAAGGACATGCCGGTCCTGAAGGGCGAGATCATCGACGGCACGGGCATCAACGCGCAGATCCTGTCGTCGTTCCTGAAGTCGCAGATCAAGAAGGCCAAGCGCGAGGGCGTCCTGTTCTCCGTGCACTTGAAGGCCACCATGATGAAGGTCTCCGACCCGCTGATCTTCGGCGAGGTCATCAAGGCCTTCTTCCCGTCGGTGTACCCGAAGTTCGAGGCCAAGCTGGCTTCCGTGAACCTCACCCCGGACTACGGCATCGGCGCCATCCTCGACGGGCTGCACAAGCTCGACGACGGCACCGCCTCCGCCGTCAAGGCCGCCATCGAGCGCGACCTGGCCGACGGCCCGGCGCTGTACATGGTCAATTCCGACAAGGGCATCACCAACCTGCACGTGCCGTCGGACGTCATCATCGACGCCTCCATGCCGGCGCTGATCCGCAACGGCGGCAAGGGCTGGGGCCCGGACGGAGAGGAGAAGGACACCCTCGCGGTGATCCCGGACTCCTCCTACGCCGGCGTCTACCAGGCCGTCATCGACGACTGCCGCGCCAACGGCGCCTACGACCCGACCACGATGGGCACGGTTCCGAACGTCGGCCTGATGGCCCAGAAGGCCGAGGAGTACGGCTCCCACGACAAGACCTTCCAGATGCCGGAGAACGGCGTGCTGCAGGTGCTCAACTCTGCCGGCGACGTGCTCATCGAGCACCACGTCGCCCGCGGCGACATCTGGCGTTCCTGCCAGACCAAGGACGCCCCGATCCGCGACTGGGTGAAGCTGGCCGTCAATCGCGCCCGCGCCACCGGCGACCCGGCCGTCTTCTGGCTGGACCCGTCCCGCGCCCACGATGCGAACCTGATCACGAAGGTCGAGGAGTACCTGAAGGATCACGACACCGAGGGTCTGGACATCCGCATCATGGACCCGGTGGCCGCGACGAAGCTGTCCGTGGAGCGCATCCGCGAGGGCAAGAACACCATTTCCGTCACGGGCAACGTGCTGCGCGACTACCTGACCGACCTGTTCCCCATCCTGGAGCTGGGCACCAGCGCCAAGATGCTGTCCATCGTGCCCCTGATGGCGGGCGGCGGCCTGTTCGAGACCGGTGCCGGCGGTTCCGCCCCCAAGCACGTCCAGCAGTTCCAGGAAGAAGGCTACCTGCGCTGGGATTCCTTGGGTGAGTTCCTAGCGCTGGGCGTCTCGCTCGAACATCTGGCCCAGACCTTCAAGAACGCCAAGGCCCAGGTTCTGGCCGACACCCTGGATCAGGCCAACAGCAAGATCCTGGAAAACAACCGTTCGCCGGCCCGCAAGGTGGGCCAGTTGGACAACCGCGGCAGCCATTTCTATCTGGCGCTGTACTGGGCCGAAGCGCTGGCCGCGCAGGACAAGGACGCGGAGCTGAAGGCCCGCTTCGCGCCGGTCGCCAAGGCGCTGGCCGAGAACGAGGGCAAGATCAACGCCGAGCTGATCGCCGCCCAGGGCAAGGCCGTGGACATGGGGGGCTACTACCATCCCGACTGCGCCAAGACCTCGGCCGCCATGCGTCCCAGCGCCACGCTGAACGCGGCTCTGGCGACCATCTGATCAAGTCAAAGACGGCGGGGGCCTCGGCTCCCGCCGCAGTTTTTTCAGCGAGGATTCCACCATGAAGAAGATCAAGGTCGCCAACCCGATCGTCGAGCTCGACGGCGACGAGATGACCCGCATCATCTGGAAGTTCATCAAGGACAAGCTGATCCTGCCGTATCTGGACGTGGACCTGAAGTACTACGACCTGAGCGTCGAGAACCGCGACGCCACCGAGGACCGGGTCACCGTGGAATCGGCCGAGGCGATCAAGCAGTACGGCGTGGGCGTCAAATGCGCGACCATCACCCCCGATGAGGCGCGCGTCAAGGAATTCAACCTCAAGAAGATGTGGAAGTCGCCCAACGGCACCATCCGCAACATTCTTGACGGCACCGTGTTCCGCGAGCCGATCATCTGCAAGAACGTGCCGCGCCTGGTGCCGGGCTGGACCCAGCCCATCGTCATCGGCCGCCACGCCTTCGGCGACCAGTACAAGGCCACCGATTTCAAGATCCCCGGCCCGGGCAAGCTGACCATCAAGTTCGTGGGCGAGGACGGCGAGACCATCGAGCACGAGGTCTTCGACTTCCCCGGCGCCGGCGTCGCCATGGGCATGTACAACCTGGACGAATCCATCCGCGGCTTCGCCCGCGCCTGCTTCAACTATGGCCTGTTGAAGAAGTGGCCGGTGTACCTGTCCACCAAGAACACCATCCTCAAGGCCTATGACGGCCGCTTCAAGGACATCTTCCAGGAAGTCTACGAGGCCGAGTTCAAGGCCGAGTTCGACAAGCACGGCATGACCTACGAACACCGCCTGATCGACGACATGGTCGCCTCGGCGCTCAAGTGGTCGGGCGGCTTCGTGTGGGCGTGCAAGAACTACGACGGCGACGTGCAGTCCGACACCGTGGCCCAGGGCTTCGGCAGCCTGGGCCTGATGACCAGCGTGCTGATGAGCCCCGACGGCAAGGTGGTCGAAGCCGAGGCCGCCCACGGCACCGTCACCCGCCACTACCGCGAGCACCAGAAGGGCAAGGAAACCTCGACCAACCCGATCGCGTCGATCTTCGCCTGGACCCGCGGCCTCTATTACCGCGCCCAGTTCGACAACACCCCCGAGGTGGCCAAGTTCGCCACCACGCTGGAAGAGGTGTGCATCGAAACCGTGGAATCGGGCTTCATGACCAAGGACCTGGCCATCCTGATCGGCCCCGGCCAGTCCTGGCTGACCACCCAGCAGTTCCTGGACAAGCTGGACGAGAACCTGAAGGCCAAGATGGGCGCCTGAGGCCCCATCCCCCCTTTGGAGAAAGGAAACCCCGCCGGTGCGCGCCGGCGGGGTTTTTGTTTGGACGGGACAGCGCCGGCGCCGCGCGGGCTGGTCGCATTTCCCACCCTGACGTCGTCAGGGCGGAAAATGCTCTATAGCAACGCGCCTTAGATATGAGGCGCGTTGCTTTGGCGCCCATTGAGGGCGCGGCCAAGCCGCCGGAGGCGGCGCCCGGCGAGGGCAAAAATTACAAGGGCTAGACCGTGATGCACATTTTGGGCATCACGGTCTAGGCGCGCAGGAAGTAGATCAGGTCCAGCGACGGCGGGGCCACGGCGGTGGCCGACAGCATGTCGTGCACCTGGCCGCGATGATGGGTGGCGTGGTTGAACATGTGCAGCATGGTCAGGCCCAGCGGGCTTTCCACCTTGTCGCCAGCCATGACGCGATAGCGGAAGGGCTGGTCCGGATCGCCCGCGAAGCCGTCGAACCATTCGATCATGTGGGCGTCGAAGGCGGCGCGCTCGGCCGCCAGCGGGGCGAGATCGGCGTGCAGGATCTGGTCCAGCGCGGTGATGCCGACATCCTTGACGCCCTTGAACCGCCCCATCCAGATGCGGTCGGCCACCAGCTCATGATTGAGCGTGGCGATGATCGAGCCGAAGAAGCTGGGACGCGGGCGCGACAGCTCTTCGGCCGGCACCTGGGCGCAGGCGGCGTACAGGCGCGCATTGGCCCAGGCGTTGTAGCGGGCCAGACGGCGAAGGGTGTCCGGGGTCATGGGATCAGAACTTGTAGCCGAGGCCGGCGCCAAAGCGCAGGCTGTTTTCCGGGACGGCGTGTTCTTCCTCGGTGCGGCTGGCGGCGGCGAAGCCGCCGAGGCTGAGGGACGGCGTGATATCGTGGGTGAAGGACAGCGTCAGCGACAGATCGCCGACCACGCGGCCCGGCTCGTAACCGCTGGAGAAGGCCGACAATCCCGCCTGGGCCGGGTTTACGCTGAACGCCTGGCTGCGGCCCAACTCGTAGCCGAGCCGGAAGGCGGCCTTGCTGTCGGGGCCGAAGCCGGCGTAAGCGGCCGAGAAATCGGCGATGGCGGTATCGCGATCGCCGCGCAGCGACGAGGTCAGGGTGACGTCCTGGAAGGCATAGGCCGCATAGCCGCCCAGCGCCATGCGGCCGCGCTCGGCGCCCCCCCCGTCCGACACCGCGCCGTCCGACACCGCGCCGGCCGAAAAGCCGCTCTTGGTGTTGACCAGTTCCACCTGCACGTCGGGCTGGCCCAGGTTCATGCCGCCGACCACCAGACGCGGCCGGGTTCCGTCGGCCCAGGCGGGCGCGGCGGCGAACAGGCACAGCAGGGTCAGGGCGGAATGCTTGAGCATGATACCGATCAGGGACAACGCAACATCTTGCGTGGACTCATATAGCCCCGGCGCCCCCGATGGGAAGGGTCTAAAGCCCTGATCCGACTCAAAGGAGTCACACTGTTGCATCTGCAACACAGTTTGTTGGGCTAACGCACCACAACGGTCGAACAGGGAACCTCGTCCAGCGCAAGCCCCGCCCCCGCCGGCAGCACCAGCAAGGCATCAGCCGGCAGGCCGGCCAGCAGGGTGGCGGGCCGCCCCACAGCGGCCAGGGCGGCGGCCACCCCCCGGCTTTCCAGCATCCGCACGGCGTCCCCGCCCCGGCGGCTGCCATCGGCCCGATCTGCGGCCGGCACCAGGACACGCACCGCACCGCCATCATGGGCGGCAAGGCCGGCCGCCATGTCCAGCGCCGGCAAGGTGCCGTCCCACCACAGGCACAAAGGCCCGCACGCCCTGTTTTGCAGCAGCACCACCGGACCGGCGGCGGCGGCCGTCACCGCGCGCGCCACCGATCCCAGGCGCGGCCGCAGGCCGGGATCGGCCCGGCCGCTCCAGCCCAGGCACAGCAGGTCGCAGGCGATCGCGGCGGCCAGCACTTCGGCCTCGACCCGGCCGCGCCGCACGGCAAAGGCGCCGTGGCCGCCGCCAGATGCCAGGGCCGCCTCCAACGCGCGGCGCGCCGCCACCGCCTGCAACTCCAGCGCCTTGCCGATCAGGGTGTCGTCGCCGGACTGGCGCCGCGCCGCCGCCAGCGAAATGGTGTGGACGAAGGGGTGCGCGACCAGGCGCACCACGTTGATGTCCTCGACGAACAGGGCGTCCACCGGCGCCCCCAGCCGCCCCGACAGCCGGCAGGCCAGATCGGCGGCCGCCAGCGACAGCGGGCTGGCGTCCACCGCCACCAGGATGCGGCGGATGGGCGCGCTCATCGCCCGTTCCGGCCGTTCTCGCGGCCGCCGCCGGGGCCGCTGTGGGCGGCGTCCAGCTTGCGGTGGAACGCGGCCAGCCGGGCCAGCACGCGGCGGTTCACCGTGCCGGGCGGATAATCGCCGCGCGTGTCGCGCGCGCCGGCGGCCACCCCGGTCAGCAACTCGATGCCCTGGTCGATGGTCGCTACCGGATAGACGGCGAAGCGCCCCTGGCGGCAGGCCTCCACCACGTCGTGGCGCAGCATCAGATGGGCCACGTTGGTGGCCGGGATCAGCACGCCCTGGCCGCCGGTCAGGCCGCGCGCCGCGCACAGGTCGAAGAAGCCCTCGATCTTCTCGTTGACGCCGCCGATGGCCTGGACGTTGCCGTTCTGGTCCACCGAGCCGGTCACCGCCAGCCCCTGGCGGATCGGCAGTTCGGCCAGGGCGGACAGCAAGGCGTAGAGTTCGGTCGAGGACGCCGAATCGCCGTCCACCCCGCCATAGGATTGCTCGAACACCAGCCGCGCCTCCAGCGACAGCGGGCCGTCCAGGCCGAAGCGCCCGGCCAGGAACGAGGTCAGGATCAGCACGCCCTTGCCATGCAGCGGCCCGCCCAGGTCCACCTCGCGCTCGATATCCACCACGTCACCCTTGCCCAAGCTGACCCGCGCGGTGATGCGCGATGGCCGCCCGAACGAGAAACGGCCCAGCTCCAGCACGGCGAGGCCGTTGATCTGGCCGATCACCGCGCCGTCGGTGTCGATATGCACGATGCCGCGCCGGATTTCCTCCTGCACATGCTCGCGCACGCGGTCCTGGCGATAGGTGGAGGCGTCCACCGCCTGCTGCACGTGGGCGGCGGTGACCACGCCCGCGCCGGCGCGTCCGGCCCAGTAATCGGCCTCGCGCACCAGATCGGCCAGGCTGGCCATGTGGGTGGACAGCTTGGTGCTGTCCTCCACCTGACGCGAGGCGTGTTCCACCACCCGCGCCACGGCGGTGCGGTCCAGCGGGCGCAGGGATTCCTTGCGCGTCAGCGTCGCCACCGAGCGCGCCAGCCCCATGACCGCCCCCTCGTCACGGTCCATGCGCCAGTCGAAATCGGCCGCCACCTTGAACAGTTCGGCGAATTCCGGGTCGTGGTGCGACAGCAGGTAATACAGCATGGGGTCGCCGATCAGCACGACCTTGAGATCCAGTCCGATCGGCTGCGGCTCGATGCTGACCGTGCTCATCAGCCCGGTGCTCTGGCCGGGGCTTTCGATGCGCACCTCGCGCGCCTTCAAGGCCCGCTTCAGATCTTCCCAGGCAAACGGGTTCATCAGCAGCTTGTGGGCGTCCAGCACCAGATAGCCGCCATTGGCGCGGTGCAGGCTGCCGGCCTTGATCAGGTTGAAATCGGTGATCAGCGCGCCGTAATGGGCGAAATGCTCGACCCGGCCGATCAGGTTGGGCTGGGTCGGGTGGTCCTCGTAGACCACGGGGGCGCCGCCGGTCGAGGCATTGTTGACCAGCACGTTGACGCGGTAGCGCCGGATGCCGCCCTCGCCGCCCGGCCGGCGGCGGGGCTTGGCGGGCGCCTCGTCGTCATCCTCGCCGTCCAGGAAGTCGTTGACGTTGTCGGCGATGTCCTCGGCCACCGCGTCCAGATGGTCCAGAACCTCGGGCAGATCGGAATAGCGGTCCTTGAGTTCGTCCATCAGGTGGCTGATGGCGAAGGAAACCACCTCCTGGTCCAGCTCGCGCATCTTGGCGCGGGTTTCGCGCTCCCACTGGGGCACCTGCTTGATGGTGGCCTCCAGCTCCTCCTGCAACGCCTCCATCTCGCTCTTGAAGCGGGCCTGCTCGTCCTCGGGCAGTTGCTTGAACTCGTCGGGCGACAGCACCTCGCCGTCGCGGGTGGGCGCCAGCGCCAGCCCCACCGGCGTGCGAATCAGCGCCACCCCCTTCTCGCCGGCGCGGCGGCCGACATCGCCAAAGGCTTCCTCCTGGCGTTCCTTGAATGCCTGTTCCAGAACCTGCTTCTTGTTGCGGTATTCCTCGGCCTCGAAACCGGCGGGCAGGGCCACCGCCAGTTCCTCGATCAGCCATTCCATGTCCTTCTTGAGCGGCGCCGCGCGCCCCGCCGGCAGCCTGAGCGCGCGCGGGCGGTGGCCGTCGCCGAAATCATGCACATAGACCCAGTCGTCAGGCACCGGCTGGCGCGCCGCCGCCTGGGTCAGGTATTGCATGACCAGCGAGCGCCGCCCCGTCCCCTCGGGTCCCAGGGCGAACAGGTTGAAGCCACGATGGCGCATGCCGATGGCGAAGCGGATGGCTTCCACCGCACGGTCCTGGCCGATGGGACCGTCGCTGTCGGGCAGGTCGGCGGTGGTGGCGAAGGAAAGGCCCGCCGGATCGCACACGCGATAAAGCTGTTCCGGGGGCAGCGGGCTGGGAATGGACGCGGACACGGCACCTCCGGCAGGCGAAACCGGCCGCCTCAGGCTTCGTCCTCGATGCGCTCCATGTCGTCGTCGCTGAGGCCGAAGTGGTGACCGATCTCGTGAATGAGGACGTGTTTCACCAGACTCGTCAAGTCTTCGCCCGTCTCGCACCAGTAATCAAGGATCGGACGGCGATAGAGGAAGATCATGTCCACGTCGGCGCGCGGCGCCATCTCGCCGAAGCTGACATGGGGCAGCGCGACACCGCGATAAAGGCCCAGCAGGTCGAAGGGCGATTCCAGGCCCATTTCCGACTCGGTCTCCTCGTCGGGGAAGTCCTCGACCCGGATGATCACGTCGGCGCAGTACGAGCGCAGCTCGTCCGGGATCTCGGCATAGGCCGCCTGGGCGATGGTTTCCAGGTCTTCCAGGGTCGGCGCTACGGTGTGCGGGGGGATGACTCGTGACATGGCTTCAGCTTACCCCGCCTTGACCGGGGCGTGAAGCCTCCCCAGTAGAGTGGAGAGGGACATCCAACGGAGCACGCACCGCCATGGCCATCGCACTGAGCGGAACCACCCGCGCCACCGCCCTTCTTGGCCTGCCGCACTGGCGCGAATGCGAGGGGCGCGACGCCATCTGCCGCGATTTCCGCTTCCAGGATTTCGCCGAGGCCTTCGCCTTCATGACCCGCGTGGCGCTGGCGGCGGAAAAGCTGAACCACCACCCGGAATGGCGCAACGTCTACAACCAGCTCGAGATCGTGCTGGCCACCCACGACGTCGGCGGCCTGACCGAGCGCGACATCCGGCTGGCCCACCTGATCGATGCCGCCGCCCAGGGCATGGCGCCCCCGCCCGCGCGACAGGGCTGATCCCGACGGGGGGCCATTTACAGGCGCAGGGCTGTATGGAATCATGCCGCCAGTGATTTCCTGCCTGATGTGAAAGCCGCCCCTGCCATGAGGATTGCCGCCGCCGCCGCCCTGCTCGCCGTTTTTACCGCGAGCACGGCCCTGGCGCAGACTCCGCCCCCGGCCGCCAAAGCCCCCGCGACCAAGGCGCAGCCCGCCAAGCCGCAAGGCCAGAAGGCGCAGAAGACTCCGCCGCAAAAGGCTCCGGCCCAGCCCTCGCTGGCCCAGCAGGCCGCCGCCGGCGAGCCTGGGGCGCAGTACCGGCTGGCCCAGGCCTATCGCGACGGCAAGGGCGCCAGGAAGAACCCGGCCGAGGCGGCCCAGTGGTTCGCCCTTGCCGCCGGCAACGGCGAAAAGGCCGCCGCCGCCGAACTGGCACAGATGTACGAACAGGGCAACGGCCTCAAGCGCGACCTGTCCCAGGCGGCGCTATGGTGGTTCCGCGCCGGCAGCCTGGGCGACGAACAGGCCAAGGCCCGTTTCATCGCGCTGTTCCTGAATGGCGACACCGACGACCTGGGCGGCGCCACCGGCGCCGGCTGGCTGGAGGCCGCCGCCGCCAGCGGCGACGCCAAGGCCGTCCTGGCCCTGGGCCAGGCCTACGAGCGCGGCCAGGGCATCCCCGCCGATCCCGCCAAGGCGCGCCAGTGGTACGAACAGGCCGCCATCGCCGGCGACGCGGAGGCCCGCTATCGCCTGGGCCGCATGCTGCTGACCGCGCCGGGCGCGTGGCGTCTGGTCTATAAGGACCCCGAGCGCGAGGCCAAGAACACCGAGCGCGACAAATTCTATCCCACCCGCGCGGCGGCCGTGCAGGCCGGCGGCGACGACCGTCTGCCCGATCCGGTGCGGCCGGGCATGGTGGAAGGCGAGGAATGGCTGCGCGAGGCCGCCCGCCAGGGCCACGCCGAGGCGCAATACACCCTGGGCATGGCGTTCCTGGGCGGCATGGACCTGCCGTTCAACCTGTCCGAGGCGGTGCACTGGCTGTCGGCGGCGGCGTTCGGCGGCCACCCGGACGCGCTGATGCAACTAGCCGATCTGGCCGCCAAGGGCCAGGGCTTCGGCACCAAGGACCCGGTGCGCGCCTGGGTCTCCTATGACCTGGCCGCCGGCCGGGGCATCAAGCAGGCCGAGGAAGCCCGCGACCGCGTCGCCAAGGCCATGAACCAGCGCCAGCTCAACCGCGCCCGCCAGGTCGCCCAGGACCTGCGCGCCAACTGATCCCCTCCCCCCAGAGATCGCCTTGATCCGGTCCATGGCGCGCCTACATGGCGTGGCATGGACATGGTTGACGCCAAGAGCTTCTGGGACAAGGTGCGGCAGACCGCCGGCCGCGTCCCCTTCGTCGATCAGGCGGTGGCGGTGTGGTTCTGCGCCCGCGATCCCGCCACCCCGTTTCGGGTCAAGGCCATCCTGATGGGAGCGCTGGCCTATTTCGTGCTGCCCTTCGATGTGGTTCCCGATCTGCTGGCCGGTCTGGGCTATGCCGACGACCTGGCCGTGCTGACCGCCGCCGTGCGCGCGGTTCTGCCCCACATCACCGAGGAACACCGCGCCAAGGCGCGGGCCGCACTGCATGCGCGAGATTATCCCGCCTGAAGGGGCGCATCCGCCACCGGACGTGGCGCGGCGGCCGCTTTCTGGAATAGACTGAAAAAAAACGAACCGGGGAGTCTTCGCCATGTCGTCCATGCTGTGGCAGCCCACGCCCGAGCGCGTCGCCGCCGCCAACCTGACCGCCTTCATCGCCCTGGTGAACCGGCGCTTCGGCGCCGCCGTCATCGATTATCCGGGACTTTGGCGGTGGTCGGTGGCCGCACCGCAGGAATTCTGGCGCGCGGTGTGGGATTTCACCGGCGTGGTGGGCGACGGTCCCGGGGCGGTGACGGTGGACGACCCGGCCCGCATGCCCGGCGCCCAGTGGTTCCCCGAGGCGCGGCTGAACTTCGCCGAGAACCTGCTGCGGCGCAACGACGACGCCGACGCCCTGGTGTTCTGGGGCGAGGACAAGGTGAAACGCCGCCTGAGCTTCGCCGAACTGCACGCCCTGGTGTCGCGCCTGCAACAGGCGTTGCGCGCGGCCGGCGTCGGCGCGGGCGACCGGGTGGCGGGCTACATGCCCAACATGCCCGAAACCGTGGCCTTCATGCTGGCCGCCGCCTCGCTGGGCGCCATCTGGTCGTCGGCCTCGCCCGATTTCGGCGTCCAGGGCGTGCTGGACCGCTTCGGCCAGATCGAACCCACCGTGCTGGTGTCGGCCGACGGCTATTTCTATTCCGGCAAGCGCCATTCCAGCGTGGACAAGCTGCCGGCCATCGTCGCCGGCATGCCCAGCCTGAAGCGCGTGGTGGTGGTGCCCTATACCGAGGAACGCGCCGACATCGCGGCCGTGCCCCAGGCGGTGCACCTGGCCGATTTCGTCGCCCCCTTCGCCGCCAGGCCGGTGGAGTACGTCCGCCTGCCCTTCGCCCACCCGCTCTACATCATGTTCTCGTCGGGCACCACGGGCGCGCCCAAATGCATCGTGCATTCGGCCGGCGGCACGCTGATCCAGCACCTCAAGGAACACGTGCTGCATTCCGACGCCAAGCCGGGCGACCGCGTGTTCTATTTCACCACCTGCGGCTGGATGATGTGGAACTGGCTGGTCAGCGCGCTGGCGGCGCGGGCCACGGTGCTGCTGTACGACGGCAATCCGTCGGCGCTGGACGGCCGCATCCTGTGGGATTATGCCGACGCCGAGGACATCACCTTCTTCGGCACCTCGGCCAAATGGCTGGACGCCATCGCCAAGATGGGGCTGGAGCCGGCCAGGACCCACAGGCTGGCCGCGTTGCGCACCATCGCCTCGACCGGCTCGGTGCTGGCGCCCGAGGGGTTCGACTACGTCTACGACAAGATCAAGCGCGACGTCCAGCTGGCGTCGATCTCGGGCGGCACCGACATCGTCTCGTGCTTCATGCTGGGCAATCCCACCGGGCCGGTGTGGCGCGGTGAAATCCAGTGCCGCGGCCTGGGCATGCGGGTCGAGGTGTTCGACGACGACGGCACGCCGGTGGAGGGGCGAAAGGGCGAACTGGTCTGCACCATGGCCTTTCCGTCCATGCCGGTGGGCTTCTGGAACGATCCCGACGGGGCCAAGTACCACAGCGCCTATTTCGCCAAGTATCCGGGCATCTGGTGCCACGGCGACTGGGTGGAACTGACCGAACATCAGGGCATCATCGTCTATGGCCGGTCGGACGCCACCCTGAACCCCGGCGGCGTGCGCATCGGCACCGCCGAGATCTACCGTCAGGTCGAACAGTTCGACGAGGTTCTGGAAAGCCTGGTGATCGGCCAGGACTGGGCCGGCGACGTGCGCGTGGTGCTGTTCGTGCGGCTGCGCGACGGCGTGCGGCTGACGCCGGAACTGGCCGAGGCCATCAAGCGGAAGATCCGCGACAACACCACACCGCGCCACGTGCCGGCCAAGGTGATCCCGGTGGCCGACATCCCGCGCACCAAATCGGGCAAGATCGTGGAACTGGCGGTGCGCGACGTGGTGCACGGCCGCCCGGTCAAGAACAAGGAAGCCCTGGCCAACCCCGAGGCACTGGACCTGTATGCCGGGGTGCCCGACCTCGAAATCTAGACCAGCGTGCATCAATTGTGACGCCCGCTGGTCCAGTTTTTTGGCTGGCGGTCGCCGGGCGCACGAATCCGCGCGCGTGGCCGCCGCCTTAATGGCGGCGGATCGCGGCTCTGCGCCAGATTGAGCGGTCGTCGCCCTAAGCCCACCTGCCCATCGTCAATGCAAGCCCCCCTCCTTCGCGCTACCCCGTCGGGAAAGGCGAGGGAGGGCACCCCATGAGAGGACGCGTGCTTGCGGCGCTGGCCGCCTTGTTGCTGTCCACAGCGGCCCAGGCGCGCGAGCCGGGCATCGCGCCGCAATTTCCGCCCGGCCAGACCCTGGGGCTTGCCAACGCGGTCAGCCCGCCGCCCGGCCTCTATCTGATGAACCGGCTGGCGTGGTACGATGCCGAATTGCGCGACAATCGGGGCCGCGCGCTGGGCCAGCACGTCACCGTGCGGTCCGAGGCGCTGCAACTGACCTGGGTGCCGGGCTGGACGCTGCTGGGCGGGGCGTACAAGGCGTTCGTCAACGTCCCCCTGGTGGACATGACCGTCACCCGCACCTCGCCCGCCACCGGCCGCCCTGGCCGCTACCACACCTCGGGCATCGCCGATCCCAAGATCCAGCCCCTGGACCTGTCATGGGCCTTGGGCGACGGCTGGCACCTGGGCGCTGGATTGGGCGTCTATGTGCCGGTGGGCACCTACAGCGTCAACGCCGCCATCAATCCCGGCCAGCCCTTTTGGACGGTGGAGCCGGGCGTCGCCGTGACCTGGGCGAAAGACGGCTGGAACGCCTCGCTGCACATGGTCTACGACATCAACAGCGAGAACCCGGACACCCATTACCGTTCGGGCGATCAGCTGTTCGCGAACGCCACCCTGACCCGCAAAGTGGGCGGCTGGGAGGTGGGGCCGGTGGCCTATTTCCAGAAGCAGGTGACCGAGGACCGCAACGAAGGCGGCGCGGCGGTGTTTCGCGGCACCACCGCCGACCCGGCGGAACAGGTGGCCGCCGGCCTGCTGGTGTCCCATGCGCTGGGATCGGCCAGGATCACCGCCTTCGTCACCCGCGACATCGAGGCGCGCAACACGCTTGGCGGCGACAAGGTGTGGCTGAACGTGTCGCTGCCGCTGCGCTGAGGGGACGCGCGGAAAGAGGCGAAGGCGAAGCCTCCCGACGGCGCGCCAGGAGGCTTCGCGCGCATCACGGCCGCGCCAGGTGCCAGACCTCCTTGACGTTGTCGCCGGTGGTTTCGCCCGGCTTGGTGTCCTTGCTCCACAGGTACAGCGGCTTGCCCCGATAGGCCCATTGCATGGCGCCGTCGGGGCGCTTGACCAGGGAATACTCGCCCGTGACCTTGGCGCCCGCATCGGCCAGCAGCGGCGGCCAGTTCTGGGCACAGGCATCCACGCAATTGCTCTTGCCCGTCTCGTCCTTGTCGTAGGTGTAAAGCGTCATGCCGCGCTCGTCGGTCAGCACGGTGCCCTTGTCGGAATTGCCCTGCGTCACCGACGCCGCCTGGGCGGCCAGCGGCAGCCCAAGCGCAACGGAAAGAACCAGCATGCGGATGGTCATGGAACCCTCCCAGGGGAAATCGCGGGTTGCGCCCGCTGGAATTCATAACGGCATTCCGGCACACGCTTTCCACCCCCCGATGCGTATTTTCCGGCAAAGGAAAAGGGGCGGGAGTTTCCTCCCGCCCCTTGCGGTCTTGGCTGGCGATGGGCCGGCGGCTCAGCCGCGCGCCATCTTGGCCAGACGCATGCGCAGCGCGTTGAGCTTGATGAAGCCCTGGGCGTCGCGCTGGTCGTAGACGCTGTCCTCCTCGAAGGTGACGTAGTCGAGGCGGTACAGGCTCTTCTCCGACTTGCGGCCGACGACGATGACGTTGCCCTTGTACAGCTTGAGGCGGACGACGCCGGTGACGTTCTGGCTGATGTGGTCGATCATCTGCTGCAACGCGATGCGCTCGGGGCTGAACCAGAAGCCGTTATAGATCAGCTCGGCATAGCGCGGCATGATGTCGTCCTTCAGGTGCGCCTCGCCGCGATCGAGGGTGATGCTCTCGATGGCGCGGTGGGCGACGATCAGGACGGAGCCGCCGGGGGTTTCGTAGACGCCGCGGCTCTTCATGCCGACGAAGCGGTTTTCCACCAGGTCCAGGCGGCCGATGCCGTTGGCGCCGCCCAGCTCGTTCAGCTTGGTCAGCAACTGGGCCGGGGTCATGCGCACGCCGTCGATGGCGACCGCGTCGCCGCGCTCGAACTCGATTTCCACATAGGTCGGCTTGTCGGGCGCCTTTTCCGGGCTGACCGAGCGGGTGAACATGTCCTCGTCCGGCTCGACGAAGGGGTCCTCCAGCGCCTTGCCCTCATACGAGATGTGCAGCAGGTTGGCGTCGGTGGAATACGGCGCCTCGCCGCGCTTGTCCTTGGCGATCGGAATCTGGTGCTTTTCGGCGAAGTCGATCAGCTTGGTGCGGGAGTTGAGGTCCCACAGGCGCCACGGCGCGATCACCTTGATATCGGGCTTGAGGGCGTAATAGCCCATCTCGAAGCGGACCTGGTCGTTGCCCTTGCCGGTGGCGCCGTGGCTCACCGCATCGGCGCCCACCAGATTGGCGATCTCGATCTGGCGCTTGGAGATCAGCGGCCGGGCGATCGAGGTGCCCAGCAGGTACACGCCCTCGTACAGCGCGTTGGCGCGGAACATGGGGAAGACGAAGTCGCGGACGAACTCTTCACGCAGGTCGTCGATGAAGATGTTCTCGTCCTTGATGCCCATCAGTTGGGCCTTCTTGCGCGCCGGCTCCAGCTCCTCGCCCTGGCCGAGATCGGCGGTGAAGGTCACCACCTCGCACTGGTACTGGTCCTGCAGCCAGCGCAGGATGATGGAGGTATCCAGGCCACCGGAATAGGCCAGTACGACCTTCTTGACTTCGCCCTTCATGGGAAATCGCCCTTGGAAATGGGAAAACGTAAGGGCCGAAGTATAGGCGTTGCGGCGGCGGGAGCAAGGGGAGGAAGCGCGGCCCCGCCATTCGCAGCCCGATGGGACGATCGTCCGGCCTTCTCGCCCCAGGGCTTTTGCCCCATAGTTCCGCCATGAACCCGACCTCCCCCGCCCCTGCCGAACGGCAGGACGACGCCGAACTGGCCCGCGCCTTTTCCCTGACCGAGCGGCTGATGGCCGCGCCGGGCGACGGCACGGCGCCGCCCGCCCCACCGCAGGCGGCGGCGCGGGCGCAGGGATCGGCGGTGGCGCGGGCGCTGGGCTGCCTGCGCCATTGGCTGTGGCGCGCGTCCGGGCGCAAGCGGTTCGGCGGCGACCTTGCCCAACTGGCCGGCAATTACGAGCGCGAGATCGCGCGGCTGACGGACGCGCTCCGCCGCGAGGGGGACAAGGCGCTGGCGCGCGAGCGGCACAAGGTGGCCGAGTTGCAACGCCTGACCGCCCAATTGCAGAAAGCCTATGAGGCCAAGCTGGACAATCTGCGCCGCCGGCAGGACGAGCGGCCTTCCCCGGACGGCGCCGAGCGGGACCGAGCCCTGGCCCGCGCTGCCCAGGCCGAGGAACGGGCACGGCTGGCGGAGAACAAGGTGGAAATGCTGACCGAAGCGCTGGAGATCACCCGCGCCCGTGCCGGGGCCGTCGGCCAGGGCGCCTCCGCCCCCGACCCCCGCTTCCGCGAGGCCAAGCGGGCCTTTGCCCGCGCCTTCCACCCCGACCAGGGCGGCCGCAACGATGCCGAACGCCAGCGCATGTTCCTGGAATTCTGGCCGGTGCTGGAACGCATCGAGCGCGGCGAGTAGGCGATCCAACATTGGCGGACGTCATGAGTAGCGGAATGTTGCGCGCCGACGGAAAGATGCGCGCAACACTCGTCAAAATTCCATACACGAAAGCCACAAACCGATTCTTCCCTTTTTACGGGTGAATGCCGGATCATTCACACGTCCGCAGCTTCGCGGACGAATGCGGAAACGCCACCACCCAAGGGGGAGAGAAATCATGGCCGTTGGTACTTTTCTGGTTTCCTATGAGAGCGTCAATGTTCCGGCCGGGGGCTACAGCCTGAACCTGAACCTCGTCATCGACGCGGTGAACCACAAGGCGGCCGGCATCGCCGGCGTCACCCAGGCGATCAACCCGCCGCTGGACGTCCATCTGCCGGTGCACGGCACCGTCACCGACATGACCGTGATGCCCAAGAACACCCACCATCTGGTGGTGCTGGAAAGCGCCGACAAGCTGCTGGGCCGCCATATCGAGGTGCGGCTGGTGACCAGCGACGACTGGCAGACCGGCACCGCCAATGTCACCCTGTTCCTGGACACCCCCGCCGGCGTCAAGCAGTTCACCACCGAGGTCAAGGTGGCCAAGGCCGAACAGCGCTAAGGCCGCCGCCGGAGACGGCACGCCCGCCAGAGGCTCGCCCCTCTGGCGGGCATCGCCCGTTCAGGCGGCGTTGTCCAGGCGGATGCGCTCGATCATCTCACGCACCGAATGCTCCATCTGGGCCGAGGCGCGGTCCAGCGCCTGGGCGGCGCGGCCGACCTCCTCGGCCGCCGAACGGGTGGCGGCGGCGCCGGTGGACACCTCGTCGATGTGGCCGCCGATGTCGTCGGTGCCGGTGGCGGCCATCTGCACGTTGCGCGAAATCTCGCCGATGGCCGCATGCTGTTGGTGGATGGCGACGGCGATGGATTGGGCGCTGCGGCGCACCCCCGCCACGATGCCGCCGAACTCGCCCACGGCGCCGGCGGTTTTCTGGCTTTCCTGCTGGATGGTGGCGATCTGCTGGACGATGTCCTGGGTTGCCCGCGCGGTCTGGTTGGCCAGGCTCTTGACCTCGTGCGCCACCACGGCGAAGCCCTTGCCGGCCTCGCCGGCCCGCGCCGCCTCGATGGTGGCGTTGAGCGCCAGAAGATTGGTCTGGCTGGCGATGGAGCTGATCAGTTCGACCACCTGGTCGATGCGGTCGGCGGCATCGACCAGCGCTGCGATCTGCTGGCCCACCTGCTCGGTCTTGGCCGCCGCCTGGTTCGCCACCACCGAGGATTGCTCGGCCTGGCGCCCGATCTCGCTGCTGGAACTGGTCAACTGGTCGGTGGCGACCGCCACCGTCTGCACGTTGGCGCTGGCGGTGCGCGACGCGCCGGCCACCGCCTCGGCCCGGTGGCTGGTCGCCGCGGCGGCGCCCAGCAGCGAGTGCGCGGTGGCGGTCAGGGCGGCGACCTGATCACGGATCGCCCCGATGGCGCCGCGGATGCCGTCATCCATGCCGTCGGCCAGGGCCAGCATGGCGCGGCGGCGCTGGGCGATGATCTCGCGCTCGTGGGCTTCCTGGTCGCGGCGCTGGCGTTCGGCGGCGCGCATGGCCCCGCCGAAGGCGCCGATGGCGCGGGCCAGGGCGCCGAATTCGTCGCCGCGCCGGGTATGGGGCACGTCGTCGGGATAGGCGCCGTGGGTGGCCTCGTCCATCAATCGGGTCAGCGGGCCGAACGGCTGCAACATACGGCGCAAGGCCAGGAAGGCGGCCAGCGACAGCACCAGCGCAGCCCCCCCGCCGATCGCCGCGGCAATGACCGCCACCGTGCGGGTGACGCTCAGGAACTCGCTGACGCGCACGCCCACGAACAGGATGCCGATCACCCGGCTGGACGCGTCGTCATAGACCGGTTCGTAGACCGCCATGTAGCGTTCGCCCAGCACGTCCGCCTCGCCACTGTAGCGAAAGCCGTCGCGCAGCACGGCGTCGTGGACCGGCCCGGCCGCCAGCCTGGTGCCGACCGCGCGCTTGCCGTCCTTCATGATGGTGGTGGCGACCCGCTCGTCGCCCTTGAAGATGGTGGCGACGCCGCCCACGGCGCCGACCACCGCATCAAGGACGTCGTTGTCGCCGTCCATCATCACGTCGCCCAGCATCAGCTTGCCGTCGCGCAGGACGAACGAATCCTGGCGCGGGTTCAGCACCGCATAGAGAACGGAAAGGTTCTGCTCCAGCCGCTCCTTCGCCATGCGCTCCAGCGAGTGGCCCACATAAGCGGTCAGCGCGACGGTGATGATCGCCGCCAGAAGGATCAGCGCAGCGATCACCAGCGCCGTGATTTTGTGCGCAACGCCCAGGGAAAGAATACGACGCAACATTTATCAACTTCCAGACAATGGGCCGCCCCGGTTCGGCCCATGATCGACAAATCTCATCTCCCCGATGGCGCCAGGATGTAACACAAGAGCACAGCGCCATCAACAATAGCCATCAACAAATATTTCCAATAATAGGCCGATAATCACAGTAAAACTTGAAACTCCATTTGAATGTCATTCACATTTTTCACACCGCGTTATCTTGCGGCGAACACGCCACCGCCCGTGCGCCCTTGCCGCCGAATGACGGGGACGACCGGTCAGGCGGCCCGGGGCGATGATCTGGCGGCAGGGGACCGCCCCCGGTCGCGGGGGACCGAGGAAGGGAAGAGGTCGGCGGTACCGCGGGGATGCCCGGATCACGTCCGGGCATCACGACGATGGCTGCCGAGGCACGCCCTGCCCGCCGAAGCCGCAATGATCCGAAAGAAAAAGCCCGCCGTCAGGCGGCGGGCTGGGAATGGTGTTCGTCGGGGATGCCGGCGGCCAGCCGTTCCGCCATGCGCGAACAGCGCTGGCGCTGGCTTTCCGACCGCAACTGGCCGCAGGCTGCCAGGATGTCGGCGCCGCGCGACTTGCGAATGGGCGCGGAATAGCCGTTGTCCTGGATGTAATCCGAGAACGCCTTGATGTCCTTCATGGTCGAGCATTCGAACTCGGACCCCGGCCAGGGGTTGAAGGGGATCAGGTTGAACTTGGCCGGCAACCCCTTGACCAGGCGCAGCAACTGACGGGCGTCGGCCAGCGAATCGTTCACGCCCTTCAGCATGATGTATTCGAAGGTGATGCGCCGGGCGTTCGAGGCGCCGGGATATTCGGCGCACGCCTTCATCAGCTCGGCCAGGGGGTATTTCTTGTTGATGGGCATGATGCGGTCGCGCACCTCGTCGGTGACCGCATGCAGGGAAATGGCGAGGTTGACACCCAGTTCCTCGCCGCAGCGCTTCATCATCGGCACCACCCCCGAGGTGGACAGCGTGATGCGGCGCTTGCTGAGCGCGATGCCCTCACCGTCCATGATGATCTTGAGCGCGGTGGCGACGTTGTCGAAATTGTAAAGCGGCTCGCCCATGCCCATCATGACGATGTTGCTGAGCTTGCGCGCCTGATCGTCGGGGGTCGGCCACTCGCCATAGGCGTCGCGCGCCACCATGAACTGGCCGACGATCTCGGCCGGGGTCAGGTTGCGCACCAGCAATTGGGTGCCGGTGTGGCAGAATTTGCAGGTCAGCGTGCAGCCCACCTGGCTGCTGATGCAGACGGCGCCGCGCACCTCGTCCTCGTCGGGGATATAGACCGTTTCGGCCTCGTTGCCGTCCGAGAACTTGAGCAGCCACTTGCGGGTGGTGTCCACCGAGATCAGGTCGCGCTCCACCAGCGGGCGTTCGACCACGTAATGCTCGGCCAGACGGGCCTGCATGACCTTCGAGATCGAGGTCATCTTGGCGAAATCGGTCTCGCCGCGATTGTACAGCCAATGCCAAAGCTGCTTGGCGCGAAACGGCTTCTCGCCGATGGTCGCCATTTCGGCGGCCAGTTCGTCGCGCGACAGGCCAATGAGGTTCTTTTTGGTGCCGGTATCCATAGACGGAAGAGATAGGGATTGGCGCGCGGAAACGCAACGGTTCTCGACTCCGCCGCCCGCCGGCGGGGCCGCGCCTAGCGCCACCAGCGCCACGCCAGCCCCAATCCGCCCAGCGCCACCAGCATGACGATGGCGACCACGCCCGGCCACGCATAGGCGTGCCACGCCGGCGCCGGCGCCACCGCGCCCAGCGATCCGCCCGCGTAATACAGGGTGACGTAAAGCCCCATGGCGGCCGAGCGCGAGGTCTTGGCGGTCGCGCTGATCATGCTGATCGAAGCGGTCTGGCAGATAAAGATGCCGCACACCATGATGCCCAGGCCGGCCACGATCACCGGCAGCGACGGCACCAGCGCCACCCCCAGCCCCAGCCAGACGCCGCCCACCGCCATGGCAAGGCCGCGCACCGGGCCGATGCGGGCGATGATCCGGCCGCCCACCGGCGCGGCCACCGATCCCAGCAGGTAGACCAGGAACACCAGCCCCTGCCCGGTCGCCGACAGGCTGTAGGGCCAGCCCGCCAGATGGAAGGTGCCGTAGGTGAAGGTGGCCACCAGCGAGAACAGGATGGTGAAGCCGATGCCGAAGGTGGCGACCAGACGCGGGTTGCGCAGATGCCCCAGCGCCGCGCGCAGGGTCTCCACCAGCGACCCCGAGGCTCGCCACCCCCGCGCCGCCGGCAGCATGCCCCAAATCAACAGGCCGGCCGCCAGGTTGACCCCGCCCAGCACCACGAACGCCTCGCGCCAGCCCAAGTAATCGGCGGCCACCGCCGTCACCAGCCGGCCCGACACGCCGCCCAGCGCGGTGCCGGCGGTGTACAGGCTGACCACCTCGGGCACCTGGGCGGCGGGCCATTCCTCGCCCACATAGGCCATGGTGACGGTGAAGATGGCCGGCATGCACAGCCCTTGCAGGAAGCGCAACGCCAGGATCGCCGGCAGGCTGTCCACCAGGGCGATGCCCAGGGTGGGCAGCACCAATGCCAGGGCGCCGGCCACGATCACCCGCTTGCGCCCCACCATGTCGGCCAGGGCGCCGATCATGGGCGCCACCAGCGCGGTGGCCAGCGTCGCCATGGTCACGGTCAGCCCCACCTCGGCCGGGGTGGCGCGGAAGTGCCGCGCCAGGTCGGGCAGCAGCGCCTGGGTGCAGTACATGTCGAGAAAGGCGCAGGCACCGGCGATGAACACGGCGATGCGGCGGCGGTCGAGGGCGATCATGGAAACTCCGGGGGAACTGGAGGCCGATGCTAGCTGGCCCGCCCCTGTGATTTCCAATATATTACACGCGAGCGGGTGATATTCTGAGGGTATGATGGAGCTGCGGCATCTGCGCTATTTCGTCGCCGTGGCCGAGGAGCGCCATTTCGGCCGCGCCGCCGAGCGGCTGCGCATGGCCCAGCCGCCGCTGAGCCAGCAGATCAAGGCGTTCGAGGCGGAACTGGGGGCGCGCCTGTTCGACCGCAACCGCCGCAAGGTGGAGCTGACCGCCGCCGGCGAGGTTCTGCTGGCCGAGGCCCGGGACATCCTGGCCCGCGCGGGCGATTTGGGCCGGCTGGCCCGCGCGGCCGCCGGGGGCGAGGCTGGGCGCCTGGACATCGCCTTCACCGGCTCGGTGCCGTTCACCGAGGTGATGCCGCGCATCCTGCGCGCCTTTCGCCACGCCTATCCCGACGTGCGGGTGTCCCTGCGCGAGATGTCCACCGGCATGCAGATCGAGGCGATGGCCGAGGGCCGCCTGGACATCGGCTTCGCCCGCCCGGCCGCCAGCAATCTGCCGCCCGGCGTGTGCGGCCGGCTGATCCTGCGCGAGCCGCTGGTGCTGGCGCTTCCCGCCGACCACCCGCTGGCCGGCCGCGCCACCCTGTCCATGGCCGAGGTGGCGGGCGAAGGGCTGGTGATGAATCCGCGCCACATCGGCACCGGGCTGTACGACAAGATCACCCAATTGTGCCAGGCCGCCGGCTTCGCCCCGCGCATCGCCGTCGAGGCCCACCAGATGTCCACCATGATCCGGCTGGTGGATGCCGGGCTGGGGCTGGCGGTGGTTCCGCGCACCATGTGCCGGGTCGGCTTCGATGGCGTGGCCTTTGCCGCCATCGCCGACGCGGAGGCCTTCATCGACCTGATCCTGATCCACCGCAGCACCATTTCGCCGGCGACGGCCACGTTCCTGTCGGTGGTCGACGGGAACCTCTGACCACATATTTTAGCGATCGGCACAACTTTTTCGCTATAGCCCCTTGTCCGGCCCCTCGGTTCGTCATATCGGATATCCACAAGTAAGAGCGGGACCCGAGGGGGGAAGAGCGACATGCGCGTGAACGAGCCGATCACCGACCGCGAAGTGGAATTGCCGGACGGCCAGTTGCTGGTCAGCCGCACCGATCCGGGCGGCCGCATCACCTTCGTGAACCGCGCCTTCATCGCCGTCAGCGGCTATGCCGAGGACGAGCTGATCGGCCAGCCCCACAACCTGATCCGCCACCCCCACATGCCGCCCCAGGCGTTCGCCGACCTGTGGGCCACGGTCAAGGCCGGGCGCCCGTGGGAAGGGCTGGTCAAGAACCGCACCAAGAGCGGCGATTTCTATTGGGTGCGCGCCAACGTCACCCCGGTGGTGGAGGACGGCGAGCTGATCGGCTACATCTCGATCCGCTCCAAGCCGTCGCGCCAGCAGATCGCCGCGGCCGAGGCCGCCTATGGCCGCCTGCGCGCCGGCGACACCTCGCTGCGCATCAGCGAGGGCGACGCCGTGCCGGCCACTTTCGGCCACCGGCTCAAGGTGTTCACCGACGCCCTCACCGGCCGCCTGACGCTGCTGTTCGGCGGCCTGATCCTGATGATGATGCTGGTGGGCGGGCTGGGCCTGGCCGGCATGAGCGCCACCAACGACGCCCTGCGTTCGGCCATCGAGGACCGCACGGTGCCCACCGGGCAGATCGGCGACATCGTCGATCGCATGCGCGAGAACCTGCAACTGACTACCGTGCTGGTCATCGACCTGCGCGACGGCACCGAGGACAAGGTCATCGCCGGGCGCATCAAGCGCATCGAGGAGAACATCGCCCAGATCGGCGATCTGTGGCAGCGCTTCAGCACCAAGCACATGACCGCCGAGGAGGCCGCGCTGGCCGCCCGCTTCGCCGAGCAGCGCGACGCCTTCGTCAAGGAGGGCCTGCTGCCGGCCATCGACGCCGCGCGCAATTCCGACCCGCTGCGCATCGAGTCGCTGTTCGCCAAGCGCATCGTGCCGCTGTTCGAGGCGGCCCACGCCACAAACCGCGAGCTGCTGCAATTGCAGGTCCAGGTGGCGGGCCAGGAATACGCCGCCGCCAAGGCCGATTTCCGCTTCAACCTGATCCTGGTGCTGGCCATCGTGATGGTGGCGGCGGCGATCACCGCGGTGGGCGGCCGCGTGCTGCTGTCGGCGGTGCGCCGGCCGCTCACGCGCTTCGAAACCCATTTCGACGCCATCGCCCGCAGCGACTTCGCCCACGAGATCGAAACCCCGCCCGCCCGCGAGTTCCGCCGCCTGACCGTGCTGCTGCGCGCCATGAAGGCCAAGCTGGCCTATGGCGCCCAGGAACGGGCCGAGCACGAGCGCAAGACCACCGAGGAACGCGCCCGCGCCCTGGAGGAGATGGCCGACACCGTGGAGCGCGAAGCCGGCGCCGCCGTCGAGACGGTGGCCGGCCGCACCCGGCAGATGGCCGCCGATGCCGAAGCCATGGCCCGCTCGGCCGAACGGGTGAGCGAGCACAGCCAGGGCGTGGCCGCCGCCGCCGAGGAAGCGCTGGCCAACGCCCAGGCGGTGGCCGGCGCGGCCGAGGAGATGGCCGCCTCGATCCAGGAAATCGCCTCCCAGGTGGCCTTTGCCGGCGAGATCACCCGCGCCTCGGTGTCCGACGGCGAGCGCACCCAGGCCATCATCCATTCGCTGGCCAGCGAGGTCGCCAAGATCGGCGAGATCGCCGTGCTGATCGGCGACATCGCCGGCCAGACCAACCTGTTGGCGCTGAACGCCACCATCGAGGCCGCCCGCGCCGGCGATGCCGGCAAGGGCTTCGCCGTGGTCGCCAACGAGGTCAAGAGCCTGGCCACCCAAACCTCGCGCTCGACCGAGGAAATCACCGGCCAGATCGCCAAGATCCAGTCGCTGACCCACGAGGTGGTCGAGGCGGTGACCGGCATCAATTCCTCGATCCGCCGGGTGGACGAGGTGTCGTCGTCCATCGCCGCCGCCATGGAGGAGCAAAGCGCGACCACCGCCGAGATCAGCCGCAACGTGGTCGAGACCAGCTCGGCCGCGCAGGAGGTGTCCTCGCTGATCGCCTCGGTGTCCAGCGACGCCGCCGAAACCGGCGGACAGGCCAGCGAGGTGCGCTATGCCTCCAACGAAGTGGCCCATTCGATCCATGAACTGCGCCAGGTATTGGTCCGCGTGGTGCGCACCAGCACCAAGGAGGCCGACCGCCGCATCTCGCCGCGCCTGAGCGTGCGGGTGCCGTGTTCGGTGACCCTGGCCGGCGTCAGCCACGACGGCGAGGTCGAGGACATCTCGGTGGGCGGCGCCGCCGTGCTGGGCCACCCCGAAACCCAGGCCGGGCTGCAGGGCCGCCTGAGCATGGCCGGCCAGAACATCGCGGTCGAGGTCCGCAGTTGGGAGGAAGGCACCCTGCATCTGGTGTTCACCGAAGGCCCCGAACAGGGCCGCAAGATGGTCAAGGCGGTGGCCGGCATCGAAGCGGCGCCCACCCACATCGCCTGAGGCCCCGGGCGGGGGCGGGGGCAGCCCGCCCCCGCCCCGCCTTCGCCGGGTCCGTTTTTGTGCAGTGCAAAAAAACCTCTTGCCTCGGCCGGCAAACGGGGTATTCTACGCTCATGTTGCAGTGCACAACGATCATCGCTTCACCCCCCGAGCGACGGTCGCGAAAAGACGAAGGACCAAGGCCATGACCATGAAGATCGAAGGTTTCGAAAAGTTCGTCGCTCTCGGCAAGGACAATGCCGATGCGGTGGTGAAGAGCTCCACCCTGGCCGTCAAGGGCATGGAGGAGCTCGCCAAGGCCTCCCAGGCCTATCTGACCCAGTCCGCCGAGAAGGCCGACGCCGCCGTGAAGGCGCTGTTCGCCGTCAAGACCCCGGCCGAGTTCGCCGACCTGCAGGGCAAGCTGGCCCGCGAATCGGTCGAGAACGCCATCGCCGAGGGCCGCAAGTTCGCCGAGCTGTCCCAGACCGTGTTCACCGCCGCGCTCGAGCCCCTGAACGCCCGCATCGCCGCGTTCCAGTCGCTGGTCAAGTCCGCCGCTTGATCCGCATGCAGGGTTGAGTGCGGTTGGGGACCGGGTTCTCCTCCCGCCCGGTCCCCAACTTCTTTCCGTCTGGAAAGCGCACCTTTCGCGCCCGTCCCGCCACCGCGGGGCGGGCGTTTTTCTTCCCCTCTCGACGCCGCCCTGCCCCTCCTCTACCCTGCGACGAGGAGGATATGACCCAATGCGCTTTGCCGGCACCGAATCCTATGTCGCCACCGACGACCTGATGGTCGCGGTCAACGCCGCCCTGACCCTGGAACGCCCCCTGCTGGTCAAGGGCGAACCCGGCACCGGCAAGACCGTGCTGGCCCAGGAAGTGGCGCGCGCGCTGGGCCGCCACCTGATCGCGTGGCACATCAAATCCACCACCAAGGCCCAGCAGGGCCTGTACGAATACGACGCGGTGGCGCGCCTGCGCGATTCCCAATTGGGCGACGGCCGGGTGCACGACATCGCCAACTACATCGTCAAGGGCAAGCTGTGGCAGGCGTTCGAGGCCGACACCCCGCCCGTGCTGCTGATCGACGAGATCGACAAGGCGGATATCGAGTTCCCCAACGACCTGCTGTTGGAACTGGACCGCATGGAGTTCCACGTCTACGAGACCAAGCAGGTGATCAAGGCGCGTCAGCGGCCGCTGGTGATCATCACCTCGAACAACGAGAAGGAG
>JAEZWF010000047.1 GCA_023420415.1 Actinomycetes bacterium | reverse complement strand
GTCAGGGGGTGTGGTCAGGGGGTGTGGTCAGGGGGTGTGGTCAGGGGGTGTGGTCAGGGGCTCGGGGTGCGGCCGGCGAGGACGTCGGTCAGCAGGCTGGTGTCGCAGTTGCCACCGCTGAGGACGGTGGCCACACGCGAGCCCGGCAGCCGGTCTCTTTCGGCGAGGAGGCCGGCGAGACCGATCGCTCCGGCCGGTTCGGGCAGCTGGTGGGTGGTGCGCAGCATGATCCGCATCGCCTCGGCGGCGGCGTCCTCGCTGACCTGCACGATGCGGGCGGCGCCGGCGCGGATGACCTCGATCGCCTCGGGCACCGGTGCGCGGCAGGCGACGCCGTCGACGAACGTCGCGGCCTCCGGGGTGGTGACGACCTCGCCCGCGTCGAAAGACAGCGCGGTCGCGGGCGCCTGCTCGGACACGACTCCCACGACCTCGGTGTCGAGCCCGAGCAGGTCACGCACCCCGATGACGCCGCAGATGCCCGAGCCCATGCCGACCGGCACGTAGACGGTGTCCAGCGGCCCGGCGGCGTCGAACAGCTCGGCGGCATAGGTCGCTACTCCCGCAACGAGATCCGGGTGGAACGGCGGCACCGCCTCGAGCCCCAGCTCGTCCGCGAGGCTCGTCGCATGCTCGCGCGACTCCTGGAAGTCGCGCCCGTGGATGACGAGCTCGGCCCCGAAACCCTCCATCGCGGCATTCTTGTCGGGGCTGTTGCCCTCGGGCACCACGATGACGGCGCGCACCCCGGCCGCCCACGCGGCATACGCCAACGACTGTCCGTGGTTGCCACGCGTGGCGGACACGAATCCCTTGACCTGTGGGCGTTCTCGCGTGGCCCGGTCGGCGTAGACGAGGCCGCCGCGCACCTTGAACGCGCCCGTCGGCGTCTGGTTCTCGTGCTTCACCCACACCTCGGCCCCGACGAGCTCCGACAGCAACGGCCACGGGAACTGAGGCGTCGCCGCGAAGTGCCTCCGGACGATCGCGTGGGCGTGGTCGAGGTCGGCGCGGGTGAGCGACATGCGCCCAAGTCTGCCTCGCCGTCGCGGCGAGTCCGTGGGAGTGTCTCGGTATGCCGCGTCACCCCGTCGTCGTCGCGTCGAGCCTGCTCGTGGGTGCGGCTGCCCTGGCCGGTTGCGCGCAGAAGGCGCCCGACATCCCGACTGTGCGCAGCACCACCGCCGAACCGGTCGCGCAGTACCCGATCACGATCTACCGATCCGGCGGCGTCGCAGGGTTCCAGGATGAGCTGCGCATCTCCAGCGACGGCAGCGTCGCGGCGACCAGCAAGAAGCCGATCCTGGAGTGCCGGCTCGACGCGGAGAGCCTTCGGCTGCTCAACCGCGCCGCGGCGCACATCCGCCCGTCGGACCTGCCCACCGATGCCCCGACGACGACGTCGGACGCGATGACCGTCACCGTGGTGGCCGGGGCGGGTGTCGTGTCCGTCGACGACGAGCGGATGGCTGAGGCCAAGCCGGTCATCGACCAGCTGCTTGCCGACGTCAACTCCCCCGCGGGACAACGCAAGATCTGCACCTGACTGGCGCGGGTGAAGTTCGCGCACGGTCGGCACGGCCCTTGCTTGCGTCCGCGCTTTTGGCTGCCCCGGCGACCAAGAGCGCGGACGCAAACCAACGGGGGCGGACTCCGGCCCGGAGGAAGCCGGTGTCCGCCCCCGCCGTCCTGGGGGTTGGCCGCGTCAGCTGGTGGACACGGCCGTGTCGTCGACCACGAACGAGGTCTGCAGCGACGAGTCCTCACTCGAGAGGAACTTCAGCGTCACGCTCTTGCCGCGAAACGCGTCGAGGGACAACGACTTCTGCGCGTATGCCGCAGTGGCACCTGCGTTGGAGTAGGTCGCCAGGGTCGTCGTCGTGCCGCCCGACACCGCCTGGACCTTGAGGGTGTCGTAGGCCGTGCTTCCGGTCTCGGCCGTGTCGACCCGCAGCCAGAACGACAGCGACGCCGAAGTGGCAGTGGCCGGGATGGTGACGGTCTGGGCGATGTTCTCGGTGGTGGTGCGACCGTTGCCGCCCAACCACGCCTTCCACGAACCGCTGTGCGCCGGGCGTGACGCGTTGTTCGTGATCGGGCCGGAGGTGCCCGTCCAGGCTACGGCCCCGGACTCGAACCCGGCGTTCTGCAACAGGTTCGAGCCCGCGGGCGGCGGCGTGGAGGTGCCGTAGTCCTTTGCCGCGTGGCGGAACACCAGGGCGCCGATGAGGTCGGCACCGCGGTCGAGCGCGGTGACGTTGAGGTTCGAGGTGGTGTCGCAGGAGCGGTGGTAACACCGGTCGAACGCCTGCCCCGCCGTGCCACCCCACTTGCTCGCCTGCGCGCTCGACTTGATCTCCTCGGCACCGCTGAAGATCCCGGCCGTCGGGATGCCGTAGGACCGGAACGCCGCGTGGTCGCTGCGCCCCTGCACGTCGATGTACTCCCACGGGATGCCCTTGGCGTCGTACCAGGCGGTGATCTCGTCACGCACCGAGTTGCCGGCCGGGTTGTCGTCGTAGACGAAGTAGCCGGGGTTCGGCGAACCGATCATGTCGAAGTTGAGGTAGAGCCGGATCTTGTCCTTCTCGCTCGCGGGCAGGCTCGCGGCATACGCCTTGGACCCCACCAGCCCGAGCTCCTCGGCTCCCCAGAACCCGAACCGCAGCGTGTTCTTCGGAGTCTGGCCGGACGCGGCATACGCGAGGGCGGTCTCGAGCAGGGCCGCGCTGCCACTGCCGTTGTCGTTGATGCCCGGGCCGACACTGACGCTGTCGAGGTGTCCACCGGCCATGACGACCGAGTTCGGGTCGGAGCCGACCTTGGTGGCGATCACGTTGTAGGACGTGCCGGCCGAGGTGCTGAACGACTGCACCTGCGTGCTGTAGCCGGCCGCGTCGAGCTTGCCCTTCACGTAGTCGACCGAGGCCTGGTAGCCGGACCGGCCGGTGGAGCGGTTGCCACCGTTGGCGGTGGCGATCGACTGCAGCTGGGTCAGGTGGCCCTGGACGTTCGCGACGCTGATGTCGGGGTCGGCGAGCGCCGCAGCGGTCGCGGCGGGCGCGGCGACGGCGCCCGCGGCGGTCAGGGAGGCGCCGACGAGGGCGAGTGCGGCCGCAGGGGCGGCCAGGCGTGCGGTGAACCGGGCGTGGCCGGCCATGGGGACTCCTCGGATGGGTGCGGGTGGCGACGGTGCCGTGCCAGCGGTGGGCGTGGGCCGGCACCATCGGCGCCGGCCCACGCCCTGTGGTCAGCTGGTCGACAGCGCCGTGTCGTCGACGACGAACGACGTCTGCAGCGACGAGTCCTCGTTCATGAGGAACTTGACGGTGACCGTCTGGCCCTTGAACGACGTCACGTTGAACGACTTCTGGGTGTAGGTCGCGTTGGCGCCCACGTTGGAGTAGGTCGCCAGGGTCGTGGTCGTGCCGCCCGCGACGACCTGCACCTTCATCGTGTCGTATGCCGTGCTGCCGGTCTCGGCCGTGTCGGTGCGCAGCCAGAACGACAGCGTCGCAGCGGTGACGGTCGACGGGATCGTGACGTTCTGGCTGATCGTCTCGGTCGAGGTCGAGCCGTTGCCGCCGAGCCACAGCTTCCAGCTGCCCGTGCGGGCCGGGCGCCCGGTGTTGTTGGTGATCGGGCCGGACGTGCCGGTCCAGTTCACCGCGCCGGACTCGAAGCCGGGGTTGAGCAGCAGGTTGCCACCGGTGGGCGGCGGGGTGGTCCCACCGTCACAGGCCTCGGTGCCCGCCGGCACCGCGATGGCGTTGAACGCGGCCTCGACCGACTTGCAGGTCTGGCTCGTCGCGCCGTAGAGCTCCTTCGCCGAGGCGATGGCGCCGTTGCGGGCGTTGGCGTAGGTGCTGCTCGACGTCAGCTTGGTGGAAAGCGTGCGGTACCAGACCTTTTCGATGTTGGCGCGACCCGCACCGGTCACCGCCGGCGCTCCGCCACAGGTCGGGCTGTTGTAGCTCACGCCGTTGATCGTCTTGGCGCCACTGCCCTCGGAGGCCATGTAGAACCAGTGGTTCAGCGCTCCGGAGGAGTAGTGCGGGTCGAGGTTCTTGGTGTTCGTCGACCAGCAGTCCGGGCTCGAGCCGTCCTTGCTGGGCTTGTCCATGTAGCGCAACGGGGTTCCGTTGCCGTTGATGTTGATCTTCTCGCCGATGAGGTAGTCACCCGGGTCGGCAGAGGAGTTGGCGTACCACTCGACGGCGGTGCCGAAGATGTCCGAGGTGGCCTCGTTGAGGCCGCCGGCGTCACCGCTGTAGTTGAGGTTGGCCGTGTTCTCGGTGACGCCGTGGCTCATCTCGTGTGCGGCGACGTCGATGGACGTCAGCGGGCGGGTGTTGTTCGCACCGTCGCCATAGGTCATCTGGGTGCCGTCCCAGAACGCGTTGACGTAGCTGTTGCCGTAGTGGACGCGGCTGCGAGCGCCACGGCCGTCGTTCCAGATTCCGTTGCGGCCCAACGTGTTCTTGTAGTAGGCGAACGTCTTCTCGGCGCCGTACTGCGCGTCGACGCCTGCGGTCTGCCGGCTGGTCGTGCTGCCGTTGCCCCAGACGTTGTCGGCGTCCGTGAACTGGGTGCCGGTCGCCGTCGACGAGGTCGACCCGTTGAGGTCGGTCGTGTAGTTGCCGATCGAGTCCTTGAGCAGCCAGCTCGTCCCGGACTGGATGGTGTTCAGCGTGACCGTGCCCGAGTACATCGAGTTGCCGGTGCCGTTCTTCACCTCGTCCCAGGACGTGATGACGGCACCAGTGCTGGCGTCGACGACCGTGTGCAGCTTGCTGGGGGTCTGGTCCTTGCGGATGCCCTCGGTCACGACGTCATAGGCGAGACGCGGTGAGCCGCTGCCCGCCCAGACGACGAGCTCACCATCGGTGGACTTCGCGGCATACCCGGCCTTCTTGGCCCCGGATGACTTGGCGGACGCCTCGCTCACCTTCGGCGTGGTCGACGCGACGGCGACCTTGCCGCTGGCGTTGTAGATGACGCCCTTGTCCTTGCCGGTGGCCGACTTCTCCACGATGAGGTCGCCACCCAGGACCCGCAGGCCCTTGTAGGTGCGGTCGTAGCGGACGTGCTTGGTGCCGTCGCGGTCGGTGACGACACTGCGGACGACGAGCTTCTCGTCCTTGGACAGGCCGAGCGCTGCGTGGTCGTCCGCGGCCGCGTTGGCTGCGGACGGGGCTGCGGGCGTGGACTGTGGTGCTGCGGAAGCAGCGGACAGTGGGGTCGCCACTGCTGCTGCGACTGCGACGCCGAGTGCGGCGCCAGCTGACAGTCGAATCACGGATTCCTCTTCTCGGGCGGGCGCAGGCGTGCGAAACCTGCGCGACGTGGGCGGCGCCGTGGCCCCTCCGGCAGGATCGTCGTTGGTCCCGGGCTTCGGGGCGCCGAGGGCGAGACAACCCGTGGCGGTCGGGCTGGTCAACAGTCATGGCGAAGACTTGACCAAACCCGTGGGAACCCGCTGGTTGGACCGGTCAAACTCCTGCCATTCCTCAGCAAATGGCCAAGACGACGTCATTGGTATGCCGCGTGGCCCGCGCGCGCGTCCGCGGTGCGGACACCTGTGCTCACCATGTGGTCACGTAACCCCGCCACCTGCGGTCTCGTTGACACGGCACCCACGCGGGGCCGACGGACGGCCTCGCGCCGCACCCGTGGAGGCTCGATGTCGCGCCCGTCCCGTCACCTGGCTGCCCTTGCGGCACTCACCGTCGTCACCGGCGGCGCGCTCCTCGGGCAGGCGAGCAGCCCCGCCGCTGCCGTGCCCGTCGCCTCCGGTCCCGCCGCGGCGCCGCAGCCCGCGCTCGACGAGGTCGACAGCTACACGGGGCTCACCTTCACCGTGCCGGCCGGGACGAACGACCTCGGCCAGCCGCAGACGTGCACCATCGACGCCGACCTCCACAAGCCCCGGTCGGCCTCCCCCGACAACCGGGTGCCGGCGATCCTCACCACCAACGGCTTCGGCGGCAGCAAGGCCGACCAGGCCGGGCTGGGTCGGGCCTTCGCCCAGCGCGGCTACGCCGTCCTGTCGTACACCGGGCTCGGCTTCCCCGACAGCGGCTGCAAGATCTCACTCGACGACCCGGGCGTCGACGGCGTGGCCGCGAGCTCGCTGGTGACGTTCCTCGGGGGAGGCGGCTCCGCGGCATACGACTCCGCCTCGGTGGGCGGTGCGACGAGCGGAGCCGGCGCGCTGACGGTCGACTTCACCACGCTCGACGACCCGGCCACGCACGACCCGCGACTCGGGATGATTGGCGGGTCGTACGGCGTGCAGATCCAGTTCGCTACTGCTGCAAGGGATTCCCGCGTGGACACCCTCGTCCCACTCATCACGTGGAACGACCTGCGCTACTCCCTCGCACCCAACAACACGAGCTTCACCCGCGGCGTCACCTATGCCGACGACAACCCGGGCACCGAGAAGATCGGCTGGGCCGGTCTGTTCTTCGCCGTGGGCATCCTGGACGGCATCCAGGGGGCGACGATCGACCCGACCCGCAATGTCGGCTGCCCGAACTTCGTGCTCGAGGCCTGCACCGCCAAGGCCACGCTGGACACCCTCGGGTACCCGACGGACGCCACCTACCGGCTCACCGACCGGGTCTCGGTGGCCCACTACATCGACCAGGTGACGACACCGACCCTGCTCATCCAGGGGCAGAACGACACGCTGTTCAACCTCCAGGAGTCGGTCGCGACCTACGACTCCCTCAAGGCCCGCGGCGTGCCCGTGTCGCTGGTCTGGCAGTCCTGGGGGCACTCGGGTGGCGCCAACGGCGCGTCCGGGGCCGCGCCGGGCGAGCTCGACCTCACCGGCCGGCAGATCGAGGGCACCTACCTCGGCCAGCGCATCAAGGACTGGTTCGACCACTACCTCAAGGACGCCACGACGCCCACCGGGCCCGGGTTCGCCTACTTCCGGGACTGGATCTCCTACTCCGGCAACGCTTCTGCGGCCTACGCGACCGCCTCGTCATACCCCGTGGGCACGCCTCGGACGTGGTACCTGTCGGGGGCCGGCGACCTCGTCGACTCCCGCAAGGCCGTCCGCACCGGGTCGACCAGCTGGGCGAACCCTGGACTCGGCACGCCGGCCTCCTACAGCGAGGTCTCCGGGCTCGAGGGCCGGGTTGACCTGCCTGCGGACCTCACCACGCCCTACGACATCCCGGGGACGTTCGGCGCCTGGACCACCCCCGTGCTGTCCGCGCCCACCACGGTCGTCGGCTCCCCCACCCTCGACGTGCGGTTCGACTCTCCAACGGTCGCCCTCAGCCAGAAGGCTGGCCCGGCAGGTCGCCTCCAGGTGTTCGCCAAGCTCTACGACGTGGCGCCCGACGGCTCACAGACGTTGGTGCACAAGCTGATCAGCCCGGTTCGCGTCGCCGACGTGACGAAGCCGGTCCGCATCGAGCTGCCCGCCATCGTCCACCGGGTCCAGAGCGGGCACCGGCTGCGCCTCGTCCTCGCCAGCACCGACGCGGCATACAAGAACTCGTATGCCGTCCAGCCGGTCACGGTGCGCACGTCACCACTAGCGCCTGCGACGCTGACGCTGCCGGTGGTCCGCTGACGACTACTGCTGGGTGACGTTGCCCCGGACCCACTCGACGATCTCGGTCGTCGTGGCACCGGGGGTGAAGACCTTGGCGACCCCGATCTTCTCCAGCTCGGGGATGTCGCCCTCGGGGATGATGCCTCCACCGAAGACCACGATGTCCTGCGCGTCGCGCTCCTTGAGCAGCTCCATCAGCTTGGCGAAGAGCGTCATGTGCGCCCCCGAGAGCACGGACAGGCCCACGGCGTCGGCGTCCTCCTGGATGGCCGCCTCGACGATCTGCTCCGGCGTCTGGTGCAGGCCGGTGTAGACGACCTCCATGCCCGCGTCACGCAGCGCGCGGGCGACCACCTTGGCGCCACGGTCGTGTCCGTCGAGCCCGGGCTTGGCCACGACGACGCGCAGAGGGGTGTCAGTCATAGGGGCAGGTTAACCACTACCGGCGGGTCGGAAGTCATCGATGCCTCGTCCGTTCACCGTGGCGGACCGGCCGTTCGCCGCGACACGCATGGAGAGTGAGCCAGAACACGCACCTGATGACGGTTCAACGACTACCTTCGGTAAGTCATGTCCCAGAGCGTCCAGCGCCCGGACCGACCGGCCGCACCGAAGCGGCAGCCGTCGGGCGACCGGGCGCGCCCGAACGTGATCGTCCGCGCAGCTGGCCGGGCCGCCGGCCGGGCCAAGGCGGTCGCCGGTGGAGCCGGGGACGTCGTCGGCGGTGCCGCCAAGGCGCTGGCCTCGCCGACCGGGCTGGTCGGCGCCGCGGTCGAGGCCGCCTGGCTGACCACCCACCTCGCGCTCTACCCGTGGGGGCTCGTCGGCCGGCACGGCCGCGGCGAGGACGCCCTCGGCTACCGGGTCGAGCACCTGCCGCCGATCCAGCGCGGCCTGGTGATCTCCGACGTCGAAGCCGCCGGGACGCCGATCCTGCTCGTGCACGGCATGGTCGACAACCGCTCCATCTTCACGCTGCTGCGCCTCGGGCTGCGCCGCCGCGGCTTCGGCCGCGTGACGTCCATGAACTACTCGCCCTTCACCGGTGACGTCCGCGTCGCCGCCGCCCGCCTGGCCGAGGAGGTCGAGGCCCTGGTCGCCGAGACCGGCTACGAGCGCATCCACGTCGTGGGCCACTCCATGGGCGGGCTCATCGCCCGCTACTACGTCACCCGACTCGGTGGTGACGAGCGGGTCCACACCCTCGTCACCCTGGGGACGCCCCACCAGGGCACCTACACGGCATACGGATGGAGCTCCCAGCTCACCCGCCAGCTGCGCCCCGACAGCGGCCTGATGCGCGAGCTCGCCCAGCCGGTGCCGTCCTGCCGCACCCGGTTCGTCGCGTACTGGTCCGACCTCGACCAGATGATCTTCCCGCAGCGGAATGCAGCCCTGGACCACCCCGACCTCGCCGTGACCAACGTCGACCTGCACGGTGTCGGCCACATGTCCCTGCCGATCCTGGGCAGCGTGGTGCACGGCATCTCCTCGACCCTGGCCCACCTCGACGCCGAGGGGCACACGCTCACGCCCGGCGTCACCGAGCTGAGGCCGCCGAGCGGTGCGCGAGGCGGATGACCCTCAACCGTTCGGCCGGGTCGATTTTGTGTAACGAAGTGGTCACGCTACGCTCGGTAACTCCGTGTCCCCCGGGTCCCCTGTGTCCCGCGGCACGGCCCCCCGCTTCCACCGCTGTTCATCGTCCGTGTCCCCCCGCACGTCAGGTCATCACTTCGTGAGCAAATCCTCCTACGAGGGCCGTCACCGCGCCCCGGGTCGCCACCGTGCGCCCAGGCGCGGTATTCGCGTCCCCACCGGACTCAAGGCTGGATTCATCCTCCCGAGCGCCGCAGCCGCCGCGCTCGTGGTGACCACGACCGGCGCCACCGTGGCCGAGTCGGCACCGGCCGTCTTCGACCTGGCCGGGGCGGGCGCCAAGACCAAGGCCGCCAAGGCCGAGGACGCCCAGGCTTCGGCGTTCGACCGCACCGAGGCCAAGCAGCAGCGCGAGGCCCAGGCGGCCGCCGCCAACGCGCGTGTCCTCGAGGCGCAGCGCATCGCCCGCAACGCCGAGCGCAAGGCCGTCGCCCGCAAGAAGGCGAAGGCCGACGCGCTCAAGAAGGCCGAAGCGGCCCGCAAGGCACGCGAGAAGTGGGTCATGCCGGTCCAGGGCGCCGTCTTCACCTCCGGCTACGGATGGCGCTGGGGTCGCATGCACGAGGGCGACGACCTCGGCATGCCGATCGGCACCCCGCTCAAGGCCATGTCGACCGGCACCGTGATCTTCGCCGGGGTCCAGGGCGGCTATGGCAACAAGGTCGAGATCGAGTACTGGGACGGCACCGTCTCCTACTACGGCCACATGAACTCCATCACCGCCACCGTGGGCCAGAAGGTCGCCCCCGGCGAGGTCATCGGCTACTCCGGCAACACCGGTCGATCCACCGGGCCGCACCTGCACCTGGAGATCCACCCTGACGGTGGCGGGGCGATCGACCCCGGTCCCTGGCTGCAGAACAAGGGCCTGCAGTAGTCCGCTCCCAGCGGAGCTCGCGCACCTGACACCCGCGCTGACTTCGTCGATCCGCGCTGCCATGACAACGCGGATCGACGAGATCGACGCGGGTGTCGTCGCACCCCCGGCGGCTCCCGGGATGCCGGGCGCGCGGCATACTGCGCCTCTGGCAGCCCGCAAGGGCGCGGAGGCGACCCGTCAGAGCTTCTCGAGCGGGGCGTAGCGCAGCAGGAACCGCTTGACGCCGGTCTCACCGCCGAAGTCGACGTGCGCCTGCGTCTTGTCGCCCTCCCCCTCGGTCTTGACGACGGTGCCCATGCCGTAGCTGTCGTGGGTGACCTTGTCGCCGGGCTTCAGCGCGATGACCGGGCGGTTGCCGGGCGAGCGCACGCCGGGGCGGCCGGCCAGGGTGGCCACGGCGGGTCGCGACGGGCGCCGGACCTCGGTCGCAGCCGCCGCGCGCTGCCAGTCGACGAGGTGACCAGGGATCTCGTCGAGGAAGCGGCTGGCCGGGTTGTACTGCGGCGCACCCCATGCCGACCGCACCGCCGCACGGGACAGGTGGAGGCGCTGGCGGGCGCGGGTGATGCCGACGTAGGCGAGGCGCCGCTCCTCCTCGAGCTCCTTGGGGTCGCCGAGCGCGCGCAGGTGGGGGAAGGTGCCGTCCTCGAGGCCGGTGAGGAAGACGACGGGGAACTCCAGGCCCTTGGCCGTGTGCAGCGTCATCAGCGTGACGACGCCCTGCTCCTCGGCCTCCTCGGTCTCGGGGATCTCGTCGGCGTCGGCGACCAGCGACACCTGCTCGAGGAAGTCCTCGAGGCTCGCGACCTCACCGGTGGACGCACGCGACTCGTCGAACTCCTGCGCCACGGCGACGAGCTCGGCGAGGTTTTCGATGCGGGTCTCGTCCTGCGGGTCGTGGCTGGCGCGCAGCTCCTTGAGGTAGCCCGACTTGTCGAGGATCGCCTCGAGCAGGTCGGCCACGCCGGCCTCGTCGTCCTCGTGGACCCGCCGCAGCTCCTCGAGCAGCGTCGTGAAGCCCTTGACCGCAGCGACCGACCGGGTGGCGATGCCGGGCGCGTCCTCGACCCGGCCCAACGCCGCCACGAACGGGATCCGCTCGCGGTCGGCGAGCGCCGCGACAGCGCCCTCGGCCCGGTCGCCGATGCCGCGCTTGGGCACGTTGAGGATGCGCCGCAGGTTGACCGTGTCGGCAGGGTTGGAGATCACCCGCAGGTAGGCCAGCGCGTCCTTGACCTCACGCCGCTCGTAGAACCGGGTGCCGCCAACCACCTTGTAGGGCAAGCCAACTCGCACGAAGACTTCCTCGAGCGCGCGCGACTGGGCGTTGGTGCGGTAGAAGACTGCGACGTCCTTGGGCTTGACGCCCCCGGCGTCGGACAGCTCGTCGATGGTCTTGGCCACGAACGACGCCTCGTCGTGCTCGTTGTCGGCGACGTAGCCGACGATGAGGTCGCCGTCGCCGCTGTCGGTCCACAGGTTCTTCTTGCGCCGCCCCTCGTTGCGGGCGATGACGGCGTTGGCCGCCTGCAGGATGGTCTGGGTCGACCGGTAGTTCTGCTCGAGCAGGATGGTCCGGGCCTCGGGGTAGTCCTCCTCGAACTCGATGATGTTGCGGATCGTCGCCCCGCGGAAGGCGTAGATCGACTGGTCCGCGTCGCCCACCACGACCAGCTCGGCCGGCGGCACGGCATACGTCTCACCCTCGGCGTGCACCGGGCCGACCAGCTCACGCACCAGCTGGTACTGCGCGTGGTTCGTGTCCTGGTACTCGTCGACGAGGACGTGCCGGAACCGCCGCCGGTAGTGCTCCGCCACGTCCGGGAACGCCTGGAGGATGTTGACGGTCGTCATGATGAGGTCGTCGAAGTCGAGCGCGTTCGCCGCCCGCAGCCGCCGCTGGTACTCGGTGTAGGCCTCGGCCAGCATCCGTTCCTGGTGCGTGCCCTCGGTCACCCGTGACGCGAACGTCTCCTCGTCGACGAGCTCGTTCTTGAGGTTGCTGACCTGATGGCTGAACGACCGCGGCGGGTAGCGCTTGGGGTCGAGGTCGAGGTCGCGCAGGACCAGCGCCATCATCCGCTGGCTGTCGGCCGCGTCGTAGATCGAGAAGGTCGACTTCAGCCCGACCTTGCCCGCCTCGCGTCGCAGGATGCGCACGCACGCCGAGTGGAACGTCATGACCCACATCGACTTCGCACGCGGCCCGACGAGCGCGGTCACCCGCTCGCGCATCTCCGCGGCGGCCTTGTTGGTGAACGTGATCGCCAGGATCTGCCCCGGCTGCGCCCCGCGCGCCCCGAGCAGGTAGGCGATGCGGTTGGTCAGCACGCGCGTCTTGCCCGACCCTGCGCCGGCGACAATGAGCAGCGGGCTGCCCTGGTGGAGGACGGCCTCGCGCTGGGGCGGGTTGAGTCCCTCGAGCAGGCTCTCGGGGTCGATCTGCGCAGGGGTATGCCGCCCGCTCCCGTCGGCGGGCCCGTCACCCGGGCGCCCGCCGGCGCCGGCGACGGCCCACGCGGGGACGCCGCGGTCGTCCACCAGGGCAGCCCGGGCGGAGCTGACGGTGTTGTCGTCAGGGGTCGGGCTGGTGGCGGAGTCGCCGAAGAGGTTGTCGAAGAGAGTGCTCATGCTGGCATCCAGCCTACGTGCCGCGGCGGACACCTCGGCCCGCCCATCCACCGCCCGGCAACCCCACCCGGCGCCTCCCCACCGAAAACCCCCCGCTGCGCGGCATACCTCGCCTTGCTAACCCGAGGTATGCCGCGCAGGGAGGGTTTTGCGGGTGTCGGTGGGTAGGTTCGGGCGCGTGACCTCCCCCGCCGAGCCGCACCCGATCACGGAGCAGGAGTTCCCCTCGCCCGTGCCACCGGGGACGGGGTGGCCGGGTGACCCGGCGACACCCGCGACGCCGGTCGCCCACGACGCCGCCCAGGTCGTCGAGCTGGCCCGTTCGAGCCGCGACCTGGCCGAGCTGGACGCCCGCGTGTCCGTCTGCCGGGCCTGTCCTCGTCTGGTCGCCTGGCGGGAGGAGGTGGCGACGACGGGACGACGTGCCTCGTTCGCCGACCAGCCCTACTGGGGCCGGCCCGTGCCGTCGTTCGGCGACCCGGCCCCGGAGGTGCTGGTCGTGGGCCTCGCGCCGGCCGCCAACGGGGCCAACCGGACGGGCCGCATGTTCACGGGCGACCGGTCCGGCGACTTCCTGTATGCCGCGTTGTACCGCGCCGGGTTCGCCAGCCAGCCCGACGCGACGGCGAGCGGGGACGGCCTGGAGCTGCGCGGCATACGCATCGCCGCCCCAGTGCACTGCGCTCCCCCGGCCAACAAGCCCACCACCCAGGAGAAGGCGACCTGCGCCGGGTGGCTCGACCGCGAGCTCGAGCTGGTGTCGCCGACGCTGCGTTCGGTGCTGGTGCTCGGGTCGATCGGGTGGGACGCCATGCTGGCCGCCGCACGCCGAGTGGGCTGGCAGGTGCCGCGCCCGAAGCCGAGGTTCGGCCACGGCGCCGAGGCGGTCCTCACCCAGCCGGGCGGGCGCGAGGTGCGCCTCGTCGGCAGCTACCACGTGAGCCAGCAGAACACCTTCACCGGCAAGCTCACCCCGGCCATGCTCGACGAGGTGGTCGCGAGACTGCGATAGGCGTTAAGGCTCGCCCTGCTGACGGCGTCGCCTCTCCACTCTGGCTACCTTGTTTATCCCCCAGAGGTGGGTCGCCCCGAACACCAACATGAAGACGATCAGGGCAGTACACAGCACGAGAACGTAGATCGCGTAACCCATCGCCCACCGATGCCGCCAAGGGAAGGGGGCGAAGATCAGTACCGCGGAGATCAGCCCCACCGTGTTCATCCGGCCGATCCCGTCGAAGGCGAATTTGAGAATTCGACCCGCACCAGGCTCCCCCGGTCTTCGCCACCGACCACCGCTTGTCATCGGTCCCCTCTCGCCTAACACAACCGTTAGGGCCGAGCCTACAGAGCGACCCGCGACGGCATGTGGTACCGCCGATGGGTCCTGCGCCGTGGGCGCTCCGGCGTGACCACCCTCAGGGCAGGAGCACGGTCCCGCCGCGACCTCCGCCCTCGAGCGACTCGAACGCGGCAACCGCGTCGGTGAATGGCCGGCGGCTCGTCACCTCCACGCGGACGACGCCGTCCGCGGCCCAGGCAGCAAGCCGGGACAGCCGTCGCTGACCACCCTGCGCGACTTCGAGGACCACGTGACCGAGCGACTGGAGGGGGCCGGACGGGTGGTGGCGCACGAGACGGTGGCCGGGACGCGGGTGCTGCACTACTACGTGGACTCGACCGGTCCCGGCGCCGAGGTCGTCCGTGCGGCCGTCACCGGTTCGTCGGAGGGCCCCGTCGGGGTGCACTCGGGAGCCGACCCGGGGTGGCAGGCCGTGCGACATCTGCGCACCTGACCGACGTCTCCACGCTGACCGGCCCGTCCGCGACGGCGGGCGAGCACGCGGCATACAGTCGGCTCATGACCGACACCACTGCCACCGCGCTCGTGTGCACCAAGCCCGGCGACTCCTCCGTCCTGGAGGTGCAGGAGGTGCAGGTGTCGCCGCCCGGCCCCGGCGAGGCGCAGGTGCAGGTGGCCGCGATCGGCGTCAACTTCATCGACGTCTACCAGCGGCAGGGCGTCTACCCGATGGACACGCCGTTCGTGACGGCGAGCGAAGGTGCGGGCACGGTGACCGCGGTCGGCGAGGGCGTCACCGAGGTGGCCGTCGGCGACCGCGTCGCGTGGGCGCACCCCGTCGGCGCAGGGGCGACCCTCGTCAACCGGCCGGTCAAGGACCTCGTGCCGGTGCCCGACGGTCTCGACCTCGAGACCGCGGCCGCAGCCATGCTCCAGGGGATGACCGCGCACTACCTCGTCAACTCCACGTATGCCGTGGGACCGGGGACCGTGGCCCTCGTCCACGCCGCGGCCGGCGGCGTCGGCCAGCTGCTCGTGCAGATGATCACGGCCAAGGGCGGCAAGGTCATCGCGACGGCAGGCTCGGAGGACAAGCTGGAGATCGCGCGTCGGCTCGGGGCGGTCGCGGCGATCAACTACCGGGAGACCGACGACCTGGCTGCCGCCGTCCGAAAAGCCAATGGTGGCAACGGAGTTGACGTCGCGTACGACGGCGTGGGGAAGGCGACCTTCGATGCGTCGCTGGACTCGCTGCGCCCGCGCGGGATGCTCGTGCTGTTCGGCGGTGCGAGTGGCCAGGTGCCGCCGTTCGACCTCCAGCGGCTCAACAAGGCGGGGTCGGTCTACGTCACGCGGCCGACGCTGGTCAACTACACGGCGACGCGCGAGGAGCTGCTCGAGCGGGGTGAGTCGGTGCTGGGCGACCTGGCGGCCGGGCGGCTGCACCTCGAGATCGGCGGCCGCTACCCGCTCACCGAGGCTGCCCGCGCCTACGACGACCTCGAGGCCCGGCGCACGACCGGCAAGCTCCTGCTGATCCCGTAATCCGCTGGCCCTGACGGTGCGGCGCGGCAGGATGGGGCCATGACCGACGAGCGTCCGTGGGTGCTGCACGTCGACCTCGACCAGTTCATCGCGGCGGTCGAGATCCTGCGCCGGCCCGAGCTCGCCGGCCTGCCGGTCGTGGTGGGCGGGCGCGGCGACCCGAGCGAGCGGGCCGTGGTGTCGACCGCGTCCTACGAGGCGCGTGAGTTCGGCATCCGGTCGGGTATGCCGCTCAAGACAGCCGTGCGCAAGTGTCCCGACGCGGTGTTCCTCCCCGTCGACGCACCGGCCTACGAGGAAGCGTCGGCCTCGGTGATGGCGGTGCTGCGAGGTATGCCGGGTGCGGTCGTCGAGGTGCTCGGCTGGGACGAGGCGTTCGTGGGGGTCACGACGGAAGACCCTGTGGCATATGCGAACTCGATCCGGACGGCGGTCTTCGAGGCGACGTCGCTGCACTGCTCCGTGGGGGTCGGCGACACCAAGGTGCGGGCCAAGATCGCGACCGACTTCGGCAAGCCGCAGGGGGTCTACCGGCTGACCCGCGACAACTGGTTCGAGGTGATGGGCGCGCGACCGACGACGGCCCTGTGGGGCGTGGGCACGCGGATCGCCGCCCGGCTGGCCAGCCACGGCTACCGCACGGTGGAGGAGCTCGCCGACGCCGACGAAGCCGTGCTCGTGGCGGAGTTCGGACCCACCATGGGCCCGCACTACGGGCGGCTGGGCCGCGGCGTCAGCTCGGCCACCGTCGACGACACCCCCTGGGTGGCCCGCGCCCACGGCCGTGAGACGACCTACCAGGCGAACCTCACTGAGCCGCAAGAGATCTCGGCTGCGTTGCGCGAGCTTGCCAGTCAGGTGGTCGAGGACATCCGCGCCGAGGAACGCCCCTGCATGCGGGTCTTCCTCAAGGTGCGGTTCGCGCCGTTCTTCACGGTCAACCGGGGGCGCAAGCTTGTCGAGCCGACCTACGACCCG
This sequence comes from Actinomycetes bacterium, assembly GCA_023420415.1. GTDB lineage: Bacteria > Actinomycetota > Actinomycetes > Actinomycetales > Dermatophilaceae > Pedococcus. The sequence continues at coordinate 23,771 of JAEZWF010000047.1, read as the reverse complement.
GACGTCATCGCCGCGACGGCCGAGGCCCTGTTCACCGCCCTCGAGGACGAGCGCCCGGTGCGGCTGCTCGGGGTGCGCGCCGAGATGGTGCCACCCGAGGGCGGGTACGACTCACCGCGCTCGACCGGGCGAGGCGGGCCGAGCGCCCAGCGGTCCGGCACCGCCGGCGCCACCGACGACGTGGCCCCGACGACCTGAACGTGGCCTCACCCCGCAGTCACCAGCACCGCAAAACGGGGGTTGCGTGCGTAAAACGGGCCGAATTTCCACCCGTTTCATGCCAGCAACCCCCGTTTTGCGGGAGGGCTCAGTGCCAGAAGACGGCGACCAGGGTGTTGAGGACCGCGAGCGCGCCGGCCACGGTGACGAGGTTGGGCTTCGGTGCGCCCTTGCGTTCGCCGGCATTGGCGATCTCGGCGCACGCGACGACCGCCAGCGCGACGACCAGCTTGACGCCGATCTTGGCGTGGTTGGGCGCGTCGTCGCCCGACTCGGCGATGCCGGTGAGGATGAGCCCGGTCAGCAGCTGGATCCGGGCGCCCCACACGAGCGCCGGGGTTGCCTTGCCGCGGGCCACGAAGACGGCGCTGCCGACGATCGCCGCGAGGCCGAGGAGGTGCAGCACCAGGAAGAGGTCGCGCAGGAAGTCCATGCGCGCAGCCTAGCCGCGTGGCCCGTGCCCGCCGGCCACGCGGCATACTGCGCGTCTCAGAGCAGGCGCCGGCCCATCGCCCACGCGGTGAGCTCGTGCCGCGACGACAGTTGGAGCTTGCGCAGCACCGACGACACGTGCGTCTCGACGGTCTTGACCGAGATGAACAGCTCCTTGGCGACTTCCTTGTACTGGTACCCGCGCGCGATCAGCCGCATCACCTCGCGCTCGCGCGCGGACAGCCGGTCGAGCTCCTCGTCGACCTCGGCGATCTCACCTGCGGCCGCCCCGAACGCGTCGAGCACGAAGCCAGCCAGCCGCGGTGAGAACACCGCGTCGCCGTCGGACACGCGGCGGATCGCATGGATGAGGTCGGTCGCGGTGATGGTCTTGGTGACGTAGCCGCGTGCTCCGGCACGGATGACCGCGATGACGTCCTCGGCCGCGTCGGACACCGACAGCGCGAGGAACCGCACCGGCTGGCCGTCGGCGGTCTCGAGCCCCCGCGCACCGTGCAGCACGTCGACGCCGCCGTTGCCGTTGCCGCCGGGCAGGTGCACGTCGAGCAGCACCACGGCCGGGCGCGTCTCGCGGATCACGGTGACCGCGGAGTCGACATCGGGAGCCTCCCCCACGATGTCGACGAGTTCACCGATCTCGGCCCGCACCCCCGAGCGGAACATGCGGTGGTCGTCGACGAGGACGACCCGCACGCGGGCGCGCGGGGCGGTGCGGTCAGGCGTGGTCATGGCTCTCCTCTGGTGCGTCCGCCGTGATTGGCGGCAGTGCGAAGCTGACTTCGGTGCCGTTCTCGAGGCGGCGCACCCGTGCCTGCCCGCCGTGGCGTTCCATCCTGCCGAGGATGGAACCGCGGACGCCGAGCCGGTCCTCGGGCACGTCGTCGAGGTCGAATCCGGGGCCGTGGTCGCGCACGAACGCCTCGACACCGGAGGGCCCGACCTCGAGGTAGAGCGACACGGGCGCGGCGCCGTGCCGGACCGCGTTGACCAGGGCTTCGCGGACGGCGCGCACCAGGGCCTGGCCGCCGTCCTCGAGTGGCCGGTCGCCGGTGGAGACGACGTCGATGGGTATGCCGTGCAGCTCCTCCACCTCGTGCGCCGCCTCGGCGACCGCGGCGGCGAGGGTGACGTCCGGGTCGGTCGGCGCGGCATACAGCCACGAGCGCAGCTCGCGCTCCTGGGCGCGCGCGAGCTGGACGACGGCGGTGGGGTCCTGCGCCTTGCGCTGGATGAGTGCGAGCGTCTGGAGCACCGAGTCGTGCAGGTGGGCGGCGATGTCGGCGCGTTCGGTGGCGCGGGCCAGCTCGGCCTGTTCGCGGCGCAGGTCCGACCACAGCCGCAGCATCCACGGGGCCGCGATGAGGGCGATGCCGGCGAGCACCGCGATGACGGCGGCGCCGATGTCCCACATGGCCGAGATCGAGCGGCCGCGGGTCGCCATGATGACGAGCCCGGCAAGCGCCAGGATGCCGCCGAAGACGAGCCGCGCGGCGCTGAATCGCTTTGTGCCGGAGTCGTTTCCGAGCCACCGGCCGCGTTGGGCGTCATCCAGCTGCGACCATGCGATCACCGCCCCCACCGCCACCACCAGCAGGGGCACGAGGATGCCGAGCCGGGCGTTGAACCCGGCGCTCTGGGCCGCGACGACGAGGCCGAGGAAGACCATGACGCCCCCGATGAGCAGCACCCGCGTGGCGTCGCGCTCCTCGGACGCGGCCTGCGTCGTGGCGGGGTCGGGCACGCGGGCAGCGGCTTGCGGGTCGGCCGGGTCGATGGTGGTCGTGCCGTCACCGATGACCCCGCCACGCGACTGCGGGCTGAGCGCCCAGAGGAAGACGTAGGCCACGAGGCCGGCACCGGTGGGGATGCACAGCAGCACGAACGCCACCCGGATCCAGCGCACCGACCAGCCGAGGTGCTCCGCCAGCCCGGCAGAGACGCCGGCGATCACCTTGCCCTCGGCGGGGCGGGCGAACACGCGTCGCGGCCTCGCGGCGGCCGGGACGGCGGCGGAGGGGATGGCGGTGGCCCTCCCCTCGGGTGCGGGGGCGGGCCGCTCGTACGGAGTCGGCATGTCTTCATCCTGACGCACGCCGGCACCGATTCCGAACGATCCCGGGGTCCTCGGGGGTCCCATCAGGGTCGGTTCAGGGTCGACCCTCATGGCAGGGCCCGGTGGGCGACGACACCATGGATGACATGACGCAGAACCCCGGGCCCACCGCGGCGCCCACGGACAACACGAGCGGCCTGGACCGCTTCTTCGGCTGGCTGAGGTCGATCGACCTGCGCCGCGACGGCGACGACAAGTGGATCGCGGGTGTGTGCTCCGGCATCGCCCGCCGGCTCGATGTCGACCCCATCGTGATCCGTGCGGCGGTGGTGCTGCTCGTGATCCTCGGCGGTCTGGGCTTCACGATCTACCTCGTGGCGTGGGCGTTCATCCCGAACGACAAGGGTGAGATCGTCGCCGAGCGCGCGGTGCGCGGTGGCGACGTGCTCGGCATCATCCTGCTGGTCGTCATCGCCTTGACGCTGTTCGGTGGCCTCGGCTTCGCCGGCGACAACGGCGGGTTCGCGTGGTTCTGGTGGGTGCTGCTGCCGGTCGGCCTCGTGGTCTGGCTCGTCACCCGCAACCGCCAGCCCGGTCAGGTGCGCCACGCCGCAGGGCAGGCCGCGCAGTGGACCCAGCAGGCGAGCGACCGCGTCGCTGCCGCCTCGGTCGAGCTCGGCGAACGCGCCGAGCAGTGGAGCGCGAACCGCGCCAACCCCTCGAGCACGTCGGCGCCCACCCCACCGTGGGCGCCGGGGCAGGATCCGACCATGACGTATGCCGCGCCGCCGGCTCCCGCCGGCACCGCACCGACCGAGGCGGCCGCCACCGGCACCCCGGCCGGGCCGTACGGCCCACCACCCGCCGGCCCGGCATACGGTCCGCCACCGCAGACTCCGCCGCCGGCAGGCATCGCCCCTCGCCCACCCCAGTCACCGCCGCCGCCGAAGCGCCGCTCGGCCGGTTTCATCGGTGCCGTCCTCGTCGGTGGTCTCGCCCTCGCGGCATACGGCCTCACGCTCTGGCTGCACGACAACGGCAGCTGGGCCGGCAGTGAGGAGACGGTCGCGCTCGCCGTCGCGCTCGGGGTCTTCGGCCTCGCGCTCGTCGGGCTCGGCGTGGCCGGGTTCCGCACCGGGCTCACGGCGTTCGTCGCGGTGCTGCTCGCCCTCACGACCTGGGCCTCGGCCGTGCTGCCGGACGTCGACTTCGGCGGCGGGGTCGGCGACCGCGTCTGGCGACCGTCGGCCGACGACGCCAACGCGAAGTACCGGCTCGGCGTCGGGTCCGGCGCGCTCGACCTGCGCCAGCTGCCGAACGACCCTGCCACGCCGGCTCAGGTCGAGGCGAAGGTCGGGATCGGTGAGGTGAAGGTGCGGGTCCCGGACGACCTCACCGTGCAGGTGCGCAGCAGCGTCGGTGTCGGCGACATCGCACGCGACCAGACGAGTCGTCCCCTCGACGCCGACGCATCCGGCTCAGACCCGTTCGGCGACACCACGCCGGGCGCCCGCGACGGCAGCGACATCAGCACCGTCGAGACCTTTGGTGAGGGCGCTCCGGATGTCGTCGTCACGGCCCACGTCGGCATCGGCCAGATCCTCATCGGCAAGGAGTGACCCCATGACCACGAACACCCCCGACCACGACGACACCCAGCGTCTCGAACCCACCGACCCCACCGATCCCACCCGTGAGGTTGACCTGCGCGACGACCAGAGCGCCGAGCCGCTGGACACCCAGCTGCTCGGACCCCGGGAGCACCAACCGTCAGCCACCCACGTCGAGGGCGACACGACCTGGGCGCCGGCTCCGATCCCGGTGCAGCACAACGCTTCCGGCACAGTCGGCAGTCACCCCACCGACGACGCCACCAGTCACGCCACCCGCGACGCGGACGGCACCGCGCAGGCATCCGCCCCCGTGCCCGAACGACCGTCCGGGCCGCACCTGCCACCGGTGCTGCTCGGGCTCGTCTGCCTGGCCGTGGCCGGGCTGGTCCTGTGGCAGGAGCTGGGCGAGGTGTCGGTCGACTGGGGCAACGTCGGCCCGCTCGGCATCGTGGCGGTTGGCGGGCTGCTGGTGGTGCTCGGGCTGTTCGGCCTGGTCGGCACCCGTCGCCGCAGCACCAGCTGAGCTCAGGCGTCGAGCCAGCGGTGCAGGTGCGCCGCGAAGGACCGGGTGAGCGTGTAGCCACCGAGGTCCTCTCGTCTCACCCAGGCGACCCCGGCCGTCGAGCCGCCCACGTCGTGGACCACGGGCTCGGTCGGCTCCGGGCACCACGCGGCATACACGATCCGCACGGCGTGGAAGTCCTCGAGCCGCCCGCTCGGCGCCCGGCCGACCCAGTGCTGGCTGCGGACGTCGATGAGCCGCTCGCCCTCGACCCGCTGGCCGCTCTCCTCCCAGATCTCACGACGCAGCCCGGCCAGGGGCGACTCACCCGGGTCGAGGCCGCCGCCGGGCAGGGTCCACCGCCCGGGTGCGGACGTGAGCTCGGACAGCTCGGTGAGCAGCACCCCGCGTTCGCTGGTGACGACGCCGTATGCCGCGGTGCGCTGGTAGGGGTGCGCCGTCTCGCCGGGCTCGACGACCAGGCCGGGGTCGCGAGGGGCGGGCCGCCTCGGCGCGTGGACCGGCGTCGCTGCGGTCACGGCGTACCGCAGCTCGAGCCCGCCCGGCACGCCGCTGACGTCCTCGACGTGCAGCACCGCCCAGCCGCGCCGGGCGAGCTCGGTGGTCGGGTCGGCACCGTGGTGCAGGACGAACCGCGCGACCTCCCGCTCCCCCGAGCGACCCACGACGGTGAGCCGCCGGCCGACCCCGCCCGCCGCGTCGGCCGTCACGTCGGTCACGAGGCACCCGCCCGGCGGTACTCCTCCTCGGCGAGTGCGGCCACCTCGGTCCAGGACTGGGTGGGCGCGACCGCCCGGTTGTGGGTGCACAGGCGCGTCCGCAGGTCGTCGTCGCTGACGAGGCGGGCGAGGTTGCGGGCGAGGTCCTCGTCGTCCGCGCCCAACAGCCCGTTGACACCGTCGACGACGAAGTCGCCGACGCCCGTGTCGCGCCGGGCCACCACCGGCAGCCCGCTGGTGCGCGCCTCGAGCGCGGCGATCCCGAAGGCCTCGAGGCGTGCCGGTGTCAGGTAGACGTCGCTGGCCCAGTAGCGCGCCTTGAGCTCCTCGCGGTCCACGCGCCCCGGCAGCGACACCCAGTCGGCCATGCCGTGGCGCTCGACGAACTGCTCGAGCCGACGACGCTGTGGGCCCTCGCCGAACAGCGTCAACCGCATGGCCGCGTCGGCCGGCGCGAGCTGGCGGGCCCGGTGCGCGACCCGCAGCACCGCGAGGGGGCGTTTGCGCGCGGCGAACCGCATGGCGGCCACGACCTCGACCGGACGCCCCGGTGCACCCGCGGCGGACGGTGCGTCCGCGGCATACCCTTGCGCCTGTCCGGACATGGGCCGGCGCCAGTGGTCGACGTCAATTCCGTTGGGCAGCACCGAGATTGGGTTTGATCCCCCCACCACGGCCCGCAGGTCGTCCGCCGCGATGCTGGAGACCGCAGAGACCGCTGCGCCGCGCTCGGCCCATCGGCGCGCGTGCCCGAGGGCGCGAAAAACCGGCGCCGACCTCTCCATGAGGCAGTGCCAGGTGATGGCCGTGGGCAGGTCGAGCCCGAGCGCGACTCCGGCCATGTCGGTGGCAAACGGGCTCACCACGCCCATGTGGACGTGCGCCACGTCGAAGCCGCCGCTCTCGAGCCGGCGTCGCACCTCCGGTGGCGCGAGCGGGTTGACCGGCAGCTCCCACGGCAGCCGGATCGCCATCCGGTGCACGGGGATGCCGTCGACCTCCTCCACGGCGCCGTGACGCTGCCCCCGGCTGCCGGGGGTCGCGGTGAACACCTCGACCTGGTGGCCGCGGGCGACGAGGTGGGCGGCGAGGTCGTGCGTCTGGACCTCGATCCCGCCCAACCTGGGCAGGTAACAGTCCGTCAGCAGGGCCACCTTCACAGGGTCGAGCCTGCCATGCGACAGGATGACGGTGATGACCCGGACGCTCGTGGCCTTTCACGCCCACCCCGACGACGAGGCCCTCCTGACGTCGGGCACGCTGGCGCGCGCCGCCGCGGAGGGGCACCGGGTCGTGGTCGTCGTCGCCACCGACGGCGACCTCGGGTTGACGTCGAGCGAGTATGCCGCGGACGGCGCCCTGGGGGCGCGTCGCCTGGCCGAGCTGCAGCGCTCGGCGGGCGCGCTGGGGGTGGCCCGGGTCGTCTACCTGGGGTACGCCGACAGCGGGCTGGGACCCGAGCTCTTCCCGGACCCACCGGACCACGTGCGGTTCGTGCGGGCGCCGGTGGAGGAGGCGGCCGCACGGCTGGCGGCGGTGCTGCTCGAGGAGCAGGCCGATGTCCTGCTCACCTACGACCGCAACGGCGGGTACGGCCACCGCGACCACGTCCGCGTGCACGAGGTCGGCGAGCGCGCGGCCACGCTGGCGGGCACGCCGCGAGTGCTCCAGGCGACGGTGCCCCGCGACACGATCGCGCGCGCAGTGCGGCTGGTGGCGAAGTTCTACCGCTTCCCGCCGGAGTTCGACCTCGAGGGATTCTGTGCGTCGTTCAGTGCGCGCTCCGAGGTCACCCACCGGATCTCGGTGTGGCGGTATGCCGCGCAGAAGCGCGCGTCCATGCGCGCACACGTCTCGCAGTCGGCCGCCGACGACGGCGCGGACCGCACGCTGGCGGCATTCCTGCGGATCCCGCGGCCGCTGTTCGACGTGGTGTTCGGGCGCGAGTGGTTCGTCGACCCCGCGCACCCAACAGGGGCGCCGGTCAGCCATGACGTCTTCGCGGGGCTGCCGTGACGGACGCCGAGCGCAGGAGCAAGCGCAAGCCGACCAAGGCGCGACGGGTCATCCAGGCCGTGGTGGGCCTCGGCATCGCCGTCGCCCTGCTCGGGTGGGGGGTGCCCTACTTCGGCCACACCACGTGGCCGCAGATCTGGTCGATCCTGCGCACCGTGCCGACCACCACGGCGCTGCTGCTGCTCGGCGGGGTGGTGGTGGGCCTCTACTGCTACACCTTCACCCTCACCGGGTCGATGCGCGGCCTGCGGCACTGGCAAGCCCTGATCGTCAACGTCGCCGGCTCGTCCGTGGGCAACCTGCTGCCCGGCGGAGGGGCCGCCGGGCTCGCCGCGACCTACACGATCTGCCGCTCCTGGGGTTTCTCGCGGCGCGCGATCTCGACGTCGGCCATCGTCACAGGTGTCTGGAACGTGTTGTCCCGCATGGCATTGCCGGTCATCGCCATCGCCGGGCTGCTCGCCGGACGTGACCCGGACGTGCCGAAGGCATTGGCCGACGCAGCACTCGGGGCCGCCATCACCGGAAGCGCCGTCCTGGCGGTGTTCGTGGCCATCATCGCCTCCGAGCGGGCCGCCGTCGCCATCGGCACCGGGCTCGACAAGGTGATCGGCAGGCTCTGGAAGCGCCGCAGCATGTCGGTGCGAGCACTCGTCGTCGACCTGCGCGCCCGCATCAACGACGTGGTGCGCACCGGCTGGCTCGGCATGACGCTGGGCCTCGTCGGGTTCTTCGGCATCTACTACCTGTTGTTCCTGCTGTGCATGAAGTCGACCGGGGTCGAGCTCCCCTACGGCCAGCTGTTCGCGGCATACGCCATCGGTCGGCTGCTCACCGCGGTCGGGATCACCCCCGGCGGGATGGGGGTGACCGAGTCCGCGACGACGGCAGCGCTCGTCGCGTGGGGTGCCCCATCCACCGAAGCCGCTGCCGGGGTGCTGTTGTTCTCGCTCTTCACGCACTTCATGGAGGTGCCGCTCGGAGCGATGGGCTGGTTGGCCTGGTCGCTCAGCCCCAAGAAGGCGCCTGTCGATGACGACGAGATCCCTTCCACCCCAACGCCGGAGACGGCATGAGCGAAGACGCAGCGGGACGGCCTCGCAGCGACCGCGATGCCGCCGACTGGCAGATCGCGGCACAGAGCCGGCGTCGTGAGCAGGAGGCCGCGAAGGCTCAGCCGCTCATCGAGCGGTTCGTGGCCGACGCGCAGGCTGCCGGCATCGCACCCGTCGAGCTGACCGCGCGTCCGTGGTCCGGGTCGGGCCGTTACCGCACCGGCGTCGAGGGTTGGTACCTCAAGCGGGACCGGTCGATCGGGATCGGCGTCGACGGCGGCTACTACCTGCTCGTCGTGCCGCCCGTGCGGTTCGGCCGCTTCCGCCGGGTCACGGTGGACCGGACCGACCCGCCGCTGCAGGTCGGCGAGGGCGCCCGTGACGGCGAGTCCGGGCCGCTCGCGGAGTACCTCGCGCTGCGCCTCGCGGCCGGCACCGCCTTCCCCTGACGCGGACCAGCCTGGCCCGTCCCCGACCGGCTCGGACGGTCCGGGGCTCGGCTCGGCGCGCGGCGACACGGCCTGTGAGGGATGGTGGAGAGGCACGAGCCGACGCGACGACGAGGAGCACGCCATGTCAGACGCACAGACGCCGAACTCCGGCGAACGCAACGCCGATGCCGTCACCAAGGTGGCTGAGCTGATCAAGGGGCAGCGCACCTGCATGATCACCACCAGGTCGTCCAAGGGCCTGGTCTCGCGCCCGATGACGTGTCTGGACCGGGAGTTCGACGGGACGCTGTGGTTCCTCGCCCTCGCCGACTCGGCGTTGGCCACCGAGCTGCGGGCGGACGCCAGCACCAATGTCGCCTTCGTCGAGAAGTCGTCGTGGGTCTCGTTGCGCGGCAACGGTTATGCGCAACACGACCCCGAGCGCGCGAAGGAGCTGTGGTCCGGCTTCGCCAAGGACTACTTCCAGAGCGAGCCCGAGGACCCGAAGGTCGCCGTCGTGCGGGTCGACGTCGAGGGCGCGGAGTACTGGGACTCCCCCGGAGCCGTCGGGAGCCTGTTCGACATCGTCAAGGCGCGGGTCACCGGCGACCGGCCCGACCTCGGGACGAGCGGCACCGCCGAGCTCTGAGCCCACTCACGGCGACGGCCACGCGTGGGTCAGCGCCGCGGCATACCGGTCGACGTCGGCCCCCGGGCCGTCGCTGAGGAGGCGGAACGCCGCCGCCCGCGCCAGGGCCAGTGCCGGTATGCCGTGGCTCCAGTCCCGGAGCACCCGCGCCTGCGCGCCGAGCCAGAGCACGGCATCGAGGACGCAGACCGCCTCGGCCCACAGCGGTGGGCGCCAGTAGGGCGCCAGGTCGATGACGACAGGCGTGCTGCTCGCGTCCAGGAGCACGTTGCCGGCGAGGTCCCCGTGGACGAGCTGGTCGGTGCCCAGCGACACGTCCCCAGCCCGACGCAGCACCTCGGCGACACGCAGCAGCTGCTCGTGGCGCGGATCGGAAGGGCTTGTGGCAGAAGCGATCTCGTCAGGTCCGGCGAAGGCGACCCGTTCAGCGACGGCCCAGCGGTCGGTGCGCCCCGCCAACCCCGCCGGCCTGGTTGGGAAGGCGACGGCGAGCTCGGCATGCAGCAACCGCCCCGTGGCGACCAGGACGCCGAGCTCCGTGCAGGCGGTCGTGTCCGGTTCGTAGCGGCTGGCGCCCCAGCCGTCGACGACCCACTCGCCGTCGCGGGCGGGCACCGGCATCGCCAGCCGGAGCGAGCGGCGCGGTCGCAGGTCCAGGGCGACCGCCAAGCGGGCCACCGGCGGGCACAGCCAGGAGGCCGTGGCCGCGTCGCGTCCCGGCGACAGGACGAGGTCCCCCGCGACGACACTGGCTCCCTGGCCTCCGGGCAGTGGCCGGACGTCATCCGGCACCGCGAACAGGTCGAGCACCCGCTCCGACGGTGGTGTCGGCGCGGCCACGCTCAGCGCTTGACGAGCCGGCGCACCTGACGAGTGCGTGCCTCGTCAGCCAGCCCGTCGTCCTGCGGCACGGGCTCGAACGGGCGCCCGGTGGCGAGCTCCGCGGCATACCCGATGAGCGCGTCCGCGAGGGTGGGGTTGGCGGGCAGGATCGGGCCGTGCAGGTAGGAGCCGATGACGTTGCCGGTGCGTGCACCCTCGGTGCGGTCGGTGCCGTTGTTGCCCTGACCGGAACGGACCGTGCCGAACGGCGCCTGCCTATCTCCGAGAGTCGTTGAGCCCGAATGGTTTTCGTAGCCGACGACATCACCGAAGTCGGTCGTCAGCACGACTGGCCCGATCATCCGCTTGGCGTTGCCCTGCGTCGTGACGTCGAGGATGCCCAGACCGGGGAGCCGCTGGCCCTCCACGGTGATGAACGCGTTGCCGAAGAGCTGGTACATGCCGCAGATCATGAGCATCGGTGTGCCGGCGTCGGCCATCGAGCGCAGCCGGTCGGCGATCCGCTCGAGGTCGTCCTCGACCCGCACCTGCCCGGAGTCCTGGCCGCCACCACCGAGGATGAGGTGGGCCTGCTCGGGGAACTCGCCGCCGGGGTGGTGCTGGTGCACGACCGGCACGTAACCGTGGCGGCGGATCCGTGCCGCGATGGCGCGGGTGTTGCCGAGGTCGCCGTAGATGCTCATCTCGCGCGGGTAGAGGTGGACGACGTGGATGACGCCCTTGCCCTCGTGCTCGGCGTCGGGGACGCGGGCGGACCCGGCCGGCTCGCCGGGGATCGGGACGTCACCCGGTGTGCCGCCGGGCTGGGTCTCGTCGTGGGATGTCACTGTGCCTCCTCCCCGATGTCGGGCAGGTCGTAGCGGGCGGCGAGGGTGCGACGCAGGGCCATCATCGCCGTGTAGGTGCAGAAGATGCGCTTCGGCTCGTCCGGGTGCCGAGCGAGGAACTCGTCGAGGGCGCGGTCGAGGTCAGGCTCGACCTCCTCGACCGCGACGTCGTCATAGCTGAGCCGCAGCGCCATGTCGTAGCCACGCACGCCGGAGGTCACCGCGACACCCCGCTCACGCAGGGACTCGAAGCTGACGTCGTAGAGCCAGGAGACGTCGCGCCCGTCGGCGTAGTTGTCGTTGATCGCCACCATCGTCGCAACGGGTGTCGACCCGTACGTGCCGAGGGCCACGGTGAACCCGGCGGGGTTCTTCACGAGCACCAGCTCGAGCGGCTGGCCGTCGACCATCACGACCTCGCCGCGCCCGAACGGCGGGGTGACCGCGGCCAGTGCCTCGGCTGCCACCCGCGGGTCGAAGCTGGCGCCGAGGAGCGAGCGCGCCGTCGTGGTCGCGGCCGTGGCGTTGATCATCGCAGCCAGCCCCCGCTGCTGGAGCTCGAGCGGCCCGACCGCACCAGATCCGTACTCCCCGAACAGGATCGAGAAGGACCGCTCGTCGTGAGGCTTGAGCAGCCCGTCATCGGGCCCGGCGACCGGCGGGGTGAAGTCGTCGTCGAAGCGGACGTCCTGCTCCTGCAGCTCGGGCAGCCGGTCGGCGATCGACTCGTCCACCCCGAACCACGTCACCGACACCCCACGGGCGACCCGGTCGCGGATCCGGGAGATGAACGAGTCGTCGAGGTTGAGCACCACGCCCTGGGTGGTCTGTTCGGCGAGCGAGGCGAGCAGCTTGGCCGTGTGGTCGATCTCCGCGAACCGGTCGAGCTGGTCGCGGGCGACGTTGAGCAGCAACGCGTGGGTCGGTTTGACGGTCGCAGCGAACTTCAGCGCGTGCGCCTCGTCGAGCTCGAGCACGGCCAGGTCGGCGCGCAGGCGCCCGTGCAGCGGCAGCTCGCCGAGCATCGAGGAGATCACGCCGCGGGTGAAGTTGGAGCCCGTCGGGTTGGTGAAGACCGTCCGGCCGTGGGCCCGCAGCACCGCGACGAGCATCTTGGTCGTCGTCGTCTTGCCGTTGGTGCCGCTCACCACGACGATGCCGTCGCTCACCCGTGACAGTGCGTGCGCGAGAAAACCCGGGTCGACCCGCTCGGCCACCAGCCCGGGCAGCGCCGAACCGCCACCACGCAGCCGCGACGCCATCCGCGCCGCCTTGCCTGCGACCACCGCCGCTCTCGTCCGCACCACGCCCCAAACCCTAACCGGAGGGGGCCGCCCAGCCCGCGCACGGCATACCCCCGCGCCTGCTTGCGTCTGCGAAGTTGCCCACCAGCGGGGCAAACTCGCAGACGTCCCCGTAGGCCGCCTGCCTGCGTCTGCGAAGTTGCCCACCAGCGGGGCAAACTCGCGGACGTAAGGGTGGCGGCCAAGGCAATAGGGTCGGCAGGTGACCTCCAGCGACTCCGTTGCCCCGTCCGCCCCCGACGCCGACTGGCTCGCCGCTGAGTGCACGCGGCTGTGGGAGTTCGCCCGCGGCGCGGTCCACCCGGACGGCGGCTTCGCCTGGCTCGACGACCACGGCCAGCCCGAGCTCGACCGCCCCGTCGAGGCCTGGATCACCTGCCGCATGACCCACGTCGCGGCGCTGGAAGTGTTGCAGGGCAACGAATCCGCGCGCACCGAGCTCGACCACGGCGTCCGGGCCCTGCGCGAGGTCCTGCACGACGACGAGCACGGCGGCTGGTTCTCCGCCGTCGACGCAAAGACGCACACGCCCGTCACCGGCGACAAGACGGCATACGAGCACGCCTTTGTCCTGCTCGCCGCCGCGAGCGCGACCGCCGCCGGCCACCCCGCCGGCCAGGCCCTGCTCGATGACGCGCGCGAAGTGTTCGAGACGCACTTCTGGGACGACCGCGACGGGCTCGTGGTCGAGAGCTGGGACCGGGGGTGGACCACGCTGGAGGACTACCGCGGCATCAACGCCAACATGCACAGTGTCGAGGCGTTGCTCGCGGTCCACGAGGTGACCGGCGATCTCGCCGCGCGCTCGCACGCCGCCCGCATCGTCGAACACGTCGTGCACGGCTTCGCCCGCCGCAACGACTGGCACCTGCCCGAGCACTTCACGCCGGACTGGACGCCGTTGTTCGACTACAACCGCGACAACCCGGCCGACCCGTTCCGTCCCTACGGCGTGACGATCGGGCACCTGCTCGAGTGGTCGCGGCTCGCCCTCCACCTGCGCACCGCCCTCGGCGACGACGCCCCCGACTGGTTGCTCGACAACGCCGTGTCCCTGTTCGAGCAGGCGGTCGGCGACGGCTGGCACGCCGACGACGCCGACGGGTTCGTCTACACGACCGACTTCGACGGCGTGCCAGTGGTGCGCAACCGGCTGCACTGGGTGGTCGCCGAGGGCATCGCGACGGCGTGGGCGCTCGGTCGTGAGACCGGTGAGCAGGGTTACGCCGACTGGTATGCCGCGTGGTGGGCGCACGCGCAGCGTCACCTCATCGACCGTGAGGCCGGGTCGTGGCGACACGAGCTCGACGCGTCGAACCAGCCGGCGTCGACCGTCTGGGCGGGCAAGCCGGACGTCTACCACGCCTACCAGGCGGCGCTGCTGCCGTCGCTGGCGCCGTCGGCCTCCTTCGCCGGTGCCCTGGTGCGGCGGTAGCGGGCGCGTCGTTGTCGGTGGGGTGGGGCAGGGTGCGCCCATGAGCGAGCTGGGCGGACCAACCCTTGAGCAGGTGTCGGGAGCGATCCGGGCGAGCTGGTCCGCCGACACCTGCGACCCGACGGACCAGGCGACGTGGAGCCCCGACAACCCGTCGCGCGGGCAGTGCGGCACCACGTCGTTGGTGCTGCACGACTACTTCGGCGGCGACCTCATGTTCGCGGAGGTGTTGTACGCCGACGGCACCAAACAGGGGCACCACTACTGGAACGTGTTGCCCGACGGCACCGAGCTCGACCTCACCGGTGACCAGTTCCTGCCCCACGAGGTGCTGCAGCCCGGTCGACTGGTGGTACGCCCACCCGGGCGGCCCAAGCGTTGCGGGCAGGAGTATGCCCTCCTGCGCCGACGGGTCGCCGCCACGCTCGCCGGATCCGAGCCCGCGTCATGACCTGGCTGGTGCCAGGCGTGTCGGCGCCCAGGTTCATCACCTCCGCGGCGGCCTGCAAGACCAGACGCCGTTGCCCGAGGACGCCAAGCACTGACGCCAGCGCCTCTCCTGACGTCAGCCCAGGTCGACCACGACGACGTCTGGCAGGGCCATCGCCTCCCAGAAGCGGGCCGCCGGCTGACCGCCCTCGACGTGGCCGATCGACACGAGCCAGGCGGTCAGCACCATGCCGTGGGTGGCCACGACCATGGTGTCGGACCGGTGCTCGGCGATGGCCGCGGCGAAGCGGGAGGCCGCATGCGACGGTGACTCCCAGCCGCGGTGACGCTGGTCGAGACGACCGGCCACCCAGTCGCGCCGCACGGCACGGTGGCCGTCACCGATCGGCTCGGGAGGGCGGCATACCTCGCCCAACCGGGCATCGACCATCGCGGGGCCCGGGCACGCGAGCGCGAGGGTCTCGCGAGCCTTGGGCTCGGGTGACGTGAGTCGTATGCCGTCGCGAGGCAGCGCGCGCCCGATCGCCTGTGCGGCGGTGCGGCCCTGCGCACTCAGGGGCCAGTCAGCCGACGGGACGGTCTCGTCGAGGACGGGCATGGCGTGCCGCAGCAGGTAGATCCGGCTCACGACGCCACGGCTCGGTGTCAGGCCTGGGCGGTGGCCGCGGCTTGAGCCTTGAAGTCGGAGGCGTAGATGTCGGCGCGCTCCTGGCCGGACAGGGCGGCGATGCCATCCATGGTGGCGTCGGTGATGGCGCGCAACAGCGCGGCCTTCTGGAACTGCTGCGACAACCCGGCCACGTCCACCGGCGTCCCGAACTTCACCGTCACCTTCCCCGGGCGGAAACCGTTCGAGCCGGGCGGCTGCACCTTGTCGGTGCCGATGACCGCGGCCGGCAGCAGCGTCGCACCGGTAGCGACGGCCATCCGCGCCACGCCCGTGCGTCCCTTGTAGAGCCGTCCGTCGGGTGACCGGGTCCCCTCGGGGTAGACGCCGAACGCCTCACCGCGTCGCAGGACCTCCTCGCCGAGCTCGAGCGACTTCATCGCGGCGCGCGGGTCGCGGCGGTCGACCGGGATGGTGCCCGCGGTCGAGTGGAACCAGCGCACCGCGCCACCGCGCAGGCCCGTCCCCTCGAAGTACTCGGACTTGCCGAGGAAGTGCACCTGCCGGCCACTGGCCAGCGGGATGACGATCGAGTCGATGAACGACAGGTGGTTGGACGCGACGATCAGTGCGCCGGTCTTCGGCACGTTGCGCAGCCCCACCACGGTGAGCCCGGTCGCGAGCGCGAGCGGCGGACCGATCAGGACGTGACGCATCACCCAGCGGCTCGTCGCGTCCTGGACGCCGGCCCGCGTGAGCTGGTGGCGGGTCGGCAGCCGGCCCGGCACTCCGTCCGGCAGCTTCATGGCCGGGTCACTCCCACTCGATGGTGCCCGGCGGCTTGCTGGTCACGTCGAGGACGACGCGGTTGACCTCGCGCACCTCGTTGGTGATGCGGGTGGAGATCTTGGCCAGCACGTCGTAGGGCACGCGGGTCCAGTCGGCGGTCATGGCGTCCTCGGACGACACGGGGCGCAGCACGATCGGGTGGCCGTAGGTGCGCCCGTCGCCCTGCACACCGACCGAGCGGACGTCGCCGAGGAGCACGACCGGGCACTGCCAGATGTCGCGGTCGAGACCGGCCGCGGTGAGCTCGTGCCGGGCGATGGCGTCTGCCGCGCGCAGCACCTCGAGCCGTTCGGCCGTCACCTCGCCGACGATGCGGATGCCGAGGCCCGGCCCCGGGAACGGCTGCCGCCACACGATGGCCTCGGGCACGCCGAGCTCGAGACCGACCTGGCGGACCTCGTCCTTGAAGAGCGACCGCAGCGGCTCGACCAGCTTGAACTGCAGGTCATCCGGCAGCCCGCCCACGTTGTGGTGCGACTTGATGTTGGCGGCGCCGGTGCCCCCACCGGACTCGACGACGTCGGGGTAGAGCGTGCCCTGGACGAGGAACTCCACGGGGTGCTCGTCGTCCCCACGCGAGCCGACGACGTCGCGCGCCGCCTGCTCGAAGACCCGGATGAACTCGCGCCCGATGATCTTGCGCTTCTCCTCGGGATCGCTCACCCCGGCCAGCGCCGACAGGAAGCGTTCCTTCGCGTCGACGACGACGAGGTCGACGCCGGTTGCCGCCACGAAGTCCTTCTCGACCTGCTCGGCCTCGTTCGCCCGCAGCAGTCCGTGGTCGACGAAGACACAGGTCAGCTGGTCGCCGACCGCCTTCTGCACGAGGGCTGCCGCCACCGAGGAGTCGACCCCGCCGGACAGCGCGCACAGCACGCGCGACTCCCCGACCTGCTCGCGGATCGCACCCACGAGCTCCTCGACCACGTTGGCCGCGGTCCAGTCGCCGGTGATGCCGGCGCCCTTGTAGAGGAAGTTCTCGAGCACTCGCTGGCCGAAGGTCGAGTGCATCACCTCGGGGTGCCACTGCACGCCGTAGAGCCGGCGCTCGTCGTCCTCGAATGCCGCCACCGGCGCACCTGCGGTCGAGGCCGTCACCTGCATGCCCTCGGGGGCCTCGGTGACCGAGTCCCCGTGGCTCATCCACACCGACTGCTCGTGCGGCTGGCCGTTGAAGAGGGTCGAGGCGGCGTCGGACACGGTCGCCGGTGTCGAGCCGTACTCACCCAGCCCGGTGTGCGCGACCGTGCCGCCGAGTGCCTGAACCATGGCCTGGAAGCCGTAGCACATGCCGAACACCGGCACCCCGGCCTCGAGCACCGCGCGGTCGAGCTCGGGCGCGCCCTCCTCGTAGACCGACGACGGCCCGCCGGACAGCACGATGGCGGCGGGGTCCTTGGCAAGCAGCTCGTCGACGGTCGCCGTGTGCGGCATGACCTCGCTGTAGATGTTGGCCTCGCGCACCCGCCGCGCGATGAGCTGCGCGTACTGGGCACCGAAGTCGAGGACGAGCACCGGCTTGCCCTGCAGCGGGGTGGCCGGCGCCTCGACGCGGTCACCCTCCGGCGCCTCGACGCGGTCGTCGTCCTGGGCCTGGGTGTGGGGGGCGTCGCTCACACGGCAAGGCTACCGGTCGAGCTGGGGCTCCACTTCGGCCGCCACCCGCCGCTCGATGACGAACGCCACCAGCGGGATGCAGGCCCCGATGACGATGGCGACCATCTTCCCGAAGCCCCACCGCACCTTGAGCCCGAGGTTCCACACGGTGAAGACGAAGACCATGAAGATGACGCCGTGCACCGGGCTCCACCATGACAGCACGTCGTTGTCGAAGCCGTACTTCAGCACCATCTCCGCGATGAGCACGAACATGGCCACGCCGGCCACGATCGCCATCACCTTGAACCACGACAGCGCGCGTGCCGCGCCTGCCTTGTCCCTGATCTCAGTCGTCGTCACGCTCGGCATCATCCCTCACCATCCTGAACCACATGAACAGGGCGAAGCCGGCAAAGACCCACCATTGCAGGGCGTATGCCGCGTTGCGCCACTTGAGCCCGCCCGTCACCTCCGGTGGGGGCACCCGCGTGAGGTCGTCGGGCACGCGGATCCCGGCCCCGGTCGCAGACTTCTCGGTCTGGGCGAAGACGAAGGCGTTGTAGACCTGCCCCGACCAGTCGTTGACGAGCACCGCCATGTCGACCGAGCCCAGGGCCGGCTTGGGCCACCCAGGTGCCCCGCTCGGGGCGGCGGCGGTCGACTCCCCCGGCGCCAAGGTCCCGTCGACGGAGACCGTGCCGGTCGGCGGTGCGATCGGTGGGACCACCGGCTTGCCACCTGACTCCGCGACGAAGCCCCGCACCACGGGGACCCGGGCACCGCTCTCCGCGACGACCATCGGGGTCACCACCCAGTAGCCGGAGGTGCCGTCGAGCCGGCGCGGGCCGACGAGGAACTGGTCGTCCGCGGCATACTCACCCACCGCGGTGACGGCGCGGTTGGACTGCTCGTTCGGGAACGGCTGGTGCGGCCGGATCACGGTGTCCAGCAACACCGGTCGCGCCTCATGCGCCTTGCGCAGCGCCTCCGCGAGCCCCTTGTCCCGGGCGACGTTGAGCTGCCAGAGACCGAGCTGGACGCAGGCGACGCCGGCCACGAGGACCACTGCGAGCAGGCCGAGCCACTTGGGCTTGAGGGCGGTCCGCAGCACCCGGTCAGGCTACGGGAAGCCTCGAGTCGTCGAACACGAGGATGCTCCCGCCGTAGCAGGCGACCCACACGGCCTTCCTCGTCGGCTCGTACGTGATGCCGATCGGGTGCTGGTCGGTCTTGACCTCGTCGACGACCGTGAGGTCGGAGGTGCGCAGCTTGGTCACGGACGACGAGGAGTAGTTGACGGTGTAGATGGCGCCGCCGTCGGGCGAGATGGTCATCGACCGCGGCTCCTTGCCGACCTGCACCACCTTGAGGATCTCCCCGGACTCCCGGTCGAGCTTGGACACCGTGTTGTCGTTGTTGTTGGTGACGTAGAGGAACTTGCCGTCGGGGCTCTCGACGATGTGACGGGGGCCGTCGCCGGTGCGGGCGTAGTCGTAGACCTTGCGCGCGTCGAGGTCGACGCGGACGACGCGGTCCGAACCCATGACCGCGACGTAGGCCTGGCGCCCGTCCGGTGACACGGCGATGCCGCGAGGGTTGTCTCCCCCCAACGGAATTCGTGCCGTCTCCTCACCCGACGACGCGTCGATGACCGAGAGGTCCATGCTGCACCAGTTGGTGACGAGCACCCGCTTGCCGTCCTTCGTGACGGCGACGTACTTCGGCACGGCACCCACCGGGGTGACCTTGTCGACCTTGTGGGTGGTCGTGTCGACGCGGTAGACGGTGCTCGGCGAGGTGCCGTCGCCCTTGGTGCAGCTGTCCAGCCCCTCGGGCCCGTAGCCCTTGCCGTACATCGAGTAGTTCGACACCCACGCATAGCGCCCGTCGGGGGTGAAGGCGGCCTCCACCGGCGAGCCCTTGGAGACGCCGGGGTGCCCCTCGACACCGAACTTCGACAGGTCGACCGAGTCGCCGATCGTGGCCAGGCGGGCGCCATCGGCCCGGAAGGCGACCATCGTGTGGGTGTACATCATGTTCTGCGCGAACACCTGGCCCGTCGACGACGCGACGACCGACTTGGGCGTGAGCCCACCGGTGAGGCGCAGGATCCGCACCAGCGCGGTCTTCTCCGACGGGCCCGGATCGCCTTGCGCCTCAACGGGGCTCGGCTTCGGCACCGGAATGCTCGGCGTGGGCTTGGCGGGTGTCGGCTTGGCGGCGGCGGGCTTCGGTGCGGGCGCAGCCTCGGCGGGTTCGCCGCCGACCAGCCCGAAGACCCTGGTCGTCCCCAGGACCGCGACGGCGAGGACGCCCACGACCGCGAGCAGCGCGATGCGCCGTCGGCGCACGAAGACAGGGTCGTGGCGGACGACGAGCCGATGCTTCCCTCCAGACCGCACACGACGACCGTATGCCGCCTGGCCCAGGTCGCCACGCAGACTCACCGAGCACCGGGCGAACCGTCGGTGAACGCCGCCCGCGCCCGAGGAAAACCGGTGTCGGGGCGGCCTCCCCGCGGCATACCGTTGCACACCTCATGCAACAGATGCCCTTTGCCGACCCGGGACGCCCGGACACCCGAAGCATCCCCCGGTTCATGCTCTGGATCGCGGGGCAGCAGTGGCGCAGCCAGGCGCTCGGCATGCTCGCCGGGGCGGCGTGGATGCTCGCGATCGCGCTCATCCCGGCGGCGGTCGGCAAGGGCGTCGACGAGGGCATCGTCCCCGGCGACACCGGCGGTCTCCTCACGTGGGCCGGCGTCCTGCTCGTCCTCGGTGCGATCTGCGCGGCGACCGCAGCGGTCCGGCACTACTTCGCGGTCGGCAACTGGCTCTCGGCGTCCTACCGCGGGGCACAGCTCGTCGCCGAGAGCACCGAACAGGCCGGCCCCGCGGTCACCCGCGCGATCCCGTCCGGTGAGGTGGTCGCGGTCTTCGCCAACGACGTCATGCGTCTCGGCGGCCTCTATGACGTGATGGGGCGCTTCACCGGTGCCGTCGTCAGCTACGTGGTCGTCGGCATCATCCTGCTCACCGCGTCGCCGACCCTGGGCTGGCTGGTGCTGCTCGGCGGTCCGGTGATGCTGGCGAGCCTGACCCTCATCGTGCGCCCGCTCCAGCGGCGTCAGGCCCGCCAGCGCGAGGAGGCCGGGCGGCTGACCACGCTCGGGGCGGACACCGTCGCGGGTCTGCGGGTGCTGCGTGGCATCGGCGGCGAGCAGACCTTCCTGCGTCGCTACGAGGCGCAGTCGGCACGGGTGCGCGAGCGCGGGTTCCGGGTGGCGGGCATCCAGGCGGCGCTCGACTCGGCGCAGGTGCTGATCCCGGGCGTCTTCGTCGTGCTGGTCACCTGGCTCGGCGCGCGGCAGGCGGTGGCCGGCGACATCACGGCCGGGCAGCTCGTGGCCTTCTACGGCTACACGGCATTCCTCACCATGCCGCTCCAGACCGCGGTCGAGGTGGTCGACCGCGCGGTCCGGGCACACATCGCGGCCGGAAAGATGTTGCGGGTCATGGCAATTCGCCCCGACCACGACCCTGACGCCGCTTCGCGAGCGCCCCTTCCCGACCGGGCAGCCGACCTCGTCGACCCGATCTCCGGCACGGTCGCTCGCGGCGGACGGCTCACCGCGATCGTGTCCGCGCGACCGGAGGAGTCTGCCGCGGTCGCCGACCGCGTGGGACGCCACGGCCCGGGGCCGCACCAGACCACGTGGGGCGACGTGCGCCTCGACGATCTTGCCATCGCCGACGTCCGCCGCAGCATCGTGGTCAGCGAGCCCGACCCGCGGCTGTTCACCGGAGGCCTGCGCGACCAGCTGCTCGGAGCCCGCACCGGCGACCGACCCACGGACACCGCAGTCCTCGACGCCATCGAGACGGCCAGCGCCGCGGACGTGCTGGACGCCGTTCCCGACGGGCTCGACGGCACGGTCGAGGAGCGCGGCCGGTCCTACTCCGGCGGCCAACGGCAGCGCCTTGCCCTGGCCCGCGCGCTCCTCACGGACGCTCCGGTCCTCGTCCTGGTCGAACCCACCAGCGCCGTGGACGCCCACACCGAGGCCCGCATCGCCGAGCGGCTCGCAGCCCACCGCCGCGGCCACACCACGGTCGTCACGACCGTCAGCCCGTTGCTGCTGAGCCACGCCGACGAGGTCGTGCTGCTCGAGGACGGCCTCGTCACGCGCACCGGCACCCACCACGACCTCCTGGCCGACCCGGCATACCGACACGTCGTGCTCCGCGGAGAGGAGGAAGACCGATGATGACCGACCACGCCCACCGCACCCTGCCGATCGCCGACATGCGCACGGTGGGGGCGCAGACACGTGCGCTCGTGCGCGAGCACCGCGGCCTCGTCGCCTGGGTGCTGGGCCTGCACGCCCTCGCGGCGCTGGCCGCCCTGGCCGGGCCGTGGCTCGTCGGCCGCCTCGTCGACGTCGTGAGCGGGACTCGGGACACGGGCACGGTCGACCGGATCGCCCTCGGGCTCGCCGGCGCGATCGTCGTGCAGACCGCCCTCACCTGGGGCGCCCGGCGCATGTCCTTCATCCTCGGCGAGACCGTCTTTGCGCAGCTGCGCGAACAGTTCGTCGGGCGCGCGGTCAACCTGCCCCTGTCGACGGTCGAGCGCGCCGGCACCGGCGACCTCGTGGCCCGCACCACCAACGACGTCGAGGCGCTTTCGCACGTGGTGCGGTTCGGCATCCCGTCGCTGTTCGTGGCGGCGATGACGGTGCTCATGACGATCGTCGCGGCCCTGCTCACGTCGCCGCTGGCGACGCTGCCGATCCTGCTCGGGGTGCCGTTCTACTGGCTCTCGACCCGTCGCTACCTCAGGTATGCCGCGGACGGCTACCTGTGGGAGCGGGCGACCTATGCCCAGCTCAACGGGGTGGTCGCGGAGACCGTCGACGGTGCGCGCACCATCGACGCGCTGTCGCTGACCGCGGTGCGGCGCAAGGAGTTTCGCAAGGCTCTGCGCGAGTGCTACCGCGCGGAGCGCTACACCCTCGGACTGCGGTTGCACTGGTTTCCGTCGGTCGTCTTCGGCTACTACGTGCCCACCGCGGGAGCGATCGTGTGGGGTGGCTGGCTCGCCATCAACGGCCACATCACCGCCGGAGCGGCGACTGCGGTCACGCTCTACATCCAACAGATGACGAACCCGCTCGACGAGGTGCTGAGCTGGCTCGACGAGATCCAGGTCGGTGCCACGTCGCTGGCCCGCGTCATCGGCGTCGGCGACGCGCCCGACCGACGCGCGACCGGCGAGCACCCGGACGGGTCCGAGCTGGTCGTCGACGACGTCCGCTACGCCTACCGTCCGGACCACGACGTCCTGCGCGGGGTGTCCCTCGACCTGCAGCCGGGCGAGCGGCTCGCGATCGTCGGGCCGTCCGGCGCCGGCAAGTCGACGCTCGGCCGGCTCATGGCGGGCATCGACGGCCCGCGTGAGGGGCGCGTCGACGTGGGCGGCGTCCCCTTGGTGGACCTCGAGCTCGGTGAGCTGCGTGGCGAGGTCGCGCTGGTCACCCAGGAGCACCACGTGTTCGTCGGCACCGTGTCCGACAACCTGCTGCTCGCCCGGCCGGCCGCGAGCCGCGACGACCTCGAGGCGGCGCTGGCCGCGGTCGACGCTCTCGCCTGGGCACGGGGGCTGCCCGACGGCCTCGACACCGTCGTCGGCAGCGGCGGCTACGTCCTCACCGAGGCGCAGTCGCAGCAGCTCGCGCTCGCCCGGCTCGTCCTCGCCGACCCGCACACGCTGGTGCTCGACGAGGCCACCTCGCTGCTCGACCCACGGGCCGCCCGACACCTCGAGCGGTCGCTGGCGGCGGTGGTCGACGGTCGCACCGTGGTCGCGATCGCGCACCGCCTGCACACCGCCCACGACGCCGACCGCGTGGCCGTCGTCGAGGACGGGCAGGTCAGCGAGATCGGCACCCATGACGAGCTGGTCGCCGCCGACGGCGCGTATGCCGCGTTGTGGGCTTCCTGGCGTGACGAACCCTCGCGCAGCACGGCGCCGGCCACCGACGGCTGACCCGCCGGCCCCGCCCACCGCGCCCGCGGCGCCCACCTGTGTCGGGGGGGGGGCCCCCCGGGCGGACCCCAGCCGGGG
>JAEZWF010000056.1 GCA_023420415.1 Actinomycetes bacterium | reverse complement strand
GCCCAGTCGCCCGGCGCCCGCGTGCACGAACTTCGCCGGCGGCAGGCCGGTGTAGCCGGTGTGCAGCGGCCACGCGTCGTTGTACAGGTTGAACACCGGCTCTACCGAGATGAGGTCGTGGTTCGCCTCGAAGTAGGAGTCGATCGTGCCGACGTCCCGCCAGTAGTCGCGGTCGCGGTCCGTGGAGCCGGGGACGTCGTTGCGGATGAAGTCGTACACGCCGGCGGTGCCGCGCTCGACGAACCACGGCACGATGTCGCCGCCCATGTCGTGGCGCGACGCGACGTTCTCGGCGTCGACCGTCACGGCCTCGACGAGCGCGTCGGCGTTCGCGACGTAGTTGCCCATCGACGCGAGGATCTCCAGCGGCGAGCCCGGCACCGGCGTCGGGTCGGTCGGCTTCTCGCGGAAGGCCGCGATGCGCGACGGGTCGTCGGAAACCGTCTCGATGACGCCGAACTGGTCCGCCATGTCGATGGGCTGCCGGATGCCCGCCACGGTCAGCTCGGCGCCGGACGCGATGTGCGCGTCGACCATCTGCGAGAAGTCCATGCGGTACACGTGGTCGGCGCCCACCACGACGACGATGTCGGGGCGCTCGTCGTCGATGATGTTCAGGCACTGGTAGATCGCGTCGGCGCTGCCGAGGTACCAGTGCTTGCCGACGCGCTGCTGCGCGGGGACGGCGGCGACGTAGTTGCCGAGCAGGGCCGACATGCGCCACGTCTTCGAGACGTGCCGGTCCAGGCTGTGGGACTTGTACTGCGTCAGCACGATCACGTGCAGGTAGTGGGAGTTGATGACGTTCGACAGGGCGAAGTCGATGAGCCGGTAGATCCCGCCGAACGGGACTGCCGGCTTCGCCCGGTGGGCCGTGAGCGGCATGAGTCGCTTGCCCTCGCCACCTGCGAGGACGATGGCCAGGACGCGCGGTTGTGCCATGCCCCGAACCCTAGGCCCGACAGGCGGTGCGGGCGAGGCCAGGGCGCGTTCACGCGCTAGCGTGTCGCGCATCACGGCCCGCCGGTGCGTGCGGGCCGCCGTCCACGGAGGTCGTCAGTGCGCGTCGACATGCTCACCCGGGAGTACCCCCCGCACGTCTACGGAGGGGCCGGGGTGCACGTCGCGGAGCTGGCCGCGGTGCTGCGGGGCAGCCTCGACGTGCGCGTGCACTGCTTCGACGGGCCGCGCGACGACGCGGCGCGCGAGCAGGGTGTGCACGGCTACTCGGTCCCGGGGGGGCTGTCGGGCACCAACGCGGCGCTGCAGACGCTCGGGGTCGACCTCGAGATCGTCGCGGGCATCGGTGCGGGCGAGGACGACGTCGCGACCGCCCTGGTGCACTCGCACACGTGGTACGCGAACCTCGCCGGGCACGTCGCCGGGCTGCTGCACGGCGTGCCGCACGTGCTCACGGCGCACAGCCTGGAGCCGCTGCGGCCGTGGAAGGCCGAGCAGCTCGGCGGTGGGTACGCGGTCTCGAGCTGGGTCGAGCGCACCGCCTACGAGGGCGCGGCCGCGGTGATCGCCGTCTCGGGCGGCATGCGCGAGGACATCCTGCGCAGCTACCCCGCGGTCGACCCCGCACGCGTGCACGTGGTGCACAACGGCATCGACCTGGCGGCGTGGCGTCGGCCCACCGACGAGGCCGCGCTCGCGCACGCGGACGAGACCGTGCGCGCGCTCGGCATCGACCCGACGCGTCCCGCGGTCGTGTTCGTCGGGCGCATCACGCGCCAGAAGGGTCTGCCGTACCTGCTGCGCGCGGCCGAGTCGCTGCCGGCCGACGTGCAGCTCGTGCTGTGCGCGGGCGCACCCGACACCCCCGAGATCGCCGCCGAGGTCACGGGCCTCGTCGAGGCGCTGCGCACGCGCCGCTCGGGAGTGGTGTGGATCGAGCAGATGCTCCCGCGCGAGGACCTCGTCGCCGTCCTCGCCGCGTCGACGGTGTTCGTCTGCCCGTCGGTCTACGAGCCGCTCGGCATCGTCAACCTCGAGGCCATGGCCGTCGGGCTGCCCGTGGTCGGCACCGCGACGGGCGGCATCCCCGAGGTCGTCGACGACGGCGTCACGGGCTGGCTCGTCCCGATCGACCAGGTGCAGGACGGCACGGGCACACCGCGCGACCCCGAGCGGTTCGTCGCCGACCTCGCCGCCGCGCTCACGGAGGCGGTCACGGACGTCGAGCGCGCCCGGCGGTGGGGCCTGGCGGCCCGGCAGCGGGTCGAGGACCACTTCTCGTGGGCGGCCGTCGCCGAGCGCACCCTCGAGGTCTACCGAGGCGTGCTCGCCTGAGGACCCGGGCCCGCGGCCGGGCCGGCGAACGTCGCGGCGGACAGCGCGCGACGCGCGAGCCGGTCGACGTCGCGCAGCGCGGCGGTGCGCTGGTCGGCCTGCCACAGGTTGACGGCGCCGCCGTCGTCGCGGGTCGCGAGGTCCACGATCGCGAGCAGCCGCGCGGCGCTTGCGAGGATCCGACCGCGGCGCGCGTCGAGACGGTCCGGCAGCCGCCAGGTCGGCACGCCCGCGTCGCGCAGCGCGACCACCTGCGTCGCGTGCTCGTCGTCCCAGTGGGCCACGTCGAGGCGCACGAGCGCGTCCGTGACGTCCGTCAGGCCGCGCCGCAGGCCTCGGTCGGCGTCCTCGAGCGTGCCGAGCCCCTGCACCGCCAGCGTCCAGTCGGGCACCTCGGTGGCGTGCCACGTGACCAGGTGCCCGGGCTCGAGCGCCGAGCCGAACCCGGTCACCTCCGGGACGAGCGCGAGGCTGCGGCCCGCCGAGCGCAGCAGGACGACCTCACGCGCGTCGAGCGCCTGCGCGCTCACCGCGGCGGGCACGCCCGCGACGTCGCCGGGGGCCGGCAGGAGCGCGACGACGTCGAGGTCGGGGGCCGTCCACGACGCGACCGCGTCGGCGAGGTCGAGGCGGGAGCCGGTCGCGTCCACCACCTCGTGCGGCTCGTCGTCGCCCTGCACGCCGCGCAGTGCGGCCGTGGGCACGGGAGAGCCGGCGGGGCGGGCGGCGGTCGCGCCGAGCCACAGCGCGAGCACGGCGCCCCGGGGCAGGTCGAGGTCGGGCACCCGCCCACGGTACGGCGTCCGGGCCCGCCGTCCGTCGCGAGGCGTGTGCGCGGGGACGGGCGCTCGAACGTTAGGGTCGTGCCATGACCGACGTGCTCGACCTCCAGGACGTGACGATCAGACGGGGGACGACGACGATCCTCGACAGCGTGTCGTGGACGGTCGCCGAGGGTGAGCGCTGGGTCGTCCTGGGACGCAACGGCGCGGGCAAGACGACGCTGCTGCAGGTCGCCTCGGGGCGCATGCACCCGACGAGCGGCTCGGCGCAGCTCCTCGGCAGCCGGCTCGGCAACGTCGACGTCTTCGAGCTGCGGCCGCGCATCGGCCTGTCCAGCTCCGCGCTCGCCGACAAGATCCCCACGGGTGAGCTCGTGCGCGACGTGGTGCTGACCGCCGCGTACGGCATGACGGGGCGCTGGCGCGAGGAGTACGAGGACCTCGACGAGACCCGCGCGACCGACCTGCTGCGGGCGTTCGGGGTCGAGCACCTCGGCGACCGGTACTTCGGCACCCTCAGCGAGGGCGAGCGCAAGCGCGTGCAGATCGCCCGTGCCCTGATGGCCGACCCCGAGCTCCTGCTGCTCGACGAGCCCGCGGCAGGGCTCGACCTCGGTGGCCGCGAGGAGCTCGTCGGCGCGCTCGCCGAGCTGGCCGACGACCGCCGCTCGCCCGTGCTGGTGCTCGTCACGCACCACGTCGAGGAGATCCCGCCGGGATTCACGCACCTGCTGCTCCTGCGCGACGGTGCGGTCCACGCGTCCGGCCCCATCGAGGAGGTCCTCACGGCCGAGCAGCTCTCGGGCGCGTTCGGGATCGACCTGCTGCTCGACCGGCACGCGGGTCGCTGGTCGGCCCGCGCCGCGACGCTCGTCTGACCGCCTGCCTGACCGTCCGTCGCCCGCACCCCGCTCCTTCCGGGCGCTCGGCACCCGAATCCTCACGAGACCGTCAAGAGTGTGCCTAGGATCGGTGCACGGCTGACGATCGGGAGGTACGCACGGTGGAGTGGCTCTGGTGGGTCGGCAGCGCCCTGGTGCTCGGCATCCTGGAGATGCTCTCGCTCGAGCTCGTCTTCATCATGGCCGCGGGCGGGGCCCTCGCCGGCGGGGTCGCCAGCGCCGCGGGAGCGCCGCTGTGGGTGCAGATCGTCGTCGCCGCCGTCGTGTCCGTGCTGCTGCTCGTCACGCTGCGGCCGTGGCTGCTGCGGCACCTGCGGCGACGCACGCCGCTCGTCGAGACCAACGCGTCCGCTCTCGTCGGCCGTCCGGCGGTCGTGATCGCGACGGTCACGGGCGAGACCGGGCGGGTCAAGCTCGCGGGTGAGGTGTGGAGCGCCCGGACGTCCGACGGCGACGCCCTGACACCCGGCACCGAGGTCACGGTCACCCGCATCGACGGCGCGACCGCGGTCGTCGTCCCCACGCCGCGCCCCTAGCGCGGCACCACCGAACGGACCAAGGAGGCTCCATGACCGAGGACACCACCGACGTCGGCCAGCTCGCGCTGATCGTGGTGGGCGGGCTCGTCCTGATCTTCGTGCTCGTCGCGCTGTTCCGGTCCGTGCGGATCGTGCCGCAGGCGGTCGCGGTCATCGTCGAGCGGCTCGGACGCTACAGCCGGACCCTGGACGCGGGCCTGCACCTGCTCATCCCGTTCATCGACCGCGTGCGCGCGAGCGTCGACCTGCGCGAGCAGGTCGTCTCGTTCCCGCCGCAGCCCGTCATCACGTCCGACAACCTCGTCGTCAGCATCGACACGGTCATCTACTTCCAGGTGACGTCGCCGAAGGACGCGGTCTACGAGATCGCGAACTACATCACCGGCATCGAGCAGCTCACCGTCACCACGCTGCGTAACGTCATCGGCTCGATGGACCTCGAGCAGACCCTCACGAGCCGCGACCAGATCAACGGCCAGCTCCGCGGCGTGCTCGACGAGGCGACCGGCAAGTGGGGCATCCGCGTCAACCGCGTCGAGCTCAAGGCCATCGACCCGCCGATCTCGGTGCAGGAGTCGATGGAGAAGCAGATGAAGGCCGAGCGTGACCGCCGCGCCGCCATCCTCAACGCCGAGGGCGTCAAGCAGTCCAACATCCTCACGGCCGAGGGTGAGAAGCAGAGCCAGATCCTGCGCGCCGAGGGTTCGGCCCAGGCACGCATCCTCGAGGCCCAGGGCCAGGCCCGCGCCATCCAGCAGGTGTTCGACGCGATCCACCGCGGCAAGCCCACGCAGAAGCTGCTCGCCTACCAGTACCTCCAGGTCCTCCCGCAGATCGCCCGCGGTGACTCCAACAAGATGTGGATCATCCCGAGCGAGCTCACCGACGCACTGCGCGGCATCGGTGGCGCGCTGGGCAAGACCGAGCAGGGTGGGCCCGACGGGTCCGATGACGAGCAGTGGGTCGACCCGGGTGACCCGGCCGACGTCTTCCAGGAGACCGCGCTGGAGGACCCGGCTCAGGCTCTCGCCGAGGCTCGCGGCCAGGCCGGTCGCGCCAGCCAGGAGGCGACCGAGCACGCCCAGCCGGTGCAGCGGGTCCAGCCGCCCGTGCAGCCGCCGGCCGATGCGGTCCCGGAGTACCAGCCGGAGACGCCGATCGTCCCGCCCGCGCCGCCGGTCGAGGGCGCGCAGGGTCCCGAGGGCACGGAACCACCGCGCCCCTGACCCCAGCACACGCACGAGGTATGCCGCCCGCTCGCCGTGAGCGGGCGGCATACCGTCGTCTGGACTGGTTTCCGGGCGAAACGACGCGGTCGCTAGGGTGACCGGGTGTCCGTCGTCGAAGCCCTGGGGATCTTCCTGGCGGGCACGGCGGCCGGCACCATCAACACCGTCGTGGGGTCGGGCACGCTCATCACGTTCCCCACGTTGCTGTTCTTCGGTTTTCCGCCGCTGACGGCGAACATGTCGAACAACATCGGGCTCGTCGGCGGTGGCATCACCGGGTCGTGGGGCTACCGCAAGGAGCTGGTCGGCGCCGGTCCGGCGATCCGCCGGCTGGTGCCCATGTCGCTGCTCGGCGGCATCACGGGAGCCCTGCTCCTGCGCGTGCTGCCCGAGGACGCCTTCACCGCGATCGTGCCGGTGCTCATCGCCATCGGCGTCCTGCTGGTGGTCTTCGGACCGGCGCTGCAGCGGCGCGCGGCGGCCAGGCACGGCGAGAACGACGTGCACCCGGTCCACCGCGGCGGGCGAACGACGTTGCTGCTCATGGCTTCCGTCTACATCGCCGGGGTCTACGGCGGCTACTTCGGCGCAGCCCAGGGCGTGATCCTCATGGGCGTCCTGAGCGTCCTCAGCAGCGAGTCGCTGCAACGGCTCAACGGCTACAAGAACGTGCTGGCCCTCGTCGTCAACGCGGTGGCTGCGATCGTCTTCATCATCGTGGGGCACGACCTGATCGACTGGTGGGTCGTGGCGCTCATCGCGGTCGGGTCGTTGCTGGGCGGTGTCATCGGGTCGACCGTGGGTCGCCGCCTGCCCCCGCTGGTGCTGCGTGGCCTCATCGTCGTCATCGGCATCGTCGGCATCGTCAAGATCGTCTGGTTCAGCTGACGTGCCCCTCACCATCACCACTGCCGACGACGACCGGCTCGCTGACTACGTGCGGCTCACGGACGTTGCGCTGCGCCGGCGCACCGAGCCCGAGCGCGGCCTCTACATCGCCGAGTCCGAGAAGGTGATCAGGCGCGCCCTGGCCGCCGGGCACCGGCCGCGCAGCTACCTCATGGCCCGGCGCTGGCTCGACGACCTATCCGACCTCGTCACGGCGGCCGAGGCGGACGGCATACCCGTCTATGTCGGCGAGCACGACGTGATCGAGCAGCTCACCGGGTTCCACCTGCACCGAGGGGCCCTGGCGTCGATGCAGCGTCCGGTGCTGCCGGCCGTGGCCGAGCTGGTCGCCGATGCCCGGCGGGTGCTCGTGCTCGAGGACATCGTCGACCACACCAACGTGGGGGCGGTGTTCCGGTCGGCGGCGGCCCTCGGTGTCGATGCCGTGCTCGTGACGCCCAGATGTGCGGATCCGTTGTACCGCAGGTCGATCCGCGTCTCGATGGGCACCGTGTTCCAGGTGCCGTGGACGCGCATCGACCCGTGGCCCGGTGGCATCGCGGGCCTCCAGCAGACCGGGTTCACCGTCGCCACGCTCGCGCTGGCCGACGACGCGGTGTCGCTCGACGACTTGGCAGCCGACCCGCCGGAGCGGCTCGCGCTGGTGCTCGGCACCGAGGGCGACGGGCTGTCCCGGCACACGCTTTCCGCCGCCGACCTGACCGTCACGATCCCGATGGCCGGGGGAGTGGACTCCCTGAACGTGGCTGCGGCGGGCGCAGTGGCCGCGTGGGCCCTGCGCCCGCCGCAGCGGGATGGTTCCTGACCTACGAGCTCGGCCTACTTGACGCCTACTTGACCGAGTCGTTGTAGGTCTTGGCCTGCGTGGCGACCGAGGTCGCCGCGTCGGTCATGGCCTGCTTCGGGTCGGCACCGTTGAGTGCCTTCTCCAGCGCGTCCTCGGACGCCTTGCGCGACTGCGGCATCACACCGAGCAGGCAGCCCTGGGTGGCCGTCGTGAGCTCGGTGCCCTCGAGCTGCTTGACGGCGACGTCGAACAGCGGGTTGTTCTTGCGGTACTCCACGTCGACCGGCTCGTTGAGCGCGCCCTTGGAGTTGGGGAAGTAGCCCGTGCCCGTGTGCCACGTGGCCTGGCTCTTGGGGTCGACCAAGAACTTCACGAACTGCCAGGCCGCCTCCTTGTTGGCGTCCTCGTGGTTCACACCGTTGATCCACAGCGATGCACCACCGATGATCGGGCCACCGGTGTCGCCGGCCTTGACGTGCGGGTAGTTGACCGCGCCGAGCTCCCAGCCGCCCTGCTTGGCCGCCTCGCTGTAGCCGCCGAGCTGACCGGTCGACTCCAGGTTCATGGCGAGCTGACCGGACTTGAACGCCGCCTGGGCGGCCTTGGTGTCGCGGCCGGTGTTGGCGGCCAGACCGTCCTTGACCATCTTCTGCCACCACGTGGTCACCGCGATGTTGGTGTCCTGGGCGAAGTTGACCTCGCTCGCGCGACCGGTGCGCCCGTTGCCCTGGTTACAGTACTCCTGCCCGGAGCTGGCGATGAACTGCTCGAGCAGCCAGCCGTAGATGGCTGCGCCGAACCCGTAGTCCGCGGGACCACCGTTCTTCTTGGAGAGCTTCTCGGCGGCCGCGCGGATCTCGTCGAGGTTGGTCGGCGGCTTCTCCGGGTCGAGACCGGCCTTCTTGAAGAGCGACTTGTTGATGTACAGCAACGGCATCGAGGTGTTGAACGGCATCGAGTAGAGCTTCTTGTCGACGCTGTAGTAGCCGGTGATGTTGGGCTGCAGGTCCGAGACGTCCATCTTGTCGCGGTCGATGAAGTCCTGCATCGGCACCGCCTGCTTGGCGTCGATCATGAACTGGGTGCCGATGTCGTAGATCTGGATGACGTCCGGCGTCGACTTGCTCTGGATCGCGGCCTTGTACTTGGTGATCGCGTCGTCGTACTTGCCGGCATACGTGGGCTTGACCTCGATCTTGCCCTTGTTGGCGGCGTTGAACTCGTTCACGAGCTGCGTGAGCACCTCGGCGTTCTTGCCGTCCATCGCGTGCCAGAACGAGACGGTGGTGACGCCCTTGGCGTCCTTGAGCGCGTCGGCCTTGGGGGCTCCGGCGCCGTCGGACGACGAGCTGTCGCCACCGCCGCCGCAGGCGGCGAGGACGAGCGAGGTGGCCGCGATGGCGGCCGGCACGGCATACCGGAACCGGGATCGGCCGGTCCTCCTGGTGCGGGTCAACACGGTGGGACTCCTTCGTTCACTTGACGGCACCCGCGGTGAGCCCGCGGACGATGAAGCGCTGCCCGAAGATGACGAGCAACAGGGTGGGAAAGAGCGCGAGCATCACACCGGCGAGGACCATCCCGGGGCTGTCGCCGTCGGAGGTCTGCAGCTGGCTGATGCCGATCTGGATGGTCTGGTGGCGCGGGTCCTCGGTCGTCAGCAGCGGCCAGAAGTACATGTTCCACGCCGAGAGCGCCGACCAGATGCCGAGCGCGGCCAGCGACGGCCGGCTCAGGGGCACGAGGATCGAGACGAGGAACCGCAGGTGCCCGGCGCCGTCGACGCGGGCCGCGTCGCGCAGCTCGGTCGGGAAGGACAGGAACGACTGCCGCATGAGGAACGTGCCGAATCCCGTTGCCAGGAAGGGCAGGGTGAGACCGGCGATGGTGTCCTTGAGCCCGAGCTCGGAGATCAGCAGGTAGTTGGGAATGATGATCGACTCATAGGGGATCATCATCGTGGACAGGAAGACCGCGAACCAGAACCCGCGCCAGCGCAACGGCAGGAACACGAAGGCGTATGCCGCGAGGACGCTCGTGACGAGCTGGCCGATGGTGATGACGACGGTCTGCAGCACGCTGGTGAGGTACTGGTTGCCCAGCGGGATGATGCCCAGCGCGTTCGAGTAGTTCTCCGGGAAGACACCGTTCACCGGCCACAGCGCCGGCGGGAAGCTGTTGGTGTCACGCTCACCCATGAACGAGCCGACGAGCCCGTAGTAGACGGGGAACAGGACGATCACGAACATCACCGCAAGGGCGACGTAGGTCAGGGCGGTGCCGAGGCGGGACGAGGACCTCACCGGTAGAACACCTTCCGCTCGAGCACGCCGAACTGCAGCGCGGTGATGACCAGGACGATGATCAGCAGCACCATCGCCTGCGCCGACGCATACCCGTAGTTGGAGTTGTTGTTGGCGAAGGCCTGTTCGTAGATGGAGTAGACGAGGGTGGTGGTGCGTCCCTCCGGGCCACCCACGGTGAGGATCTTGATCTGGCCGAAGCTCTGCAGCGAGTGGATGGTGCCGACCACGACGAGGAAGAACAGCTGTGGCGTGATGAGGGGCATCACGATGGAGCGCTGGAGCCGCAGCCCCGATGCGCCGTCGAGCCTGGCCGCCTCGAGCACGTCGTCGGGCAGGGCGCCCAGACCGGCGGAGATGACGAGCAGGTTGTAGCCGATCTGCATCCACACGGTCGCCCCGGACACCGACCACAGCGCGAGGTCGGGGTTCGTCAGCCAGTTCACCTTGCCGACGCCGATGTAGGACAGCAGTCCGTTGAGCACGCCGCTGGCGGGGTTGAACAGCACCCCGAAGATGACCGACGCCGTCGCCACGGAGAACGCGAAGGGAAGCGCGAACGCGGTCCGGAAGAACTTGACCCCGCGGATCCGGCTCTGCAGCAACAGCGCCAGGAAGAGCGCAATGGCAATGCTCGGCAGCACCGTCAGGACGGTGAACGCGAAGGTGACCCAGAGGACCTGGAGGAACCCGTCGTCGGTGAACAGCCTGCTGTAGTTGACGAACCCGACGAACCCGCTGGGGTTGCCCAGGATGTCGGTGCCCTGCACCGACAGCAGCACGGACTTGACCAGCGGCCAGAAGATGAAGATCCCGAAGACGACCAGCGCCGGGAGCAGGTAGACGAACGCGAGCACGGAACCCTTGAGTCGGCTCCTCCCCGCGTCCGCAGTGGGGGCTACGGACATGCTGTGGACCATAGCCCCACCTTTGCCCCGGTAGGGGGTGAAAAGTTCCGTGTCGCGGCAGCTCAGCGGCTTTGTGACCCTCCGGTGACCAGCCGGTCGAGCAGGGCGCCGAGCTCGGTGGCAGGTTCGGCCGTGAGGCCGCCGTGCACCGGACCGGGTTGCACGACGGTGCTGCGGGGCGCACTCAACCAGCCGAACCGGCGGCCCAGGCTGCCCAGGGTGGGCAGCCCGCCACCGGTCTCCCCGCGGCACACCCGGCAGACGGTGTCGAGCGCGGCGCCCACGGCGTCGAGGTCGAGGTCAGGCGCGAAGGCGCGCAACCGCGGCTCATCGAGCCGCCAGTCGGCGTCGAGGAAGTCAGCCGACTGGCTGTAGAGGACGACGCCCACGTTGACGAACTCCTCGCGCTCGACGCGGGGCACGCAGCGCAGGACGACGTACTGGTAGGGGACGGTGCTCACCGCGCACCTCCCGGCAGCCAGGTCTGTGGCGTCTCGAGGCGGGCGAGGAGGTGCTCACGGTATGCCGCGCGGCTGGCTTCCGGGTCGTCGAGCCCGGGTGCCGGCTCGAGCCACTCGTCGGGGACCGCGTCGCTGACGGCGGTGAGGAGGTCGGGTGTGACCAGGGGAGCGAGGCGCTCGTGCGCGGCCCTGGGGTTGGACGCGACGTCGCGCAACACGTGGGTCGAGGCGTCGTAGGGCTGGGTTGCGAACCGCCCCGGGTTGGGGCCCTTGCCCGGCCACGAGTGGTGGAAGTAGAGGGCCGCTCCGTGGTCGATGAGCCACGGGCTGCCGTGCCACACAAGGAGATTGGGGTTGCTCCAGGTGCGGTCGACGTTGGCGGTGAAGGCGTCCAGCCACAGGATGTCGGCAGCGGTGTCGGGGTCCGGCGGGCGGCTGCCGTCGTAGCCGAACGAGCCGGGTAGGAAGTCGATGCCGAGGTTGCTGCCCAGGCTGGCGGTGAGCAGGTCCTGGACCTCCTCGTCCGCCTCGTACTTCGCGATCGGGGCCTGGAGGTCGATGACCGTCATGCGCGGCACCGCCAGCCCGAGCGCGCGCGCCAGCTCCCCGACCAGCACCTCGGCCACGAGGACCTTGAGACCCTGGCCGGCGCCGCGGAACTTCAGCACGTAGGTGCCGAGGTCGTCGGCCTCGACGATGCCGGGCAGCGAGCCACCCTCCTTGAGCGGGGTGACGTAGCGGGTCGCCGTGATGGACTCGAGCACGGCGCCAGCCTATTGGCCCGGGCGTGGGCGAACCGTCAGGCGTCGCCCACCGTCATCGCCTCGGCCTCCAGCTCCTCGGTCTCGACGGCGGAGTGCGCCTCGTCGAGCACCTCGTCAGTGGCGTTGACGAGCCCGCGTGCCGTGAGCAGGACGGCGATCGAGAGGACGACCGCGCCGGCCCCGACCCAGAACGGCAGGTGTACGGAGCGCTCACCGAGCTTGCCTGCGAGCCAGGGCGCGACGGCGCCGCCGCCGAACCGGACGAAGCTGTATGCCGCGGAGGCCACGCCCCGCTCGACCGGCGCCACCTTCATGACGGTCTCGGTGATGAGCGTGTTGTTCACGCCGAGGAAGCCACCGGCGAGGACGACACAGGTCGCGAGGACGGTCTTGCTGTCTGTGCCGACCGCCATGACGGCCAGGATGACCGCGAAGCCGAGCAGGGCGCCGACCATGCCGGGCAGGGTGCCGAACCGGCGCTGCAGCCGCGGGGCGACGACGACCGAGGTGAAGGCGAGCAACAGGCCCCAGCCGAAGAAGATCAGGCCCACCTCGTGCGCGCCGAGCGCGAGCGGGAACGGCGTGAAGGCGAGCAGCGTGAAGAAGCCGAAGTTGTAGAGCAGGGCCGTGATCCCGACGGTGAGCAGCCCGCGGTGCGACAACGCCTTGAAGGGTGCGGTGATGCTGGTGTGCTGGCCCGTCGGGGGAGTGGCGGGGAGGGTGGCGATGACCGCGACGAAGGCGATGACCATGAGGGCGGAGACACCGAAGAACGGGTAGCGCCACGAGTGCGCGCCCAGCCAGCCGCCGAGCAGCGGCCCGGTCGCGATACCCACTCCCAGTGCCGCTTCGTAGAGGACGATCGCCTGGCCGACAGAGCCGCGCGCGGCGTTCACGATGGTGGCCAACGCCGTGGCGATGAAGAGCGCGTTGCCGAGGCCCCACAGGGCGCGGAAGGCAACGATGCCGGTGACACCGTCCTGGGTCCCGGCCAGGCCCGCTCCGAGGATGATGATGAACAGACCGAGCAGCAGCGTGCGTTTGGCGCCGGCGCGGCTGGACACCCAACCCGTGCCCAGCATGGCAACGCCCATCACCGCCATGTAGCTCGTGAACAGCAGGGACACCTGCGAGGCGCTGGCGCCGAGGTCGTCGGCGATCGGCTTGAGGATGGGGTCGACGAGTCCGATGCCCATGAACGCGATGACGCAGGCAAAGGCGACGGACCAGACGGTCTTGGGTTGGCGCCACATACTGGGGTCAGGCTTCCTTTCGGTGCTGTGCTTGGGAATTCGGGACGGCGAGGCTGGCCCGGTCGAGGACTTCCTCGACGACGGCGACGGCCTCGTCGAGCCGGGCCCGCTCCCCGTCGTCGAGCGCGTCGATGACGGGGGCGAGCACGGCGGCACGGGCCCTGC
The DNA here is from genome assembly GCA_023420415.1 of Actinomycetes bacterium. GTDB lineage: Bacteria > Actinomycetota > Actinomycetes > Actinomycetales > Dermatophilaceae > Pedococcus. The sequence continues at coordinate 81,218 of JAEZWF010000056.1, read as the reverse complement.
GCGCGGCCGCGAGAGCAGCCCGGCCCTCGTCGGTCAGTGAGACGAGCGTCGCCCGGGCGTCGGTCGGGTCGGTTTCGCGACCTGCCCAGCCCTGCGCCTCGAGTCGCTGCACACCCGCGGTGATCGTCGGCTGCGAGCTGTGGTCGGCCTCGGCCAGGGCGCTGATGCGGGTCGGCTCGAGGTCGTCGATGAGGGAGAGCAGCCGCGCCTGGGCGACCGGCATGTCGAACGACGCGTGCCGCGACGCCCACCGGTTGAGCCGCGTGGTGGCCCGCAGGAGGTCGTTGGCCGGGTCTGTCCGGCGTGCGTTCTGGTTGCTCATCGCAACCAATATTACATAGATAAACTATGCGAAGCAACGTGGGCAGCGTGGCCTGGAATCGGGGGACCGGCCCCGTCAGCCCTTCAGCGACCGGACGGTGTCGATGGTGTCGGCCTCGGCGGCGGCCTTGTCGTCGCGGTAGCGCAGGACCCGGGCGAACCGCAGCGCCATGCCGCCGGGGTAGCGCGACGAGGACTGGATGCCGTCGAAGGCCACCTCGACGACCTGCTCGGGTCGCAGCTCGACGACCCAGCCGTCGGTGCCGTCGGTCGCGAGCTCGGTGAACCGCTGGGTCTGCCACGCGAGCATCTCGTCGGTCATTCCCTTGAACGTCTTGCCCAGCATCACGAAGCCGCCGGTCTCGGGGTCACGCGCACCCAGGTGGATGTTCGACAGGAGCCCTTGGCGTCGTCCACTGCCCCACTCGACTGCCAGCACCACGAGGTCGAGGGTGTGCCGCGGCTTGACCTTGACCCACCCGGCACCGCGTCGGCCCGCGGCATACGGGGTGTCGGTCGACTTGACCACGACGCCCTCGTGGCCGTCCGCGACGAGCCGGTCGAAGAACTCCTGCGCCTGCGTCAGTGAGTTCGCCCGGATGCGAGGCACCATCGTCTCCGCCGGCACGAGCGTTGCCAGCCGTTCGAACCGCCGGTCGGCCGGCTCGTCGAGGAGGTCCTCGTCGTCGACGTGGAGCAGGTCGAAGAAGTAGGTGCTCACCGGCACCTGCTCACGCAGCACCTCGGTGCTCGTGCGGCTCATCGTGCGAGCAGCGGTCTCCTGGAACGGTTTCGGCCGCCCCAAGGTGTCCAGGGCGATGGCTTCGCCGTCGAGCACGGCCCGCTCCACGGGCAGCGCCTGGACGACCTCGACCACCTCCGGCAGCCGGTCCGTGATGTCGTCGAGCGAGCGGGTGAACAGCCGCACCTCGTCACCGGACTTGTGCGCCTGCAGCCGGATGCCGTCGAGCTTGCCGTCGACGAACGCCTCGCCGGACGCGCCCGCAACCTGCTCCCACGCCGCCGACACATCCGGTGCCGACGCCGCGAGCATCGGCCGCAGGGGTCGCCCGACCTCGAGCCCGATCTCCTCCAGCGCCGGCACACCTCCGGACAGCGCCGCGACGGCGACCGGCGCGGCATACCCGGCGAGCATCGTCGCGCGCCGCACAGCCGCCTCGGGCACGTCGGCCGCCGCGGCGATCGCAGCCTGCATCACGCCGTCGAGCGCGCCCTGGCGCACCTGACCGGTGATGAGGTTGCGCAGGTACTCCTGCTCTTCGGCTGTGAGCCGCCCGAAGAGCCGGTCGACGAGCGCCTTGCGCGCCGCGGTCGACCCCGAGCCGGAGATCCCAGCCAGCTCCGTGAGAGCGGCGTCCACCTCGCTGACCGTGACGGTTGCGTCCGCGGAAGCCGTTGGGAGAGAACGAAGCCCGCGCCAGCTGACGCCGACCCGCCGCTGGGGGAGCGCCCCGGAGAGGTATGCCGCGACCGTCCCGGCCTCGGTGGCGTCCCCTTCGCCGGCCGTCCTCAGCGCGTCGGCCACGGCCGCCGTCTTGGCCAGCCGTGACCGGGTGGCGGTGGCCGCGCGCGACGCAGCAACGACGTCGGCGAAGAGCAAGCTCAGGCCTTCCCGAGGATCGTCTCGAGCTCTGCGTGCTCCATCCCGTGGGCCTCCGCGACCGGGCCGTTCGTGACTGCCCCGTCGAAGGTGTTGAGCCCCAACGCCAGTGCCGGGTCTGCGTCCAGCGCGGCGCGCCAGCCCTTGTCGGCCAGGGCCACGGCATACGGGATGGTGACGTTGGTCAGCGCATAGGTGCTGGTGTGCGGGACGGCGCCCGGCATGTTGGCGACGCAGTAGAACATCGAGTTGTGGACCTGGTAGGTCGGGTCGGCGTGGGTCGTTGGCCGGGAGTCCTCGAAGCACCCGCCCTGGTCGATCGCGATGTCGACGAGCACCGACCCCGGCTTCATCCGCGAGACCTGCTCGTTCGAGACGAGCTTGGGGGCCTTGGCGCCGGGCACGAGCACGGCGCCGATGACCAGGTCGGCGTCGCTGATCGCACGGTCGACCTCGTAGGCGTTGGACGCCACGGTCTGGCAGTGGCCCTGGTAGACGAAGTCGGCGTGCCGCAGCTTGGCGATGTCACGGTCGAGCAGCAGCACCTCGGCCTGCATGCCCAGGGCGATCGCCGCCGCGTTCATGCCGCTCACGCCTGCGCCGATGACGACGACCTTCGCGGCATACACCCCACTGACGCCACCCATGAGGACGCCGCGTCCGCCCTGCGCCCGCATCAGGGTGTGTGCGCCGACCTGAGGAGCGAGCCGGCCGGCGACCTCCGACATCGGTGCCAACAGGGGAAGCGTCCGGTCGGGGAGTTCCACTGTCTCGTAAGCGATTCCGGTCACCTTGCGCTTGGTCAGCTCCTCGGTGAGGGGCCGGTCCGCGGCCAGGTGCAGGTAGGTGAACAGGGTCTGCCCCTCGCGCATCCGGTCGTACTCCTCGGCCACCGGCTCCTTCACCTTGAGGATGAGGTCGCCCGTGGCCCAGACGTCGTCCGCGGTGTCGAGGATGCTCGCGCCCGCCGCCTTGTAGTCCTCGTCGAGGATGGAAGAGCCCACACCCGCGTCCTTCTGGACGAACACCTCGTGCCCGTGCACCACCAGCTCGTGCACTCCGGACGGCGTGATGGCCACCCGGAACTCGTTGTTCTTGACCTCACGCGGGATGCCGACCTTCATCGAAGACCTCCATGTTCGGGAGTGGTCTTCGCACCATAGGCCCTCGTCAGGGGGTGACGGACCCCGAGTGCAGCAAGGCGCCGATCAGCGCGTTGCGCCAGGGCAGCGGGGCCTGGTTCGGCATCCGGCACGAGGCGCTGCCGCAGCCACACACCCACAGCCACCCGTTGGCGCCACGCAGGACGCGGGGGTGGTGGGTGCGGTGCAGGGCCCTCGTGCTCACGTCTTCGACGGTATGCCGCGTGGCTCGGTCGGGTGCGCAGGACGCGCCGCGTGTGGGCCGACCTCGGGACCAGGTTGGGCCGAACGGACGAGGCCATTCAGATGTGGTGTCCGGAGGGGGAGCCGTCGCTCGCTCGTTCCTCACGAGCTCCTCCCAAGTCCGAGGGCGGAGGCCGAAATGAAGTTTGCCCCGACGAAAAAGCGTGTCGGGGCAAACTTCATTTGAGTGTCCGGAGGGGGAGCCGTCGCTCGCTCGTTCCTCACGAGCTCCTCCCAAGTCCGAGGGCGGACACCAATGCGAAGGGGCCCGACATGTCGGGCCCCTTCGCATTGGTGTCCGGAGGGGGACTTGAACCCCCACGCCCGATAAAGGGCACTAGCACCTCAAGCTAGCGCGTCTGCCATTCCGCCACCCGGACAAGGGTGTCGTGCAAGCACTTTGGGGAGCGCCTGCCGCGACCCGGAACGATAGCACCCAGCCCCACGGCATACCCAATCCGGTCCTAGGCTGGACGCATGACTGCAGCCGCCGACGTGACCCGGCCCGAGGACGAGGTGGTGCGCCTCTGCCGCGACCTCATCCGCATCGACTCCACGAACTTCGGTGACGGCAGCGGACCGGGGGAGAAGGAGGCGGCGGACTACGTGGTCGGGCAGCTGCGCGAGGTCGGGCTGGAGCCCACAGTCGTCGAGTCCGAGCCGGGCCGCACCAGCGTCGTCGTCCGGCTCAAGGGCGAGGACCGCAGCCGACCCGGCCTGTGCATCCACGGCCACCTCGACGTCGTGCCTGCCAACGCCGCCGACTGGCAGGTCGACCCGTTCTCGGCCGAGCTGCGCGACGGCTGCATCTGGGGTCGCGGCGCCGTCGACATGAAGGACATGGACGCGATGATCCTCGCCGTCGTCCGTGACCTCGCCCGTCGTGGCGCCAAGCCGCCGCGCGACCTGGTCGTGGCCTTCTTCGCCGACGAGGAGGCCGGCGGGGTCAAGGGCAGCCACTACGTCGTCGACCACCACCCCGAGCTCTTCGAGGGGGTCAGTGAGGCGGTCAGCGAGGTGGGCGGCTACAGCGTCACCGTGCCCACGAAGGGTGGCGAGGACACCCGGGCCTATCTCGTGCAGACCGCCGAGAAGGGCATTCTGTGGCTGCGGCTCGTGGCTCATGGTCGCGCCGGTCACGGTTCGGTGCCGAACCCCGAGAACGCCGTGGTCCGGCTGGCCGAGGCCATCAGCCGCATCGCGGCCCACAAGTGGCCGCGCGAGTACATCGCGCCGGTGCGTGAGCTGCTCGACGGCCTGTCGGACCTGACCGGCACGGGCTGGTCCGACGAGGACCTCGACGAGCTGCTCGACCACCTCGGCGGTGCGCAGGGCTTCGTGCGAGGAACGCTGCAGGACACCGCGAACTTCACGATGGCGGACGCCGGGTACAAGCACAACGTCATCCCGCAGAGTGCCTCAGCCTCGCTGGACTGCCGGTTCCTGCCGGGTCACGACGAGGACCTCCTCGCCACCGTGCGCGAGCTGGCGGGCGAGTTCGTCGAAGTGGAGGTGGTCCACCGCGACATCGCTCTCGACGCACCCTTCGAAGGGCCGCTCGTCGACGCCATGAAGGCGGCGCTGCTGGCCGAGGACCCCGGCGCCGAGGTGCTGCCCTACTGCCTGTCCGGTGGCACCGACAACAAGGCCCTGTCCACGCTCGGCATCACCGGCTACGGGTTTGCACCGCTGCAGCTGCCCGCCGACCTGGACTTCGCGCCGATGTTCCACGGCATCGACGAGCGCGTGCCGGTGAGGTCGCTGGAGTTCGGCACCAGGGTGCTGGCGCGGTTCGTCGCGACCTGCTGAACGGCCCGCTACCGGGTCGTAACTTACGGTCCGCGGGCTCGTTGACAGGGCACCCGCGCGCGCAAAGGAGCCCGTCATGACCCGTCGCCTGTCCGTTGCCACCCGTGCCGCCGCCGTGGTTGCGGTCGCTGGATCGTTCGTCGTCGCCGGGGCCGGTAGCGGCCACGCCGCAGACGACCCGGTGGGGGACCTGCTCGGTCAGGTCGGCACGGTCCTGCCGGTGCCCACCGGTGCGGTGCCCACGGACCTCCCGACAGGTGGGCTGCCCAGCGGGCTTCCCTCCGGCCTGCCCACGGGTCTGCCCGGCACGCCCGGCACCGGCACCCCCGGGGCCACCGGCTCCACGGCGACGGCTCCCGCCCAGAACCCGCGGGGCGCGGCCACCAGCGCCCCGAAGGGCTCCTCGGCGTCAGCGTCCACGCAGGCGGCGGCCCCCACCTCAGCCCCGGGCGCCACCGCGGCCGGGTCCTCGCCCGTCGGGTCGTTCTGCATCATCCCCAAGGCGGGCTCGCCCGCGTTCGAGGTCGCCGGGGACCTGCTGGGCCAGGACCTTGCCGGTCCGCTCATCGAGCAGTTCCCCCAGGCCGCCCAGCCATGCCCCGAGGGCGCCATCCCGGCCGGTGACTACCTCGGCGCCATCGACCTCGACGTCGACGGACTGCTGGGTGCCTGCGTGCGCATCACCAAGGAGGTCGCCCCGCTGCAGACCAGCCTCGTCGTCCTCGACACCGAGCTCATCAAGACCCTGACCGATGCCGGGCTGCCGCTGCAGCAGCTCGTCGTCCCGTGCCCGGCGGGCGCCGCGGCGTCGCCCTCGGCGCCCGGAGCCGGCAGCCCGCAGCAGCCGTCCGCGGCGACACCGGCGGTCCGACCCGCTTCAGCCCGGGCGAACTCCGCCACCCCCCAGCTCGCCTACACCGGCGCCGACATCCTGCCGCTGACCGCGGCCGGGCTCGCGCTGCTGGTCCTCGGCGGCATGTCGATGCGTGCGTCGACGGTCGTGGCCCGCCTCACCGGCGGTCAGCGCCGGCACTGAGCCGGCACTGAGCCGACACTGAGCCGGCCACGCGGCATACCGCCGGCCCTCCTGGACTCCCGGGCACTCCCCGCTGCGCACTCAGCCGGCGCGGCGGGGAGCCCGGATGACCCTGCGGCGCAACCACGTCCGCTGGATCCCGCCCAGGTAGATGCGCGTGCGGTGCAGCTCCCAGTGTCCGTACTCGGCAGCGTCCGAGAGGGTGCGCCGGATCTCGGCGCGGGTGTCCTTGCGCGTGAAGCTCAGCACGCGGTACTCGTACTCGACCATCACCCGCCATTGTGACCCAGAAACCGATAGCGTCCTCACATGACCGCTGACCCGCGTGGTGCGCTGGCCTCCCTCATGACCGCGTTCGAGCGCCACCTGGAGGCATCGGCGTCCAAGCGCGGCGAGGAGGACCCGACCGTCATCGCTGCCTACGACGACCTGGCCGACGCGTTCAGCGAGTACGACGACGCGCTGCTGCAGGCCTACGGCGAGATGACGCCGTTGGAGGTCTACGACGGCGACGACGAGGACGACGAGCTCGACGACCACTCCGACGAGGACGGCGACGCGAGCGTCTACTCCGGCCTCGACGACGGGGACTACGACGAGGATGACGACGACGAGGACGACCGCGCCCGGGTCTGAGCGCTAGGCCGACACCTCGTCGAGCGCGACGACCAGCTCGTGCGGCAGCTCGAGGGACTCGCTCGCCAACGACGTGCGCAGCTGCGCGGTCGTGCGCGCCCCGACGACCGGGCTCACGACACCGGGACGGTCACGCACCCAGGCGAGTGCCACCTCGGCCAGCGAGACGTCCAGGCCCTTGGCCGCGATGGCGAGCGCCTCCACCACCTGCGCGGCGTGGTCGTCGAGGTACCGCGCGGTGAAGCGGGGAAAGTCGCGCGAGGCCGCGCGTGAGTCGGCCGGTATGCCGTGTCGGTACTTCCCCGTGAGGACGCCGCGTCCCAGCGGGGACCAGGGCATGAGTCCGAAACCGAGTGACTGCGCCGCGGCGAGCAGGTCTGGCTCGGGGGTGCGGTTGACGAGGGAGTACTCGATCTCGTTGGCCACCAACGGAACTCGCGCCTGTTCGAGCAGTGACATGGCGCGAGCGACCTGCCAGCCACTGAAGTTCGAGACGCCGACGTAGCGAGCACGCCCGGTGCTCACCGCCCACTCCAGGGCCGACAACGTCTCGGCCAGCGGCACGTCGTCGGACCAGGTGTGGACGAGCCAGAGGTCGACGTGGTCGGTGCCGAGCCGCTCGAGCGAGGTGTCGAGCTGGTCGAGCAGGCTGTGACGCGAGGTGTCGACCACCCGCTGCCCGGAACGCCGCGAGATGCCGGACTTGGTGCAGATGACGAGCTCGTCGCGGGCGACGACGTCGTCGAGGAGGCGACCGATGATCTCCTCGGCCGCGCCGTCGGCATACCCGTGAGCGGTGTCGAGGAGGTTGCCGCCGGCATCGAGGAACGTGCGCACCTGCTCGCGCGCGCCCTCCTCGTCGGTCGTGCGCCCCCAGGACATGGTGCCCAGCGCGAGGCGGGACACGCGCAGGCCCGAGGTGCCCATCCGTCGCTGCCGCATGGTGGCCACGGTAGTGGCCGATGCCACAGCCGTTCGCGGCGCCTCGCCGCTAGCCTCACGCCCATGGATCTCGGTGTGAACCTCGGCTACTTCGGCATGGGCGTGGACGGCGACAACGTGGCGGTGGCCAAGGAGGCGGACCGCCTCGGGTATGCCGTGGCCTGGGCCGCGGAGGCCTACGGGTCGGACGTGCCGACTGTGCTCGCCTGGATCGGGGCGCAGACCCGGGACATCAACCTCGGCGCCGCCGTGATGCAGATCCCAGGTCGTACGCCGGCCATGACTGCGATGACCGCCGCGACCTTGGACACGTTGTCCGGTGGGCGTTTTCGTCTCGGGCTCGGGGTCAGCGGGCCCCAGGTCAGCGAGGGCTGGCACGGTGTGCCGTTCGGCAAGCCGCTGGCGCGGACGCGTGAGTACGTCGACATCGTCCGCATGGCGATGCGGCGCGACACCGTCGCCTACGAGGGGCGTCACTACACGCTGCCGCTGCCGGACGGGCCGGGGAAGCCGCTCAAGCTGACGGTCCGGCCCCCGCGCCCCGACATCCACATCTACCTTGCTGCGGTCGGACCCAAGAACCTCGAGCTCGCCGGCGAGATCGCCGACGGCTGGCACGCGATCTTCTTCTCACCCGAGCACTCCGGCGACCTCGTCGAGTCGGTACGGACCGGGCGACGGCGTGCCGGGAAGGGCACCACGACCGACCCCCTGGACGGGTTCGACATCGCCCCGTCGGTGCCGGTCGTCATCAGTGACGACGTCGAGGCAGCCGCTGACGCCGTCCGCCCGTACGCCGCGTTGTACATCGGCGGCATGGGCTCACGGGAGCAGAACTTCTACAACCGGCTCGCCGTCCGCATGGGCTTCGAGAAGGAGGCCGCGCAGATCCAGGACCTCTACCTCGCCAAGGCGCACCGGGACGCCGCCGCAGCCGTGCCGTTCGAGTTCATCGACTCCACGGCCCTCATCGGTCCGCCCGAGCGGATCAAGGACCGGCTCCAGCGGTATGCCGACGCGGGGGTGGGGACGCTGTCGGTGGCTCCGTTCGCGGGCGGTCTGGAGGACCGACTGCATGTCGTGCGAACGATGGCTGGGCTCATGGGGGAGACTGGGGCGGCCTGACCCGCTCCCCACGAGAGAAGAACAGTGCTCAGCTACCTGGATGCGATCATCCTCGGCATCGTCGAGGGCCTCACCGAGTTCCTGCCGGTGTCCTCCACCGGACACCTGACCATCGCCGAGAAGCTCCTCGGGCTCAAGGTCGACGACCCGGGCGTCACGGCATACACCGCGATCATCCAGCTGGGCGCCATCGTGGCGACCCTCATCTACTTCCGGCACGACATCGTCCGCCTCCTCGTCGCCTGGGTGCAGGGCCTCAAGGGCGGCCCGGCTCGAGAGGCGCACGACTACCAGCTGGCCTGGGCGGTCATCGTCGGCTCGATCCCGGTGGGGATCGTCGGCTTCCTGGCGCGCGACCTGATCAGCGGACCTCTGCGCAGCCTGTGGGTCGTGGCCGGGGCGCTGATCATCTGGAGCGGCGCCATGTGGTTGGCCGAGAGCCGCTACGCCATGCTCGAGCGCCACGACCAGACGCGAGGCGAGGGGGCCGTCACCCTGAAGGACGGGCTCTTCCTCGGGCTCGTCCAGTGCCTGTCGCTCATCCCGGGAGTCTCGCGCTCCGGCGCCACGATCTCGGCCGGCCTCTTCCGGGGGCTCGACCGCGTCACCGCGACCCGGCTGTCGTTCTTCATGGCCATCCCGGCGTTGACGGCGGCCGGGTTGTTCCAGGCGGTCGAGGAGACCAGCAACCTCGAGCTGCTCGGCGTCGGCCAGATGGCGGTCGGCATCGTCGTGTCGTTCGTCGTGGCGTACGCCTCGATCGCCTGGCTGCTCAAGTTCGTCGCGGGCCACAAGATCACGGCGTTCGTGTGGTACCGCGTCGCCCTCGGCATCGTCCTGATCGTCCTGCTCGGCACCGGCGCGATGTCGGCCACCTGAGCGAACGGCCCTTGCCGCGAGGGCTCAGAGCCAGCCGGACTTCTTGAACGCCCGATAAAGGCCCAGGCACGCCAGCACCATGACCGTCAGGATCATGAAGTAGCCGTAGTGCCACTTCAGCTCGGGCATGTTCTCGAAGTTCATGCCGTAGATCCCGGCGATCATCGTCGGCACGGCAGCGATCGCGACCCAGGCCGAGATCTTGCGCATGTCGTTGTTCTGCTGCACGGACACCTGGGCCAGGTGCGCGCTCAGGATGTCGGTGAGCAGCTTGTCGTAGCTGTCGACGTGGTCGGACACCCGCAGCAGGTGGTCCGCGAGGTCGCGGAACTGCAGCCGCATCTCCTTGTCCGGCAACGGAGACCGCGCCCGGTCATGCATCATCTTCAGCGGCACGACGAGGGGGTTGGTCGCGCGCCGGAACTCCAGGACCTCACGCTTGAGCCGGTAGATCGTGGTCGAGTTCGTGGCGCGTGACCCGGCGAACACGTCGGCCTCGATGTCGACGAGGTCCTTGGCGATCTCGCCGTCGACGTCCTCGTAGTTGTCGACGATGCTGTCCATCACGGCATGCACCACCGCGATCGGTCCGTGCTTGAGCTTGGCGGGGTCGTGCTCGAGGCGCTGTCGCACCCCCGCCAGCGGGTTGCCCTCACCACGCCGCACCGTGACGACGAACCGGTCGCCGAGGAACAGCATCAGCTCACCGGTCTCGATGTCGGACGTCTCGTCGATGTAGCGCAACGTCTTGAGCACCACGAACATCGAGCCGTCGTAGAGCTCGATCTTGGCGCGCTGGTTGCCCTTGATGGCGTCCTCGACAGCCAGGGGGTGCAGCTTGAGCTCGTCGTCGACCTCGTCGAACTCCGCCTGCGTCGGGTCCTTCAGCCCGATCCACAAGAAGGCGTGCGGGTCGTCGCCCGAGCGCAGGGCGTCGAGGGTGTCACTGAGGTCTCCGCACGGCTCCCGGTTGCCGTGCCGGTAGACGGCCTGGTCCACGATCACTGGGCTACTTCACCACGTCGCAGCCCCCGTCGCGAGGCGCCACCCGTACGCTGCCACCGTGTCCACCGTCCTGCTCGTCCGTCATGGTCACTCCACCGCCAACGCCGACGGCGTCCTGTCCGGGCGACTGCCCGGCATACACCTCTCCGAACGCGGCCGCGAGCAGGTGTGGCGCCTCGCCGACCGCTTCACCGGTGCGCCCGTGGTCCGGCTCGTGTCGAGCCCGCTTGAGCGGTGTGTCGAGACCGCGACCCCGCTCGCCCAGGCCGCCGGCGTCGCCGTCGAGACCGACGACGGGCTCCTCGAGTGCGGGTATGGCGCCTGGACCGGACGCAAGCTCTCCGAGCTCGCGAAGGAACCGCTGTGGTCGACCGTCCAGGACGACCCCGCCAGCGCGCGCTTCCCCGCCGACGAGAGGTATGCCGCGGAGAGCCTGCGCGAGATGGCCGACCGCGTGGTCGGCACCATCCGTCGCCTGGACGAGGAGGTGCGGCAGACCCACGGCGAGAACGCTGCGTGGGTCGCGGTCACCCATGGTGACCTGGTGAAGGCCGTCCTGGCCGACGCCACCGGGGCCGGGTTGGAGAAGTTCCAGCGGTACACGGCCGACCCGGCGTCGGTCTCGGCCGTTCGCTATGGCGGCCGGCACACGTTCCTGCTGGCGGCCAACGACCTCGCGCCGGACGTGGCCAGGTTCCGCGCGCCGGACCCCAAGCCCGACGACGCGGCCGACGCACCCTCGGGCGACGCCGCCGTCGGTGGGGGAGCCGGTTAGGCTCGTTGCATGCTCGTCGAGTTCGACCCACCGGACCGGTTCGTCGCCGGCACCGTCGGTCCGCCGGGACAACGCACTTTCTTCCTCCAGGCCAGCGCCGGCCCGCGGGTGACCAGCCTGTCACTGGAGAAGGAGCAGGTGTCGGTCCTCGCGGACCGCATCAACGACCTGCTCGACAGCTACGCCGGTGGGACTGGCGGTGACCATGCCGCCGCGGACGTCGTCGACAACGCCCCGCTGGACACGCCCATCGAGGACGACTTCCGGATCAACACCCTCAGCCTCGGCTGGGACGACGGTCGGCAGGTCATCGTCATCGAGTGCCTCGACCGTGACCCGGACGACCCGGAGGCCAGCGCCGACCCGTCGGTGCTGACGCAGGAGCCGCGGCAGGTGCGCGTGGTGCTGCCTCCGGCGACGGCACGCGCGTTCGCACGTCGGGCCCGCTCGGTCGTGTCGGCCGGTCGGCCTCCGTGCCCGTTCTGCGGCGGTCCGCTCGAGCCCGAGGGGCACATCTGCCCTCGTGCGAACGGGTACAAGCGCTGAACGAGTGGCCGGACGACCCCGGCGTCGTCACCGAGCTGCTGCGTGACGCGGACCTGCACGTCCTCGGCGCGCTCCGCGAAGCATCCAACCTCGCCCTGCTGGTCCGCCTGGGGGATGGCCAGGACGGCGACGGCCCGCTCGCCATCTACAAACCGATCTCAGGCGAGCGTCCGCTGTGGGACTTTCCTGACGGTTCGCTGGCCGGCCGCGAGGTGGCTGCGCGGCTGCTCAACGAGGCCGGTGGCTGGGACGTCGTGCCGGAGACGGTGCTGCGCGACGGACCGCAGGGCCCGGGGTCGGTGCAGCGCTGGGTCGGAGACCCCGAGGTGGCGCCCGACCATCCGGTGGACGTGGTCTCCGAGGGTGACGTGCCGGCGGGCTGGCGGCCGGTGCTGCGTGGCGAGGACCAGCTCGGGCGACCCGTCATCGTGGTGCACGAGGACTCACCCGCGGCGCGTTCCGTGGCGGTCTTCGACGCGGTGATCAACAACTCGGACCGCAAGGGCTCGCACCTCGTGCGCGTCGCCGAGGGGCGGTTGCGCGGCTTCGACCACGGGGTGAGCCTGCACGAGGAGGACAAGCTGCGCACGGTGCTGTGGGGCTTTGCTGGAGAACCCATCGCACCCGACGAGCTGGCGCGGGTGGAGCGGGTGCTGGCCGCAGTCACCGATGGCACGAGCCGGCTGCGGACGGACCTCGACGAGCTGCTCACACCCGCGGAGCTGGCCGCGCTGGAAGCCCGCTGCCGCACCCTCGCGGACTCCGCGGCATACCCGGTGCCGACGGGCGACTGGCCCTCGATCCCGTGGCCGCCCCTGTGACCCGCCCGGTCACCCCGCCCACGTAGGCTGCCACCCGTGATCTCCTGGCCCACGCCCTTCATCCCGTCGGTGCCGGGCACCGGTCGACCGGTCGAGCTGTTCGACACCGCCACGGGTCAGGTGCGCGCCCTCACTCCCGGCCCGGTCGCGCGAATGTACGTCTGCGGCATCACCCCGTACGACGCCACGCACATGGGGCACGCGGCCACCAACGTGACGTTCGACGTGCTCGGACGTGCGTTGCGCGATGCCGGGCACGACGTGGAGTACGTGCAGAACATCACCGACGTCGACGACCCGTTGCTGGAGCGGGCGCAGCGCGACGGCGTCGCGTGGGAAGACCTGGCTACCCAGGAGATCGCCCTCTTCCGCGAGGACATGACTGCGTTGGCGGTCATCCCGCCCGACCACTACGTCGGTGTCGTCGAGAGCGTGCCCGCGATCGGTGACGTCGTGCGCCGACTGCTCGAGCAGGGGGCCGCGTATGCCGTGTCGACACCTGAGTCGTCCGCGGGGGACGACGTCTACCTGGACATCCGCTCCGACAAGGGGTTCGGCTCGGTGTCGAACTGGGACCGTGACCAGATGCTCGAGGTGTTTCCGGAACGTGGGGGCGACCCGGACCGCGAGGGGAAGCGGGACGCGCTCGACCCGTTGCTGTGGCGGGCTGCGCGCGACGGTGAGCCGTCGTGGTCGGTCGAGGGTCTGCCGGACGGGCGGCCCGGCTGGCACGTCGAGTGCACCGCGATCGCGTTGGACCACCTGGGCATGGCGTTCGACGTGCAGGGCGGCGGCACCGACCTGATCTTCCCGCACCACGAGATGAGCGCCTCGCAGGCCGTGGTGGTGACCGACGAACGGCCGTTCGCGCGGTTTTACGCGCACCAGGCGATGGTCGGGCTCGACGGCGAGAAGATGAGCAAGTCCAGGGGCAACCTCGTGCTCGTGTCGAAGCTGCGCGCCGACGGGGTCGACCCGATGGCGATCCGGCTGGCGCTGCTGGACCAGCACTACCGCACGGAGTGGTCGTGGTCCGACGAGCTGCTGGAGCGTGCCGAGGCGCGGTTGGCGCGGTGGCGTTCGGCGCTGTCGGTGAACACGGCGCCGCCGGCCGACGAGGTCGTGGAGACGGTGCGCGAGCGGGTTGCCTCCGACCTCGACACCCCCGGCGCACTGGCCGCGGTCGACCGCTGGGCCGAGCAGACGCTGACCCGCGGCGGTGACGACGCCTCCGCTCCTGGTGTGCTCGCTCGAGCCCTCGACGCCATCCTCGGCGTTCGCGTCTGACGCTGTCCCTGAGTCGTGGGCCCAGGCAGTCGGGGGCCGTCCTCCGCTAGCTCAGGTCTCTAATCCAGATCGAGTGACAGCCGTTGACCCGAACGCGCCCGGCGACTCTTGCAGCGCCGCGAGCCGAACCGTTTTGACGCGCTCCAGTCGGCTTCACCGGAGCGGTGGATGACCAGTCCGGCAGGCCTTCGCCGGCCGCTGGCGTGCAGCCCGAATCAGCCCCACGCGCACGAGTTTTGGCGCTCCCGACTAGAACGGTGGTTCGTCGTAGACGGGCACCGGTGGTGTGGGGTCGAGCTCGATGATGAGGTCGGGTGGTGGGGCGAGCTCGATGAGGCGTTCGTGGTAGAGCTCGAGCATGGTGGGGACGTCGTCGGTCAGGTTGAGGGGTCGCAGGACGTGGCGGGGAGCGTGGTGCCACTCCACGAGGCGGCGAGGGGGGCGTCGCTGGTCGATGGCGTCTCGGTCGATGGCTGGTCTTACGGGCTCAGGGATCTGCGTGGTGAGGGTGGTGCGGTGCAGGTGGTCGACCGGGTTGGTGGTGGTGCGTTTGCCGGTGGGGTCGGTCCACTGCACGATGCCGCCCGCGAGGAGGACTGCTCGCCAGCCTTGGCGTTGCTTGATGCGGTGGTGGCGTCGGCACAGGCAGATGAGGTTGGCGGGGTCGGTGACCCCGATGGGCCAGGGTACGACGTGGTCGAGGTCGCAGAACCGGGCTGCAACGGTGCAGCCGGGGAAGCGGCAGCGTCCGTCGCGCAGGCGCACGAGGCGTTGCATGCGCGCGGGCATGGCGTAGGAGCGGACGCGGTCGGCGGCGTTCTTGGTGTTCTTGCCCGGTGGTCCGAGACCGGCGGGGATCATGCCGGACGTCACGGCCCCGGTGTTCGGGTCGCACATCAGTGGGGTGGAGTTCTTGAGGCGGGCGTTCTGGGCCAGGTTGCTCAGGTCGAGCAGCACCGGTTGCGACGACAGGCCGCCGATCTCGGTCAGCGACGCCACCCGCATCGGCACCGGCTCATCGGGTGAGGATGGTCCGCCATGTGGTGGGGGACTGGTCGAGTCGCCCGGTCCACTGGCCTCGGCGCCATCGGCGCCAGCGGCGTCGGCTCGGTTTCCGCCGGTGCGGTGAGCGACGCCGCTCTCGTTCTGTTCGGTCGCCGATGCGGCAAGGGCGGCTTGACCCTGCTGCTCCTGAGCGCCCATGGGTGGTGTCGGCTGGTCAGTTCCTGAGAACGTGCCCGTATCTGGTCCCGGTCCGGAGGTGGGCTGCACGGGCCGGTCGGTGGGGTTGGTGGGGGTGTCGGGGATGGTGGCGTGCAGGAGCACGGTGACGTCGGCCTGTTGCATGACGAGCTGGGCCAGGGCGTCGGCGCGGGCCTGGTTCACGGTCAGGCCCTTGTCGTGCTGGCGAAGCTGGTGGGCCAGGGTCTCGATCGCGTGCCACATCGGCAGCGACGACTCGATCGGGAGCTCGGCTTCCCAGTGGTCGGTGCCCTGGGTGGCCGGGGTCCGCACGACGCACCGGTTCTCCACCGCGTCGGCTGCTTCCTCGGCCGGGACCTGCGGTGCGACCCTGGCGATGAGCCGCCGCACCCTGGTCCGTAGCGGTCCGGCGGTCTCGTCCCAGCCACCCTTGGCATGCACGTGGTCCAGCAGCAGGTCCATGACCGTGGTCGCTGCCTCGTCGGGGCACGCGGACAGCTCACCCGTGACCACCCGGGCCCGCCACGCGTCCAGATCGCCCGTGCCCATCGCGTGCACGAGATCTGGGGTGGTCGTGACCTGGTGCACCGCGTCATCAACCCGCGACTCGCCCGCGGTCGTCGAGATGCCCATCCGGGTCGCGACCATGGCTCCGGCATCCAAGGACTTGTGCCCCAGGCCGCGGTGCTGGAGCACCCACTGCCCGTGCCGGTCCAGGTGCTCATCATGAGCGGCGACGTGCGCAACCGCCCGCGTCTGCAAACCCGCAACGGTGTTGGTCAACCGCTGCGTCGCCTCGACCAGGTCCAGCAGGTCCTCACCCGACCACGACCCCAAGTCGACCCCCGAGCCCGCGTCGGACAGGTCACGCACCATCTGCGTGACTTGCTCCAGAAGCTCCATCGCGACCATGCCTCACTATATCGAACACACGTTCGATGCACAAGGTTGTCCACAACGAATCCCGCTGTCCCGCAACAAAATATGGCAAGAGTTGGCGTTCCATGAGCCGGCACACAAGCCTGAGCGTCGTCGGAGAAGACGGCGACGCCAGACGCCCCCGTGACCGTCAGGGCAACACGCCACCCAACCCGGCCCCATGCCGTTGCGTCATGGCGTCGTTGAACCCGACCACAAGCCACGGTGCGCCGTACAGCCCACGCCGGCTCCGCCGCGTAGGCCAGGCAGCCCCGCGGCATGGGCCACGCGGCATACCGCTCAGGCGGTCGGGGGACCATCCTGGCCGCGCCGCCTCAGATAGCGCTCGAACTCGCGCGCGATCGCGTCACCCGTCGCCTCCGGCAGGTCGGCCGTGTCCTGCGCCTCCTCCAGAGACTGGACGTACTCGGCGACCTCCTCGTCGGTGTCGGCCAGCTCGTTGACCCCGCGTTCCCACGCCTTGGCGGCGTCACCGAGGTCGCCGTGGGGAATGGCGGCGTCGAGCAGCTCCTCGAGCCGGGAGATGAGCGCCAGCGTCGCCTTGGGCGATGGGGTGTGCCCGGCATAGTGCGGCACCGCGGCCCACGCCGAGATCGACTGCATGCCGCTCTGCGTCGCCGCGTCGGCGAGCACTCCGACGATCCCGGTCGGGCCCTCGTACCGGCTCGGCTCGAGGTCGAACCGGTGGATGACGTCGTCGTCCTCGGACGTCGCGGTCACCGGGATGGGCCGCGTGTGCGCCACATCGGCCATCAGCGCGCCGAGGGTGATGACGGTGCTGGCACCCACCTCCTGGGCGAACTCCATCAGCTCGATGGTGAACGCGCGCCAGCGGAACGACGGCTCGATGCCCTGGACGAGGATGACGTCACGGTCGAGGCCGGAGCTGGAGGCCACGAGGATGCGAGTGGTGCGCCAGTGAATCCGGCGGCGGCCGTCGTCGAGCACGACACGGGGCCGGTTCACCTGGAAGTCGTAGTAGTCCTCGGGGTCCAGGGCTGCGATGGGCTCGGCGTCCCACACGTCGATGAGGTGGTCGACGGCCGACGTGGCCGCCTCGCCCGCGTCGTTCCATCCCTCGAATGCCGCGATCACGACCGGGTTGTCCAGCTCTGGCACGTCCTCGAGCTCGATCACCATGCCTCCTCACGTATGCCGGTGGGGCACCGGCGGTTGTCAGCCTACGTTCCGTAGACTCCCCAGACGTGACCGACCTGCCCGCCGCCGTCCTCTGGGACATGGACGGCACCCTCGTCGACACCGAGCCCTACTGGATCACCGCTGAGCACGCGATCGTCGAGGAAGCCGGTGGTGTCTGGAACGAGGAGTACGCCCACCAGCTCGTCGGCAACGACCTCATGGTGTCGGCCGAGTTCATCCGCGACCACAGCCCGGTGCAGCTCACCCCGGTGCAGATCATCGAGGAGCTGCTGTCGCGGGTCATCGTGCAGGTCCGCGAGCACGTGCCGTGGCGGCCGGGGGCGCGCGAGCTGTTGTCGTCACTTCAGGAGGCGGGAGTGCCCAACGCACTCGTCACCATGTCGTGGCGGTCGTTGGCGGATGCTGTGGTGCAGGCCCTGCCGACGGGGACGTTCGCCGCGGTCATCACCGGCGACGAGGTCGAACACGGCAAGCCGCACCCGGAGCCCTACTTCGCGGCGGCGCGCTCCCTGGGTGTCGAGGCCGCGGACTGCGTCGCCATCGAGGACTCGCCGACCGGAGTGCGCTCGGCCGTCGCGGCCGGAGTGCCGACGATCGCGGTGCCGCACGTGGTGCCCGTGCCCATCACGGCGGGGGCAGTCCAGGTGCCCAGTCTGCGCGGCCTCACGCCGACCGACCTGGCTTCGCTGGCGCGCGACGTCGCGCGTCAGTCGTCGGCAGGGACGACCTGACCCGACACGCCGGGGTCGAGCGCGATCTGGGCCGCGTTGTCGGGCAGCGGCGGGGGAGTGCCACCCCACGCGGGGCAGAACTCGCGGTAGTCGCACCAGTCGCACAGCTTGGACGTCTTGGGTCGCCAGTCGCCGGTCGTAGCGGCGCGCTCGATCGCGGTCCACACCGCCTTGAGGTTGCGTTCGAGGCTGAGCAGGTCGTGCTCGTCGGGGGAGTAGCGGACGACCTCGCCGTTGCCGAGGTAGACCAGCTGCAGCAATCTCGGGATCTCGCCACGCAGCCGCCACAGCACGAGGGCGTAGAACTTCATCTGGAACAGCGCCTTGCCCTCGAACAGCTCGCTCGGCGACCGCCCCGTCTTGTAGTCGACCACTCGCATCGCACCGTCGGGCGCGACGTCGAGCCGGTCCACGTAGCCGCGCAGCACCAGCCCGTCGAGGTCGGTCTCGACGTACAGCTCACGCTCGGCCGGCTCGAGCCGGGTCGGGTCCTCCAGGTCGAACCACGTCTCGATCAGCGCGTTCGCCTCACCGAACCACGACTCGACCGTGCGCTGCTCGTCACCCGCGATCATCTCGGCGAGCTCGGGCTCCTCCAGCACCAGCCGCTCCCACTGCGGCCCGACGAGCTCGGCGGCGGCGGTCGGCGTGCGTTGCTCCGCCGGCAGGTCGAACAGGCGCTCCAGGACCGCGTGCACCAGCGTCCCGCGGGCCGCGGCAGGGCTCGGCGGGGCGGGCAGCTTGTCGACGGCGCGGAACCGGTACAGCAGTGGGCACTGCTTGAAGTCCGACGCCCGACTCGGGGACAACGCGGGAACCATGGCCACACCGTATGCCGCGGGGCTGACAGCGCTGCCCAGCCACGCGGCATACCCGGTGTCTCTAGTCCTCCGGGATGTAGCCGAGGTTGGGGGAGAGCCAACGCTCGGCCTCGGCGAGGGTCCAGCCCTTGCGCTTGGCGTAGTCCTCGACCTGGTCGCGACCGAGCCGACCCACCACGAAGTACTGCGACTGCGGGTGCGCGAAGTACCACCCGGACACCGCCGCACCGGGCCACATCGCCATCGACTCGGTGAGCTCGATGCCGGTGTTCTTCTCCACGTCCAGCAGCTCCCAGAGCAGCTGCTTCTCGGTGTGGTCAGGGCAGGCGGGGTAGCCCGGCGCGGGCCGGATCCCGGTGTACTTCTCCGCGATGAGGTCGTCGTTCTTCAGGTGCTCGTCCGGCGCGTAACCCCAGTAGTCGTGGCGCACCCGCTCGTGCATCCGCTCGGCGAACGCCTCGGCCAGCCGGTCGGCCAGCGCTTCCAGCAGGATCGCGCTGTAGTCGTCGAGGTCGGCCTTGAACTCCGCGATCTTGTCCTGTGCGCCCAGTCCGGCGGTCACGGCGAAGGCACCGACGTGGTCGCGCAGCCCCGTCTCCTTGGGTGCGACGAAGTCCGCCATGGCCCGGTTCGGCACGCCCTCGCGGTGCTGTCCCTGTTGGCGCAACGTGTGCAGGGTCATCGCGACCGACGAGCGCGACTCGTCGGCATACACCTCGATGTCGTCGCCGACGGAGTTGGCGGGGAAAAGCCCGATGACGCCCGAGGCGCGCAGCCACTTCTCGCGAATCGCCTTGTCCAGCATGCGGTTTGCGTCGTCGTAGAGCTTGGTGGCGGCCTCGCTGGTGGCCGGGTTGTTGAGGATGTCGGGGAAGCGACCCTTCATCTCCCAGGCGAGGAAGAACGGCCCCCAGTCGATGTAGTCGCGCAGCTCCTCGAGCGGGTAGTCGTGGAACGTGCGGACGAACTGGGTGGGCACCTTGTTCTTCGCGCCGGACTGCCGCTGGAGCAGCTCCTTCTCCTGTGCCGCAACGAGATTGGGCACGTGTGGACGGTATGCCGTCCAGTCCAGCGGGGTGCGTCGCTCACGCGCCTGCTCGATGGACACCAGCGGCCGCTCGGTGGCCTTGGCGGCGTGACGAGCTCGCAGCGAGTCGTAGTCGGCGCTGACCTGCTCGAGCAGCTTGGGCCGCTGCTCGTCCGAAAGCAGCTGGGACACCACGGGAACCGAGCGCGACGCGTCCTTCACCCACACGACCGGGCCGTGGTACTTCTGGTCGACCTTGACGGCCGTGTGCGCCCGCGACGTGGTGGCGCCGCCGATGAGGAGTGGGATCTCGAGCCCCTGCCGCTCCATCTCGGTGGCGAAGTTGACCATCTCGTCCAGGCTCGGCGTGATGAGGCCGGAGAGCCCGATGACGTCGGCGTCCTCGGCCTTGGCCGCGTCGAGGATCTTCTGCGCCGGCACCATGACCCCGAGGTCGACGACGTCATAGTTGTTGCACTGCAACACGACTCCGACGATGTTCTTGCCGATGTCGTGGACGTCGCCCTTGACCGTGGCCATGACGACCTTGCCCTTGGCGCGCGCGTTGGCCAGGCCGCTCTCGGCCTTCTCCTCCTCCATGAACGGCAGGAGGTAGGCGACGGCTTTCTTCATCACCCGGGCCGACTTCACCACCTGCGGCAGGAACATCTTCCCGGAGCCGAAGAGGTCGCCGACGACATTCATGCCGTCCATCAGCGGACCCTCGATGACCTCGATGTGCCGTCCGCCGCGCGCGAGGATCTCCTGGCGCAGCTCCTCGGTGTCGGTCTCGGCGTACTCGTCGATGCCCTTCACCAGGGCATAGGTGATCCGCTCGCCAACCGGCAGCGACCGCCACTCCTCGGCGATGGCCTCCTGCTTGGTGTCGCCGGTGTTGAACGAGTCGGCGATC
Organism: Actinomycetes bacterium; assembly: GCA_023420415.1. Lineage (GTDB taxonomy): Bacteria > Actinomycetota > Actinomycetes > Actinomycetales > Dermatophilaceae > Pedococcus. The sequence continues at coordinate 60,235 of JAEZWF010000056.1, read as the reverse complement.
TCCAGCAGCCGCTCGGTCGAGTCCGGGCGCCGGTTGAGGATGACGTCCTCGATCCGCTCGCGCAGCTCGGGGTCGACCTGGTCGTAGACGACGAGCGCGCCCGCGTTGACGATGCCCATGTCCATGCCGGCCTGGATGGCGTGGAAGAGGAAGACGGCGTGGATCGCCTCGCGCACCGGGTTGTTGCCGCGGAACGAGAACGACACGTTCGAGACGCCGCCGGAGACCAGCGCCCCCGGCAGGTTCTCCTTGATCCACCGGGTCGCCTCGATGAAGTCGGTGCCGTAGGCCGCGTGCTCCTCGATGCCCGTGGCCACCGCGAAGATGTTGGGGTCGAAGATGATGTCCTCGGCGGGGAACCCGACCTCCTGGGTGAGGATGTCGTAGGCCCGCTGGCAGATCTCCTTGCGCCGCTGCAGGCTGTCGGCCTGCCCGTCCTCGTCGAAGGCCATCACGACGATGGCGGCGCCGTACTTGCGGCACAGCCGCGCGTGCTCGATAAAGGGCTCGACGCCCTCCTTCATCGAGATCGAGTTGACGATCGGCTTGCCCTGCACGCACTTCAGCCCGGCCTCGATGACCTCCCACTTGGAGGAGTCGACCATGACCGGCACCCGCGAGATGTCCGGCTCGGACGCGACCAGCTTGAGGAACCGGTCCATCGCGGCGATGCCGTCGATCATGCCCTCGTCCATGTTGACGTCGATGACCTGGGCGCCGGCTTCGACCTGCTGCCGCGCGACGTTGAGGGCGGTGGGGTAGTCCTCGGCCTGGATCAGCTTGCGGAACCGCGCCGACCCGGTGATGTTGGTGCGCTCACCGACGTTGACGAACAGCGACTCGTCGGTCACGGTCAGCGGCTCGAGACCTGACAGGCGCAGCGCCGGCTCCACCTCGGTCGGCACCCGCGGCGTCTGGCCGGACGCCGCCTCGGCAATCGCCTTGATGTGCTCCGGGGTCGTGCCGCAGCAGCCGCCGAGCAGGTTCACCAGGCCCGACGACGCGAACTCGCCGACGACCGTCGCCATCGCGTCCGGGGTCTCGTCGTACTCGCCAAAAGCGTTGGGCAGCCCCGCATTCGGGTAGCACGACACGAAGGTGTCGGCGACGCGAGCCAGCTCCGCGGCATACGGGCGCATCTCCTCGGCCCCGAGCGCACAGTTGAGCCCGACCGCCAGCGGCCGCGCGTGCCGCACCGAGTTCCAGAACGCCTCGGTGACCTGGCCCGAGAGCGTGCGCCCCGACGCGTCGGTGATGGTGCCCGAGATGACGACCGGCCAGCGGCGGCCGTGCTCCTCGAACAACGTCTCGAGCGCGAAGATCGCGGCCTTGGCGTTGAGCGTGTCGAAGATCGTCTCGACGATGAGGACGTCCGCGCCGCCGTCGACGAGTCCGCGCGCCTGCTCGAGGTATGCCGTGACGAGCTCGTCGTAGGTGACGTTGCGCTTGCCGGGGTCGTTGACGTCGGGGGAGATCGACGCGGTGCGGTTGGTGGGTCCCAGGGCGCCCAGCACCCAGCGCGGCCGGTCGGGCGTGCGCGCGGTCATGTCGTCGGCGGCCTCACGGGCGAGCCGCGCGGAGGCGAGGTTGAGCTCGTAGGCGAGGTCCTCCATGCCGTAGTCCGCGAGCGAGATCCGTTGCGCGTTGAAGGTGTTCGTCTCGATGAGGTCGGCGCCCGCCTCGAGGTATGCCGTGTGGATGCCGCGGATCGCGTCGGGCTGGGTGATCGACAGGAGGTCGTTGTTGCCCTTGAGGTCGGAGTCGAAGTCGGCGAACCGGTCGCCGCGGTAGTCCTCCTCGCTGAAGCCCTCGCGCTGGATCATCGTGCCCATGGCGCCGTCCATCACGAGGATCCGCTCGCGCAGGGCAGCGGTCAGCTCGTCGGTGGCGTCAGGACGGTGAGCAGCGGATTCGGACACCAGACCAGTATGGACCGGGCGGCAACCGGCGGGCCGGGGGTGGTCACGTAGTGTCTGCGCCATGACGAGCGAGGCCGGCCGCCCCGACGACGAGCGGGGACACGGCGTCCGCATCGGCCGGATCGTCGGGGTGCCGGTCTACCTGGCACCCAGCTGGTTCCTCATCGCGCTGGTGATCGTCTTCATCGTCGCCCAGCCGGTGCTCGACACGGACCCGGTCCACGGGCTGACCCGTGGGGCCCTGCAGGCGTTGCTGCTGCTCGTGTCCGTGCTCGTGCACGAGGCGGCGCATGCCGTGTCGGCGAAGGCCCTCGGCATGCCGGTCGTGCGCATCGTCGCGAACCTCTGGGGTGGGCACACCTCGTTCGAGGCGCTGCGTCCGTCGCCCGGACGCCTCGCCGTGGTCGCCCTCGCCGGCCCTCTCGCCAACGCGCTGCTGGCGGTGGTGGCGCTGCTCGCGCTGCTGACGCGACCCGGTGGGCTGACCGCCGACCTGCTCGAGGGCCTGCTCATCATCAACGGCGCCCTGGCCCTGTTCAACGTCATCCCGGCGCTGCCGCTGGACGGTGGGCAGGCGCTGGAGTCGGTCGTCTGGGCCGCGACCGGCAACCGGGCGAAGGGGTCGGTCGTGGCCGGCTGGGCGGGCCGCGTGCTCGCCGTCGTGGCCGTGGTGTGGTTCATCGTCCTGCCGCTGACCCGTGGCGAGCGGCCCGGGTTCTCGGCAATCTGGGCGATCGTCATCGCCTCGGTGATCTGGACCGGCGCCACCGCCGCCATCAACCGCGGAAAGGCGGTCGCGAGCCTTGGCCGGCTCACGGTCGGCGGGATCGCGGTCCCCGCGGACCTCGTGGCTCCGACGACCTCCGTCCAAGCGGCCTTGGACCACCCGCGCGCGGTCGTCACAACCGATGCGCGCGGCATACCCAACCTCCTCTTTGGTGGGGCGAGCGACGAGCTGGCACCCGAGGTGCTGCGCACGGCACCGCTCACCTCGGCCGCGCTGCGCCTACCGGACGGCAACGTCATCGAGGCGACGCCCGAGCAGCCCGTCGACGGCGTCGTGGCGGCCATGCAGGAGTCCGGGGTCGGGGTCGTCGTGCTGACCGCAGGCGGAAGGGTCTGGGGCCTGGCCACCGTCGATGCCGTGAACCGAGCAGCCACCGCGCGCAACTAGACTCGCGCGCCATGACTGACTCAGCGATCGGTGCCGACCTGCGCCGCGGACCGTTCGCGGTGGGCGACCGGGTGCAGCTCACCGACCCCAAGGGGCGGCTGCACACCATCACCCTCGAGGCCGGGCGCGAGTTCCACACCCACCGCGGCCGTCTCGCGCACGACGACCTCATCGGCGCGCCCGACGGCACCGTCGTCAAGAACACCGCCGGCGTCGAGTACCTCGCCCTGCGCCCACTGCTGTCCGACTACGTCATGTCGATGCCACGCGGCGCCGCGGTGGTCTACCCCAAGGACGCCGGCCAGATCGTCACGATGGCCGACATCTTCCCCGGCGCGCGCGTGGTCGAGGCCGGCGTGGGCTCCGGCGCGCTGTCGATGTCGTTGCTGCGCGCCGTAGGGGAGCACGGCCACCTCTACTCCTTCGAGCGACGCGAGGACTTCGCCGACATCGCCAAGGGCAACGCCCGCGCGTTCTTCGGCGTCGACCACCCGGCTTGGACCGTCACCATCGGTGACCTCGTCGAGCAGCTGCCCCAGACCGTCGAGGACGGCAGCATCGACCGCGTCGTCCTCGACATGCTCGCCCCCTGGGAGTGCCTCGACGTCGTCGCCGACGCGCTGACTCCCGGCGGTGTCCTCATCTGCTACGTCGCCACCGCCACTCAGCTGTCCCGCGTGGCCGAGGCGATGCGCGACCATGGCGGCTACACCGAGCCCGACGCGTGGGAGTCGATGGTGCGCGGCTGGCACCTCGAGGGCCTCGCCGTCCGGCCCCAACACCGCATGCACGGGCACACCGGCTTCCTCATCACGACCCGCCGGCTCGCCCCGGGCGTCACCCCACCGCTGCGCAAGCGCCGCCCCGCCAAGGGCGCCTACGGCGAGGACGGAGCCCCGGCGGACGGCGGAACCTTCGGCGAGAACGCGGAGTTCACCCCAGAGGAAATGGGCGAGCGCGTCCCATCAGACAAGAAGATCCGGCGCATTCGCCGTTCTGTGACCGAAACCTCCACGACCTCCGACTAGATCGGAGTTAGGTTGGGGCATCGGCCGGGTAACCCGGTCGGTGCGAACGTCGTCCGCCACCGAGGGAGTCGACATGACCGACCAGCACCGCCCCGACGGCCAGTCCGACGAGCGCCGGCAGGCCGAGCTCCTCGCCGAGGAGGTCGCCGCCCTGCGGCAACGCCTCGCCGACGCCCCGGCACGATCGCGCGAGCTCGAGACGAAGGTCCTGCAGCTGCAGTCGAACCTCGCCACGATCTCCTCCCAGAACGAGCGGCTCGTCCGCACGCTCAAGGAGGCCCGCGAGCAGATCGTCACGCTCAAGGGCGAGGTCGACCGCCTCGCGCAACCTCCCGCGGCATACGGCGTGATCCTCGAGTCCTATGACGACGCCACCGTCGACATCCTCACCGGCGGTCGCAAGATGCACGTCGCCGTGAGCCCCGCCGTCGACCCGGCCGACCTCTCCCAGGGCCGCGAGGTCCGTCTCAACGAGGCCATGAACGTCGTCGCCACCTGCGGGTTCGAGCGGGTCGGCGAGGTCGTGATGATCAAGGAGATGCTCGGCGAGGGCCGGGTGCTCGTCGTCGCGCACGCCGACGAGGAGCGGGTGGCGCGCATCGCCGACTCGCTCGAGGGCGAACCGCTGCGCGTCGGTGACGCCGTCATGCTCGAGCCGAGGTCCGGGTTCGTCTACGAGCGCATCCCCAAGGCCGAGGTCGCCGAGCTCGTCCTCGAAGAGGTCCCCGACATCGACTACGAGGACATCGGTGGGCTCGCCGGCCAGATCGAGGCGATCCGCGACGCCGTCGAGCTGCCCTACCTGCACCCCGACCTGTTCACCGAGCACCAGCTCAAGCCGCCGAAGGGTGTGCTGCTCTACGGCCCGCCCGGCTGCGGCAAGACGCTCATCGCCAAGGCGGTCGCGTCGAGCCTGGCGAAGAAGGTCGCCGAGAAGGAGGGCAAGCCGGTCGGCAAGTCGTTCTTCCTCAACATCAAGGGTCCCGAGCTGCTCAACAAGTACGTCGGCGAGACCGAGCGGCACATCCGGCTTATCTTCCAGCGGGCGCGCGAAAAGGCTTCCGGCGGAACGCCTGTCGTCGTGTTCTTCGACGAGATGGACTCGCTGTTCCGCACCCGCGGATCGGGCGTCTCCTCCGACGTCGAGACCACGATCGTGCCGCAGCTGCTGTCCGAGATCGACGGTGTCGAGCGGCTCGAGAACGTCATCGTCATCGGCGCCTCCAACCGCGAGGACATGATCGACCCCGCGATCCTGCGCCCGGGCCGCCTCGACGTGAAGATCAAGATCGAGCGTCCCGACGCCGAGAGCGCCCGCGACATCTTCACCAAGTACCTCACCGCCGAGCTGCCGCTGCACGAGCACGACCTGGCCGAGCACGGTGGGTCCAAGCAGGCCACGGTCGACGCGATGATCACGGCCACGGTCGAGCGGATGTACTCCGAGATCGAGGACAACCGCTTCCTCGAGGTGACCTACGCCAACGGTGACAAGGAGGTCCTCTACTTCAAGGACTTCAACTCCGGCGCGATGATCCAGAACATCGTCGACCGCGCCAAGAAGATGGCGATCAAGGACTTCCTCACCTCCGCCCAGCGCGGCATCCGGGTCGACCACCTGCTCGCCAGCTGCGTCGACGAGTTCAAGGAGAACGAGGACCTCCCGAACACCACCAACCCCGACGACTGGGCCCGCATCTCCGGCAAGAAGGGCGAGCGGATCGTCTACATCCGCACCCTCATCACCGGCAAGAGCGGCACCGAGCCGGGGCGCTCGATCGACAACGTCGCCAACACCGGGCAGTACCTGTAGCAAACTTACCTGCGGTAAGTTGGCCGGGTGGACCACCTGCTGCGCGAGCCGACGCTGCTCGCCGTGCCGTTCTTCGTGCTCTTCATCGTGGTCGAGCTCGTCGCCCTGCGCGTCCTGGAGACCGACGACGACGCGCCCCGGTATGCCGGCCACACCGGCAAGGACTCGGCGGCGAGCCTGTCGATGGGCGTGGGATCGGTCGTGGTCAACCTGGGGGCGCGGGCGCTGGCGCTCGTGCTCTACACGGCCCTGTATGCCGTGACACCGCTTCGGCTCGACCCGCGCCAGTGGTGGACGTGGGTCGGGGTCCTGCTGGCCGTGGACTTCCTCTGGTACTCCTACCACCGCTCCAGCCACCGGGTGCGCGTCCTGTGGGCCATGCACCAGGCGCACCACAGCAGCGAGAAGTTCAACTACACGACGGCCCTGCGGCAGAAGTGGAACCCGTGGGGTGAGCTGCTGTTCTGGGTGCCGCTGCCTTTGCTGGGCGTGCCGCCGTGGATGATCTTCTTCGCGTTCTCGCTCAACCTGATCTACCAGTTCTGGGTGCACACCGAGACGGTCCCGAAGCTGTGGCGTCCCTTCGAGTTCGTTTTCAACACGCCGTCGCACCACCGCGTCCACCACGCGAGCGACGCGAAGTACCTCGACCGCAACTACGGCGGCATCCTCATCATCTGGGACCGGCTGTTCGGCTCCTTCGCCGAGGAGGAGGAGCGGCCGACCTATGGCCTGACCCACCCGGTCACGACGTTCAACCCGTTCCGGCTGCAGTACGGCGAGTTCGCTGCGATGGGCCGGCAGCTGCGGTCGGCCAAGGGGTGGCGGGAGCGGCTGGGTTACGTGTTCGCACCGCCCGGGTGGTCGCCCGAGCGCTGATCAGCGTCGCGCCCGGGCGTTCTCGCGGGCGTTGCGCTCGGACCAGCGGGTGAGGCCGTTCGCGCCGAACCGCGCCACCTCGGCGGCGCAGCGCCAACCAATGAGGAAGAACCCGAGGACCAGCAGCGTCACGAGGCCGAAGGACCACGCGAACCCGCCACCGGTCGCCACCCGCAGCGCCAGCCCCAGGACGACGGTGACGATCCACATCACGGCCGAACCCGGCATACGCACCGGCCAGGCGCGCACCCGCGAGGCGACCACCCACCCCACGGCGCACGCCACGAGGAACGGCCACGCCACCCCGAGAACGCCGCCCCAGGTGACGCCCTCCGCGTGGCTCATCCGGCCGAGGGTGGCGAAGAGCACGATGAAGAGCGCATCGACGGCATACGCGACGACTCGGCTCACACGTGCACCTTGTCGAACAGCGTGGCCTGCGGCGGCGCATGGGTGGGGTCGACGCCGTCGAACAGGCTGCTGACGGACTCGCCGGCGTGGATGCGGCTGATCGCCTCGGCGAACAGCTGGGCGACGGTGCGCACCCGCAGCTCGGGCCAGTCGGCCGGCGCGGGCACCGTGTCGGTGGTGACGACCTCACCGATCATGGGGTGGTCACGCAGCCGCTCGACGGCCTTGCCCGCGAAAAGTCCATGGGTGCAGGCGATGTCGGCACTGGTGCAGCCGAGGTCCTTGAGCCGCTCCAGCAGCTCGATGATCGACCCGCCGGTGGCGATCTCGTCGTCGAGCACGATGGCGCGCTTGCCCTCCACGTCACCGACGATGTCGTCGATCACGACCCGGTCGTCGGCGAGCCGCTGCTTGCTCCCCGCCGCCACGGGCAGTCCGAGCAGCCGCGCGAACTGCGTGGCCGTCTTGGCGTTGCCGAGGTCGGGCGAGACCACCACCGAGTTGTCGAGGTCGCGTCCGCGGAAGTGGTCGGCCAGCACACCGATGGCGGTGAGGTGGTCGACCGGGACGGAGAAGAACCCGTGCACCTGCGGTGCGTGCAGGGTCATGGTCAGGACGCGGTCGGCCCCGGCGGAGACCAGCATGTCGGCGACGAGACGGCCACCGAGGGAGATGCGGGAGGCGTCCTTCTTGTCCGAACGGGCGTAGGCGTAGTGCGGGATGACCGCGGTGATCTGGGCTGCCGAGGCGCCCCGCGCGGCATCGATCATGAGGAGGAGCTCCATGAGGTGCTCCTGGGTCGGCGGGACCAGCGGCTGGATGATGTAGACGTCGCGCTGGCGGCAGTTGGCCAGCAGCTGCGCCTGGAGGCAGTCGTTGCTGAACCGGGTGATGTCAGCAGGGGAGAGCTCGACCCCCAGTGCGCCACAGATGCGTTGGGCCAGCGCACGATGCGCGCTCCCGCTGAAGATCACGATGTCCCGCATGGGTCTCCCTGGGGGTGCGTGGGGGCGACGTCGAGGTATGCCGCGGCGACCTCGGTGCGAGCCTAACTCGCCACGCCGCTCGATGGTGGGTCGGCGGCATACAGGTGTCGTCTCAGCTCGCCCACGAGCTCGGCCCGGTGCTGCGGTCCCATCGGCGTGGCTCCCGGGATGGAGGCGAAGCCGTGGGGGACCCGCAGGTAGTTCGTGAGCCGCACGGGCACGCCCGCATCGCGCAACGCGGCGGCATATCGGGTGCCGTCGTCACGCAACGGGTCGAGGTCGGCGGTCTGGATCAGCGCGGGTGCCACACCGGCCAGCCGCCCGAAGAGCGGCGACACGAGCGGGTCGCGCCACATCTCACGATCCGGGCAGTAGAGGCCGCGGTAGGTCTCGATGCTGGTGCGGGTCAGCATCGGGGCGTCGCGGAGCTCGGCGATCGAGGGTGAGGACAGCGTCATGTCGGTCGCGGGGTAGATGAGGGCCTGGAGCAGGACGGGGTAGTCGCCCGCGTCGCGCAGCGCCTGCGCCGCGACGGCCGCCAGCGCCCCGCCCGCGCTGTCGCCGCACAGGGCCAGCCGCGTGGTGTCCGCACGCAGCACGTCGCTCTGCAGGGCCACCCAGGTCGCCGCGTCGATGACGTCGTGAGCGGCCGTCGGTGCGCGGTGCTCCGGGGCGAGGCGGTAGTCGACGCTGACGACCACGGCCCGCACCTGCTGGGCCAGGTGGGTGCACAGCGCGTCGTAGAGGACGACGTTGCCGCTGGCGTACCCACCGCCGTGGGCGAACACGATGACGGGCACGTCGGTGTCGGCGTCGCGGACGCTGCGCGGCCGGTAGACCCGCAGCGGGACCTCGTAGCCGTCCCGGGCCGGCGCGGTGCCGTAGGTGATGCCGACCCTGCGGTCGACCGGGCCGGTCACCCAGGTGAACGGCGGGCGGGCCGGGTATGCCACGCCGCGCTCCTTCGCCAGCTGCGCGGGCGTGAGCCGCTCCACCGGCGGGCGCAGGACGTTGTCGAGCAGGGCCGTCAGCGCGGCCATCCGGACCGGCATCGCGAAGGGGGAGTGCCGCATGACGCCGCAGTCTGTCACCTAGATTGACCATCATGAGTGTTCGCAGGGTGATGGGCATCGAGACCGAGTACGGCATCTCGGTGCCGGGCGACCCGACGGCCAACCCGATGATCCTGTCGGGGCAGGTCGTCAACGCCTACGCCTCGGCCCAGGGCATTCGGGCGGCGCACGCGTCGTGGGACTACGCCGACGAGGCGCCACTGCGGGACGCGCGGGGGTTCGACATGGCCCGCGGGGTCGCGGACCCGAGCCAGCTCACCGACGAGGAGGACCCGACGCTCGCCAACGTCGTGCTCACCAACGGCGCGCGCCTCTACGTCGACCACGCTCACCCGGAGTACTCCTCACCCGAGGTCACCTCGCCGCGGGCGGCCGTGGCCTACGACCGGGCCGGTGAGCTGATCATGGCCGAGTCGGTGCGTCGCCTCTCGCAGGTGCCGCCGGGGGTGAACCTCTACAAGAACAACACCGACGGCAAGGGCCAGTCCTACGGCACGCACGAGAACTACCTCATGCGCCGCGAGACCCCGTTCACCGAGATCGTGCGCCACCTCGTGCCGTTCTTCGTCACGCGGCAGGTCTTCACCGGGTCGGGACGGGTCGGCATCGGGATGGACTCGCGCAAACCAGGGTTCCAGCTGAGCCAGCGCAGCGACTTCTTCGAGGTCGAGGTCGGGCTCGAGACGACCCTCAAGCGGCCGATCATCAACACCCGCGACGAGCCGCACGCCGTGGCCGACCTCTACCGGCGGCTGCACGTCATCATCGGGGACGCCAACCACTGCGACGTCGCCAACCTGCTCAAGCTCGGCACGACCTCGCTGGTGCTGGCCATGATCGAGGACCGCGCCATCGACCTCGACCTGACCGTGGCCCGCCCGGTCGCCACCCTCCAGAAGGTCAGCCACGACCCGAGCTGCGCCGAGCTGATCGAGCTGCGCGACGGGTCGACCACGACCGCGGTCCAGCTGCAGTGGCGCTACCGCGAGCTCGCCGAGCGCTACCTGCAGGAGCGGTATGCCGGCGAGCTCGACGAGGACACCACCGAGGTCATGCACTGGTGGGGTGTCGTCCTCGACAAGCTCGAGCGTGACCCGAGCGAGGCCGCCCGTGAGGTCGACTGGGTCGGCAAGCAGCAGGTCATGCAGGGCTACATCGACCGGGACGGACTGGAGTGGTCGGACCCGCGGCTGCGGGCCATCGACATCCAGTGGTCCGACGTGCGCGCGGACAAGGGCATCTTCCACAAGCTGCGCCGCGCCGGCCGGTTCGAGGAGCTCGTGAGTGACGAGCAGGTGCACGAGGCCGTCCACGAGCCGCCGCCCGACACCCGCGCCTATTTCCGCGGCAAGTGCCTCGAGAAGTACCCGGACCAGATCGCGGCCGCCTCGTGGGACTCGGTGATCTTCGACATCCCCGGCCAGCCGTCCCTGCAGCGCGTGCCGATGCTGGAGCCGTTGCGGGGGACGAGGGCTGGGGTCGGCGCGTTGTTGGACCGTAGTCCGGACGCCGAGACCCTGCTGCGTGAGTTGGCCTCGGCATCGGGCTAGGGTCGACACAGAACCCGCGACGAGAGGGAGGCAGTGACATGCCGAGCCAGGAACAGAGCCGCCCGCAGCGGCGCGACGACGCGCCCGACGAGGCCCCGGAGCCCACTCCCGCGTCACCGGAGGCGAGCGCCCGCAAGGAGAACCTCGACTCCGACATCGACAGCGTGCTGGACGAGATCGACGGCGTGCTGGAGTCCAACGCCGAGGAGTTCGTGCGCGGCTTCGTCCAGAAGGGTGGCCAGTGACCACTGGACCCCACGCCGGGAAGCTCCCCGCGGCATACCTCTCGCCCGGCTCATCCTCGTTCACCGAGTTCGTCGGTGACCACGCGCCCGAGCTGTTGCCCTCGCGCCGCGCGCTGCCCCCTGGCAGCACCCTCGAGGCGCCGCACGGCACCACCATCGTCACGGTGACCAGCGAGGGGGGCGTTGTCATGGCCGGCGACCGGCGCGCCACGATGGGCAACATCATCGCCAACCGCGACATGGAGAAGGTCTTCGCGGCCGACGAGTACTCCGCGGTCGGGATCGCCGGCACGGCCGGCATCGCGATCGAGCTGGTCAAGCTGTTCCAGGTCGAGCTCGAGCACTACGAGAAGATCGAGGGCACGCTGCTTTCGTTGGAGGGCAAGGCAAACCGGCTCGCCGCGATGATCCGCGGCAACCTCGGCATGGCGATGCAGGGGCTGTCCGTGGTGCCGATGTTCGCGGGCTACGACCTCGAGCGGAACACCGGGCGGATCTTCTCCTACGACGTGACCGGTGGGTGCTACGAGGAGCACGACCACCACAGCGTGGGCTCGGGTTCGCTGTTCGCGCGCGGATCGCTCAAGAAGCTGTGGCGCCCGGGGCTGTCGGGTGACGACGCCGTGCGGGTTGCCATCGAGGCGCTCTACGACGCCGCCGACGACGACTCGGCGACCGGCGGACCCGACCTCGGTCGGCGCATCTGGCCGACCGTGGCGGTGATCGACGCCGAGGGCGTGCGTTTCGTCACCGAGGACGCGCTCACCGCGGTGGTCGAGTCCGTCATCGCCGACCGTCAGGGCAACCCGGGAGGTGCGCGATGAGCAGCATGCCGTTCTACGTCTCGCCCGAGCAGCTGATGAAGGACCGGGCCGACTACGCGCGCAAGGGAATTGCCCGCGGCCGGTCCGTCGTCGTGCTCGGTTACGACAAGGGCATCGCGTTCGTCGCCGAGAACCCCTCGCGGGCCCTGCACAAGATCTCCGAGATCTACGACCGCATCGCGTTCGCGGCGGTGGGGAAGTACAACGAGTTCGAGAACCTGCGCGTGGCAGGTGTGCGGTATGCCGACCTGCGCGGCTACTCCTACGACCGCACCGACGTGACGGCGCGGGGCCTGGCCAACGCCTACGCGCAGACACTCGGCACCGTGTTCACCCAGGAGTCCAAGCCCTACGAGGTCGAGATCGTCGTGGCCGAGGTGGGCACCGACGAGGCGTCCGACCAGATCTACCGGCTGACCTACGACGGGTCGGTCGCCGACGAGTACGGCTTCGTCGCCATGGGTGGTGCCGCCGAGCAGATCGAGACCGGCCTGAAGGACCGGTGGCGCCCCGGGCTCAGCCTCGGGGAGGCGCTCGGTCTCGCTGTCACCGAGCTCGGCAAGGACCCGTCCGGCGGCGCCGACCGCACCCTCACCCCGGCCCAGCTCGAGGTCGCGGTGCTCGACCGCGAACGGCCGCGACGCTGCTTCCGGCGGCTCGGTGGCGGGCTGCTCGAGGCGTTGCTCAGCAGCGACGACCCGACCCGCGACGTGCCGAGCGAGGACGACCCCACTCCCGGCCGCCACGACACCCTCACCGGCGACGGGGCAGTGGTCCGGGACATGTCGAGCAACCCCGAGACCCAGCTCGACGACGCCCGCGCCGAAACGCGGGACGAGACCCGCGACGACGACCCGAACGCCTGACGCGACCGCCTGACGCGACCGCCTGACGCGAGGCCCTAGCGCTGCGGCTCGCGCTCCGCGGACGTGCTGGTCTCGGTCGGTTGGCCCTGCCGGGCGCGCCGCTGCTTGTCGGTGACCCCCATGCTCTTGCGCACCCACCGCAGGATGCTCGGCCCGACCACGGCTCCACCGACGCCGCCTGTCATCCCGCCGACGATCATGCCGTTGACGCGCTCGTGGCACCGTTCGCACACGGCGTGCCCCAGCGGCGAGTAGTACTTGCCGCGACGCATGCTCTGCCCGCACTGGAAGCACCTGGCCCGGCTCCTGCTGCGCGTGCTCATCGCTGACTCCCTCCCCAGTGGGCGACCTGCGGGTCGGCCCGGTGCCAGCGATGGTACGCGGCGAGGGCGGCTCACGGGTCTGGTTGAATCGGCAGCGTGACGGGGGAACGGACGAAGGCATGGGGGTTACTCGTGGCCGCGATCGTCCTGGAGGTCTCCGGGTCGCTCTCGCTCAAGGGCGCCCAGGAGCACCCGGCCCTGTACGCCGTCGTCGCGGTGGGCTACGTGGCAGCGTTCGTGGCCCTGTCGCGGGTGTTGCGTCTCGGCATGGCGCTGGGAGTCGCCTACGGCATCTGGGGCGCGGTCGGCGTCGCACTCACCGCGGTGCTCTCGGCGGCCCTGTTCGACGACCCCTTGACCTGGCTGATGGGTCTGGGCATCGTCCTCATCATCGGCGGGGTGCTGTGCGTGGAGCTCGGAGCACAGCACCCGGACCCGCATGGGCAGGGGCGCCCCTGATGGCGTGGGTCTTCCTCGCGGTCGCCATCTGCTCGGAGGTCGCGGGCACGCTGTCGCTGCGCATGGCGGTGCAGGGCGCCCGCGCCTGGTATGCCGCGGTGGCGGTGGGATACCTCGTCGCCTTCGCGCTGCTCGCCCTGACGCTCGCGGAGGGTATGCCGCTGGGAGTCGCCTACGGGATCTGGGCGGCGGTCGGCGTGGCGCTCACCGCCGTCCTCAGCCGCGTCCTCTTCGGTGAGCCGCTGACCCGCGTCATGGTGTTCGGCATCGCGCTCATCATGGCCGGGGTGCTGCTCGTCGAGGTGGGCAACAGCCACTGAGCCGGTGCGGCGCGGGGGCACCCCGCCCGTCAGGACGGGTCGCCCACGGGCAGCTTCTCCTCGAGCCACTCGGTCGTGGCCGCCCAGGCCTCCTGCGACGCGCCCTCGTGGTGGAACGCCGGGTCCGGGTTGTCGAACGCGTGCCCGGCACCGGGATAGGTGCGGAACGTGACGTCCGTCCCGCCCTCGGTGAGCGCGCGCTCGATCTCTCGCACGGTGTCGGCCGGGATGTAGGTGTCGTCGAGGCCGAAGTGGTACAGCGAGGGGGTGTCGACCTGGCCGGCCAGGCCCAGTAGGTTGGGCAGGGCCGACCCGTAGTAGCTCACGAGGGCATCGGGTGCGCCTTCACCGAGCGTTGCGGTGGCGGCAGCGACGGCGAACGCCAGGCCGCCACCGAAGCAGAACCCGATGAGGCCCACCGGCCCGTCGACCTCGTCGCGCTGCTGGAGGTGGGCCAGGGCAGCGGCTCCGTCGGCGACCCCGAGCTCCCAGTCGAACTGCTGGAGCAGCCCCATGGCGCGGTCCAGCTCGCCCGACGGCACGACCTCGTCGCCGCCGGGCAGGCGCCAGTAGAAGTGCGGCACGAGGACGACGTAGCCCCGCGCGGCGAGGTCCCGCGCTCGCGCGTCGATGTAGTCGCCGACGCCGAAGATCTCCTGGAAGAGCACGAGACCCGGACCGCGACCCGACTCAGGCAGGTGCAGGTCGGCGGGCATGAGCCCGTCGAGGACGGGGACCTGGACTGCGGTGGCTTCACTCATGAGCCAACCGTATGCCGCGTCCGCGCCGGAGGGGTGGGAGGCGCGGACGCGGCATACGCCCCGGTCGAGGAGGAGACGGCCGGGGACGGCGCCCGTCAGGGCGTCGGGGCTGCGGCGTAACGCAGGTAGGGCTTGACCTCTTCGACGTCCTTGAACTTCGCCTGCGCGTCGGCCGTCGTGACGGTGGGGGCGACGATGATGCGCTCACCCTGCTTCCAGTCGGCGGGCGTGGAGAACGGCCCCGCGTCATTGACCTGGAGCGCGTCAAGGGCGCGCAGGATCTCGTCGAAGTTGCGTCCGGCGCTCTTGGGGTACGTCAGCGACAGCCGCACCTTGCCCGCCGGGTCGATGAGGAACACCGAACGGACGGGGGAGGTGTCGCCGGCGCCGGGGTGGATCATGTCGTAGAGCTCGGCCACCTGGCGATCCTTGTCGCCGACGATCGGGTAGTCGACGGGGGAGCCGGCGACCTCGGCGATGTCGGCCTTCCACGCCTCGTGGTCCTCGACCGAGTCCACGGACACGGCGATCACCTTG
Organism: Actinomycetes bacterium; assembly: GCA_023420415.1. Lineage (GTDB taxonomy): Bacteria > Actinomycetota > Actinomycetes > Actinomycetales > Dermatophilaceae > Pedococcus. Next base: position 45,067 of record JAEZWF010000056.1, on the reverse strand, counting down.
GTGTTGCGGGCGGCCCACTCGTCCTTGAGCTGGGCGACGCGACCGAGCTCGGTGGTGCAGACGGGCGTGAAGTCGGCCGGGTGGCTGAAGAGCACGGCCCACCCGTCGCCCTTCCAGTCGTGGAAGCTCAGCTCACCCTCGGTGGTCTGGGCGGTGAAGTCGGGCGCGTCGTCGCCGAGTCGCAGCGTGGCCATGCGGTCCTCCAGAGGTAACCAAATGTTTGTCATGACCAAACATGCCGTTACCTGACCGGACTGTGGATACCCCGTCCGGATGATGGACGCGGATCAGCTCGGGGTGAACCCGTCCGCGCGGGCCGCTGCGGTCACCTCACGCCCGAGCCAGGCGGTGCCGCCCAGGACGAGCGTGCGCATCAGGCGTGGCTGGGCGCCGCGGCCTTCTCGGCGGCCGCGTCCGTGCCGTCCGCCTCGTCGACTGCCGCGTCCGTCTCGTCGACTGCCGCGTCCGCCTCGTCCTGCGGCGCGACGTCGGCCGCCGTGTCCGCTTGCTCCTGCGGCTCTGGGTCGGCCGCCGGGGCGGGCTGCTCGTCGGTGAGGTTGTCGACCATGGACGCGCCACCGAGGGTGGCGAGCATCTGCCGGACGTTGCTGAGCTGGGCCGTGATGCTGTCGCGGCGGGCCGTGGCGGCGGCGAGCTCGCGCTCGGAGTCGCGGCGGATCCGCTCGGCCTGCTCGCGGGCGGAGGCGACGTGCTGCTCGGCCTCGGCGCGGGCGTCCTCGACCAGTCGCTTGGCCTCCGAGGACGCGTCGCTGTGGGCGCGCTCGCTCTCCGCGTTCAGTGCCTGGGCGCGCTCCTGCGCCTGGGTGAGGGCCTGCTCGTGCTGGGCCATCTGGGCCGAGAACTCGGCCGCCGCCTTGTCCCGACGCTGGCCCAGGGTGGACTCGAAGTCGGCGGCCGCAGCGGCCGCCCGGGCACGCTGGTGCTCGTAGAACGCCTCGGCCTCCTCGCGGCGGGCGGACGCCTCACGATCGGCGTCGTCGAGGATCGAGTCGGCCTGCTGCTTGGCTTTCTCCACGACCTGCGTCGCCTCAGCGTCGGCTTTGGCACGCACCTCCGCGGCATACGCGTCGGCGGCCTTGCGCGCCTGGTCGGCCTCGAGCTGGGAGGTGCCCACGAGTGTGTCGGCATCCACCCGCGCCTTGTCGCGGATGTCGGTGGCCTCCTGGTCGGCCAGGGTCAGGATCGACCCGATCCGGTCACCGAGGTCCGCGAAGGTCGGGGCCGCCGCCTTGCGCTGCTCGTCCTGCAACGCCTCGAGCTGGCGGGTCACGCCGGTGTGCTGCTCCTGCGCCCGGGTCAGGGCCGCCCGCAGCTCGCTCACCTCGACGGTGCGCTCTGCGGCCTCACCGCGGGCCTGGGCCAGCGCGTTGGACGTCTCCGCCTGCCACTGGTCGACCTGGGCGGGGTCGTAGCCACGCAGGACGCTGCGGAAGGAGGTGCTGTCACTCATGGTCGGTCCGTTCGTTCTCGGTGGGGAGTGGGGACTGCTGGTCACCGTTGACCTGGTTCGGCATGACCTTCTCGGGCACGGCCAGGGCGTCGATCACGCCGGTGAGGTGGCCGAGCTGCTTGGTGATGTCCTCGCGGCGCGACGCGAGCGAGGCGACCTCGGCGCGGGCGCGGTCGAGCATGGCACGCGCCTCGGTGCGCACGCGGTCGGCCTCCTCGCGGGCCTGCGTGGCCGAGGACACCAGCTGCTCACGGGCGGCGCGGTGCGACTCGTGGGTCTCGCGCTGGAGTCGCTCGATCTCGGAGGCGGTGCGCTCGCGGACGAGACGGGCAGCCTTCTCGGCCTCCTCGACCCGACGGGTCGCCCGCTCCTCGGCGAGCCGCTCGGTGTCCTCGGCGCTGCGCCGGGTGCGCTCGGCCTGCTGCTCCGCCGCTGCTGTCGTGCGCTCCGCCTGGGCCTGCGCGGCCGCGAGGATGGCCTCGGCCTGGGCCCGGACGCGTTCGGACTCGGCGCGCGCCGACTCCCGCTCACCCCTGGCCCGGTGGGCCGCCCGGGCGAGTGCGGTCTGGATCAGCTGGCGCCGCGAGCGCATCCGTGCGCCGAGCTCCTGGTGGGTCTCGCGGCGCAACCGCGCCACCTCTGCCTCGCCCTCGTCGAGGACGCGCCGCACCGTGTCCTGGCCCCACTTCAGGTGGTCCTCGGCCTGGGTCATGATCTCGGTCGCCTCGGCGTGCGCCCGGTCGAGACGGTCCTGGGCATCGGCCCGCGCCTGCTCGACGAGCTGTGCGGCCTGCGCCCGGCGTTCGGCGAGGTGCTGTTCCGCGGCCGACCTCGTCTCCTCGGCCTCGGCGGCCGCCGTGGCGCGCGCCTCCTCGGCTGCCTCCTGCGCCCGGGTCAGCAGGGTCGCGTGGGCGGCCTTCTGCTCCTCGTCGCGCTGCGCGAAGTGACTGTCCATCTTCGCCACGCCCGCCGCGAAGTCCGCGTCCCGCTCACGTTCGTGCGCGGCATACCGGCTCATCGCCTCGTCGTAGTCGGTCTGTGCGCTGGCCCGCAGCCGCTGCGACTCCTCGGTCGCCCGGGCGACCAGACGCTGGGCTTCGGCACGGGCGTCGGCGACCGCTTCCTCACTGGTGCGCGTGGCCGACTGGGTGAGCATCGACGCCTGCTCGGTCGCGTCGGCGACGAGCGAGGCCGCCTCGCCCTGCGCGTCGCTGAGGGCGCGCCCGACGAGCTCCCGGTCACGGACGGCGTCGGCGTGCTGGCGCTGGGCGTCCTCGAGCAGCGCACGTGCCTCGGCGCGCATCCGCTCCGCGTCGGCCCGCGCAACGGCGAGCGTCTCGTCGGTCTCGGCCCGCATCGCGTCGGCATACGCCTGGGCGCGTTCAAGGATCGACTGGGTATGCCGGGTCAGGTCACCGATCGGGGTGGTCGGCTGGCCTCCGGTCCGGTTCGCCGTGTCCGCGGGGGCGTCGGGCATGGGGCCAGTGTCGCGCACGGGACTGTGCGATTGCAGAGGGGTTCGGGAGTCCAGACCATCCCTTTACCCGGAGTAGACGCTGACCTGCGGTGTTTACAGTGGTCCCATGGAGCGTCGGATCTTCGGGATCGAGAACGAGTACGGCATCACGTGCACCTTCCAGGGGCAGCGCCGGCTCACCCCCGACGAGGTCGCGCGCTACCTGTTCCGCAAGGTGGTCTCGTGGGGACGTTCCTCGAACGTCTTCCTCTCCAACGGGTCACGGCTCTACCTCGACGTCGGCTCGCACCCTGAGTACGCGACGCCCGAGTGCGACCACGTGCGCCAGCTGGTCATCCACGACAAGGCGGGGGAGCGGATCGTCGAGGGCCTCGTCGCCGACGCGCAGGAGCGGTTGGCCGAGGAGGGCATCGAGGGCGAGATCTACGTCTTCAAGAACAACACCGACTCGGCGGGCAACTCCTACGGCTGCCACGAGAACTACCTCGTTGGTCGCGCCGGTGAGTTCCAGGCGTTGTCCGACGTGCTGATCCCGTTCCTCGTGAGTCGCCAGATCACTTGTGGCGCAGGGAAGGTCGTCACCACGAGCAAGGGCGCGACGTTCTGCGTCAGCCAACGCGCCGACCACATCTGGGAGGGCGTCTCGTCGGCGACGACCCGCAGCCGCCCCATCATCAACACCCGCGACGAGCCGCACGCCGACGCGGAGCGCTACCGGCGCCTGCACGTCATCGTCGGTGACTCGAACATGAGCGAGACCACGACGATGCTCAAGGTCGGGTCCGCCGACCTCGTGCTGCGCATGATCGAGGCGGGTGTCGTCGTCCGGGACCTGACGCTGGAGAACCCCATCCGGGCGATCCGCGAGATGAGCCACGACATGACGGGCCGCAAGACCGTTCGCCTGTCCAACGGGCGCGAGCTGTCGGCGCTGCAGATCCAGACGGAGTACCTCGAGCGGGCCACCGCGTTCGCTGACCGGGAGGGGCTGACCGACCCGATCCACAAGCAGGTGCTCGACCTCTGGGAGCGCACGTTGCGCGCGGTCGAGACCGACAACCTGTCGCTGGTCGACACCGAGATCGACTGGGTCATCAAGCACAAGCTCATCACCGGCTACATGGCCAAGCACGACCTGCCGATGGAGCACCCGCGGATCGCCCAGCTCGACCTTGCCTACCACGACGTCAACCGGGAGCGGGGCCTGTTCTACCTGCTGCAGAAGCACGGCCGCGCGGCGCGCGTGTGCACCGACCCTGAGGTGTTCGAGGCCAAGACGGTCCCGCCACAGACGACCCGCGCCAAGCTGCGGGGTGACTTCATCAAGGCGGCGCAGGAGCACCGCCGCGACTTCACCGTCGACTGGGTGCACCTCAAGCTCAACGACCAGGCCCAGCGCACCGTCCTGTGCAAGGACCCGTTCGCCTCCGAGGACGTGCGCGTCGAGCGTCTCATCGAGGGGATGCGCGGCTGACGTTTTCGGTGGTCACAGGTGCGGCGGTTATGGTGGCGACCGACTGGTTCCTACCGAAAGACCCCAACTCGTGCACTCTCGACGCATCAGCGCCCTCGGCGCCGCGCTGCTGGCCGGCGCCCTCACCCTCACCGCCTGTGGTTCGGAGGAGAAGCCCAAGACCGGCGCCCTCGACAAGGTCACCGTGACCGGTGGCAGCGCCACCCAGGCCCCCACCGTCAAGGTCGAGCCCAAGCCCCTCACCGTCACTGACACCACCACCAAGGTGGTCAAGGAGGGCGACGGCGCCCCGGTCAAGGGCGACGAGATCGTGAGCATCAAGTACGTCCTGCTCAACGCCAAGGACGCCTCGGTGCTGGACACCAACTTCGGCAAGCAGAACCTCGGCCTGAGCCTGGACTCCCAGCAGCTGCTGCCCGGGTTCAAGAAGGGCCTGACCAACCAGAAGGTGGGCTCGCGCGTGCTCGTGGCGATGCCACCCAAGGACGCCTTCGGCAGCCAGGGCAACGCCGACCTCAAGGTCGGCGCCAACGACAGCGTGCTCTTCCTGATGGACGTCGTGTCCGCGACCAAGGCGCTGCCGACCGCCCAGGGCAAGGCCGTCGCGCCGAAGAAGGGCCTGCCGACCGTCAAGGTCGAGGAGGGCAAGCCCGCCACCATCACGATCCCCAAGGGCGCCAAGGCCCCGACCAAGACCATCAGCCAGCCGCTCATCCAGGGCACGGGTCCGAAGGTGAAGGCGGGACAGACCGTCCGGGTCAGCTACACCGGCGCCCTGTGGCGCAACGGCGAGGTGTTCGACTCCTCCGCCAACAGCCCGACGAAGTACTTCGAGACGGTCATCGGCCAGCAGCAGGTCATCAAGGGCTGGGACTCCAGCATCGTCGGCGCCAACGTCGGCAGCCGCCTGCTCCTGGTCGTCCCGCCCGCCGATGGCTACGGTGCGGCCGGGTCGCCCCCGAAGATCAAGGGCACCGACACCCTCGTCTTCGTCGTCGACATCCTCGCCGCGTACTGAGCCTTCGACCACCGAGCCACCTACGAAGAGAAGAGGTTTCGCCATGCCGTTCGATCCCGACACCACCAAGCCCGAGGTCGACTTCCCCGGCGACGAGGCTCCCACCGAACTCGTCATCGAGGACATCACCGAGGGCGACGGCCAGGAGGCCAAGGCCGGCGACACCATCTCGGCGCACTACGTCGGGGTGGCCCACTCCACCGGCGAGGAGTTCGACGCCTCCTGGAACCGCGGCGCACCGCTGGACTTCCGTCTCGGTGTCGGCCAGGTCATCAAAGGCTGGGACGACGGCATCGTCGGCATGAAGGTCGGCGGCCGCCGCAAGCTCGTCATCCCGCCGCAGCTCGGCTACGGCGACCGCGGCGCTGGCGCTGCGATCAAGCCGGGCGAGACGCTGATCTTCGTGGTCGACCTCGTCGACGTGCGCTGACGAGCGCGCACACCTACTCCGACAGCAGCCGGGCGGCCCACCGCCCGGCTGCTGCGCTGTGCAGGAACGCCGCGTGGTCCTCGTCGAGGCCGCGGCCCATCGTGGACAGCCGGACCGGGGTGTCGCGCAGCGCCTCGTCGAGGCCGTCGGCCGCCACCTCGTGCACGGTCACGTCGCCGGCGGCCGACGCGGCCAGGTCGCGCGCCTGCTCCAGCACGAGCGCGCCGAACTCGTCTCCGGTGACCGCGACCGGCAGGTCCGCGGGCACCAGGGCGATGCGCCCGTATGCCGTGGTGCTGTGGTGTGAGATGCCGCGGTGCCTTGCGCGGGGGTCGGCGTCGGAGACGCGCAGCGCAGCGACGCCGCGGCCGTGGAGTGTGTGGGCGGCGTTGAGCGCCTCACCCGCCGCCACGCCGGTGTAGCCCCAGCGGGTGCCGGTGCCGACGTTGCCCGGCCCCTGGATGACCACCGCGATGTCGGCGTCGAGCACGTGCCGCGCAGCCAGCAGACCGCTGTGCAGCGTCACCGCCTCGTGGTCGCCGCCGTAGGCCTGCCCGACGGTGACGGTGCCGGCCACCCACCCGGCCTCTTTGAGCGCAGCGACGTTGCGGGAGAACGCGATCGGCAGCGCGCCGCCATCGGTCATGAGGTACACGACCTTGGCGTCCGGTCGCTCGGCGCGGATGCCCGCCAGCACCGCGGGCAGCGCCGAGTGCAGGTCGGCGACGACAACCGGCATACCGCCGAGGTCGCCCTGCGTCGCCGGCTCGCCCGTCATCACGCCGTGGTGCGGGCTGTCCTGCTCGTCGACGGCCATGAACATCTGCTGCTGCGGGGTGTACCTCGCCTTGACGATGTGGCCCTCACTGGCGGGCGGGTCGGACGGCAGGCGGTCCGGCGCGGCAACGACGAACGCCAGCCCGCCGGTCCCGAGACCGCGCAGCAGCGCAGAGGCGTTGAGCAGCACCCGGTCGCCGACCCGGGGCTCACCCACCAGCGCCGTGTAGGCGAGGGCCCGCACGCTGGCGTCGTCCTCGCCAGCCAGCCGGACGGCATACTCCACCGCCCCCGGCCACCGGCCACGCACGTCCTCGACCACGCCCTCGCGCCACTGCATCACGACACGCAGGGTAGCCACCGCTCCGGGGCACGCGCCGCACACCTGTTCGGGTAGCGTCGGGGCCGTGAGCTCACCCACCGGACCGGCCGCCAAGACCGAGCGCCTGCTCAACCTCGTCCTGGCGCTGCTCTACACCCGCCGGCCGCTGCCGAAGTCGAAGATCCGCGACATCGTGCCGCAGTACGGTGACGCCGCGAGCGACGAGGCGTTCGACCGGATGTTCGAGCGCGACAAGGACGAGCTGCGCGAGCTCGGCATCCCGCTCGTCACCGCCGACATCGGCGGCGTCTGGGACGACGAGATCGGCTACCGCATCGACCAGCGGGAGTACGCCCTGCCGGACATCGAGTTCGAGCCCGACGAGCTGGCCGTGCTGGGTCTGGCGAGCCGCACCTGGGCGCACGCGTCGCTTGCTGGTCCGGCCGCCGAGGCGCTGCGCAAGCTCAAGGCGAGCGGCATCGAGCGCGACGGCGACTCCCTCGTCGGCATCGAGCCGCGCCTCGGCACGAGCGAGCCGGCCTTCGAGGCCGCCAAGAACGCCGTCGTCGGCCAGCGCACCATCACCTTCGACTACCGCCGCAGCGGCGCCGACCAGGTCGCGACGCGACGCGTGCAGCCGTGGGGCCTCGCGTCGTGGCACGGCCGGTGGTACCTCACCGGGTTCGACCTCGACCGTGACGCCCCGCGCGTGTTCCGGCTGTCGCGGATCGTGGGGCCGGTCGCCGAGGTCAAGGGGGCGCAGGAGTATGCCGTGCCGGCCGACCACCGCGCGCGCGAGATGATCCGCACCCAGGTCGGTGAGGAGAAGCCGCGGTCGGCGACGGTGCGGGTGCGCGAAGGCCGTGGGAACTCGCTGCGACGACGGGCCACGTCGGTCGAGGGCTCGGCAAGCGATGGGACACAGGGGGAGTGGAGCGTGCTCGAGGTGCCGTATGCCGATGACGACGCCCTCGCGGACGAGGTGAGCGGGTTTGGCGCGGATGTCGTCGTCGAGAGCCCGGCCGAGGTGCGCGACCTCGTCATCCGCAGGCTCCAGGGCGCCGTCAAGGCGCACGGCGGTGCGGCATGAGCCCGGCAAAGCAGCGCGCCAGGGGCGCCCACGAGACCGCCACCGACCGGCTCGCCCGGCTGCTGACGATGGTGCCGTGGCTCGTGGCTCGACAGGGCATCGACCTCGAGCGGGCCGCGGCCGAGCTCGGCATCAGCACCGCGCAGCTCGAGGCCGACCTGCGGTTGCTCTACCTGTGCGGCTACGGCCAGATGCCGGACGAGCTCATCGACGCCCAGTGGGAGGGCGGACGCGTGTTCGTCACCAACGCCGAGACGATCGCCCGGCCGCTGCGGCTGGGTCGTGACGAGGCGCTGACCCTGATGGTCGGGCTGCGTGCCCTGGCGGCCGTGCCGGGCCTGGGGGAGCGGGACGCGATCGAGCGCGCCATGGCCAAGCTCGAGGAGGCCACCGGAGCTTCCGCCGAGGCGGCGTCGCGGGTCGAGGTCGCCATCGACGAGGGCGTGGAGGCAGGCATGCTCGCCGACGCCCGACGTGCCGTCGAGCAGCACCGCCGCGTCCACCTGACCTACCTCGTGCCGAGCCGTGACGAGTCCACCGAACGCGACGTCGACCCGATGCGCGTGGTCAACCTCGACTCACGCTGGTACCTCGAGGGCTGGTGCCACCTCGCCCAGGACACCCGGACCTTCAGGATGGACCGGATCACCGCCCTGGAGGTCCTCGACGTCGACGGCACCCCGCCGCCGGACGCGCAGCTGCGCGACCTCGATGCCGGTGCCTTCACACCCCGCGCCGACGACCCGCTGGTCACCTTGCACCTGGAGCCGTGGGCGGCGTGGGTGAGCGACTACTACCCCGTGGAGTCGGTCGAGACGGCGGACGACGGCTCCCAGACCGTCACGCTACGCACGCCCGACACCCAGTGGCTGCGGCGCCTGCTGTGGCGGCTCGGAGGCGGTGGCTATGTCGTCTCGCCGACGGAGGTCGCCACGGAGGTGGCGGATGGCGCCCGGGCCGCCCTCGCGGCATACGGGGGTTGATCCCGGCGCACCCACGGCCGGGTAGGGTCGGCGCCATGTGGTGGTGGGTGCTGATCTGGGCGCTGCTCGTGCTGCTCGCGTTGGCCTACCTGGCCAGCCGCGCGTGGGCCGTCTGGGGCCAGTTCAAGGAGCTGAAGGCGGAGGTGCGGCGTGCCTCGGCCACCGTGGCCGCGCTCGAGACCCAGGTCGAGCGGCTCCAGCAGCCCGCACCCGTCCCCGACCTGCTCGGCGACCCCCGTCAGCTGCGCCGGGAACGCGACCTCACCCGCACCGCGCTGCGGCAACAACGGCGCGCGCGACAAGCCGGACGTCGCCCTGCGTGGGCTCGGCACCTAGACTGACAGACACCACACCAGTCGGAAAGGCATTGCCATGCTTCGCAACATCGGTGCGCCCGAGATCATCATCATCGCGGTGCTCCTCATCCTGATCCTCGGCTGGAAGCGCCTGCCCGACGCGGCCCGCAGCCTCGGCCGCTCCATGCGCGTCTTCAAGTCCGAGGTCTCGGAGATGAAGAACGACGGCAAGGATGCCCCCGGCGGCTCGACCGTTCGGGGCGAGACCGTCCGGGACACCCCGCCCGCCACGGGCACGACCGGGTCCGCGGGTACGACCGGGTCCGCGGGCTCAGGCGCCCAGGGCACGTCGGCCGTCCGGGAGGACAACAGCCCGCGCACGGACAACAGCTCCGGCGCAGCCTGATCCCGAGCAGACCCAGCAGAACACTCCACGACGATGGCGTTCCGGCGTGCCCGTAACCCCGAGGGGCGCATGTCGCTCGGCGACCACCTGCGCGAGCTGCGCCGCCGGGTGCTCATTGCTGCGGTCGCGCTCGTCCTCGGGTCGATCCTGGGGTGGTACCTCTTCCAACCGGTCTACGACCACCTGACCGAACCGCTTCTGTCGATCGCGCGTGAGCGTGGCGACGAGAAGTCGATCGCGCTCAACTACGCCGGGCTGACCGCTGCCTTCTCCCAGCACCTGAGCCTCGCGATCTTCGTGGGCTGCATCGTCTCCAGCCCGGTGTGGCTGTACCAGATCTGGGCGTTCATCGTCCCGGGCCTGAAGAAGAAGGAGAAGCGGCTCTCGCTGGCCTTCATCGCCGCCACGGTCCCGCTGTTCCTCGCCGGCTGCTACTTCGCCTACCTGACGCTGCCCAAGACCGTCGGCATCCTGATCAGCTTCACCCCGCAGGGCGCGGTCAACTATCCCGAAGCGGCGATGTACTTCAGCTTTGTCACCCGGTTCATCGTGGTGTTCGGCCTGTCGTTCGTCATCCCCGTCTTCCTGGTGGCGCTCAACGTCATCCACGTGCTTCCGGCCGCGGTGATGCGCCGCACGTGGCGTCCGGCGGTCCTCATCATCTTCATCTTCGCGGCCGTCGCCACTCCGACGCCGGACCCGTTCACGATGTTCCTGCTGGCGATCCCGCTGTGCCTGCTCTATGCGGCCGCGCTGGTCGTCGCGACGCTGCTCGACCGGCGCCGCGCGAAGGACCGGCCGGAGTGGGCCGAGCAGGAGCTCTCTGACGACGAGGCCTCCACGCTCTGAGCGGTCGCAGCCGATAGCCTCCGCGCGTGGCCAAACGTGTCGGTGTCGTCGTCAACCCGACGTCGGGCAAGAACCGGGGCATGTCCCTCGGTCTCGAGGTGATGCACCGGCTGCGCGCCGCCGGTCACGAGGTGCTCGACCTCAGCGAGGAGTCGTATGCCGCGGCGCGCGACCGTGCGCTCGGCGCCATCGCCCAGGGTGTGGACGTCCTGGCCGTGGTCGGCGGGGACGGCATGGTGCACCTGGGCGTCAACCTCGTCGCCGGCACCGAGGTCCCGCTCGCGATCATCGGCGCTGGCACCGGCAACGACGTCGCGCGCGGTCTGGGCCTCCCGGTCCACGACCCCATCCGCGCCACCGACCTGGTCACCACCGGTGCGCCGCGCACGATCGACGCCGTACGGCATACCGACGCCCATGGGGACACCCACTGGTATGCCGGTGTCCTCGGCGCCGGCTTCGACTCACTCGTCAACGAGCGCGCCAACACCTGGCCGTGGCCCAAGGGCCAGTCGCGCTACAACCTCGCGATCCTGCGCGAGCTCCCTTTGTTCAAGCCGATTCCGTATGCCGTGACGGTCGACGGGGTGCGCCACGAGACGCGCGCGATGCTCGTCGTCGTGGCCAACGGGCCGTCCTACGGAGGCGGCATGCGGATCGCGCCCGATGCGTCGTTCGACGACGGACTCGCGGACGTGGTGGTCGTCAACGAGATCAGCATCCCGGAGTTTCTCAAGGTCTTCCCCCGCGTCTTCAAGGGCACCCACGTGAGCCACCCGGCCGTCGAGGTGCTTCGTGGCCGCGAGGTGACGCTCGAGGCCCAGGGGATCGTCGCCTACGCCGACGGTGAGCGGTTCGCGCCGTTGCCGCTGACCGTCGAGGTGGTGCCGGGCGCCGTCACCGTGCTGGCTCCGGTTGTTAGCGTGGAGCAGTGAGCAGGCTCGCCGAGTTCGAGGCAACGGTCGACTTCCCGCTCGACCCCTTCCAGCGAGAGGCCTGCGAGGCGGTCGAGTCGGGCCGAGGGGTGCTCGTCGCCGCACCCACCGGTGCGGGCAAGACCATCGTGGGGGAGTTCGCGGTGTTCCTCGCCCTCGCGACCGGGCGCAAGGCGTTCTACACCACGCCGATCAAGGCCCTGTCGAACCAGAAGTACAACGACCTCGTCAAGCGCCACGGCGCCGACAACGTCGGCCTGCTCACCGGCGACTCCTCGATCAACGGGGAGGCACCGATCGTCGTCATGACGACGGAGGTGCTGCGCAACATGATGTATGCCGGGTCCTCCACCCTGCACGGGCTCGGCTTCGTGGTCATGGACGAGGTCCACTACCTCGCCGACCGGATGCGCGGAGCGGTGTGGGAGGAGGTCATCATCCACCTGCCGCAGGACGTGCAGGTGGTGTCGCTGTCGGCCACGGTGAGCAATGCCGAGGAGTTCGGCGCCTGGCTGTCGGAGGTGCGCGGCGGCGTCGACGTCATCGTGTCCGAGCACCGGCCGGTGCCCCTGTGGCAGCACGTCATGGTCGGCCAGGGGATGTATGACCTGTTCGTCGACGAGCTCGCCGCGCCGGTGACCGGCGAGGAGGCCACCCGGGTGAATCCCGAACTGCTGCAGGCGATTCGGACCACCGAGCAGCGCAACCGATGGGACAGCCCGAGAGGCGGGCACGGGCGCAGGGGCCGCGACGACCGACAGGGTCGCGGCGGTGGGCGGCGGGCACCACGCGGACCCGGTGGGGGACATGGCGGCCACGGCATGGCTCGCGGTGCGGCCTCGGGTGGTGGCCCGGCGACTGGCGGCCTCCCCGGCGGCGGTGCCACCCGCGCCGAGGTCGTGCGCCGCCTCGAACGCGACGGCTTGCTGCCCGCCATCACCTTCATCTTCAGCCGGGTCGGTTGCGAGGCGGCGGTCCAGCAGCTGTTGCGCGACGGCATACGCCTCATCCCCGAGAAGGAAGGCGACCGCATCCGCCGCTACGTCGAGGAGCGGGTCGCCGGGTTGGCTGACGAGGACCTCGGGGTGCTCGGCTACTGGGACTTCGTCGACGGGCTGACGCGGGGTTTCGCCGCGCACCACGCCGGCATGCTGCCGACCTTCCGGGAGATCGTCGAGGAGCTGTTCACCGCGGGGCGCATCCGGATGGTGTTCGCCACGGAGACCCTCGCCCTCGGCATCAACATGCCGGCGCGCACCGTCGTCATCGAGAAGCTCGTGAAGTTCAACGGGGAGACGCACGCCGACATCACGCCGGCCGAGTACACCCAGCTCACCGGTCGCGCCGGCCGCCGCGGTATCGACGTGGAGGGCCACGCGCTCGTGCAGTGGAACCGTAACCTCGACCCGCACGCCGTCGCCGGGCTCGCGTCGACCCGTACCTACCCGCTGCGCTCGTCGTTCCGCCCGACCTACAACATGGCGGTCAACCTCGTCGCCCAGGTCGGCCGCGAGACGGCGCGCGAGATCCTCGAGACGTCGTTCGCGCAGTTCCAGGCGGACCGGTCGGTCGTCGGCATCGCGCGGGCCGTGCGCCGCAACGAGGAGGCGCTCGAGGGCTATGCCGAGGCGATGGCGTGCGACCGCGGCGACTTCGCGGAGTATGCCGCGATGCGTCGCGAGATCGCTCGGCTCGAGAAGGAGGGCGCCAAGGCGCGATCCGCGAGCCGGCGGGCGGCAGCCGCAGTCTCGTTGGAGGCGTTGAAGATCGGCGACGTCATCAAGATCCCCGCCGGCCGACGGGCAGGGTATGCCGTCGTCGTCGCCCCTGCGAAGACCTACCGGGGAGAGACGCCGTCGCCGTCGGTCGTCACCGAGGACAAGCACCTGGTGAAGCTCACCCTCACCGACGTGCCCGAACCGGTGTCGCCCATCACCACGGTCAAGGTGCCACCTCACTTCAACGCCAAGAGCCCCAAGGCCCGCCGCGACCTCGCGACCTCGTTGCGCATCGCCGTGCCGCACGACCCGCCGCCCGGACGCGGTGGCGAGCACGCGGCATACCCGACGACGGGCAACGACGAGAAGATCGCCGACCTGCGACGCCGCCTCAAGGCCCACCCCTGTCACCAGTGCCCGGACCGGGAGGACCACGCACGCTGGGCTGAGCGGTGGTGGAGGCTCAAGCGCGAAACCGTTGGGCTGCAACGGAAAGTCGAGGGTCGCACCAACTCTGTGGCGCAGCAGTTCGACCGGATCTGCCAGCTGCTGGCCGAGCTGGGCTACCTGTCCGAGGACGGCACCGAGGTGACCGAGCAGGGCGAGCACCTGCGCCGGCTCTACACCGAGAAGGACCTGCTCGCCGCCGAGTCACTGCGCCGCGGGGTGTGGAAGCGGCTCGACCCCGCCGGGCTCGCTGCGGTCGTGTCGACGCTCGTGCACGAGCCACGGCGCGACGAGACGGAGGTCAACCCGCGGATGCCGAACGACGAGGTCGCCGACGCCGTGCGCGCCATGACCGAGATCTGGTCGGGCATCGAGGACCGCGAGGCCGACCTCGGTCTGCCGCTCACCGGTGACCCCGACGGCGGCATGGCGTGGATGATGCATCGTTGGGCCAGCGGGCGTCGGCTCGAGGAGGTGCTGCGCGGGTCGGACATGGCGGCCGGTGACTTCGTGCGCCGGTGCAAGCAGGTGGTCGACCTGCTCGGCCAGATCGGCGACGCGGCACCGACCCCCGAGCTCCGCGCGACGGCACGCAAGGCGGTCGACGCCGTGATGCGAGGCGTGGTCGCCGCCGACCGTCTCGACTGACGGCGCTTGCCGCAAAACCCTCGTTGCGCGGCAAAGGTCGGCTTGATGAGCCAACGTAAACCGGACAACGCAGGGTTTGCGCGTGTCAGTCGATCCGCAGGGCTGACAGGACGCGGTTGAAGGAGTTCGTCACGCCGAACTCGCTGGCGATGCGGCTCATCAGCGCCGGATCGGCCACCTCGCGCGGGAGGGCGGTGTCGACGTCCGGGACCGGTGCGTCGCGGGCCACACGCACCACGGTCGGCGCGACGTCGAGGTATGCCGCGGCCGCCTCCAGGTTGGTCCGGCGGGCTCCCTTGATGGCCGGGTCGCCGTCGTCGACGGCCTTGCGCAGCGCGGCGAGCGAGCCGTAGTCCGCGATCAGTGCGGCAGCGGTCTTGTCGCCGATGCCCTTGACCCCCGGCAGCCCGTCGCTGGTGTCGCCACGCAGCACGGACATGTCGAGGTACGCCTCACCCGACGACACGGCATACCGCTCCTGCAGGTAGTCCTGCGTCGCGAGGTCGGGCTCCCGCACCCCACCCCGCCCGGTGTAGAGCACCCGCACTCCTGCGGCGTCGTCGACGAGCTGGAGCAGGTCGCGATCGCCCGTGACCACGTCGACAGCCATCCGCCCGCGCGCCCGCGTGGCAAGGGTGCCGATGACGTCGTCGGCCTCGAAACCGTCAGCGCCCAGACGCGCAATTCCCAGTGCTGCCAACGCATCCGCGATGACCGGGACCTGTGGGGCCAGGTCGTCGGGCACCTCCTCGGCGGCCGTGTCATCGGACGCGGGGTGCGCCTGGTCGGGGGCATCACCGGCCGCTGGCTCGGGAGCGGCGTCGGCCGCACCCGCGACACGGTGGGCCTTGTAGGACGGCAGCAGGTCGACCCGCCACTGCGGTCGCCAGTCGTTGTCCCAGCACGCGACCAGGTGGGTCGGGCCGAACTGCGTGACCAGCGAGGCGATCATGTCCAGGAACCCGCGCAACGCGTTGGTCGGCGGCTGCGAGGGGTCCGAACGCTGGTCCGGCACACCGAAGAACGCACGGAAGTACAGCGAGGCCGAGTCGAGCAGCATCAGTCGGTCGGGACCACCCGGGGACGTCATGGCGGACACTCTGCCACGCCCGCCCTCTAGGGTGGACGCGTGGAAGACCTCGACCGGCGCATCGTCGACCTGCTCCGTGCCGACGGGCGGATGAGCTACACCGACCTCGGCAAGGCCATGGGCCTGTCGACCTCGGCGGTGCACCAGCGGGTGCGCCGACTGGAGGAGCGTGGCGTCATCAAGGGGTATGCCGCCGTCGTGGACCCGGCGGCCCTCGACCTGGCCCTCACGGCATTCATCTCCATCACCCCGCTCGACCCGGCCGCGCCCGACGACATCCCCGAGCGGCTGCGCGACGTCACCGAGATCGAGGCCTGCCACTCGGTCGCCGGTGACGAGAACTACATCCTCAAGACGCGGGTCAAGACGCCCGGCGACCTCGAGGACCTGCTCGCGCGCATCCGCGCCACGGCCAACGTCTCGACTCGCACGACGATCGTCCTGTCCACCCCTTGGGAGTGACCGCGACCCTCAGAGCTCGCCGGAGTCCTCCAGCGTGTCGAGGGTGAGCAGCACCAGCGACGACGTCCACAGCAGCGGAGCCGGCCCGGCAGGTGCACCCGTGCGGGTCACCTTCTCGGGCAGTGAGCCGTATGCCGTGCGGTGGGCATCGAGCCAGTCCAGCCAGTCGAGCGCCAGCCGGCTCCGCCCGGACGCCGCGGCGGTGTAGGCGACCAGCGCCGTCTCCGGGGTCCACGAGTTGTCGGGTTCGTCCCACGCGACGCCCGGTGCGAGCCCACCGGCCGGCCGCAGTGCAGTTTTCGGGTACTTCGCCCAGGCCCGTTCCGCGTCAGGCAGCGGTGCCGGGTCGTCGGCGCCCACGAACGGTGGCATCAGCACCGCCACCGCGGCATCGAGCCCGCCGCTGTCGCCATAACGCTCGTACCCGGGTCCGTAGCTCGCCGTCACGACCTCGGCGAACGAGTCTGCAGCGCGGCGAGTAGCAAGCGCGCGAGGGCTGTCACCGGTGATGACACAGTCCCGTGCGGCCGCCCGGAGCCCAGCGAGCAGGGGAGCGGCGATGCCGAGCGTGGTGCCGCTGACCGCCGTCTCCCAGTAGTCGGGTGTCGCCCGGGGCAGCCGGGTGCCGTTGTCGGTCAGGTCGAGGACCAGGTCGACGCACCGGTTGCGCAGGGCCGTGCCGGCACGCGGCACCGAAGCCGCATCCGCGACCCGCGCCTGCTCCACGGCCCACAGCACCCACCCGCAGCCGTCCGCCTGCGCGGGTCGTCCGTCGGAGACCGGGGTGCCGTCGGGGTTGTACCTCGCGGCGAAACCCACCGCGCCTGCGAACGGCACGCTGTCGAGGAACCGGAACACCTCCCGTGCTTGCGGGGCGTGGCCGGAGGCGGCAAGGGCCAGCGCCGCGAACGATGAGTCCCGCGGCCAGGTGTACTGCCACGGGCCACCCGGTCCGGCGGCGATCGAGCCGTTCGGCTGCACATAGGTGCGCAGGTCGAGCAGGGCCGCGGTGGCCATCGCCTCGAAGCGGCTCCCCACGACCGGCACGTCGCCCTCGGCGAGCCACGCACGCTCTGCATCGCCCAGCCTCGGGTCGCCCGCCCCCGTCGGAGCGAACGCCCGGTAGGGGACGGGGTGGATCAGTCCCGGCTCGGGCCGCACACCGGACCCCAACGACGGCGCCAGGGTGACCCCGGCGAGCAGCAGCATGACGAGCACCGCACCGAACCTGCGATGACGCATCACCCTCCCGTCGCCGAGCCGTCAGCACACCGTAGCCCCGAGGCCCCGCCGACGGAGGGTCAACGGGCGATGTCTGCCACCGTCGCCTTCGTGGCCCGCACAAGGTCGTGGGCCGCGAGCGACAGGTCGAGCCCGCGCCGGCCGCCAGAGACGTAGATGCGGTCGAACGACTGCGCGCTCGCGTCGAGCACCGTCGGCAACGCCCGCTTCTGCCCGATGGGGGAGATGCCGCCCACGACGTAGCCCGTCGACCGCTCGGCCGCGGCGGGTTCGGCCATCGCGGCCTTCTTCCAGCCCAGGGCGGCCGCGACGGCCTTGAGGTCGAGCTGCCGGTCCACCGGCACGACCCCGACCGCCAACGCCGAGCCCGAGTCGACGAGCAACGTCTTGAAGACCTGCGCGGCTGGCACACCGAGCGCTTCCGCGGCCTCCAGCCCGTAGGACGCCGCGCCCGGGTCGTGGTCGTACGGGTGCACCCCGAACTCCACACCGGCCCGGGTCAGCGCCGTGGTCGCCGGGGTGCCGGCGCTCTGCTCACGCTTCTTGGCCACGACGCGAGTATGCCGCGGGCGCCCGCAGGTGCCCGCGGCATACCTCCGCGTCGCTCAGGTGGGGGACGTCAGACGAGCGACGCCTCACGCGAAGCGGCCGCCGCCTCGACCGCGGCGGCGTGGCTCGCCTCGTGGTCACCCTGCTCACGCCACCACTGCTGGCCGGCCTCGGGGAGGGTGTAGATCGGGTCGTAGTAGACGTAGTCACGCGACAGGGCGTCGGTGTCCGCACCCTCGATGGACGTGCGGTAGTTCTTGCGCCAGAACGACATTCCGCGCTCGGTGTCGTAGCTGTCGACCTGGTGGACCCACCGCTTGCCGACGAACGGGACGTCGCAGACGATGCGCGGCGTGGCGAAGCCCGGCAGGTAGCCCATCATCGAGTGCTGCAGGTGCTGGGCCTCGGCCAGCGAGAGCCGCCAGTGCTCGGAGAACGGGATCATGTCGCACATGTAGAAGTAGTAGGGCGTGATCATCGCGTCGTCCTGAAGCGCGAAGCACAGGTCGAGCAGCTGCTCGGTGGAGTCGTTGACACCACGCATGAGGACGCCCTGGTTGCGGACGTCGCGGACGCCGGCCTCGAGCATCGCCTTCGCGGCGTCGGCCACGAGTGGGGTCACGGACTGGGCGTTGTTGACGTGGGTGTGGATCGCCAGCGACACACCCCGCTCGCGGGCCTTGGACGCGACCCGGCCGACACCCTCGACGACGTCCGGCTGGAGCCAGTGCTGTGGCAGCCCCATGAGCGCCTTGGTGGCGAGCCGGATGTCGCGGATGTTGTCGATCTCGAGCAGCTTGTCGAGGAAGCCCTCGAGGTTCTTCCACGGCATGTTGGCGACGTCACCACCGGAGACGACGACATCGCGCACCTGGGGCGTCTGCTGCAGGTAGGCCAGCATCGCGGCATACCGGTCGACCGGCTTGCCGACGAGCTTGAGCTTGTCGACCTGGGGCGTGGAGTTGCCCACGAGGTCCATGCGGGTGCAGTGGCCGCAGTACTGCGGACAGGTCGGCAGCAGCTCGGCCAGCACCTTGGTGGGGTAGCGGTGGGTGAGGCCCTCGGTCGCCCACATGTCGTGCTCGTGCAGGCTGTCGCGGGTCGCGTGGGGGTGGCTCGGCCAGTCGGTGCGGCGGTCGGAGAAGACGGGGAGCATGTAGCGCCGGATCGGGTCGGCGTAGAACGCGCGGGTGAAGTCGGCACCGGCCGCCGGCATGGGCTCGTCGGTCGACGGCACCATGGTGTTCATCATCTGCGGCGGCACGAGCATCGACATCGTCGCCCGCTCGGCCTGGTCACGCTCGAGGTCGGCGTAGAACGCCTCGGTGAGCAGGTCGCCCATGAGCTCGCGCAGCTGCTTGAGGTTCTTGACGCAGTGCGCGCGCTGCCACTGGGCACTGGCCCAGTCCTGCGCGGTGACGTCGCGCCAGCCCGGGAAGCGGGTCCAGTCGGGCTCCACCAGCTCGCGGTGGCGGTAGACGTACGGCTGCTCGATCGTCGTGCTCATACGTGGCAGGATACGGGAGAAGTTGCGTCCGCGACGACACCTCGCCGCACATCTTGCGTCGAGTGTCGCCATTGATGGGAGATTCTGTGCCTGACACCCCCTCGTCGCCGGTCGGTCTGCACCGCGTCCTCGAGCCCGCCGGGGCGAGCCTGCCCCAGGCCGCGCAGCGCCTCGACGCCCGCCCCGAGCTGTGGCCCGACGAGGTGCGCATCGCCATCGAGACGCTCAACCTCGACGCCGCGTCCTACCGGCAGCTGCACGACAAGCACGCGGGCGACGGCGGCGCCATCCGCGCCGAGGTCCTCGACATCGTCGCCACGCGCGGCAAGATGCAGAACCCTGTCACCGGCTCCGGCGGCATGCTGATCGGCACGGTCGAGGAGGTCGGGCCCGAGTCGACCCTCGGCCTGGCACCCGGCGACCGGGTCGCCACCCTCGTCTCGCTGTCGCTCACGCCGCTCGTGATCACCGACGGCCTCGAGCGCTGGGACGGTCGCGACGAGCGCATCCCGGCGGCCGGCCACGCGATCCTGTTCGGCCGCTCGATCGCCGCGAAGCTCCCCGACGACCTCTCACCCGAGCTGGCCCTCATGGTCATGGACGTGTGCGGTGCGCCCGCCCTCGTCTCACGCGTGGTGCAGGAGTATGCCGCGCGCGGACAGGCGCCGACCGTCGCCGTCCTCGGTGGGGCCGGGAAGTCCGGCTCGCTGTCGCTCGCCGCTGCCGCGGCCTCGGGCGCCGGGCGGCGGATCGCCGTGGTCCCGGTCGAGCGTGAGGCCGCTCTGCTCGAGGGCACCGGTTTGGCGGACGAGGTCGTCATCGCCGACGCGCGCAGCCCCCTCGGCCTCTCGGAAGCCGTTGCGGCAGCGGGCGGTCCGGCCGACATCACCGTCGTGTGCGTCGACGTGCCCGGGTGCGAGCAGCCCGCGATCCTGTCCACCGCACAGGGCGGCACCATCATCTTCTTCTCGATGGCCACGAACTTCGCCGCGGCCGCCCTCGGTGCCGAGGGGGTCGCGGCCGACGTGCGCATGCTGGTGGGCAACGGCTACGTGCCCGGCCACGCGGCATACGCCCTCGACCTCATCCGGGGCAACGCCGCGGTCCGCGCCCTCTTCGAGTCCCGTCTGAGCAGCTAACGGGCCACCGGGCGGGCGGACAGGACCGGCAGCTCGACGAAGTCCGTGACACCGGCGCGCGGCAGGATCGCCTTGGCGAACGCCGGCATCCGGGCCATGCCCTCGTCCGGCGAGACCTGGCGTGGCGCGCCGAGGGTGAGGATCTCCTTGCCCATCCGCATGCGACAGCCACCGGCGGCGACGACGTTGCGGTACCAGTCGACCTTGGGGCCGTAGGTCAGGGCCAGCGTCACCGTGTCACCGGAGCGAAACGCGTTGAGCGGGATCCGGTAGACCTTGCCGGACTTGCGGCCGACGTGCTCGAGCTCGACGAACGGGCCGTGGCCGGCGAGGTGGATGAGCACCTTGTTGCCGACCGCCTTGTTGAACCGGGTGACCGCTTGGGGGATGGGCACCTCTCGACGGTACGACCGTGACGCCTAGGGTGCATCCGTGACGACTCTCTACCGCGGCGGCTTCGTCTACTCACCGATCGACCCGTTCGCGAACGCGATGGTGGTCGACGACGCAACGGGCACGATCGCCTGGATCGGCGGTGACGACGCGGCCAGCGTGCACGCGGACGCCGTCGACGAGGTGGTCGAGCTCGACGGCGCCCTCGTGACACCGGCGTTCGTCGACGCCCACGCCCACACCTCGCAGACGGGAGCCCAGCTGCGCGGCGTCGACCTCGGCGCAACCCGCTCGGTCGACGAGGCGCTCTCGCGGGTCGAGGACGCGGCGCGGCGTGAGCGTGGCCGGCCCGTCTTCGCGCCCAACTGGGACCAGCTCAACTGGGCGGGTGGCCGCGTGCACACCGGCGCCGAGCTCGACCGTGCCACCTATGGCGGCGTCGTCTACAGCCCCCGCGTCGACGGCCACTCGGCCGTCATCTCCTCGGCCCTGGCCGCCGCCAGCGGCGCCCGCGACCTGCCCGGCTGGGAGGGCGACGGCCTCGTGACCCGGGAGGCACACCACGCCGCCCGCGAGGCGTTCGCCGCCGCCGTCACCCCCGAGCAGCGACGCGCCGACATCGACCGTGCGCTGGCCTCCGCGGCCGCCGCCGGCATCGGCCTCGTGCAGGAGAACGGTGGCCGCACCCTGTCCGGCACCGACGACTTCGCCGAGGTCCTGGCTGCCGGCGACCGCGGCGACGGCCCGCAGACGATGGGCTACTGGGCGCAGCTGGTCGCGGACGAGCAGGAGGCCCGTGACGTCGCTGCCCTGCGCGGCGCGCGCGGGCTGGCCGGCGACCTCAACATCGACGGCTCGGTCGGCTCCCGCACCGCGCACCTGCGTGCGCCCTACGCCGACGCACCCGGCCACACCGGCAACGCGTACCTGTCGGTCGAGCAGGTCCGTGACCACGTCGCCGCGTGCTCGCTCGCCGGGCTGCAGGCAGGCTTCCACGTCATCGGCGACGCCGGCGTCGACACCGCCATCGCCGGCTTCGAGGCGGCGGCCGAGCTCGTCGGCGCAGACACGGTGGTCCGCGGACGGCACCGCCTCGAACACCTCGAGATGGTCTCGGCCGACGGCATCGCGCGGCTCGTGCGGCTCGGCGTCGCCGCGTCCGCCCAGCCCGCCTTCGACGCCTTCTGGGGTGGCGACGACGGCATGTATGCCGCGCGGCTGGGCGCCGACCGCGTCTTCGGCCGGGGTGGGGGAGACGCCGGCCCGATGAACCCGTTCGCCTCGATGATGGCCGCCGGCATGACGGTGGCCTTCGGGTCGGACTCGCCGGTCACACCGTTCGACCCGTGGGGCGCGGTCGCGGCCTGCGTCAACCACCACGACGAGAGCCAGCGGGTCTCGGCGCGCTCGGCCTTCCTCGCCCACACCCGCGGTGGGTGGCGCGCGGCCGGCATCGACGACCGCGGCTACCTCGACCTGGGGCTGCCGGCAACCTTCGCCGTCTGGCAGGTCGGCGACCTCGTGGTGCAGGCCCCTGACGACCGGATCCAGACCTGGTCGACCGACCCGCGCTCCGGCACCCCCGGTCTGCCCGACCTGTCGCCGGGCGCGCCCAAGCCGGTCACCCTGCGCACGGTCGTGCGCGGCCGCACCGTGTTCGACTCGGGCGCACTCTCACCACGATGACCCTGCGGGTCGGCGTCGTCGGCGTCGTCGGCGCCGGGGCGATGGGTGCCACCCATGCCGAGGCCTGGCGTGGTCTCGGGGCTCACGTCGCACTTCACTCGCGCCGACCGCCGACCGAGCTGGCCGACCAGCTCGGCGCCACCGTCGCCCCGACCTTCGACGACCTGCTGGGCTCGGTCGACCTGGTCGACATCTGCACCCCGACCCCCACGCACCCCGACCTCGTCCGCGCCGCCGTCGCCGCGGGCCGGCCCGTCGTCTGCGAGAAGCCACTCGCGCGCACCGCCGCCGACGCGGCGGACCTGGCCGAGGCAGCCGACGCCGCCGGGGTCCTTCTCGTCCCGGCGCACGTCGTCCGCTTCTTCGCGGCATACCGGCGGCTGCACCGAGCCATCCAGACCGGCGAGCTGGGCACCGTCTCGACCGCCCACTTCACCCGACAGGTCGCGGCACCTGCCACCGGCACGTGGTTTCGCGACGACGAGCGCTCCGGCGGGGTAGTCCTCGACCTCATGCTGCACGACCTCGACCAGGCGCTCTGGCACTTCGGCCCGGTGGACGAGGTCACCGCGAGCAGCCTTGGTGCAGGCGACGACTCGGTGCGTGCCCGGTTGGTGCACACGTCCGGCGTCACCACCACTGTCGAGGCGACGTGGGGTCCGCAGCGGACAGCGTTCGCGACCACCTTCTCGGTCGTCGGCGACGACGGCACCATGACGTCGGACTCGCGGCGCGAGCCGGCCCAGACGGACAGCCCATACCTCGACCAGCTGCGCGAGGTCCGACGAGCCGTCGAGACGGGGTCACCGGTCCGGGTGTCGGCCCGCGACGGCGTCGAGGCGGTCGCGCTCGCCGAACGGGTGCTGGACGCCGTTCGGGAGTAGCGTGCGACGCAAGGCGGCCCGTGGGGGACCGCCTGAGCCGGGGAGGTAGTCATGTCCACACCTGCACAGGACCCAGTGAGGGATGGCCTGCTGGGGCTGGCGAAGGACGTCTGGTGGGCGGTGCTGCTGCGCGGCATCGCCGCCATCGTGTTCGGGATCCTCGCGATGGCCTGGCCGGGAGTCACCCTGCTGGCCCTCGTGTTCGTGTTCGGTGCGTATGCCGTCGTGGACGGTGTCGTCGACGCCGTGCGCGCCGTCCAGGCCAGGCACGCGGTCGACACCTGGGTCTGGTGGCTGCTCGGGGGCATCGCCTCGGTGGTCGCCGGCATCCTCGCCTTTGCGTGGCCGGGCATCACCGCGGTCGCCGCGGCGATCCTCATCGGGGCCTGGGCGCTGGTCACCGGCGTCTTCGAGGTCATCGGTGCCTTCCGGCTCCGACGCATGGGCGTGGGTCACTGGGGCTGGCTGGTGGCCAGCGGCCTGCTGTCGATCCTCTTCGGTCTGGTGCTCATGGTCTTCCCGGGCGACGGCATCGTCTCCCTGGTCTGGGTGCTCGGGATCTGGGCCGTCGTGTTCGGGGTGTTCCTCGTGATCGCCGCGCTCCAGGTCCGCACGGCGGTGCGCTCGGCGTCCGCAGCACGCTGACGGACCTGGTCGTCAGTCGTTGCGGGCAGCGGCGCTGCGGCGGTCGTTCGCCTTCTGGATCGCCTCGACCAGCTCGTCCTTGTCCATCGACGACCGACCCTTGACCTCGAGGCGCCGCGCCACGTCGAGCAGGTGCTTCTTGCTCGCGTTGGCATCGACGCCCCCTGCAGTCTCGCGGTCGGTGTCGCGGCCGCCCTTGGCCTGCGCGTCGGAGGGTCCCTTGCCGTCCTTGGGCTCCCAGTGGTCACCGACCTTCTCGTGGGTGTGCTTGAGCGCGGCGTACGCGACCCGGTGCGCACGCTCCTCGTCGTGGTACTCCGCCATGGCGGAGTCGAGCGCCTTGGCGTAGGTGTCCTGGGCCTTGCGGTCCGAACGCTGCAGGGTGCTCGGCAGCTCGCTGTCCTTGGCGTGGCCGTCCTTGCCCGTGGCAGGCATGGCGATCTCCTTCCGGTGGGTGGGTCCTGATGCCCCCTGCCCGGTGCGCGGCCGACTCAAACGGGCTTGGTTGCGACCGCAGGATTTGCGGCATCGGCGCGCACCGGCCGGAGATCCTTGCGCCGCTGCTAGCGTTGCCCTCGTGTCTTCTCGCGTGAAACCCCTGCTCGACCTCGACCCGGTCACCGTCCGCAAGGCCCGCTCGCTGGCCCGCAAGGCCGGGCGCCCCGTCGTCAAGCTGGCCCAGAGCCACACCACCGTCTCGGTCGAGCGGGCGACGTTGCGCCTGGCCGGGCTCGCCGGCGCCGACCACGAGCGGGTGCCGTGGGTCAACCACCTCGTCGACCGGGTGCGCGAGGACGTCGGGCTCGAGCACGGCGTCACGACCCCGGTGTGGGACGCGTTGCGCAGGGGGGAGGCCGACGACCTGCTCACCCTCGCGCAGAAGTCTGCCTCCGGATCGGTCAGCTTCCGCATCCCCGGGGGCAACGACGCCACCCGCGCACGCAAGACCGCGCGCACGGCCGTCGCCCGCGGCATACGCACCATGGACAGGCAGCGAGCCACGCGCGACCGGCTGATCAAGCGCCACGGCGACCCGAAGCAGCGCCCCTGGATCTACCTCATCGTCGCCACCGGCGACATCTACGAGGACATCCCGCAGGCGCAGGCCGCCGCGCGCGAGGGCGCCGACATCATCGCCGTCATCCGCTCGACCGGTCAGTCGCTGCTCGACTACGTGCCCGAGGGCGCCACCCGCGAGGGGTATGCCGGGACGTACGCCACGCAGGAGAACTTCCGTCTGATGCGGGCGGCGCTGGACGAGACGTCCAAGGAGCTCGGGCGCTACATCCGGCTCACCAACTACGCGTCCGGCCTGTGCATGCCCGAGATCGCGGCTCTGGCTGGGCTCGAGCGGCTCGACATGATGCTCAACGACTCGATGTACGGCATCCTCTTTCGCGACATCAACCCGATCCGCACCTTCGTCGACCAGCGGTTCAGCCGGCAGGTCCACGCCCGCGCCGGGATCATCATCAACACCGGCGAGGACAACTACCTCACCACCGCCGACGCCGTCGAGGCCGCGCACACCGTCACCGTGAGCCAGCTGCTCAACGAGTACTTCGCCAAGGAGGCCGGGCTCGAGGACTGGCAGCTCGGGCTGGGGCACGCGTTCGAGATCAACCCCGAGATCCCCGACTCGTTCCGGATGGAGCTGGCCCACGCGCTGCTCGCGCGCCAGCTCTTCCCGGAGGCTCCGCTGAAGTGGATGCCCCCGACCAAGCACATGACCGGCGACGTGTTCCGCGGCTACCTGCTCGACGGGTTCTTCAACCTGGTCGGGGCGATGACCGGCCAGGGCATCCTGCTCGTCGGCATGATGACCGAGGCGGTGGTCACGCCGTTCCTGTCCGACCGCGACCTGGCCCTGCAGAACGTCCGCTACGTCCTCGGCGCGGCCGGCGGGCTGACCGAGGACTTCCACCCGCCGCGTGACGGGTTCATCCAGACCCGGGCCCGGCAGGTGCTCGGCGAGGCCGTCGACCTCCTGGAGAAGATCACCGACGAGCCCGGCAGGGCCCCGCTGCTCGAGGCCATCGCCGACGGCACGTTCGGGCTCATGAAGCGCCCGGCCGACGCCGGCAAGGGCCTCGACGGGGTGGTGGCCCGGGCGCCGGAGTACGACAACCCGGCGATCACCATGCTCGAGGAAGGGGCCACCCGATGACCCCGCAGGACCCCCGCACCACCGACAGCGCGATGCCGCTCGACCCGATGCCGGCCAAGGGCGCCAAGGGCGACGACGCCGGCAGGACCGGCAAGCGGACCTCGGACATCGTCCGCCCCTACGGCGACACGACCGGCGACGGCATGGTGCAGGTGTCGTTCACGCTGCCGGTGCCGCACGACAAGCGGGCCGAGGGCGCCGCGCTGCAGCTCGCCGCCAAGATGGGCCTGGAGCCGGCCCTGCTCGTCCACGCCAAGGCCATGGGCCCGGACTTCACGTTCTTCGTCGTCTACGGCAGTGCCAAGCACCTTGTCGACCTGCGCGAGGTCACGGTCGTCGAGCGTGAGTTCCCCCTGCTGACCCCCAAGGACGTCAACGCCGCGATCAAGTCGCGGATGCGCCGCAAGCTGGTCGTGGTTGGCGCCTGCATCGGCACCGACGCCCACACGGTCGGCATCGACGCGATCCTCAACATCAAGGGGTTCGCGGGGGAGAAGGGCCTGGAGTACTACCGCGAGATCAAGGTCGTGAACCTCGGCGCACAGGTGCTCGTGCCCGACCTCGTCGAGCGTGCCCGGGCCGAGAAGGCCGACGCGGTCATGGTCAGCCAGGTCGTGACCCAGCGCGACGCCCACATCCACAACACGACCGCGATGAGCGCCGCGTTCCGCGAGGCCTACCCGGCCGGTCAGGTGCCGCTGCTGGTCGTCGGCGGTCCCCGCTTCGAGGAGGGGTCGGCCCCCAAGCTGGGCGTCGACCGCATCTTCGGCCGCGGCACCACCCCCGGCGAGGTCGCCAGCTACCTCGTCCACGAGCTCGCCCAGCCCACGGCACCCAAGGAGAAGCGATGACCAGTCCCGAGGTCGGCCAGACCGTCACCCACCGCCGCTACGTGCCCTACTCGCACGCCCACTACGCCGGCAACCTCGTCGACGGCGCCTACTCGCTCGCGGCCTTCGGCGACGTCGCCACCGAGATGTGCATCCGCACCGACGGCGACGAGGGCCTGTTCGCCAGCTACTCCGACGTCCAGTTCAAGGCGCCCGTCCGAGCCGGCGACGTCATCGAGATCGAGGCCAGGCTGGTCCGGGTCGGCAGCCGCAGCCGCGAGATGGACTTCGAGGTGCGGGTCGTCGGGCGCGGCGCACCCGAGCGGGGCGAGTCCGCCGCCGACGTCCTCGAGCCACCCGTCGTGGCCACCACGGCACGTGGTGTCGTCGTCGTGCCACCCCGCGCCTGACGCCTCGTCGGCGTGTCGCACAAGACACGCCGACCGCTGGGCGATTTCCCCAGATTTCCTTTACGCACAACGTTTTCCGCGCAGTCCCATGACCTGCGCAAACACCGGGACGAGTCCGTCGGTCCCCGCTTGACACACCTCGTCGCGCCGGTAAGTTGGCACGCGGTTGTCTCACCGACATGACCGACGACGAGGGGGAGTCCGCACCCGGCCAAGGACCCATTGCACGGTGGCTAGCGCGCGCAGCCACCGCCCGCCAGCAGTGCAGTACCAGCCGGACAGACCTCCCACCCGTGGCGGTGGTGGACGACGCAAAGGCCCGCGCGCTCAGTAGACAACAGCTCGCAGCCGGCACCCAGCCGGCCTCGGGTTGGTCCCAACGGCGGCGCGGGCCTTTGCGTTTCTCTCAGGTGGGTGTCCTACCCTCGCCGGGTGACCAGCCCTGCCCCGCGCGCCCGCGCGGCCGCCCGCGTGCTCGTCGGTTCGCTCTCCGGGCTCCTCATGGCCCTGGCGTTCCCGACCCAGAACCAGTGGTGGTGGGCCCCGGTCGCCGTGGCCCTGCTGTCCGCGGCCGTCCTCGGCGCCCGTCCGCGGCTCGCCTTCCTCGTGGGTCTCGGCCACGGCCTCGGCTTCTTCCTGCCCACCCTGTCGTGGTCGGGCATCTACGTCGGCAACCTGCCCTGGCTCGCCCTGGCGACGCTGGAGGCGCTCTACATCGCCTTCATGTGCCTGCTCACCACGGTGGTCCAGCGGCCGCTGCTCGGCACCCGGTGGCGCCCCCTGGCCTACGCCGTGGTGCCCCTCGCGTGGGTGCTGCAGGAGTGGGCGCGTGGCACGACGCCGTTCGGCGGTTTCCCGTGGGCGCGCCTGGCGTTCAGCCAGGCGGACAGCCCACTGGCTCCTTTCGCCCGGTATGCCGGTGCGCCGGGCCTGACCTTCGCCGTCGCCTGCGTGGGAGTCCTGCTCCACGTCGGTGCCGCCTGGGCGTCGCACCGCATCGGGCGCCCACGCCCGGCCCGCCCGGCGGCATACCCGGTGCTGGCCGGCGCCCTCGCGGTGCTGGCCCTGGCGCCGGCGGTGACCGCCCTGCTCACCACCCCGCCCACCGACGGGCGCACGGTGTCGGTCCTGGCCGTCCAGGGCAACGTGCCCAAGCCGGGGCTGGACTTCAACGCCGAGCGCCGCGCGGTCCTGGACAACCACGTCAACGGCACGGTGCGCGCCATGGAGGGGCGCGCAACGCCACCCGACCTCGTCGTGTGGCCCGAGAACTCCTCGGACATCGACCCGCTGGAGAACCAGGACGCCGCCGTCGACGTCCAGGCGGCACTGGCGGCGGCGAAGGCGCCCCTGCTGATCGGCGCCGTCCTTAACCAGCCGAAGCCCAACCTCTCCAACGCCAGCCTCTTCTACCGACCCGGCGCCACCGAGCCCGAGCGCTACGTCAAGCAGCACCCGGTGCCGTTCGCCGAGTACATCCCGTACCGCTCGTTCTTCCGCAACTTCAGCGACAAGGTCGACCTCGTCACGCGCGACTTCATCAAGGGCGACCGCACCGGCGGGTTCGAGGTGCCGGTCAAGGGACAGGACCCGTTCTGGATCATCCCCACGATCTGCTTCGAGGTCGCCTACGACGGGCTGATGCGCGAGTCGACCGTCCAGGACGGCCGACAGGCCAACATCCTCGCGGTGCAGACCAACAACGCCACGTTCGGGTTCACGGCCGAGTCCGAGCAGCAGTTCGCGATCAGCCGGATCCGGGCGATCGAGCACGGCCGGTCCGTGGTGCACGTGTCGACCGTCGGCGTCAGCGGGTTCATCAACCCGGACGGAACGTACACGGACAAGACCGCGTTGTTCACGCCAGCGGCACGTTTCGGCGAGCCCGTGGTCCGCACCGAGATCACCCCCTCGGACCGGATCGGGCAGCTGCCGGAGTATGCCGCCGCCGGCGCCACCGCGGTGCTGCTCGCCCTGTCCTGCGGCTTGCGTCGGCGCAACGCTAGGGTCGGGCGCACCGCCGGACCCACCGCGCCGGTCGACCACGAGAAGGAACCCGCTGTTGCCACACCCAGCGTCAGCTGACACCACCCGGGTGCTCGTCTGCATCCCCACGTACAACGAGCGCGAGAACCTGCCGCTCGTCGTCGAGCGCATCCGGCGCGCTGTGCCCGCCGCGGACATCCTCGTCCTCGACGACAACAGCCCGGACGGCACCGGCCGGGTCGCCGACGAGCTCGCCGCCACGGACGCCCAGGTGCACGTGCTGCACCGCGCCGGCAAGGAGGGCCTGGGACGGGCCTACCTTGCCGGGTTCCAGTGGGCCCTTGACCGCGGCTACGACGCCATCGTGGAGATGGACGCCGACGGGTCGCACCAGCCCGAGCAGCTGCCGGCGCTGCTGGCGGCCACCGCGGCCGGTGCCGACCTCGTCATCGGGTCCCGCTGGGTGCGCGGCGGCTCGGTCGTGAACTGGCCGCTGCACCGCAAGGCGCTGTCGGTCGGCGGCAACCTCTACATCCGGGTGCTGCTCGGGATGCCGGTCAGCGACGCGACCGCCGGCTACCGCGTCTACACCGCCGACGCGCTGCGCCGCATCGGCCTGGACGACGTCGCCTCGCAGGGCTACTCGTTCCAGACCGACCTGACCCGGCGAGCGGTGGAGCGGGGCATGACGGTGGTCGAGGTGCCCATCACCTTCGTCGAGCGCGAGATCGGCGACTCCAAGATGAGCCGTGACATCATGCGCGAGTCGCTGCAGCGCATCACCACCTGGGGCGTGCACCACCGGGCCGGCCAGCTGCGCCGACTCCGGCGTGGGGAGCCGACGTGGCACCGGCTGTAGGCCGCACGCCGTACGCGCGTCGTCGCCGGCCCCGCTGGCTCGTGGTCGTGTTCGTGCTGCTGCTCGTCGTGCCGATCGTCGAGATCGCCGCGATCATCGCGGTCGGCAAGGTGATCGGCGGCTGGCCCACGGTGCTGCTGCTCCTTGCCGAGTCCGCGCTGGGCGCCTGGCTCGTCAAGCGCGAGGGTGGGAGGGCCTGGCGTGCCCTCACGACCGCCCTGTCGACCGGACAGATGCCGTCCCGCCAGCTCGCGGACGCAGCACTGGTGCTCGTCGGCGGCACGCTGCTCCTCACGCCCGGCTTCGTCACTGACCTCGTCGGGTTCTTCTTCGTCCTGCCGATGACCCGCCCGCTGGCGCGCACCGTCCTGGAGGCGGCGGTGGCGCGTCGCCTCCTCGGTGGCTTCACGGCATACACCGGTCGTGGTGGGGGACCGGGGCGCGGAGGTGACGGGCCCAGCGGACCCGACGTCATCGAGGGCGAGGTCCTGTAGGCGCTCGGTGGTGACCGGACATGACGAAGGCCGCGTCCTCGTGGACGCGGCCTTCGGTCGTTCTTCGGGTGTGCCGGGTGGTCAGGCCGTACGCTTGCGGCGCGGCTTCTCGCCGCGGGACGCCCGCAGCAGGGTGAGCCGCTCCTCGAGCAGCTCCTCCAGCTCGGGGATGGAGCGGCGCTCGAGCAGCATGTCCCAGTGCGTGCGCTGGTGCTTCTCGGCCTTGGCCTCGGGCTCGGGGCCGTCGACGAGACGGGCGACCTCACCGCAGCGGCACTCCCACGTGGGCGGGATCTCGGCCTCGATCGAGAACGGCAGCTCCGTGCGGTGCCCCTGCGGGCACACGTAGGCGGTGATCTGCCGCTCGCTCGGGACCACGTGCTCCTCGGTCTCGAGGCTGTGCGTGACCATTCGGCTGCCCCTGAGGGTGCGCTCTGCCATGACGGGGTTCTCCCAACGTTCGAGGTCCCACGACGCCCGCCGCCCTTGGAGGCTGGTCGTGGGGGATTCGCCTGTGACAACGCAGGAGGAGGGTCGAATGTTCCGGCTGGTCGTCTGCCCCTGCGGACGGAAAACCGCAGGTCAGGGTTGGCTCATGTGACCGAAGTCACAGCCTCACACGACCGCGGGCAGCTCGTTGCCGGCGTCGCGGATGCCCTGCCTGACGTCGACCTTGCGCAGCAGCACGAACCCGATGACGAAGAAGACGATGAGTGCCACGATCGCCGGACGGTAGGAGTCGGTGAGCTGGTGGACCAGGCCGAACAGCAGGGTGCCGAACCACGACGTGCCCCGCTCCATGGCCTGGTAGAACGCGAAGAACTCGGCCTCTCGTGACTTCGGGACCAGCTGGCTGAACAGCGACCGGCTCAGGGCCTGGCTGCCGCCGAGCACGATGCCGATGAGGACCCCGAGCGCGATGAACGGGACGAAGGCCTTGGCGGGGACGAAGAACGCGGCGACGACGATGGCCGACCACGCCACGAGCGAACCGAGGATGGTGCGCCACGCCCCGAAGCTGCGTGCGAGCCGCCCGAACAGCAGCGCACCCCCGAACGCCACGAACTGCACCAGCAGGATCAGCGCGATGAGCTGGCTCTGGGCGAACCCCAGCTGCTCGGCCCCGTAGAGGCTGCTGGAGGAGATGACGGTCTGGATGCCGTCGTTGAAGAACAGGTAGGCCAGCAGGAACAACATGGTCTGCGGGAAGGCCCGCATGTCGCGGAAGGTGTGCCCCAGCTGGGCCCAGCTGCCGCGGACGATGCCGGCCTGCGGCTCGTCGGCGCGGGGGATCTGGGCACCGCGCAGGTTCCACATGCCGCGCACCGGGATGATCGTGAAGATGCCCCACCACAGCCCCGCCGACAGCAGGCTGATCCGGACCGCGGTGGCCGTGTCGCCGCCAACCAGGTCGGGCTTGGAGACGATGACGAGGTTGGCGGCCAGCAGCAGCCCGCCACCGAGGTAGCCCAGCGCCCACCCCTTGGAGGACACCGCATCCCGCTCGTCGGGGGAGGCGATCCGCACGAGGATCGCGTCGTAGACCACGAGCGAGGCACCCAGGCAGACGGTGGCGAGGATCATCAGCGCGGCGCCGTACCGCCAGTTCTGGCCGTTGAGGAAGAACATCAGCGCGGCCGCGAGGGAGCCGGTCCAGGCGAACAGCCCGAGCAACCTGGCCGGGCGCGGGGTGCGGTCGGTGATGGCACCGACGAAGACGAGCAGGACCGCCGACAGGATCGTCGACAGGGTCACGGTGTACGACGCGACGGACCCGGGGTCCAAGGGGGCCGTGAGGACCAGGGCGACGGCACCCGCGGCAGCGGCAGCCAGCGGCAGGGCCGAGGGAAGGGGAGCGGTGCGGGCCCGGATCAGCGCGACGACGTTGGCGACCAGCGCCAGCAGACCGATGAGGGTGAGCGCGAGCGCGAGCTTCCAGACCCAGCCCGGCAGGTTCGCGGCGGCGGGCACGACGTACAGGTCGACGCCGCAGCGGGCGTCGGCGTCCTGGGTGGGACAGGCGGCCTTCTTGGCGACGGTGGTGAGGTAGGGGGCGAACAGGACCGTGCCGACCGTCGTGACGAACGCCGAGTTGGCCCAGTCGTACCAGTACCAGGGGCGTTTGTAGCGGTCTGTCTCGGCATAGGCCGCATCGCCTCGGGGGGAGGCCTCAGTCGTCATGCGTGAAGCGTGGCACAGGCGTCAGCGCCGCGGATGCGCATTCGTACCCAATCGCCGGCGGCGAGTCGAGGCGACGGTGACTACGACGGGTGACTACCCGGCATACTCCCAGTGCCACGGCTCGGGGAGCGAACCGTTCGGCTCGGCCCACGCGGGGTGGAACCAGCCGTAGAGAGGCGCGTTCTGCTTCATCCAGAGGTGGGCCGGTGCACCGAAGTTCTCGACGCCGCCACACAGGTCGAGGGCTCGGCCGAAGCCGTGCTCGCTGTAGCCGGGGGTGGCGGCCCACTTGCCCTTGGCCGCCTTGACGGTGATCTGCTCGGAGTAGGACCGGTAGGAGTCGGTGATGCACAGGGTCGACCCGGTGTCCTTGCGGTAGGCCAGGCTCATCGCGTTGAACGCGGCGGCGGCGGCCGGGCGCAGGCTGTCGCCGGGGGAGCCGACGAGCGGGCACAGACCGGCGGCGGGGATCTGGCCGTTGGGGTACTCGATGTCGTTGGTGCTGCAGGCCTTCACCGAGCCGTCGGCGGCGACGCCCGGGACCACGAGGGCCGCGCGCAGCTTCTCGGTCACCTTGCGGGCGTCCTCGTCCTCGCTGCCGAGGAGCAGCCCGGCGATCGGGCCGGCCTTGCTGACCTGCTCGGCGTGCAGCTTGCGGGTGGCCTCGAGCTGCGCCTTCTGCTCGGCGATCACCGTGTCGAGCTTCTCCTTGGCCTCCTTGGCCTGCTGCGCCGCCTCGGTGGCGCGGGTGCTCGCCTCGACCGCCTTGGCGGCGACCGCCTGCTGGAGCTCGGTCTGGTTCTGCACCCGCTCGAAGGCGCCGCTGCGCTGGTTGCTGAGGTAGGAGAGCTGGCCGGCGAGGTCGGTCGCCTCGGCGGCCGGCTTGCCGAGCGTCTCGATCATCGAGCCGAGGTCGCTGATCGTGCCGCCGGTGCCGGCGTAGGCGAGGTAGGCCCACTGGCCCAGCGCCTTGCGGTCCTTGCCCATCTGGGTGGTGAGCCGTTTGTAGACGGCCACGGCCTGGTTGGCCTCGGTGCGCGCGGTGCGTTCGGCGTCGCGGGCCTCGGCGTAGTCCTGCAGCAGGGTGTTGGCCTGGATCGCGAGCCGCTGCAGCTTGCCGGCTGCCGCGGCGATGCCGGCGTTGGACTCGGTCAGGTCATCGGTGAGCGCCTGCGCCTGGGCGATCTGGTCGGCCAGCTCGGCCGGGCTCAGGGTCTTCTCCCCGCCGGTGCCGGGGGTCGCCGTGGCCGCGCCACTCGTGGACCCGGTGCCACCGGTCGTCGTCACCGGGGGAGTCGGGGTCGCCGTGCCGGTGGACGTCGTCCCCGTCGGCGTGGTGGTGGGGGTCGTGGTCGATGCGTATGCCGCGGTGGCGCCGAACGCGCTCATCGCAACGACCGCTGCGATGCTCGCTGCCGTCCTGGCCCCGACCCAAACCACGTCCACGTCCTCGTCCGTCGCCCGTCCCTGGGGCGTCTACCCAACGTAACGAACCCTAACCCGCGAAGGTCACGCCCGTCTCCCCCTGATGGTGGACCCTCAGACGTTCGGACCGGTCGACCTGACCAGGAGGACGACCCGGTGCCCCGGCTCGCCACGCTCCCCGACGGGCCGGTAGCCGCGCGACTCGTGGAACGCCAGCGAGGGCTCGTTGGGCGGGTCGACGTTGACCTCGAGGGTGAGCCGGCCGTGGGAGGCGGAGTCCCGTTCGACGGCGTCGTAGACCGCGGACGCGAGGCCGCGGCGCCGGAAGCGGTCGTCGATGACGATGCGGTCGAGGTAGTGGAAGTCCCCGGCATACCGCTGGCCGAACCACCGGTAGTTGTCCGAGTCGTAGGCGGTGCCCGGGCCGAAGACGAGGACGAACCCGGCGACCTGCCCGTCACACTCGATGACGTCGGCGCGGGTGGCCCACCGGCGCAGCCGCTGCAGCCGGTCGGCGTCCATGGGGGACAGGAGCTCCACGTGGTCGGCGTTGAGCCTCAGCACGGTCTCGACGTCGTCATCGGTGATGGGTCGGAGCACCGCGTCGCTGGTCCCGGTTGTCGTCACGCGCCGAGTCTGCCAGCGGCTCGTCCACAGGAGGCCGCGACGGCCGGTCCTGTCCACAGGCAGGGACCGACGGGCTGTCGCTGCGGGTGCCCACCCGGTCAGGCTCGGGGGCATGGACGAGACGGATGAGTGGGTCAACGAGGTACGGCTGGTGGGACGGTTCAGCGGCGAGGTCACGGTCCGCGAGCTGCCGAGTGGCGACACGGTCGCCGGGCTGCGGCTGGTGGTGCCACGTGCGCGGCCGCGGGAAGGAGGGGCCAGCGTCGACACCATCGACGTGGCGTGCTGGTCCGCGCGGACCCGCCGGGCGGCGGGCACCCTGACCGACGGCGACCTGCTGGAGGTGTCGGGTGCCCTGCGGCGCCGGTTCTTCCGGGCCGGAGCGGCCGCGGTCAGCCGCTACGAGGTGGAGGCGCTGAGCCTGCGCCGGCTGCGGCGCCGTGCTGCCGTGGGCTGAGCGACGTCGTTTTGCCCCCGTTCGCAGGGGAGTGGCATGGTCGCAGGGTGAGCACTTCCTCCCGCACCGAGCCCACCTCCAGCGACACCGGTTTCTTCGGGCAGCCACGGGTGCTGGCCAACCTGTTCGGGGTCGAGCTGTGGGAGCGGTTCAGCTTCTACGGGATGCAGGGAATCCTGCTGATCTACCTGTACTACTCGGCCGCCCAGGGCGGGCTCGGCATCGACGAGGGCGTCGCCACCGGCATCGTCGGCGCCTACGGCGGGGCGGTCTACCTCTCGACGATCCTCGGCGCCTGGGTCGCCGACCGGCTGATCGGCCCGGAGAGGACGCTGTTCTACAGCGCGGTCCTGGTCATGCTGGGCCACATCGCGCTGGCTGTCCTGCCGGGGCTGCTCGGTGTCGGGGTGGGCCTGGTGCTGATCGCACTCGGCAGTGGCGGCGTCAAGGCCAACGCGACCTCGCTCGTGGGTTCGTTGTACGACGAGCACGACGAACGGCGCGACGCCGGGTTCTCGCTGTTCTACATGGGCATCAACATCGGTGCGTTCTTCGGACCGCTGCTGACCGGGCTGCTGCAGAAGGAGTGGGGATTCCACTTCGGGTTCGGCCTGGCAGCGGTCGGCATGGCGGCCGGCCTGGTGCAGTACGCCCTGGGCCGCAAGCGTCTGCCGAAGGAGACCCACCACATCGCCAACCCCCTTCCGGCGAGTGCCCGCACGCGCTACCTGCTCGCCGGGGTGGCCGCGTTGGTCCTCCTCATCGTGCTCGTCCTCACCGGGGTCATCACGGCCGGACGCCTGTCGACGATCGTCATCGCGCTCAGCGCCATTGCCGCGGTCGTGTACTTCGCCGTGATCTTGTCCAGCCGCGACCTGACCGCCACCGAGCGGCACCGGGTCCTGGCGTTCATCCCGATGTTCCTGGCAAGTGCGGTCTTCTGGTCGCTGTACCAGCAGCAGTTCACCGTGGTGACGATCTACTCCGACAAGCGCCTCGACCGGAACCTGTTCGGCTGGGAGATGCCGGTGTCGTGGGTCAACTCGATCAACCCCATCTTCATCATCGTGCTGGCCGGTGTGTTCGCAGCCCTGTGGACCCGGCTCGGGGACCGGCAGCCCTCGACCCCGGTGAAGTTCGGGCTCGGCACGCTGCTCATGGGGCTGGCGTTCTTCGTGTTCCTGCTCATGCCGTCGGGTGACCACTCGGTGCCCCTGCTCGGGCTCGTCCTGATCCTGTTCGTGTTCACCGTCGCCGAGCTGCTGCTCTCGCCGGTGGGCCTGTCGCTGGCCACCAAGCTCGCCCCGGCGCGCTTCACCACCCAGATGGTGGCCCTGTTCTTCCTGTCGGTCGCCCTCGGCACGGCGATGGCCGGCAAGCTGGCCGGCTACTACGACCCGAGCGACGAGCGCCCGTTCTTCCTCTGGGTCGGTGGCGTCGCGGTCGTGGTGGGTCTGGTGATGCTGGCGCTGACCAAGCCGATCTCGCGGCTGATGGAGGGCGTGCGCTAGCCCTGGTCGGCCGTCGCCTGCTGGCTGACCGGGAAGAGGCGGGCGTCGCCACGCACCGACACCGCGACCTGGTCGCCCTCCCGCGGGCTGCCGTCACCCGGCACCCGGGCGAGCACCGTCGCGGTCAGGCGACCGCTCGGGTCAGCCGGGAGCTCGAGCTCGACGAGGACGTCGTGGCCGAAGTACTCCAGCGACCGGACCACGGCCGGGATGCGTCCCGTGTCGTCCTGCGGGTGCGTGGCGACCGTGGTGAGGGTCAGCTGCTCGGGGCGCACCGCCACCTGCACGGGACCGCGCGGTCGCGGGTCGGCCTGGGGGAGCGTGCCGAGGGGAGAGCGCACCACGGTGCCGTCGGCCACCCCGGGGACCACGACGAGGTCGCCGAGGAAGGCGGCGGTCTCCTGGTCGACCGGGTGCTCGTACACCTCGCGCGGCGGCCCTACCTGGACGATGTCGCCGGCGCGCATGATCGCCAGCTGGTCGGCGAAGGACAGCGCCTCACCCTGGTCGTGGGTCACCAGCAGGACGGTGACGTCCTGGGCGGCGAGTGCGTCGGCCACGGCCCGCCGAGTGCTGGACCGCAGCGCGGCATCGAGCGCGCTGAAGGGCTCGTCCAGCAGCATCACCTTGGGCTCGGGGGCCAGGGAGCGGGCCAGTGCGACCCGCTGCTGCTGCCCACCGGAGAGCTGGTCGGGGCGGCGGTCGCGGAACTGCGCGGGCAGGCCCACGAGCTCGAGCAGCTCCTCCACCCGTCCCGGTGAACGCCGCATGCCGCCGGGCAACCCGAACGCGATGTTCTCGCCGACCGACAGGTGCGGGAAGAGGTTGCCCTCCTGGGCGAGGTAGCCGATGCCGCGCTTCTCCGGCGGCGTCCACGTCCCCGGCGCGACGACCTCGCGACCGTCGAGCCGGACCGTGCCCGCGTCGGGACGGTGGAAACCGGCGACCACCCGCAGCAGCGTCGTCTTGCCGCACCCGGACGGACCGAGGATCGCGGTCGTGGTGCCGGGCTCGACCGCGAGGTCGACGTCGCGCAGCACCACGTTGTCGCCGTACCGCGCCGTGACATCGCGGACCTGCAAACCACTCACGAGGTCACTCACGAGGTCTCAGCCTTCCACTCCCGCAGCAGCAACCACGTCAGGGGGGCCGACAGGGCGACCAGCACCACGGCATACGGGGCGGCCGTGGCGTAGTCGAGGGAGTCACTGGCCGCCCAGAAGCCGGTGGCCAGAGTCGTGGTCCCGGTGGGGGCGAGCAGCAAGGTGGCGGTCAGCTCGGTCGAGGTGGCGATCGCGACCATGGCGAACCCGGCCAGGACGCCGGGCAGGACGAGCGGCACGACCACGCGGCGCAGAGCACGCACCGGGCCGTCGCCCAGCGCGCGGGCTGCGTCGAGCAACGACATGGGGGCCAGCGCCAGCGCAGCCCGCGTCGTCACGACCGCGCGCGGCAGGAACAGGACCAGGTAGGCCAGCACCAGCAGCACCGGCCCCTGGTAGAGCGGCACCGCCCACCGGATCGCGACGGTCACCAGGGCCAGCGCCACGACCACTCCGGGCAGACCACTCGCGAGGTAGGTGAGCCGCTCCAGGAGCACCGCGCCGGGTCCGTGGCTGCGCCGCATCACCAGGGCGATGGGGAAGGCCGCGAGCACCGCGAGCGCACCGGCGACGAGCGCCAGGGCGACGGTCGAGCCGAGCGAGGCGACCAGGGCACCCGGGTCGAACGAGCTGCCCCCGGCAAGGAGCCAGCGCCCGATGCTGTAGGCCGGGACGCCCAGGGCGAGCACCGTGAGGACGGTGGCGCCCAGGAGGGCCGGGACCAGCCAGGGCCCGAGCGGGGTGGGCTGCGCCCGTCGGGTCACGCCGGTGCCGACGCGGGCGTGGTGCCGGCGTCCGCGCCAGCGGTGCTCACCGAGGAGCACCAGGGCGCACAGGGCCAACAGCACCACCGCGAGCACGCTGCCGCCGGAGGTGTCGAACGCTGCTTCGTACTGGTCGAGGATCGCCGTCGTGAAGGTCGGGAACCGCACCATTGCCAGCACCCCGAACTCGGCGAACAGGTGCAGCGCCACCAGCAGCGCACCACCGAGGATGGCCGGTCGCAGCTGCGGCACCACCACCCGCGCGAAGCTGCGCCATGGCCCGTGGCCCAGGGAGCGCGCGGTGTCCTCCCACGACCGGTCCAGCCCGCGCAGCGCCGCCGAGACGGGCAGGAACACGAACGGAAAGTACGACAGGGTCGTCACCAGGCTCGCCCCGAACAGACCCGTCATCGACGGCCGCAGGCTGATCCACGCATAGGCGTTGACGAAGGCGGGCACCGCCAGCGGCGCGACGAACGCGATCCGCCACCAGCGCGCCCCGGGCAACCGGGTGCGCTCCACCAGCCAGGCGCAGGCGACGCCCACAACGACGCTGGCCGTCGTGGCGACCGCGACGAGCGCGAGGGTGTTGCGCAGCAGCTCGCCGACGCGGGGACGCACGACCTGGTCGTATGCCGCCGCCCACCCGTCGCCGAGCGCGCTCACCACGACGACGGCGACGGGCAGCAGCGTCACCGCCGTGACCAGGGTGGCCGCGACGACGAGCGGGAGGGGGACGAGGCGCTCGCCGGTGCGGGCGCCGGGGTGGCGTCGGCTCAGAGGATGCCTGCCTGGGTCATGAGGTCGATCACCTTCGGGCCGTCCAGGGTGAACGGGTCCACCTTGGGCGCCTGCAGCGAGGCGAGCGGCGGGAGGGCGGGGTCGGACGGGGAGTCCACGCCGACGGCATACTCCATCGACTTGGACTCGGCCAGCACCTTCTGGCCCTTGGGGCTGGTGATCCAGGCGAGGAACTTCTGGGCGTCGGCCGCGTGCTTGCTCGACTTGAGCACCCCGCCGCCGCTGACGCTGACGAACGCGCCCACGTCCTCGTTCTTGAAGTAGTGCAGCTTGGTGTTGGCGCTGCCCTCCTTGGTGAGCGCCTGGTCGCGGTACCAGTAGTAGTGGTACATGATCCCCATCGGGACCTCGCCGGCGTTGACGGCCTTCATCGTGGCGATGTTGTTCTGGTAGACCTTCGCGTTCTTCTTGAGGGCCTCGAGCCAGTCTGCCGTGACCTTCTCGCCCTTGGCCTCGAGCATGCCGGCGACGATGGCCTGGAAGTCGGCGCCGGTCGGGGCGGCACCCCACTTGCCGGCATACTCCGGCTTGGCCAGGTCGAGCATCGACTTCGGCAGGTCGGACTCCTTGACCATGCTCGGGTTGTAGACGAGGACCGTCGAGCGGGCCGCGATGCCGACCCAGTCACCGCTGCTGGGGCGGAACTGCGGCCGCACCTGGTCCAGCGTCGACTGGTCGACCTTGGCGAGCAGGCCGGCGTCCTGCACGACCGTGATGGCCGGGCTGTTCTCGGTGAGGAACACGTCGGCGGGGGAGCGCTGGCCCTCCTGGACGATCTGGTTGCCCATCGAGGAGTCCTTGCCCTGTCGGATCTGCACCTCGATGCCGGTGTCCTTGGTGAAGCCCTCCGCCCACGGCTTGGTGAGGTTCTCGTGCTGCGCGCTGTAGATGGTCAGCTTGTTGGGGTCGAGCTTCGGCTCCTCGCTGCCGGAGCCGCACGCGGCGGTGAGCAGGAGGGCGAGTGCCGCGCCAGCGGCGGGGAGGATGCGGATGCGCATCAGGACACCTCGGTCAGTGATCGTCGGGTGGGTGGGGGGACAGGAGTGGACGTCGGGGTATGCCGCGTGGTCGCCGCTCGCAGCCGCGTCACCGTGGCACCAGCGAGACGTGGGCCGCGGGTGCACGCCAGCCAGACCACGATGCCGAGCCCCAGCGAGCTGGCCAAGTTGACCCACGGCGAGTCGGTCAACCGGTAGACCTCGAAGTGGGTCAGGTAGATGTAGAGGGAGGCGCTGGCCAGAACCGCCACGAGCGGCATGAGCACCCGTGGCATGACGACGGTGCGAACCCAGATGAGGGCGAGCAGCCCCGCGCCGATGGTCGCCTCCCGCAGCGGGTTGTCCATGAACCCGGGCAGCGTGACGACCGCGACCGCACTGAGCAGCAGCCGCTGCCGCCTGCTGGTGGCCACGCCCGCGGCCCAGCCGACGGCGACGAGCCACAGCACCGCCGGTGCCGTGCCGCGCCCGGGCGGTGAGGTCAGGTCGAAGACGTCGAGACGCGCGAAGGCACTCACCACGGCGACGCTCGTGGCCACCACGAAGGGGTGCTCGCGGTACCAGCCACGGACCTTCGGCACCGACAGGACCACGGCGAGCAGCACCAGGATCCATACCAGCGCCTCGATGAACCACAGCCGCCACGTCGAGGTCCACTCGTCCGGGCCGAGGACCCAGTTCAGCATCACGGCGTTGGCCGGGGAGTAGGTCCCCGCCACCAGGCCGACGCCG
Source organism: Actinomycetes bacterium (assembly GCA_023420415.1). Taxonomy (GTDB): domain Bacteria; phylum Actinomycetota; class Actinomycetes; order Actinomycetales; family Dermatophilaceae; genus Pedococcus. The sequence goes on along the minus strand of JAEZWF010000056.1, from coordinate 3,784 downwards.
GTGACCCAGAGGGCGGTCGGGACGGCGATGCGTCCGGTGGTGCGGCCCACCCGGCGCCACAGGTCGCGTGTGGTCGGGGCGCTCGCCGCGAACCGGGCGAAGTTGTATCCAGCGACGCCGAGCAGGATGTGGGCGCCGCCCAGGATGCGGAAGAGGTGGACGTGGGTGCCGACGATGGTGAGGACCGCGACGGCCCGCAGCACCAGGGTGGTGTCGACGCGGGCGAGCCAGGTCGAGGTCGCCGTGGGCCGGTGCGCCGCGAGGTCGCCGATGGCGATCCGCGGCCAGTCGTCGGGCAGCGTGCCGAGGCGCTGCTCCAGCTGGACGGCCAGCTCGACGTAGGACAGGGAGTCACCGTCGAGGTCGACGAAGGTCGAGTGCTCGTTGGCGTCCGGTCGGGCAAGGACGGTCGCGTAAAGCGCGACCAGTGCTGTCGTGGCGTCGACCGCCTGGCCCGCGCCCGCCTGCCTCGAGCGCTGGCGCACCTCGACGACACGGTTGCGGGCGGTGGCGCGGTCAGGCTTTCCGTTGGTGTGCCTGGGGATTCGGCCTACCGACACCACGTCGAGGGAGTGCGCGGGAAGGCCGCTCGCAGCAGCCAGGGCGTGGGTTGCCGGCTCGGTGTTGCCGACGACGACGGCGCCGAGCCGGTCACCCTGGGCGACCACGAGGGCCTCCCACCCGCGCTCGGCCAGGGCCGCCTCGACACGCTCCACGTCGATCCGCACGCCCATCACCTTGGCGAACGACGCACGACGCCCGGTGACCTCGAGCGTCCCGTCGGCGCGGACCCGCCCGAGGTCACCGGTCTCGAGGACGTCCACGTCACGGCCACGAGCGAGGTCAGCCGGCTCCACGGCATACCCCAGCATCACGTTGGGGCCGGCGAACCGCAGCGCGCCCACCTCGCCGCGCGGCACCTCGCGGCCGTCCTCGTCGACGACGCGGAAGGAGCCGTCGCCAACGGGGTGCCCGACGCTGCCGGGGTCGGTGATGGCCCGTCCCGGTCCGCTCACGGCCATCCGGGCGGTCGCCTCGGTCTGGCCGTACATCACGCGCAGGTCCCAGCCCTCCTCCTGGCCCCGGCGCGCCCAGCCCTGCACGCGCTCCGGGGCGAGTCGCCCACCGGCCTGCGTCACGAGACGCAGGGACGGCACCGAGCCGGTCGGTGCGGCACTGCGCTCGAGGAGGTCGAAGGTGTAGGGCACGCCGGCGAGGTTGGTGACGGACTGGTCGCGCAGCATCGGCCAGAAGCCGGCGTCGACGACGGAGGTGTCGGTCAGCAGGACCGACGCGCCGACGGCGAGGTGGGCGTGCAGGACCGACAGGCCGTAGCAGTAGTGGAGGGGCAGCGACGTGACCGCGCGGTCGCCGGGGCGCAGGCCCAGGGCGGCGGCGATGTCGCGGGCGTTGGCCGCGACCGACTCGGCCGAGAGCCGCACGAGCTTGGGGGAGCCGGTGCTGCCGGAGGTGGACAGCAGGAGGGCCAGGTCGGGGTGCAGGGAGTGCCGGGCGTCGTGCGGTCCGTGCTCGACCTGCCATCCGCCGGACGAGGGGTGGGCGTGGTCGTCGGGCGCCCAGACGCGGTCGATGTCGCGGGCGCGGCCGGGTTCGCTGAGCACCACCGTGTGGCCCGCCTGCAGTGCCGCGAGGTAGGTCACGACCGCCTCGACCGTCGGGGCGAGCTCCACCAGGACGAGGCGGCGGCCGCTGCCCGGCCACGCGCGGGCGGCGTCGTCGACACGCCGGGCCAGCTCGGAGTAGGTGACCTGCGCGTCGCGGGTGACGAGGGCGGGGTTCGCCCCGTGGGCCGCGAGGGCCTCGGTCCTCCAGAGCGGCCGCGGCTGGGTCGTCGTGCGCGCGTCCGTCGTCATAGCAAGGGAAGGCTAACCTAAGTGGGGTCGTGGTCCGCAACCTCGTCCGACGTGACCCGTGGCACCATCGCCTCGTGAGCCCGACGAGGACTGGCGTGACGACTGGTGCGACAGCCACCGAGGCGGCTCGGCTGGCCGAGCTGACCAGGCTGCGCCGGGTGCGTGACCGGATGGACCGTGAGTACGCCCAGCCGCTGGACGTCGAGGCGCTGGCGCGCGGGGTGCACATGTCGGCGGGCCACCTGAGCCGGCAGTTCAAGGCTGTCTACGGGGAGTCGCCGTACAGCTACCTCATGACCCGGCGGATCGAGCGCGCCATGGCGTTGCTGCGGCGCGGCGACCTGTCCGTCACCGAGGTCTGCTTCGAGGTCGGCTGCTCGTCCTTGGGCACCTTCTCGACGCGCTTCTCCGAGCTGGTGGGTATGCCGCCGAGCGAGTACCGGGCGGCACACGCCGAGGGCGGTGCGGAGCCGCCGTCGTGCATCACCAAGGCGGTGACGAGACCGGTCAGGAATCGATAAGCAGCCTGGTGCCTGCGCGTCCTAGGTTGGCCGCCATGGACATCACCATTCACTACGCGTTCCTGCCGCAGACCGACCCGGAGGCCGCACTCGGCTTCTACCGGGACACTCTGGGGTTCGAGGTGCGCCAGGACGTCGGCTACGACGGGATGCGCTGGCTCACCGTGGGACCGCCGAACCAGCCGCAGACCGGCATCGTGCTCCACCCACCAGCCGCCGAGCCGGGGCTGACCGACGACGAGCGCCGCACCATTCTCGAGCTGATCGCCAAGGGCAGCTACGGCGCACTGACCCTGGCCACCGACGACCTCGACGGGCTCTTCGACAAGCTGGTCGGGGCGGGCGCCGAGGTCGTGCAGGAACCAACCGACCAGCCCTACGGAGTGCGCGACTGCGCGTTCCGCGACCCGACTGGGAACCTGTTGCGTATCAACCAGGTTGACTGACCGGCATACCCACGCTCGACCGCACGCCCGACCGCACGCTCGACCGCACGCCCGACCCAGGAGAGACCATGACCCCGTCCGCCAGGACGAAGCCCGCCGACGCACCCGTGGCCAGCGAACACGTGGCCGACACCCACGACCTCATCCGGGTGACCGGCGCCCGCGAGAACAACCTCAAGGACGTCAGTGTCGAGCTGCCCAAACGGCGCCTCACGGTCTTCACCGGGGTGTCGGGCTCGGGCAAGAGCTCGCTGGTCTTCGCAACCATCGCGGCCGAGTCGCAGCGGATGATCAACGAGACCTACAGCGCCTTCGTGCAGGGGTTCATGCCCCGCCTCGCGCGACCGGACGTCGACCTCCTCGACGGCCTGACCCCGGCGATCGTCGTCGACCAGGAACGGCTCGGGGCCAACCCGCGGTCCACGCTCGGCACCGTCACGGACGTCAACACCCTGCTGCGCATCCTCTTCTCCCGGCTGGGGGAGCCGCACATCGGTTCCCCGCAGGCCTACTCCTTCAACGTCCCCTCCGCCCACGGTGCGGGCGCCGTGACGGTGGCGAAGGGGGAGGGGCAGGTCGCCAAGCGGGCCGAGTTCACGGTCGTCGGCGGCATGTGCCCGCGGTGCGAGGGGACGGGGAAGGTCACCGACATCGACCTGAGCCAGATCGTCGACGAGTCCCGCTCGCTCGCCGAGGGGGCGATCCTCGTGCCGGGCTACGTCGTCGACGGCTGGTACGTGAAGCTCTTCAGCGAGTCGGGGTTCCTCGACCCGCACAAGCCCGTCCGGGACTACTCGAAGCGCGAACGGCACGACTTCCTCCACCGCGAGCCCACGAAGGTGCCGGTGGGCGGCGCGAACATGACCTACGAGGGCCTCGTCCCCAAGATCCGCAAGTCGATGCTCTCGAAGGACAAGGACGCGATGCAGCCGCACATCCGCGC
>JAEZWF010000002.1 GCA_023420415.1 Actinomycetes bacterium | reverse complement strand
GCTCGACACGCTCATCTACCGCTTCTACCCTGACCAGGCCGCACGGCGGCTCATCACGAATCGGAAGAAGGGCGCGGACGTGCCGGACGCCATCGACGAGATGGGCGTCCACGAGGCGATGGTCTGGCTGCCGATCTGGAACGCCCACGAGCAGTTCTGGAAGCACAAGGGCGACGAAGTGCCCCGCTACTACTCACGCCACGCGAGCGTGCACGGCGTCTCCTCGCGTCAGTTCAGCAAGCGCAACTGCGTCCAAGTGCTCATGCTGGTCACGAGCCTCGTCGGCTACGCCGACCGGCTCATGTCGTCGGCTGCGCGTACCAGCGCCTGATCGCGTCGCCGCCGTCGGAGTAGAGGACTTCGTTGCCCCTGCGCCTCGCGCGCTCGAAGAGTTGGCGGGCTTCACGAAGCGACTCGACCGAGAAGAAGTTCCTCACGTAGGCGAGGTCCTTCGTCACGCGGCGGTGGAGACCATGCTTCACCGGCAGGGCATGGATGAGGTCGTTCCGCACGATCCGTGCCTCTCCGAGCAGGTCGAGGAACTCGTCGATGCCCTCGAGTTCGGTCCGGCTGCCGCGCAGCCGGCTCTCGAGCGTTCCCAGCGGATCGCTGTACAGCGCGACTGAGTCGAACCCGCCGTGGATCCGTAGCACGTCGAACGCGATGCCCGCCAGCCCGGCGGCCGCGTAGGTCGCCCGCCCGAGCTCGAGGAGATAGGCCTCGTGGTCGGGGTGGCCAGGGTCACCCGCATGCTCTGCAGCTGTCATGGATCAATTGTCGCGGACGTCCTGAGAACGGGCGATGAGCGAATGATCCAACCCGACGGACAAAAACGTTCCGTCACTCAGAAGTATCACCAGAGTAGAATCGAAGCATGACTTCCACCCCTGTCCGCGCCGCCGTCTACCTCCGCATCTCCCTCGACCGGAACATGGACGGTCTCGCGATCGACCGCCAGCGGGAGGCGTGCCTGAGGATCGCGAAGGACCGCGGATGGCAGGTCGTGGAGGAGTACGTGGACCAGTCGAAGTCGGCGACGGACAAGACGAAGAAGCGCCCCGACTACGACCGCATGGTCGCCGACTTCCAGGCCGGACGGTTCGACGCCATCATCTGCTGGGACCTCGACCGGCTCACCCGCCAGCCTCGACAGCTCGAGGACTGGATCGACGCCGCCGAGGACCGCGGGCTCGAGCTGGTCACCGCGAACGGCGAGGCCGACCTGGCCACGGACGGCGGACGGATGTACGCCCGCATCAAGGCGGCCGTCGCCCGCGGCGAGGTGGACCGGAAGTCGGTCCGGCAGTCCGTCGCCCAGCTGCAGCGCGCCGAGCAGGGCCGCGCCCCCAAGGGCACGCGCCCGCTCGGGTACGCGACCGGCGGAGACGTCATCGAGGACGAGGCGGCCGTGGTCAGGGAGATCTTCCGGCTGTTCTCGATTCACGACGGCACCCCCATCGCGGCCATTGCCGCCGCCCTCTCGGGCAAGGAGGGCCCGGACGTGCCGAAGTCGCTGCCGCGCCTGCCGAAGTTCACCCGGACGCTCATGATCGAACGCAACGAGCGCCGCGCCGAGGAGGGCCTGGATCCCAGGCCGGTCCCGGACGACGGGCCGTGGACGTCGAGCACGGTGCTCGGCATCCTGCGGAACCCGCGCTATGCCGGGTATTCCGTCTACACCGACAGGAAGGACCGCGCGGGCAACAAGCGGCGCAGCTGGTACGCCCAGATCCTCCGCGACGAGGACGGCATGCCGGTGAAGGGCCGGTGGATTCCGCTCGTCGACGAGCTCACCTGGCTCACCGTCCAGGAAAGGCTCAACGACCAGACGCGGATCACCAACCGCACCGGCTCCACCGCGCGCAAGCACCTCGGCTCGAGCCTGTACCTGTGCGGGATCTGCGACCGGCCGATCACTGTGCACTCCCGGGGCTACCGCTGCTCCGTGGGCGGGCACGTCACCCGCTCTCGCCCGCATATCGATGAGTACGTCCTGCAGATCATCCGCGAGCGGCTCGCGCGGCCCGACCTGCGAGACGTCATCCCTTCCCGCGACGAGCCGCGCCTGGTCGCTATCCAGGCCGAGATCGCCGATCGGCAGGGGCGGATTAAGCGCGCGCAGCACGACTACGACGAGGAGATCATCGAGGGCTTCGACTTCAAGCGGATCAGGGAGCACCAGAACGCGGCCATCGCCGACCTGGAGGTCGAGCGTATTCGCCTGAGCGTCGGGCCCGACCTCGACGGCGTCATCGGCGCGAGGGACCCGGTGAAGGCGTTCGACGACGCCGACCTCGCGATCAAGCGCCGGGTCATCGACTTCTTCTGCACTGTTCGGCTGCTGCCCTCACCTCGAGGCCGCAAAGGCTTCGATCCGTCGACCGTCGATGTCATGCCGAAGGCCTGATCAGTGCGGGGCGTTCTGGAAATGGCCAGGCGATCCGCCACATTGTCGTGCGTGATGAAGGGGGATGCCGGCTTCCCGGTCATCAACGCGGACTCCACGGGTCAGGAGACGCTCACTGGTCGTCCTGGCGCGGAGTCGATTGGCAACTCCAGGGTCCAGAGGCGTTGAGGACCGGCCCTGGGCTGGCGATCACCAGCGGAACCGGTCGTTGTGGAAGGCACTCTATCCCGAGCCGTCACGGGCGATCGCCAGCTGTTCCGCCGACGGTGCTCAGAACGCCGTGTGCTGGCTCACGGCCACGTTTCCGTGTCGTAGCGGCCAACCGATTCGATGTGCGCGGCCCGCGCCTCCAGCCATCTCGTGATCTTCTCGTCTCCTGACCATGCCTCGGCTGCGTGTCGCAAAGCCGCAGCTGCGGTGCTTGCAGCGAGGCGCTGCGTCGCCGCGGTCATCTCCGCGTTGAGCCGGTGGGAGTTGAACTGCTGACCGCCGTTCGGGCTCCGGGAGCCCGGAGGCTCCCATGCCTCCTCGTAGCCCTTCCAGCCGCACGCGCAGACTGGCACGAGTTCGCCTTCGATATTGGCCATGCGCTCGTCGAGCGCCTGCTGCACCGACCAGTCGAGCCCGCGCCGGTGCTCCTGGATGATCTCGACGGCTTCTCGGTCCTCGTCGGACAACGACTTCGAGGGCTCCCAGCCGACGAACTCGTGCACTTCGCGGGCGTGCTCGGCGGGTTCACTTCTCGGGGTTGCTGACATGGATCCATTGTCCCAAGATGGACTGACAGAACCGACTGAGCCCCGTGCCGCGTCGGCAATCCGTGCAGGGAGCGTTCCTCCACCGCTAGACGATCGGCGTCGGCGTCCGGACGGACTTCGGATGCCTCGCGCAGACGGGCGCGACGAGCTCCGGCAGCGGGACGCCGAGGGCATGGGCGATCCCGTGCAGCGTTGAGATCTTGGCCGCGACCCGACCGGCCTCGACCTCGATGATCGTCTTTCGATGGACGCCCGCCGCTTCTGCCAAGCGGTCTATGGACATGCCTTGCCCACGGCGCAGTCGTGCGATCTCGACACCGAGTGCGTGGAGATCAGGTACTGGAGTGGACACACCTCCACACTCGTGGAGTCACTTGAATTGCACAGTCACCTAAACGCGCCTATCCGTGTAGGATCGACTGCGAGTCGACTCTCAGTCGCGGCCTCTCTCGGAGGAGCTACCGCTCTGCAGGAGTCGGCGCGACGGCCGATCCGAGGGAGTGATGATCATGAGCAGCGCGACAAGACCCAGCGCCAGGGTCGCTGGAGCTTTCATGGCCACGGCAGCTCTGCTGGCGCTCTCGGGCTGTGGCGGCTCGAGCCTCGATGGCACCTACTACGACAGCGAGGGCTCAGCCGGCAGCGTCAAGAAGCTCGTCATCGACGGCGATCAGGCGACGTACACCGTCGATCTGTGCAAGGGTCCCGACGAGGGCGCGACCAGCCGCGGAGAGCTCAACGAGGACGGGTCCGTGATCGTCTGGGGAGAGGGCGGCGACTTCGTGAACCAGTCGCACCTCACGGCCACGGAGAACCGCATCCAGTTCGAGTCCGACAAGTCGTTCGTCCGAGAGGGGCAGCCCGAGGTCGCCGACGTCGAGTCGGAGCACGAGGAGTACTGCCAGGAGCAGTTCGGATGAAGCGTCTCGACTCCGGAGAGGTCGACGAGACCAGTGGCAGAGGGCCTGTTCCACCCGCATCGGGTCGGCACAGACCCTGATCAACAGACGAGAGGAAACATCATGGTCACGCGCAATCTCATCGTCTCCGACATCTCAGGCGAGCCAGACGCCACGACCGTCAGGCTCGGGCTGGACTCGGAGCTCCGCGACGTGGACCTCACCGAGGCCGAGCGCTCCGATCTGGACGCGATGCTCCGTCCGTACCTCGCCGCCGGCCGTCGCTCCGAATCGGCCGCGCCGAGGTCGAACCGCAGTGTTCCCGAGTCTACCTTCGCGGAGCGCAGTGCGATCCGCCGATGGGGCCACGAGCACGGCTACGAGCTCGCTGATCGCGGGATCATTCCGCGCGCGGTCTACGACGCCTACCAGCAGGCTCACGGTTCGGAGGTCGACGGAGGGTGAGCGGCTACGACGACCTCGAGGACGAGGCCGCCTACCAGCGCGCCCGGCAGCAGCGCCGCCTCCGGCAGGAGGCGGGCCTAGGCCGCGCGCAGCAGGCGCACGACCGGAGGACGGACCACCTCCGCGACCACGTCGCCGGGGTCGGCCGCTGGATGCGCCCCCTGGGCATCGTCGTCACCGTGCTCGTCCTCGTCCCCACGATCGTGTCCGCGATCATGTTCGGGCAGTACGCCCCAATCGTCGTCGCCGGGATCGTCTGCGCCCTGGCATGGCTCGCCGCGGGCTTGCTGTGGCGGCGGTTCGCGCGGCTCGTCGCGTGGCTGCGCTACGGCTCGCGGCCATGATGGACGGCGTCCCGTACTCGCTCTCGTTCGTGCTGCCCGGATCGCTCGATGACCTCCGGGGCCCACAGATGGGGACCGTCGTGCTGCCGAACAGGCTCCTGTGGAACCCGTCCAGGCCCTTCGACCTGTCCGACGACGCGCGCCTGCGCTCGATGATTCGCATCGTCCTGCGCGAGGCGAGGTCCTGGGAGGATCTGCGGGACTACCTCGACCGCGATGCGCTCGTGCGGCTCTGGCCGACCCTCGGCCTGCCGGAGCGGATCCGGTCGGCCTGGGAAGGACGCTTCCCCGAACTCAGCGGTGAGGAGTCGAGCCCAGGCACTTGAGCTTAACCAACGAGTTTCAAGCCCCACTCAAGGCCGACCAGACCACATGCCTGCCGGAGAGGCTCTTAGTTTCCCGGCCCCTCAGCCTGTAGTCCCTCGCCCCCGGCCTTCGCCGTGCGAACGGCGGACGCCCAAGCATCGGCGTCTACCAGCCGCATCTTCGCTCTGAGGTCACCACGCGGGCGCGGGCTGGACGGTTGTCCCACGTCCGAGAGACCGAGCCTGCGTGCGTCCTCGATTGCGACGTGCTCGCGCAGCTCCGCCAGGCGGCTCGCGTACGGCTCGGTAGGGAAGGCGGCCCGGTGGTGGTCGTCATTCGCGTCGGCGACCGTCGTCTCGAGGACCCGTCGCATCCTGATCCGATGTGCTTTCTCGATCGGCATCGGCCACCACTCGATGCGGTCGAGGTCGGCGAGGAGCGACCGGTCGTCCTGATGCACCTGCGACGGGTCCGGCTCCTGCGCGATCGCTTCGCCGTAGTCGACCCGCCAGCCGGACGGCGTCCGCGTGATCCGCGTCGGCCGGGTCCATGGCGTGCGACGCGGCCGGTGCATGAGCGGCCGCCTCCGAGCGGCCTCGTTCACCGGCTCGGTTCGGCCTCCGTAGCCGGCAGGGGCCGTGGGTGGCCAGTGGAACTCGAGCGGCTCGTCGTCGCCGACCTCGAGATCCGATACTTTCCAGCCCCTGGCGACCAGCTCCGCCTGGACGTCATGGCCCAGCAGCCGCCAGCCGTCCTGCAGCATGCGGATCTCGTCCTCCGCGTCCCCTGTCCCGTCCACGGCCCTCCCAGGTCAGCCTTCGCCGAGCTGCGGCTCGCGCCGGTCTCGGGCCGTGGCGGTGGCCGCCGGCACCCGGCCGTCGACGAGCACCGTCAGGTCGAAGGACGGGTGGGTCTCGGTCACGCCGGTCGCCCTGTCCCGCAGGACGTGCGTGAACCCGGCCTCGGGGATCCTCTCGACGACGAGCGGGCGGAGCACTCCTCCATTGACGAACTCCCCGGTGAGGATCACCTCGTCACCGATGGAGGGGGTCGGCCAGGCGTCGCTGTCGATGCCCATCTCAGTCTCACGGCTCATCCTCGGCTCCCCTCGAAGCGTCTTCCCTGTCTCGTCGGATAGCGGTCGCCTGGCGGTCCGCGTGACTGATCGCTGCCCTCGCCCAGGGTGATCAGGCTCCTCGATCACCTCTCGATTCTACCGGCGACTGCCGGACCAACTGAGATCACCCGAACGGCTCGGCGATGCCCGCGCCGCGGACGCTCACCTCTGGGGGATGCAGAAGGGGTCCGCTGCTGCTCGTCGTCTCCTTCGCCACTCAGCGGGCATCAGGGTGTGCGAACACGAGCGACACGTTCTGACCGCCGAAGCCGAGGGAGTTGCTCAGCACGGCAGGCTGAGGAACATCGCGTCGGGCCACCGCGACGTCGAGGTCGACGTCGGGATCGATGGCCCTCTCATCGAGGTTGCGGGTCGGCGGGACGACTCCGTGCTCGACACTGAGGATGGACAGCAGAGCCTCGACGGCACCAGCACCTCCGAGGAGGTGACCAATCGCCGCCTTGGGGGCTGTGACTGTGATGCGGCCGAAGAGGTCTCGGATGGCGCGGGCCTCGGCGACGTCGCCGATGGAGGTGCCGGTCGCATGGGCGTTGACGTGGCTGATGTCCTGCGGATCCAGATCAGCCTGCGCGAGTGCCTTACGCATGGCGGTGATCAGTCCCGTCCCGTCCGGGGCGGGCGCGGTCATGTGATGGGCGTCCGCCGCGATGCCCGCTCCGGCGAGCACGGCGTGCACGTGAGCACCACGAGCAGCGGCGTGCTCGGCGCTCTCGAGGATCACGACCCCGGCCCCCTCGCCCAGGACAAAACCGCTCCGGTCCGCTGCGAAGGGGCGTGAAGCCTCGGCGGGATCTCCGGTGCTACGGGAGAGCGCGTGGGCCTGGATGAACGCGGCGACCGTGAGCGGCGTGATGGGAGCCTCGGTCCCGCCCGCGATGACGACGTCGGCCTCGCCTGCCCGGATGAGGCGTGCACCGAATGCGAGCGCCTCGGCTCCGGACGAGCATGCCGATGCGGGGGCGTACGATCCGGCCTTCGCGGAGTACTCGATGCTGACCAACGCGGCGGCGGCGTTCGGGATGATCATGGGGACAGTCCGCGGCGAAACTCGGCTGGGACCGACGGCCTCCAGCACGTCGTCCTCCTTGAGCAGCGTCTGCAGGCCGCCGATGGCGGTGCCGACCACGGAAGCGAGCCGATCAGGGTCAACATCTGGCGTCCCGGCATCGGACCACGCCTCGGCCGCTGCCACCAACACGGCCTGCTGCGACCGGTCCAGCCTTCGTGCCTTAGCGGCGGACAGCGCCTCCGCGGGCTCGACCGACATCACGCCTGCAGGCGTCGCGGGCAGTCCGCTGCTCTCGTGTTCGCGAAGGACGTCTCCGCGGATCCCCGATTCGCCGTTGAGCAGCGCCTGCCAGGTCGACACGGCATCACCACCGAGGGGCGTGATCGCCCCGAGTCCTGTCACCACGACCTCGCTCATGAATCGCCACCACCGATCATGTATGCGATACCCAGATGTCGTTGAAGTAGGACCGACGATTGGACACTAGACAGCCGATGCATGCATGCTCTCCTTCTGCTCAAGCGTGTCGTCGAGCCTAGGCACCGGCCCGCCGGAGAGGGAGGCACTGGCAGTTCCTCCCTCCCGAGCCGACGGCCGGGATGCTCGATCAGGTGAGTTGGTCGACGGGGCGGAGCAGGACCTTGCTGATTGCGAAATGCCGGTCGCCTCGCGCTCGTCGATCAGCCGAGCTCGTCGGCGCTGCGGACGACGACGCCGTACAGGTCGCCGATGGTCGCGAGCGCCGCCTCGTGGAGCTGCTGGGCGGAGACCTGCGCGACGCCGGACTCTAGGGGCCGGGTCGCGGACGCGTCCGCGACCACGGTCGGCTTCTTGCCTGCCAAGAACGTCCCCTCTGCGGTGAAGGTCACGCACATGTTCGTCATGAAGCCGGCGATGACCACGTCGTCGTGGCCGGCTGCCTCGACGAGCTCGCCGAGGTTCGTTCCCACATAGGCGTTGGGAGCGGTCTTGATGACCGTGGGCTCGCCCTCGACGGGCGCGACCCGGTCGTGGATGCGGCCGATCTCGGCGTTGACGTCGTAGGGCGTGCCGCGTCCGCCGTCGTTGACGATGTGGATGACGGTCGCCCCGGCCTCGCGGGCCTTCGCGAGCAGCTCGGCCGCCGCGTCGAGCGCCGGCTCCCACCCCTCGAGCTCCATCACGCCTCTCGTGTAGGTGTTCTGGTAGTCGACCATGACGAGGGTCGAGTCCTTCAGAATCGCTGGGGCCTGGTCGAAGCCGTTGAGCTCCCGGAGTGTCGTGCGTGCCATGCGCATGCCTGCTTTCTGCTCGTGTATGAGGATCACTCTCAACGCTAGGAGCGCCGCTCACTGTCGGCAATGTCATGTAACCTGCAAATAGCGACATAGACCCTGGGAGGCCGATCATGATCGAGCGACTCGTCGTCGTCGCGCTCTTCGAGCGGGTCGACACGCTCGATGTCACCGGCCCGTCCGAGGTGTTCTCGCTGCTCCAGCGGGAGATGGACGAGCCCACGGGGTACGAGGTGCTGCTGGCAGCCGAGACCCTGGAACCGGTGACGACGTCTGCGGGAGTGCGCATCCTCCCGGACGCCACGTTCGACGAGCTCGCTGGCCGGCGCATCGACACGCTCATCGTGCCCGGCTCGGTCGAGGTCGACGACCAGCGCGGGGTGCGCGCGGTCGCTGACCCCGCGGTCGTCACGCGCATCGGCGAGCTAGCCGAGAGGACCAGGAGGATCACGTCGGTCTGCGTCGGCGCGCATGTGCTCGCCGCCGCCGGGCTCCTCGACGGGAAGCGGGCGACGACGCACTGGTCGACGGCCGCCCAGCTCGCCGACGAGCACCCGGAGATCGAGGTCGACGCGGACCCGATCTTCGTCCGCGACGGCGACGTCTGGACCGGGGCCGGGATCAGTTCGGTGCTCGACCTGTGCCTGGCGCTGGTCGCGGAGGACTTCGGGGCGGAGCTGGCCCAGCGCGTGGCCCGGCAGCTCGTCGTCTACCTCAAGCGCCCCGGCGGGCAGTCGCAGTTCAGCGTGCCGCTCGAGCAGGCTGCCACGTCGACGAGGGTCGACGACCTGCGCCTGCACATCGCCGGGCACCTCGGCGAGCACCTGACGGTGACCAGCCTCGCCGAGAGCCTGCACATCGGCGACCGGCAGCTCACCCGGGTCTTCAAGACCGAGCTCGGCACGACGCCGGCGGCCTACATCGAACGGGCCCGGGTCGAGGCGGCGAAGAACCGGCTCGAGACGAGCGATGACACGCTCGCCCGCGTCGCGTCCGTCTGCGGCTTCGGCACCGTCGACACCCTCAACAGATCGTTTCGGCGCGGCGTCGGGATCACGCCGGGCGAGTACCGGCAGCGATTCCGCCTCACATAGGTCCTGCGGCGGTCGACGGAGGCTCAGTCCTGCAGGGGCCCCAGCTCCGGCCGGGGACGGGTCGTCGACTCGAGCAGGACTGACTACTCGGTGCTGAGCTCGTAGGCTTGAAGCATGAGCGATTCCCTGGCGGTGCTGACCGATTCGCAGTTCAACGCCGAGATGAGCGCCGCCGGCAAGCGGTACGCGGCTCGCCGCGCCGACGAGCTGCGCGCCGAGGACCCCACCAGGTCCGCGCAGCGGCTCGTCGAGCTGCTGGGCACTGAGGCCGATGCCGCGAAGGACGAGCTCCGGCGCATCCGCGACGACGGCTGAAGCCGCAATGGACACTGTGGCCATCGGTGGCGAGTCGATCTGGAGTGAGCGGCGGAGAAGAGCCCGCAGGTGCGGCGTGACCTGTGGAAACGAGGGCGTGCCCGCGCTCGATGAGAAGATCGGCCCGCTTGTCGATCGAGTTGCGCTTCTTCGCGCGTCCAGGAAAGTGAGGACCGGCCCTGGACCTACCGAGGTAGGCGGAACCGGTCTTCCTGGGTCCAGTCTAGGCGTGCAAGGATCACTTCGGTATGCGGGGCTGCGGGGAGTGCGGCGCGGATGGGGCATCGGCGCTCCTCCTGGACGCGGGCAGAGAAAATCCCCCAAGTGCGCATCGTGGAGAGGCCTGGGGGATGTAGTGGTCTCAAGCTAGCGCGGCCCGCCCGAGCTGTCGCATCTCGCCGAGATTGCCTTGTCAACTCGTCGACGTCAGCGCTTCTGCTCTTCGGTCCGCAGCCGGGGAGTCGTCGATCCGTCCGCTCGTGCCCCTCCGATCCTCGCGCACGGTGCGGCCAAGCTCGCCAGCAGCTTCAGGCTCTCCTCGTGCTGCGAGCCGGGCTCGGCGGTGTAGAAGGACAGGTCGTGCCATGCCCGTTTGCCGGTGGGGAGGTCGACGGACTGGTAGGTGAGCTCGAGCTCGCCGACCTCGGGATGGTGCAGTCGCTTGGTGCCCTCATGACGGATGCGGATGTCGTGGGAAGCCCAGAACGCGCTGAACTCCTCGCTGGCGGTGGAGAGTTCGCCGATGAGCTCGCGCAGCGCCTTGTCGTAGGGCTCGCGACCGGCCTCGGCGCGCAACAGCGCGACCGTGGCGGCGGCCCCGGCCTCCCAGTCGACGAAGAAGTCCTTGGAGCCCTCATCGAGGAAGTGGTACCGGGCGAAGTTCGGCTTCCCATCGACTGTGGTGGGGCTGGTGAACATGGGCACGTGCAGGGCGCGGGCGAGGGCGTTGGAGCCGATGACGTCGAGGCGACCATTCCGTACGAACGCGGCAGACATGGTGATCGAGTCGAGCATCCATTGCACCTGCGGCGCGAGGGGTATGTCGCGGCGGCGGGCGGCCTTTCGGTGGGCGGGCTTGGCGGCGCGGGCGAGGTCGTGGAGGTAGGTCCGCTCGTCGTCGTCGAGGCGCAGCGCCTGGGAGACCGCGTCGAGGACCTCTTCGGAGACCTCGCCGATGTGGCCCTTCTCCAGGCGCGTGTACCACTCGGTGCTGACCCCGGCGAGGACCGCGACCTCCTCGCGTCGCAGTCCCGGCACCCGCCGCCGGGCGCTCGTCGGCAGGCCGACCATGTCGGGGGTGAGCTTCGCGCGCCGACTGGCGAGGAAGCCCTTGATGTCGTCGCGGTTGTCCATGGTTCAAGCGTAGAAGCGGTCCCGTTTGCGAAGGGGGTCGACGTTCTACCCCTATGGACTCGACCTTCTCCGGAACAGCGAACCGGCCTGGAATGGGTGATGTTCGAATCCGTCTCGTCAACCGCGGAGGTCCCGCGCATGTCCCATGAAGCCCCTACGGCTTCCGTCCCGACGCAGCCTGTCGCCGCGTCCCCTCCTGCATCCGGCTCGCGTCTGCCGCTGGTCGTGTACGTCCTGGCGCTGGGCACGTTCCTGATGCTCACGACCGAGTTCGTCGTCGCGGGCATCCTGCCTGAAATCTCCGGCGACCTGGGCATCTCCCTCGGCCAGGCGGGGTCGCTGATCACGGTGTTCGCGATCGGCATGGTGGTCGGCGCGCCGCTGATGACTCTGCTGACGATGCGGATGTCGAGGAAGCTCACGCTCGTCCTGGCGCTGCTCGTGTTCATCGTCGGCCACGTGGTCGTCGCGCTCGGCACAGAGCTCGCCGTGCTGATGGTCGCCCGGTTCGTGACCGCGCTGGCGACCGGCGCGTTCTGGGCCGTCTCGGCCGTGGTCGCCTCGCACGCGGCGGGCCCGTCGCTGGGCTCCCGAGCGGTCGGCGTCGTCGGCGCGGGCGGCTCCCTGGCCACCGTCCTCGGCGTGCCGATCGGCGCGTTCGTCGCCCAGCACGCCGGCTGGCGCGGCACCTTCTGGGCACTGGCCGTCGCCGGGGCCCTCGCCGTGGTGCTCGTCGTCCGTCTGGTCCCGGCCGACGAGCCTCATCAGGGAACGTCGTCGGCCTTGTCCGAGCTGGCCGACCTGCGGTCGGGGAAGCTCTGGCTGGTGCTGGCGGCGTGCGTCACCACCACCGGCGGCGTGCTCGCAGCCTACTCGTTCATCGCGCCCGTGCTCACCGACCAGGCAGGCGTACCCGCCGCGCTCGTGCCGCTGGTGCTTACCGGCTTCGGCATCGGCTCCTTCGTCGGCACGCTGGTCGGCGGCCGCCTCGGCGACGCGCACCCGCACCTGGTGACCATCGTGACTCCGGCGGTGACGACGCTCGTCCTGCTCGCGATGGCGCTGCTGACCGGCACGGCGTGGGTCACCGTCGCGCTCGTGGTGCTGCTGGGCCTGTTCGGGCTGTCCGCCAACAGCGTCCTGATCCATCTCGCCGTCGGCTTCGCCGGCCGCGCCGCGACCCTCGGCTCGGGACTGAGCGTCGCGGCGTTCAACGCCGGCACCGCCATCGGCACCACGATCGCCGGAGCGGCATTGTCTACCCCCCTGGGCCTGACGGGTCCGGCGCACGTCGGCACCGTAATCGTCGCCCTCACCCTGATCCCGGCCATCGCGCTGGCTCTGGTCAGCCGCCGTCGGCCGACCGGCCGACCGATGCCGACGCGCTGACCGGGCAACCGTCCGCTCCCATCCGTCGTCCCGCTGCGCTGGAGCGCACCGACTACCCGGGAGCCGCAGGAGCATCGGTGCCTGCAGCCTCCCTGTGCTCGAGGTGCACTCACAGGGACTCCCACCTCGTATCGGCCGCCTCTAGCGTGGAGACGGTACCCGAGTGCAAGCGCACCCTCCCCTGAACAATCATCGAACGAAGGAACCCCTCATGACCACGATCGCCATCGTCGGAGCCGGGGCCGGACTCGGCATCGCCACCGCCCGCCGCTTCGGCCGCGAAGGCTTCTCCGTCGCGCTGATCTCGCGCACACAGGCCAACGTCGACGCCCTCGCCGCCGAGCTCGAGGCCGAGGGCGTGACCGCCCGCGGTTACGCCGCGAATGTCCGCGACCCGCGGGCGCTGCGCGCCGCGCTCGACTCGGCAGCAGCCGACCTGGGGCCGATCGAGGTGCTGCAGTACAGCCCGGTGCCGGCCAGGGAGTTCATGAAGCCGGTGCTCGAGACCACCGCCGACGACCTCGTCGGACCCGTCGAGCAGTCCGTGTACGGGCCCGTCACCGCCGTCCAGCACGTCCTGCCCGGGATGCGCGCACTGGGCCGCGGAACGATCCTGCTCATCAACGGCGGCAGCGCCGTGACCCCGAACGGGAACGTGACCGGCACCTCGGTCGCCTTCGCCGGCGAGTCCGCCTACGGCCAGATGCTGCACGACGCACTCGCCCCGGAGGGCATCCACGTGGCGCAGCTGATCATCCCGCGCGGCATCGGCGGCGGCGAGCCCGACCACGAGCCGGACGCGCTGGTCGACCGCATCTTCTCCCTGCACCGCGACCGCGGCGCGTTCCGCTCCTTCGTCGGCGAGCAGCCCGCCTAGCCCCGAGCCGCCCTGGCCGGGCACCTCGAACCCGATCGCAGAATCAAGGAGCACCACCATGTCCGATCTCACCTACGACTTCACCGGCAAGACCGCCTTCGTCACCGGCGGCAGCGCCGGCATGGGCGAGGCCACCGTCCGCGCCTTCGCCGCGGCCGGCGCGAACGTCGCCATCGTCGACCGCGACGCCGACGCTGCCAAGGCTCTGGCCGACGAGCTCATCGCGAAGGGGCAGAAAGCCATCGCGGTCGCGTGCGACGTCACTGACGAGGACCAGGTCGCCGCCGCCGTCGCGCAGACCGTCGCGGAGTTCGGCAGCCTGGACATGGCGTTCAACAACGCCGGGATCATGCTGCCGCCGGTCGACTCGGCCGACGAGACCGAGGAGGCCTTCGACAAGCTCGTCGCGGTCAACCTCAAGGGCGTATGGGCGTCGATGAAGCACGAGCTGCAGCAGATGCGCGAGCAGGGCTCCGGCGCGATCGTGAACTGCTCGTCGCTCGGCGGCCTGGTCGGCGGCGACGGCCGCACCACCTACCACGCGACCAAGCACGGCGTCATCGGCGCGACCAAGTCCGTTGCCCTGCAGTACGGGAAGCACGGCGTGCGGTGCAACGCCGTCTGCCCGGGCACCATCGAGACCCCGATGGTCGCCCGGATGGCAGCCGGCGGCGAGCTCGACCGCGACCAGGCCGCTGCGGGCGTGCCGCTGGGCCGGCTCGGCAAGCCGGAGGAGATCGCGGCCGCAGTGCTGTGGCTGTGCTCCGACGCGGCCAGCTACGTCACCGGCGCGGCGCTGCCGGTCGACGCCGGCCACACCGCGCAGTAGCGGTTCATCGGGCCGGTCGGACCCGCGCTCACCCGGACCCGACCGCCTGCTGGCCTCCGACCCGTCGTGAGTGGTACCATAAAGAAGTACAACTCGTGCGAGCGAAGGGAAGGCCGATGTCCATCAGCGCGAGCGAGGCCCGCAAGACGCTCTTCCCGCTCATCGAGCGCGTGAACGCCGACCACGACGCCGTCGAGATCGTCTCCCGCAAGGGCAACGCGGTGCTCATGCCGGCCGACGAGTACGCGGCCTGGCAGGAGACCGCCTACCTGTTCCGCTCGCCGGTGAACGCCCGCAGGCTGCTCGACGCCTACGACCGCGCCCGCGCCGGGAAGGCCCAGGCCCACGAGCTCGACCGCTCCGACGAGCCGGCCGACCAGACTGAGGACGCCTGAGTGCGGCTCGTCTGGGACGAGGCCGCCTGGGAGGACTACAAGCACTGGCAGACGGCCGACCGGAGGATCCTCAAGCGCATCAACCTGCTCATCGACGCCTGCCTGCGCGAGCCCTTCGAGGGCATCGGCAAGCCCGAGCAGCTGAAGTACGGAGCGCAGGGCTCGTGGTCGCGGCGGATCAATAAAGAGCACCGGCTCGTCTACCTCGTCGACGGCGAGGACCTGATCATCCTCCAGGCCCGCTACCACTACTGAGCGCCCTGCCGCCCGGCGGATCACCTCGGTATCCTGGTCTTCAGCGCATTCGACGCTGCGAGGATCGGAGTGGGAGTCGAGTGATCATCGAGACGTCAGTCGAGTGACGACTCGACAGACCTTTCATGAACGTCACAAACTTGTCGAGTCCGGAACAAACTCATTGAATGTCTATGGCCGGGAAGGTCTCCCGTGCGAGCGCTGCGGCACCACGATCGTGCGCGAGCGCTTCATGAACCGGTCGAGCCACCTCTGCCCGCGCTGCCAGCGAAGACGGTAGGTGAGCAGTCGTGCCACCGCGGCCACGAGTGGTAGGCGGACGGCGGTCTCCTCGGCGTCAGGCGATCTGAATGCGCTGATCGCCCATCACCTACTCGATCACGGGTCGTATCCGCTCAGGGCGCGGCATCCTGCGCATGCGGTCGTTCGGCGAGCAGCGACGGCACCCGGCTGAGGCCGGAGAGCCAACCCGACATGCCCGGGTCGATCCACGCGACCACCAGCAGCATGCGGCCGTGGAGATCGGCCAGCGGGAAACGGTGGATCGGCTCGTGGTGGGCGATCCGGTTGCGCAGAGTGAGCAGGGCTTCGACGTGCCCGTAGACGACCTCGCGCTTCTGGGGCTTCATCCCCGGGAACGCCTTGCGCAGGTGCGGCGTCCACAGCGTGTTCTGGTACCGCTTGGAGAGCAGGAACCGCCAGAATCCGAGTGAGAGCTCGGCTACGACGCGCCCCTCGGTCGTGGGCTTGCCGCGCTGGACGAGGATCCCGCGGGCCTCCTCGATCTGCTCGATCCTGCGGTCATCGAACGTGGCCGTCGGGTCGTCGAGCCAGGTGCCAGGACGCTTGCCGTGCCATCGGCGGAGCTCCTCGCACAGGGCGTTGCGCAGCACCACCTCGAAGACGCCGAGGACCTCATGGAATGCACCGCTGACCCTGAGGTTTCAGACGTACAGCTCCTCGGCGCGAACGTAGTCGCCGCCGACTTCGGTAAGGTAAGGTCCCAGGCGCGCCTGGGTGACGTAGCGCTCGACGGACGCGCGGTGGGCTGGATCAGTCACTGCGTCCTCCACCTGCTCGTCGTCACCGCCGGCGATGTTGCGTCGGCACTCCTCGTCTGGCATCATTATCTACGAACACCCCGGATGACCCCTCGTTCCTCGGAGCGATGTCCCCGGGGTTTTACTTTGCCCCGGTCAGCTCTCCGAGCGCCGCCAGGGCGCATCGGGGTCGGCGAGGGTCTCAAGCATGAGCTGGCACCAGACCTGGGCCGCGCCGACGACGAGGCGGGCGTGCCGCGGGCGCACCCATCTGGGCACCTCCTCGGCTCCGTGGTCGATGCCGACGCTGTTCCTGAGCTCGGTGACGCTCTGGGTGAGGGTAATGAGTGACTGCAGTGCCTGGCGGAGCGCTCGGTCCTCGTCGCTGACCGACTTGGGGGCGAGGCCGAGCGACTCCTGGGCGGCGTTCACCAGTGCCGGGACCTTCGCCGCGCGGGCGTAGCTCTGCCCGCGTGCGGTGAGCACGCACTTGGCGGTGGACTCGATCAATGCCTTGGCGGTGCTCACTGCGAGCCGGGGATCGGTGTCGACGCTGTCGCCGAGCCGGCGCAGGTGGTCCTGGATGGACTGCGGGTCGGGGAGCGCGTCGAGCGCTTGCTCGGTCAGGTTCGCGCCGGCCCGGCCGAGGCGCACGGTGCCGGTGGCCTCGTCGACGTCGAAGCCGTCCTCGCGCAGGATCCGGACCCACTTGTCCCGCAGCCCGTCGTTGCTGCCCCAGCCGGTGGACGTGTCCTGGACGATGCTCTGCAGCACATCGCCGAGCACGGCGGTCAGCCGCTGAATGTCGGCGGCGTCGTCCAGGTCCAGGCTCACGAGATACCGCCGCATCCGCTCGCGCCGGACGCTCTCGTCGTTCTCGCGGGGCTGGGGCGGCCCGAGGGCGACGCCGCGGTCGTCGAACAGCGCGTCGATCTCGCGCATCGGCGTCGCGGTCAGCTGGTCGGCGAGCAGCCGCATCACCCGCGGACTGAAGATCCCCATGCCGGGCTACTTCGTCCGGTCGCGGTGCGCGGCGTGGACCCGCTCCAGGTGGACGGTGCCGCCGTCGACGTAGAACCAGATCTGCGCCGTGCTCTTCGTCGTGGGCTGGTGCTGCCAGCGCTGGAAGATCCGGCCGCCTCGGGTGACCACGCCCAGGGACCCCTCGAGCGGGTAGTTGGCCGAGGTCGTCGCCAGGGGCGTGCGGGTCAGGAAGTCCCAGGCATCGCTCATGGGATCCCCGAGCGTGGTGGCGAGGTCGCGCCAGCCCTTCTCTGACTGCTTGGTGGCGTGCTTCAGCACGTAGTCCGACCCCTTCATCGGGCGCGGGACCGCGGCCCCCTCGGGCGCGGTCAGGTCTGCTTGACGATCATCGTCGACGGCGTCTGTGTCCTCCTCGAGCCACTCGACCGGCTGCGAGCCCAGGCCCGCCGCGATCGCGGTGGCGGTCTCGCGCCAGCCGGTGAGCTGGGCGATCGCCAGGTGAGGCTGCTGCGTCGAGAACGACGCCCGGGCGGCGTCGACGAGGTCGCGGGCGCACTCCTTGCGGTCCTGGGCGCTCAGCGCGTACATCCAGGGGTACCGGCTGGCCATGCGCTCGGTGAGCGGCCCGTCTTCGAGCGTCGCCGTGATGAGCGCGCCGGCGATGTCCAGGAGCTCGGCCCGGGCGTCGGCCTCGCGCTGGGACATCAGCACCAGGGACTCGCCGTCGCGGCGAGTCACCGTGACGGGATGGTCCTCGGCCTCGGCGAAGACCTCGGCCGAGTGCTTGCTCAGGTCCGAGGAGCGCCGGGTAGATGCGGGCGGGTCGGCTGCAGATGTCATGACACCCAATGGTATTCGGAACTTGTTCGGAAGTTCGACACCGGCGCACACCCGAACGCGACGGGCCCCGCAGCGCACTGGACGCTGCACTGAGATGCCGGAAGGCCGCGGTCGCACTGCGGACCGGGGCACTATTCGTCGACGGCTCAGAGGTGAGAAGCACCTTTGTGGCGCGGCGCTCGTCCATGGCATGTAGCCCTCGCCGGCCTCCTCGATGAGCAGCTCGAGGTCGAAGACGACGCCGAGGTCGATCTGGTCGGTCATGACCAGGTCGATCAGCTCGGGCAGGAACCGGCGTTTGGGCGCGGACAGGATGCCGCGGTCCTCGCCCGGCGGCCGGCCGTCGTTCGACGCGAGCCCGGCTGAGGCCGACCCAGTGCCAGGATCCCCGGCTGATGGGCATCCGGGCTCGGCTGGTTCGGGATTCAGTCTCGCCAGGCGGGTTCGTCGCGGGCTTCGAAGTCGGTGTAGGCCTTCTCCAGGCCGGTCAGGACTTCGGCGGTGGTCTCGAACAGGGCTTGTGCCCGCGGGTCGTCGATCTTGCCGACGTCTTGGCGCAGGTGGGCGATCAGTTCGGAGAGCCGCTCGCGGACCTGGCTGGTGTGGCGTCGGGGATCGTCCTCGGCCCGGTTGGTCGGATCGGTCATGGTCGTCGTCCTCTCGTTGACGGAACTCTAGATATCGTTCTACGATATCGGGACGCGATAGTCAAGAGGAGTTGGGTGTCATGCACGTATCGGGATCGCCGGAGGCGCGGACGGCCGGCCGGCTGCGGGTGGATGTGGCGGTCGGGCCGATCGCCCGGATGTTCGCCGCCGAGGACTGGCGGGAGCCGAACAATGCGGGCGGCGGCGCGGTCTTCGCCGGCCGAGTAGGCGAGGTGGTGGAGAACGTCGCGGCCGAGCCCGACCCGGCCGATCCGCCGGCGGGGCTGTTCAACCTCGATGCCCACATCCACGACATCGACGCTGGGCACCCGGTGCCGTACCTGGACGTCACCGTCGACGTCGTCCGCCTCGACGGCACCGGCGACGATGGCGATAGGCCGGTGTTCACCGGACTGCCGCTGGTTCCGGTGGCCCGACCACACAAGGGCACCGCGGGGCTGCATTACGGCAACAACGTCGCCCTGGAGGCCAGAGGCAGCTACCGGGTCCGTGTCCAGGTCGCGGCGTCGGCGCTGACCGGGACCGATGAGCCGGCGTCGCTGGACTTCGTCCTCGACTTCGACGCCGCCGGTGAGTGAGTTCATCCGCGGCGCGGTGCGGATGCACATCCTGCATCACGCCGCCGAGGGAGAGATCCACGGCGCGTGGATGGCCGAGGAGCTCGGCCATCACGGGTACCGGATCAGCCCCGGCACCCTGTACCCGACGCTGCATCGCCTGGAGGCGCAGGGGCTGCTGACCTCGCGGCAGGCCACGGTGGAGGGTCGCGGCCGGCGGCTGTACCGGATCACCGACGCCGGCCGGGCCGTGCTGGCCGACGAACGGCGGGCCCTGACCGAACTGGCGCGCGAAGTCCTTCACGACGAAACCACTGACACCCCCGACGCAGACCCAGAGGATGGGACGACGCCCGATGAGTGAACCGACACCGCAGCTGGATCGACGCCTGGGCACCCGCGACGCGGTGATCATCGGACTCGGTTCGATGATCGGTGCCGGCATCTTCGCCGCGTTCGGCCCGGCGGCCCAGGCGGCCGGCACCGGCCTGCTGATCGGCCTGGGCATCGCGGCGGTGATCGCCTACTGCAACGCCACCGCCTCGGCCCAGCTGGCCGCGGTGTATCCGACCTCCGGCGGCACCTACATCTACGGGCGGGAGCGCTTGGGCCACTGGTTCGGGTTCACCGCCGGCTGGGGCTTCGTGGTCGGCAAGACCGCCTCCTGCGCGGCGATGGCGCTCACCTTCGCCACCTACGCCGTGCCCGGCCCCTGGTGGGCCCAACGGCTGGTCGCGGTCGCTGGGGTGGTCGGCCTGGCGGCGCTGAACTACCGAGGGGTGAGCAAGACCGCCGGCCTGACTCGGATCCTGGTCGCCGTCACCCTGGTCGCGCTGGCGGTGCTGGTGGTCGGCATCTTCGTCGGCGGCCAAACGTCGGCGACGAACCTGGGCGGCTGGTCCGCCCTGACCGCGAGCGGTCCGTACGGGATCCTGCAGTCGGCCGGGCTGCTGTTCTTCGCCTTCGCCGGCTACGCGCGGATCGCGACCATGGGCGAGGAGGTCCGCGACCCGCAGCGGACCATCCCCCGCGCCATCCCCATCGCCCTGATCATCGTCGTGATCATCTACGTGATCGTCGGCGTGAGCGTCCTGCTCGCCGCCGGGCCGGAGAGGATCGCCGCCGCGACGGCACCCCTGACCGCGGCCGTGCAAGCAGCCGGGGTCGGGGGCTTGGCCCCGGTGGTCCGGATCGGCGGCGCGGTGGCCAGCCTCGGGGCGCTGCTGGCGCTGATCGCCGGCATCGGCCGGACCAGCCTGGCGATGGCCCGCCACCGCGATCTGCCGTCCTGGCTGTCGGCGGTCCATCCGCGCCACAAGGTGCCCCACCACGCCGAGATCGCCCTCGCCGTCGTCGTGTCCGTCCTGGTGCTGACCACCGACCTGCGCGGCGTGATCGGATTCTCCTCCTTCGGCGTGCTCGTCTACTACGGCATCGCCAACACCGCCGCATTCACCCAGCCCCCGTCCGACCGCCGCTGGCCACGCTGGCTCAACCTGCTCGGCATCCTCGGCTGCCTGATCCTGATCGCCACCCTGCCCTGGCAGTCAGTCATCGCCGGACTGGCCATGTTCGCCGTCGGCCTGCTCGGCCGCTGGATCATCCTGCGCCGACGCGACCGGCCCGACCCGGGCGCGGAGTCGGCCTGACCCGCAGCGCGCACCGGTAACCGGCCGCGACCACGGCGTGCGGCGGTGCGCCGCCACTGAAAGATGCGAGTCACCGACCAGCGACTCCTGCCGGTGTCCGGCTGCCCCTGCGCCCGGCGCTCGTCGGCCAGCGCGGTCCCGGCCGATCACGGGTCTACGCTGTGCCCCTCCCGATATCGAGCGCAGCGAGCTGTTCCGCGGTGCCGGTGACGACGAGGCGCAGGTCGGCGTGGCTCTCGTCGATCACCCAGTCGACGAACGAGCAGCAGGCGCTCTCGACCGCCACGAGGTCGTGAAGACGCCGGACGGAGTCGTCTGCCTTGGCGTAGTGGAGGATGATCCGGGCGTCGCCGCGTTCGACGTCGAGGAGATGGTCGTCGTCGAAGGCTCGCCACCTCTCTACCTGCTCCTCGCCCGCGTCCGGCGCGAGCGTGCAGGCGATAGGCACCGCGTTCGGCAGACCCTGCAGGGTGCTCTCGCGGACGCCCCGCGCGGCCTCACGGATGGCCGTGCGCAGCTGCTCCACGGTCGGCGACCCGGCCATCCCGTCCGGGGTGCGGAACATCCGGCAGGCGAGCCCGACCGGCGCGCTGCCGTCGGCGAACGGGTCGACGCCGTCGACCAGGACGGTGGGGGAACCGTGGAAGCCGACGCGCAAGGCGTCCTCGGGCGTCTCGACCCGCTGGTGGACGACCTCCGCGTCGGATCGCCCGTCGACGGCTTCGGCGATCCGCCGATCGAGGATCTCCCAGTTCGGGCAGCCGTCGAAGTACTGCAGCGTGATCCTCATGGTCGTAGTCCTTTCAGTTGGCGTCGGGTCCCCTCGACCGGCTCCCGGTTCGGGCGTCCCCCGAGGCGCGAGGCCTCGATCGTCATCGGTTCGCCGTCATCCCGTGCGCCGGCTGGAAATGAGCCGCCTGGAGATCACTGCGTGCCGGCAGGCCTCGACGCAGTGCGCTGGGCCTGCGGGCGGCGCGGACGCCGTTGAGGATGACGACGACCTCGGCGACCTCGTGGACGAGGACGACTCCGGCCAGGCCGAGCACGCCGAAGAGGGCGAGCGGGAACAGGACGACGATGATGGCCAGCGCGAGGACGATGTTGGCCGTCATGATGCGCCGTCCTCTGCGGGCGTGCGCGAACGCGGCGGGGATCAGGCGCAGATCGTGGCCGGTGAAGGCGATGTCGGCGGATTCCACCGCGGCCGCGGAGCCGGTGGCTCCCATCGCGATGCCCACGGTCGCGGTGGCCAGCGCGGGGGCGTCGTTGATGCCGTCGCCGACCATCGCCGTCGGCCGAGTAGCGGCCAGACCTGTGATCGCCTCCGCCTTGTCGGCCGGCAGCTGCTCGGCGCGGACGTCGTCGATGCCGGCCTGGGCGGCCAGGGCGCGGGCGGTGCGGGCGTCGTCGCCGGTGAGCATGACCGTGCCGATGCCCTGGTCGTGGAGCATCCGCACGGTCTCGGCGGCCTCGGGGCGGAGCTCGTCGCGCACGCCGATCAGGCCGGCGACCTCTCCGTCGGCCTCGACGACCACGACGGTCATGCCTGCCTCGGCCCTTTCGTCGGCGTCGGCCCGCAGAACGGCCGGATCGATCCAGCGCGGGCTGCCGACCCTGACGAAACGGTCGCCGACCCGGCCGGCGATGCCGTGCCCGGCGTCCTCGTCCACCTCGCTCGCCGCCGGGGCGTCCGGCGCGGCCGCGGTGATCGCCGCCGCCAAGGGATGGGTGCTGGTCGCCTCGAGGGCCGCCGCCCAGGCGAGGACAGCCTGATGGCCGATGCCCGGAGCGGTGCGCGTCTCGGTCACCTGCGGCCGCCCCCGGGTGAGGGTGCCGGTCTTGTCGAAGGCGACCGTGCTGATCGTGCCGAACTGCTCGAAGGCGGCCCCGGACTTGATGACGACGCCGAACCTCGACGCCGAGCCGATCGCGCTGATGACGGTGACCGGCACGGCGATCGCCATGGCGCACGGGGAAGCGGCGACCAGGACGACCAGGGCCCGCTCGACCCAGGTCCACGGGTCGCCGACGGCGATCCCGAACAGGGCCACCAGCGCCGCGGCGATCAGCACGGCGGGCACGAGCGGCCGGGCGATCCGGTCGGCCAGTCGGGCGCGCTCTCCCTTGCGGGCATGGGCCTGCTCGACCAGGGCGACGATCTGGGTCAGCGAGTTGTCGCGGCCGTCTGCCGTGGCCTCGACGAGCAGCGACCCCGAGCCGTTGACGGCACCCGCAGGCACGGGATCCCCGGGCCCGACCTCGACGGGGATGGACTCCCCGGTGACCGCGGAGGCGTCGATGCTCGATCGCCCCTCGGCGACCACGCCGTCGGTCGGGACCCGTTGCCCGGCACCGATCACGAGCACGTCGAGCTCGCGCACCTCGTCCACCGGGACCGTGACGTCGCCGGTCAGCCGCGAGACGCGGGCGGTCTCCGGCATCAGGCCGAGCAGCGCTCGCAGGCCCTCCTTCGCGCGGTCCATCGCCCGGTCCTCCAGGGCCTCGGCCAGGGAGAACAGGAACGCCAGCGCGGCGGCCTCGGCGACGTGGCCGAGCAGCACCGCGCCGACCGCCGCGATCGTCATCAGCAGGCCGACGCCCAGCCGCCCCCGCCGCAGGCGGCGCAGCGCGCCGGGCACGAAGGTCCACGCGCCGGCCAGCAGCGCGACCCACTGAGCGACCTGCGCGGCGACGTCCTGGCCCGACCAGTCCAGCACGTACCCGCTGACGAGGAGCAGTCCCGCGACGGCGGAGGGCAGCAGTGCGGGATCCCGCCACCACGGCGGGCGGACCTCCGGCTCCTCGCCGGGCCCGGAGGGGCTCCGTGCCGGGTCGGGGCCGCAGCACGCGTCGCCCTCGTCCTGCACCACCCTCGGAGCCTCCTCGGCCGGGCCGCAGCAGCCGTCGCCCGACGACTTCGGAGCGCCCGCTCCGAGCAGCCGCAGGGACGCGCCCCGGGCATCGGCCTTCGGAGAGCCCGTCTCGTCGACGCCGCAGCACTCGTCGCTCACTGGGCGGCCCCCTCGGCGTCGCAGCAGCCGGGCACCGGGCACTGCGGGTCCAGGCACGGGACGCTCTCGTCGACGACGAGGGTCACGTCGACCAGCGACGTCAGGGCTGCGGCGATGTGCGGGTCGGCGATCTCGTAGCGGGTCTGCCGGCCCTCGGGCTCGGCGACGACGATCCCGCAGCCTCGCAGGCAGGACAGGTGGTTCGACACGTTCGTGCGCGTCAGGTCCAGGTCGCGGGCAAGCCGCGCCGGGTAGCCGGGCGACTCCAGGAGAGAGAGCAGGATCCGGGATCGGGTCGGGTCGGCCATGGCCCGGCCGAGCCGGTTCATGACGTCCAGGCGCGAAGCAATAGTCAGCACATGCTGACTATACAGTGCTTGCTGACCTATAGGGACCTCCGGGAGAATGGAGACCATGCGAGCAGGCGCGGAGTGGATGGAGCGGCACCAGGTGGCCCTCTACGTCGCCGCGCTCCTCGTCGGCGCGACGGCCGGCCTCGCGCTCCCCAGCGTCGCGCATCCTGCGGAGCTGGCGATCAGCCCGGTGCTCGGGCTGCTGCTCTACGCGACGTTCCTCGGCGTGCCGTTCGCGAGGATCGGGCAGGCGCTGCGCGACTGGCGGTTCCTCGCCGCGGTCATGGCCGTGAACTTCCTGCTCGTGCCCGTCGTGGTCTGGCCGCTCTCGCGGATCGTCGCCCACGACCGGGTCCTGCTCGTCGGGGTGCTGTTCGTGCTGCTCACGCCGTGCGTGGACTACGTCATCGTGTTCACCGGCATCGCCGGCGACGCGAAGGACCGTCTGCTGGCCGCAGCGCCCCTGCTCATGCTCGCCCAGATGCTCCTGCTTCCCCTCGACCTCTGGGTGTTCGTCGGGCCCGAGTTCGTGGACTCGGTCGACCTCGCCCCGTTCGTCGAGGCCTTGGCCCTGCTCATCCTCCTTCCCCTGGCCGCGGCCGGGCTCACCCAGCTCGCTGCGAGGACCCGCGTCGGACGGGCGTGGGAGCAGATCGTCCTGTGGGCGATGGTGCCGCTGATGATGCTCACTCTCGCCGTGGTCGTCGCGTCCCAGATCGCCGGGGTCGGCCGGCGGGTCGGGAGCCTCCTGCTCGCGGTCCCGGTGTACCTCCTCTTCGCCGCGTCATGGTGCCCGTCGGCATGCTCACCGGCCGGGTCGCCGGGCTCGACGTCCCTGGGAAGCGGGCCGTCGTGTTCAGCGGGGCGACCCGCAACTCGCTGGTCGTGCTGCCCTTGGTGCTCGCGCTCCCGGCCGCGTTCGACCTCGCCCCGCTCGTCGTCGTGGCCCAGACGCTGGTCGAGCTGGTCGTCATGGTCGTCTTCGTCAAGGTCGTCCCGCGGGTGATTCCCAGGGGTGCTCCCGCGAGCAGGGGGAGTGGTTCTTCGCGTCGGCCGAGCCGACCCGCAGGTCGTCGCAGCTGAAGACGGGCATCGCGTCCGGTGCCTCGGTTCATCTACGATGGTCGGGGTGAGCGACGTGCGGGAACCCCGGGCCGGTTCAGCGGTCGACCATTGGCAGGCCGCGTGGCGGGCGGGCCGGGCCCACAGCTGGGACCAGGAGACCGCGACTGCCAGCCTGAACATCCTTCAGGACAGCGGATTCGCCCCCGACCAGTCGGTGATCGACGTCGGCGGCGGTGACTCACCGCTGGCCGGTGACCTCCTCCAGCGGGGAGCCCGCGACGTCACGGTGCTGGACATCTCCGCCGAGGCGCTGCGCCGCGCCCGCGCCAGCATGGGCCAGTCAGCCGATGACGTGGCCTGGATCCGCGCTGACGTCCTGACCTGGCGGCCCGACCGCGTCTGGGCGGTGTGGCATGACCGGGCGGTCTTCCACTTCCTGACCCGGCCCGAGCCGCGTCGCGCCTACATCGCCCGGCTCCACCGGGCCACGGCACCCGGCAGCCTGGTCATGCTGGCGACCTTCGCCGAGGATGGTCCCACCGAGTGCTCCGGTCTGCCGACCGCGCGATACGGCGCGGAGCAGCTGGCCCACGCGCTCGGACCGGGCTTCGCCGTCATCTCCTCGACTCGCGAACGACACATCACCCCGAGCGGCCAGGCCCAGCCGTTCACCTGGCTCGCCCTGCGCGCCACGGCCTGAGGCTCGCGACCTGGGCCGGTCGCCCGCAGGTCGCGTCGCTGGAGCCGACGGGCTCGACGCCGTGCCGCGAGGCGCGACGCGGCCCAGTGACCAACACCGGCCACGTGAGGCCGGGCGAAGGCTCTCGACCCGACCAGCAGCACCAGCAGGACCCGCACCCCGCGGCGACGCAATCCATCGGGCTCGGCGACGGGCTGTCCGGCGAGGAGCAGCCAGCGCAGCCCGACGACCGGTCCGCGCCGCCCGAGGAGGCCGCCATCGGCCGGTGGCCTGTCGGGGCCCCAGCCGCCCGCGGGTCCAGCCGGTGGCCGATCCCGCTCGTCGTGCGCTGGTCGTCTTCGGCCGCAGCGCCCGGGGCCTGCGGCCGTCCGTGGCTCGTGTCGGCGACGTTTTCGGTGGCGCTGACTGCGGTCTGCGACCGGGGCATTGCCATCTCGTCGGCGGCGCGCGCGGGAGGCTGCAGCATCAGCAGGGCCGCGACGGTCATGAGCGCGAGCACGGGCGAGAACCGCCGCGCGATGCCGATGAGCCGCCGCACTGCCTTCCCGCCTTCCTCTCGATGCTCAGGGGGACCAAGCAGGCCGCCAACGACGAGCCGCGGCCACCGACCAGTATTCGCCAACCGCCGCCGCAGCCCAAACCGCCGCTGAAACCTGGGCCGGAGGTCGAGGCGAGGCGGACGGTCGCCGGTGCGTCGGCGTGGGTGCCGGGATCGACCGCACGCCACACGATCGTCCGCCCGGCGGTGGCCGGCCTGATCGGCTTCGCAGAGGCGTGTTCCGTGCGAACGGCGCTGAACCGTTGGCCGGCGTAAGCCAGCGCGATTCGTGCAATAATCTGCGTATGGACGCAGATAAACAGATGTGCGGGCCCGACCCGGACAGCCAGTACGTGGAGCTCGCCGTCGAGGTGTTCGGGCTCCTCGCCGACGCGACCCGGGTCCGGATCATCCTCGCGCTGCGCCGCAGCGACGAGCTGTCGGTCAACCGGCTGGCCGAGAGCGTGGGCAAGTCGCCGGCCGCGGTGTCGCAGCACCTGGCGAAGCTGCGGATGGCGCGGATCGTGTCGACCCGGCAGGAGGGACAGCGAGTGTTCTACCGGCTGGAGAACGAGCACGCCTCCCAGCTCGTGTCCGACGCCATCTTCCAGGCCGAGCACTCGGTCGCCAACGGACAGGTCCCGGCGCATCACCACGAGGAACGAGCAGAAGCATGACCCAGCACAGCCACGCCCATCCGCACGCCGACCACGAGCACGAGAGCGGAGCGTCCCCGCACGAGCACGCCGATCATGATCACGGCCATGACCACGGGCATGCGCTGGTCACGGCCACTCCCACGATCACGGCGAGCACGGCCACTCGCACCCGACCGGGTTCAAGGACTTCCTCTACGGGATCTTCGTGCCGCACTCGCACGACGCCGTCGACTCGATCGACGATGCGATGGAGGCGAGCTCCGAGGGCATCAAAGCAGTGAAGATCAGCCTCGTGCTCATGCTCGCCACGACCGTGCTGCAGGCCGTGGTCGTCGCGTTCTCCGGCTCGGTGGCGCTGCTCGCCGACACGATCCACAACCTCTCCGACGCGCTCACCGCCGTGCCCCTGTGGATCGCGTTCGTGCTGTCCCGCCGGGTCGCGACGCGGAAGTACACCTACGGGTTCAACCGGGCCGAGGACCTCGCCGGCCTGTTCATCGTGCTGATGATCGCGCTGTCCTCGGTGATCGCCGCCTACGAGGCGATCGACCGCATGATCAACCCGAGGCCGATGGAGAACATCGGCTGGGTGATCGCCGCCGGGGTCATCGGGTTCCTCGGCAACGAGGCCGTCGCGGTCTACCGCATCCGCGTCGGGCGGAGGATCGGATCGGCCGCGCTGGTCGCCGACGGCGTGCACGCCCGCACCGACGGCTTCACCTCCCTCGCGGTCGTCGCCGGCGGGATCGGCGTCCTGCTCGGCTTCCCCCTCGCCGACCCCATCGTCGGCCTGCTGATCTCGGCGATGATCGCGGTGCTGCTCGTCGGCACGGTCCGCTCGGTCGGCCGCCGCCTGATGGACGGCATCGAGCCCGAGCTGGTCGACCGCGCCGAGCACGCCCTCGAACACCTGGCCGAGGTCGAAGCCGTGGAGCGCGTGCGGCTGCGCTGGGTCGGCCACCGCCTCCACGGCGACGCCGTCGTCCGGGCCAGCGCGATGTCGCTGTCCGACGCCGACCGGCTGGCGGGCGAGGCCGAGGCGTCGGTGAAGCGTCACCTGCCCAACGTGGACGAGATGGCCGTGCGCGTCACGGCGTTCACGGCCGCCTGAGCAGACGCTCGCGGGAGCGATCCGCTCAGGCGGCAGGGCTCGATCCTCGAACGGTCAGAGCGTCAGCGCTGTTCGCCGGGTGTGAGTCCGGCGACGAGGTTGAACGCGCCGGTGAGGACGTTGAGGGAGACGACGTCGGCGATCGCGCGGTCGCTGTAGCCGTGCCGGCGCAGCTGCTCGATCTGGTCGTCGGTGATCGAGGCCGGGTCGCTGTAGACCTGCAGCCCGAGCCGGATGATCGCGGCGACGGCGGGATCGGATGCCGAGCCCTGACGGGCAAGCTCGATCTCGCCCTCCGCGACGCCGAGCGAGCGCGCGGCATCGACGTGCGACGCCAGGCAGATGCCGCACCCCTGCTGGGCCTGCACCGCGACCGAGATGAGCTCGCTGACCCTGCGGTCCAGCTCGGCGCGCCGCAAGGCCCTGCTCAGCTGCAGGTAGCCGCCGAGCACGGCCGGCGAGTGGGCCATGGTGGAGACCATTTCGCCCACGGTGCCGTGGCGCTCGACGAGCTCGCCGAGAAGCTCGCGCGACGCGCCGACGGCGGTCTGCGGGGTCAGCCGGTCGAAGCGGGGCATGGGTTCCCTCCGTCTTCGTGCTCGGGTCGTCTTCTCGAAGGTCTCAGGAGCGGACGAGCCGGTTGATGGCGTCGCTGGCTTCCTGGATCTTGGCGAGGGCCGCCTCGTCGTCGCCGAGCTTGGCGGCGTCGAGGACGCAGTGCCTGAGGTGGTCGTCGAGCAGGCCGGTGGCCACGCCCTGCAGGGCACGGGTGAGGGCGCTGACCTGGGTGAGGATGTCGATGCAATACTTCTCGTCGTCGATCATCTTGGCGATGCCCCGGGCCTGGCCCTCGATGCGCCTCATGCGGGTGAGGTAGCGGTCCTTGTCGCTGATGTAGCCGTGCTGATGGCCCACGGCGTCGATCCCGGTCCCGGTGTTATCGGTGGCAGTGTCGGTGTTCATGGGCGTGTCCTTCACATCTGGCGCTCCAGGACGGAGCGGGTGCTGGCTTCGGGGGTGAGGTCGATGCGCCGCAGCAGCTGGGCGTTGAGGGCGACGACGACGGTGGAGATCGACATCAGGATCGCGCCGACCGACATGGGCAGAACGAACCCCACGGGCGCGAGGACTCCGGCCGCGAGCGGCACGGAGACCAGGTTGTAGCCGGCGGCCCACCACAGGTTCTGCTTCATCTTCCGATAGGCGGCCCTCGACAGCTGGATGACCGACAGCACCGACCGGGGGTCGGAGCTGGCCAGGATGACGCCGGCCGAGGCGATGGCGACGTCGGTGCCCGCACCGATGGCGATGCCGACGTCGGCCTGGGCCAGCGCCGGGGCGTCGTTGACCCCGTCGCCGACCATGGCGACCTTCTTGCCCTCGTGCTGCAGCTGGGCGACCTTGGCGGACTTGTCCTCGGGGCGGACGCCGGCGAAGACGCGGTCGATGCCGAGCTCGCGGCCGACCTCGTTCGCCACCGCCTCGGCGTCGCCGGTGATCATGACGACCTCGACGCCGAGCTCGTGGAGCGCGTCGACGGCGTCGCGCGACTCCGGGCGGACCTCGTCGGCGAGCTTGAGGCCGCCGATCACCTCATCGCCGCGCAGGACGTGCAGGATGATCGCGCCTTCGGAGCGCCACTGGTCGGCGGCGTCGACCTCAGGCTGCCCGGTCTCCTCGAGCAGCCGGGGTCCGCCGACGCGGATCTCCTGGCCGGCGACGGTCGCGGTGACGCCGACGGCGGGGGAGGAGGAGAACCCGCTGGCCGGCTCCAGGGCGAGGCTCTTCTCTTTGGCGGCGGCGACGATGGCCTGGGCGAGGGGGTGCTCGCTGTCGGCCTCGGCGGAGGCGGCCAGGGCGAGCACCTGGTCGGCATTGAGATCTCCTGAGGGTTCGACGCCGGTGACGGTGGGCTCGCCCTTGGTCAGGGTGCCGGTCTTGTCAAACAAGGCCGCGTCGACTTGGCGCATGGACTCAAGGGCGAGGCGGTCCTTGACCAGGACGCCGCCGCGGGCGGCGCGTTCGGTGGCGATGGAGACGACCAAGGGTATCGCGAGCCCGAGTGCGTGGGGGCAGGCGATGACGAGCACGGTGATGGTGCGGACGACCGCGTCGTCGGGGCTGCCGGCCAGCGTCCAGACGACTGCGGTGATCAGGGCCGCTCCGAGGGCGAACCAGAACAGCCACGCGGCGGCGCGGTCGGCGATGCGCTGGGCGCGGGAGGAGGAGCCCTGCGCCTCGGCGACGAGCCGGTTGATGCCGGCCAGCGCGGTGTCGTCGCCGGTGGCGGTGATCTCCACGCGCAGGCCGGAGTCGGTGGCCACGGTGCCGGCCGTGACCGGGTCGCCCTCGCCGCGGGCGACGGGGCGCGACTCGCCGGTGATCATCGACTCGTCCATGTCGGCGCGGCCGTCGACGACGGAGCCGTCGGCCGGGACGCTGCCGCCGGGGCGCACGATGACGACGTCGCCGACGCGCAGGTCGGCGGGGTCGACCTTGACGACGTCGTCGCCCTCGACGCGCTCGGCCTCGTCGGGCAGCAGCGCGGCGAGGGAGTCCAGCGCGGAGGTGGTCTGGGCGAGAGAGCGCATCTCGATCCAGTGGCCCAGCAGCATGATGACGATCAGCAGCGCCAGCTCCCACCAGAACTCGAGCTCGTGGTGGACGAGCCCGACGGTGGCGGCCCAGGAGGCGAGGAACGCGACGGTGATCCCGAGCGCGATCAGCAGCATCATCCCCGGCTTGCGGCTCTTCAGCTCGCTCCAGGCACCGGTGAGGAACGGCGTACCGCCCCAGGCGTACATGACGGTACCGAGCACCGCGGCGACCCAGCCCGCCCAGTCGGGCACCGAGTACCCGAGGAGCATGGCGAACATGGGCGAGAGCGCGACCACCGGGACCGCGATCACGAGGTTGATCCAGAACAGCCTGCGGAACTGGCCCACGTGGTCCCCGTGGCCTGCATGACCGCCGTGACCGCCGTGCTGGTCGTGCGCTCCCGGGTCGCCGTGCTGCATGCCGTGGCCCTCGTGCTCCCCGTGCAGGTCATCCTCGCGGCCGGGCTCGGCGGTCGCGACGGCGTCGTCGTGATGATGGTGCGCGGTCGGGTCCGTCATCGCTCTTCGCTTCCCCTCGATCGGGTCGTGTCCATCACGCCGCGGACCCGGTGGGGCCGCGACGGCCGGCTCAGGAGGCCGGCTGGATCTCGCTCTCGACGACCCACTTGTGGTTGGTCATCTTCATGCCGTCGGCCTCGTAGTCGACCATGTAGACGGTCTGGTCGGTGGAGGAGGCGATGGTCGCCTTCGCGCCCTTCATGCCCTTCATGTGCTCGGCGAGCAGCGTGACCTCGGTGCCGTCGGCGAGCCGCTGGTCGCCGGCGTCCTTGATCTCCTCCTGGACGACCCATTTGTGGTCCTTGACCGGATCCCCGCCGGTGGTGGGGGTGAAGTTCACCGCGTATGTGTAGGTGTCGTAGGCCCCCACGATCGTGGCCTTCGCCCCGTCCATGCCCTCCATGTGGCTGGCGGTGAGCTTCACCTCGGTGCCGACCGGGTACTTGGGGGATGCGGCCTTCTCGATACCGGCGGGAGCGGGGCCGCCGTCCATCGGGTGCTCCATCCCGCCGCTGTCAGAGCTGCTGCCGCCGTGACCCTGGTGGCTTCCCGACGTGGCCGGCGACCCCTGGTCCTGGCCTCCCGTGCTGCAGCCTGTCAGCAACAAAGCTCCGCCGAGCACTCCTGCCGCGATGGTCGTCATGAGGCGCTTTCGCATGTGGTCTCCTATCGATTCCGTCCGACCGCCAACCATATACCCCTATGGGGTATATGGCAACTCATCGATCGGCTCGGTCGTCGGGTTGGTCGCTCCGATCCGGCGCGCCGGGCCGCGGGGGTGATCCCGCGTCCCCGCGTCAAAGGATCAAGCCATGTTGGCGGCGTATTTGGCGGGGTCGGAGTCGTGGGCCGGTGCGCAGCCGGCGCAGCAGAACCAATAGCGCTTGCCGTCGTAGTCGCGGAAGAGGCCCTGTGCCTCGGCCACCTTCTTGCTGACCGGGTTGCCGCCCATGACGGGGCAGGTGGTGGTGTCCTCGCCGTCGGCGAGCAGGTCTTCGCGGCCGTCGGCCTTGACCGCGGAGCGCTCTGCGCCGATCGTGTCGCAGCAGCTGGAGCCGGCGCTGACCGGTGCCTCGGCGGATGCCTCGCGTGCGGGGGAGGTGCTGCAGCAGCTGGCGGGGGCCTGGGATTCGTTGCTCATTCTCGGTGGGTGCCTTTCATGTGTCGGTACGGCGGATCAATTGATCCTGCGCTGTCACTGCTTGGCGACGCTGCGGAACCCGCGCAGGCGGAGGCTGTTGCCGACGACGAAGACGCTGGAGAACGCCATCGCCGCGCCTGCGAGCATGGGGTTGAGCATGCCCAGCGCTGCGATCGGGATGGCCGCGACGTTGTAGG